>NZ_JAWXYB010000018.1:727500-1927500 GCF_033842475.1 Acidiphilium acidophilum | reverse complement strand
CGACAACTGGATACCCTGATCATCGGTGGTGGCGCGGCGGGCATCACTGTCGCCGCGATGTTGCGCAGCAAGGTCAAAGGCTCGATCGCGATCGTCGATCCGGCCGATACCCACGCCTACCAGCCCGGCTGGACCCTGGTGGGCGCGGGGGTGTTCTCGCTCGAACAGACAGTCAAGCCCGAAGCCTCGCTCATTCCCAATGGCGTGGAATGGATCAAGAAGGCGGCGTCGGCGTTTCATCCCGAGCAGAATATCGTCGAACTCGCCGACGGCACGACGCTCGGCTACCGCTATCTCATCGTCTGCCCCGGGCTGCAGCTCGATTGGGGCAAGATCGAGGGGCTGAAGGAAACCATCGGCAAGAACGGCGTGTGCAGCAACTATCGCGGTGATCTCGCGGCCTATACCTGGGAGTGCATCCAGTCGTTCCAAGGCGGCAAAATGATCTTCACCCAGCCGCCAATGCCGATCAAATGCCCGGGTGCGCCGCAGAAAATCGCCTATCTCGCCGCCGATCATCTGCGCCGTACCGGCAAGCGCGGCGCGGCGGATATCGCTTTCTGTACGGCGCTGCCGAGCCTGTTCGGGGTGGCACCTTTCGTGCCATCGCTGAAGGCGGCGATGAAGCGGCACAATATCGAGGTGAACCTCAGGACCACGCTGAAATCGATCGACGGGCCGGCGAAGAAAGCCACGTTCATCGTCACCAATGCCGATGACAGCACGACCGAAGTGGTGCGCGATTTCGACATGATCCACGTGACGCCGCCCCAGAGCGCGCCTGATTTCCTCAAAGGCAGCCCGATCTCGAACGCGGCGGGATTCGTCGATGTCGATCAGCACACGATGCAGCATGTCAAATACAGGAATATCTTCTCGCTCGGGGATGCTGCCAGTTCGCCCAACAGCAAGACGGTCGCGGCATTGCGGATGCAGGCGCCGGTGGTGGTGAAAAACCTGGTTGCGGCAATGAATTCGAATACCGGCACCGCCTCCTACGATGGCTACGGGTCCTGCCCGCTCACCACCGATTACGGCAAGATCGTGCTGGCGGAATTCACCTATGGTGGCAAGGTGACGCCGAGCTTCCCGCTCGATCCCCGGGTGCCGCGTTATTCCTCTTGGTTGTTGAAGACCAAGTTCCTACCTTTTCTCTACTGGAGCGTGATGCTCAAGGGGATCGACCTCGATATCGGACATAAGGAAAAGCAGTTCGCTGATGCCGCCTGACACGATGATGACCTCACCATCCGCGACCACGCGCCCCGTGGTTGCGGGTTTTTTCGAGAAACGGACGTTCAGCGTTCAGTATGTCGTCAGCGATCCGGTGACGAAGCGCTGCGCGATCATCGACCCGGTCCATGATTTCGACGAAAAATCGGGCGCGACCTCGACCGAGTCGGCTGATGAGCTTCTGGCCTATATCGAGCACGAAGGCCTGACCCTCGAATGGATTCTCGATACCCATCCCCATGCCGATCATTTCTCGGCGGCAGGATATCTCAACGCGAAAACCGGGGTACCGACCGCGATCGGGGCCGGTGTGGTCAAGGTGCAGCGTCTATGGAAGGCGCTGTACAATCTGCCGGATGATTTCCCGACCGATGGTTCGCAGTGGGATCATCTGTTCGAGGCGGGCGAGACCTTCAAGATCGGGTCGCTTGATGCCTCGGTGATGTTCTCCCCGGGCCACACTTTATGCTCTATCACCTACGTGATCGGCGATGCCGCTTTTGTGCACGACACGCTTTTCCATCCCGATATCGGCACCGCGAGGGCCGATTTTCCGGGTGGCGATGCGCGTGCCTTGTGGCACAGCATCGAGGCGATCATGGCGCTGCCGGACGCGACCCGGATTTTTGTCGGGCATGACTATCCGCCCGAAACCCGTGGTCCGGCCTGGGAAAGCACGGTTGCGGAGCAGCGTGCCGACAATGAGCACCTCCATCCGTTCGAGGAGGCGGCGTTCGTTGCCAAGCGCGAGGAGCGCGATGCGACATTGCCGATGCCGAAGCTGATCCTGCATTCGCTCCAGGTGAACATCCGGGGCGGCCACCTGCCGCCGCCCGAATCGAATGGCAAACGCTATCTCAAGATCCCGCTGGATGCGCTCGATCCTGCGCCGTGGGATTGACGGCGGCGACGGTCACATTCATTCGTTAGAATTGATCCACCCGGCAGATTGGTTTGATCGCTGCATGCTGGATGATCAAATCGGGTAGATCGGTCATAACCGCGCCGTGGTCGCGCGAGGTGGGGGAAATTCTGACATGAGTCGAGCGCTGATCAGAGTAGTCGCGGCGGGTGCCGTTGTTTCGATGACCGCAATTTCGGCGGGATCGGCAGCGGTACCCCCGCAGATCGCTTCGTGTGCCGCATGCCATGGCGCGGCGGGGCTGGGGGATGTGGGGGCGCAATATCCGGCGCTCGCGGGGCTCAGTGCGGCCTATATCGAGCAGCAGCTTTACAGCTTCAAGCACGGGACAAGGGTCAACGCCATCATGAAGAGCATGGCGATTCCGCTGGATGCCGCGCAACGCAAGGCGATCGGGGCGTATTACGCGGGTTTGAAGGTGCCGGCGAAGCCTGAACCGCAGCCGCTGCCGACCGGGTTGGGGGCGGATATCGCGATGAACGGGGATTGGGGCAACAAGACCACCGGCCTGCCCTCGTGCGATTCGTGCCATGGGCCGTATGGGATCGGCGTGGGGGCGGAATTTCCGCGTCTGGCCGGGCAGCCCAAGGCCTACCTCGCGGATCAGTTGATCGCCTGGCAGAAAGGGACCCGCAAGAACGATCCGCTGCATCTGATGTCGAATGTCGCGAGCAAGTTGAGTGCGGCGCAGGTTCAGGCCGTGGCCGGGTACTACGCCAGCCTGTCGGCCAATCCGACGCATCTGCCCAAGCCCGGTGACGCGAAGGGAGGTAAAAAGTGATGCGGACCTCAATGATCGTCACGGCCATCGCCGTGATTGCCGGTGGATCGGCTTCGGCTCTGGCGGCCACACCGGCTGCGAAGCCTCTGGCGTTCAACCCGCCCGCTCTGACATCGATTCCCAAAGGCAAGTTCGGGGCCGAGGTGAAGCTTGGCGAGAATATCTTTCGCCATACCACGGTCTATGCCCACGGGATTATCGGCGATGCGCTCAATTGCAGCAATTGCCACCTCAACGCCGGTGCGCTGGCGGATTCGGCGCCGATGTGGGCGGCTTACACCGCCTATCCGACCTATCGGGCGAAGAACAAGAAGGTGAATAATTTCGGGATGCGGTTGCAGGGCTGCTTCCGGTTCAGCGAGAACGGCAAGGTGCCGAAGCTCGACAGCCAGACCATCGTGGCGCTTGAAGCCTATTCGTATTTCCTGGCGACGGGGGCGCCGACCGGGGCGAAGCTTGCCGGGCGGGGCTATCCGAAGCTGGCGGCACCACCCAAGCCGGCGACCTATGCGGCGGGCGAGGCGGTCTATAAGCAGAATTGCTCGTTGTGCCACGAGGCCGATGGGTCTGGGCAGTATGTCCGGGGACAGACGGTGTTTCCGGCGCTGTGGGGCAGCAAGTCGTTCAACTGGGGCGCGGGGATGGGCAGCATCAAGAATGCCGCCGAGTTCATTCATGCGAATATGCCCTATGGCGTGGCGGGGACGCTGAGCGTGCAGCAGGCATGGGATGTCGCGACGTATATCGACAGCCAGAACCGGCCGCAGGACCCGCGCTTTGTGAAGAGCGTCGCGGAGACGCGGAAGAAGTTCCACGACAATAAATTCTCGATGTACGGCAAGACCGTCAATGGCCACGTGCTCGGGGCACAGAAGTAGATTTTACGACCGCAGGCCGGCATGGGGCTGGCTGCGCCATTACAGGGGGGACCACCATGACTGAACAGAACGACGACCAACGCGGTTTCAGCCGTCGTTCCACGCTGGCGATGCCGGCGGCGGGGCTGGGGATCGCGGCGCTCGGGGCGGCGTTATCGCCGATCGGAGTCGCGGAGGCGGCGACGATGGGGGATGAGTTCATTCCGCCGCATGCGACCAAGCTGAAGGCGCTCACGGCGGCGCTGGCCAAGGCACCGCGCCGGCGGGATTTCAAATCGGTGCCGATGATCCTGACCAGTGCCGATCAGTATGACAGCGAGGCGCTGCATCTGTTGTTCGCCTATTCGGGCGGACCCAAGCAGGTGTGGGACAATACCGCGCTGGACAGCCCCTGGCTCAACCTGATGCGCAACTCGATGAACGCGCAGATCTGGTCGTGGAAGCATCCGGATTTCATCGCAGTTTCGGCGACTCATGGTACTGCTCATCTCGCGCTTTACGACAAGTATATCTGGGACAAGTATCTGACCAAGTTTACCGGCGGCAAGGTCAAGTCCAACACCTGGATGGATGTGCCGGCGGCGTCGAAGGCGAGTGCCGCAGATTATAATAATCCGAAGGGCGTGTTCTCGCCGCTCGATAACTCGATCGTCGTGCTGCAGAAGCGCGGGGCAGTGTTCTGCGCCTGTCATAACGAGGTGTGGGAACTCACGATGGGGATTTTGAAAAAGGGGATCAATCCCGACAAGCTTTCGCATCCGGCGATGGCGGCGGAATTCACCAACCATCTGATCCCCGGCGCGGTGCTGACACCGGGCGTGGTGGGGACGATTCCGCAGTTTCAACTCGCGGGTTATCAATACGCGAAATAATAGTCGCGATCCGGAACTGAACAGGGAGATGACTATGAAGACGCGAATGAAGCTGCGGTTGGCGGCGGTGGTATCGGCGGCATGCCTCGCGGTGGCGGGGCTGGCCATCGCCCATGCGGCGGATACCGGGTGGAACGGCAAGGTCGAGGCACCGAAATACAAGGGCGACATGTTTCCGCCCTGGCAGGGCGGGGCGAACAACGACACGGTGAACAAGGGATTTTTGTTCACCGTGCCGGAAGTGGACGACATGGCCGATTTTCATGGCGATATCGATCACCCGAAACTGATCCTCTATATCGGCGGCAATTACTATTTTGCGGTGGCGCCGCTGGTTAAGACGTTCGAGGCCGAGCATCCCCAATACAAGGGTGGGGTGTTCGTGGTGACGATTCCGCCGGGTCTCGAAATCAAGGCGATGAAGGCGGGCGGGATTTTCACCGTCGGTAATATGAGCTTCACCGCCAAGCCGGATGCGTTTCTGGCCGGGTTGAAAAAGGTGAAGTCGCTGATTTCGGACGGGATGCTGGTGGGGCCGCCGGTCGCTTATGCGACCAACAACCTCACGATCATGATTCCGAAGGGCAATCCGGGGCATATCACCGGGCTCAAGGATTTCGGTAAACCCGGCGTGAAGCTGGTGATGCCGAACCCGGCCTTCGAGGGAATTGCCCGGCAGATCGAGGCCAGCCTCGTGAAGGCGGGGGGCAAGGCGCTGGAGCAGAAGGTCTATGAGACCGGGGTGAAGGATGGTTCGACGATCCTGACCCATATCCATCATCGCCAGACGCCGCTGTTCCTGATGCAGGGGTTGGCGGATGCCGGGGTGACCTGGAAATCGGAGGCGATTTTTCAGGAGCAGATCGGCCATCCGATCAGCAACATCGATCTGCCGGCGAAATACAACACCACCGCGATCTATGGCGGGGCGATGGTGAAGGATGCGGCGCATCCGGCTGCCGCGAAAGCCTGGTTGTCCTTTGTGCAGACGCCTGCGGCGTTGAAGATTTTCGAGCATTACGGGTTCAAACCCTACAAGAAGTGATCCTCGACCCCCGGTCCGTTATGCGGGCCGGGGTTTTTCCACATCTAAGTCGTTATGATATCGTAACGATTTAGATGTGAGAAAGTGTTGGGGGTCAGCGGGATTTTTTCGGTTTTCGGATGGTGTCGTAGCGGAGTGGGGAGCCGGGGGGATAGACCGGGATGAAGTTGCGCGGGTTGGCTGGGTTGGGGATGAAATAGCAGATGCTGCGATCGTCGAGGTCGGGCGGCGCGGGTTCCGGGATGGGTTTGGGCGCGGGTTTGGGGCGCGGTCGGCGCGGGCGTTTCGGCAAAGTGAGGATGGCGGGGGGTTTGATGCCGCAGAGGTGGCAGAGCGGGCGGAGGATGCGGGGGATGGCCGGGTTTCGGGCGATCGCGTCCTGCATGTCCGGCGTGGTGAGGAGGTGTTCGATCTGGGCGATGAAGCCGTTGACCGTGTAATGGGCGAAGGTGCGGCGGAGGATGCCGAAGCGGCGCGGCAAGGGTGGCGGCGGGCCGAGGCTGGTTGTGTGCCAGTTGCGGAGCCATGCCGGGGCGCGGGATTCGCGCGGGGAGTCGGATTGGGACTGCTCGGAATGGGGGCGCGGGGATCGCGGGCGGTGCGGGCCGGGTGTGGCGGCGATGGCGTCGAGCAGGCGGTTGATGAGGCTGCTGAAGCGGGCGTCGAGCAGGCAGAGCAGCGGGAGGGCGATGCCGAGGAGTTTGTGCCGGGTGGCCATGGTCTCGCGCAGTTTGCGCGCGGTGAAGGTGAGTTTTTCCTTCAGGGTGAGAGGGGTGTAGGTGGGGGTCCAGGGCATTGCGATTGTATACGCCCGGGGGTGGGGAGGTGAGAAAGTAGAGATAGGGGAAGGAAGGCTACTTTTTTGAAAAAAAGTAGCAAAAAACTTTCGCTCCTATGGGGCCCGGGCGTTGTCACCGGCACGGACCCAGATTCAAAAAAGTTTTTTGGTTCTTTTTTTCAAAAAAGAACCCTTCTTCCCTACCCCCTTACTTCTGCGCCCAAGGCAGCCCGTCATGCTTCCATCCCGCGACATGGCCGCGATGGCCGCGTTGGTCCTGGGGGCCTTCGAAGCCGTCCTTGATGTTGTAGACGTGTTTGAATCCGGCGGCCTGGGCGGCTTTGGCGGCGGCCATGCTGCGGCCTCCGGTGCGGCAGAGGAAATAGACGTGATGGTCGGGGCCGATTCCGGCTTCCTGCAACTGATCGAGGAATTGCGGGTTGGGCTGCATGGTGGGGAAAACCTGCCATTGGACCGGGACGACGTGTTTGCCTGCCTGCGACAGGTCCGGCATGCCGACGAAATTCCATTCCGCAACGGTCCGCACGTCGCACATCACGGCGTCCGGGTTGCTCATCAGGGTTTCCCAGACCTGCTTGGGGGCGACATCGTCAATCATGGTTTCCTCCATTAGGATAGTGGCTGCTTTGTCCGGTTTGGGCCGGATGCTCGATATATTCAAGATAAACGATCCATATAACCGATCCGTGGGGACAGCGCGATGACGATAGCACCGAAGACCAATTTCGCAGAAGGGGTGAGCGGGGATGGGCTTCCCGGTGCGATCGGGCATACGCCGTTGATCCGGCTGCGGCGGGCCTCCGACGTGACGGGGTGCACGATACTGGGCAAGGCCGAGTTCATGAATCCGGGCGGTTCGGTCAAGGATCGCGCGGCTTTGGCGATGATCGAGGCGGCGGAGGCGGCGGGGACGCTCAAGCCGGGCGGCACGATTGTGGAGGGCACGGCGGGCAATACCGGGATCGGGCTGACGCTGGTGGCCAATGCGCGGGGGTATCGGTGCATCATTGTGATGCCGGAAACACAAAGCCGTGAGAAGATCGATTTTCTGCGGATGATCGGGGCGGATTTGCGGCTGGTGCCGGCGAAACCGTATCGCGATCCCGGCAATTACGTTCACGTATCGCGCCGGATCGCCGAGGAAACCGGGGCGTTCTGGGCCAATCAGTTCGACAATACCGAGAATCGCGAGGGGCACCGGCGGACCACGGGGGCGGAAATCTGGGCGCAGACCGGCGGGCGGATCGATGCGTTCACCTGCGCCTGCGGCACCGGGGGGACGCTCGCGGGCGTTGGCATGGCGCTCAAGGCGCATAATCCCGCGGTGCGGATTATTCTGGCCGACCCGGATGGCAGCGCGCTCTATGATTGGGTGACGACCGGGGAGCTGAAATCGGCCGGATCGTCGATCACCGAAGGGATCGGGCAGGGGCGGGTGACCGGCAACCTCGAAGGAGCACCGATCGATGGGGCGGTGCGGATCGGAGATGCCGCGATGCTGGAACAGGTGTTCGACCTGATGATCCATGAAGGGCTCTCGATCGGCGGCTCGGCGGGGATCAACGTGGCTGCCGCCATCGCGGTCGCGCGGGAAATGGGGCCGGGCCATACCATCGCGACCATTTTGTGCGACGGGGCGGCGCGGTATCAGTCGAAATTGTTCAACCCGGAATTTCTGGCGAGCAAGAACCTGCCGGCACCGCCCTGGATGCTGGCGGGCTGACCCGCCTGGGATAATGCCGGGTGGACCCGGCGGGACCGGGGGGCTATGCACTCGGCATGACCGCGGCCCCGTTGCGCGAACCCCACGACGCCCTGCCCGCCGAGCCGACCCAGGCCGAACGGTTCTGCCGCGCCCGGACCGCGCAATCATCGGCACTGCTCGAAGATTACGTCGAACTGATCGCGGACCTGCTCGCGATCAACGGCGAAGCGCGGCCGATCGATATCGCGCGGCGACTCGGCGTGTCCCACCCGACCGCGGCGAAAAGCATCAACCGGCTCAAACGCGAAGGGCTGGCAACCTCGAAACCCTATCGCGGCGTGTTCCTGACCGACGCAGGCCTCGCACTGGCCGAACGGGTGCGGACACGGCACCGGCTCGTGGTGCAGTTGCTCGAAGCGATCGGCGTGCCGCCGGAAACCGCAGAGGCCGACGCCGAAGGAATCGAACACTACGTGTCCGACGTGTCGCTCCGCGCGTTCAGCCGGTTTTTAAAAGCACGAGGACAGACGGCAACCTGAACCGAAAGATCCAATATGGACCACGCTATCGCCGTCATTACCTCGATCATCTACGCCCTCGCCGGACTCGTGATGCAGCTCATCGCCTTCATCGACGGACTCCTGATCGGATTCATGAACGACCTGCACGTGCCGCCCCATATCCAGACCATCCTGCTCGTGGTGGTGGCCATCGCCCTGATCATCATGGCAATCAGACTGCTCGGCGGGGTGTTCGCCACCCTCATCGTGATCCTGCTGCTCCTGCTGGTGCTGCACCGGGTCGATCCGGGATTGGGTATGACACATGGCGGCAGCACTGCGTCGGGAACGTCTTCCAAGATTTGAATGGTGCGTGGTGTAGGCAAAGCAAAGGCAAGGCAAGGCAAGGCAAGGCAAGATAGGGCTTCTTTTTTGTAAAAAAGAAGCAAAAAACTTTTTTGATCTGGGACTGCGCTGTTTGACGGGGCGGAGGCCCAGATCAAAAATTTAGTTTCAAGCTGTGCTTGCGCGCGAGTTTGTTCGATGAATCGCCTGCAATGGTATTTCGGGAAACAGCAGGAAGTCCATGCTGGTTTCGTGCCATTGAAACGGCACGGACCAGACGAATAAAAGTTTTTTGCTTCTTTTTTACAAAAAAGAAGCGCTTGAGCTTCCTTCGCCTTTATCTTCACCTTTGTCGCCGAGGTCCAGTTCAGGTTCCGGTTGCAGGCGGGATTCGGCTTCGGCCTGGAGGCGTTTGAAGCTGCGGCGGCTGAAGGGGAGCATTGTGAGGTAGGCGGCGGCGATGAGGGCGAGGCCGAGCCAGGGGTCGGCGAGGAGGATGGCGGCGAAGACGACGACGCCGAGGAGGAGGACGAGGGCGTATTGGGGGGGGACTTTGAAGTTTTTGAAGCTCCAGACCGGGAGGGTGGAGACGCAGAGCAGGGCGGTGGCGACGAGGACGGCGGCGCTGAGGGCGGGGGCGCGGGCGAGGTCGGCGAGCCAGACGATGTTGTGTTCGGCGGCTTCGAGGCCGAGGTAGATGGGCAGGAGCGAGAGGGCGGCGCCGGCGGGGGCGGGGACTCCGGTGAAGAAGTTGTTGGCGAAGCGGAAGGCGGGGAGGTGGCCGTCATCGGTGTGGGGGAGTTCATCGATGGCGGCGTTGAAGCGGGCGAGGCGGAGGGCCATGCTGGCGGTGAACATGAGTTCGGGGAGGTAGCCGAACGCGCCCCAATCATCGAGTGCCCAGAGGTAGAGGACGAGGCTGGGGGCGACGCCGAAGCAGAGGAAGTCGGACAGGCTGTCGAATTCCGCGCCGAAGCGGGAGGTGGCTTTGAGGAGGCGGGCGAGGCGGCCGTCGAGACCGTCGATCGCGCCGGAGACGGCGATGGCGATGACGGCGGCGCCGAAGCGGCCATCGAGGGCGAAGCGGATGGCGCTGAAGCCGACGCAGAGGCCGACCAGGGTGAGCAGGTTGGGCAGCATGCGGTTGAAGCTGAGGCCGCGCAGCCGGGGGCGGCGGGCGCGGCGGCGGCGCGGCAGGGCGAAGCGCGCGGGTTTTCCGGCGTCGTTCACCGGCTGGTCGTTCACAGGCCGGTCGTGCACAGGCGGATCGTTCACAGGCCGGGCGGGGGGGTGGTGGGGATGTCGGCGGCGGGCGGGATGCCGAAGGGGGTGGCGGCGATATTGGCGAGGACGGTTTCGCCGCCGATGGCGCGTTGGCCGATGGTAACGAGGGGGAGTGTGCCGGGCGGCAGGTAGACATCGGTGCGGCTGCCGAAGCGGATGATGCCGAAGCGGGCGCCGGTGGCGACGTGGTCGCCTTCGTGGACGTCGCACAGGATGCGGCGCGCGATCAGGCCCGCGATTTGCACGATGGCGATTTCGGCACCGTTGTCGAGGCGCAGGGCGAGGGCGTTGCGTTCGTTGTTGTCGGAGTCTTTGTCGGCCGCGTTGACGAAGGTGCCGTGGCGGTAGGCGATGCGGGTGATGGTGCCGGCCATGGGGATGCGGTTGACGTGGACATCGAGCACCGAGAGGAAGATGGCGATGCGGGGGAGCGGGGTGGCGGGCAGGCCGAGTTCGGGCGGGGGGATGGCGAGGTCGACCCGGGTGATCAGACCATCGGCGGGGGCGACCAGGGCATCGGCGCGGGGGGGTGGGACGCGATCGGGGTCGCGGAAGAAATAGAGGCAGAACAAAGTGAGGATCACGCCGATCCAGGCGAGCCAGCCGGCGAAGATGAGGCCGAGGACGATGAGGACGAGGCCGCCGGCGATGAACGGCAGGCCGGCCCGGTGCGGCGGCGCCAGGACCGAGCGGATCGAGTGAAAAATATCCATGCCCCGATTATGCCTGCAACCGGGGATTTGTGGCAAGCAAGCGGGCGGTTCAGGTTTTGCGGTAGGTGAGGACCAGTACGTCGCGGAAGGCGGGTTCGGTGGGTTGGAGCGGGACGACCGGGGTGACGCCGTGGAAGACGCGGCGGTCGTTGACGAAGGCGGCGTCGCGCGGGTGGGTGAGGGTGAAGCTGCCGAGGAGGTTGCCGTTGAGAGTGTGGATGGTGGTGGTGCCCTGGTGGATGTTGGCGCGGCGGACCATCAGGACCAGGACGTAATCGACTCCGTCTCGGTGCATACCTTCGGGGGTTGGGAGGCCCGTGCCGTCGGGTCCGGTTTCGATGCGGAACTGGTGGGCTTCGATGTGCCAGGGGTGGATGCCGGCCTGTTGTTCGAACAGGGAGCGGGTGAAGCCGAGCAGGGCCTGGAAGGTGAGGCCGTCCGCCACTTCGGGGTCGATCGGGTCGAACCAGCGTTCGATGCCGCCGTTGAGGCTGTTGTAGTCGCGGGCCTGGTAGTGGGGCTGGTGGGCGCTGCGGTGGATGGTTTCGCCGGGGGTGGCTGAGAAGACGGCGAAGCGGCGGCGGCGGTAGCGCCCGCCATCGGCCATGTAGGTATCGACCGGCATGCCTTCCCAACTGGCGGCGAAGCGGTTCCAGCTTGCCGGGGTGAGGGCGTCTTCCGGGAGCATGGAATCGAGGATCGGGCCTTCGAGGAAGGCGTAGCCGTCGGTGGTCAGGCGGTTGGCGAGGGCGCGGCGCTGATCGATCGCGTTCATGCGCGCAGTTCGTATCATCATGGGACGGACCTGAGGAGGTCGGGGTGAGGGGAGTCAGCCATTCGTTTCCGGGGCGGTGGTGGGAGCGGTTGTTTTGGGGGCGTCGGTTTTTGGGGGGCCGAAGGCTTGGCGGAATTCGGCGGGGTCGATGGTGATGCGCTGGTAGTTGTAGGGGAGTTCGATGCCGTCCGCGTCGAAGCGGATCTTGACGCGGCGGTTGAATTCGCGGCGGACGCCGTATTGTTTGCCGGCGGGGGTTTTGATGCGGCCGACGATGTTGACCGAGGAGGCGCCGAACTGGTCGAGCCCCCAGAGTTCGAGGTCGTTGCTGATCTGGGCGGCCCAGGTGGGTTCGGCGCGCATGGTTTCGAAGATTTCATGGATGACGGCTTGGACCTTGTCGATGTCTTCGTTGTAGCCGACACCGATGTTGATCGGGGCATAGCCGAAATCGCGCGAGCTGTTGGTGACCGTGGTCACCGAACTGAACGGAATGATGTTCAGCGAGCCGTCGCCGCCGCGCAGGCGGATGGTGCGGATCGAGAGTTTTTCGACGACGCCGGACATGCCGCCGAGGGTGACGGAATCGCCGACCTGCATCGCGTCTTCCAGCAGCAGGAACAGGCCGGTGATGATGTCCTGCACCAGTTTTTGCGAGCCGAAGCCGACGGCGAGGCCGAAGATGGAGAGGCCGCCGAGCAGGAGGGTGACGTTGACGCCGATGGCGCTCAGCACGACGAGGGCGACGATGACGAGGATGATCACCAGCAGGGTGGAGCGCATCATCGGCAGGAGGGTGCGGTAGCGGGCGGCGCGGCCGGCGCGGCCTTGCGCGATGAGGTGTTCCGCGTGGTTTTCGAGGGCAGCGTTGATGATTTCCCAGACGATCAGGCCGATGATGGTGGCGAGCGCGATGGTGATAACGGCGCCGACAATGCGGCGGCCGATGGCGGTGACCGCGAACCAGCTGAGGATGCCGAGGCCCCAGAGTTGCAGGATTACGAGGACGGCGATGACCGCGATGATCGCGCCGATCGCGAGCTTGAGGATCGGCAGGTACATGCGGCCGCGGGCGTGGAGGATGGGGTATTGCTCGTGCCAGGCGGCGTCCGGGTCGAAGGCGGATTCGAGGCCGTGGTCGATCCAGGTGGTCATGCTGCGGGCGATCGAGATGATCACGGCGAAGATCAGGACGATTTTCAGCATGATGACGAAGGCGTGGGGGACGCCGATCGCCCAGGCGATCCAGAGGGCGACGATGTAGAACAAAGCGAGGACGTACCAGGAGCGGGCGAGGCCGGCGCGCATGGCGGCGACGAGGCCGGTGCGCGGCGGGCGGCCCGGGCGGTCGCCCCGGATGATCGCGGCGACCGGGCGGCGGGCCTGGAGGACCATGATCGCGAGCATGACGTGGACGATCAGCGAGACCAGCTTGACGAGGACCTGACTTGCTGCGTGGTAGAGGCCGAACAGGGTGCCGGTGGCGATGGCGGCGTAGCCGAAGGCGATCACCGCGATGATCCGGCGCAGCCAGGTGACGAGCCAGGTGGCGCGGCGGTCGGTCGTGCGGATCAGGCGGATTTCGCGGTGGCGGGGGGCGAGCAGGAAGCGGGCGATTTCGAGGGTGACGCGGCAGGCGAGGTAGGCGTTGAGAACCGCGATGATGACGAGGCGGGCGACGCGTTCGTTCGCGATGCTGCCGGAGAGCCAGATGAAGCCGACGGCGGCGAAGATCACGATCGGGACGAGGGCGAGCAGGAAATGGCCGATCGCGTAGGGTAGGCGGCGGAACCAGCGGCGGAGGGAGCGGCGGCGCGGGCGGGGCTCGGTCTCGCCAGCTTCGGCGGCGGCGAGGCCGGCGGCTTCGCTTTCGGGGTCTTCGGCGTCAAGGGCGATGAGGGAATCGCGCCAGCGCGCGGCGCGGGCGATGATGGCGGCGCGCGGGCGGCGGAGCAGGAAGATCGCGGCGGCTTCGGCGATCAGGGCGGTGGCGAGGACGGCGGCGAGGCGGATTGCGGCGTGGATGACCGTTTGACGGAGCCATGCGTCGGTCGCGACGAAGACCAGCCAGTGCCAGATCAGGCGGATATCGGTCGCTTCGCGCAGGGCGGTGATGATTTCGCCGAGGACGAGGCGGGTTTTCATCTCGGCGATCTGGACGAAGCCGATGCCCATGGCGGGGGCGGCGGTGGTTATGGTGGTGGTGGTTGGGGTGCCGGGTTTCGCCGGGGTGGCGGCGGGGGCCTTCATGGCCTGGAGGGTTGCGATCAGGGCGTTGCGCTGGGCGGGGTTGTTGAGTGTCGCGATCGCCGCGTTGATCTGGGCGGAGTCGAGCGTGGTGCCGGGCGTGGTGTGGGGCGTGGTGCCGGGCGTGGTTGGGGCGGGTTTGGGGGTCGCGGCGGGTTTGGCCATGAGGGCGGCCAGGGGGTTTTCCGCAGCGTGGCTCGGGGTGATGCCGGCGAGGCAGACGATCAGGGCGATCGCGAGGGAGCGGATCAGGCGCATGGGCTTCTCTGAAAGCGCGCGGCGGCGTGATGTCAACCGCGCGACCCTCTACCCGTCGATACGTTTTGTGACTATATCTCTCCAATGCGTGATTTTCTGATCGTTCTTCTCGGGCTTGACATGATCGCCGTGGTCGCCGTGCTGCTGACCGGGGCGGTCGGCATGACGACCGGTGCCGATCCGCGACGGCAGAACCGGCTGATGCGCTGGCGCGTCGGGTTGCAGGCGGTGGCAGTCGTGCTGGTCGTGGTGCTGCTGCTCTACGGGCGCTAGGCGTGGCACGGCTACGGGACGCACCGAAGGCGGTGCTGTTCGACGTGTTCGGCACGCTGGTGGATTGGCGTGGCAGCGTGATCGCGGGGCTTTCCGCGTTCGGGGCGGCGCGCGGGATTTCCGCCGACTGGGCCGAGATCGCGGATAGCTGGCGGCGTGCCTATCGGCCCTCGATGGACCGGGTGCGGCGCGGGCTGGTGCCGTGGACCATATTGGACGATCTGCATCGCGATGCCCTGATGAACATTGCCCGCCGCCATGAAATCGGGCCGCTCGACGATGCCGATTGCGAACATCTGGTGCGGCTCTGGCACCGGCTCGCGCCGTGGCCCGACGTGGCGGAGGGGCTGGGGCGTCTCAAGAGCGTCGCGATCATCGGGCCGCTTTCCAACGGTCATCTGGCGCTGCAGGTCTCGCTTGCCAAACGCAACCTGTTTCCCTGGGATGTCACGTTCGGCGCGGATCTGTTCCGTCATTACAAGCCGGACGCCGAGGTTTATCTCGGGGCGTGCGATCTGCTCGGCCTCGCGCCCGATCAGGTGATGCTCGCCGCCGCCCATAACGACGATCTCGCCGCCGCCGCGAGTTTCGGCCTTGCCACCGCCTTCATCAGCCGCCCCGCCGAACACGGGCCGGGGACCGGCGACCGGGCGAAACCGGCGGAGGCATGGGATATCGTGACCGACCGGGTGGGCGGGATTGCCGAGGCGTTCGGGGTTTAGGTCAGGTCAGGGACGGGCTTCCTTTTTGTAAAAAAGAAGCGAAAAATTTTCCTGATCGGAGTCGCGGGCGGTTCGGAGGCTCGATCAGAGACGATCCGGCTGCAATGGGTCCACGCCCTGAACGGTCGCATTGCCTGCAGCGACTTGGAGATTCCGGTTCCTTCGAGTTGTCGTTACTCGATTCTGATCCTTCGCTGACTCGGTATCCGCAGGCGGCGGTCCTCAAGAGATTTATGCCGAAGGATGCCGCCGGTACTGAGGCGCTCATCGCGGGCCTTCAGGAGCGCTTCTATGGTTGATCCGAACATGACAATCAGATGATTGAGCCATTCCGCAACATCGCGCGGCTCGGCATGATGCAGTGAAGGTGACTTCAGATGCCGGATCATCGCATCGGCGGTTTGCCAGACCTCGTCCGTCACCCAGCGGTTGGTGGTAAACAGGCGTAATGGCAGCCCTTTGGAATCGACGGAGACGGCGATGAGATGGGAATTCGCGGGAGGAGGCTCGGACCTGACGTTGGCCGACGCAGGGACGAAGATGTGAAAATGTCCGTGCTCGTTGTGCAGGCGCTCCGACCGGGGATGCGCGTGGTAATAGAAGCGCCACAAACTGTCCGGATCGACCGCATCGGGTTGCGGGTAGCGGGCCCACTCGGTGAAGCGCTCCGTGCCCGCGAGCACGCGGGCCGGAGCGCTTTGTCCCAGTGAAGCCCAGGTGATGATTTGCCCGGTCACTGCTTCGCGGGCGCGGACCGCCCGGGACGGGGACGTCAGGGGGCGCAGGGATTTGCCGGCTTCTTTTTTGTTTTTTTCATGGCTTTGGCTGGAGTCTGTGACTGAGCCTTGGCGGTCGATGCTGACGGGGCGCAGGGATTTTGCGGCGTTGCGGCATCGCTGATCCCGATCGGGTTGAAAGTCCCGACGGCAGCCGGCAAGGCCGGTGTCAAGCCGATCGCGACTGCGAGCAGTGAAACTGTACGGCGGGATGATTTCGTTCGGCTATTTGCCATCGCGTGTGATCCTAGTGTTTCGGTTGAGACGTGCCTGCCGGCGCGAACGGGGCGACGGTGGCGGGGATTGAGGTTGATCTGGTTCGATCGACCAGCCAGCTGATCGTGACCAATATAGCCATGAGAGCGCCAAGAACGCCCCAGGGAGACACGTGCAGCAACTGGGGCACGGTGATTGATGCGGGTCCGGTCTGAGCATAAATCCAGGGCTTGATTGAAGGATAGACCTGATTGAACGCGAGCGTACCGCCGCCGATGCCGACCAGGAACAGCAGGCCATCGAGCCGTCCGGAGGCCATCGCCACGGCCGAGGTGCCCGGGCAATAACCGCCGACCGCCATGCCGATGCCGACACCGACCCCGCCAAGCAGCGTTCCCCAGAAATACACCGAGGGAACAAAGATATCCGACAGATGGATCAACCCGAATGCCCGTGACGCATACAGCATAATGCTGCTGACCACGATGGCGGTGAACATGACCTTGAACACCGCCCAGTTGCTGAACCGCAGTTGCGCGGTCAGGCAGCCGGGATCTCCAAAACCTGCGCCTTCAAGGATCAGGCCGAATAAAACGCCGAGGACCAGCCCGGACCAGGGGATCATCATGAGAATGACTTTCTTTGCCAGAGAGGTTTGAACACAGTGCCGAACGCGACACCCGCGGCGAAAAATCCGATCAGGAACAGAAACCCGGCAACGGCGAGAGGTGCGGAGCCCGAGAGGCCCATACCGCTGGTGCACCCCATCGCCATTCGGGCGCCGAAACCCGACACTGCCCCCCCGAGTATGGCCAGACCAAGCCGACCGAACGACCGGAGCCGCGGTGGACCATCGATCTGCGCGTTGAACCTGCGGCCGATCAGGCTGCCGGCAAGCGCGCCGATGACGACGCCGAGGACCTCCCAGACGATCCAGGAGTTCAACCCTGCACGGGCATAGGCAGCCAGATAATCCTGCGGCCCGATGGCATGTGGGGCCACCGCCGCAACGGTGACAGCCGTCATCGAGGTCGTTGCCCCGGTCACGCCGAGGCCGTGCCCTGAGACGAAGAACGTTGCGAACAGGACAACACCGAGGGCTATACCCGATAGATAGGGGTTCCATCGTGGTCTGGGCTGTGGTCTTGGATTTGCTTGGCTCATGCTATTTCACTCGGGGCGAAAGTGACGGGAGGATGATGGTTCAAAATGCGGATTTGCCATCGACGACCGGCAAGGACGCATCGCGGGTCCATTCCGACATCGATCCACTATAGAGTTTCACATCCGGCACATGGGCGATCTCGCGCAGCGCAAACCAATCGAGCGAGGCGAGATGACCTGTATTGCAGAACGTATAGGTCGGCTTGTCGGTTGCGATACCCGCCTTTTTCATGGCGCCCTCAACGCCGGCCCGGTCCATGATCCCTTCATGATCGGCAGTCAGCACCACGGAGAACGGCAGATTGAGCGCGCCCGGAATTGTTCCGGCTTTCTTGTCCACGCCGGGCTTCACCTTGCCGTCATACTGTTTTGCCGGTCGCGCATCGACGAGCTGGAACTTGTGGGTATTCAGATCGGCCTGAACCATGCTGCGGGTTGCGAGGAGGCCAGCATCGTAATGCGGCGTGAACTTCCCGACAGCGGGGGTGAGATCGCCGGTGGCAACCACATCCTTGGGGTTCGCGAGCCAGGCATGATCGCCGCCGTTCATGATCGAAACGTTGTTCATCCCTTCCATTCGCAGCGTCCAGTAGATCCGGGTCGTGGCCGGGAAATCGCCTTTGACCGCGCCGCCGGGCACCAGAATGACACGGCTGTTGTTGCTGATACCGACGCCTTCGATAACCTTGGCTATCGTCGCCTCGGGGGGCAACACAAAGGGCAGGCCGTTCATCGGAATACGCCAATGGTCACTCAGGAAGCCGGTGAAGACCGCGCCGGGGATGTGCTCTTTCGCGTAGGCGGGCTTTTGTTTGTCGAAATCATAGACCTCGACGATCACCATACCCGGTGTATGCAAATGGGCGGCGACCCATGCGGGGGTCACCAGCGGAGGGGCCACCGGTCCGGCAGCCTCCGCGGCACACATGCCCGACAGCGTAAGCGCCAGCACCGCCGACATGGTGGTGGCGAGATTGATCTTGATACCGGATTTGGCGTGGTTAGGCTGCATGATTGTGGTCGCTCCCTGAGAATATGACCGCAAGTTTACGGTCTTTTAATATGGACGTTGCGCTCACGGTTACGTGTTTTCACGAAAACATGCAAGAACTATTATATGGTTTTTCTGCTGGGTGCCGCCACGGCTGGTAGCCGCGTCGGTAAAGGTCAGGTCAGCGCCGCCGGGTGTAAATTCCTCCGGGTCAGGCGAAAAACGAAAGACTTCGTTGCTGCTTCACTGACCCTCGTCCCGCAGCCCCCGTCGCATCAATCGCTCGATCGCGTCGTTCAGGCCGATGGTTCCGGCCAGCAATTCGACGACGGTGGCGGTGACCGGCATGTCGCATCCGGCGGCGTGGGCGCGGGCGAGCAGGGCCGGGGCGGTGTCGAGGCCTTCGATGATGCCGGTGGCGGGGTCGGGGCGTTGGCCGTGGCCGAGGGCGAGGCCGGCGCGGAAATTGCGGCTGCTTTGGCCGGTGGCGGTGAGGATCAGGTCGCCTAATCCGGCGAGGCCGGCGATGGTTTCGGCTGATCCGCCCAGGGCGACGGCGAGGCGGGCGATTTCCGCGAGGCCGCGGGTGACCAGGGCGGCGCGGGCATTTTCGCCGAGGCCGGCACCGATCACGGCACCGGCGGCGATAGCGATGACATTTTTGGCGGCACCGCCGAGGGCGGCACCGATCAGGTCGGGGCTGCCGTAGAGGCGGAAGCGCGGGGTGGCGAGCTGGGCGATCAAGGCGTGGCGGGCGTCGGGGTCTGCCATCGCCAGCACGGCGGCGGCGGGGTGGCCGGCTGCGATTTCATGGGCGAAATTGGGGCCGGTGAGCAGGGCGATTTGAGTGGCGGCATGGGCGGCGGGATGGGCGGCGGCGGCGATTTCCGGGCCGAAGCGGAGCGTGGCGCGATCGACCCCCTTGCAGCAGAGCACGAGGGTGGCGTTGCCGGGCGGGATGCGGGCGAGGGTGGTGCCGAGGTGCTGGAAGGGCGGGCAGAGCAGGAGGATCGGCGCGGGCGGGACTTCGGCGGTCACGCGCAGGGCGGCCGGCAGGGCGATGTCGGGGAGATGCGGGTTGTCGCGGGTTCGGGCGAGATGGTCGGCCTGTGCGGCGGTGCGGGCGACGAGGGTGACGTGATACCCGGCGCGGGCATAGGTGATTGCAAGGGCGGTGCCCCAGGCGCCGGTGCCGATGACGGCGAGGGTTGGGGGGGTCATTTCGGGGTTTCTTCGGTGAGGACCGAGATGCCGGCTGAGCCTTCGGGTTCGGCGAGGCGGTCGCGCAGGGCGTTCAGGATCGGGGGTGCTGCGGTGGTGAAGCCGTAGGGCGCATTGACGATCAGGACGCCGCAGCCGTTCAGCCGGGCGGGGTCGAGTGGCGGGCGGAACATGACTTCGCAGGTGATGACATCCGGGATCGCGCTGGTGACGATCGCATCGAAAAGGTCGCGGACCGGGGCGCGGTGCTTGACCGGGTACCAGATGGCGAACACGCCGGTGCGGAATTTGCGCCACGCCACGCCGAGCCCAGCGGTGATGGCGGCGAATTCATCGGTGCGTTCGAAGGGTGGGTCGATCAGGATCAGCCCGCGCCGTTCGGGCGGGGGGAGCAGGGCGGTGAGGGCTTCGTAGCCGTCGCGCTGGTGGATCTGGATTTGCGGATCGCCGTGAAAGCGGCGGCGGAGGGTGGCGGCGTCCTCCTTGTGGAGTTCGCAGAGGGCGAGGCGGTCGCCGGGGCGCAGCAGGGCGCGGATCAGGGCGGGGGAGCCGTTGTAGCGATCCGCCGTGCCGCTCAGGGCGACGAAATCCTCGAGCGCTTCGGGGGGGCTGTGGCGCAGCTTGGCGATGCCGTTGTGGAATTCGCCGGTGCGGGTGGCTTCGGCGGCGGTGAGGTCGTAGCTGCCGATTCCGGCATGGGTGTCGAGCACGAAGAGCGGTTTGGGTTTGGCGAGCATGGCGCGTGCGAGGGAGACCAGCAGGGCGTGCTTGACGCAGTCGGCGGCGTTGCCGGCATGGAAGGCATGACGATAATTCATCGTGGCAACGCTGATACCGGGGTGCTGTGCGGTGCGCCAGCCCGGGGGCGGGGTGGTTTGAGCCGATCGTCATTTGACGCCCGGGCGTTCGCGCCTATTTGTGAAGTCCATGAACCAACCGATCACGCGCAACCTCCCGGCCAGCGCCCCTGACGATCTCGGTGGCGGCGGCGATCTCGCGCCCCTGCCGGAATGGCGGCTCGGCGATCTGTATGGCGGCACCGAAGATCCCGCGATCGAGGCGGATTTCGCGGCGATTGCCGCCGATTGCGGGGCGTTCGGGGCCGATTTTCGCGGGCGGGTGAGCGAACTCGATGCGGCGGGGCTGGCCGGAGCGATCCGGCGCTATGAGGCGCTCGAACAGCGGTTGGCGCGGCTGCATGCCTATGCGCAGCTCGTGTTCAGCGCCGATGCGAGCAGTGCCGTTTCGGGGCGGTTTTATCAGTCGGTGACTGAGCGGATCACCGCGATCGGCACCGGGCTGTTGTTTTTCACCCTTGAGATCAACCGGATCGAGGATGCGCCCTTCGCGGCGCTGGCCGATGAGGGGGGGCTTGCCGTTTATGCGCCGTGGCTGCGCGATTTGCGGGAGGGACGGCCGCATCAGTTATCCGACGATCTGGAGCGCCTGCTGCACGAAAAGGATGTGACCGGCCATGCCGCGTGGTCGCGCCTGTTCGATGAGACGATCGCGGCGCTGCGGGTGCCGGTCGGGGGGGAGGACTTGACCCTGAGCGCGGCGCTCAACCGCCTGTCCGACCCCGACCGGGGGGTGCGGGAAGCGGCGGGTCGGGCGATCGGGGTGGTGTTGCAGCGCAATGCCCGGCTGTTCACCCTGATCACCAACACGCTCGCCAAGGACAAGGCGATCGAGGATGGCTGGCGGCACTATCCCACGCCGATCTCGGCGCGGAACCGGAGCAACCGGGTCGAGGATGAGGTGGTGGCGGCGCTGGTGGCGGCGGTGACCTCGGCCTATCCGCGCCTTGCGCACCGGTATTACACGTTGAAGGCGGGTTGGCTCGGGCTCGACCGGCTGGAGCATTGGGATCGCAACGCGCCATTGCCGGACGATGCCGACCGGCCCGTGGCGTGGCCGGAGGCGCAGGCGCATGTGCTGGCGGCCTATCGCGGGTTCAGCCCGGAACTCGCGGCTATCGGCGAGCGGTTTTTCACCAATGCCTGGATCGATGCGGTGCCGCGCCCGGGCAAGTCCGGCGGGGCGTTCGCGCACCCGACCGTGCCGGATGTCCACCCCTATATTCTGCTGAACTATCATGGCCGCTCGCGCGACGTGATGACGCTGGCGCATGAACTCGGCCATGGGATTCACCAGAGTCTTGCGGCGGAGCAGGGCTATCTGCTGGCGCGGACGCCGCTGACCCTGGCCGAGACCGCGAGCGTGTTCGGCGAGATGCTGACGTTTCGCAGCCTGCTCGATGGCGAGACCGATCCCGCCCGGCGCCGCCTGATGCTGGCGCGCAAGGTCGAGGACATGTTGAACACCGTGGTGCGCCAGATCGCGTTTTTCACCTTCGAGCAGCGGTTGCACGAGCGGCGGCGGGACAGCGAATTGCTGGGTGAGGAGATCGGGGACATCTGGCTCGGGGTGCAGCGCGAAAGCCTCGGCCCGGCCTTCACCTTCAGCGACGAATACCGGATGTTCTGGGCCTATGTGCCGCATTTCATCCACTCGCCGTTCTATGTGTATGCCTATGCGTTCGGTGATTGTCTGGTGAATGCGCTTTACGGGATTTATCAGGACGAGGTCGCTTCGGGGCGCGGTGCGGCGTTTGCGGCGCGCTACCTCGATTTGCTGCGCGCGGGCGGGAGCAGACGCCATGGCGAGTTGCTCGCCCCGTTCGGCATCGACGCGGCGGACTCGGCTTTCTGGCAGCGGGGGCTCGATGTGATTGCCGGATTTATCGATGAACTGGAAAACTGAGGTCATATGGTCAACGAAGTGGATTCGGGCAGCACCCTGTTCGGCGAGTTCAAGCGGTTCGCCCGCACCTCGGGCGCGGTGTCGGGCATTGCGGCCCGGGTGGCGGGCAACCGGGTGTTCGGGATCAAGACCGACCGGGCGCGCCATGCCGAGGATTTGAAGACGATTCTGGGCGGGCTGAAAGGGCCGATGATGAAGGTCGCCCAGATCCTGACCACGATTCCCGATGCGCTGCCCGAGGAATACGCCAAGGAACTGGCGCAGCTGCAGGCCAATGCGCCGGCGATGGGCTGGGTGTTCGTGCGCAGGCGGATGGCGGCGGAACTCGGGCCGGACTGGGAGGCGAAGTTCCGCAGTTTCGGCCATGAGGCGGCGGCGGCGGCGAGTCTGGGGCAGGTGCATCGCGCGATGCTGCCGGATGGGCGGGATGTGGCGTGCAAGCTGCAATATCCCGACATGGCCAGCACGGTCGAGGCCGATCTGCGCCAGCTCAAGCTCGCGATGGCGGTGTACAAGCGGATGGATAACGCGATCCATCAGGAGGATATCTATGTCGAACTCGCGACGCGGTTGCGCGAGGAACTCGATTACCAGCGCGAGGCGGCACAGGCGCGGCTTTATACGCTGATGCTGGAGGGGCAGCCGGATATCGTGATCCCGACGCCGGTGCCGGAATTCTCGACCAAGCGGCTGCTGACCATGACCTGGCTGACCGGGACGGGAATGCAGACCTGGCTGGATACCGATCCGCCGCTAGAGGCGCGCAACCGGATTGCCCGTGCGCTGTTCCGGGCGTGGTACGTGCCGTTTTACCGCTACGGGGTGATCCATGGCGACCCGCATCTTGGCAATTATCAGGTCAATCCGGAGGGCGGGATTAATCTGCTCGATTTCGGGGCGATCCGGGTGTTCGGCTCGAATTTCGTGGCCGGGGTGATCGAGTTGTTCAACGCGATTCGCGACAATGACGACGAGCACGCTCATCACGCCTACAAAATCTGGGGGTTCACCGACATCACCAAGGAAAAGCTCGATGTCTTGAACGACTGGGCGCGCTTCCTGTATGAGCCGCTGATGCAGGACCGTGTGCGGCCGATCCAGGAAACCAACGACGTGACCTACGGGCGGAGCGTGGCCGAGCGGGTGCATGAGGGGTTGAAGCGCACCGGGGGGATCAGGCCGCCGCGCGAGTTCGTGCTGATGGATCGCTCGGCGATCGGGCTGGGCAGCGTGTTCCTGCGGCTGCGGGCGGAACTCAACTGGCAGCAATTGTTCCACGAGACCGTGGCCGATTTCGACGAATCGGCGCTCGAAGCGCGCCAGACCGCCGCCCTCGCCGAGGCCGGCGTGCCGAAACCGCTCTAGGCATGGCGATCCTGCAACGGGGGTTGCGCGGCGGGCTGATGGCGCGCGCGTACCGGAAGGTGCTGCATTCGTGGTATCTGAACGATATCGCGTTCGATGTGCGGCTCCACGCCAAGCGTGAGGCGGTGGCCTATATTGTTGAGCACATGCAGGCGGCGATGATGCTGCGCGACCGGTTCGCGCTGCTGCGCTTTGCGCTGGCGCGGGCACCCCAGAGCGGGCTGGTGCTGGAATTCGGGGTCGAGAAGGGGCTTTCGATCACCTGCCTCGCCAATGCGACGACGCGTATCGTGCACGGGTTCGATTCGTTTCAGGGCCTGCCGGATGACTGGTCCGGCACGGCGGCGGCGCGGGGGACGTTCGACCGGCAGGGGACGCCGCCGAAAGTGCCGGCCAATGCCCGGCTGCATGTCGGGTGGTTCGATGCGACGCTGCCGCGGTTTCTGGCGGAGGCGAGCGAGCCGGTCGCGCTGCTCCATGTCGATTGCGATATCTATTCATCGACCCGGACGATCTTCGATCTGCTAGGCCCGCGCCTGGTGGCGGGGAGCGTGATCGTGTTCGACGAGTATTTCAACTATCCCGGCTGGCGGCAGCATGAATACAAGGCGTTTCAGGAATTCTGCGCGGCGGGCGGGCGGCGGTATCGGTATCTTGGCTATGCCGGTGAGAAGGGGCATGTCGCGGTGGTGATGGAGGATTAGCCCCGCAGGCGCTGCACCGTCGCGGTGGTTGAGTGGCCGTCGAGCAGATCGGCGAGCATGACGCGGCCACCCCAGGATTCGACCTCGCGCGCGCCGACCACGGTTTCGCGGGTGTAGTCGGCACCTTTCACCAGCACGTCCGGGCGGATGATCTCGAGCATTTCGAGGGGGGTGTCTTCCTCGAAGATGACGACGAGATCGACGCTGGCGAGCGAGGCGAGGACGGCGGCGCGGGCGGCTTCGGGCTGGACCGGGCGGGTGGCGCCTTTGAGGCGGCGCACCGAACTGTCGGCATTGATGCCGACGATCAGCCGGTCGCACGCGGCGCGGCATTGTTCGAGCAGATGGATATGGCCGGGGTGGAGCAGGTCGAAGCAGCCATTGGTGAAGCCGACGCGCCAGCCGCGCTGGCGCCAGCGTTCGGCGGCCTCGGCGGCGACCTGGCTGGTGACGACCTTGCGGAGTGCGCCGGAGGCGGGCTTGACCGCATCGATCAGGTCGTTCGGGCGGGCGACGGCGGTGCCGACCTTGCCGACCACGAGGCCGCCCGCGATGTTGGCGAGGCGGGCGGCGATTTCGAGCGGCAGGGCGGCGGCGAGGCCGGCGGCGAGGACGGCGACCACCGTGTCCCCCGCGCCGGAGACATCGTAGACTTCGGCGGCTTCGGCGGGGTAGTGGCGTTCGGTGCTCGCGGTGATCAGGCTCATGCCGTCTTCGGCGCGGGTGCAGAGCACGGCGCCGAAGCCGAATTGGGCGATCAGCTCGCGCGCGGCGGCGACGATGGCGGCTTCGTCATCGAGGTTGCGCCCGGTTACGGCGGCGAGTTCGCGGCGGTTGGGGGTGATGACGTCGGCCCCGGCGTAATGCGACCAGTCGGTGCCCTTGGGATCGACCACGACGGGGCGGCCGATCGATTTGGCGTTGGCGATCAGGGCGCAAGCGAGGTTGGGGGCGAGGACGCCTTTGCGGTAGTCCGACAGGACCGTGACCGAGGTGGCGGCCATGGCATCGGACGCGATTTTCAGCAGGCGGTCGCGGAGTTTTTCCGGCAAGGGCGCGATCAGTTCGCGGTCGGCGCGGATGAGGTGCTGGCCGGCGGCGATGTAGCGGGTTTTGATCGTGGTGGCGCGGCCGTTTTCGACCAGGAGCCAGGGTTCGACATTGGGCTGGCCGCCGATCAGGGCGGTGAGGTCGGAGCCTTCCTGATCGTCGCCCACCACCGAGACGAAGGCGGTCGCGGCTTCGAGGGCGGTGAGGTTGCGCACCACGTTGCCGGCGCCGCCGGGCATCGAGATTTCGCGGGTGACCGAGAGGATCGGGACGGGGGCTTCGGGGCTGACGCGCTCGACCCGGCCATAGACGTAGCGGTCGAGCATCAGATCGCCGACGACCAGTACGCTGGCGTGCGAGAGGGCGTGGATTGCCGCGATCAGGTCGCCGTCATCATGCTCCGTCATGGCGCATCGCTACCGTGCGGCGTGACGCGGGGCAAGCGGTTTGATGGGTTGCGGCGCGCGGCAATGGCAAAATCCGCCGCCTGCCTCTATCTAGGGGGGATGAGCACGCTGCCGCCGTTTCTGGACCGTTCCCGCCCCGATGTGCCCGACCTTGCGGTGCCGCGCGGGGTGACGCCGTTTTTCCTGCCGAAACAACCGGTTCGGGGCCGGCTGGTGCGGCTGGGACCGCTGGCCGATGCGTTGCTGACCCGGCATGATCATCCGGTGGCGCTGCGGACCATGCTGGGGGAGGCATTGGCGCTGGTGGCGGGGCTTGCGACCGCGCTGAAGTTCAGCGGCACGTTTTCGCTTCAGGCCAAGGGCGATGGGCCGGTGCCGATGCTGCTGGCCGATTGCACCGATGCGGGGGCGCTGCGCGGCTATGCGCGGCTGGCCGAGGATGCGGCGCTTCCCGAAGCACCGGGCGCGCGGGCGCTGATGGGCGACGGGTATCTGGCGTTCACCGTGGATCAGGGGCCGGATACCGAGCGGCATCAGGGGATCGTCAGCCTTGAGGGCGAGACGCTGGCGGAGATGGCGCTGCATTATTTCGCGACCTCCGAGCAATTGCCCTGTGCGATTCATCTGGCGTGTGCCGAGACACCTTCCGGGTGGCGGGCTTCGGCGCTGATCATCGAGCGGATCGCCGGGGCGGGCGGGATCGACCCGGAATTGTCCGAGGAGGCGCAGGAGGAAGCGTGGCGGACCGCGAAGATCCTCGCGGCCACGATCACCGAGGCGGAACTGCTCGACGATGCGCTGCCGCCGGACCGGCTGCTGTACCGGCTGTTTCATGGCGAGGGTGTCGCGGTGGATCGGCCACGCCCGCTGGCCTATGGCTGCCGGTGCTCGCGGGCGCGGCTTTCCGACGTGCTGCACGGGTTTTCCGAGGACGATCTCGATCATATGACGATCGAGGGCGATATCACGATGACGTGCGAGTTCTGCAACGTCGATTTCCGGTTTCCGCGTGCCGATATCACTCCCGCCGAACCGGGCGAACGCAACCTTGAACGCAACGAGGATCATTCATGAAAGCCGCACGCCTCATCGCCGTCCTTGCGCTGGCCGCCCCGCTCGGCCTCGCCGCGTGTTCGAGCGAGCCGCCGGTGCAGACCAGTTTTCCGGAGCTCCAATATACCTATCTGCCGCAGATCACGCTGAAGGTCGCGAATGTCGAGGTGCGCGACGACTATCTGCCGGGGCCGAACGCCGCACAAATGATCGCGCTGGCGCCCGAAGCCCCGGCGGCGGTGCTGGAGCGGATGGCGCATGAACGGTTGATCGGCGATGGCAGTCCGGGTTCGGCGGTGTTTACCATCAAGCGCGCGTCGCTCGATCAGGTCGGCGATACGCTGCAGGGCACCATGACGGTGGAACTCAGCGTCGATACCAGCAATGGCGAGCGGGTGGGGTATGCCGATGCCACGGTGTCGCGCAGCGAGACCGCGCCTTCGAACGAGTCGCCGGACCGGATGCGCGCGGCGCTCTATGCGCTGACCAAGCGGATGATGGCGGATATGAACGTGGAATTGCAGTACCAGATCCAGAAGAGCCTGCCGGAATGGCTCGCCTATGGGCCGGGTGCAAGCATGGCACCGGCGGCATCGACCCTGCCGCCGGCTTATAACGGCAATAGCGGCATCGTCGCCCAGCCGCTCGATGGCGCGCCGGGCGCAGCAGCACCGATGACCGGCGGCAGCCCGGTGCTGACCGGGCCGGCTGCGGTGCCGGGCCAGTCGCTCGGAACCATGCCGCTGCCCAGTCCGCAGGTGCAGTAAGCCTCAGCCGCGCAGGGTGGCGCCGGTCGCCTTGGTCACCGCCGCGACGATTTTGGCCGATACCGCCTCGATCTCGGTATCGGTCAGGCTTTTCTCCTTCGGCTGGAGGTGCACCGCGATGGCGAGCGAGACCTTGCCGGCGGGGAGTTTGTCACCGGCATAGCGATCGAACAGTTCGACCTGGGTGATCAGGGTGCGCTCGGCTCCTTTGGCCGCGCGGAGCACGGCATCGGCGGCGATATCGGCATCGGCGATGAAGGCGAAATCGCGCCGGAGCGGTTGCAGGGGCGAGAAGACCGGTGCCGTTTTGCGGCGGCGTTTCGGATCGGCCAGCGCGCCGAGGTCGATCTCGAAGCCGACGCTGCCGCCGGGCAGGTCGAGCGCCGTGCACAGAGCGGGGTGCAGCGCGCCGAAATGGCCGATCGTGAGTTTCGGGCCCTGTTTGATCGTGCCGGCGCGGCCGGGGTGGTAATGGGCCGGGGCGGAGGGCGTGATCTGCAGCGCTTCGAGCGGCACGCCGAGTTCGGCGAGCAGAGCGAATGCATCGGCCTTGGCATCGAACGCATCGACCGCGCGGGCCGGGGTGACCCACGAGAGCGGGGTGAGGCCGGTGCGCAGGCCGGCGGCGATCTGGTCCTGACCCTCGGGCGAGACGTCGCGGTAGCCGGGGCCGATTTCGAACAAAGCAAGGTCGGCAAAGCCGCGCGCGGCGTTGGCGGCGGCGGCCTTGGCCAGGGTGGCCAGAGGGGTCGGGCGCATCTGGTCGAGATCGGCGGCGATCGGGTTGGCGAGGGCGAGGTTTTCCGGTGCTGCGCCGAAGCGTGCGGCGGTGGTGCGATCGAGGAAGCTGAAGGTGACGCATTCGGCCATGCCGCGCGCGGCGAGCACGCGCCGGGCGCGGACGCTGCGGGCCTGCCGGGGCGTGAGGGTGGCGGTGGGCACCGCGCCGAGGACCGGGAGCGAGACCGGTACGATGCGGTCGAGACCTTCGATGCGCAGGATTTCCTCGATCAGATCGACCTCGGGTTCCAGCGCCAGCGCACCCTCCCGCGCGGCGGCGGCGTGATCGGGGGGGAGATCGGGCGCCTGATCGAGCGCGCTGCCGCCGGAGAGGCCCATCGCCGCGATGTCGTTGCGCCAGGAGGGGACATCGACGGTGACCATTGCCGCATCCCGTGCTGCGACGGCAAAGCCGAGGGCGGTGAGGATTTCGACCGCGCGATCGGCGGTGACGTCGGCACGGGCGAAGCTCGCCAGGCGTTCGAACCGCAGGCTCGCCTGCCGCTGCCACGCCGGTTGGGTGCCTGCCTCGGTGATTGCCGAGGCGGTGCCGCCGCAGATGGCGATGACCATGGCGGTCGCGGCATCGAGGGCTGCGGGCAGCAGGGCGGGGTCGATCCCGCGCTCGAAGCGCTGCCGTGCGTCGGAAAATATCCCGGTGCGCTGGCCGGTGAGCGCGATTGCGACGCGGTCGAACAGGGCGCATTCGATGAAGACATCGGTGGTTGATTCATCGCAGCCGGTTGCCTCGCCGCCGACGATTCCGGCGAGCGACTGGACCCCTGCATCGTCCGCGATCACGCAATCATCGGCGGTGACGGTGACATCCTTGCCGTGCAGCCCGCGAAATGCCTCGCCCGCGCCGCGCCGGAGGGTGAGGGTGGGGCCGGTGATCCTGTTCGCGTCGAACACATGGAGAGGGCGACCGAGATCGGTGGTGAAGAAATTGGTGATGTCGGCGAGGGCGTTGATCGGTCGCAGCCCGACCGATTCGAGGCGCTGTTTCAGCCAGTCCGGGCTTGCGCCGTTGCGCACGCCGCGCACGGTGCGGCCGAGCACCCAGGGGCAGGCTTCGGTGAACTCGTCGCGCCACTGGATCATGCTGGGTCCGCTGCCGTCGATCGGCGGGGGTGACCACGGTTTGAGCGTGCCGAGTCCTGCCGCCGCGAGATCGCGCGCAATGCCGCGCACCGCCAGCGCATCGCCGCGATTGGGGGTGACGGAAATCTCGATCACCGGATCGTCGAGCCCGGCCCATGCAGCGTAACCGGTGCCGGCCGGCGGGTCGTCAGCTAGGTCCATGATGCCGTCGTGATCCTCGCCCAACCCCATTTCGCGGGCGGAGAGCAACATGCCGGCGGAGGCGACGCCGCGGATGTCGCCGATCTTGAGGGTGATGTTGCTGCCCGGAATATAGGCGCCGGGCGGTGCGAACACGGTCGTCATGCCGCTGCGCGCATTGGGGGCACCGCAGACCACCGAGACCTCGCCCGAACCGGTATCGACCCGGCAGACCCGCAGGCGGTCGGCATTGGGGTGGGGGGTCGCTTCGATCACCCGCGCGATCACGAACGGGGCGAGGGCGGCGGCGCGATCCTCGACGGCTTCGACTTCGAGGCCGATATTGTTGAGCGCCTCGGTGATGCGGCTCAGCGGCGCCTCGGTGGCGAGATGGGTCTTGAGCCAGGAAAGCGAGAATTTCATGGCGCGCTCCCCTCGTGCAGCGTGACCGGGGCGAGTGGCGAAGCGCTGTAATGCGCGAGCCAGCGCACGTCGCTTTCGTAAAAGCTGCGAAGATCGGGGATGCCGTGCTTGAGCATGGTGATGCGCTCGACGCCCATGCCGAAGGCAAAGCCCTGATATTCGCGCGGGTCGATACCGCAATTGGCCAGCACGTTGGGATGGACCATGCCGGAGCCGAGAATTTCCAGCCAGTCCGATCCGGCGCCGATCGTGCCGGTCTTGCGGTCCCAGGCGATGTCGATTTCCATCGAGGGTTCGGTGAAGGGGAAGTAGCTTGCCCGGAACCGCGCCTTCAGGTCCGGGATTTCGAAATAGGCGCGCAGGAAATCGACCAGGCAGCCCTTGAGATGGGCGAAGGTGATGCCGCGATCGATCACCAGCCCTTCGCATTGATGGAACATCGGGCTGTGGGTGGCGTCGTGATCGGAGCGATAGGTCCGGCCCGGCACGATGACGCGGATCGGCGGTGTCTGGCTCAGCATCGTGCGGATCTGGAGTGGCGAGGTCTGGGTGCGCAGCACCATCGGGCGGTTGCGACCGGTGGCCTTGAGATAGAACGTGTCCATCATCGCCCGCGCCGGATGATGGGCGGGGATGTTGAGCGCGCCGAAATTATACCAATCATCCTCGATATCGGGCCCGTCCTTCACGGTGAAGCCCATGGCGCCGAACAGGGCGGTGAGTTCCTCGATGGTGCGCGAGATCGGGTGGATCGAGCCTGTCCGGGTGGAATGGGCGGGGAGGGTGATGTCGATTCGTTCGGCTTTGAGCTGTGCCTCCATCGCCGCCGATTCGAGCAGGGCGCGGCGCTGTTCGAGCGCGGCGGCGAGACCGGTCTTGAGTGCGTTGACTGCGGCCCCGAAGCTTTTGCGGGCCTCGCCATCCATGCTGCCGAGGGTTTTCAGCAGGGCGGTGACCCGGCCGGATTTGCCGAGGAAGGCGATCCGCACCGCATCGAGCGCGGCGGGGTCGGCGGCGGCGGCGATGGCGGCGTACGCTTCGGTTTCGATGGTGGCGATCGGGTCTGACATGGTCGGGCAGGGAGCGTGCCGGGGCGTAAATGTCAAGCGGCGGCAGCGCAACGAATAAACCCCCGGAACGGGGTTCCTGGGGTCTGATCGGTCTTAAAAGATATGATCGCCGTAACGCCAAATAGCCAAGTTGAAATCCCACCCCGCGCAATTCTGATCGTAAAACCAAAAGTGTCTAAAAAATAAAATAGAAGCGGGTCGTCTAATGATTTGAGACTTAGTATATTGCTCAGGTTGAATCTACAAATTAGAGGTAGCAAGCCTAAAAAACGTTGAAAAAATCAACATCTTTAACTAACAGTAATAAACGATCCGTAATGATCGCGCAAATCGGGATCGATTAACCGCAGATGACCTTCGGTTGCAGATGATCGTACGGCGAAGCGAAAGCGAGGGTTTTCATTATGATTGGCCGTGGCGGATTTTTCCGGTAGCGGTGAAGTTCAACTGTTCCAGAGGTCTTCGATGTTGCGACACCATGGTGGCTGGTTCGCCGTTCTCCCTGCTCTCGCCTTCGCGGGTCCGGCGCTGGCGAGCCCTGCCGCCCCGGCGTCGATCCCCAAACCACCGCCCGCACCGATCGTTGCACATGTCAGCCATGATTTCGGAACGCCGGTGACCGATGATTATCGCTGGATGGAAAAGCCCGGCAGCAAGCGCTTCGCGGCATTCATGAAGACGCAGAATGCCTATACGAGGAAGGTGCTGGCCGCGATTCCCGGCAAGCAGGCGCTCTATGAGGAGATCAAGCGGGACGCCAATGTCGGCACCTCGGTCTTCTGGGTGACGCGGGCGGATGGCCGGATTTTCTACATGGGCGTCGCACCGGGGCAGAACACGGCGCATCTGTTCGTGCTCGACCGGATCGGCGGCACGCCGCGTCTGCTGATCGACCCGATGCGGTTCAGCACCAACCATGTTCCGCAGGCGCTGAATTATTATTTTGTTTCACCCAACGGGAAATACATTGCGTTCGGCGTATCGGGCGGGGGGTCGGAGCAGGCGAAGCTGCGGGTGCTCGATGTCGCGACCGGCAAGCTGCTGCCGATCGGGATTACCCGGATCGACGGCGACAATACCGATTTTCCGCCGATCGCATGGCTGCCCGATTCGAAGGGCTTTATTTACTACCGGCTGCACAAATTCGGCCCGCACGCGCCGGTGACGGATTTTTATCAGAAGAGCCGCGATTACCTGCATATGCTCGATGCCAGCGATGCGGATGGCGCGACCGACAAGCCGGTGTTCGGCTGGAAAATTGCGTCCGGCGTGCCGATGACTCTGTCGCAGGATGCGCTGGTGGCGAGTTCGCCCAACTCCCCTTACGTCCTCGGCCTGTTCACCGAGAACGAGGAACTCCAGACGATCGACGATGTGTATGCGACGAAGCTGACCGATCTGGAAGCCGGCAAGCCGGTATGGCGGAAGATTGCGGGACGCGGCGTGCAGATGGCGGGATTTGCGCTGCATGGCGACCGACTCGACGTGATCACCCCGAACGGCGCGCCGCGCTTCAAGGTGGTGAGTTACGATCTGTCCGGCACGTCCGCACCGAAAACCGTGGTGCCGCCGGGGCGGGATGTGATCATCAGCCTCGCCGCCGGGCAGCATGCGCTTTATGTCGGCGCGATGCGCGACGGCATGGGGCGGGTCAAGCGCGTGGCCTACGGGAACGATGCGACGACCGAGGCCGCGATGCCGTTTCAGGGCGGGCTGGGGCAGATTCTCGCGGACCCGAACGGATCGGGGGTGTGGTTCCGCCTCGCCGGTTGGACCACGCCTTCGGCCTGGTACAATTATGCGCCGCAGAGCGGAGCGGTGACCAATACCGGATTGGAGCCGCCGCCGAAGGTGAGTTTTGCCGGTATCGAATCGAAGGAGGTCAAGGCGGTCTCGTGGGACGGCACGATGATTCCGGTTTCGATCATCATGAAAAAGGGTACAAGGCTCGATGGCCGGAACCCGACCTTGCTGATCGGCTATGGCAGCTACGGCATCACCTTGACGCCGTTTTTCGCGCCGACCTTCCTGCCCTGGCTCGATCATGGCGGGATCATCGCGGTTGCCCATGTGCGCGGCGGCGGCTGGTATGGCGATGCCTGGCACAAGGCCGGGATGAAGGCGACCAAGATCAACACCGTGTTCGATTTCATCGCGGCGGCGCAATATCTGGTCGATCAACATTACACGTCGCCGGCGCATCTGGCCGGGGAGGGCGGTTCGGCGGGCGGCATCACGATCGGCGGGGCCGTGGCGTGGCGGCCCGATCTGTTTGCTGCGGCGATCGACAGCCATGGCGATACCAATGCGTTGCGCATGCAGTTCAGTCCGAACGGGCCGCCCAACGAGATTGAGTTCGGCAATGTGCTGAAAAGGAAGGATTTTCACTGGATCTATGCGATGGACGCGATGGCGCATATCCGCAACGGGGTGAAATATCCGGCGATTCTCGCGATCACTGGCGCCAATGATCCCCGGGTCGAGCCGTGGGAAGTGGGTAAATTCGCGGCGCGGTTGCAGGCGGCGAGCGTTTCGGGACGGCCGGTGCTGCTGCGGGTGAGTTATCAGTCCGGCCACGGCATCGGCTCGACCAAGGATCAGGAGGTGCGGTCTCTCGCGGATCAGGATGCGTTCCTGTTCTGGCAACTGGGTGTGAAGGGCTTTCAGCCGGACGGGTCGAAATAGGCGGAAAGAGGGGAGTGTGACCGGATTGGCCGGCCACACTCCAAGGTTCCGGCGGCTTTGCCGCCAGGGATAGGGAGGAAACGGAGACCGAAGGCCTCGTGATCCTGAATCGCACATAAAAGTTAACGGATGGTTATCAGGCGGGTGTGAATCCGCGAATAATGCCCGCCACGGGGAAAAATATCGTGATAACCGTGTTAAAAAAGTCGCGTGCCGGCAAAATTGGTAAAATCATCGGTCGCCGCCGGTTGAAGTGGGGCTCATCCCGCTTGAACCGGCCCCGCAACGGGAATAGATGCAGAGTCAAGCGAAATGGACGATGCGCAACATCGCACCGACCATTCACGCGGAATTTCGGCGTGTTTGTCGTGGGTGCGGCTGGGCTCTCTCAGTCAATCCGGGGCAGGCGGGTCGGGATGGCTTGATCTGAACGACGATACACGCCGATCACCTTCGGCGGTAATTCAACTTTGGCACCCAACACCGGGACGGTACACATGAAAATCAAAGCTCTGGGCGCACTTGCTGCTGTTGCCCTGCTGGCCGCTTGCTCCAATACTCCCAAAACCGAAAGCGCCTCGACTGGCTCCGGCGCGATGGCGACCTCGACTGGCCCGGCCGCGGGCAGCGAGCAGCAGCTCGTCGCCGATGTCGGCGACCGCGTGTTCTTCGGCTTCAACAAATCGGGCCTGACCGGTGCCGATCAGGCGACTCTGGAGCGCCAGAGCCAATGGCTTGCCAAGTATCCGAATGTCGACGTGCTGATCGCCGGTAACGCCGATCCGCGCGGCACCGAGACCTACAACCTTGCGCTCGGCCATCGCCGTGCGAATTCCGCGCGGGACTTCCTGGTTGCCAAGGGCGTCAGCCCGTCGCGCATCCAGACCGTGTCCTATGGCAAGTCCTGCCTCGTCTCGCCGGGCAACACCCCGCAGGATTATGCGCAGGACCGCGTGGCGATCACTTCGGTGCAGGGCTTCAATCCGCAGAACTGCCACTGAGTTTCGCTACCCTGTCGTCCCGTCTCGACGCGGGCACCCTTTCCGGATCGTGAGACTCCGAAAGCGGTGCCCGCGAGGTGACATCGAATGGCGGTCCGCCTCGCGGGCCGCCGTTTTGCGTTGAATGGGGCGGCCGGGCTTCAATGCCGTGCCCGAGTGGGCTACATAAGGTCGCCAGCACGAAGCGGGTGCGATCGACGCGCCCGCCACCCCGAGGAAGTTCCATGCGCCGCACCCTGCTCGCCGCTCTGCCGATCGCTGCCCTTGCGTTCGGATTTCTGCCCGTAACCGCCCGGGCGCAGATGATTTCGAGCCGGGAAGGCATCGCGCTCGAGAACCAGATTCTCGAACTCAAGCAGCAGATCCAGCAGATGCAGCAGAGCGGGGGCAACGGGAATTCCGCGCTCGCCGCACCCGCCGAGCCGGTGGCACCGGGTGGCGCGAGCAGTGCGTTGCTGCCGAACATGCTTCAGCAGATCCAGACCCTGAACGATCAGGTGCAGGATCTGCGGGGCCGGGTTGATACGCTCGAACACGAGGTTGCCACGCAACACGATGAATTGAAACAGGAAATCGGCAATCTGAAATTCCAGATGAGCCAGGCGGGCGGCGCTGGCGCCGGGGCGGCGGCGATGCCGACCGCCCCGGCACCGCAAGCTGCGCCGCAAGCTGCACCGCAAGTCGCGCCGCCGCGTGCCGCCGCGCGGGCTCCGCGGGTCGAAGCCTCGCTCACGGCGGCACGGCGCGCCCTGGCGGCTGGGGATTACCAGACGGCCCAGGCCGATGCCCGGGCGGTGATCGCACGGCAGGGCAAGGGGGCGGGCAATGGCGGTGCCGAGCTGGTGCTCGCCCAGTCACTCGCCCATCAGGGCCAGAACCAGTCCGCCGCAATCGCTTACGATGATGCCTATAATGCCAGCCGGACCGGGCCGAATGCGCCGGATGCGTTGCTCGGTCTCGCCGGTTCGCTCACCGCGATCCATCAGAATCAGGAAGCCTGCGATACGCTCGATTCGCTGGCGAGCCAGTTTTCTTCGCCTTCGGCGAGTCTCGCAACGCGTATCCATCTCGCGCGGGTGCGCGCCCACTGCGGATGACGACCGGCATCGCCGCGCGGTTCGCCGCGGCGATGGATGATCTGCTCGGGGCCGCAGTGCCGGCACCACGGTTGGCGGTTGCGCTTTCGGGAGGGGCGGATAGTAGCTGCCTCGCGGTTTTGTCGCATGAATGGGCGGTGGCGCGGGGCGGCAGCGTGGTCGCCCTGATCGCGGATCATGGGTTACGCGCCGGGTCGGCGGCGGAGGCGGCGCTGACGGCGCGGCGGATGGCAGGGCTTGGGATCGCCGCGGAGATCGTGACGCTGGACATTCCATCGGGCGCGGCACTTCAGGAACGTGCCAGGGACGCCCGACATAAGGCGCTGGCCGATCGGGCTGCCGGGCAGGGGGCGATCTGGCTGCTGTTCGGTCATCATGCCGGGGATCAGGCCGAATTGCGGGCGATGCGCGCGCGCCGGGGGCCGGGCGGGGCTGTCGGGATGGCGCGATTCGCCGGGCGGCATGGCGTGGTTCTGGTGCGCCCGCTGCTCGGGGAAGATCCTGCCACGCTGCGCGACGAGTTGCGCCGGCGAGGGATCGGCTGGGTCGAGGACCCCTCCAACGCCGATCCGCGGTTCGAGCGCGCGCGCATCCGGGCTGCGGGAATTGAAATTACGGGTGCGGGGGATCGTCCGACCGGTGCGGCCGGGGTCTGGCAGGACGAGGAGGATGGCGCGGCGGGGTTTCTGGCGCGTCATGCGCGGCTTCATCCCGCCGGCTACGCCACGCTGACTGCCGGGGCCGTGCCGCGCGCGGTTCTGGCGGCGTTGATCCGGGTGATCGGCGGGGCGGTCTATAACGCGCATTCGGATTCGGTCGCGCGGCTGGCGCGCGACCTGCGCCCGGCAACGCTCGGCGGTGTCCGGATCATGCGGTGGGCGCGGCGCGAGTGCTGGTTGTTGTGCCGTGAGCCGGCGTCATGCGCGCCGCCGGTCGCGGCGGTCGCGGGGGCGGTGTGGGATCGCCGGTTTCGGATTCGCGCGGTTCCTGCCGGGGCGCGCACGATCGGGGCGCTGGGCGAGGCGGCGGTGGCGTTTCGTAGCCGGACCGGCCTGCCGGGTGCGGTGTTGCGGGGCCTGCCGGCGTTTTTCGATGGAGGCCGGGTGGTCGCGGTGCCGTATTGCGATCGCGGACCCAGCGCGTTCCTCATGTTCCATCCGCCGGGGCCGGCGGCGCCGTTGCGGTGGCATGATGCCGACGGTGAGGTGGGCAGCGGCGCACGCGGGGTTGCGGGCGGGGCGAGGGGATAGGAAATTTCGCAGTCATGCCTATTTCTCGTTCAACGCCCGCAAAGTTTGGGTGGCGGACCGCGACGCGCCGTGCCATGATATTTCCCTTATGGTTCGGTATTTCGGACTGGCAGGACTTGTAACGCTCGGCCGGCGCTCCGGCCGCCCCGGTCGCGCGATCGGGTGACAACAGGACTGGATTAGGGTTGATGAACAATCTCGGGCGTAATCTGCTGGTATGGGTGATCATCGCACTGTTTTTCGTGCTGTTGTTCAACATGTTCCAGCCGGCCACCACCAGCACCGATCATGGTACGCAGGTCGCGTATTCGACCTTCATGTCCGAGGTCGGCGCCAACAAGGTCGATCACGTGACCATTCGCGGGCACGACATTACCGGGGCGCTGAAATCGGGCTCGACTTTCGAGACCTATGCGCCGAACGATCCGGCCTTGGTCAACACGCTGATCAAAAACAAGGTCCGCGTGGTTGCCAAGCCGTTGAATCCGCCGGAAAATCCGCTGATCCATTATTTGATCTCGTACGCGCCGATGATCCTGTTGCTGGGGGTTTGGATTTACTTCATGCGCCAGATGCAGGGGGGTGGCGGACGGGCGATGGGCTTCGGCAAGTCGCGCGCCCGGCTGCTCACCGAGAAGCAGGGGCGGGTCACGTTCGAGGACGTCGCCGGGATCGAGGAAGCCAAGGGCGAGTTGCAGGAAATCGTCGACTTCCTGCGCGACCCGCAGAAATTCCAGCGCCTCGGCGGCAAGATCCCCAAGGGCGTGCTGCTGATCGGGCCGCCCGGCACCGGCAAGACGCTGCTGGCGCGGGCGATCGCGGGCGAGGCGAATGTGCCGTTCTTCACGATCTCGGGCTCGGATTTCGTCGAGATGTTCGTCGGCGTCGGTGCGTCGCGCGTTCGTGACATGTTCGAGCAGGGCAAGAAAAATGCCCCCTGCATCATCTTCATCGACGAGATCGACGCGGTCGGACGGCATCGCGGCGCCGGGCTCGGCGGTGGCAATGATGAACGCGAACAGACGTTGAACCAGATGCTCGTCGAGATGGACGGGTTCGAATCGAATGAAGGCGTCATTCTGATCGCCGCGACCAACCGGCCGGACGTGCTCGACCCCGCGCTGTTGCGCCCGGGCCGGTTCGACCGTCAGGTGGTGGTGCCGAACCCGGATGTGAACGGGCGCGAGCGGATCCTCAAGGTCCATATGCGCAAGGTGCCGCTGGCTGCCGATGTCGATCCCAAGGTGATCGCGCGCGGCACGCCTGGGTTTTCGGGTGCGGACCTCGCCAATCTGGTCAACGAGGCGGCGCTGCTCGCCGCGCGAATCGGCAAGCGGGTGGTCGCCATGGCGGAGTTCGAGTTCGCCAAGGACAAGGTGATGATGGGCGCCGAACGCCGGTCGCTGGTGATGAGCGACGACGAGAAGAAAATGACCGCCTATCACGAAGGCGGCCATGCGATCTGCTCCATCGCGCAGCCGCATTGCGATCCGGTCCATAAGGCCACGATCATTCCGCGGGGCCGGGCGCTCGGCATGGTGATGAGCCTGCCGGAAGGCGACCGGTATTCGATGAGCAAGGCCAAGCTGCTGGCCGAACTGGTCAAGGCGATGGGCGGCCGTGCCGCGGAGGAGATCATTTTCGGGCCGGAAAACGTCTCGAACGGTGCTTCGGGCGATATCAAGCAGGCGACCGACATCACCCGCCGGATGATCACCGAATGGGGCATGAGCGACAAGCTCGGCATGATCGCCTATGGCGGCAACGATCAGGAAGTGTTCCTTGGCCATTCGGTGACGCAGCACAAGAACGTCTCGGAATCGACGGCACAGGAGATCGACAACGAGATCCGTGCGGTGATCGACCATGCCTATAGCGAGGCGCGGCGGATTCTGACCGAGCGGATCGACGAGTTGCATCGGCTTGCGAACGGGTTGCTCGAATACGAGACCCTGTCCGGCGAGGAGATCAACACCGTGCTGCGCGGCGACAAGGTGATCCGCAAGGTGGTCGATGAGCCCGCGCCGGATAATCGCCGTGCCTCGGTGCCGACTGCGCAGAAGCCGGATATGCCGAAATCCGGCGGTTTGGGGCCGGTGCCCGCGCCGGGCTGATCTGATCTATTCGCAACATCAACAAAGCCGGGGGCAACAGCCTCCGGCTTTTTTCATGGCGGCGCACAACCATATGTTGATCCTGACAAAAAACAGGAGTGAGCGATGGCATTGCGTGTCGGCGTGGTTGGGTTGGGGCGGATGGGAACGGCGATGGCCGAACGGCTGATCGAGCGGGGTCATCAGGTGAGCGGCTGGAACCGGACCGCGTCGCGTGCTGCGTCGATCGGCGGTCTTGTGGCGAAATCCTCCCCCGCCGAGGTGGTTGATGCGTCGGATATCGTCATCGTGATGCTGCTCGATGAGGAGGCGGCGCGCCCGGTCTATCATGGGGAGGCCGGGCTGCTCGCGGGCGATCTCAAATCGTGCCTGATCATCGACATGAGCACGCTCAAACCTGGTGACATGCTGGCCAATGCAGAGGCGGTGCGCGCCTCCGGCGGCGAATTCGTCGCCTGCCCGGTGGGTGGCACGATCGGGCCGGCCCGATCCGGCAAGCTGCTGGGGCTGGCCGGGGGCGAGACCGCCGCGATCGAGCGGGCGATGCCGGTGCTTTCAGACCTATGCGACCGGATCGAACGCTTCGACTCGCCCGAGGCGGCGGCGGCGATGAAGCTCGCGATCAATCTGCCGCTGCTCGCGGCGTTCCAGGCGCTCGGCGAATCGGCGCTGATGGCGCGGGGCTATGGCATAGCGGCGGAGCGCGTGGTCGGGATCATCGGCAAGAGCCCCGGTGGCGCGCCCGCGATCGGGCTGCGCAGTGCCGCGATTCTGTCCGAGATCGGCGGTGACCGTGCCGAAACGGTCGGGTTTTCGCTCGATGCGGCGGAGAAGGATTTGCGGCTGATCGACGAGGTCGGGCGCGAGGCCGGGTTCGACATGCCGCTGACCGAGACGGTGCGCGGGCAGGCGCATGATGCGGTGCGCGAAGGCTGGGGCGAGCGCGACCTTGCGGCGCTGGCCGCGTTCAGCCTGCGTGCGTGAAGACGTCCGGTTTCAGAATACGGCGTGATCGCCCCGTTCGACCGCTGCCGTGCCCGCGATGACCGCGCGGTAGTGATCGAGCAGGGTGTCGCGCCCGGTCGAGGGCGTGGCGGCCTCGTTGTACTGTCCGGTTGCGGGGTCGAGCACCAGCATGGATTGGGTGGCGTAATAGCGCCCGATCAGCGCGAGTTCGGCCTTGGCCGCGAGCGAGGTTTTGAACCGTCCCGCCAGGGTGAGTGCGGCGATGATGGCGTCGAGCAGGCCGACCGGGACGGAGCGGAACCGCGCCCTCTGGTTGAGCAGGTCGAAGAGCATCTGGCCCTGCGCGCGCGGGGTGATGGCCGGACCCGGCCCGCCGATCGGCAATATCCGGTTCCAGCGTGAGGGATCATCGAGGCAATCGGCCAGATACCGTGCCAGATCGCGGTCGCTGATCGGTTTGCAGGCGGTCAAGGTGCCATCGCCGAAGATCAGGAAGGGTTTGCCGGCACGGACCCGGGCGATCTGGCCGGACAGGGATTTGAAGAAGGCGGTGGGCCGGACGATCGAAAACTTCATTCCCGAGCCGATCAGCGCGGCCTCGAAGGCGAGCTTGGCGTGCTGGAACGCGAGCAGCGGCTTCTGCACGCACAAAGCGGAGAGCAGGACGAACTGGCCCACACCGGATTTACGGGCCATTTCGAGCACGGCGAGATGGGCGCGGTAATCGATTGCCCAGGCATCCTCCGGCACGCCGGTGCGCGAGGCCATGCAGGAGACCACGGCATCGAAGGACTCGCCCCGGAACCCGTCGCGCGCCAAGGCGGCGGCGTCGGTCACATCGACCATGCGGAATGTGGCGTTATCGAGCCCGGTGGCGGGAGCCTGGCGGACCAGACAGACCAGTTCGTGTCCGCACGCGGCGAGTTCGTGCCGGACGGCGCGGCCGATCGTGCCGGTTGCGCCGAGCAGGCAGATCCTCATGGGCGCGGATCGCCCGCCATCAGGCGTGGAGTCCCGGCGCTTCGTGGCCGGTGCGGGCGACGTACTCGGTGTAGCCGCCGCCATAGTGGTGAATGCCCTCCGGGGTGAGTTCGAGCACCCGGTTCGACAGGGCGGCGAGGAAGTGCCGGTCGTGCGAGACGAACAGCATGGTGCCCTCATACTGGGTGAGGGCGGTGATCAGCATGTCCTTGGTCGCCATGTCGAGGTGATTGGTCGGCTCGTCGAGGACCAGGAAATTCGGCGGGTCGAACAGCATCAGCGCCATGACGAGACGAGCTTTTTCACCGCCGGAGAGGACGCGGCAGGGTTTGTCCACCTCATCGCCGGAAAAGCCGAACGCGCCTGCGAGGCTGCGCAGCGCCCCCTGATTGGCGCGGGGAAACGCATCGTCGAGGGTTTCGAACACGCTGCGGGCGCCATCGAGCAGGTCCATCGCGTGCTGGGCGAAATAGCCGAGCTTGACGCTGCCGCCGAGGGTGACGCTGCCTTCATCCGGCGTGGTCGTGCCGGTGACCAGCTTGAGCAGGGTCGATTTGCCCGCGCCGTTGACGCCGAGGATGCAGCAGCGTTCGCGACGGCGGACCAGCAGATCGAGCCCGGCATAGATCACGCGGTTGCCGTAGCTCTTATGCACACCGCGCAGATTGGCGACGTCGTCCCCCGAACGCGGGGCGGGGGCGAAATCGAAGGCCACGGTCTGGCGCCGCTTGGGCGGCTCGACCCGGTCGATCTTTTCCAGTTTCTTGACCCGGCTCTGCACCTGGGCAGCGTGCGAGGCGCGGGCCTTGAACCGGTCGATGAAGGCGATCTCCTTGGCCAGCATCGCTTTCTGGCGGTCGAACTGCGCCTGTTGCTGCTTTTCGTTCATCGCGCGCTGCTGCTCGTAGAATTCGTAATCACCACTGAATTCGGTAAGGTTGCCGCCGTCGATCTCGATGATCTTGTTGACCACGCGGTTCATGAATTCGCGGTCGTGGGAGGTCATCAGCAGGGCGCCATCGTAGCCGGCGAGGAATTGTTCGAGCCAGATCAGGCTTTCGAGATCGAGATGGTTGCTGGGTTCGTCGAGCAGCATGACATCGGGGCGCATCAGCAGGATGCGGGCGAGGGCGACGCGCATTTTCCAGCCGCCGGAGAGGGCGCCGACATCGCCGTCCATCATGTCCTGGCTGAAGCCGAGCCCGTCGAGCACCTCACGGGCGCGGCCTTCGAGCGCATAGCCGCCGAGCTCCTCGAACCGGGCCTGCACATCGCCGAAGCGTTCGATGATGGTGTCGAGCTGGTCGGCCTGGTCGGGGTCGGCCATGGCGGCTTCGAGGGTTGCGAGTTCGGCCCCGATTTCGCTGACCGCGCCCGCTCCGCCCATTACCTCGGCGACCGCGCTGCGGCCCGCCATCTCGCCGACATCCTGGCTGAACAGACCGATGCTGACACCGCGATCGACCAGGATATTGCCTTCGTCCGCCTCCTCCGCGCCGGTGATCAGGCGGAACAGCGTGGTTTTGCCGGCACCGTTCGGGCCGACCAGCCCGATCTTCTCGCCGCGCTGAAGGGCAGCCGAGGCCTCGATGAAGACGAGGCGCTGGCCGTTCTGCTTGCTGATATTATCCAGTCGTATCATCGGTCCCCAAGGCGTCTGCGTGAGGGTTGCGATTAGACCAGATCGACCGTCACGTGAACCGGGGAACATTCCCGCGCCCGGCGCTTTGCCTTACACCGATGGTATGGTGATCGACACCGTTCTGATCCTGACCGCGCTGGCCTTCGCCTGGAGCATGGGGGCGCACTATACCGGCGCCTGCATGGGCATGCCCTATGCGACCGGAAGCATCCGCCTGCGCCCGGCCCTGATTTCAATGGCGGTCCTGACCCTGATCGGCGCGGTGGTGCTCAGCCGCCGGGTGCTCGTTCATGTCGGGCACGGCATCGTCACCGGACGGGTGACGGCGGGGGCGGCGATCATTGTCATCGGCGTCGCCTTCCTGTTGACGACGCTGTTCACCCGGTTGCGGATTCCGACCTCGACCATCCAGATCCTGATCTTCGCGCTTATCGGCACCGCGACGGCGTCCGGACTCGGGGTAGCGTGGCGGGCGGTCGTTGATCTCGCTGTGCTTTGGGTGCTGGCCCCCTTCGTCGCTGCCGCAGCGGGATACGGGCTGACCTCGATATTCGATCGCTTCGCTTTGTTCCGCCGGGCGGATCGGGCGGCGCGGATCGGGCAGGTGCTCGTGATGGCGGGGGGGATTGCGTCGTTGAGCATGGGGGCCAACGATGTATCGAACGCGACCGCGGTTCTGCTCAGCATTCACCTCACCGGGCCAGTGCTCGCGGGTGCGATCGGCGGGGTCGGGCTCGCCGCCGGGGTGCTGACCTGGGGCAGACCGCTCTTGCAGCGTGTCGCGTTCGATATCGTGCGGATGGACCGGACCATGGCGACCGCGGCGCAACTGGTGCAGGCGGTGGTCGTGCTGGTCGCGGTTTCCTTCGGCTATTTCACATCGATGAATCAGGCGCTGATCGGCGCGATGACCGGTGCCGGGCTCGCGCGCGGTCAGCGGACGATCGACACCGGCGTGCTGTTCGGCATTGTCCGGGGCTGGGTCATCGGCCCCGGGGCTGCCTTTATCCTCGCCTACGGCGCGGCATGGTTCAGCCGAACAGTTTGAATGCCGCGATCAGGGTGTGATAGACGCCCCACGCCAGCGGCAGGCCGACCACGGCCCAGTAGAAGATCAGTTGCGGGGTCTGGTTTTGAGTGTCCATGGGGTTCATCCTATTCTGCGGGGCTGGCGATAGCTTCGTGATGCCGCGCATCGACCGGGGAGATCATGGCGTTGCACACGCCGCCGATCAGCAGCAACCCGGCCATGACATAGAGGGTGACGGTATAGGCATCGGCCTTCGGCACGCCGTGGTTGAGTTGATATTGGCGGATGTAATCGACCAGGACCGGCCCCATCACTCCGGCAGCCGACCAGGCGGTGAGGGTGCGGCCATGGATGGCGCCGACATGGCGAAGCCCGAAAATATCCCGCAGATAGGCCGGCAGGGTCGCGAAGCCGCCGCCATACATCGAGAGGATCACCCCGAAGCAGAGCGCGGTGATGCTGACGCTGCCGAGCAGGGCGGTATGCGGGACCAGAATGTAGAGGATGATGCCGAGGCCGAAGAACACGAAATAGGTCGGTTTGCGGCCCAGCCGGTCGGAGAGCGAGGCCCAGAAGAACCGGCCACCCATGTTGAACAGGGACAGGAAGCCGACGAACCCGGCTGCGGTCACAGCGGTCACGTGGCCCTGGAACATTTCCTGGATCATCGGACTGGCCTGGCTGATCACGCCGATTCCAGCGGTGACATTGAGGAACAGGACGAACCAGATCAGAAAAAACTGCGGCGTGTTCATGGCCTGCGCGGCGGTGACGCTCTGCGAGGTCACGAGTTTCTGCGAACTCGTGGAAGCCACGTAACCCGCCGGTGCCCATCCCGCCGCCGGGACCCGCACGATCAGCGCGCCGAACAGCATGAAGACCGTGTAAATGACCCCGAGCGTCACGAAGGTCGGCACGATGCCGAGGCTCGTGGCGGTCGCATAATGATGCATCAGCAGGACCGACAGAGGGGCCGCGATCATCGCGCCACCGCCGAATCCCATGATCGCGAGCCCGGTCGCCATGCCCGGCCGGTCGGGAAACCAGGTCATCAGCGTGCGCACCGGCGAGATGTAGCCGATGCCGAGCCCGATGCCGCCGAGCACCCCGTAGCCGAGGAACACGATGAGCAGGCTGTGCATCGAGACCCCGAGCGCCGCCACCATGAAGCCGCCGCCGAAGCAGAGCGCGGCGAGGGTCATTGCCTTGCGCGGGCCGACGCGGTCGAGCCACGCGCCGCCGAAGGCCGCCGAAAGCCCCAGAAACACGATGGCCACGGAAAAGATCCAGCCGATATCGGTCAGCGACCAGTCGGACGCGGCGGGTTTGCCTAAGCCGATCAGCCGGGTCAGCGGCAGGTTGAACACGCTGAAGGCATAGGCCTCGCCGATGCTGAGATGGATACAGAGTGCGGCGGGGGGCACCAGCCAGCGATTATAGCCAGCGGGTGCGACAGTTCGTTCACGATCGAGAAAACTGGTCATGGGCGTTCCCTGGTGTGATGAGGCGTGCCGATTGCTTTTAAGACATGCTCGCGTGATGGAGCACAATTCCGTTATCGCGATAAAATTTACGCGATCAGATCGACATCTGCAACGTCTGGTTCAGCCGCAGGACCGCCTTGCGCACGCGCGGCGACAGGCCGCTATCCTCCCGATCGAGCAGGGAGGCGATCTGCCGCCGCATCCTCGGGTCCCAGAATTTGCGGATATGGCCTTCGATTTCAGCGATGGCTTCCTCTTCGGGCCGTGAGGCGAAGAACGTACCGATCTGGTTCGCCATATAGACGAGCCGGCTCAACTGGGCGTCATGCGACATCCGACTGCGCTCCGAATTCAATCCGCCGATGATGGGTGAACACCTCAAACCCGTCGTCGCGCGCGATCGCGGCGAGGGTGATGCCGGCCTGATCGGCGAGCCGGACCGCGCGCGCGGTCGGCACCGAGACCGCGACGATGACCGGCGCTCCCATGATCGCGGCCTTCTGGATCAGTTCGATCGAAACCCGGCTGGTCATCAGCACCGCGCCGCGCGCCGCCGATGCCCCAATGCGGGCAAGTGCGCCGCCCACTTTGTCGAGCGCGTTATGCCGCCCGACATCCTCGCGGAGCAGCAGGGACCGTGCGGCGGGATCGAAGAAGGCGGCTGCGTGGACGCCGTGGGTGCGCTGGTTCAGACTCTGGGCGATCGCCATGTCGCGCATCGCGCGCATGATCTGCGTGGCGCTCAGGGTGATGGCGGAGTCGACTGGGGGGATCGCGCGGTTGGCTTCGGCCAGGCTTTCGAGACCACACAGGCCGCAGCCGAGCGCGCCCGCCAGATGACGCCGCCGCCGGGCGAGGCGCGCGGACATGTCGCCCGCCAGACGCATCCGGCATTCGATGCCGCCCGCCACCGCGATGATCTCGCAATCGAGGATATCGTCCGCGCGATCGACAATCCCTTCGGACAGGCTGAAGCCGGTCGCGAAATCGACGAGGTCGCACGGCGTCGTCATCATCACCGCGTAGCCGACCCGGTCGTAGCTGAGGGCGACGGCGGTTTCCTCGGGCACGGTGCGCGCGGTCGCCGCAACCGCGCCGCTGCGAAACGCGATCGATGCGATCTGTGCGGCGGGGTCGGGCACCCGGGTCATTCGGCGGCGACCGCCTCGATCCGGCGGGTGCGGTGGCCGAGTTCGGCGTAGTCACGCTGTGCCTCGGTCGGGCCGTTCGACGGCGAGATCTGCACCGCGGTCACCTTGTATTCCGGGCAGTTGGTCGCCCAGTCGGAATACTCGGTGGTGACCACATTGGCCATTGTCATCGGGTGATGGAAGGTGGTGTAGACCACGCCGGGGGCGACCCGCTCGGTGATTTTGGCGCGCAGGCTGGTTTCACCGGCGCGGCTCGCGAGCTTGACCCATGAGCCATCGGTCACGCCGCGCTGCTCGGCGTCGTGCGGGTGGATTTCGAGCAGATCCTCCTCGTGCCACGCCGAATTCTGGGTGCGCCGGGTCTGGGCACCGACATTGTATTGGCTGAGAATGCGCCCGGTGGTGAGCAGGAGCGGGAAGCGCGGGCCGACTTTCTCATCGGTCGGGACGTATTCGGTAACGAAGAACCGCCCCTGACCGCGCACGAAATGATCGATATGCATGGTCGGCGTGCCTTCGGGTGCCTCCTCGTTGCAGGGCCATTGCACCGAACCGACGCGGTCGAGCAGGTCGAACGACACATTGGCGAAGGTCGGGGTGAGCCGGGCGATCTCGTCCATGATTTCGGACGGGTGATGGTAGTTCATGTCATAGCCCAGCGCCCGGGCCAGAAGCTGGGTGATCTCCCAGTCCTCATAGCCGTTTTTCGGGGTCATGACTTTGCGGACCCGCTGGATGCGGCGTTCGGCATTGGTGAAGGTGCCGTTCTTTTCGAGGAAGGTCGAGCCGGGCAGGAAGACATGGGCGAATTGCGCAGTCTCGTTGAGGAAGAGATCCTGCACGACGACGCATTCCATCGCCGAAAGCCCGGCGGTGATGTGGCGGATATCGGGGTCGGATTGCGCGATATCCTCGCCCTGGATGTAAAGACCCTTGAATGTGCCGTCGATCGCGGCATCCAGCATATTGGGAATGCGCAGGCCCGGTTCGGGATCGATCGTGACGCCCCATTCCCGTTCGAACAGGGCGCGGACATCCGGCGTCGAGACATGGCGGTAGCCGGTGAATTCGTGCGGGAAACTGCCCATGTCGCAGCTTCCCTGCACGTTGTTCTGACCGCGCAGCGGGTTCACCCCGGCACCGACATGGCCGATATTGCCGGTCGCCATCGCGAGGTTGGCGAGCGCCATGACCGCTGTGGTGCCCTGGCTGTGTTCGGTGACGCCGAGGCCGTAATAGATCGCGGCATTGCCACCGGTCGCGTAGAGCCGTGCGGCGGCGCGGACGTCTTCGGGGTCGGCACCGGTGATCGCGGCGGTCGCCTCCGGGCTGTTGCTCTCGCGGGCGACGAACTCGGCCCAGTCGGCGAAGGCATCGGTCTCGCAGCGCTCGCGCACGTAATCGGCGTCGATCAGGTTTTCGGTCACGATGACATGGGCGAGGGCCGACAGGATCGCGACATTGGTGCCGGGGCGGATCGCGAGGTGGATCGCCGCCTCGACGTGCGGGGTGCGGACCAGATCGATCCGGCGGGGATCGATCACGATGAGTTTTGCCCCTTCGCGCAGGCGCTTTTTCATCCGCGAGGCGAAGACCGGATGGCCGTCGGTCGGGTTGGCGCCGATCAGGAGCATGACATCGGCGTGCTCGACACTGTCGAAATCCTGGGTGCCGGCCGAAGTGCCGAAGGTCTGGCTGAGCCCGTAACCGGTGGGCGAGTGGCAGACCCGGGCGCAGGTGTCGGTATTGTTGTTGCCGAACACCGCGCGGACCAGCTTCTGGACGAGGTAGGTTTCCTCGTTGGTGCAGCGCGAGGAGGTGATTGCGCCGACGGCATCCTTGCCGTGCGTGGCCTGGATGCGCCTGAATTCCGAGGCGGTATGGGCGATCGCCTCATCCCACGAGACCTCGCGCCACGGATCGGTGATGCGGGCGCGGATCATCGGCTTCGTGATGCGGTCGCGATGGGTGGCATAGCCGAAGGCGAACCGCCCCTTGACGCAGGAATGGCCGTGATTGGCCTTGCCGTCCTTGTACGGCACCATCCGCACCACCTGCTCGCCGCGCATTTCGACCTTGAACGAGCAGCCGACGCCGCAATAGGCGCAGGTGGTGACTTTCGAGTGTTCCGGCTGGCCGATCTCGATGACCGATTTTTCCATCAGCGTCGCGGTCGGGCAGGCCTGCACGCAGGCGCCGCACGAGACGCATTCGGAGTCGAAGAAACTCTCTTCCATGCCGGGTGAAACTTTCGACTCGAACCCGCGCCCGGCGATGGTCAGGGCGAAGGTGCCCTGAACCTCCTCGCAGGCACGCACGCAGCGCGAGCAGACGATGCATTTCGCGGGGTCGAACTGGAAATACGGGTTGGAGCCATCCTTGACCGAGGCGAGGTGATTTTCACCGGCATAGCCGTAGCGGACATCGCGCAGCCCCACCGCGCCCGCCATGTCCTGCAACTCGCAATTGCCGTTGGCCGAGCAGGTCAGGCAGTCGAGCGGATGATCGGAGATATAGAGCTCCATCACGCCGCGGCGGATTTTGCCGAGCCGCTCGTTCTGGGTGTGGACAACCATACCCTCGGCGACCGGGGTGGTGCAGGAGGCCGGGGTGCCGGCGCGACCTTCGATTTCGACGAGGCAGAGGCGGCAGGAGCCGAAACTGTCGAGCATGTCGGTGGCGCAGAGCTTGGGGATCTGCGTGCCGATCTCCATCGCCGCCCGCATCACCGAGGTGCCTTCGGGCACGCTGACGGTGACGCCATCGATGGTGAGGGCCACCAGTTTTTCGGCCTGGACCGGCTTGGTGCCGTAGTCGATTTCGTGAACGAGACCCATGGGTTGGTTCCTTTATTCGGCCGCCAGAGGCAGCGGCTTCGCCGCGAAATCCTCGGGGAAATGGTTCATCGCGCTCAGGACCGGGTAGGGGGTAAAACCGCCCATCGCGCAGAGCGAGCCAAGCTTCATGGTTTCGCAAAGGTCGCGCACCAGAGCGAGGTTTTGCTCGGGCTCGATACCGGCGGCGATTTTATCGAAGGTTTCCACGCCGCGCACCGCGCCGATCCGGCACGGGGTGCATTTGCCGCAGGATTCATGGGCGCAGAATTCCATGGCGAACCGCGCCATTTTCGCCATGTCGGCGGTCTCGTCGAACACCACGAGGCCACCATGGCCGATCAGCCCGTCCCGTTTGGCGAAGGCTTCGTAATCATAGGGGGTGTCAAACAGGGCAGGGGGGAAATAGGCACCCAGCGGTCCCCCGGCCTGCACCGCGCGGACCGGGCGGCCCGATGCGGTGCCGCCGCCGACATCCTCGATCAGCTCCCCGAGGGTGATGCCGAAGGCACATTCGAACAGGCCGCCATGACGGATGTTGCCGGCGAGTTGCACCGGCATGGTGCCGCGCGAGCGGCCATAGCCGATCTCCGCGTAACGCTGCGCGCCCTCGGCGAGAATGAAGGGGACGCTGGCGAGGGAGATGGTGTTGTTGATGACGGTCGGCTGGCCGAACAAACCCTTGATCGCGGGCAGCGGCGGCTTGGCGCGCACCTGGCCCCGTTTGCCTTCCAGGCTTTCGAGCAGGGCGGTTTCCTCGCCGCAGACATACGCACCCGCGCCCACCCGCACCTCCAGATCGAAATCGAACCGGCTGCCGGCAATGCCGCGCCCCAGCCAGCCCGCCCGCGTCGCGATGGCGATGGCTTCGTTCATGATCCGAATCGCGAACGGATATTCCGACCGCAGATAGATGTATCCCTGCGTCGCCCCGACCGCGATACCCGCGATGGTCATGCCCTCGATCAGCATGAACGGATCGGCTTCCATGATCAGCCGGTCGGCGAAGGTGCCGGAATCGCCTTCATCCGCGTTGCAGACGATGTATTTGCGCGGCGCTGACGCACGCGCGACGGTTTCCCATTTGATCCCGGTCGGGAAACCGGCGCCGCCGCGACCGCGCAGGCCGCTTTCCTTGACCGCAGCCACGATCGCCGCCGGGCCGAGCGAGAGCGCGGTTTCGAGCCCGCGATAGCCGCCGTGGCGGCGATAATCGTCGAGCGAGACGGGATCGATCACCCCCGCGCGCGCGAAGGTGAACCGGGTCTGGCGCGCGAGATAAGGCAGGCGCTCGACCACCCCGATGCAGCGGTCATGCGGGCCGCCTTCGAAGAACCGGCTTTCGAATAATGAAGGGACATCCGCGACGCTGAGGTTCGCATAGCCGATCCGGCCTGCGGCGGTCGCGACCTCGATCAGCGGTTCGAGCCAGAACAGGCCGCGCGAGCCGTTGCGGATGATGGTGAGCGGGATGTTGCGCGCCTGCGCTTCCGCCGCGATCGCGGTTGCGAGATGATCGGCCCCGACCGCGACGGCGGCCATGTCGCGCGGGATGAAAATTTTCATTACGCCGCCTCCCGCACCAGGGTTTCGAGCCGTGCGGCATCGGCCCGGCCCACCGGCATATCGTCGAACAGGGCGGCGGGGGCGTTGGCACAGAGGCCGAGGCAATAAACCGGCTCGATGGTGAGGCGGCCATCCGGCGTCGTTCCGCCCCAGTCGAGCCCGATCGTGGCGAGCAGGCGGGCGGCATTCGCCTCGCCGCCCATCGACTGACAGGCCTCGGCCCGGCAGAGTTTCAGAACATGGCGACCGGCCGGCTTGCGGCGGAAATCGTGATAGAAGGTGACGACGCCGTGGATTTCGGCGCGGCTGAGATTGAGCGCGTTTGCGATCAGCGGTTCGGCCTCAGGCGGCACGCAGCCGAAAGCGGCCTGGATCGCATGCAGGATCGGCAGCAACGGCCCCTCGCGATGCCGATGGGACGCGATGATCGCAGCCGCCTCGGCCTCGTTCCAGGCCGGTGTGGCAGCGGTCGCCACCATCGTTTTCAAACCTGACATGCTCATCCCCATCCGATCTCGTGCGGGTTTAACCCAACGACCTTTAGATCAGGTTAATCGTATTCCCGTTTCAGGCGGTCAAACAAGCTCAATCTCGGAATGTTCGATAGAAAGTATCTATCAAGGAGCGTCGGCAAGGGCCTCCGCATGACGGGTCGCGATCTGGACCAGGGCCGACACCAGGGGCGACATCGGGTCGCGGTTGGGCAAGATAACGCCGACGCTGTGGACCTCCTCGGGTGCGACGATCGGGATCGCCCGAAGTTTCGGGGTCAGGCCGAAAATCTGGGCCAGTTTTTCCGGCAGCACGCAGGCCCAGCGCCCGGTCTGGACGTGGCTGACCAGCACCACGATCGAATTGCTCTCCAGCGTGGGCGCGAGGTCGATCCCCGCATTATGCAGCAACCGGTCGAGAATCCGGCGATTCTGCATGTCGGGCGTGAGCAGGCAGAGCGGAATTGCTGCCAGTTCCGCCCAGGCGATCTGCTCGCGATGTCCCAGCGGCGCGTCCGCGGCGGTGAGCAGCCGGTAGCGTTCCTGATACAGCGGCACCACGCGGTTGCGGCCGATCGGTTCGTTGTCGAGATAGGTCACCCCGGCATCGACCTCGAAATTCTCCAGCCGCCGCAGCACCTCGTTCGAGGTGCAGGACTGGATCGAGAAGCGCACGCCGGGGTGGCGCGCGCGGTAGGGCGTGGTCAGTTCCGCGATGGTCGCGAGCGCGGTCGGGATGGCGGCGATCCGCAACAATCCGGTGAGCCCGGTCTTGAGCGCGCCGATATCCGCGCGCATCGCGCGGACGTCGCCCACGATCTGGCGTGCCCAGTCGAGCACGCGCTCGCCTTCCGGAGTGAAGCCCTGGAACCGCGAATCGCGCTCGACCAGCGGCATCCCCAGCGTCGCTTCGAGCACGCGGATACCGGCGGAGAATGTGGGTTGGGTGACGCCGCAGGCTTCCGCCGCCCGGCCGAAATGCTTTTCCCGCGCCAGAGCCAGCAGATATTCGAGCTTGTCGATCATGCCTCGTCGGCGACCAGCACCAGCCGCCCGGTCACCTCGCCGTTCTTCAGCCGGGCGAGGGCGGTATTGGTCCGGGTGCGGGGCAGGGTTTCGACCGGCAGCGCCGGCAGGCCGCCGCCCTGTGCAAGATCGACCAGATCCTGAAGGTCGCGCGGCGAGCCGACATAGCTGCCCTGAATGGTCAGCGCGCGGATCGGCATGAAGGGCAGGGGCAGGGTGAGTTCGCCGCCGAACAGGCCGACCATGACCAGCTTGCCGCCCTTGGCGAGGGCGGCATGGGCGGCGCGGGCGGTGCCCGAGCCGTTGACCAGATCGATGATGGCACCGGGCTGGCCGCCGCAGGCGGCGATGATCGCGCGGTCGAGCCGGTCTTCGGTGCCGTCGACCACGGCGGTCGCACCCGCCGCGCTGGCCGCGGCGCGCTTGGCCGCACTGGTATCGACGCTCACGATCGATCGATGGCCGAGCGCCCGCAGCACCGCGATGGCGGACAGGCCAAGCCCGCCCGCGCCGATCAGCACCACCGGCTCATCGGGTGCGATCGGCATGATCTTGCGGATCGCGGCGAACACGGTGATGCCGGAACAGGCGTAGGTCGCGGCCAAGGCGGGATCGAGCGTGCCGGGATCGATCAGGTGGCGCGGGTGGGCGGCGATCACATGGGTCGCGAAGCCGCCATGCTGATAGATGCCGAGCGAGCGTTGCCGGGTGCACAGATTATCCTCGCCCGCCGCGCATCGCGCGCAGGTGCCGCAGCCGACCCAGGGATAGACGACGCGGACATCGCCGATCGCCACACCCTGCGCATCCGGCCCCAGAGCGGCCACCCGGCCGACGATTTCATGGCCAAGGGCGAGCGGCAGGGTGATGCCGCGCTGCATGATGTCGAACCGGCCGGCGCTGCCGAGATCGTAATACCCGTCCCATATGTGCAGGTCGGAGTGGCAGACGCCGCAATGGGTGACCTCGATCAGCACCTCGGTTCCTTGCGGTTCGGGGCGGGGCAGATCGATTTCGGACAAGGGCTGGCCCGATTCGGTCACGGCCCATGCGCGCATCGTGCGGGTTGTCGCGGTCTCCGGCATCGTTCGGTTCTCCCCTTGTTCGTTCGCACCGGCCGATCCGGCATCGTGCCGTCAAGCTGGTTCTACCTCTCGCTCGGCTTGGCGGGCCAGGATCAACCCGGCGAGATAGAGCGAGCCGCAAATGAGCACCCGGCGTGGAATTCCGGCCCGCGCCAGGGTTTCGAGCGCCTCGGCAACGGTCGGCCCGGGCAGGGCGATGCCGCCCGAGGCGTCGATGATCGCCTCGACCGGCAATGCCAGATGTTGGCCCGGTTCCGCGACCGCATGGATACTGGCGGCATGGGGGATCACGATGCGGAGAAATTCGGCGCAATCCTTGGCCTGCTTCATCCCCACGATCAGATCGGTCGGCCCGTCCCACGCGGCGAGCATCGCGGCGATCGCCTCGGCCCCGCCCGGATTATGCGCGCCGTCGAGCCAGAGTTCGGAGCCGCGCGGCAGGATATCGGCCAGTGCGCCGGTCAGGCGCTGCATCCGCGCCGGCCATGTGGCGGTGCGCATGCCGGTGGCATAGGCAGATTGCGGGATCGGCAGGGACGTAGCGCGGAGCGCGGCGATCGCGATGCCGGCATTGTCGAGCTGATGTGCACCGCCGAGGGCAGGCGGCGGCAGGTCGAGCGTGCCGGCGCCATTGTGGAAGGTGAAGCCGGTGGCGGTGGTGTTCACATCCCAATCCCGTCCGCGCGCGGCGAGGGGAACCGCGCTGGCGGCGGCGGTGCCGGCGATCACGTCGAGGATCTCGCCCGGCTGCGCGCCGGTGACCGCAATCGTGCCCGGCTTGATGATGCCGGATTTCTCGCGGGCGATGATGGTTGTGGAGTCGCCAAGGAACTCGCGGTGATCGAGCGAGATCGAGGTGATCGCGCAGGCGAGCGGCGGGGGGATCACGTTGGTGGCATCGAACGCCCCGCCCAGTCCAACCTCGATGATCGCGAGATCGGCGGGATGGCTGGCGAACAGCACGAAGGCGGCGGCGGTGATTGCCTCGAACACCGTGATCGGTGCGGCGTCGTTCACCCGTTCGACCTCGTCCAGCGCTGCGTCCAGCGCGTCATCCGAAACCAGCGTGCCGGCAAGGCGGATGCGCTCGTTGAACCGGACCAGATGCGGCGAGGTATACACATGCACGCGCAGCCCCGCGGCCTCGGCGATCGCGCGCACGAAGGCGCAGACGCTGCCTTTGCCGTTGGTCCCCGCGACATGGATGCACGGCGGCAGCCTGCGTTCGGGATGGCCCAGCGCCGCGAGCAGGCGTTCGAGCCGTTCGAGCCGCAGATCGATCAGGCGGGGATAGAGATGATGGAGGCGTTCGATCCGCGCATCGATCCGCGAGAGGGGTGGGCTCATCGCCGCCCTCACGCCGCCTGTTGTTCGATCGGCGCCACCTTGAGCAGGCCGAGCAGACGGCCGAGCATCGCGGTGAGCTCGCCGCGCGGGGTCACCATGTCGATCATGCCGTGTTCGAGCAGATATTCCGCGCGCTGGAAGCCTTCGGGGAGTTTCTCGCGGATGGTCTCCTCGATCACCCGGGCCCCGGCGAAGCCGATCAGCGCATTGGGCTCGGCGATCTGGACATCGCCCAGCATCGCGAAGGAGGCGGTGACGCCGCCGTAGGTAGGGTCGGTGAGGATGACGATGTAGGGCAGGCCGGCTTCGCGGACCATCTGCACCGCGATGGTGGTGCGCGGCATCTGCATCAGGCTGATCGGGCCCTCCTGCATCCGCGCCCCGCCCGAGGCGGTGTAGACGATCAGGGCGGCGCTCTGCAGCACGGCAAGCCGGGCGGCGGCGACCAGTGCTTCGCCCATCGCCGCCCCCATCGAGCCGCCCATGAAGCGGAAATCCGTCGCCGCCACCACCGCCTTGTGGCCGCCGACGCTGCCATGCGCGACCAGCACGTCATCGTCCATTCCGGTCTTTTTCCGCGATTCTGTCAGCCGGTCGGAATAGCGCTTGCGGTCCTGGAACTTGAGCGGATCGACCGGCACTTTGGGCAGATCGATCCGGGTGAATTCCCCCTTGTCGAAGGTCCAGCCCAGGCGTTCGGCGGCGGTCGCCCGCATGTGATGGCCGCAATGGGGGCAGACTTTTTTGGCCGATTCCAGCTCACGGTGGAAGATCATCTGCTGGCAGGAGGGGCACTGATGCCACAGATTATCCGGCGCCTCCTTGCGCCCGAGCAGGGTGCGGACGCGGGGGCGGACGAATTCGGTGAGCCAGTTCATCGGGCGGCCGGTCAGAAAATATCGTTGATGATACTGTCGCCAATCCCGAATCCGGCACCCATGGTGATGGCGCGACCGAAGCCGGAATTGAGGAAGCCGCCGAGAATGCCGCCCTGCTGCTGCGGGGGATAGCCCTGCTGCGGGTAGCCCTGGGGCGGATAGCCCTGCTGTTGCGGCTGGCCCCAGGGTTGCTGGCTTTGGGGCACCGAGCCCATCTGCTGCGGCTGGTTGGCCATGAACCCGTGCAGCGCCTGCAACAGATTGGCGACCTGATTCTGCTCGGCCTGAATGGCCAGCGCGATCGACTTCAGGTCGAGCAGCCATTCCCGCGCATCCTGATTACCGGACTGCGCAGAGGTCTGCAGCTTGGTCGCCAGGGCCTTGAGTTCCTCGACGGTTCCCTGCGCCTGGGTCTGCAACTGGGAATACTGGCTGTCGATGGTCTGGATGTCCATGATGTCGCTCCTTGAGCAATGATGCCGCGCGCGGCAGGCCCTTCATATAAGCGATCCGGCGGAAAAAGTCAGGCCGCCTGCGCGGTGCGGTTCCGGTAGGCGGCACAGGCCGCGCCGAAGGCGGCGAACAGGCGCTGGCGGTCCGGCGCGCCCAGCACGTCCCATTCCGGATGCCATTGCACCGCGAGCGCGAAATTACGTGCCGCGACCACCCGCACCGCCTCGATCGTGCCATCCGGCGCAGTCGCCTCGACCACCAGCCCCGGTGCCAGACGGTCGATCGCCTGACCATGCAGCGAGTTCACCATGATGGTACGGGCACCGCATATCTCCGCGAGCGTCCCGGTCAGGTGAACCTCATGGCGCACGGCGTACTGCTCCGCCCGCGTTCCCACGCCGCCGCGATGATCCGCCCGCCCCGCAATATTATGGACCTGCTGATGCAGCGTGCCGCCGAGGGCGACATTGATTTCCTGCAACCCCCGGCAGATCCCGAACACCGGCATGCCGCGCGCAATCGCCGCCTCGATCATCGCGAGCGTCGTCGCATCGCGGTCGGGGTCGTGCGCGTCGGGGGTTTCATCCTGGGTCACCCCGTACCGATCCGGCATGACATTGCTCGGGCTGCCGTTGAACAGAAGCCCGTCCAGCCGGTCGAGCACCGCGAGCATCCGCTCGCCCTCGGGCGGGATCAGCACCGGCACCGCATCGGCGGCGCGGATCAGCGCCTCGCCGTAACGCGCCGGGGTCGCGTGCTGATGATGGTTGGCGATGAGTTTGGTGCAGGCGGGGATGCCGATGATGCTGGTCATGGACCGTTCCTCTATCACGTTCGATCAATCCCGCGCGAGGGTGGCGCGTGGCCGGAACAGGCTTGCCAGCACCGCAAGGGCCGCGCATCCCAGCATGGTGATCGCCATCGGTCGCGCCGTCCCGTCGGCAAAGCCGCCGACGATCGCCCCGGCAATCGCGCCGCCGAGATACTGCCACGTCCCCATCAGCGCGGAGGCCGAGCCGGCATGGGCCTGATGGCGTGAGAGCGATGCGACCATCGTGCTCGGCAGGGCGAACCCATAGCTCGCCTGGCACACCAGCAATGAGGCGACGATCGCGGCCGCTCCGGTGCCGAGCAATGCCGCCACGGTGAGCCCGACCGTGCCCGCCAGCAGCAGCAGCACCGAGGCCGAAATCACCGGCCGCAGCCCGACCCGCGCGACCAGATGCGGATTCCACTGGTTGAACCCGATATACACCGTCGCATTGAGCCCGAACAAAGCGGCATATTCCAGCGGCTTCCAGTGAAACTCGCCGATGAACACGCCCGGCGTGCCGGTCAGGTAGGCGAACAGCGCGCCGATCGCGAAGGTGCCGGTGAGGGCATTCGCCAGAAAATGCCGCTCCGCGCTGATCTGGCCATACCGCGCCACGATCGAGCGGAACCCGACCATGCTGCGCCGTGCGGGCGGCAGAGTATCGGGCAGTTTGAACCACACGAGGGCCAGCGCCGCCACGCCATAGACGGCGGCGATCACGAAAATCCAGCGCCACGAGCCGACCGAAACCACCGCACTGCCAAGGATCGGCGCGATGATCGGTGCCACTCCCATCACCAGCATCAGCCGCGAGAACAGCATCGCCGCCGCCGGCCCGTCCGCCACGTCGCGCACCATCGCGCGCGGCACCACCACCGAGGCGGAGCCTCCGAACGCGGCGAGCAGCCGGAACGCCGAAAGCGAATCGGTGCTCCACGCCGCCGCGCAGCCGAGCGAGGCGAGGGTGTAGATGCTGAGCCCGATCAGGATCGGCCAGCGCCGTCCGGTCCGGTCGGAAAACGGGCCCTGGGTCATCTGCCCGATCGCCAGCCCGGCGAAATAGGCCGCCAGCGTCAGCCCGGGGGCGGCGGCGTCATGAAAATCCCGCGCAATCGTCGGAAACGCCGGCAGATACATATCGACCGAGACCGGCCCGATCGCGATCAGGAAGCCGAGCAGCAGCGGCAACCGCCCGACGGCTGGCGCGACGGCAGCGGTTGACAGGGTTTGCGAGGAACTCGGCATCGGGATCGTTTACCCGCGCAGCGCGGCGCAGGACATGAGCAAACCCTGCAATGCAGCCGGGCGTTGTCCCTCGGCCCGGCCCCGTCAGCCCGATTTCGCCCCGTGCAGCATCGTGATCGCGAGATAGATCGCAAGCCCGATCCCCAGCACCACAATGAATCCGGCCAGCACGAGGTCGAGCTTGTCACCCTCCGCCTCATGGGTGGTCTCATCGGCAATCGCGCTGCGGATACGGGTGAACCGGATCATCGCGGTCAGCACCATCGCCGCCCCGGCGATGATCAGCGCCAGCCCGACCAGGCTGCCGGTGACCTGCCCGGACACGGTGATATGCTTGCCGAGCGACTTGCTCGCGATCTTGAGAAAGATATCGAACCGCTCGACCAGAAACCCGAACGCCATCACCGCGATCGCGGTGCGGACCCAGGCGAGAAAGGTCCGCTCGTTGGCCGCGTGATCCGAAAAATGCGGGATCGTCACCGCGCGGTCAGGCCGCCCGTTTCGCGACCTCGGCGGGCGACATCCGCACCAGAGCGTCGTAATCGTCGATCAGCATCCGTGTCATCGCCCCCGGCGTGAAGGTGAGGTCGCCGATCTGTCGCACCGGCGTCACCTCGGCGGCGGTTCCGGCAAGGAACACCTCGCTCGCAGTCGCCATTTCGGCGGGGTCGATCCGGCGTTCATGAACGGTGATCTGGCGGGACCGGGCCAGCGCCATCACCGTGCGGCGGGTGATGCCGTCGAGAAAACTCTCAGGGATCGGGGTGTGCAGCGCGCCGTCGATCGCGAAAAATATGTTCGCCCCGGTCGCCTCGGCGACATGCCCGTCGCAGGTCAGCATCAGCGCATCGTTGAAGCCTTCGGCCTCGGCGGCGTGTTTCGACAGCGTGCCGATCATGTAAAGCCCCGCTGCTTTCGAGGCGGTGGGCGCGGTGCGCGGGTCGGGCCGGCGCCATTGCGCCATGCCGAGGGTGATCCCCTTCATCCGGTCCGCGCCGAACAGATTGGGCCAAGGCCATGCCGCGATCGCAAGATGAATCCGGGTCGCCTGCGCCGAGACCGATAATTGCTCGGCCCCGCGCCATGCGAGCGGGCGGATATATCCGTCGGTCAGATTGTTCGCGGCCAGCACCTCCTTGCAGGCGGCATCGATCTGCTCGGCGCTATAGGGGATCTCGAACCCGAGAATGCGCCCGGAGGCGATCAGCCGTTCGGTATGGTCGCGCAGCTTGAAGATGTTGCCATTATACGACCGCTCACCCTCGAACACGGCGGACGCATAATGCAGCCCGTGCGACAGAACGTGCAGATTGGCCTCGCGCCACGGGCGCAGCGCGCCATCCCACCAGATCATGCCGTCGCGATCGTCGAAGGGTATCAGGCTCATGGTGTCGCGTTCCTCTTTCTTCCGCAGCGGCGCGGACGCTTGCAAACGATGGGTCTTCCTTAGAATGTCGCGGTATCGAGGCCAAGAGCCGCGCCGGACAAGCTACCGCATTGCCATAATCGCGTTTTACAAACCGGTATAAACCCTGTCTTATCACATATCACCCATACCAGTATTGATGAGCGTGTCATGCATGAAAAATCCGCTCAATCCGGCCCGATGGCCGGGCTTCTGTTCCTCCGCGAAGACGAAGTCCGCCTCGCGCAGGACATGATCTTCTTCGCCAACCGCGACCTCGTGGAATCGGCCGATGCCTTGCTGGCCGATATGGGGTTCGGCCGCGCGCATCACCGAACGCTGCACTTCATCGGCCGCAATCCCGGCCTGCCGGTCGGTGAATTGCTCAGCATCCTCGGCATCGCCAAACAAAGCCTCGCCCGCGTGCTCGGCCCGCTGATCCGGCAGGGCTACGTCCAGCAAACCCCGGGCCGGACCGACCGGCGGCAGCGCCTGCTCTCGCTCACCCCCGCCGGCGTCGAACTCGAACGCCGCCTGTTCGACCTTCAATACGAGCGCCTGAGCATGGCCTTCCGCGAGGCCGGCGGCCCGGCGGTCGAGGGCTTCCGCAAAGTGCTGCGCGGCATGATGAAACCTTCGGCCCGCATCTGGCTCGACCGCGCCGAGGCCTCCCGCGCCGCCCGAAAATGACCGGTGCCGCCGCCCATATCCTGCTCGTCGACGACGATGCCCGCCTGCGCACCCTGATGTCGCGCTACCTGATCGAAAACGGGTTTCGCGTCACCACCGCCGAAAGCGCCGCCGCCGCGCGCGAAACCCTCCGCGTCGTCGATCCCGACATGCTGGTGCTCGACGTCATGATGCCCGATGAATCCGGCCTCGCCTTCACCGAACACCTCCGCGCCGATCGCGCCCCCTCGCTGCCGATTCTGCTGCTCACCGCCCGCGGTGCGCCGGAAGACCGCATCGCCGGGTTCGAAGCCGGGGCCGATGATTATCTCGGCAAGCCGTTCGACCCGCGCGAACTCCTCCTTCGCATCCGCGCCATGCTCCGCCGCACCGCAACCCCGGCGGTGAGCAGCGGCGGCCCGGTGCAACTCGGAACCGCGAGTTTCGATGCCGCACGCGGCGAACTGCTCACCGAACGCGGCCCGATCCGCCTGACCGGCGGCGAAACCGCCCTGCTCGGCGTGCTCGCAACCCGCGCCAACGAAGTGCTCTCCCGCGAAGCCCTGGCACAGATCCTCGGCATGGACGAAGCCGGCGAACGCGCGATCGACGTTCAGGTCACCCGCTTGCGCCGCAAAATCGAAGCCGACCCGCGCGAACCGCGCTACCTGCAAACCGTGCGCGGCCGGGGATATATTCTCAAGCCGGGGCCATGACGCGGGAGTATGACGCAGGGACAGCAAGGAAGCACTTCTTTTTTTGTAAAAAAAGAAGCAAAAAAACTTTTATTCGCTGGGTTTCCGCCTTTGAAAACGCCTGTGACCCAGATTAACAAAAGTTTTTTGCTTCTTTTTTTCAAAAAAGAAGCCTTTTCCCTTGCTCGCCACCCATGCGCCTAGCCCCGCGCGGCCTCGAACCCGACCGTGCCTTGCGCAAGATCCTCCCGCGCAGCCTGTTCGGGCGCACGTTGCTGATCGTCGTGGTGCCGTTGATACTGCTCGAAGGTGTGGCGCTCCAGATTTTCTATGGCAGCCATCTCGATACGCTCTCCCGCCGCCTCGCCGGCAGTGTCGCGGGTGAAATCGCCTTCGTGCTCGATCAGGCGGATGAATACCCCGATGCGCGGCAGCAGATTTTCGCTAATGCCGCCTACCGGTTCGAATTCGCGTTCCATTTCCATCCGGGGCGGGTGCTGAAGCCACGGCGTTTGCCCCATGCGTTCGGGCCGGTCGATACCGATCTTGCCCATGCCCTCTCCACCGGTCTCGGGCGTCCGTTCGCGCTGGTCTGGCACGGGCCGCCCGGCATGGTGCGGGTCGATATCCAGGTGACCGACGGGGTGCTGACCATCGATGTGCCACGCAAGCGGCTTTATATCGGTGCGCTCTATATATTCTTCGCCTGGCTTGGCGGCACCACCTTGATATTGCTCACCATCGCCATCCTGTTCCTGCGCAATCAGGTGCGCGGCATCCGCCGTCTCGCGCTCGCGGCCGAGGCGTTCGGCATGGGGCGCGACACCGGCCCGATCCGCCCCGAAGGCGCAACCGAGGTCCGCCGCGCCGGCACTGCCTTCAACCGCATGCAGGACCGGGTACGCCGCTTCCTCGCGCAGCGGACGGCGATGCTCGCGGGCGTATCGCACGATCTCCGCACGCCGTTGACCCGCCTGCGCCTCGCGATCGCGATGCTGCCCGAGGATGCCGCCGATATCGACGGCATGACCAGCGATATCGCGGAGATGGAACGGCTGATCAGCCTCTATCTCGCCTTTGCGCGGGGTGAGGGGGGTGAGCAGCCGCAGCCGACCGACCTTGCCCTGCTGATCGAGGAAGTCGCCGCCCGCACCGCGCGCGGCGGCGCCACCATCGCGCTCGCTCTGGCCAGCATGCCGCCGGTGGTCCTGCGCGCGGAGGCGATGCGCCGGGTGCTGACCAACCTGCTGGACAACGCCGCCCGCCATGCCGGGCGGATCGATATTTCCGCCGCACCGGAAGGCGGCAGCAATGTGCGGATCTGCATCGACGATGACGGGCCGGGGATTCCGCCCGAGCGGCGCGAGCAGATGTTCCGCCCGTTCGAGAGCGGCAGCGCGGCGGGAATCGGTCTCGGCCTCGCCATTGCGCGGGACATCATCGCGGCCCATGGCGGGGATATCAGGCTCGATGATTCCCCGCTCGGCGGCTTGCGGGTCGCGATGGTGCTGCCGCTATGATCCTGCGTCCCGTCGCCGAATCCGACGCCGAAACCCTGATCGCCGCCAATTGCGCCAACCGGTCCTACCATGCGCCCTGGGTCGCGCCGCCGTGCGACCGCGCTGCGTTCGATCAGTGGTTCGCCGGTCTCGCCACCGGCCGCGCCATTTCCATGATCGGTCTGACCGCCGAAGGGCAGGTGATCGGCGTGTTCAATTTCAGCGAGATCGTGCAGGCGAATTTCCGCTCCTGCTATCTCGGCTATTACGGCATGGCGGAAACCGCAGGCCGGGGCCTGATGAGCCTGTGCCTGCGCGCCGGGCTGATTCACATGCGCGAGGCGGCGGGGCTGCACCGGGTCGAGGCGAATATCCAGCCGGCCAATCAGCGGTCGATCCGGCTGGTCCGCCGGCTCGGCTTCCAGCTGGAGGGATTTTCCCCGAAATATTTGTTCATCGACGGAGACTGGCGCGATCACGAGCGCTGGGCGATCCTGCTGGAGGACGTCAGCGCCACGATCTGACCGCTCACTCGAAAATCGCCGCGAACCCCGCCCGCAACGCGCGATCGACCTCGGCCATCGTCACCTCGACGCCCTGATCCGCGAGCGAGGTCACGCCGTGCTCGCTGATCCCGCACGGCACGATGCCGCCATAGGCCGCAAGATCGGGCGCCACATTCAGCGCGATGCCATGATAGCTCACCCAGCGCGACACCCGCACTCCGATCGCCGCGATCTTCGCCTCACGCCCCTTTAGGCCGCCATTCGGGTGCGCCACCCAGATGCCGACCCTGCCGTCCCGGATTTCGCCCTGCACCCCAAAGGTCGCGAGCGCCGCGATGATCCACGCCTCCAGCCCGGCGACGAACCGGCGGACATCGCGCGGCGGGACCGTGCCGTGGTGGCGCGCCAGATCGAGCATGACATAGGCGATCCGCTGCCCCGGCCCATGATAGGTCCATTGCCCGCCGCGCCCGGTGCGGTGGGTCGGGGTCGCACCCGGTGCGATCAGGTCGGACTCGCGGGCAGAGGTGCCGGCGGTATAGATCGGCGGATGTTCGACCAGCCAGATCCGCTCGGCTGCGGTCCCGGCGCGGATCGCGGCGGCGCGGGCCTGCATTTCGGCCAGCGCATGGTCGTAATCGAGCAGCCCGGGCTCGGTCACCCATTCGATCGCGCGGGTTGTTGATACCGGCTGATCCATCGGCTATAGCGCTCCCGCGACGGTGCGGCCGTGGCGAAATGGTAGACGCGCAAGCTTGAGGTGCTTGTGGGGGAAACCCTGTGGAAGTTCGAATCTTCTCGGCCGCATGATCCTTCGGAACCCGTGTTTTTCGCTTCTGTTTTTCTGCAAAAACGAAGCACTCCCTTGTGTCCCTCCCGTGCCACGCAGCCATGCCCTGAGGCGATTGCCCCCAAGCGGTGCATCGCGCATTGTCTGTGCTTCAGGGGGATGAGGAATCATGGACGAAACGCTCCGCAAGGCCGCACTCGATTATCACCGCCACCCTCGGCCGGGCAAACTCACCATCACGCCGACCAAGCGGATGGAAACCTCGCGTGATCTTTCGCTGGCCTATTCTCCCGGCGTCGCCGCCGCCTGCCTCGCGATCAAGGACGATCCGGACACCGCCTACGATTACACCATCAAGGGCAATCTGGTCGCGGTGATCACCAACGGCACGGCAGTGCTCGGCCTCGGCAATATCGGCGCGCTCGCCTCCAAGCCGGTGATGGAGGGCAAGGCGGTCCTGTTCAAGAAATTCGCCGGAATCGACACGTTCGATATCGAGGTCAACGAACCCGATCCCGACAGGTTCATCGAGGTGGTCGCCGCCCTCGAACCCAGTTTCGGCGGCATCAACCTCGAAGACATCAAGGCCCCGGAGTGCTTCCGGATTGAACAGACGCTGCGCGCCCGGATGAACATCCCGGTCTTTCACGACGATCAGCACGGCACCGCGATCATCGTGGGTGCGGCGGTGCTGAACGCGCTGAAAGTGCAGGGCAAGTCGATCGAGACGGTGAAAATCGTCACCTCCGGGGCGGGAGCGGCGGCACTGTCATGTGTGAACATCCTGATCGCGCTGGGTGCCGCGCGCGACAACATCACCATGACCGATATCGAAGGTGTCATCTACAAGGGCCGGCCAAACCTCGATGCGACACTGGAGCCGGTGGCGCGCGAAACCGGCGCACGGCACCTCTCCGAAGTGCTCGACGGCGCGGATGTCTTTCTCGGCCTCTCCGCACCCGGCGTGCTGAAAGCGGAATGGCTCGATAAATTCGCCCCCAATCCGCTGATCCTCGCCCTCGCCAACCCCGAGCCCGAAATCCGCCCCGATCTGGTCGCGGAACACCGCCCGGATGCGATCATCTGCACCGGGCGCAGCGATTTTCCCAATCAGGTCAACAATGTCCTGTGCTTCCCCTTCATTTTTCGCGGCGCTCTCGATGTCGGTGCCACCGCGATCACCGAAGGCATGAAACTCGCGGCGGTCCAGGCGATCGCCGAACTCACCCGCATCGAAGCGTCGGACACCGTGGCGGCGGCCTATGGCGGCAACGCCCCGGTCTTCGGGCGCGATTACATCATCCCCAAACCGTTCGACACCCGCCTGATCCTCCACATCGCCCCCGCCGTGGCCCGCGCCGCCATGGCCGAAGGCGTCGCCCGCCGGCCGATCGCGGATTTCGATGTCTACGTGCGCGAGCTGGAGCGGTTCGTGTTCCGCTCCGGCCTGCTGCTCCGCCCGGTCATCGAGGTTGCGCGTTCGGCCCATACCCGCATCGTCTACGGCGAAGGCGAGGACGAACGTGTCCTCCGCGCCGCCCAGAGCGTGGTCGACGATCATCTCGGCACGCCGCTGCTGCTCGGGGATACCGATACCATCATCAAGCGCATCGGCTCCCTCGGCCTGCGGATGAAACCCGAACAGGATGTCCGCATCATCGACCTCCGTCGCGACACCGCCCTGTCATCGCGCCTGCTGACCGATTACCAGCGTCTGGTTGGGCGGCGCGGCGTCCCGCCCGATGCCGCCGCCCGTCAGCTCTCCCGCCGCCCCACCGTGAGCGCGGCGATGCTGCTCTCGGTGGGAGAAGCCGATGCCGCGATCTGCGGCGGCCTCGGTGACTGGTCGCGCCAGTTCCGCTACGCCCTGCCGATCATCCCGCGCCGGCGGGGGATCAACCGGGTCTCGGCGGTCACCGCGCTCATCCTCCAATCGGGCAATCTGTTCTTCTGCGACACCCATGTGAACGAGAACCCGAGCGCCGAAGAAATCGCGGAAATGACCCATCTGGCCAGCGCCATGGTCGCCCGCTTCGGCATCGCCCCGAAAGTCGCCCTGCTCTCCCATTCCAATTTCGGTGCCGCCCAGTCGGAGTCCGCCCGCAAGATGCGCAAGGCGCTCGCGATCATCCGGGCCGAAGACCCCGAGCTCGAAGTCGATGGCGAAATGCACGCCGACGATGCGCTGGTCGAGCCGATCCGCAACCGTTCGATCTGCGATTCGCGCCTCACTGGTTCGGCCAACCTGCTGGTGATGCCGAATATCGACGCCGCCAATATCAGTTTCAACCTGCTGAAAGCGGCGGGCGAGGGGGTCACCGTGGGACCGCTCCTGCTCGGGCTGGCCATGCCGCTGCACATCGCGGTGCCGAGCGTCACCGCGCGCGGCCTCGTCAATATGAGCGCGGTCGCGGCGATGGAAGCGGCCCTTGCAGCGCACGCCTAGCCGGTTTTTTGGATGAAATCCCGGTTTGCCGCATTTTCCCGCTTGTTCGCCGCGCGTTTTGATGGCTTCGATGGTGCCGGATGACAACCTACCCTCGCAGCGCGGCGCCAAGCGGTGACTTCTGACCTCGACCGGCTGATCATCGCCGGTGTGCTGGCGCTTGCCGCGCTCGCCGTCCTGTTCTGGCCCCAGGCCGATGGCCGGCGGGACTGGCATCACGGGTTGCGCCACCCCGCTCTGTGGGTGCTGCTCTCGCTGGCAGTTAGTTTCGCCGCCACCGCCATCCTCCGCCACGGTGTGGTGGTGCTCGGCATCCTGCCGTTCATCGGCGCGCTATGGCCGGGCAGCACGGCGCCCGCGAAATCGGAACCGCCGCCCCAACCCCGTGCCGCCGCACCGCCCAAAGTCATGTCGCGCTCCGAGGCGCTGGAGGTGTTCGGCCTGACCCCGAGCACCACGCGCGAGGAAGTGCTGGAAGCCTACCGTCACATGCTATGGTTCGCCAATCCCGAACATGGCGGGTCGGACTGGCTGATCGACAAGCTGAACGAGGCGCGCGACGTTCTGCTGAAGCACTGAACGCGCTTCCCGGCCCTTCCGATCCGGGCCGATTCTTGCCATACTGGCAGCAACCAAGCCGGAGGAAGCCAATGTCCCATCCCGAACGCGTCAAGGTCATGCCGGAAATCGCGGCTCACGCCCTGGTCAACCGCGCCCAGTACGACGATATGGCGGCCCGCGCCGCCGCCGACCCCGATGCATTCTGGGCCGCCGAGAAGGACCGGATCGACTGGATCACCAGCCCGACCAAAATCAAGAACACCAGCTTCACCGGCGATGTCTCGATCAAATGGTTCGAGGACGGCGTGCTGAACGCCTCGGTCAACTGCCTCGACCGCCACCTCGCCACGAGGGGCGATCAGGTCGCGATCATCTGGGAGGGCGACGACCCGAACGAGAGCAGACACGTCACCTACCGCGAACTCCACGCCGACGTTTGCCGCATGGCCAACGTGCTGGTCGCGCTGGGCGCAAAAAAAGGCGACCGCATCACGATCTATATGCCGATGATCGTGGAAGCCGCCGTCGCCCTGCTCGCCTGCGCGCGGATCGGCGCGATCCACTCCGTCGTGTTCGGCGGCTTCTCGCCGGACAGCCTCGCCAACCGCATCCAGGATTGCAATTCCAACATCTTGATCACCGCCGATGAAGGCCGCCGTGGCGGCCGCAAGGTTCCGCTCAAGACCAATGTCGATGCCGCCTTGAAATCCTGCCCGATGCTCAAATCCGTCCTCGTGGTCAAAGCAACCGGCACCAGCATCGCCATGACCGCGGGCCGCGACGTCTGGTACCACGAAGCCGCCGCCGCCGTCCCCGCCGAGTGCCCGCCCGAGCCGATGAAAGCGGAAGACCCGCTGTTCATCCTCTACACCTCCGGCTCGACCGGCAAACCCAAGGGCGTGCTGCACACCACCGGCGGCTACATGGTCTGGGCGAGCTTCACCCACCAATACGTGTTCGACTATCACGAGGGCGAGATCTTCTGGTGCACCGCCGATGTCGGCTGGGTCACCGGCCACACCTACATCGTCTACGGCCCGCTCGCGAACGGGGCCACCACCCTGATGTTCGAAGGCGTGCCGAACTACCCCGATACCTCGCGGGTCTGGCAGGTCGTCGACAAGCACAATGTCAACATCTTCTACACCGCCCCCACCGCGATCCGCGCCCTGATGCGCGACGGTGATGCCCCGGTGAAGCGCACCTCGCGTGCCTCGCTCCGCATCCTCGGCTCGGTCGGCGAGCCGATCAATCCGGAAGCCTGGTACTGGTACAGCCACGTCGTCGGCGACGATCGCTGCCCGGTGGTCGATACCTGGTGGCAGACTGAAACCGGCGGCACCCTGATCACCGGCCTGCCCGGCGCGATCGACCAGAAACCCGGCTCGGCCGGCCTGCCGCTACCCGGCGTGAAACCGCTGATCGTCGATGCCGAGGGCAGGGAGTTGCACGGCGCCACCGAAGGCAATCTCTGCCTCGCCGATAGCTGGCCCGGCCAGATGCGCACCGTCTACGGCGACCACGATCGCTTCATCCAGACCTATTTCTCGACCTTCCCCGGCTATTACTTCTCGGGTGACGGCGCGCGCCGCGACGCGGACGGATATTACTGGATCACCGGCCGGGTCGATGACGTCATCAATGTCTCCGGCCACCGCATGGGCACCGCCGAGGTCGAATCCGCCCTCGTCGCCCACCCCAAAGTCGCCGAAGCCGCCGTCGTCGGCTTCCCGCACGAGGTCAAGGGCCAGGGCATCTACGCCTACGTCACCCTGATCAGCGGCGAAGACCCCACCGACGATCTCCGCCGCGAACTCATCATCTGGGTCCGCAAGGAAATCGGCCCGATCGCCGCGCCCGATGAAATCCACTGGGCCCCCGGCCTGCCGAAAACCCGCTCGGGCAAGATCATGCGCCGCATCCTCCGCAAGATCGCCGCCAATGAAACCGAAAGCCTCGGCGACATCTCGACCCTCGCCGACCCCAGCGTGGTGGAGGACCTCGTGGCCAACCGCGCTGCATGAGCCACCCCCCAAGGCGGAGCCTGAGATTGGGCTTAAAGCTTGGCTGCGCCGCCCTCGTCGCGCTCGCAGCCCTGCCGGTTACGGCGCGGGCCCAGACTCAACTCGAAATGAACCAGCAGGCGCAAGCCGATTACACCCTTGCGGATGCCCGCCTCAACGCGGTCTACACCCGGGTCATGCACGATCTCGCCCCATCCCGCCGCCCCCTGCTCATCGTGGCCGAACGCGACTGGATCACCTACCGCGACGCCGAATGCGCCTATCGAACCTCGGGCTCGATCGGCGGATCGATCCATCCGCTTGAAGTTCTCACCTGCCGCACCGAACTCACCCGGGCCCGCGCCCGAACGCTCGCGCGGTCCGACTGCAGACAAGGCGATCCCGCCTGCCAATAGGAGACGATATGAAACACATGATCGACCACGAGGCCGGCAAGGTCCATCGCGTGCTCGGCTCCGGCGGCGTCGGCCTCCACGTCCGCGAATGGGGGCCCGAAGGCGCCCAGCCGATCCTGTTCATCCACGGCTGGTCGGCGGCCTACCTCTCCTGGCACAACCAGTTCGACTCGCCGCTCCGCGAGGCCTACCGCATCGTCTGCATGGACCTGCGCGGCCACGGCTTCTCCGACAAACCGCTCGACCCCGAAATGTACCAAACGGGCGCGCACTGGGCCGACGATATCGCCGCCGTCATGATCGCCCTGAGCCTGAAAAAGCCGGTCCTGGTCGGCTGGAGCTATGGCGGCTTCGTGATCGGCGACTACCTCGCCCGCCACGGCACCAAAAACGTCGGTGCGGTCAATTTCGTCGGCGCCGCCGTCATCTCGTCCAACCCGCCCCGCCACATCGGTGAAAGCTTCATCGACGGTGCCCTGATGGCCGCCAGCGAAGACCCCGCCGTGATGATCGAAGGCGTCCGCCACGTCGTCCACGCCACCACCTACAAACCCCTGCCGACCGCCGATATCGAACGCGCCATGGTCGTGCTCGGCCTCACCCCGCCCGCGATCCGCGCCTTCCTGCTGATGCGCACCCTCGACTTCACCGAGGCTCTGGAAAACCTCGACCGCCCGTGCCTGATCTCCCAGGGCGACGAAGACGGCATCGTCCTGCCCTCGATGGCCGAACACATCGCAAACCACGTGCCGGATGCCAAACTCTCCCGCTACGCCGCCTGCGGCCACGCCCCCCATCAGGAACACCCGGCCCAGTTCAATGAGGAACTGGCGATGTTGGCGGCGCGGGTGGGGCGGGATTAGAAGGTGAAGAAAGAGTTTCTTTTTTGGAAAAAAGAAACAAAAAACTTCTGTTAATCGGGACTGGGGCGGTTTCAACAACTGCGGCCCGGCGGAGCGAAAGTTTTTTGCTTCTTTTTTACAAAAAAGAAGCCTTCTTCTCCTTACCGTCCCTCAACTAAACCGCGCCAACCGCACCGCCGTATGCCCCCGCCCCGTCCGGTGGCTCGGCATCACCATCAGGCAGTCGTCATAGGGTGTGCGGATTTCCGCCGATCCGTCATGGGCGAGCAGGGTTCCTCGTGCCGGGATCACCTCGCCGCCCCGGAACGGTCGCACGAAGGCGAAGCGTCCGGTGGTGGCCGTGATCACCCGGGTCACCTCGGCGAAACGCGGCGGCGGGGGCGTCGTTTTGGTGTCCGGTCCGGCATCGAGCATCCCGGCATGGTGCAGCAGCGCGGTCACGCTCGCCTGCATCTGCGCCACCGTGGGCGTCCGCCAGTGCTGCCCGGCCTCGACCAGCACGGAGGCGGCATCGCCGGTTGCGGCGGTGAAGCGCGGATAATCGATCAGCCGCCGCCCGCCGGCATGGCCGCCATCGGCCACCACCAGCCCCGGCGTCCCGATCGCGAGCGCCAGCGCCTTGCTCCGCGCCCCTTCGCCGCACAGCAGCAGCGGATCGGAGGGCCACAGCATCGAATGCAGGTCGAGCACCCAGTCCACGGTATCGATGATCGGGCGGATTTCCCGCGCCCGATCAAGTTCGCGTGAGCGGCGCGGCCCGTCGAGCGTGGCCTGATCCCACACCCGGTTCATATCCTCGTCGATGAAGCGCGACGCGATCGGATTTTCGGCGTCGAACCGCGCGAAGGCATCGAGATTGGCAAATCCCAGCGTCAGCCGCCCGCGCGTCGGCCGCAGTTTCGACCGCAGCATCGCATCGAGCACGATCGCACCGCCCAGTTCGTTGCCGTGGATCAGCGCAAGGATCAGCACATGCGGCCCGGAGCGCGGCGCGGCGAAACTGGTGAATCCCCGCACCCCGGTATTGCCCGCGAGCCAGGGCGAGAGGTCCGGCGGCGCGAGTTCCACGGTGAAGCGCGGCAATTCCGGTGCCGCCGAGCCTTGCACGAGGCTGGCGATTGCGTCCATCACGCCTTCCGCACCCGACACATTGATCCCCCAGAACGATAACCCGAAGCACAACCCCAGACATACGCCATGAATGCACTCTACCCCGAGATGAAATTGCTGCAACCGTCGGCGCGACATTCCGATGGCTGAAGGTATCGGCCCGGCGCACGCCTTGTGGCGCGCCATCCCGCCCGGCCCGCGCCGCGGGGCACTTCACGCCGCCTGCCGCCTCGCAGCACCGCGCGCGGACGCCCATTCCCCCGCCACCAGCACCGGCATCGTCACCATGGGCGAAATGACGCGCAATTCGGGCCTCGGCGAAGCCGCGCGCCTGCTCCATGCCGGCATCGCGCGCTGCGGGCTGGATCGCGGCGCGATCGATCTCGGCGTGCTGCGCCGTCCGATCCCGGCCCGCGCGGCACCCGATGCCGCATTGCTCCTTCACGTCAACGCGCCCTCGATCCCGCTGATGCTCGCCCGCGCGCCGCGCGATTTCCTGCGCGGGCGCCGGGTGATCGGCTTCTGGAACTGGGAACTTGCCACGCTGCCAACCGCATGGGGCAGGGCAGGGGGCTACATCCACGAAATCTGGGCACCCTCGGCTTTCACTCAGGCGGCAATCGAAACGCGCTATCCGGGCCGGGTCCGGCTGGTGCCCTATCCGCTCGCCGCGATCGACCTGCCACCGGCCAGCCCCGACCGCGCCCGGTTCGGCGTGCCGGATGGTGCCGTGATGACGCTGGTGATCGCCAATCTCGGCGCGAGCTTCGCCCGAAAGAACCCGCTCGCCGCCATCGCCGCCCACCGCGCCGCTTTCGGCGACCGCACCGACCGCATCCTGATCGTCAAACTCGCGGGCGGTGCGGCCTTTCCCGCCGACATGAAAACCCTCGCCGCCGCCATCGCGGGCGCGCCCAATATCCGCCTGATCGACGACTCCTGGCCCGCCGAACGGCTCCGCACCCTGCTCGCCAGCGCCGACATCCTGCTCTCGCTCCACCGCGCCGAAGGCTTCGGCCTGGTTCCCGCCGAAGCCATGCTGCGCGGCATCCCGGTCGTCGCCACCGGCTGGTCCGGCACGCTGCAATTCATGAACCACGACAGCGCCTCTCTGGTCGCCCACCGCCTCGTCCCGGTGGCGGATGCGCGCGGCACCTATGCCGACGCCGCCGCCCTCTGGGCCGAACCCGACATCGGCGATGCCGCAAACCGCCTCCGCGCCCTGGCCGATGACAAGGCCGCCCGCCACGCTCTCGCCGCACGGGGCAGGGCAGGGGTCACCGCCGCTCTGGGCCTCGCGCCACTCGCCGCCGCCCTCGCCGCGAGCGGGATCAGTTGACGAAACCGGGAGCCGGACCCAAAACGCCGCCATGGCCGCATCGATCCTGACAAGTGCCGACCGCGCTACGCTCACCGCGCCAAACCTGCCCACCCTGACCGCGCGGATTCTGTGCACCGACCTTGCCGGGCTGCGCTCGCAGGCGCTCGGCCTCGCCGAAGCCGCCGGCTTCGCGACCGACTGCCGCACCATCGTGCCGAAAACCCCGTGGAACTACCTCTCGCCGATGCTCTGGCCGGATGCCCGCTGCGCCGTCGCCCCCGCCGCCCTCGCCCCGCCGGACGGCAACCTGCTGATCGGCGCGGGCGGTGCCGCCGCACGGCTGATCGCCGCCCTGCGCAGGCCGGACCTGCCCGGCGTGATCATCCAGCACCCGCGCATGGACCTCGACCGGTTCGATGTCGTGCTCGCCGCGAAGCATGACGACATCACCGGCCCCAACGTCATCGTCACCCGCACCGCGCTGCACCGGGTGAACGAGGCGGTGCTGGCCGAGGCCCGCGCCCGCTGGGCGCCGGTATTCGCCGCTCTGCCGCGCCCGCTGGTCGCCGTGCTGATCGGCGGGTCGAATGGCCGCTACCGGCTCGATACCGCCGCCGCGCGCGCCCTCGGCGGCGGGCTCGCCGCGATGATGGATGCCGACCGGGTCGGCCTGATGCTCACCCCCTCGCGCCGCACCGATGCCGCCGCCCGCGCCGCCCTGCACGAGGCTCTGGCCCCGCGCGGTGCCTATCTGTGGGACATGACCGGCGAGAACCCCTATTTCGGCATGCTCGCTTTGGCCGACGCCATCGTGGTGACCGCCGATTCGGTCTCGATGGTCTCCGAGGCGGTCGCCACCGCCGCCCCGGTGATGCTGGCGCGGCTGCCGGGCAAATCGACCCGGATCGGCGCGTTCATGAACGACATGATCGCCTGTGGCCGCGCCCGCGACTTCGCGGGACGGCTGGCGATTTGGCCCACAGCCCCGCTGAACGACACGCCGATGGCGGCCCAGTCCCTGCGCCGCCTGCTGGGGATCTGACCCGATGCTTGAGATCGACACGTTCGACAATCTGCGCGGCGGCAATGCCGTCTACAAGGCGCTCGCCCACCCGCTCGCCGCCGCCCGGCTCGCGGAACTGGTCGCCGAACTCAACGCCACCGGCCCGGTCGCAATCTACGACCCCGAACAGATTTTCGCGCCGTTGCGCGCCCTTGCCCCGGAATTCGCGGTCGAAGGCGTCTACGTTCACGACACGCTGGCGATCGGGGCACCACGCGGCGGCATCGCCGCCCGCCCGCTCACCGAGATTGCCACCACCAAAGCCCGCACGGTCCTGATCGCCGCCTTCGATGCCCACCGTCTCGCCGAGCGCCTCAAGCCACTGCTGCCGCACGGCACCCCGATCCACACGCTCGATGCCGTCCGCCTGCCCGAGACCATGCTGACCAACAGGCGGCGCTACCTTGACCCGCTCAATTTCGCGACGAATTTCGCCTTCTTCCGCGATGACGACCATATGGCGACCCGCCTGGTCACCGCGAATTACTGGACCGGCTATGGTGGCAGAAACATCCGGCTCTGGTGCCGCCTGTTCGATGCCGACGGCACGGTGCTGGCCGATTTCGAACGCCCGATCCCCGATCACGCGGGCACGATCGAGCTTGCGAGCGGCGATGTCCGCCGCGCCCATAATCTCGGCCCGTTCACCGGCCAGTTGTTCATCCACGCCATCGGCGTCGCCGGGCACGATGTGGTGAAATACGCGCTCGACACCTACGCCACCGATGGCTCGGACAGCCTGTCCTGCACCCATGATGCCAATGCCTGGCCCTCCGAGCGCTTCGCCGGACTGCCCGCCCCGCGCGATGACGAGCGTGTGGTGCTGTGGCTCCAGAACAGCCACGCCGTGCCGATCGCCCCCGGTGCGGTCAGCCTCGACCGGATGGGGGCGGAAACCCCGGTGCCGCTCACCGCGCCGATCCCCGCCTTCGCCACGCGCGCGATCGACGTCGCCGATCTTCTGCCCGATCTCCGCTGGCCCGCCCAGATCGAACTCCGCGCCGGTCGCCACGTCGTGCGCCCGCGCTACGAGGTCACCCGCATGGGCCGCACGAGAATCGCCCATGTCAACGTCGAACGCGCCGACCTGAAACCCGATCCCACGCTGCGCACTCTGTCGCCTTTGCTCGGGCGCGGTTTCCTGCTGCCGTTCCCGGTTCTGCCCCGCCGCGACTTCACCTCGATCGCCCTGCCGACCCCGATGGCCCATACCCAATCCACCCTGCCGATCCGCCTCGAAATCTTCGCCCCCGACGGCACCCAGATCGCCGAACGAAGCTACGGCGCGCTGCCGCGCGACCACGCCTTCGCGATCGACCTCGACGACATCCTCACCCCCGACGCCCTGCCCGAAGGCGGCCACGCCGAGCTGATGTACGATTTCTCGCAGGGCGGCGAGGCCGATGGCTGGCTCCACGGCCTGTTCCGCTACGAGCGGCGCGACGGCACCCACGCCGCCGAAACCAGTTTCGGCGCGCATATGTTCAACACGCTGATGACCTGGAAGGGCGAGCCGCAATCCTATGCCGGCCCGCCGCCCGGCCTCTCGACCCGGCTGTTCCTCGATCTCGGCAGGCCCGACCGCCAGAGCTTCTGCGTCCTCGCCTACCCGTCATCCGCCCCGTGGCACCGGCACTCGGCCACCACCCTGATCCTGCACGACGCCACCGGCATCCCGGTTGCCGAACGCGCGCTGGAAATCGCCTGTTCCGGATCTGCAACGGTCGAGCCCTGGTCGATCTTCACCGAGGCCGAACTCGGCCGCGCCACCGGCGGCTACGTCATCATCCGTGACGCCACCTGCCGCCTGTTCGGCTATCACGGCAAGCGGAGCGGCACGCGGATCTCTTTCGATCACATGTTCGGCTTCTGAATTAATCGCAATACAACCCTGCGCCGCTCGCCGCGTCGCGGGAAAGCCCCTATGCGGAATCCCATGCAAAGACCCAGCCGCGCCTCGACCCCGCCCCGCCGCTCGACCGGCCGCATCGTCCTGATCGCGATCGGGCTGGTCATCGTGGTGCCGGTCGCAGCACTGCTCATCTTCGTCGCCACCTTCAACCCCAATCGCTACAAGCCCGAAATCATCGCCGCGGTCGAACGCGCGACCGGGCGGCAGGCAAGCATCACCGGCAATCTGCGGATGCGCCTCTCGATGGTCCCGACCATCTCGGCAACCGGCATCACCCTCGCCAACCCGCCCGGCTTCGCCGATGCGAACATGGCAACGCTCCGCCGCGTCCAGGCGCAGGTCGCGCTACTGCCCCTGCTCAGCCACCAGATCGACATCGTCAAACTCGACCTGATCGACCCCGCGATCACGTTGGAATACGGACCCACCGGCACACCGAACTGGCTGTTCGCCCCGGATCAGCCGACCTCGACCGCATCATCCGAGGCTGCCGCGCCCTCCCACGCCAACCGCATCGCCCTGCAATCGGTCTCGATCGAAAACGGCACCATCACCTACAAGCCCGCCGCTGCGCCAATGGGCACCGGCACCCTCGCGCCCTTGGCCGCGCCATCCGCCCCGCGCGTGCTGACGATCACCCATTTCACCGGCAGCGCCGCCGCCCTCGGCGCGCCGCTCCACCTCGATATGCAGGCGCAATACGATGGCGCGCCCTTCACCCTCACCGGCACCACCGGCCCGGTCTCGCGCCTCACCGGCGGCGGCACCGGGGCGTGGCCGATCGATCTCACCCTCGGCGCGCAGAACGCGACGCTCGCGCTCAAAGGCAGCATCGCGCACCCGCGTCACGCCGAGGGCTACGTCCTCGCGGTCCACGCCGTGATCCCGGACCTCGCCACGCTCGACACCTATGCCGGCGGCTACCGGCTCCCGCCGCTCAAATCGGTCGATTTCAAAGCCCAGATCGCGCAAGCCGACGCACCGGCCGGCGGCCACCCCGCCGAACTGCCCAATGTCACCAACGCCAGCCTCACCGCCGGCGCGTCCGACCTCGCGAGCTGGCGCAAGGGCCTCGCGATCACCTCGCTCAACGCCACGATGGCCTCGTTCGACCAGCCGCTGAACCTCGCCCTCGCCGGATCATATCAGAACAAGCCGGTCGGGCTCGAAGGCACCGCCGGCCCCCTCGGCCCGATCCTCGCGGCCGCCCTGGGCAAACCGCCCGAAAAACCCGCCGCAACCACCACCCCGGCCCCCACGACCCCGGCCGACGACCGCTTCGCCGTCAACCTCGCCGCCAAGGTCGGCAACGCCACCTTCGGCGTCGCCGGCGGCATCGCCACCCCGGCGAAGCTCGCGGGCGTCGCACTCAAACTCACCGCGCGCATCCCCAACCTCGCCCATCTGTCCGATCTCGCCGGCGAAGCCCTCCCGGCCTGGACGAATATCGGCCTCTCCGGCCTGCTGACCGATCCCGGCGGCCAGGGCCTCAACCGCGCGATCGGCCTCGACAGCCTCGCCGTCACCGCCGATCAGGGCCAGTTCGGCGGCGCATTCAGCCTGATCCGCGGCAAAATCCCCGACCTTCAGGCCGTGATCAACGCGCCCCGCATCGACCTCACCGCCCTGCTCCAGGCGATGCCGAAACCCCATTCCACCACCACCACCACGACCACCACCACCATCCCCCCCGCCGCCAGCCGCGCGAACAACGTCATCCCCGCCACCCCGCTCCCGTTCAACCTGCTCCGCCAGGGCGACGGCAACGTCGAACTCACCATCGGGCAACTGATGTATGACGGTGCGACCTACGACGCGATCACCGCCCACGGCCTCCTGCATCAGGGCGTGCTGACCATCCGCCCGATCACCGCCGAACTCCCCGGCGGCGCGGTCACCGGCACGCTGAATGTCGATGCCACGGCTAACCCGCCGAAAATCCACCTCACCTCATCCGCCCCCGCGTTCCGCCTTGCCCCGCTGCTCACCGTGATGGGCCTGCCCAACGCCGCCGGGGCGACCATGGCGCTCTATGCCGATCTCGGCGGCGAGGGCAATTCGCTGCGCGGCATCGCCGCCACGCTCGATGGCTCGCTCGGCGTCTCCACCGTCAACGGCGAGATCGACGGTGCCCTGCTCGCCCGCCTGTTCGGCTCCTCCCTCAGCGCGGTCGGCCTGCCCGCCTCGCTGGTCGGCGCCCAGGGCCCGGTCATGGTGCGCTGCTTCGCCGGGCGGCTCGATGCGACCAACGGCCTCGCCAGCGTCCGCGCCCTCACCCTCGATTCCAGCCGGATGTATCTCACCGGCACCGGCACGCTCGATCTCGGGGCCGAACGCCTCAACCTGATCCTGCGCCCGCAGGTCCGGGTCGATAACGGGCAGGCACCGATCCCCGTCGCCCTGCGCGGCACCTTCGCCAACCCCCACGCCGGCATCGCCCCCGCCGGCGATTACGACGCGACGGTCGCCTCCCTCGCACAGCAACTCGGCCGCAACCACCAGACCGTGCTGGGCCGCCTCGCCCAGAATCTCGGCATCACCCCGCCGCCCGCCAGCCCGCAGAGCTGCACCGGCGCGCTCGCCCTGGCCCGCATGGGTCATCCCGGCCCGATGCCGAGCGGCCCCGGCTACGATGCCGCCGCCCCCGCGCCGACCACCGGTGCCGCCCCCGCCAGCGGTCCGCAGAACCTTCTGCAATCCCTGTTCCGCTGACCCGCGATGCGCCGGTTCTGGACCGAAGTGACCATCGTGCCGGAATCCGGCGGCTTCGCCCTGCGGCTCGACGGCAAACCGATGCGCCTGCCCGCGAGCGGTGCGCTCACCATCCCGCACCGCCCGCTCGCGGACGCCATGGCCGCCGAATGGCGTGATGCCCCGCCGGTGATCGGCCCCGCCGACCTGCCGCTCACCCGCCTCGCCACCGCCGCCACCAGCCAGATTGCACCCGACCCCGCACCGCTCAGCGCCAATCTCCTCGCCTATGGCCGCACCGACCTGCTCTGCTACCGCGCCGACGCCCCCGACAGCCTGATCGCCCTGCAACACGCCCAATGGCAGCCCTGGCTCGACTGGGCCGCCGAACGCTTCGCCGCCCGCCTCGAAACCACGCACGGCATCGTCGCGATCACCCAGCCCGAGGAAGCGATCCGCGCCCTCGCCCGGGTGCTCGCCACGCAGGATCACTGGGCGCTCGCTGGCCTCGGCGTCGCGGTCCCCGCCCTCGGCAGTCTGATCCTCGGCCTCGCCGCCATCACCGGCGCGCTCTCCGCTTCCGCAGCCCACGACCTCGCCCGCCTCGATGAAGACTGGCAGGAACGCCAATGGGGCACCGATGCCGAATCCACCGCCCGCCGCGCCCTGGTCGCGCGCGATATTGCATCCGCGGTCAGTTTCGTTAATCTCACCCGGGCATGATCGCGAAAACCCTGGTGGTGAGCGGCCGCGTGCAGGGCGTGGGCTTCCGCGACTGGATCACCACCCGCGCCCGCCGCCTCGGCCTCGCCGGCTGGGTCCGCAACCGGCGGGACGGCACGCTCGAAGCCCTGATCGCCGGGGATGACGCCGCGGTCGAGGAACTCCTCCGCGCCTGCCGCAAAGGCCCGCCGGGCGCGGATGTCACCGCCATCACCGAGGATTTCGCCGAACCGCCAACCGAACCCGGCTTCTTCAAGCGCCCGACCGCCTGACCCGCTCACCGCCTGACCGCCTCACCTAGGTCGGCAGATACACCGTCGCTATCAGCCCCTTGCCACCCGACCGGTTCGCCAGCGTGATATCCCCGCCATGCGCCCGAATCGCATTCCGCGCGATCGCCAGCCCCAGCCCGCTGCCCCCGGTCTCGCGGTTGCGACTGGTCTCCACCCGCCGGAACGGCTCGAACACCCGCTCCAGCTCGCCCGGCGGAATCCCCGCCCCGTCATCCTCGATATCGATCCGCAACGTATGATGCCCGGCCTCGTGCAGCGTCACCCGCGCCGCATCGCCATACTTCACCGCATTGCCGATCAAATTCGCAAACGCCCGTTTCAGCGCGAGCGGCCGCCCCCGCAGCGTGCAATGATCCGGCCCGGCATAGCGCATCGCCGCCGCGCAATCGGGCGCGATATCCGAGGTCTCGTCGATCACCGTGCGCAGCAGCGTCGCCAGATCGATCGGCACCGAAGCCTCGGTCTGCGCGACATCCCGCCCGAACGCGATGGTCGAGGCCAGCATCGCCTCCAACTCGTCCAGATCCCCCAGAAACTTCTCCCGCTGCGCCTCGTCCTCCAGAAATTCGGTCCGCAGCTTCAACCGCGTGATCGGCGTGCGCAGATCATGCCCGATCGCGGTGAGCAGAAACGTCCGGTCCTCGACGAACCGCCGGATTCGCGCCGCCATCGTATTGAACGCCACCGCCGCCGTCGCAATCTCGGTCGGCCCGCTTTCCGGCAGCGCCGGGGCGTGCTGAATGTCGCGCCCCAACTGCTCCGCCGCCTCCGCCAGCGTCCGCACCGGCGCGGTCAGCCGGAACACCGCCCAGAAAATCAGCACCGCCCCCAGCCCGAACATCACCAGAAACGCAGTCGCAAACCCCGGCGTCGCCCAGGGCGGCGTCGGGCGGAACGGACTTTGGATCGTCAGCCACCCCTGATCCGGCAATTCGAAACTCATGATCAGCAGCGGCGGTTCCACCGCGCCGCGCATCAGCACCCGCCGGGGCCGCATCCCCGGCGGGGTCGGAAACGCGAGCAACGCGCCCCGCAAAATCTGGCGCACCGGCAGCGGCAGGTCGAAACTCCCCGAAAACGGCGGAATCGGATCGAGGCTGATCACATCCCCCTTCACCCCCTGCGCCGTCGCCACGATCGCCGCCCGCCGGTCCTGCGGCTCCAGCACCACCCGCCGGTACAAAATCGCATCCCGCGTCGCAATCTCCCGCTCGGTGATGATATGATTGAGCGCCATCTGGTTGACGGTATGAATCCCGAGCCCGATCGCCTGCATGATCGCAAACCCCACCAGCAGCGTGATCGCGGTGCGCCAGGCCAGACTGGCCGGCCACAGCCGCAGCCGTCCGATCATGTCCGCTCGACCGTCGCGGCCAGCACATACCCCCCGCCGCGCACGGTCTTGATCAGTTGCGCGTTCCGCCCGTCATCCTCCAGCTTGCGCCGCAGCCGCGAAATCGCGACATCGATCGCCCGGTCGAACGGCCCCGCCTGCCGCCCGCGCAGCAAATCCAGCAGCATGTCGCGCGTCAGCACCCGGTTGGGCCGATCCAGCAGCGCCAGCAACAAATCATACTCGCCCCCGGTCAACGCGACGTCCACGCCCTGCGGATCGACCAGCCGCCGCCGCGCCGTCTCCAGCGACCATCCGGCAAATTCATAAAGCCGGGCAGGGGCCTCGCGCCCACGCTCCTCGCCTTCGCCCACCCGCCGCAGCACCGCCCGTATCCGCGCGACCAGCTCACGCGGATTGAACGGCTTGGTCACATAATCATCCGCCCCGAGTTCGAGCCCGATGATCCGGTCCGGCTCCTCGCCCATCGCGGTCAGCATGATGATCGGCACCTGGGTCTCGGCCCGCAGCCACCGCGCGACATCCAGCCCCGATTCGCCGGGCAGCATCAAATCCAGCACCACGAGCTGATAATGCCCGTTGAGAAACGCCCGCCGCGCCTCCCGCCCATCCCGCGCCGCCGTCACCCGAAACCGCTGGCGTTCGAGAAACCGCGCAAGCAGATCGCGGATCTCCCGGTCATCATCGACCACCAGAATATGCGGCATGGTTTCCATGGATGTTACAATAGCGCGCCGAGACGCGGCAGGGCAGGGCACCAAACATTTCATAGTGTTGCTGGAACAACCGCCGACTGCCGCTCCTATTGAACAGGCGATCGGGGGAAGCGAGCCAAGCGAGAAAGCGCTTCTTTTTTGGAAAAAAGAAGCAAAAAACTTTTTTTGATCTGGTTCCCGGTCGTTTCATCGGCACGGACCCGAGGAATCAAAGTTTTTTTGCTTCTTTTTTTACAAAAAAAGAAGACTGCCTGCTTCCCCTCGGCCTATCCTGTCCCTTCGCCCCGACCAATTTGTCACTTGCAATACCCGCATGATGGGTTTATCGGCCCCGTCACGCAGCAACTCCATGTGCTGCGCACGCAGCAACGCACGTGCCTCTGCCCTCTCGGGGGTTACGCAACGACGTCAAGCGTTCTGGCATCCGTCTGGTCGCTGGTTCGTTCGACCGTTTCGCAACCTGCTTTGCGCCTGATCGCAAAGCTCTGACCTGGGAAGGGAGTGGGTTCATGACCCCTAAACTCGCCCGTTTTATCGACTCCGGTGTGCTGGCCACCCCGGCAATCGTGATCGACCTCGACCGCATCGCCGCCAATTTCGGCGCGCTGCGCGAGGCCCTGCCCGATGCCGCGATCTATTACGCGGTCAAGGCCAACCCCGCCGCCCCGGTGCTCGACCGCCTGCTCGGCCTCGGCTCGCGATTCGACGCCGCCAGCATCGAGGAAATCCGCGCCTGCCTCGCCGTGGGCGCCGCACCCTCCGCGATCAGCTTCGGCAACACCGTCAAAAAATCCAGCGCCATCGCCGAAGCCTTCGCCAGCGGTGTCGATCTCTTCGCCTTCGATTCGGACGAGGAACTGGCCAAAATCGCCGCCGCCGCGCCGGGCGCCAAAGTCTATTGCCGCCTCGCCGTCAGCCAGGACGGCGCGGACTGGCCGCTCTCGCGCAAATTCGGCACCACCGGCGCCCATGCGCGCGACCTGCTGATCACCGCGCGCGATCTCGGCCTGATCCCCCACGGCGTGTCCTTCCATGTCGGCAGCCAGCAAACCGGCGTCGGCGCCTACCAGACCGCGATCGGTCAGGCCGCGATGGTCTTCTCCGACCTCCGCGCCCGGGGCATCGACCTGCGCCTGCTCAACCTCGGCGGCGGCTTTCCCACCCGCTACCGCGACGACATCCCCGCGATCGGCACCTTCGGCGACGCCATCATGACCTCGGTCCGCGCCCATTTTGGCAACGACCTGCCCGATCTCCTGATCGAGCCGGGCCGCGCCGTGGTGGCCGATGCCGGCGTCGCGGTCACCGAAGTCGTCCTCGCCTGCACCCGCCGCGAAGATTCCGATCGCCGCTGGGTCTATCTCGATATCGGCCGCTTCGGCGGCCTCGCCGAAACCGAAGGCGAGGCCATCAAATATGCCATCACCGCCCCCGGCCTCACCGGCCCCGACGCGCCCGCCATCCTCGCCGGCCCGTCCTGCGACGGGGTCGATGTCATGTACCGCGACACCCCGTATCACCTGCCCGCCAGCCTCAAATCCGGCGACCGCATCCTGATCCACGACACCGGGGCCTACGTCACGAGTTACGCGAGCCAGGGTTTCAACGGTTTCCTTCCGCCGCAGGAACACTATCTCTGATCGAGGCGCGCGGCCCCCAGTGCCGCGTATACAGTGCCACGTATCCATTCAACCTGCGCTGAGGAAACCCTTATGACCGATAAAATCACCACGACCACCGGCAGCATCGAGCTCAAAGCCGCCGATGGGTCCGGCAGTTTCAAAGCCTACACCGTCACTCCCTCGACCCACCCGACCGGCGCGGTCGTCGTCATCCAGGAAATCTTCGGCGTGAACGACGCCTTGCGCGCCACCTGCCACGAAATCGCGGAAATGGGCTTCATCGCGGTCGCCCCCGACCTGTTCTGGCGTCAGGAACCCGGCGTCGACATCACCGACAAATCCGAAGCCGAATGGAAAAAAGCCTTCGCCCTGATGAACGGCTTCGATCAGGACAAAGGCATCGAAGACCTCAAAACCACAATCGCCGCCGCCCGCAAACTCCCCGGCAGCACCGGAAAAGTCGCCACCGTCGGCTTCTGCCTCGGTGGCCGCCTCGCGGTCATGATGGCCACGCGGTCGGACGCCGATCTCAACATCTCCTATTACGGCGTCGCCCTCGACAAGCTGGTCCCCGAATTCGGCAACATCAAGCACAAGCTCATCGTCCACATGGCCGAGCAGGACGAGTTCGCCAACGCCGAAATCCGCGCAGCCGTCCTGGCCGGTGCCAAGGGCAAGCCCGAAATCGAAACCCATGTCTATCCCGGCGTCCAGCACGCCTTCGCCCGGGTCAACGGCGTGCATTACGACCGCCGCGCCGCCACCATCGCCAACGGTCGCACCGCCGAAGCCCTGGTCGCCGCGCTGAGCTGAGCTGAAATGATCCCCCGCCGCACGATCCTCGCGGGGCTGCTTGCCACCCCCGCGATCGGCCGTGCGGCAACCCTCCCGCCGCCCGCCGCCGCCCCGCCCACCGATCTGCCCACAACCCTGATCAACACGATCCGTGCGCAGCTCGACGCCATCCCCCCCGGCCCCGCGCTGCTCGCCAGCTACCCCGACCGCACCGCAAACGCCCGCTATCCCAAATTCGCCCCCGCCAATAATCCCGCCGCCTACACTTACGACAACGCCCTCGCCGGCCTCGCACTCATCGCCGGCGGCCACGCCCTCCACGCCGCCCGCATCGCGGACGCCTTCGAACTCGCCCAGGCCCACGACCCCAATTATTCCGATGGCCGCCTCCGCAACGCCTACCGCGCCGGCCCCGTCGCCATCCCGGTCGCCCTGCCCGGATGGTGGGACGCCGAGGCCAATATCTGGGCCGAAGACCCCTATCAGGTCGGCAGCGAAACCGGCCCGATCGCCTGGGCCATCCTGCTCTGGACCGCCCTGCGCGACGCCGGCGTCAACAGCGACCGCTACGAAGCCGCCGCCGCCCGCGCCGGCGACTGGATCGTCACCAACTGCGCCAACGCCCACGGCTACACCGGCGGCGTCTTCGGCTTCCCGCCGGACCAGCAGAAACTCCGCTGGGTCAGCACCGAACAGAACACCGATTGCGCCATCGCCTTCGCCCGGCTCTACCGCCCGAACCGCGCCGCCCACGCCGCCCGCTTCGTCCGGTCCATGAAAAACCCCGCAACCCACCTCTTCAACGCCGGTCTCACCCCCAACGGCGCAAACAACCCCCTCCTCGCCGCCGACGCCAATATCTGGCCCACCCTCGCGGGCCTCACCGACGCCGCCTCCCTCGCCCCCGCCATCGCCCGCCTCGGCTGGCCCCGCACCGATCCAGCCGGAATCGGCTTCAGCACCGCCAGCCAGGGCGTCTGGATCGAAGGCACCGCCTTCGCTGCCCTCGCCCTCCACCGCGTTGGCCAACCCGCCCCCGCCAACCGCTTCCTCGCCACGATCGCGAGCCAGATCAGCCCCTCCGGCCTGCTGTTCACCACCAGCGTCCCCCGCCTCGCCACCGGCCTCACGGTAGGCCCCGGCGCCGATTCGGAACGCTTCGACTACTACCGGGTTCCCGCCCTCGCCCCGACCGCATGGGCGGCGCTGGCTATGCTTGCGGCTGATCCGCTGGGGTAGGGAAGGGGAGGGAAGGCAGGGTTCTTTTTTGAAAAAAAGAACCAAAAAACTTTTTTGAATCTGGGTCCGTGCCGGTGACAACGCCCGTGCCCCAGAGGAGCGAAAGTTTTTGTGCACCTTTTTTTCAAAAAAGTAGCCCTTCTTCCCTTCACTGACTTTCTCACCCCCCGTCCCATGTGATTATTAGCCTGCGTGTCCAGCACCGCACCACCTCACCCCATTGATGCCGCCGCTGTCATCGGCAAGCTTATCCAGATCCTTCAGGATCTTCTGGCCGTCCTCGCGCACAAGCATCCCGGGCTGAACTTCGCCTGCCGACACCTCGATTCGTTCATCACCCAACTCGCTGACCTCACCTTCCCGCGCCCGTCAGGCGCACCGGCGCACCCGTTCGAATCGAACGCGCCTGCCAGCACGTTGCGCTGCACCGCCGTATCACCCCCGCCGTGCCCCGCACCGGCCAAACGCGCCCCGCATGTCCCCACACCAGCAATCCCGGCATCGCCACCGCACGATCACCCGCGCGCCCGGCCACTGCCGCCCCCGATCTCCCGATGTCGCAAAAAATCGCCCCACCAAGCGAAGACTTCGCACGCCTATTTTGTTACGATATAGCAACAAAATAGGCGAAAAGCGCGCATAAATCCCCTTCCGCCCCCATTTTTCCCCGCACCGATTAACCGTTTGGCAAGTTTTCCCTGTCTATATCGCCCCATGAATACCCAAGCCGTCGACCTTCCCCAAGGCACGGCCCGCCGGAAAAACCCCGGTCCCAGAATTCAACCAGCCGCCCCGGACCCCCCGCGCGGCCGAAGGAGACCTGACCATGCTCGACTACACCAAAACCTGGCTCGCCGTCCGCGGCATCCCCCTCTTCAACGACAAACGCGGCGTCACGGCGCTGGAATATGGAATGATTGCGGCGTTGATTGCGGCCGTTATTATCGGGATCATTAGTACGATCGGTGGTCAACTGAACACTATGTTCACAAGCGTAAGTCAAAACCTCTAGATTCGTTTTCCGAAGATGTCAGTTAAAGCTCTTACTTTAGGTGCCGTATTTAGGAATCATACAAGTCAGAGTATAAAAATGATGACTGAAGTATGTAAAGCGGACCAGCGAGGCGTAACTGCACTTGAATATGCCATGATTGCCGGATTGATAGCTGCGGTCATAGCGGGAGGCGTAACGACGCTCGGAACTCATCTGAACACCGCTTACAATAGCACCCGCGCGGCCTTCTGACGGAATCCGCGTCTTCGCCACGATCAAGGATTTTGACAAATGCTCCTCCGCCTATCCTTGTTCGTCGTCCTCGCTCTCGGCCTCGCCGGTTTCGGCACTGTGGCCTGGCTGGAACTTCATCCCGCCAGGCCACACATCGCCGCAGCCCCGAAAATCCTCATCCTCGCCACCGCCCATCCACTGCGCGCCGGCAGCCTGATCCAGCCCGCCGACTTCTCCACCATCACCGAATCCACCGCCACCCCGCCGCCCGGCACCGTGCTCGATACCCCGGCCAACCGCTCCGCCTATACCGGCGCGATGGTCCGCCAGCCGCTCGATGCCGGTGCGCCGCTCCTGATCTCCCAGGTCATCCGCCCCGGCGATCATGGCTTTCTCGCGGCCGTGCTCAAGCCGGGCATGAGGGCCGTCTCGGTCGGGGTCGACGCCATCACCGGCACCGCCGGCCTGATCTGGCCGGGAGACCACGTCGATCTCATTCTCACCCAGAGCCTCTCCGCCCCCAATCTCCCCCCGTCGAAAAGCGTCGCCGCCGAAACCATCCTGTCGGACGTCCGGGTCATCGCGATCGACCAGCGCCTGGTCCAGGGGGCCAACACCCACGGCAAGGAAGAAGCCCCCGCCCGCACCGTCACCCTCGAAGTCACCCCCGATCAGGCCGAACGGGTCGATGTCGCCGCCCATCTCGGCCCGCTCTCGCTGATCGTCCGTCCCACCGATCTCGCACCCGGTCCCATCCACCTCCCGCCGCCCCCGGTCTATAGCGGCCAGGTCTCCCCCGCCCTCGCCGCGGTCAGCGCCCCGATGTCTGGCGAAAGCATGACCATCTTCCAGGGGCCCGCCCAGCAAACCCAGTTCACCCCGCCGGGATCGACCGCCCAATGACCCCCGGAACCAGCCTGCTGTTCGATCCGGCAAGCGTGGAACCCCTCAGCCGCGACCGGCCCCTGTTCATGGGCTTCGTCCGGGATGCCGAAACCGCGCACATCCTGCGCGCCGCCCTCGCACCCGCCTTTCCCGCCGGACTGATCCTGCACACCGTGCCCTTCGCCGGATCGCTCGAACGCCTTGGCCAGATCGAAACCCCGCGCACCATCCTCATCGACATCAGCGGCGAAGACCAGCCGCTTTCCGCCATCCTGCAACTCGAAGCCGTGGTGGACCCCGGAACCCGGGTCCTCGTCATAGGCGACAATCGCAGCGTGAGCTTCTATCGCAGCCTCACCCGCAATCTCGGCGTCAAGGAATACCTCCCCAAGCCGCTCGACATCGCCATGGTCACGCGTGAACTTCTGCCCTGGGCGATCGGTGCCGAACCCATCGCGGAACTCACCCGTGGCGGCGCCATGGTCGCCCTCTGCGGGGCCGGCGGCGGGGTCGGCGTCACCACGATCGCGACCAACCTCGCCTGGCTGATCGGTGGTGAAACCCGTCGCCACACCATCCTCCTCGATACCGATCTCTATCGTGGCGGCGCCGCCCTCGCGGCCAACGTCCCCCCCAGTACCGGATTACGCAGCGCCCTCGAAGCGCCGGACCGCATCGACCCGCTGCTGATCGAGCGCGCCGCCCACCCCGCCACCGAGCGCCTTCACGTCCTCGCCGCCGAGGAAGCACTGAACGAGGTCTGGTCGCTCCGCCCCGGCGGCGGTCGCGCCTTGTCCAACGCCCTCCGCCAACGCTACAATTTCGTGATCGCCGACATCCCCGCCCGCCCGCTGGGTTTCGCTGCCGAAATCCTCGCCCTCGCGCAACAGCGCATCCTGATCCTCGAAGCCTCGTCCCAAAGCCTGCGCCACGCGAAACGCTGGATCGATCTCCCCGCCGGCGCGATGCAGACCCGTCGCCCGATCGTCATCCTCAACCGCTACCATCGCAAGCAACCGCTCTCGCCGAAGCTCATCGCCGCCGAACTCGGCAGCGAAATCGCCGTCATCGTACCTGATCTCGGCGCCAAAGCGGTCCGTGCGTCTGATCTTGGCGAAACCCTGGTCAGCCAGAAAGGCAGCTTCCGCGACGCGATCGTCAAGCTCGCCCGGCTGATCGGTGCCGCCCCCGGCCCACCGCCGGCCAAAGCCGCCGAAGCCGTGGCTAGCATTTCGATCGGGGCGCCGTGATGGACGGTGTACCGGTCTTCGGCCGCCGCCCCAGCGAACCCGCCCCGGTCACCGTCCCAGGCGTATCCGAGCCCACGCCCGGGCTGCGCAAGGAGGACGTCGACCTGATCCGCAGCCTCTGTCTCGCCAAGATCGATGCGTCGGTGATCGCAACCCTCACCCCGCCGCGCCTGCTCAATGCGGTCGAGATCATGCTCGCCGAGCTTGCGACCGAGCATCGCATCCAGCTCAACAGCCGCGAACAACATCAGATCGCGACCGAACTGGTCGACGACATGCTGGGCCTCGGCCCGCTCGAACCCCTGCTCGAAGACGAATCGATCACCGACATCATGGTCAACGGTCCGGAACGGGTTTTCGCCGAACGAAAGGGCAGGCTCGAACAATTGCCGGTCCGCTTCCGCGATTCCGCCCATCTCGCCAATATCTGCCAGCGCATCGCGGCCTCGGTCGGTCGGCGTGTCGATGAATCGAGCCCGATGGTCGATGCCAGACTGAAGGACGGCTCCCGCGTCAACATCGTTCTCCCGCCGCTCGCGATCGACGGTCCCTGCCTCTCGATCCGCAAATTCGCGAAAAAGCCGATCAGTTTCACCAAACTGATCGAATACGGCTCTTTGACGCCAGCGATCGCGCGCATCCTCGAAATCGCCGCCCGCTGCCGCCTGAACGTCGTGATTTCCGGCGGCACCGGTTCGGGCAAAACCACGATGATGAACGCGATGAGCAGTTTCATCGATCCTTCCGAGCGGATCGTGACCGTCGAGGATGCCGCCGAACTCCAGTTGCAGCAGCCCCACATCGTCCGGCTCGAAACCCGCCCGCTCAACCTGGAAGGCAAGGGCGAGATCAACCAGCGCGATCTCCTCCGCAACGCCCTGCGCATGCGACCGGACCGGATCATCATCGGCGAGGTGCGCGGACCCGAAGCGTTCGACATGCTTCAGGCCATGAACACCGGTCATGACGGTTCGATGTCGACCATCCATGCCAACAACACCCGCGATGCGCTGGCCCGGATCGAGAACATGGTCCAGATGGCGAGCATGGGCCTGTCGCCGCGCGCGATCCGGATGCAGGTCGTCTCCGCGATCAACCTGATCGTCCAGGTCGAACGCCAGCGTGATGGCGGTCGCCGGGTGATCCAGTTGACCGAAATCGCCGGCATCGAGGGTGAAACCCCGCTTCTTAACGACATCTTCAAATACGAAATGCAGGGTGAAGACGCGACCGGGCGACTGCTTGGCCGCTATATCGTCTCGCGCACCCGCTCCAGCTTCCATGACCGGCTGACCTATTTCGGCCTGGCGCGGCCCTGGGCGACGGCCCTGGAAGAAGCGAGCCTGATCCGATGAACCTACCGCTTCTGCTCATGTTCAGCATCGTCATGACCGCCGCCTTGCTGTTGCTTGCGGTCAACATGTTTCAGGGCGACCGCCTCCAGCGGCGCCTCGCCGGCCGCCTCGATCGGGTGACCAACGGCCTTGTCGTCTTCGAGACCGACCAGAAACCCAAAGCCGTCAGCCCTCTCGCGCGCTTCCAGGCCCCCTTGTCGTCCGCTCTGACAATCCTCGGCATCGATCTGCTGCGCGCCCGGGATTACCCGGCACCGTGGTGGCTCGTGTTCCTCGGCTGCATCGTCGTTGCCCGGTTGATCGTCATGCTGATCGCCATGGTGTTCGGCGGCCTCGGTCTGCTGCTCTGGCCGCCGATGATCATCCTGATTGCCCGAACCGTCTTCGGAACGCTACATGCGCGCCGGTCGACCGCGCTGCTCAACCAGTTTCCCGATACGCTGGCGACGATCGTGCGGTGCGTAAGAGTCGGCATCCCGGTGCAGGAAGCGTTGCGGATCGTCGGGCGCGATCTCAGCAAGCCCACCAGCGAGGAGTTCACCCGAATCGCCGATCAGGTCGCGATCGGCACACCGCTCGATCAGGCCCTGCGCGGCCTCGCCGAGCGCTCCCGCCTGCCCGAATACGGGTTTTTCGCGACCGCTCTCAGCCTGCAGGCGCGGGCGGGTGGCGGATTGGCGCAAACCCTCGAAACCCTGTCCGAAGTGATCCGCAAGCGTGTCGCAATGAAAGCGCGCGGCTATGCCATGGCGGCGGAGGCTCGTACGAGCGCATTGATTCTCGGTTGTATTCCCATTGTCGCGGGGTTGGGGATCGAACTGATCCAGCCCGCTTACCTCAACATTCTGTTCACCACCCGCAAAGGTCATGTCATTTTCGGTCTGGCCGTCGGCATGCTCGTGATGGGCAGCATGACCATGCGCTCGATCATCCGGCGGAGCCTGAGCTGAACCGCATGGCATCCGTGGCATGAACATCCTCTATTTCGGCGTTCCGGCATTTTTCCTGTTCATCTCCGGTTTTGCGATGCTGATGCTGAAACTGGTGATCGACGAGGAAAAAATCGCGCGCCGCGTCGCCCGTGCCGCCGGCGTCTCACTCGTCGCGGCTGACGGGACCGAACAGCAGAAACTCCATGTCCGGATCGTGATCGGTCTGGGGTTCGCTGTCGCCCGGAGCGGTCTGCTGAGCGCAAAAACCCTGGCCGACCTGAGGCATACGTTGCGCATGGCCGGAATCCGCGATCAGGGTGCATTGGGTCTGTTCGTCGGGGCGAAAGTGCTGATGCTGTTTGGCCTGCCGGTTCTGGCCTATGTGCTGGTTCATATGGTGAGCCTGCCGGAAATGCCGCGGATCGGCCTGATCGGTGCCGCCGCGATCGTGGGGTTGCTGCTTCCGGATATGGTGATCACCCGGCGGCGGAAGCGGTTCGTCAAACGTGTCGAAGCCGGGCTCGCGGATGCGCTCGACCTGATGGTGATCTGTGCTGATGCCGGACTGAGCCTCGAACCCGGGCTGGTCCGCGTCGCGAGCGAAATTCGTGAAACCCACGATGCCGTTGCCCAGGAACTCACCATCACGGCCCAGGAGATGAGGATCGGCAATAATGTGCGTGATGCGCTAACTGCGCTTGGAGCCCGGACCGGTCTCGACAGTCTCAAACGGCTGGGATCGACCCTGATCCAGACCATCCAGTACGGTACCCCGCTGACCCAGGCATTGCGGACCTTGTCTGCCGAGCTTCGCCAGGAACAACTGACGAAATTCGAGGAACGCGCAGCTCGCCTGCCGGTGCTGCTCACGCTCCCCATGATCGTTTTTATCCTGCCATGCGTGTTTCTCGTGGTCGGGGGACCCGCCATCATCAAAGTGATGGCGGCGTTCTGATGGTGAGTCTCTCGCGTCCCAAAAAATGTATGCCAAATTTACGCTATGCAAAAATCACACCATTTTCATCGCCCTATATTCCAATGACTTAGGGAAGTTGGTATGATCCATGCATGTCCATCGGACCCCGCCTCGACCTAAGGCATACCCAGTCACTGGTCATGACGCCGCAACTGCGGCAGGCGATCCAACTGCTCCAATACACCAATACCGAAGTCAATCAGTTCATCGAGGATGAACTGCTCAAGAACCCGTTGATCGAGCGGCTCGATGGGGGGCCGGAACTGCCGGACCATGCTGCGCCCGACTTGCCGGAGAGCGCGCCGGTGCAGCCCGCAGGGTTTGCCGATCCTGGTGCCGTCGGAGGGTCGAACGGCGATGCATCGGTTCAGCCGGGACATCTGGATGGCACGACACCGCCGCTCGATGCCGATTTCTCGAACGTATACGATGCCGGCACGGGTTCGGACGGCGCCCGCGAACGCGGCGGCGATTTCGCGGACGATGACTGGATGGGGCAGATCGCCGACCGGCCCCCCGATCTGCGCGAACATCTTGAGCAACAGATCCGCCTCGCATTTCCCGACCTCGCGCGCCGGCGGATCGCTGCGGCTCTGCTGATGTCGCTCGATGCCGCGGGACGGCTGGCGGAACCCCCGGCATTCATTGCCAATTCGCTCGGCGTCCCGATCGAAATGCTCGAGGCGGTGCGACAGGTCATGCTGCGGTTCGATCCGACCGGTGTGTTTGCCTGCGATCTCGCCGAGTGCCTGAGCGTTCAGCTCGCCGAGCGCAACCGCCTCGACCCTGCGATGATGGCACTTCTGGCCAATCTCGACCTTCTCGCCCGCCGCGATCACCGGACCCTGATGGAGCGCTGCGGGGTCGACGCGGAAGATTTGCGCGACATGATCGGCGAAGTTCGGCGCCTCGATCCTAAACCCGGCGCGGGATACGATGCCGGACCGATCACCCCGATGGTGCCCGACGTGCTGATGCGGCCGGGGCCGGATGGCGATTATCTGCTCGAACTGAATCCGGAAACCATGCCGCGCGTGCTGATCCGGCGCGGTTATCATGCGCGGATGGCGGCGCGCGCCTCGCGCGACACGAAGCAATTTCTGGCCGACCGCATCCAGAGTGCAAACTGGCTGATCCGTGCCCTGGAGTCCCGGGCCGATACGATCCTGCGCGTTGCCGGCGAGATCGTGCAGCATCAGGACGGATTTTTTCGTTTCGGGATCGGGTTTCTCAAGCCGCTGACCTTGCGCGAGGTCGCGGCGGCGCTCGAAATCCATGAAAGCACGGTCAGCCGGGTCACTTCCAACAAAGTGATCGCGACGCCGCGTGGAATTTTCGAGATGAAGTTTTTTTTCACGACTGCGCTGGCCGGTGCGAATGGCGAGAGTCACAGCGCGGAGGCGGTTCGTCACCGGATCGCCGCGTTGATCGAAGGGGAAGCGCCGGGTGGCGTGCTGTCCGACGAGGCTCTGGCCAAATTGTTACAAAAGGAAGGCATAGACATCGCGCGGCGAACTGTGGCCAAATACCGGGAGGCGATGCGTATTCCCGGCTCGGCGCAGCGCAAGCGGGAACAGGGGCTCTCGGGCGAGTCCTGACCCGGCAGGAATGCGAGCCGGCAACATTCGCTGACAACAAGGATCCTGGCGATGCAAATCACGGTCTCCGGCAAACAAGTCGATCTTTCCGATGCGCTGCGCGTTCATGTCGCCAACCACCTGGACGTGATTTCCACCAAGTATTTCGACCGCGCCCTCGAAGCCAATGTCACGTTCAGCCGCGCCCGCAGCTTTTTCACCTGCGATATCAACGTGCACGCGGCCCGCGGGCTGACCTTGCGGGGCGAGGGCGAGGCGGCGGATGCTCATGCGGCGTTCGACGATGCTGCCGAACATATCGCCAAACGACTGCGCCGCTATCGCCGCCGGGTCAACGAACATGCCCGCGAAATCGCCGGGCGGGACCGGCCGGAGGCCGCGCGGCAATATGTGTTGCAGGAGGTCTATGAGCGGGAGGATGCGCCGCCTGCGGTGAATGGGCATATCGTCGCGGAGGGGATGCCCGATATCGGCCCCCATGCCACGGTGATCGCCGAAACCCAGACCGAGATCGACATGCTGTCGGTCAGCGAGGCGGTGATGCGGATGGACCTCGCGGATCAGCCGGTGCTGATGTTCCGCAATTCGGCCAACCGGGCGCTCAACGTGGTCTACCGCCGGAGCGACGGCAATATCGGCTGGATCGACAGCAGCACGGCGGGCTGACCCCGTCGCTTCGGGAGGGCGCGATCAGCCCAGCAGCGCGGCGGCGCAGGCGTTCAGGATCGCGTCCTCATCGATGCCGTAGATACGATACAGATCCGGGATATCGCCCGACTGGCCGAAGTGATCGGGGCCCAGCGTATGGATGCGCTGGCCGCGCACCCCGCCGAGCCAGGCGTGGGTCGAGGGGTGGCCGTCCAGCACCGTGACCAGCGCCGCATCGCGGGCGAGGGGGGCGAGCAGGGTTTCGATATGCGAGCGGTGTGCCGGGGTTCCGGTGCGCTGTGTTGCCTGGGCGGCGCGCCAGTCAGCGAACAGGCGGTCGGGGCTGGTGATCGCGAGCAGACCGGCGCCCGGTTCGTCTTCGCGCAGGGCGGCGAAGGCGGCTTCGGCTTCGGGTGCGACGGCGCCCTGATAAAGAATTGCGATGTTCGCTCCTGGTGCGGGTGGGGTGATCCAGTGCGCGCCGGCGATGACGGCAGCGGCATCGAGCGCACGCTCCGGCTGTTCGATCTGCCGGGTCGAGAGGCGGAACCAGACCGATGAACCCTCCGGGCGTTGCATCCAGTCGAATCCGTGACGGAACAGGACGGCGAATTCATCGGCATAGGCGGGTTCGTAGGCGGCGATCCGGTCCTGCACCATGCCGAGCAGCGGGGTGTTGGTGGATTGGTGCTGCCCGCCCTCGGGTGCCAGGGTGATGCCGGACGGGGTGGCGACAAGCATGAACCTTGCATCCTGATAGCAGCCGTACACCAGGGCATCGTGACCCCGATTGACGAAGGGGTCGTAGACCGTGCCGATCGGCAGCAGGCGGGCACCTTGCATCGGGGCGGCGAGGCCGGCGGCGGCGAGCAGGAGAAACAGGTTCTGTTCGGCGATCCCGAGTTCGATATGCTGGCCTTCCGGGCTCATGCCCCAGCGTTGCGCGGAGGCGAGTTTGGCATCGCGGAACACGTCGTTGCGGGTGTGGCGGTCGAACACGCCGCGCCGGTTGACCCAGGGACCGAGGTTGGTCGAGACCGTCACATCCGGGCTCATCGTCACGATATGCCGGGCGAGATCGGCGCATTCGCCTTCGCCGCGCCCGATCTCGGCGAGGAGTTCGCCGAAAGCGCCCTGGGTGGACATGCGCCGTCCCGCGAATTTTCCGTGGGGCAGGGTGGCCGGCACCGGGATCGTGGCGGCGGCGAGATTGCGCCCCTGGGTGGTCAGTTTGGTGGCGAACGGAACCGAGTTGATGAAATGACGGAGGTGCGCGGGATCGGCGATCCCTTCGAATTTGTCCCATTCATGCCCTTCGCGAATTCCCATCGCGGCGCGGAACGCGTTCATCTGTTCGTCGTTCATCAGGCCGGAATGATTGTCCTTGTGTCCGGCGAAGGGCAGGCCCGAACCTTTGGTGGTGTAGGCGAGGAAGCAGGTCGGCTGATCGGTTCGTGCCGCTTCGGTGAAGGCCTCGATCAGCGTGGGCAGGTCGTGGCCGGCGAGGTTGGTCATCAGCACGGCGAGCGCTTCATCCGACATCGGGTCGATGATCGCGCGTGCGCCCCGCGAGCGGCCAAGATCGGCGAGCAGGGCCTGACGCCACGCGGCACCGCCCTGAAAGGTGAGGGCGGAATAGAGCGAGTTGGGGCAATCGTCGATCCAGGCGCGCAGGGCCGATCCGCCGGGTTTGCGGAATGCGGCTTCGAGCGCCTTGCCGTATTTCAGGCTCATCACGTTCCAGCCCATGTCGCGGAACAAGCCTTCGAAGCGGCCGAACAGGCGGTCGGGCATTACCGAATCGAGGCTCTGGCGGTTGTAGTCGACCACCCACCAGACATCGCGGACGTCGTGTTTCCAGCCTTCGAGCAGGGCTTCGTAGATATTGCCCTCGTCGAGCTCGGCATCGCCCGCGATCGCGATATGGCGGGAGGGCGGGCGTTCGGCGGGGACCATGCCATGGGCGCGGAGATAATCCTGGATCAGTCCGGCGAAGGAGGTGATCGCGACACCGAGGCCGACCGAACCGGTCGAGAAATCGATCTCGGCCCCGTCCTTGACCCGCGAGGGATAGGCCTGGGCACCGCCGACCTGGCGCAACCCGGCCATCATGTCGATGCTCTGCCGATCGAACAGATAGTTGATCGCGTGGAGCACCGGGCCGGCATGCGGCTTGACCGCGACGCGGTCCTGCGGGCGGAGGATGTGGAAATAGAGCGCCGTCATGATCGAGACCACCGAGGCGCAGGAGGCCTGATGGCCGCCGACCTTGAGTCCGTCGCGATTGGGTCGGATGTGGTTGGCGTTATGGATCATCCACGACGACAGCCAGAGCAGTTTGCGTTCGATCTGATGCAGGGAGGTGTAATCCGCCGACGGCAGCGTCGTGCCTCCTTCGATCAGATGTTCGGCCACGATCTTGTCCATTACGACCCCCTCACCAACCCGATCCGCGATTGCATCGGGCAGGCCCGTCTATAGCGCAATTCACCCGACGCGACATCGCGACGATCGAGGAAATCCAGATCCCGTGGGCGCAACGAACGCGCCTTGATGAACGGTGCCCGTGCAGGGATGACAACGGCAGTCAGGGGACGACACACGGGCACCGCATCGCATGATCAGCCGCGGCTGAACACCACCACGCTGCGGCCCGTCACGGTGAAGACGGCACCGATTTCGAGAGCGACCGTGGTTTCGGGTTCCGGGTCGTTGGTGTCGATCACCCGTGTCCAGACCTCGCCGTCCTTGCATTCGGGGAGGGTGAACTCCACGGCGTCGTAATGGGCGTTGAACACCAGCAGGAAAGTGGAATCGTCCTGACGGAACGCTGATTCCGCGGTGGCCGCGCGACCGTCGATCATCATGCCGAAGCATTTCATGTTGGTGTCGCCCCACTGGGCGTCTTCGATGACGGTACCGTTGGCGTTCATCCAGGTGACGTCGCGCACGCCATCGACCTCGCGGCCGGTGAGGAAGCGGGTGTTGCGCAGGGCGGGGTGGTCGAGCCGCAGCTTGGTCAGGGTGCGGACGAAGCGGATCAGACCCTGGCCCTTTTCCCCGATGTTCCAGTCGAGCCAGCTGATCTCGCTGTCCTGGCAGTAGGCGTTGTTGTTGCCTTGCTGGGTGCGGGCGAACTCGTCGCCGGCGAGCAGCATCGGCACGCCCTGGGACAGGAGCAGGGTGGTGAGGACGTTGCGGATCTGGCGTTCGCGAAGTTCGTTGATCGCCGGGTCATCGGTCGGACCTTCGACGCCGCAGTTCCAGGAGCGGTTGTCGCTGCTGCCGTCCTGATTGTTCTCGTTGTTGGCCTCGTTATGTTTGTCGTTGTAGGTCACCATGTCGTTCAGGGTGAAGCCGTCATGCGCGGTGACGAAATTGATCGAGGCCCAGGGGCGGCGACCTTGATGGGCGAACTCGGTCGCGGAAGCGGTGATGCGCGGGGCGAGTTCGGACGCGGGGGCTTCGCCACGCCAGAAATCCCTCACGGTGTCGCGGAACTTGTCGTTCCATTCCGACCAGCCGGGCGGGAAGCCGCCGACCTGATAGCCGCCCGGGCCACAATCCCACGGCTCCGCGATGAGCTTTACCGAGCCGAGAACCGGGTCCTGGCTGCAGGCTTTGAGGAAGCCGCTCTGGTTGTCAAATCCGTTGGGCTCGCGGGCGAGAATGGTGCCGAGATCGAAGCGGAACCCGTCGACATGCATTTCCTCGACCCAGTAGCGCAGACTGTCGGTCACCATCTGGAGGACGCGGGGATGGGACAGATTGACCGTGTTTCCGGTCCCGGTGTCGTTGATGTAGTAGCGCGGATTGTCCGGCATCAGCCGGTAGTAGCTCGCGTTGTCGATGCCCTTGAAGCTGAGCGTCGCACCTTTTTCATTGCCCTCGGCGGTGTGGTTGTAGACCACGTCGAGAATCACCTCGAGCCCGGCTTCGTGGAAGCGATAGACCATTTCCTTGAACTCGCGCAGGGAATTCGCGACGTCGAAGGCATAGCGCGGATCGGGGGCGAAAAAGCCGATGCTGTTATAGCCCCAGTAATTGGTCAGGCCGTTGTCGAGCAGGTGGCTGTCGTTGATGAAGGTGTGGATCGGCAGCAGCTCGACCGAGGTGACGCCGAGGGATTTGATGTAGTCGACCACTTTTTTGTCGCCCATCCCGGCATAGGTGCCGCGCAGGGTTTCGGGCACGTCCGGATGGCGCATGGTGAAGCCGCGGACATGGGCCTCGTAGAGCACGGTGCGGTTCCAGCCGATCGGGTTGCGCCCGGGATGGCCGCGCCAGTCGAAGCCGGGATCGACCACGACGCATTTCGGCATGAAGGGCGCTGAATCGCGCTCATCGAAGGTCAGGTCGTCGCCGGTTTCCATCTGGTAGCCGAAGCAGGCCGGGTTCCATTCGAGCTCGCCGGCATGGGCGCGGGCGTAGGGATCGAGCAGCAGCTTGTTCGGGTTGAACCGGTGCCCGGCTTCGGGTTCGTAGGCGCCGTGGACGCGATAGCCGTAATAGGTGCCCGGCCCTAGATCGGGGATGTAGCCATGAAAAATCTGGTCGGTGTATTCGGGAAGTTCGAACCGGTCGGTCTCGGTCTTGCCGCTGTGGTCGAAGACGCAGACCTCGACTTTTTCCGCGTGGGCCGAAAAGAGGGAGAAATTGACCCCTTTGCCGTCCCAGGTCGCACCGCGCGGATATGGGAGCCCCGGTTTGATCCGGCCGCGCTGAAGTTGAGCCATGAAAATTCGCCTTCCTGATGTCGTTGCTGCCGGGTCCCATAACCGGTGCGGCTGAAATGGGGCGTGAGGCGGGTCCGAAAAAGGCCGGAGGGCCGATTTGCCACGCGTTCGCCGCCGGTTTCCGGAAAAGTCACGTTTGCGCAACATGGCGATCAACTCTCCGCGCCGGGGCGGCCTCGCTGTTGCGTTAGCGTGAAAGCATCACCATCCCCGTGTCATGCTCACGAACAGCCAGTTCCAGCATCTGCTGGCGCATGATTTTTCGCTGCACGCTCAGGCCGAGCGTTTGTATGCGCTCGGCTATCTGCCGTGCCGTCCGGGATTTGGCCTCGACAGTCAGGGCTATCTGCGGATCGATTGCGCCTTCAGCGGCAGGATACCGCCCGGCCTGTCGCGTGTGCCGGCGGCGGCCCTGATCCGGGGGGCGTATGTCGCGTGGAAGCATGACACCGTGCTGGGAATTGCCGCCAAGGGCGGGCAAGCGCCGTTTCGCTTTACCTGGGTCGCGGTCAGCAAGGACAACCCGGCCGAGACCGTGACGATCTGGCAGCGCGACCGGCGGCGCGACCTCTGGCATGTCGCTCTGCACAGCCTGGTCAATACCGGGATCGATCATGCGACGCCGGATGGATCGTGGCCGATCTTCTGGCGGCTGAAATCGGCGCGGATGAAGGGAGTGACACCGACCGGCTTTCATTACGACGTGCGCGCGGTGCCGTGGGTGAATTATTTCCACGGCAACGATGCACTGCACGGCTATACCCGCGCCTCCTACGGGTTTCCCCAGAGTGCCGGGTGCGTGGAACTGCCGGTGCCGCGTGCGAAGCAGGCGTTCAAGCTGCTGCATGACGGGGCGGTGGTGACGATCACGGGCCATTGGCATCCCGGCGAGGGGTGTGCGCCATCGTCATCCGGCGCGCTCCTGGCCGCCAGTCGTTCGGAACCGTCGCGGCCCTGGCTTGCCCGGACCCAGACCGCGTGGCGGGTGGCGCCGGCATCAATGCTTCGCGCCGCGCCGCAGCAGCCATAAGGGCAGGGGCAGGGCGGCGAGCAGGAATATCCACAGCAACGGAAACGTCGCATCCAGTCCGCTGTCTTCCAGATTGACCCAGAGGCGGATCGGCATGCCTTGTGGGAAATAGGCGAAGATCAGCACGATGCCGAGTTCCCCGACCCCGCGCACCCAGGCGAGGGCGAGGGCGGCGGCGAGGCCGTCCCGCGCCATCGGCAGGGTGATGAACCAGAAAATCTGCCGGCGGTTGACCCCGAGGGTGAGGGCGGATTCAGCGAGATCAGGCGAAATCTCGGCGAAGGCGGTGCGGGCCGCGACCACGTAGGTGGGGAGCCCGGCATAGATGCCGGCGATCAGCAGGGCCGGCGGATCGTTGGTAATGATCACGCCGAACCGCGAGAGCAGGGCACCGAGCGGTCCGATCGGGCCATAGAAGGCGGCAAGTAGGATGCCGAGGGCGAGCGGCGGGGTCAGTAAGGGCAACAGCAGAAAAAACTGCGCGGCGTTACGGAGCCTGCCCTTTGCGGTGGCCAGCCACAGAGCGAGCGGTGTGCCGATGGCTGCGATCACCGCGAGCGCGCCCAGACCGAAAGCGACCGAAACCCCGACGGCCTGGATATCCGCCTTCGCCAGATCGAAATGCGCCCAGTCCGTGAGCATGACGAGCCCCGCGAACGGGGCGGCGAGCAGAAGCAGGGCGAAAGCGCTGGCCGCGCGGCTGATCACGCGGCAAGCGCCAAAGGGTCAGATCGCGCTGCCGTGCGGGGCGTTGTATCCATAGTGTTTGAACAACTCCTGGCCCGCGGGGCTCTGCATCAACTTGATGAAGTCGTGCCCTGCCTTGGGGTTGGGCGCGTCATGCGGGACACACGCATAGAAGACCAGGGGTTCGGTATGCAAGACTTGGCTTTTACCCTTCACGTCGAGCGTGATCGCGGCCTTGGAGTACCACGGCTTGATCATCGCCGGGTCGCTCAGGTTGATCTGCCGGGGCAGCGGAATGAACGGCAGCTTCAGCGATTTGACCGCGCTTTCGTAGCCTGACGTCGCATCCAGCTCGCCGGAATCGAGGCGGGCCAGCAGCGAGGGTTCGGTGAAGATCTGGGCGGGGTTGATCGGCGCGCCGAGCACCCGCTTGCTGAGGCCGGGCTGATGGTAGAATTTTTCCGCGAGGTCGAAGGTGAACAGGATGTTGCGCCCTTGCGGGTCGGTGCGCGGATCGGTGCGGCCGAAACGCAGTCCCTTGGTTTCCAGCACCTTGTACCAAGGTTTGTGGCCCTCGGCAGCGGCTTTGAGTTCCGGCGCGAATTTCGATTTCGGCGAATAGGCGATTACCATGGCCGTGCTCGCGACCGGGACCGCCTTGCCAACCATGCCGGCTTTTTCGAGAACCTTGATCGGGCCGGGTGTGATGGAGACGAACACGTCCGCCATCATGGTTTTCGCCGCGATCAGATGAGCGAGGGCGAAGGCGCCCTGGCCGATGCCGTGGAAGGTCTCGCCGCTCTGCTTTTCGAACGCCGGGCCGAGTCCCTTGTTCATCAGCACGCCCATCGAGCCGGCAAACGCAACCGTGATGGTGCCGCCCGCCGCCTGTGCCCGGCTGCTGGCCAGAAAGGGCAGGCCGGCCGCTGCCCCCAGACCCAAGCCCAAATCCCGTCGTGAAATCGTCATGGCGCGCTCCCGTTGATGGTCGATATAGTCGATTGAATCGTTCGCTGGGGTCTCGATATGGCGGTTCCGACATATCGTCAATCGCGCATATCCGTGATTTGATGGAGTCATGGTCAAACTGCGCCACCCTGAGACGTTGGGCCTGCGGGTCCGGATCGTTATGGGCGACGGCCTGATCCTTGGGCCGGGCCGGGTCGACCTGCTTGACGGGATTCGCGAGACCGGTTCGATCGCCGCGGCCGGGCGACGGATGGGCATGAGCTACAAACGGGCGTGGCAACTGGCCGAATCGCTGAACACGACGTTCCGTGCGCCGGTCATTTCCGCAACGAAAGGTGGCGTGTCGGGCGGTGGGGCGCGGTTGACCGAACTGGGCAATCAGGTGCTCGATACCTACCGCGCTCTCGCGCACAAGGCGCGCGTGACCAATGAAGCGGAGCTTGCCTTTCTGGCCGATGCGCTGAGCCCGGCGGAACACGAGGAATGAGCGGGGCGGGTGCCGCGATTATTCTGCCGTGTTCGCGCCGGGGCATCTTTTCAGCGGGGGCGACGCGTCCTAATACATAAGGCAAAGGAGCCTGTGTCTTCCGCCATCCCGAACGCCCCGAGCAGAACCGGACTCAGGGTGCCCAGATCTGGGCGCTGGCGGGATTTCTTGGCCTGACGCTGCTGGTCGGCACGGTCGAGGGGATTGCGACGATCCCGAATATCAAGAGCTGGTACGATCTTCTGCCGCATCCGCCGTTGACGCCGCCGAACGGTGTGTTCGGGCCGGTGTGGACGATTTTGTATATCGGTATGGCGGTTGCGGCGTGGCGGATCTGGCGATGCGGCGATGTGCTCGGCGATCACCGCCGCGCCTTGACGCTGTGGGGGTGGCAACTGGCGGTGAATGCCCTGTGGGCTCCATTGTTTTTCGGACTTCATCGGCCCGCGATCGCGATTGGTGTCATTCTCGTGCTCGATGGGCTGGTGGCGGCGACGATTCTGGCGTTCCGCCGGATCGACCGGATCGCGGGGCTTTTGCTCATGCCGTATCTGGCATGGAGCCTGTTTGCCTCGTATCTCACGGTTGGGTTCTGGTGGCTCAACCGTTAATCGGGTAGGATGCGCGCCGTCGTTCCAGGATGAGCATCATGCACGCCAGATATATTCTTTCAATTGCTGCGCTGGTCGCCGTCGCGGCGGCGTCATTCCCGATTGCCGAGGCGCAGATGGCAGGGCCCGGAGCCGGCAGCCCGATGGGCGCGGGCGGACCGATGGGCGGGCAGGGGCTGCATCCGCCGCAGGAGAAGCAGGAAGTCGCACCGCCGGCGCTGCCGGGTGCTTCCGGCGTTGGCAATATTTCGGCGGGTCCCGTGACGACGTTGAATGAGGACCCGACCAAGCTGTTGTTTTCTGCGATCAATCATGGCGATTACAATCAGGCGCGGGCCGCAGTCAGCCGTGGTGCCAATCTCGATGCGCGCAACGCGCTGGACGAGACCCCGATCGAACTCGCCGTCGAACTCAATCGTAACAACATCACGTTCATGTTGCTTTCGGTTCGTGCCGAAGAGGGGCCGGGTCAGCGCGCCGCTCCGCAATCGGTTACGGCATCGGCGGTTGGCCACACCCGGTCTGCTGCTCACGCGCCGATCGTGTTCAGCAGCCGGGAGACTCAGCTTCGTCAGTCGCCGGCTCGGGCGGTAGCGGCGCCGATCGCGGGAAGTCCGGGAGTTCCGGACCCCTCGGCCGGATTTTTGGGGTTTGGCGGCCACTCCTGATCGCGGCGTGATTGCCGGCATCCCGTGGCCGAAATCGTGCCCGGACTCGGCCCTTTGCCCGGCGTTCGAAATAAGTTAAAAACTATTTAAGCGAACCGAAAGTCGGGGCGATTGTGCTGCGGCGTCCGGATTGCGATCGGGCATCAAATAAATTTCGGAGGAAACATGAAACTCGCCAATCCCGCCCCGCTCGGGCTGTTCGGTTTTGCCCTGACGACATGGCTGCTTTCGATGATCAATGCGGGATTGCTGCCCGCCGCAGGCATGGGCATGGTGCTCGCGATGGCGTTCGCCTATGGCGGCACCGCGCAATTTATTGCCGGTTTGATGGAGATGGCGACCGGCAATACGTTCGGTTTCGTCGCGTTCTGCTCCTATGGCGCGTTCTGGTGGAGTTTTGCCTTGTTCGTCGAGTTTTTCGCCAAGGGCGTGCCGGCGGCGATGGTGGGCTGGTACCTGCTGATGTGGGGATTTTTTACCTTCGCCATGTTCATCGGCACGTTCGCGCTAAACCGGGCGCTGCAACTTATTTTCGCGGCCTTGACCATCACCTTCGTGCTGCTGGCGCTCGGCGCGTTGCTCGCGACGCCCTCGCTTTCGGTGTTCGGCGGATATTTCGGGCTTCTGACCGCGGCGCTCGCATTCTATCTGGGGGCGGCGGATGTGATCAATGCCACCCATGGCCGGGTCGTCCTGCCGATCGGGGCTTGATATTATCGCGGACGGGCCGGGGAGATCTCCCCGGCCCGATCGGCTGCTACAGGATCAGCAGAACCAGCACCACTACAATGACGATGCCGAGGCCGCCGCCGTAATAGAGGCCGTGCGGCCCGATGAACATGCCGCCGTGCAGGCCGAAGCCGCCGCCGAGCACGAGAAGTATCAGAATGATGATCAGCAGCAGGCGCATCTTGGATTCCCATCACGATTTGTCGACCGGATATGATCGCTCGCATACCGGTTTCCAATAGCGGCGGTGCTAGGGTGGTTCGATCCGAGGATTGGCAGGCGGGGAGCGGCCCTATTGATTCTGATCATGCGGTCGGACCTTGGCGGAGCCGTATACTGGCCCCATGGCGTCTGTCGGCTGCGGCCATTGGCGTCCGGGTGGGTTTGGGCTAATAAGGTGTATTGCGCGAGCGTCTATTGCGGGTTGTCGGCGTGATCCCGATGTTCCAATAGAGCGGCTCCATTCAGAGGAAGGATCGGGATCATGGGTGGTTTGAGCATTTGGCATTGGCTGATCGTTTTGGCGGTCGTGCTGATCCTGTTCGGCTCGGGCCGGATCGGGAATCTGATGGGCGAACTCGGCAAGGGTATGAAATCGTTCAAGAACAATATCGCGGACGAGCATCCTAAAGATGCCTCGATGCTGGAGCAGCACGTCGCCCCGCCACCGGTGCATGCAACATCGACCTCCGACCGCAGCAAGGTCTGAGATCAGAACGATCTGAGGTAGCATCATGGGTTTCGATTCACCAATTCACTGGATCATCGTCATCGGCGTGATCGCGCTCCTGTTCGGCGGTTCGCGCGTCGGCAATCTGATGGGCGAACTCGGCAAGGGGATCAAGGCGTTCAAGCAGAACGTCTCGGATCATGATCAGACCAAGGTCGCACCGGCCCCGGTGGCACCGCCGCCGCAGGTGCAGACCCGGGTGGCCGAGGGTGTTCCGCCGGCCGATGCGGTCGTTCGGCAGCCGGAACCGGTGCACGTAGCCGATTCCAACCGCCTCTGACCGCCTAGGGGACTGACGATGGTCGCGACCAGCGCGTCGGTTCCCATAGGTGGCCCCTCGTATCGCGCCCAAGCGGGGCGCGTTCAAGCGGATATTGCGACGGTGGCGTGCGAGCTCGTCGCCATCGGCGGGCGGATGGATGCGAATCGGTGGGTGCCAGCGTCATCCGGTAACCTTTCGGCGCGGATCGACCGGTCAACCATTGGGATCACCCGGAGCGGTGTCCACAAAGGGCGACTGGAGCCAGCGGATATCATTGCTGTCGGGCTCGATGGACTCGCGGTTGATCCCACCGCAAAGCCGAGTGCGGAAACTCTGTTGCATTGTCAGCTCTATCGCATGGACCCCGCGATCGGCGCGGTGTTGCACGGGCATTCGGTCGAGGCGACCGCACTTTCGCTCGTTACCGATGCCGAGGAGCTGGTTCTGCGCGACTACGAAATCCTCAAGGCTTTTCCGGGGATCGGGACGCACGAGGTGGTCGCCCGTGTTCCGATTTTCGACAATGATCAGGATATCGCGCGTCTCTCGATGCGGATCGCCCCTTCGCTGACGCCCTTGCCGATCGGGTATATTCTTCGTGGCCACGGGGTTTATGCCTGGGGTCCGGATGTCGAGCGCTGCTTCTGGCGGCTTGAGGCGTTGGAATTCCTGATATCCTGCGAATGCGAACGGAGGCGGATGCTATGAGCGAACTGCGGATTTTCGATGAGAACGCCCCCGGAGCGCCTTATTTCGACACGCGGGATGCCGCGGAAATCGCGTCGCACCTTGCCAGCATCGGTGTGCGCTTCGAGCGGTGGGATAGTCCGGTTGCCTATGACCCCGCTGCCGAGCCGGAGGCGATTCTGGCCGCCTATCGCCCGTATCTCGACCGGTTGATGGGTGAGACCGGGGCCGGCTCCGCCGATGTGATCAAGATGACCCCCGATCATCCGCAGGCCGGGGCGCTGCGGGAGAAGTTCCGCAATGAGCATATTCACACCGAGGATGAGATACGTTTCTTTGTTCATGGGGGCGGGCATTTCGTGATGCACAAGGCGGATCGGATCTATGATGCGCTCTGCACGAAGGGCGATCTGATTTCGGTGCCTGCGAACGTCAAGCACTGGTTCGATGCGGGGGAGCACCCGGATTTCGTGGCGCTGCGGGTCTTTACCGATCAATCGGGCTGGGTCGCGCATTTCACCGGCGATGCGATCAGCTCGCGGGTTCCACTTGCCTGACGCGCAGCGCGCTACCGCTGAGCCGATCGTGCCGCCCAGGCTGGTTCTGCTCGATATCGAGGGCACGATCGCGCCGATCCGTTTCGTGCATGATGTGCTGTTCCCGTTCGCCCGCACCCGGTTGAGCGGATTTCTGGCGCGCCACGCAGACGATCCGGAGGTTGCGGCGTCGCTGGCCGATCTGGGCCGGATCGCGCCGGGGGCGCCGCCGCTCGAAACCCTTCATGCCCTGATGGACCGGGATGCCAAGGTCGCGCCGCTGAAATTCATCCAGGGGCGGATCTGGGCGGAGGGGTTCGCCGAGGGCGCGTTGCAGAGCCAGTTCTACCCCGAGGTCTTGCCGATGCTTGCGGCGTGGCAGCGTGCCGGAACCCGCCTTGCGATTTATTCTTCCGGCTCGCGTCAGGCCCAGCGATTGCTGTTCGCGCACAGCGCCGAGGGAGACCGGACCGGTCTGATCGCGGCATTTTTCGATACGGCTGTGGGCGGAAAACGGGAGACCGCAAGTTATGTCCGGATCGCCGCACAACTTGCGCAGCCGGTTGGTGAGATCCTGTTTCTTTCCGATGTCGGGGCCGAACTCGATGCGGCTGCGGGTGCCGGGATGATGGCCTGCCAGCTCGTGCGTGCTGAAGATGGGACGCTTCCCGCGGCCGGGCATCCTCATGACGAGGATTTGACCGGCGTCGCGCGCCGATATGGCCTATCTGAGCCGCAATAACGGAGTCTCCCGATGTCGATGACCACTGACCGCCGCCCGGTGGCGACGCTGAAAGCGCGCCTGAGCACTGACCCCTGGCGCGCGTTCGGCCTCGGGCTGCTCGCGGCCCTCGCATTGCCGCCGTTCTATCTGTTGCCGCTGCTGTGGTTCGTCGTGCCCGCGTTGCTGCGGAGCCTTGCCCGCGCCGGGGGTTGGCGTCGCGCGATCTGGATCGGCTGGTGCTTCGGGTTTGGTTTCAACCTGCTCGGCCTGTTTTGGGTGACCGAGCCGATTCTGATCATGGCCCGTCAGTTCTGGTGGGCGATTCCCTTTGCGGCACCGGGTCTTGCTGCCGCGACCGCGTGTTATCTGATGCTGCCCGCGCTTGCGGTGTATTGGATACGGCCGGTGCGGCTGACCGCTGCCGCTGCGATGGTGGTGATGTTCGCCGGCGTGATGGTGATGGCCAATCTCGCCCAGCAATTTCTGTTTACCGGGTTTCCGTGGAATTTCTGGGGGGCGGATTGGGCGATTCCGGGACGGCTCGGGGTGATCATGATGCAGCCGGCGGCTTACGGCGGCATTTTCGTGCTGACCTGGCTTACGATAATTGCCGCCGGGCTGCCCTTGCTCGGGCGGCGGGGCTGGATCGGCAGTGCCGTGGTCATGTTGCTGTGGGCGGGGTTCGGCCTTGCGCGGACTGCTGGCGGGCGGGCTGCCGATACCGATCTGACGGTGGCGATGATCCAGCCGGATTTCGCGGTGCCGGGCAGTTTCACCCAGCCCGCCTTGCAGGCGCGCTGGCAGCGGGATCTTGCCATGACCCGTGAGGCACTGGCGGCCGCGGGGGCCGGGCCGAAAGTGGTGGTGTGGCCGGAAACCGCGAGCCCGGCCTTGCTGCAGACCGACGCAGCGGCGCGTGCCGCGATTGCCGGCATTGCTGGGACTACGCCGGTTCTTGCCGGTTCGTTCCGGTTCGGCGCGACCGGCAAAGTTTATAATTCGCTCATTGCCGTCGATGGTCCGGGTCCGGCGGTCGCCTGGTACGACAAATGGAAGCTGGTGCCGTTTGGCGAGTACACCCCGAAATGGATCCCGTTCAAGATTACGCCGGGTTCGGGGTTCTCGCCCGGTCCGGGGCCGCGCACCCTGCACGTGCCGGGCATTCCGCCGGTCGGGCCGCTGATCTGCTACGAATCGATTTTTTCCGGCGAAATCGTCGACAAGAAGGACCGGCCCGCCTGGATGCTCAATATCAGCGATAATGCGTGGTTCGGCGATTCGACGGGACCGCATCAGGATTTCGCAACGACGCGACTTCGCGCGGTCGAGGAAGGGCTGCCGCTTGCCGTCGATACCAATTCAGGCATTTCGGCGATGATCGGACCCTACGGGACCGTCCGGGCCAGTCTCGGTCTCGACCGGCGAGGCATTCTGGTTCACAGACTTCCGGTTGCATTACCCGCCACGACTTATGCCAAGTTCGGCCTGACGACTGCTGGCATTCTGTCGTTCTATTCGGTCGCGGTTGCAGTCATACTCCTCATCGTTTCCATAACGCTTTAGCAAGAGGCGCGGGATCACGACCGTCTTAAAAATTGTTCTTGCTTGCGGAAAATTGGCGCCAATGCTATTGCAGATAGTGCGATTGGTGAAATCGTGATGATCTGCGGTAGAAACAGGGCCCAAACTTCGATTTTCTTATATTATAGATGTTCATCCGATTTGGATCGTAAGAGGCTGGACGCTGGAGTGGTCTTCGGGACTGACGATGGCTCCAGCTATGGCGATCGAGACCGATCCGCATCGTGACGGTGCGAGGAGTTGCGGCGATTTAACGGTGCGGGATCGTTCGACGATCCATTGCCTTGGAGATGGTGATGAGTATGGCGGCAAATGGAATGAGCGATCGCACTGAACGGGACGGTCGTCCGAGCCCGATCGATGTCCATGTCGGCTCGCGGATCCGTCTGCGGCGGACCTTGCTGGGCATGTCGCAGGAAAAGCTCGGCGATGCGCTGGGGCTCACCTTTCAGCAGGTTCAGAAATACGAGCGCGGTGTCAACCGGGTCGGGGCCTCCCGCCTGTTCGACATTTCCCGCGTGCTGGATGTGCCGATCAGCTTTTTTTTCGACGATATGCCCGAAGGCATGGACGCGACCCCGATGTCCGGACCGCGGGGACGGAGCCACGGGTTTGCGGAGGCACAGGAACCATTCGGGGTTGGTCTCGACGATCATATGACCAAGCGCGAGACCCTCGAACTGGTGCGGGCTTATTACCGGATTGCGGAACCGACCGTGCGCAAACGCATGTTCGACCTGATCAAGTCGCTGGCGCCGTCCGATGCGTTTCCATCGGAATAAGCGGGCGTCTCCAAATTAAACCATGAACCGCGCTTGTGAAGGCGCGACACACTTCGCTACAAGTGCGGGATGAGGGAAAACCCCGCACCGTCACTTGCCATCGCAATCTGTATGCCCGCCGCCGGTTTCGGGTCACTTTCGTGAGCGATCGCCGACCGAGTTTGCGTGGGGCGCGGCTGTGGATGGCAAAGCTCGCGACGATCCGCAGTGGTGGCGTGCCCGACGCGCCGGCGCTGCCGGTGCGCGATCCATGGCCGGGGGAACCCGGGCGCGGTGCGCGTATTCTCAAGGGAGAAATCGAATATCGCGGCGCGATCCGGCCGTTGCGCCCGGGGGGATTCAACGCCAGCGATGCATCGCCCTTGATGCTCGCCTATATCCATGGCTTTTCCTGGCTGCGCGATCTGCGGGCCTTGGGCACCGATGCGGCCCGCTCGCGCGCCCGTGCGCTGATCACGGATTGGGTCAATGGGGATCAATACCCTGCGGTCGCCACCGCGCCGGCGACGTCCGGTGCGAGGCTGGCAGCATGGCTCGGTCATTACGATTTTTTCGCGGCCTCGGCCGATGATGATTTTCGCCAAATGCTGATGGCGCGGCTGGTGCATGACGCGCGTCACCTCTCGGCATCGTTGCCGATCGATGCGCGTGATGGCCGCGCCTTCACCGCTCTGAAGGGATTGATCGCGGCTTCGGTCGCGCTGCCGGAGCATGCCGGTTTCCTGCCGCGTGCGCTGCGTTTCCTAATCCCGGAAATCGAACGCCAGATCCTCCCGGACGGCGCCCATTGTGAACGCAGCCCTGCGGCGCACCTGGCGGCGTTGCAGGATTTGACCGAAATCCGTGCCTTGCTTCAGGTGGGCCGCGCCGAAGCGCCGGCCCAGCTGCCGGGCACGATCGAGCGCATGGCGATTGCCTTGCGCGCGCTGCGTCATGCCGATGGCGGGTTGGCCTTGTTCAACGGCACGTCGGAAGACTGGCCCAATCTGATCGATCTCGTGCTCAGCCAGGCGGGCCGGACCGGGCGGAGCAATGTCTCGCTTGCGCAATCCGGGTTTCATCGGCTTACCGCTGGTAAAACCACCATTATCGTCGATGCCGGCGTGCCTCCGGCGCCCGGTATGGATCGGTTTGCCCATGCCGGTACGCTGGCATTCGAATTTTCGGTCGGGCGGGAACGGTTGATCGTGAATTGCGGCGCGGCACCTGCCTCCGCGACCGACTGGCGAGACGCGCTGCGGGCCACCGCCGCCCATTCAACGCTGGTGATCGCGGATGTATCGTCATCGGAAATCAAGGCCGAGGGACTGGGCCGCCGACCCACCGTGGTCGAACTCACGCGCCAGGAGGCCAACGGCGCTCACTGGCTTGAGGCCAGCCACGATGGCTGGAAAAAACTGTTCGGCGCGGTTCATCGCCGTCGACTGTATCTTGCGGAGAGCGGGGAAGACCTGCGCGGCGAGGACAGCGTGGAGGCGGACGAGCCGCAGCCGTTTACGCTGCGGTTTCATCTCCATCCGAACGTGACCGCCAGCATCCAGCAGGATAACGAGGCGGCATTGCTGCGCCTGCCCTCCGGCCAGGGATGGCGGCTGCGCGCGGGGGGCGCGACCCTCAGCGTCGAGGAATCCATCTATTTCGGCGGGGCCGAGCCGCGCCGGGCCGAACAGATCGTGTTGACCAGTACCCCGGATGGCCCGCAGCAGGTCAAATGGGCGCTTACCAAAATGGGTTGAGCCGATGGCGCGGATTCTTCTGACCGGCGGGGCCGGTTTCATCGGCTCGCATACCGCCGTGGTTTTGCTCGAACGCGGCTACGATGTCGTGCTGCTCGATGATTTTTCCAACGCCGCGCGCGATGTGCCGGCCCGGCTGCAGCGGATTACCGGCGTCGGGGTGCCGTTGATCGAGGCGGATATCCGCGATGAGGCGGCCATGGCGGCGGCGCTGGCCGCATTTCCGGTCGATGCGGTGATCCATTTTGCCGCGAAGAAGGCGGTGGCCGAAAGCGAGGCCGATCCGCTTTTGTATTATGACAGCAACATCGTCGGTACCGTGCGGTTGCTGGCGGCGATGCGTCGCGCCGGGGTCGGCCGTATTGTGTTTTCCTCGTCCGCGACGGTTTATGGCGAACCGGACGAATGCCCGATCGACGAGCAGGCGGCACTGCGCGTCACCAATGTCTATGGCCGGACCAAGCTGGTGATGGAGGGGATGATCACCGATCTGGTCCGCACCCGCACGTTGAAGGCGGCGGCGGTGCTGCGCTATTTCAACCCGGTCGGCGCGCATCCTTCGGGTCTGATCGGGGAGGACCCGACCGGCGTTCCGGCCAATCTGATGCCTTATCTTTGTCAGGTCGCCGAAGGCAAACGCCCGTATCTCAACGTTTTCGGCGATGATTACCCCACGCATGACGGGTCCGGTGTGCGCGATTTCATTCATGTCATGGACCTTGCCGAAGCCCATGAGGCGGCGCTGCGCCGGGTGCTTGGGACCGATGGCGATTTTACCGTCAATCTCGGGACCGGCACCGGGTATTCGGTGCTGGACATGATCGGCGCCTTTGAGGGCGCCACAGGCGTCAAGGTTCCCTACAAGATCGCTCCCCGCCGGCCCGGTGATGTCGCCGCCTGCTATGCCGACCCGGCGCGGGCGGCAACGTTGCTTGGCTGGCGCGCGACACGCGGCATCGAGGATATGTGCCGCGATGCGTGGCGCTGGCAGAGCAAGATCGCCCTGACCAATCACGGGCCGTAATGGCCGCCCGGCATCTGGTCTATCTGATTGGCGAGGATTGGTTCTTCGCTTCGCATTTCCGGGCCCGCGCCCGTGCTGCCCGTGCCGCCGGGTGGCGGGTTTCGGTGGTTACTCGCACCGGGTCTGCCGCCGCCGAACTGCGCGATGAAGGTTTTGAGGTCCACGGCGTCGATTTCCGGCGTGCCCGGCTCAATCCGCTTGCCGAGGGGAGGTTGGCCCTGCATATCACGGCGCTTTACCGGAAACTCGCCCCCGATCTGGTGCATCACGTGGCGCTGAAGCCGATCCTGCTCGGCAGCGTCGCGGCGCGGCTTGCAGGTGTGCGGGCCATTGTGAATGCGCCGGTCGGGCAGGGCTTCGTCTTTGCCTCGGAGACCGCGAAAGCAAGAGTGTTGCGACCGCTGGTTGGTGCCGCGATGCGTGCCACGATCGGTGTGCGCGGTGCCATCGCGATTTTCGAGAACGCGGAAGATCGCACCGCCATGATCGCATCCGGTGCGATCCGGGCGGACGATGCCGTGCTGATCCGGGGTGCCGGGGTCGATCTTGCGCAATTCCGGCCCGTGATTCCACCGCCTGGTCCGGTCCGCATTATTCTCGGAGCACGCATGTTGCGGGACAAGGGGATCGGTGAATTCATCGCGGCTGCCGGGCGTCTGAAAGGGCAGGGGGGAGATTTTGTTCTTGCCGGCACGCCCGATCCCGGTAATCCCGCCTCGCTGACCGAGGGCGATCTTCGTGCCGCCCCCAATGTGAGGTGGATCGGTCATTGTGATGACATGGCCTCCCTGTTTGCTTCGTGCCATATCGCCTGCCTGCCGTCCTATCGCGAGGGTTTGCCGAAATTTCTGCTCGAAGCGATGGCCGCCGGCCTGCCGTGTGTTGCGACCAACGTGACCGGCTGCCGCGATGCGGTGGTTGCCGGTGAGACCGGATTGCTGATTCCGCCGCGCGATCCCGCAGCCCTTGGCGCAGCACTGGCCGGGCTGATTGACGATCCGGCACGACGTGCCCGTTTCGGTGCCGCGGGGCGGAGTCGTGCCGAGCGATTTTATGCCGAGCCGATTATTTGCGCGGAGACGCTGGCGGTCTATGAACGCGCCATCACAAGGGACTCAGAGCGATGAAACACATCTTGACCAGATTGATCGCAGCAGCATGTCTGGCCGGAATTGCGGGCTTTGCCGGGGCGGTGCCGAGTGCGCATGCTGAAACCCGCATCGGCGCGGTTGCCACCAATTTTCGGTTGCTCGGCGCGGACGATAAGGTGGTCGTCGAACGGTTGGATGACCCTAAAATCCCCAATGTCGCGTGCTATGCCAGCTTTGCGCGCACCGGCGGGGTGAAGGGCAGCCTCGGCGTTGCGACCGATCCTTCGCGGTTCGCCTTGTCCTGCATCGCTACCGGCCCGGTCACCCTGCCACCGGGCCTGCCGGCGAAAAAGCAGATTGCGGCGATTTCGGCCTCGTTCCTGGTCAAGCATTTCAACCTGTATCGGCTGGTCGACCCCGATCATAAGGCGGTGGTCTACATGCTGATCAGCACCAAGCTCATTCACGGCTCGCCGGCCAATGCGGTTTCGGCGGTGCCGGTGACCGGTGGCTGAGCCGGACTACAATTTTCACCACAGGATATGCTCATGAGCGATAAAACTCCGATTCGGCGGGCCCTTGTGTCGGTGTCCGACAAGACCGGGCTGGTCGATCTTGGCCGGGTTCTCGCGGCGCACGGCATCGAGATACTCTCGACCGGCGGATCGGCCAGGACTTTGCGGGACGCCGGTGTCCCCGTTGTCGAGGTTGCCGATTATACCGGCGTGCCTGAGATGCTGGATGGGAGGGTGAAGACCCTGGTGCCGAAAATTCACGGCGGCCTGCTGGGCCGGCGCGATCTGCCGGATCACCTCGCCCAGATGGCGGCCCAGAATATCCCGCCGATCGATCTGCTGGTGTGCAACCTTTATCCGTTTGAGCAGACGGTGGCGAAGGGGGCCGAATTCGCCGAATGTGTCGAGAATATCGATATCGGCGGGCCCGCCATGATCCGTTCGGGGGCCAAGAATCACGACGCGGTCGCCGTGATCACCGATCCGGCGCAATACGGGGATCTGATTGCTGCAATAGAGGATGGTGGCACGACGTTGAAGCAGCGCCGTCACTATGCCGCTGCGGCGTACACGCGCACCGCGACCTACGATGCCGCGATTGCGACCTGGTTCACCGCGACCAATGGCGACGCCGATCCCGATCTGCGGGTGACCGAAACCGTTCCGCCGCAGACCGGGGAGATGTTTCCTGCGCGCCTCGCCATTGCCGGGCTCAAGCATCAGGCGCTTCGCTACGGCGAGAATCCGCATCAGGTCGCCGCGTTCTACACGACCGGTGAGCGACCGGGCGTTGCCAGTGCACGGCAGCTTCAGGGCAAGGAGCTTTCCTATATCAATATTCTCGATGCGGATGCGGCTTATGAATGCGTCGCCGAATTCGATCGCCCGGCCGTGGTCATCGTCAAGCATGCCACCCCTTGCGGGGTTGCTGTCGGTGATGATCTTGCGTCTGCTTGGGATGCCGCCTTCGCTGCCGATCCGGTCAGCCCGTTTGGCGGGATCATTGCTGTGAACCGCGTGCTCGATGCCGAGGCCGCGGAGAAAATCTCGAGCATTTTTATCGAAGTCATCATCGCGCCTGCGGCCGAACCCGACGCCATCGCTCTGCTCGCGCGCAAGAAAAACCTGCGCTTGCTGATCGCGGGCGGTCTGCCCGATACCGCTGCCGGCGGGCTCGGGTTTCGCAGTGTTGCCGGAGGCTACCTTGTGCAGACCCGCGATAACGGAATGGTCGCGCGCGATGACCTGAAGATCGTGACCAGGCGTGCGCCGACCGAGGCGGAACTGGCCGATCTGCTGTTCGCATTTCGCGTCTGCAAACATGTGAAATCGAATGCGATCGTCTATGCGAAGGACGGTGTCACGACCGGTATCGGCGGCGGCCAGACAAGTCGGGTGGATAGTTCGCGGATCGCGGTGCTCAAGGGCGGTGATCGGATTGCCGGGTCGGTCCTTGCCTCCGACGCTTTTTTTCCGTTTGCCGATGGGGTTCAGGCCGCGATCGAGGCCGGGGCCACCGCCATCATTCAGCCCGGCGGTTCGATGCGCGATGCAGAGGTGATCGCGGCGGCGGATGAAGCCGGGCTTGCGATGGTCTTCACCGGTATGCGGCACTTCCGGCATTGAGCACGCCGACGGTGCCGGGGTTCGGTGATGAGCCTGTCACGCCGCGGCTCGGTTTGCCCGACCCCGCCCACATGAGTGCGGCGCAGCGTGCGGCGTATGATGCTATTGCCGCCGGGCCACGTGGCAAGGTCGAGGGGCCGCTTGCGGTGTGGCTGCACAGTGCCGAACTCGCCCACCGCGCCCAGGCACTCGGTGAATACTGCCGTTTTGGCTCGTCGCTGCCGCCACGCTTGTCCGAACTCGCAATTCTGGTGATGGGGGCCTATTGGCAGGCGGGATTCGAATGGCGGATTCACGCCCCGATTGCTGAAGCCGCCGGGATCGCGCCGGACATCATCGCCGCGATCAAGCGCCGTGAGCGACCTGTGTTCGTCGAGGCGGATGCACAGGCGGTGCATGATCTCTCCCGCGAATTATTGGAGACGAGAGACGTGGCTCAATCGACATACGTGCTTGCACGCGCGGCCCTGGGGGATCGTGGTCTCGTCGATCTGGTTGGTGTCCTTGGCTATTACGGCATGATATCGATGACGATCAAGTTGTTTCACGTCAATATTTAGATAAATTAAAATTTTTACGATACAGAATGTTTTACTATACTTTAATGTCTATTTATCTTACACCGAAATGTATCCGGAATAAATAAGCGCTTCAAAAATAACAATAAAAAATTTGGCACTGAAATTGCTTAGTGAAGATCAGGCTTAACCTTCTCATTAAGGATTTCACGATGAAACGGCTACTTCTTGCTTCTGCGTTTAGTTTGGTTTCTCTCGTCGGGATGGCGGCTGTTGCATATGCAGGTCCGATGGATCCGACGCTCTCACTGGGTTATTCAATTGGCAATGGCACGGTCCAGACCTACGCAACCGGGACGGGAATTGTATCGACCGAAACTATCAACTCCAATGGCGTTCGCGGGACCGTTACTGGCCAGACGAGCCTCGGTCAGTTTGTAAATTTCGATTTGGATATTACCGGTGGCGCGACCCTGACCTCGCCCGTCTCCATCTATTTGACGGAAAGCGATCTGACGGGCGCTCAAGTTCAGTCTATTGAAGGGCAGCTGACAAATAATACTTTGACGTTGCCAGTCGCATCGTCAATCGTATACTCACTCTATGGTTCCTCTAGCAACGCACTTTACAGTGGCACGCTCCTTGGCACCGATACTCTTTCCGGCACCAAATCGGGTAGCATCTACTATGGCGCGTTCGATACTGGCAGCAGTCTTTACTCATTGACCCAGGTGGTCACGATTAACCCTTCATCGTCCGGCATAACGAACGTTAGCCTCGATGGTGCCGTGAACGTTCCGGAACCCGGCTCGCTTGCCTTGCTCGGTACAGGACTTGTTGGACTGGGCTTGATCCTGCGTCGTCGTCAGAAGAGTAGCTAAGTCTGTTTCGATAACCGATAGGGCCCCCGGCTTGCCGGGGGCGTTTTCATTTCGGCCCCCCGGGCCATCGGCATGGCCGAATCCTAATTGTCTTGATTTCTTTACACTCCAAAAATTACAGGGACTCAAGATGCTGATTTGATGGAACAATATTCTTGGCATGGACATTGCTTACCTAGAATTGTAAGAATTAACCAATATCCATCGGAGATTGAATCATGAGAAAAATCAAGTCGTTCCTGCTCTCGAGCGTCTTCCTTGTTGGGTTCACGGGGGTGGCTCATGCCGGCTTTGCCGATGGGAACAACTATCAATTTCAGGTCTGGACCGGCAGCTACAGCGCCTTGGGCCTGTCGGGCACGCCAGCAAACGCGTCCATGGCAACGCTCAGCGGGCTTCCGCAGGTAAGCCCGTCGGCGAGTTTCAATTATACGGGGCCGATCGACTTTTCGGTTGGGGCTTCGGAGACCAATTCCGTCAGTAATTTCTTCGGGACCAATGTTGGCGGCATTTCCAACTACTCGAGCTCGAGTGGGCTCACCGAGTCTGACTTTCTCGATTCGACGCTGAGCAGCCCGTATCAAAACGTCGGTGGCTCGCTTAACTCGAGCGCGTTCGTCACATTCATGGAAATCACCGGCAACTATTCGGCCCCGGCGGGAACCGTGGTGACCATTTCGCATGACGATGGGGCGTCGCTCTACAGCGGGGTGAGCAATACGCCGTTGATCCTCAGTGGCGGTCCCACGACCGAGATCCCCAGTTCGATCGCTCTTGCTGCGGCAAGCGCGACGCCGTTTACGCTGGTCTATGTCGAGGCGAACGGTGCGCCCTCGGTTCTCCAGATCTCGGAAACCCTGCCTGTTCCGGAGCCGGGTTCGCTCGCGGTTCTCGGTACCGGCCTGATCGGTCTGGTGCTTATCCGCCGCCGACGCCGGGCTTGATCATCGAGGGCGCCATTGCTTCAAGCGGTCGCGTCCGAGCAGGATCGCACCCGCCAGAGTGAAACGCGGTGCCGCCCGCGCCCAGTGCAGGGCGGTGCTTTCGCCGGCAAGGCTGGTTTTGTACCGGTCGTCTCCGGCGAGGAAATCGTAATTGTTCAGACCACGCGCCTGGTAATGCCGCATCGCCGCCACATGACATACGAGACCGGGCTTTTCATGCGGATGCTCGGTCTCGTAGACGAAGCCGCTTTGATAGGCACTCGCGGTGCCGCGCCAGATCAGGGTGTACAGATAGCCGATCAGCCGCGATCCTGCCGAGATTCGCAACAAATCGGTCGTGCCCGATTCTATGCCGCGCCGAAGCAGATCGTCGTGGAAGTCACGGAATTCATGGCGGGCGAATGCACCTTGTCGCCCCCTCCCTTGCCAGGTGGTTTGATGCAGGGCGGTGAGGCCGGTCATGAATTCATGGGCCTGATCCCGGCTTGTCGCAGGTTCAACCTGGATGGGGCCGCTTGCGGCATACCGGCGCCACGCACGATTGATCTGCTGGCGGGTGTTGGCGGAGACCGGGTCGAGGCAATCCATGCCGTCCCGTCGCAATGCGGCGAGGTCGCGCCGCGGCGCCACTCGCGTGATCGATACGGTGACGACGCCGTGGCGCCGGGCCGCCGCCAGATCGATCGTGCCGATCCCGGACAGTACGATCATGCGCCCCGGACCGAGCGGTGCGTGCATCAGTGCGGCGAACCACGCATCCCGCGCTTGCGGGCAATTCTGTACCACCAGCGGCCCGTTATGCTCGATGAACACCGAATCGGCTGCGGAATCGCCGGTTTCACCGAGGTGCCAGCTCGGACCGGTCCATCGCCGCTCGCGGTTCAGCACGCCGATGGCGACGCAGCGGCTTCCATTCATGATCTGCAGCGCCAGAGGATCGTGGAACCGTGCGTCAAAGCGGCAACCCAGCCAAGTCCAGCTTTGGAATACCGAGCCACCGGCTTGCGCTTCGACCTGCCGCCAGTCATTACCGAAACATTCGGGATCCGTGATCGGGCTGAGCCGGGCGGTCAGCCCGGGTACGATATCCACAAGATGGTCCGTCTGTCGCTTGTGAGGTCGGGCCATCCATGTCATCGTGTTATCGTATTTGAATTGCCGAAAGCTGCAATGTTCCCGGACCTGCTGCCCAACCCCCGCCCGGTCGCGTTGCGTGAGTTCCGCCGGATCGCCACTGTCCTGATCGACACCGAAGAGGATTTCGACTGGACCGATCCCACCGAAGGGACCGATTACGCGACTGCGTATCTGTCGCGCATTGCCGAACTTCAGCCGATTTTTGCCGCGCATGGCGTCGTACCGACCTATCTGGTCACTTATCCGGTGCTGCTAAATCCGGATATCGTCGGCCTGCTGATCCATTACCGTGATCGCGGCGAGGCGGCTCTCGGGATTCAGTTGCATCCCTGGGTTACGCCGCCATTCGAGGGGCGCGGGTCGACGGCGCAGTCGTTCGGCGGCAACCTTGCGCCGGAAATCGAGGCACGCAAGCTCGAATCGCTCTGCTCGCGCTTTATCGAGGTCTTCGCATCGTCTCCCTTGGTGTTCCGCGCCGGGCGCTACGGTCTCGGCCGGCAAACCGCCGCGCTGATCGAAGCGGCGGGAATTCTGGTCGACACCAGCATAGCGCCCCGGACATCGATGCGCGACGAAGCGGGGCCGGATTATAGCCGGATCGATTTCGCGCCGTTCTGGTTCGGCGCGCAACGGTCTTTGCTCGAACTGCCGCTGGGCCGCGCCATCGTCGGCTGGGGAGGGGCGTTCGGTGACCGCCTGTACCGGGCTTTGATCGGGACGAACGGTGCCTGGGCACCTCTTGCCGGCCTGCTCGCGCGGATCGAATGCGCCGAGCGGATCACCCTTTCGCCGGAAGGCAATGATCCCCGTGCCGTGCGGCGGTTGGTCCAGGGGCTGGGCCGACGCGATCAGATGATCCTGCCATTGAGCTTTCACAGCTCGTCGATCGCGCCGGGTCGTAATCCCTATGTTCGTTCGCGCGCCGATCTGCATCGGTTCTACGATGATCTGTCGGCGATCCTGTGCGATCTGACCGACGAATTTTCCTGTCGTTTCGCTGCCGCAGAGACCATTCCCGCTTTGCTGTGTCCGGCACCAGCGATCCGATGACGGCACCGGCTGAAATCCTGCTGGTCGCGAATAATTTTCCACCGGTGCAGGGCGGGTCGGCGGTGGTGTATGGGGCGCTTGCCCGGCTTGCAGCGCCGCGGGTGCAGGTGCTGGCGCCGCGCACGAGCTATGTGGACGGCCTACCCCTGATCGGCTGGCGCGAGCACGATCGCAGGGCGGCGGCAGCGGGCGATGGGCGTGCCGGGTATCGGGTCGAGCGCCTCGACCTGCTTCGGACCCCGATCGGGGGCCCAGCCGCCGGGCGATGGGGGCGCGCTGGATTTTTGCTGCATGATCTGCGGATCCGGGCAGATATCCTGCGTGCGGTTCTTCGCAGCCTCCGTACCGGACGGATCGCCGCTCTGTGCATCGGCGAACTGGTGTCGTCCGGTTGGCTGTTCAGTGTAATCCGCCGGATGGGGCCGGCCCATTTGCGATTCGTCGTTTATATTCACGGCGAGGAGATTACCACGCGCGACGATTATGACGCGGACTGGTCCCGCCGCCGCCGCACCCTCGCTGCCGCCGATGCGATCATCGTGGTCAGCCGGTTCACCGCGACGACCGTGCGCGATCTGCTGGCAGGACAAGCCGCACCGCCGATTCATCTGATCGAGAACGGGGTTGATTTCGCGCGATTTTCGGCGGCGAGCCATCGGCCCGACCTGATTGCGCAGTATGGGCTCGCGGGACGGTTCGTGTTCGTCTCGGTCTGCCGGTTGCTGGAGAAAAAAGGGATCGACCACGCCATTCGTGCGTTTGCCCGCCTGGCACGTGCTGACGCGGACGTTAGGTTTCTTGTGGTCGGCAGTGGGCCTTACGCCGAAACGCTCCATGCCATTGCGGCCGTCGAAGGCGTGGCCGATCGCGTGGTGTTCACGGGATCGGTCGCTGAGGCGGATCTGGCCGATCATTATTCGTTGGGCGACGTGTTCGTCATGCCGAATCGGGCGCTGGCCTCGGGCGATACCGAGGGGTTTGGCCTCGTATTTCTGGAAGCCAATGCGGCCGGTCTGCCGGTGATTGCGGGCAGGGACGGCGGTAGCGTCGATGCCGTGAAGGACGGCGTGAACGGCCTGATTGTCGATGGCGGCTCGATCGACGCGATCGAGGCGGCGATGCGCCGGCTGTGCGATGATCCGTCGCTTCGTGCCGAGATCGCTGCCGTTGGGATTGCTTGTGCCGCTGCCGCGGATTGGGAGGTCAAGGCACAGCAATTCGTCGTCGCCTGTCTCGGTCGCTCCGATGGTGATTGAGGATGATACGCGCGTGCTGCCCTGGTCCGCGCTCGACGAGCCCAGCATCGCCCGTTTTGCGGACCCCGCACGGGATCTGTTTGCCAGTCATTTGTGGTTCGACACGCTGGCCCGTGCGGCGACCCCGCACGGTGTTGCTGCGGGGTGCGTCGTCATCGGTGATCACACCGCGCTGGTGCCGGTCTGGTGCGTTGGATCAGGCGGTGGGTTGGTCGTCCAGGCGGGACAATCCAGCCCCTATTCGCTTGAGTTTGCGCCGATCATCGCCGGAGATCCGTTCCGCGCTGGTCGCTGTTTTGCTGGACTGGCACGCCGCCGGGGTGTGGTCCGGCTCGATGCCTTGGATGAGCGCAACCCGGCGATCGCGCCATTTCTGGCCGGATGCCGGACTGGTGGCCTGCGGGTGCAGCGTTTCGCGCATTTTGGCGATTGGTCAGCACCAGTCGAAACCGATGATTTCGACCGCTGGTTGGCCACGCGCCCCGGTTCGTTGCGCAGCACCATCACACGCAAGCTCAAGCGCGCCCGCTCGACCGCCCGTTTCCATTTGTTCGGCGCTGACGATCTTGAAGTCGGACTCGCGGCGTTCGAGCAGGTTTATGCGAAATCATGGAAGCAGCCGGAACCGTTTCCGCTGTTCAATATCACCTGCATGCGGGCGCTGGCCGGTGCGGGACTGCTCCGCCTCGCGGTTCTGACTGGTCCCAGCGGGCCGATCGCCGCGCAGTACTGGGCGGTATCCGGGGGTCGTGCGATGCTGCTGAAACTTGCCCACGATGAGGCGCATGCCGCACTCTCGCCCGGCACCGTGCTGACCGCGCAGATGCTCGATGCCATTCTTGCGCGGGATCGCCCTTCGCTGCTCAACTTCGGTCGGGGCGATGATGCCTATAAGCGCTTATGGGTCGACCAACGTCATGAGCGGTATGGCGTCATGCTGATCAATCCCCGTCATCCGCGCGGCCTTGCCGCCATGGCGACCGCTGCTGCCGGTGCGGTCCGCCGACGATTGCGACAAGGACGACGTTGATATGCGTATTCTCTACAGCCACCGGATCCAGTCGCGTGACGGCCAGTCGGTTCATGTCGAAGATCTGGTCGCCGCGTTTCGTGCTGCGGGGCACGAGGTCATGGTGGTGGGTCCCTCGTTCTACGATAAGACCGGCTTTGGTGCGGAAACCACCTGGGTCGCCCGTCTCCGCGCCATCCTGCCGGGTGCGGTGGGTGAACTCGCCGAACTCGCCTACAATATTCCAGCGTGGTGGCGACTGCGTCAGGCTGCCGTCGCATTCCGGCCGGATGTCATCTACGAGCGGTATAATCTGTATTATCTCGCCGGTATGTGGGTGGCGCGCGAACGCCGCATTCCGTTTCTGGTCGAAGTCAATGCGCCGCTTGCCGAAGAGCGCATCGCGCATGGCGGACTGAGGCTCGGCGCGTTGGCGCGCTGGGCGGAGCGGGCGGTCTGGCGCGCGGCGGATCGGATATTCGCGGTGACCCATGTGCTTGGTGCCCGGATCACTGCGGTCGGTGTGGCACCGGACCGGCTGATCATTACGCCGAATGGCATCGATCTTGCGCGTTTTCACCAACGTACTGCGTCGCGGCGGCCGCGTGCGGTGCTGGGGTTCATCGGGTTCGTCAGGCCGTGGCACGGGCTCGAACCGGTGATCGATGAATTGGGCCGCAGCGCCGAGAAATTCGATTTCGTCATCGCAGGCGAAGGCCCGGCTAGGTCGACGCTTGAAGCCATGGTGGCCCGCTACGGGATGCAATCACACGTGCATTTCGCTGGTCTGGTTCCGCGTGACGCGGTGCCGGGCTTCCTCGCAGGCATCGATATAGCGCTTCAGCCTCGCGCGGTGGATTACGCCTCTCCGCTCAAACTGTTCGAATACATGGCCGCCGGGTGTGCGATTGTGGCACCAGACCAGCCCAATCTGCGGGAAATCCTGGTTGATGACGAGACCGCTCTGCTGTTCGAGCCGGAAAATTGGGGTGCGCTCTGGTCGTGCATCGCACGGCTTGCGGCCGATCCTGCGCTTCGTGCCCGGCTCGGAGCGGCGGCACGTGCGGAGATCATCCGTCGTGACCTTACCTGGGCGGGAAATGCGCGTCGTATTGTCGGGTCCGTGAATCGATGACGAACCCGATCCGGATCGTTCATGTGTTTCCAAGTTTTGCTGCTGGCGGGGCCCAGATGCGGATGTGCGCGCTCGCCAACCATTTCGGCGACCGGTTTTCCCATGAGATCGTTGCGCTCGATAACGACACGACGTGCCGGGATCGACTTGAGTCCCGCCTCGATATCGGTTTCCCGAGCCCGCCTCCAACGAGCACGGGCTTGCCCCAGCGGTTGAGGGCCATCGGGCGAACCCTGCGCGCATTGCGCCCCGACCTGCTCGTGACAAGCAACTGGGGTAGTATCGAATGGGCAATTGCCAATCGGTTAGGTGGTCGGGTCCGCCACATTCATACCGAAGACGGTTTCGGTCCCGACGAGCGCGACCGCCAGATCCGCCGCAGGGTGATCACGAGGCGATTGATCCTGCGGTCGAGTACCACGATCGTTCCGTCCCGTACGCTGCTTGATGTTGCGGCTTGTGTCTGGCAGTTGCCGCGCCACAGCCTGCATTATATTCCGAATGGCATCGACCTTGCGCGGTTCAGCCCTGCGGTCGCTTTGCCCGATACGCCGGTTATCGGTTGCGTTGCTGCTCTGCGGCCTGAGAAAAATCTCGCGCGCCTGATCCGGGCGGCGGCAATCGCCCGGCGGGAGGTCAAGTTTGAGTTGCGAATCCTCGGAGATGGGCCGGATCGCGCCGCACTCGAACACCTCGCCGCCGAGTCGGGGATGCCGGTGATGTTTCTTGGCGCGCGGTCCGACGCGGCATCGTTTTATCGCGAAATCAGTCTGTTCGCTCTCAGTTCGGACACTGAACAGATGCCGCTTTCGGTCATGGAAGCGATGGCTTCGGGGCTGCCTGTCATCACCACCGATGTCGGTGACATTTCCCGGATGGTCGCCGCTGAAAATCGCCCTTTCATCGTGCGGCGCGATGATGCGGCTTTGGCTGCGGCCCTGAGTGGATTGATCATTAACCCGGAACGAGCGCACATGATCGGGCGGGCGAACCGTGCTCGGGCGATTGAAGAGTTCGATTTCGCGGCGATGGCCCGAAAATGGAGCGATGTTCTGATGCCCGTGCGCCGAGCCGGCGCCGCATCTACATCCAACGCAGTGCGACGAGGATGATGACGGTCCAGCATATCAAGGCCAGACCGAGAACGAGAGGGATCGCGACAGCGAGGGGGAGTCGGCCACTTTGGCTCCGTTCATCTCGCTGAGGGGGCGTGTAAGCGGCGTCGATGCCTTTTGACCGGCCAGCCGGTCGCAACACGACCACGGGCGTCTTGGTGCTATCGATTGCCGCATTGTGTCGGCGACCGCCTGATACTGAGAGCGCTCCCAGCAAACCTTTGCCCAGGCCACTGAGAGAAGCGCTGGAAGATCTCCGATGGTGTGAGCCAAGGCCCTTCATCTGATTCCCAAAAAACTAATGTCTGTCGTAGTAATTGAGAATTTCATCCGAATACACTAGTTAAATAAAAGTTAAGAAGTTATTAACGCTTGAAAAAAATCTGAAATTCTCTCGGAATGCCGCCTTTCGCGAAAAATTTGCCCTGATCGCAATATCGGGAGGACGCCAACCATGATATCAGCCATCCTTTATTAGGTTTCACGTATTAGGCTGTGCGTAGTTGTGTTATCATTATCAGCGGCGGATAAATGCCGGGAGATTTCAGCGCATGTGTGGTTTCACCGGGTTGTTTCCACTGCGAACGGCACGAGCGGGGGCTGTTGCGATCGATCCCGGGTTGCTCCGGCGCATGACAGACGCGATCGCTCATCGGGGGCCAGACGATGAAGGGTTTCACGTTGAACCCGCGATCGGTATGGGATTTCGTCGCCTGTCTTTCCTCGATCTTGCTGCAGGTCATCAGCCGATGGGCAATGAGGACGACACCGTGTTCGTTACGTTTAACGGTGAGATCTATAATTTCGCGGTCCTGCGCGGGGAACTCATCGCTCAAGGTCATATTTTCGCAACGCGCTCGGATTCCGAGGTGCTGGTGCACGGCTGGGAGAGTTGGGGGGTCGGTTTGCTCGACCGGATCAATGGCATGTTTGCCTTCGCTCTATGGGACCGAACCCAGCGCAGCCTGCTGCTGGCGCGTGACCGGATCGGTAAGAAGCCGCTGTATTACGGTGTCGCGCCCGACGGAACTCTAGCCTATGGCTCTGAACTTGCGGCGCTCGTACCGGTGCCCGGGCTGGCCGCGGTGCTCGATCCCGCGGCGATCGAGGATTTTCTGGCGTTCGGCTACATCCCTGACCCTGCTTCAATCTATCGCGACATCCGCAAGCTGCCGCCCGCCCATTTCATGCTGATCGGTGAGGGAGAGCCATTGCCGTCGCCGCGCCGCTACTGGTCGCTTCCCGCTCCCGGTCCGGTGCCGGCAAGTATGGCGGAGGCTGCGGCAGATCTGCGGAGCCGTCTCGAAACATCGGTTGCGGCGCGCATGGTGGCCGATGTGCCGATCGGAGCGTTCCTTTCGGGAGGGATCGACTCCGGCGCGATTGCCGCACTTGCGTCCCGTCATTGCGCGGCACCGTTGCAATGCTTCACCATTGGATTTCCCGGCCCGACCGATGAGCGCGAGGTCGCCGCGATGATGGCGGATCGGTGCGGCGCCACCCATGTCACCCAAACCGTCGCTCCGGACGATGTCATCGATGCTGCGCGGTTTCAGGCGGAAGTCTTCGGGGAACCTTTCGGCGATCATTCCTCGGTACCCAGCCTTGCCGTGGCCCGGCTGGCTCGCACCGGGGTCAAGGGCGTGGTCTCTGGTGATGGTGGCGACGAAGTGTTCGGTGGTTATCGACGCTATCGCTGGCATGCTATTGCCGATCGGGCGCGGCGGCTGCTGCCGGACCGCGCGCGCCGTGCTTTGTTGGCGCCGATCGCCCGTGCTTACCCCAAGCTCGATCACGCGCCCGCATGGCTTCGGGCGAAAACGACGCTCACCGAAATCAGCCTCGATTCGGCGCACGGATATTATCGCACGCTCTGCAAACTGCAGGATGCCGAGCGACGCGGCTTGATGACCCCAAGGTTGATTTCGCTGCTCGATGGCCATGATCCCTCTGCCGGCATCGTTGCAGCGCTCGACACCGGCGCGGATGCACTGCGCGCGGCGCAGTTGGTGGATCTTGCAACCTATCTGCCCGGCGACATTCTGGTGAAGGTCGATCGTACCAGCATGCGCAGTGGTCTCGAAGTGCGCTCGCCTTTGCTCGACCATGATCTCCTCGCCTGGGGGATGGCATTGCCATCCACACTGAAATTGCAGAATGGCGTCGGCAAGTCGGTGCTGCGTGCAGCGGTCGGGCCGCTGGTTCCGCGCGCGGTGCTTGATCGGCCGAAGCAAGGTTTCGTCGCGCCACTCGCAGCCGAACTACGACGGGCAGCCCCGCGCCTGCGCAGTGCGTTGCTCGGACCGGCGATGCTGGATACCGGCTGGTTCGATGCCGAGGCGATCGGCAGGATGATCGATCAGCACGAGGCGGGGCGGGCCGATCACGCCTGGAAACTCTGGCATCTTCTGGTGCTCGAAGGGTTCCTTGCCCGGCATGCCGGTGCAGCGCGCGCCACCGCCGCGCTAGTGGCCTGAACCGATGGCTGATCCGACGACCGATGCCGGGCTGCGCAGTCTCGCCCGTGAAGGCTCGGTGCTTGCGCGCACCGCCCGCGGGGCGGGTTGGATCGTCGGTTGGCGTTTCATCAACCGGGCTCTGGGGCTTGTCAGCACGCTGATCCTGGTGCGGCTGCTGGTTCCCTCGGCGTTCGGCATCGTCGCTCTGTCGATGAATTTGATGCAGAGTATTGCCCAGCTTTCGGAAGCGGGCATCGAAGGGGCGATCATTCGCGACGAAAATCCCGACCGGGAACTTTACGACACCGGCTTCACCATCAACGCCATTCGCGGGTTGCTGACCGGCATCGTGGTTGCCGCTCTGGCCATCCCGATCAGCCGGTTCTTTGACAATCCGGCGATGGTCGATGTGCTCTACGTGGTCGCGGCCGGCAGTGCGATCAGCGCGCTCGAAAATATCGGCGTGGTCGATTTTCGCCGGTTCATCGCCTTCGACAAGGAATTCCAGCTCAAGCTGTTTCCGCGGCTGCTTTCGGTGGTGTCGGGGATTGGTTTGGCCTTCTGGCTGCGCAGCTACTGGGCCCTCGTCGATGCCATCCTGATCAACCAGATCGCGACCGTGATTATCAGCTACCTGATCCACCCTTACCGGCCCCGTCTGACCCTGATCGGATGGCGACGTATTTCGGGCTATTCGGTGATGATCTGGCTCATCACGCTGGTTGGGGTCGCGCAGGGTGCTGCGAGCAACGTGGTGATCGGGCGCGTATCTGGAACCGGTGATGTCGGGATCTACGGCGTCGGTGCCGAAATCGCCGGGTTGCCGAGCTCGGAATTGATCGGCCCGCTCTGCCGCGCCGCATTTTCTGGGTTTTCCGAAGCCAAGCAGGGGGGGGACAATGGGGCCACCATGATGCTGCGCATGCTTGGTCTGATGGCGCTCATTACCGTGCCCGCTGGCTTCGGCCTATCGTTGATCGCCTATCCCATCGTCAAACTGGGGTTCGGCAAGGAATGGCTTGGCGCCGTGCCGCTGCTTGAAATCTTCGGGATCGCGACGACGGTAACGATCTTTGGCTCGATTGCCTCGACGCTGTTTGCGGTGCAGGCTTGGCTCAAGGCCAGTCTGAAGCTCAATGTCGCGCTGATGGTGCTGCGCATGGCGTTGCTGGTCGCGCTGGTGCCACGCTACGGGCTGATCGGTGCGGCGATCGCGGTTTCGATTGTCGATGTTGTCAGCCAGATCGTCTATTTCCTGGTCATGACGCGGCGTCTGCAGGTGAGCGTTGCAGCAATCTTTGCGCGGATCTGGCGTACCCTGATCGGTGCCGGCGCGATGACGGCGGTTCTGATGTTGAGCGATCTCGGTTGGGGGCATTGGGCTGGTCGAGACCCGGTATTGGCGTGGCACATGGTCGGCGCTATCGCGCTGGGCGCTGGCAGCTACGTTGTGACCGTCTTGTTCCTATGGCTCGCGAGTGGCCGTCCCGACGGCGCAGAGGCCGATCTGATCCTTACTGTTGAGCGATTTCGCCGGCGTTGAAGCTGGAATCAGGCGGCGGGGACTGCGAAAAACCGCGCCATCACGAATGCGCTCAGGACGGCGATACATTCGGGTAATGCCATGAAGTGTTGGCGGCGGTGAGAATCCGCGCATAAACGGCGCGTAGCTGCCGAGTCCATTTAAATGGACGGCACTGACCGGCCTTTACGGCAACCTGGACCCGGCGCCTAAATCACACGAGAACCAGATCGGCCGGGTACGAGGTCCGTCAGGAAACGCAGAACGTTCGAGGATTTGAATCAGCTGGGGAAGTGAGCAGTTGTTGGACCAGATGACCAAAGACAGTGTGAATTGCGTCAGCAGGTCATGCTCGGCCGCAGGCGTTGATGGAATAATCTGCAGAATGTTCGTTTGCAGTCGCTGTCTGTGCCAAGTGCTTGTCTGCCCACAGTGCGACCGAGGTCAGATCTACTGCATGCGAACTTGCGCCCGGGAAGCTCGTCGTGAACGGCAAAGAGAAGCTCGCCGACGTTATCAGGCAACCCCGCGAGGACGTGTCATGCATGCGGCGAGAAATCGCCATTACCGCGCTCGGGCGGTCCGCGTGACGGATCATGGTCCTGCTAAGCAACCGGAAACCGCGCTTTCGCGTGGATTGGCAATCGCCGGGGCTTCGCGAAAGCCCTGGACCAGCAGTACTCCCCCAGGACATCACCTCTGTCATCGTTGCGGTCGCTCCGTTTCACCTTTCGTGCGCTTGACAGGTCTCCGGCCTCAACGTCGCCCGAGCCGGATTGCCAGGATTGATCAAAACGACACCGGCGCGCGACGCCCACCCTGAAAGCGCCAGCGCCACTGATACAACACCAATCCTGTAGTTCGATCAGCACGGCCATCCTGTCGTCCCGACCTGCGAATTCCGACGCTGTCGCGCGCAGCGGCGGTCAAGGATGGCCGAAGGCCACCGCGCTCTTGCGCGGCGCGAAGCGTCCTTGACGGCTGCGAGCACGGCAGCAGCCTCAGAGCAGAGGGACAGCTACCCACTGCCACTGCCTCCTCCGCCAACTCTCCCACACCGTGTCAAACTGCCCCGCACTCATTAAGTCAATTCACTATGGTAACTATCCCGCGCCGTTTATGCGCGGATTCTCACCGCCGCCAACACCATGAAGTCGGGATGGATCATTGAAAGCCCGCCCGATACGATCGCGCCCGCGAGATAACAGCTCATCACGGTGATCTGCCGCCAGGTGATCGGCTTGACCGCTGGCGACACGCCCTTGTGGCTTACCGCGCGGGTCAGTCCCATTGTGATCATTGTCAGTGTCGTGGTGAACACCACTGTCGTGATCCCCGGCAGATCTATCACCCGGGCGGCAACGCTCTGCATCCCCATTGCGGCCGACGCCACGACGATCAACACGAATAGTTGCATGCCGTAGACCGGATGCGCGATCAGCGGCCAGAGCACGGCGACGAGGGCAAGACAGAGTGCCTCGACGCCGATCACCCGGCGCAGCCGGGACCGCACCGGTGCTGTGGCCGAAGCATCGTGGATCACAGTGCCCAGCACGCTACCCGCCGCGAAGCCGAGCAGGGCGGCGAGTGATCGGGTTGCTTCCAGGATATGTCCCTGCCCGAGCGCCATTCCGAGCAGAGCGGTATTGCCGGTCATCGCCGAGGTGAACACGTCGTGGAACTTGAGAAATGCAAATACGTCCGCGCTGCCGGAGGCGATGGCGAGTGCGCCGGTTATCCCATCGGCAGCTGTCACCGACGAGGCGTTGGCGAGAGGCATCGGGGCGGGCGTTACCGGCTTCGCCCGTGCGACACCACCCTCCCTCCCTTATTCCGCGATGGCGACGACACGCCGCTTGGTGACCGCACTCACCGCCACCAGCATCACGATATTTACGATCAGGGCGATGATCCCGACGTTGAAATCCTGGATCGGCTGCGGCAGGAACGGTAGCAACGAGCCGACCGTCGCGTGGCTGAAGGTGAGCCAAGCCGCAACCACAACGCCGGCGACGATGCCCGCCATCGCGCCTTGTTTCGTGGCCCCTGAGCCAGGAAACAGGCTCAGGACCAGCGCCGGGAACATCTGGGTCACGAAACTGTAGCCCACCAGGAGCAGGGTAACGATCGTGGAACTGCCGGTGAGGGTGAAAAACACTGCGATCGCCATGACGACCGGAACCAGGCATTTCGCGATGAATACGATCTGATCGTTGCTGGCCTGTGGGTTGAGAGCGCCGTAGAGATTGCGCGACATCAGCGTGGCTGCCGTCATTGCGATCATCGAACCCGGAACGAGCGCAGTCAGTACGCCTGCGGCGCCGACGATGCCGACGACCCAGGGCGGAAGGGTTGCGACGACCAGCTTGAACAATGCGAGGTTGCTCGCCGCCCCTTTCAGCCCCGGCACTTTAAGCACGGCTGCGAATCCGACGAAATAAACGAACAGGAGGATCAATTGATAGATCGGCAGCACGATTGCGTTCTTGCGAAAGACGTTCGCATTGCGTGCGGTGTAGCAACTGGCGAGGGAATGGGGCCACATGAAAAAACCGAGTGCGGTGAGCAGCACGGTGGAGACGAACCACCAGACCGATTGTCCCTTAGCTGGAAATGTCAGGAAGCCGGGTTTCGCTTTCGCGATTTCCTCGAACATCGCGCCGATTCCACCATACAGATGGATCGGCAGATAGATTCCGAGAAACAGCACCACGCCCAGGATCATGATGTCCTTGGCCACCGAGGTCCATGCCGACCCGCGCACGCCCGAGACGACCACATAGATTGTCACCACCACCGCGCCGATCAGCACCGCGACCGTGTTTGAAATCCCGCCATAGCCAGCCGCCGTCACGATGATGCCGAGGCCGGTGAGCTGAAGCACAAGGTAGGGGATGAGGGCGATGATATCGACGATCGAGACGATCACGCCCAGCGCCTTGCTGTCGTATTTATGGGCGAGGAAATCGGGCTGCGAGACCAGATGGTGCTGCTTGGCATAGGCCCATACTTTCGGCAGCATGAAATAGCCGATCACATAGGCGATCGTGCCGTAGGCCAAAATGTAATAGGCCGGTGCGCCCTGGCCGTAGGCGAAGCCCGAGGCACCGAGGAAGGTGAACGTGGTGTAGATCTCGCCGGCCAGGAGCAGGAAGACAAGCACGAAGCCGAAGCCGCGATTTCCGACGGTCCATTCCTCCAGCCCCATCGCGTGACCGGATCGCGCGCCAACCCCGAGCAGCAGCGCGAACAGGGCGGTCAAGCCGAGCAGAATCAGGGGGATCGTCATCGATCGCCCCCTTTGTTCGCGGGATCGATCGCATAGACCACCGCCATCGTCGCGGCCGTCAGCACGATCCACACCGTCACCCAGCCGAGCGGGAAGGGCATATCGAGAATGAACGGGTGCAGCTTGTTGTGCACCAATGGACCGATCAGCATGAGCGCGCACGGCACGATCGCAAGGAATTGAAATGGTTTCATGAGGCCTCCGTTATGTGCGACCGACGTTTATTTACGCCATTGTGTGCGGAGTTTCGGTCGCTGGCAAGCGGGGGCCGAGGCTAAGCCAACGGTGAGGTTCGGCCGACACGATGAGGCTCGACGGCGTGACGATGATTCGCCGCGGCATCCTCGTCGCGCTTGACAACCTTTTCGTGACGTTCGGTGATGGTGCCGTGATTTGAAATGTGCATTTGCTTACGGCGGGTTTGGACCTGCCGCAGCACAAAAATAATCGACGATCCCACGAACGCTGTTGAGTTCCGATGAAACCGCAAAGTTACGATCAGCGCCGATGGATGAGCTCGTTGATGAAGCCGAGCTTTTCGACGACTGGCGGCGAGATGATGAACGGGTAGAGGTCGTTCTGACCCATGCTTCGGGCGAGGCTGTTCATCGCAAAGCTCAGCGGCAACCAGATCGCGATGAGGTCTTCGATTGGGTGTGATCCATAAGGGTCGAAATCAGCGGAGAGTGGCATGGTTCCGCCGCTTTCGCCGGGCGGATCCACCCGCAGCCCATAGGCGTTGGCGGTCTCGATGGTGTCCACGATATGCAGATATTGCGCCCAGGTTTCCGCGAAATCCTCCCATGGATGAGCGGTTGCGTAGGCGCTGATATAGTTCTCCTGCCAATCTGGCGGCGCACCCTCGGCGTAATGGTGCTTCAGCGCCGCACTGTAATCGGCCCGGTCGTCGCCGAACAACTCCCGGCAGCGATTGATCCGGTCGGTGTCGCGCACCAGAACGTCCCAATAGAAATGGCCGATCTCGTGACGGAAATGACCGAGCAGGGTGCGATAGGGCTCGCCCATCACGGTGCGGTTGCGTTCGCGGATTGCGTCCTCCGCTTCCTCCGCGTTCAGCACGATCACCCCTTCATCGTGACCGGTAAGAGGCGGCGGCGCCCCACGAACCGGAGTCAGGAATTTGAAGGCGAGGCCATGGCCCGGATCTTCCATCCGATCCGGCAACGGCAGCTTCAGATGTTTGATCGTGTAGATCAGCCAATGCTTGGCCGTCTCGATCCGGCGCCAGCGTGCCAGGTTGCGGGCATCGTCGAGATTGGGCACGATCCGGTTAAATCGGCAGGCATCGCATAATGGTTCCGACCCCGGATCGCAATTATCCGCTGGCAGCAGCCAGTTGCATGCGTCATAGAGCGCATTGGTACAAAACCGAAGGCGCAGATCGGGCAGCCCGACTGCCCGCCAATAGCCGTTCGGATCGCCACCACCCTCTTCCCGTTTGTCTCGGACCAATGCAACAATCCTGTCCACGTCCGGCAAATAGCCGAGCCGATGGTTACAGGATTGGCAGACGTGGTTCTCGAAATATAGCCGCGCGCCGCACGATTGACAGATGAATAGCTGCATCGTGCGGGCAAACCAGGCGGTTACTTGATTTTGGCTTCCTTGAACGCGACGTGCTTGCGCGCCACCGGGTCGTATTTCCGGAACTCGAGCTTACCGGTCTGCGCCTTCGCGTTCTTGCGCGTGACGTAGAAAAAGCCGGTGTCGGCGGTGGAAATCAGTTTGATCTGGACTGTGCTGGATTTGGCCATGAGTGTTCTCCGATCGGCGGAATATGAGCGAGAGGCTTGCTGCGGTCAAGTCCCATGCGACGCAGAACTGCCTGTTCCCGCGTCTGCCGCGAGCAACGGGCGGATCAATGCGGCATGGTAGGCGACCGGATCGTCGATCAGGGCGGTCGCGGCGGCAAAATAGCCGTTGGCTCCGACCGTGGCGGGGCAGGCATCGCGAATCGCGAGGATCTCGGCCAGAGGCATCGGTGCGCGTGCCGCGCGGGTTTCGGCCAACGATTTCGCCAGCATGTCGTGACCCGATTTCAGCGCCGTGATCTGCTGGGCCAGCACGTTGGTGCCGAGACTGACACACACTTGAGGAAACACGCCCAGCCCCTGCAATGGCCAGCCGCGTGGCGCAATCATCCGGCTCCAGGTCACGTAGAGTTCGCCGCCACCGGGCAGGGTCGTCAAGCTCTGCACCAGTCCCTTGCCCAGGGTTGCACTGCCGACCACCACCGCCCTGTCGTTGTCGGACAAGGCGGCCGAAAATACCTCGGCCGCACTTGCGGTTGCGCCATCGACCAGAATGATCACGGGCAGTCCGCCTGCAAGATCCGCACCTTCGGCATGAAACACGTGGTCCGAGGCAGGATCCCGACCGATCGTGCGGATGATGGTGCCGTGACTGAGCAATGTGTCGACGCTGAGGACCGACTGCCGCAGGACGCCGCCGCGATTGCCGCGCAGGTCGATCACGACGCCCGTGGGGTGGGGTGTGCCCTGCATCAAGGTTGCCAGCGTACTGGCAAACTGCTCGCCGGTATCGCGGTCGAACCCCGTCACCCGGATGACAGCGATGGTCTTGTCCATTGCACCGAAGACACTCTGCGTTGGTACCAGCCCCCGCGTCAGATCGATGGTCTGTGGCAGGCTTTTTGCTGGCCGGACCGTCAGGGTGATGTGGGTGCCGGCCATGCCGTGCAGGCTTTCCTGCAGGGCAGCCAGATGGCCGTTGGCGGTGGATTGGCCGTTGATTGCCAGCACGGCCATACCCTCCGTCATTCCGGCCTGATCGGCGGGACCGGAGGGCGCCACGCGCGCGATCAGGATCGCCCGGCCCTCGCGCCCGAGGGTGAGACCGAGCCCGGCGTGGCCGAGGCGGACGGCGCGATCTTCATCGGCTTCGCGCGGAGCTTCATATCGAGAATACGGGTCGAAATGATTGAATAGCTCATCGAAAAAGCTGCGGATCACGCCTTCCGTGCCCGCGCGGCGAAGCGCTGGTGACACGGTGAACGCGTGCGCCGCAACGGCCGCGCACGCGACGCCCCAGGCTCCCGCATCGGTCGGGGCTGGGGTCGTGGTCGCGAAGATCACCCGGTTCGGGCCATAGAGCAGCAACTTTCCCGACTGATCCTGAACGGTCAGATCCGGATCGAGCGCGGTGATACCCGACAGGCCCCATACCGCCATCCGGGGAATTCCGAGCGGTTCGAGTGTGCGCGGCGCGATGAAGGCGAGGGCGGCGCCCCAGACCGCACCAGCCTGAGCGGCATTGAACCCAAGCGCGGTCGTCCCAGGTGCGGCGGCATAGGCACTGCACAACGGCAGGATGAGGCAGAGAAGCGCCAAGCTGCGCCTGACCCTGAGATGACGCCATATTCCAGTTCGGCGATGGAATTTCATCGGTGCGGGCGCTTTGCCGATTTCGGGGTGCGGCCGGGCCGTTTGCCCTTGGATTTCCTGCCGGGGTGCCGTCCCGGTGAATCATTGCTGACGTGCATGGGTGGGTGGCCGCGTGATTGCCCCCCCTCGATCAGCGAAAACAGCAATCCGCCGGTGACTGGCTTGGCTTCGCGCAGCCGCACTGTCACCTGGTCGGCCAGATGGAACACGATACGGCTACGCTTGCCTGACAGGGTGCTGGTGGCTTCGTCATGATGCCAGAAATCGTCAGGCAGCAGCGCCATCGGAATGAAACCCGAAGCGCCGGTTTCGCTCAGGCTGACGAACAGGCCGAAGCGGGTGACGCCGGCGATGCGCGCTGCGAACTCCTCTCCGACGCGCTCGGCGAGATAGGCAGCCAGATAACGGTCGGTCGATTGCCGCTCGGCATCGGTCGCACGGCGCTCGGTGATGGTAATGGCTTGCGCGATGACAGGGAATTCGCCAGCCGTCTCGGGGCTCAGCCCATCGGTTCCCAGTTTCAGCCCGGCGATCAGGGCGCGATGAACCAGAAGATCGGCATAACGGCGGATTGGCGAGGTGAAATGCGCGTAGGATTTCAGGGCCAACCCGAAATGGCCGATGTTTTCGGGGGCATACTCTGCCTGGGACTGGCTGCGCAGCACGGTTTCGTTGACCAGCGGCGCCGCGTCCGTCCCTGCGACCAGTTTCAGGATGTGATCGAGGTCGCGCGGGATCAACTGGTCGCTCTGCTTGAGCGAAATGTCGAAAGTGGCCAGCAGCGAGCGCAGGGCGTCGAGCTTTTCCGGGGAGGGCGGTGCATGGATTCGGTACATGCAGGGTTGACGCAGCCGCTCCAGCTCCTCGGCCGCCGAGACATTGGCGAGGATCATGAACTCCTCGATCAACCGGTGACTGTCGAGCCGGGCGCGCGGCACGACGCTGGCCACTTTGCCGTCCTCGGTGAGGGTGATCTGGCGTTCCGGCAGGTCGAGATCGAGCGTGCCGCGCGCCTGGCGGGCGGCAATCAGGGCGTGATAGGCGGCATACAGATGATCGAGCGTGCCGGCAGGGAGGTCGGCGGCCGAATCCGTATCGTGCGCGCTTTGTACCTCCTCGTAGGTCATGCGGGCGAAGCTGCGCATCAGGCCGCGACCGAATTTGTGGCTCTGTTTGCGGCCTTCACGGTCGATGATCATTTCGACAAAAAGGCACCCGCGATCCTCGTTCGGTCGCAGGCTGCACCAGCCGTTCGACAATGCTTCGGGCAGCATCGGTACGACACGATCAGGGAAATAGACCGAATTGCCGCGGTGCTGCGCTTCGCGGTCGAGCGCCTTGCCGGGTCGGACATAATGCGCGACATCCGCGATCGCGACAACCAGTCGGTAGCCTGTGCCGGCGGGCTCGGCGAATACCGCATCGTCGAAGTCGCGGGCATCCGCACCATCGATGGTGATGAGCGGTAGCCCGCGCAGATCGGTACGCTTGCCGAGCCGGGTTGCCTTTGCCGCCTCCGCCTCGTCGATCGCCGCTTGCGGAAAATCGACGGGGATACCGAGGGCGGCGATCGCGATCAGGCTGATCGAGCGCGCATCGCCCATCTTGCCGAGATGTTCGACAATCCGGGCCGGTTTCGCGCCATGCCCGAATGCTGGGAGCGGGGCGGCGCGCACCACGTCGCCACTTGCCGCACCGTTGGTCTCGCCGACCGGAACCGCCCATTCCGCCCGGCTCTTGCGATCGACCGGCTCGATCCAGCCGCCGTGCGCCTCGCCCGGTCTCGCCGACCTGAACACGCCGATAATGGTCGCTGGTTCGTCGTCGAGCCGCTTCAGTGTTCGCCCTTCGTATCGATCACCGTCGATCCTGCGCAGCCGTGCCAGGACGCGCGCGCCGGGGGCGAGGGCGGTCTGGCCGCGTTGCTCGGGCTTCATGAAAATGATTGGCGGACGCCCGGGCTGATCCCAGCCGACCGGTCGGGCCAGGGGGTCGCCATCCCGATCGGTGCCGGTGATCTCGACAACGCAACGTTCGGGTAGCACTGCCGCCTCGCGAACATGCCTGCCACCGGCACGGGTCAATGCGCCGTCGCGTTCGAGTTCGCGCAACAGGGCGCGCAGGGCCGGTCTTTGGTCAGGCGTCAGATTGAAAGCGCGTGCGATGTCGTTTTTACCCATGCGGGTGCCGGCCTCGCTGAGGAACTTCCGGAGCGCGGCCGTGCTGGGCAGCGTTGATGACGATGCCGCGGGAAACTCCTGATCGGTCGGTTTCACTCTGGCCGGTTTACGGGTCATGCCGCCGGGACGTCCTCGTCTGACGTCCGCGGGGCGATCCACATGGTTCCATCATCGACCGAATTCGATTGAGTCCGGTTCAGGTACCAAGTCTCGCCCCACGTATCAGCTGCTCTGTTCAATCCTCGTGCCATACCTCCAATGTGGCGTCGCGACAACGCTGATGCAGCATTGTAAACCGGTTTTGACGGCCGCGTTCAGCGCAAGTTTCGCTGCTATGGCCTTCTTGCCACAATCGGCTGTTTGCTCGCCTGATCGATCGCCGCGTTGAACAGCGCACCGAGTAGAAGGGTGTAGGCGGTGAGGTAGAACCACATCATCAGGCCGATGATGGTGGCGAGCGGACCATAAGTCCGGCTGTAGGCGGCGAACTGCCCGACATAGACCGCGAATCCATAGGACACGATCAGCCAGACCAGAATCGCAACGGTTACACCCGGGATTACGGTGTGTCCGAGATCCCGGCGGAAAGAGGGACCGTAGCGATAGAACAGACCGAGAGCGACGCCCATGAACCCAACCATCAGGATGAAGCCGATTACGATGGCGATCACCGCGGATGCTTTGCCGAAGCCGAAGAAGGTGAACATCAGCGGCAGACCAACCAGCACGCCGATTGCAATGATCGCGCCGATGACCGCCACCAGCGTCATGCCGAGAGTGACCAGTTGAAACCGGATGATCCCACGGGTTTCTTCACGTTTGTGGATCACGTTGAGGGCATAGATGAGGGATTTGGTCCCTGATGCGGTGGAATAGAGCGTGAACACCAATGACAAAGCGAGTCCGATTCCCAGACTGGTCTTGCCGCCTGAAACCAGTTGCTGGATTCGCCCGGCGATCAGCTGGAACGCCGCTGGCGGCATCAAATGGCGCAGATAGATAAGTTGCGGCTCGACCGTGATCGGGTTGAAGGCAAGACCGTAAAGCGAGATCAGCGTGGTGATCGCCGGGAATAGCGCGAGGGTTGCATAGAAGGCGCAACCGGCGGCCACCAGCGACATCTCGCCGCTGAGAAGCGCCCACAGCGAGGTCTTGAGGCTGCTCCACCATAGGCGAGATGATTCTCGCCAGGTCCGGCGGCGTTTTGGGCTCGCAGATATGGTCGTGGACTGTGCCGTTGTCGGCGGGGGAGGCGGCAGCGGATTTTTCACAACGGCGTCCGTCGTCTGGCGATCGGTCATTGGCGGCCGCTCTCCAGAAAATCGCGGATGACGCCGATGGTCGGTGCGTCCATCAGCGCCGGGGCGTGGCCCGTATCGGCGATCGTCAGTCCGGTTGCACCATCTGCTTCCATGGCGGCGAACGTCTCCTCGGTGAGGAGATCGCTCGATTCGCCACGGATCGCCAGCACGGGCACGCGGATCTGTTGCCAGATCGGCGACAGATCGGCGGTCATTGGCGTCGAAGCTATGATCGGTGTGGCGATGGCGGGATCGTAATGTAGTGCCAGGCCACCGCCGTCGAGCCGTCGCGCGGAATAATATGCGAGATGTGCCCATTGAGCATCGGTCAGAGGGCCGAACGGGGCATGAACCCTGCGAAGATAGCGCTCGACATCAGCATGCTTGGCGAAATATTCAGGCGTGGTCGTCATATAATCGCGGATGCGACTGAGCGCGGACGCAGGGATCGACGGCCCGATATCGTTGAGGACAAGTCTTGTGATCGGAGCGCCGGGTGTCGCCGCCATCATCATTCCACAAATCCCGCCGAGCGACGTGCCGATCCAGACGACCGGCTTGTTGAGCCATGCGAGAAGATGGCCGAGGGCGATGACGTAGGAGCCGGGCTGATAGAGCGCTGAATCAGGGAGCCAGTCCGACTGTCCGCGCCCAGGCAGATCCGGGCAGATGACATGAAATCGATCGGCAAGACTTTCTGCCAGCGGGTCGAAATCACGGCCATTTCGGGTCAGACCGTGGATGCAGAGCACCGCCGCCGCTGCCGGGTTGCCGAATTCCACGAAGGCGAGGCGGTGAAACGCACTGCCGAGGAGGTAAGGCACGAAGCCTTGCCGCGCCATGCAGCCAGGTCAGACGATTTTGTCGCGGCGCAGGGCCGCTATTTCGGTTGCACTCAGTCCCAGCATGTCGGTCAGCACCTCATCGGTATGTTCACCTAAGATGGGAGGTGGGAGGCGATAATCCACCGGTGTGGCGGATAAACGTACCGGATTCGCGACCAGAGTTATCGGATTGCCGCTTTGATCGGTGAGGTCGACCAGATTATTGCGTGCGATCACGTGCGGATCGGTGAACACCTGATCGAGCGTATTGATCGGACCGCAGCCGATTTTGATGGCTTCCAGCGCTTCCAGCCACCACGCGGAGGAGTGCCGGCTGAGCACGGCGGCGAGCGTTTCGGTGACGAGGGTACGGTTTGCGACCCTCGCGGCGTTAGTCGCAAAGTTCGAATTCTCAATGAGGTGGTCGAGGCCGAAGCGGTTGCAGAAACGGGCGAAGCTCGCGTCGTTGCCGATCGAGAGCACGATATGGCCATCCGCCGTGGCGAAAACCTGATAAGGAACAATGTTGGGATGCTGGTTGCCGAGGCGGGGCGGGTTGGTGCCGGTGGCCAGATAGTTCATCCCCTGATTGGCGAGCCAGGCGACATGGGTATCGAGCATGCCGATATCGACCTGCTGGCCTTCGCCGGTGGCTTCGCGATGGCGGAGAGCGGCGAGAACACCGATAGCGCCGTAAAGGCCGGCGAACAGATCCGCGACCGGAACGCCCACTTTCATTGGCTCGCCATCGGGCGCGCCGGTGAGCGACATGATACCGCCCATGGCCTGGATCAGGCTGTCATAGCCCGGCCGCGCCGCGTAGGGGCCGGTCTGCCCGAAGCCGGTGATCGAGCAGTAGATCAGCGAAGGATGGATCGGGGCAAGTTGTTCATACCCAAGCCCGTAGCGGGAAAGCGTCCCGACCTTGAAGTTTTCGACCAGAATATCGCATCGACCGATCAGGTCGTGGGCGATCCGCTGACCTTCGGATGTGGCGATGTCGAGCGTCAGCGAGCGCTTGTTGCGGTTGGCTCCTGCGAAATACGCACTTTGCCCGGTTCCGGGCATTTCGGGGGGGACGAAGCTGCGGGTATCGTCGCCGCTGCCGGGCTTTTCGATCTTGATCACGTTGGCGCCAAGATCGGCCAGCATCTGGACGCAGGTGGGGCCAGCCAGGACCCTTGTAAGGTCAAAGACGGTAAGTCCTGCAAGCGGCCCCGACGGCTGGGGCATCGCTTCGGCAGTGGAATTCGACATGAACGACCTCCGGTTCTGTGATCCCCGGAATAGCGGACCGTCTCGTTTCAGGTCAAAGCCGGGACATTGATGAGATCAACCGTGGTGCCGAATTTTGGGTGGCGGTTTACAAGCCCGAAGGGCGAGCCTGACGAGCCGGTTTGCCATGACAGGCAGACCGGCTCGTTCAGCATCCTGAGCGAGTGAGATCAACCGGTCGGTCAGGATCAGGGGGCTGACGATCGGCTCATGATGGTCGGCAGTTTTCGCCGTTGCATAATCAGACATCGCGGGATTTTCCTTTGACAGTTCAGCCGTTTTGGCTGACCCCAGATGACCATGCGCGAATTACCGTTCGGTTAATGGATTGCGCTGAGGTGCAAAATAAATTTTTGTTTCGCTGACGGGAAAATTTCAGCGTTCGTTCTCGTCGGTATCGCGCTCGACTTCGATATCTGCCTCGATCGCGTCGGCATCGTCCTCGAGATCGTCGGCATCCTCCAGAATATCCTCGTCGGTGCCGTCGTCGACCGCATCGACCTCGACATCGTCACCCGGCGCGATGGCTGCCTTGGGCGATTTTTTCACATCATCGGGGATCGGGGCGTTGCGCTTGAGCTTGGGCTGCTCGATCGGCTGTTCGGTGCCGCATTTCGGGCAGACCGCAGGCACCTTGCCCAGATCGAAGAACCGTGCGCCACAGGAGACGCAGGTATGTTTGTCGCCAAGTTCCGGCTTCGGCATGAGGGCCTCGTAAAGAGTGGGAAACGGTCGCTTCAGGGCGCGCGCCATGCCACCCATCGCCCCCTATGTCAAACCGTACGGGCCATGCTAAGCGCCGCGCCATGAACCCCTCATCCCCTGTCGCCCATGTTTCGTGCCGTGACGGCTCGCCGCTCAACGGTACGATCCGCGTGCCGGGCGACAAGTCGATTTCCCATCGCGCCCTGATGTTCGCGGGGCTTGCGATCGGCACCACGCGCATCGCCGGATTACTCGAAGGCGAGGATGTGCTGAGAACTGCTGCCGCGATGCGGGCTCTCGGGGCGGATGTCACGCGTGAAGGTTCCGGTATGTGGCGGGTGAGCGGTGCCGGAATTGGCGGGTTACACAGCCCTGAGGATGTGCTCGACATGGGCAATTCGGGCACAGCGGCGCGGCTGTTGTGCGGCATTCTCGCGAGTCATGATATTTTTGCGGTGATGACCGGTGATGCCTCGTTGCGACGGCGACCGATGCGCCGGGTGATCGATCCGCTCGCCGCGTGCGGTGCTGTGTTTGCGGCACGGGATGGCGGGCGGCTGCCTCTGGCTGTGAGTGGAGCGGCCGATGCTCTGCCCTTGAGTTATCGGCTGCCGGTTGCGTCCGCGCAGGTGAAGTCGGCGCTCCTACTCGCGGGGCTGAATGCGCGTGGGGTGACGGAGATCGAGGAGCCGGAACCGACCCGCGACCATTCGGAAAATATGCTTCGTCATTTCGGAGCGGCGGTCGAGGTGATCGGGCAGGGGAGAGGCAAATTGATCCGCTTGCGGGGACAGCCGGAGTTGATGGCTTCGGATGTCATGGTGCCGGGCGATCCGTCTTCGGCGGCGTTTCCGATCGTGGCGGCGTTGCTCGTTCCGGGCTCCAGCGTGACTATCGAAGGGGTCGGCCTCAATCCGTTGCGGACCGGCCTTGTGACAACGCTGTGCGAAATGGGCGCAGACATCGTCATTCTCAATCAGCGGGCGGAGGGGGGGGAGCCGGTTGGCGACCTCGTGGTCCGGGCGACGACGCTGAGGGGGGTGGATGTGCCGCCGGAGCGGGCCCCTGCCATGATCGATGAGTACCCGATCCTCGCGGTCGCCTGTGCACTCGCGATGGGGCAGTCGCGCTTGCGCGGGTTGGGAGAGTTGCGGGTCAAGGAGAGCGACCGGCTGGCCGCCACGCTCGCGATGCTGCGGGTCAATGGCGCACAGGTCGAAGTGGATGGCGATGACATGATCATCATGGGCGGGGCAAACCGGCTTGGCGGCGGGACGGTGATGACGCATATGGATCACCGGCTTGGGATGAGCGCGCTGGTGCTGGGGCTCGTCGCCGACGATCCGGTTACAATCGATGATGCCGCCTTCATCGATACCAGCTTTCCAGGCTTCGTTGATCTGATGCGGGGGCTGGGGGCGGTGATCGGGCCAGCGGGCGGGCCGGTGGAGGGATTGGCATGAAGCATATCGTGATTGCGATCGACGGACCAGCGGCTTCGGGCAAGGGGACGCTGGCGCGGCGACTGGCCGAAGCGTTCAATCTGCCATATCTGGACACCGGGCTGCTGTACCGGGTGGTCGGACGACGGGTCCTGGACCACGGCGGCGATCCGTCAGATGTCGCGCTTGCGAGTGAGCAGGCGCGGGGCCTTGGGCGGCTCGATCTGGAACGGGGAGACCTCCGAACCCCGGAGGTCGATCGTGCCGCAAGTGCCGTGGCCTCGATCCCCGCTGTGCGGGCCGCATTGCTCGATTTTCAGCGCTCGTTCGCGTTGCATGCCGGGGCGGTGCTCGACGGGCGGGATATCGGGACGATCGTGTTTCCCGAGGCGGATGTGAAGTTGTATATCACAGCCTCGCTCACCGTGCGGGCGGCGCGGCGGTTTGCCGAGCGGCGGGCGCTCGGTGCCGAAGTCACGCTCGAGGCGGTTCAGGCGGATCTCGCGGCGCGGGACGAAGCCGACCGGACTCGGGCGGCGGCACCGCTGCGACCGGCTGAAGACGCTCATCGGATCGACACCAGCGCGCTCGATGCCAATCACGCGTTTGCTGCCGCAGCAGACTGGGTCAACCGGGCGCTGGCGAAGCCATAATCCGCTTTTCGGATTTATGTGGCAGGGTGGCATAATAATCTAACGAATCGAGGCCCGGACGTGAGTGATCTCTTCGACCAATCCGCTGCTTCGGCGGCGTATACCGCCAAGGATATCGAGGTTCTGGAAGGGCTTGAGCCGGTTCGTCGCCGACCGGGTATGTATATTGGCGGGACCGATGAGGGCGCGTTGCATCACCTGGCCGCCGAATTGCTGGACAATGCGATGGACGAGGCCGTTGCAGGTCATGCCTCGACGATCGAGATGACGCTGGCTGCGGGCAACTGGTTGACGGTACGTGATAACGGGCGGGGCTATCCGGTCGATCCGCATCCCAAATTCAAGGACAAATCGGCGCTCGAAGTCATCCTGACCACGCTGCATTCCGGAGCCAAGTTCTCCGGCAAGGCCTATGCAACCTCGGGCGGGCTGCACGGGGTGGGGAGTTCGGTGGTCAACGCGCTCGCGGTGCGCCTGGAGGTCGAGGTCGCGCGGGACCGGGTGCTGTGGAAGCAGGACTATGCGCGGGGCAAACCGCTCACCAAACTGGTCAATGCCGGGCCAGCGCCGAACCGGCGCGGCACGTTGATCAGGTTCACGCCGGACCCCGAGATTTTCGGGCCACTCAAATTGAGCGCGGTGCGGCTGTACCGGATGTGCCGATCGAAGGCATATCTGTTTCGTGGCGTGCGTATCCGCTGGTCATGCGATGCTGCGCTGATCCCTGCGGGGTCGGACGTACCGGCGCAGGCGGAACTCCATTTTCCCGGCGGGCTAGCCGATTCGTTGGCCGAGGAACTTGGCACCGTACCGAAGCTGGTGGCTCCGGTTTGGGCCGGCCTCGCCGAGCTGCCGGATGGGGCAGGGCGGATCGAGTGGGCTTGTGCGTGGGTCGATGGTGGTGAGTCGTCAATATCGACTTATTGCAATACAATTCCGACATCTCAGGGAGGGACGCATGAGGCGGGATTTCGCGCCGCGTTGCTGAAGGGGTTGCGCGGGTTCGGCGAGCAGCGTGGCAACAAGCGTGTTGCCGTAGTGACCGGTGAGGACGTGACGGGCACGCTGGCGGCCAAGATGTCCCTGTTCATCCGCGATCCGCAATTCCAGGGACAGACCAAGGAAAAGCTGACCTCGCCCGAGGCGCAGCGAGTGACCGAGGCGGCGCTGCGGGACCGGTTCGAGCATTTCCTGGCCGGTGATCCGGCCAGTGCCGATCAACTGCTGGCCTATGTCATCGAGCGCGCGGAAGACCGGATCCGGCGGCGCGAGGCCAAGGATACGCCGCGCAAGTCAGCAACACGGCGGCTGCGGCTGCCGGGCAAGCTGACGGATTGCGCGCGTGAATCGCGTGAGGATACGGAGATTTTCCTGGTCGAGGGCGACTCGGCGGGAGGGTCGGCAAAGCAGGCGCGCAACAGGGAGACCCAGGCAGTTCTGCCATTGCGGGGCAAGATCCTTAACGTCGCCTCCGCTTCCACTGAAAAGCTGCGGCAGAATCAGGAGTTGAAAGATCTGATCGAGGCGCTCGGGTGCGGGGTGGGCGACCGGTTCCGGCTGGAACACCTGCGGTATGGCCGGATCATTATCATGACAGATGCGGATGTCGACGGCGCGCATATCGCCTCGCTGCTGATGACGTTTTTTTACCGGGAACTGCCGGAACTGATCCGTGCCGGGCATGTGTTTCTGGCACAGCCGCCGCTGTTCCGGCTGACCCAGGGCAGCAAGTCGGTTTATGCGATGGACGATGCCGAGCGTGACCGGCTGATCAAGACCGCCTTCAAAGGGAGCGCGAAGGTTGAAATCAGCAGGTTCAAAGGGTTGGGCGAGATGCCGCCGGCGATGTTGAAGGAAACCACGATGGACCCGAAAAAACGGGTCCTGCTTCGGGTGATGACCCTGCCGGAAGCGCGGGCGGAGACGGCGGAGATGGTGGAGAGCCTGATGGGGCGAAAGCCGGAGCTACGATTCCGGTTCATTCAGGACCGCGCAGCAGGCGCAGGAGAGCTTGACGTTTGATGGCTATGACCGGTGATGGGCGGCTGGTCCTGGCGCGGAGTGACGGACCTGATTGATTAAATTTCGAGCCGCCGTTGGGTTGAGGATCTTGTGGCCGTTGATGACGTAGAGGTAGACGTCATGAGGAACATCGTCGGCTTTCGAGGGCGAAATGGCGTTCAGATCGTGCGGAACTTTGCCGTGAGCCCAATCCCGCGCACGCTGCGCCCAGTTTGCGACTACGGTTTCGCGATATCCGAGCGGTTCTGCTTCCTTGGTGCCCATGATACGGACATAGACGAAATCTGCGGTAAGATCGGCAATCTGCGGAGATTGGCTATCGCCGGCGGTCACCACCGCAACCCCATGATCGAACAGCATGGCGATGAACGCCGGGTGACGGAAGCTTTCGTCCATCGCACCGCCTCCGAATCGGTGCCGGACAAGGAATCACATACGATTCGAGCCGGGCAATACCCCAACCTCAAATCTCTCAGAAATGTGGGTAATCGAAAGCCTCACCGGATGGGTACTTGCAGTCGGTAATACGTACTGTTGATCTCGATGCTGGATAATTGACGTGCGGCATAGCTGAGTTCGCATCGGTGGGGCAGGTCGTGCGGGTAGAAAACGCCGCGCCACGGGGCGTAAGTCCAACCGCCCACGCCGACTCGAAACGTGCCAGAGGTTCGTCGGGTCATTCCAACGATCGATTGTCTTGCTCAGTACATGTGTTGGCCGCCGTTGATCGAGAGCGTTGAGCCGGTGATGAAATCAGCGTCGTCGGCGGTGAGAAAAACGACGCCGCGGGCGATGTCTTCGGCGTGGCCGAGGCGTCCCACCGGGATTTTGGCGATGATTTTATCCAGAACATCGGGCGGCACGGCTCGGACCATGTCGGTATCGACGTAGCCGGGCGCGATCGCGTTGACGGTGATATTAAAGCGCGCGCCTTCCTGGGCGAGGGCTTTGGTGAAGCCGTGGATGCCGGATTTGGCGGCGGCGTAGTTGACCTGGCCATACTGACCGGCCTGCCCGTTGATCGAGCCGATATTGACGACGCGGCCGAACTTTTTGGCTTTCATGCCGTCGAATGTGGCTTTGCAGAGGTTGAAACAGGAGCCGAGATTGGTGTCGATCACGGCGTCCCACATGTCGCGGGTCATGCGCGACATGGTGCCATCCTTGGTGATGCCTGCATTGTTGACCAGGATTTCGATCGGACCGAGACGGCTGGTGATCGTGGCGACGGAGGTTGCGCAGGCATCGAAGTCGCAGGCATCGAATTTCATTGCTTCGATGCCGTGGACCTCGGTGAAGTTTTCGGCGGCGGTCTGGTTGCCGGCGTAGCTTGCGATCACGGTGCGGCCAGCGGCTTTCAGCGCCACGCTGATGGCAGCACCGATGCCTCTGGTGCCACCGGTGACAAGTGCGATTCGCGACATTTCGTTTCCCCACGGTGAGATTGGCTCAATGTGAACCCGTTCGGGGGTGGCTGTAAATGATTGGTTTCAGGGCTTGTCGGATGCTGCGTCGCGACATGCAGCGAGAGAGCGACGCTGAACTCCTGCCGCAGTGAAATTCGCGGGATCGAGCCAGGCGAGGAAGCCAGCTTTGACCCTTGGCCATTCTGAATCGAGGATGGAATGCCAAGCGGTATCACGGTTCCGGCCCTGGGTGACATGGGTCTGGCGAAAGATGCCTTCAAGCTGGAAACCAAGCCGAAGTGCGGCTTGTCGTGAGGGTAGATTAAGGCTGTTGCACTGCCATTCGTACCGGCGATAGCCGAGTTCATCGAAGGCGCGGCTCATCATCAGGAACATGGCTTCAGTGCCGGCGCGAGCGCGATGAAGGGCACGGGTATAATTGACGGCACCGACTTCGATCGAGCCATGTTCAGGGTCGATTCCCATGTAGGCAGCGTAGCCCACGGCGCGGTCCGAAGCGTCGATGATGGCGAAGGCCATGAAGTCGGGGTTGTCAGCAAAGTGGGCGAGTTCAGCGTGGAAGGCTGCGGGGTTAGGAGGACGGGGCGTGCGCCACCATGTCCAGTCACGATCATCCGGTGCGGCGAGAAAGAGGGTGACGAGGTCGTCCGCGTGACGGGTGCAGTCGAGCGATTCCATGTGGCACCAGCTACCGTACATCGGGCTGGTGGAGGGGGCAGCACGCGGGGTCCAACGGGGCACTTCGGGACCGACGATTTGCCCATAACGGTTTCTGGGCAGAGTCATTCGTTTGATCCCGGACCCAGAGCACCCCAAGCTTGGTCTGCCCAGCTCTGTCGGTTTCCGCCTGAGATAAGTAGAGTCGCTTCAACCTGCATAGGTGCAAGACTCCCCTTCGCTGTCTCGAAAAACAGTCACCCGGGCGACGTTTGGGCATGAGGAGCGGAGGTTGCGCCAGATGAAAGCCGCGAGATTTTCAAGGGTGGCGGGCCCGAGTTGTTCGACGTCATCGAGGAAGCGGTGGTCGAGCTGACCACGAACAACGGCAATGTGGGTGGCGAGACTGCCGAAATCCATGATCATGCCGGAGGCATCCGGGGTGCCGCGCAGTGTGACGCTGGCCCGGTAGGAATGGCCGTGGATTCGCCGGCTAGGTTCGGCATCGATCGTGCGGTTCAGCGTATGGGCCGCTTCGAAGCGGAAATCCTTGGTGAGTTCGAACATCAGGGAATGCCCAGATATTTGTGGGTCTGCATCGAGAGACGCCATTGGGGGTGGGACTGGCAATAGGCGATTGCGGCTCGCGTGTTGGCGAGGCGATCGGGCCCGTCCATCGGTTGAAGCAGAAAGTTTTTGAAATTCAGTGAGGTGAAGCGATCGGGCATCGCTTCGGGCTGGGGATAGACGAGTTTGAGTTCGTCGCCTTGGTCAAGCGCAAGCGGTGCGCGTGATTTGGGGCTGACGCACAGCCAGTCGATGCCCGGCGGTGGGATGATGGTTCCGTTGGTTTCGACCGCGATGGTGAAGCCTTCGGCGTGGATCGCCGCGATCAGCGCGGTGTCGAGCTGCAGGAGAGGTTCGCCACCAGTGATCACCACGAGCGCGTGGGTGGTGACCGGTGCTGCCCAGGCGGCGCGGATGGCTGCGGCAAGGCTGGCGGCATCGGCGAATTTACCGCCGCCTGTGCCATCGGTGCCGATAAAGTTTGTGTCGCAAAATTGGCAGATCGCGGTGGCGCGATCGGCTTCACGACCGCTCCACAGATTGCAGCCGGCGAAGCGGCAGAACACGGCGGCGCGACCTGCATTGCTGCCTTCGCCCTGCAAGGTGAGGAAGATTTCCTTGACGCTGTATGTCATGCCCGAGCCTTCATGGCTGCGAACTATCGCAAACAGCGCATTTTGGCGACCGGTTTGGTGCAACGCCGCTATCGCGCTTGATCGGGGCGGTGGATGCGGCATGATCAACGGATGAACCCACATGCTCAACGACGCCAGGCGATCCTTGTCCTTGGAATGCATCGCAGCGGGACATCGGCGCTGACGCGGGTGATTGCGCTGTGCGGCGCAGGCTTGCCGCGTCATCTGATGCCGGCTTCGGAAAACGTCAACGCGACCGGCTTTTGGGAATCACAAGCGCTGGTCGACTTCCACGACGAGGTGCTGGCGGCTACCGGTTCGACCTGGAGCGATGTGCGCCATTTGCCTCCCGCGTGGTTTGCTGGTGAGGCAGCACTGAAGTTCCATCACCGGCTTGGTGCGTTGCTCGACATCGAATACGGCGACATGCCGTTGATCGTGGTCAAGGATCCGCGGCTGTGCCGACTCCTGCCGCTCTGGTTGCCGGTGCTGCGGGAACGGAATATTACGCCGAGGGTGGTGATCCCGGTGCGCCATCCGCACGAGGTCGCCGCATCGCTGGAGCGTCGCGAGGGATTCGATCAGGCGCGAGCGATCGCTCTTTGGCAGACCCACATGCTGGATGCCGAACGCGACAGCCGGGGGTTGGTCCGCGGATTTGTCGCGTACAACGCCTTGCTGGCCGACTGGGAGACTGAAATCGCCCGGTTGGGCGATGCCATTGGCATCGATTTAGTAGCGACCGTCGATCGAGATGCTGTTTCGCGATTCCTGTCCGCTGGCCTGCGGCATCATGTCGTTGGTCCCGGCGATGCGGCACTGCCCGAGTGGGTGGCTGGCGTATATCGCTGGATGATGGCGGCGGTTTCGGGACAGGAGCCGCCGTGTGGAGACCTCGATGGGATCGCTGCCGCCATGGCCCAGGCCAACGCCTATTACGGACCGGTGGTTGCGGCGTTGGAAACCGAACTCGCCACCCGAATGACGGAGCGGCAGCACTGGATCGATACCGCGGTCGATCGGTACGCCATCATTGAGGATCTGCGTCGTGAGATCGAGCGCTTGTCAGCCTTCCAACCAGACGCAGCAGGTGTGGGGTCCAATTCCTGATCGAGCGTTTGTCGGATATCCTGCGACATGGGGCGGCATCAGAATTCGAGGTCGAGTTCGGTGATCGTATCGCGCTCGACCTCGGCATCAGCGATCCATTCGGCCATATCCGGCCAAGCAAAAATAGTTTCGACATAGGCGGTGCAGACGGCGTCGAGGGGGACGTCGTAGGTTTTGAAGCGGCTGGCGACCGGGGCGAACATGGCATCTGCGATGCAGGGGGTCGCTCCGAACAAATACGTGCCAGGCGACCCGGCAAAGCAATCGCGCCAGATCGTGGTGATGCGGTCGATATCGGCCTGTGCGCCGGACCAGACGGTGAAGCCGGGCCGGTGGGCACGAATATTCATGGGCAGCGAGGCACGCAGCGCGGCGAATCCTGCGTGCATTTCGCCGCTGATCGAGCGGCAGCGGGCGCGGGAAACCGGATCGGCTGGGAGCATTCCCGCTGCCGGGTAGGTTTCGTTGAGATATTCGGCGATCGCGATGCTGTCCCATACGGTGACGTCGCCATCGATCAGGCATGGCAACAGGATTGATGAGGTCCGCATCAATAACTCGGCGCGTGCCTGCGGATCATCGGCAGCGGCGGGCTCCACAATGAAATCGATGCCGGACAGGCGGGCGAGCAAAAAACCTCTGAGACACCACGATGAGTAGTTTCGGCTCGATATCGCAAGACGTGCCGGAACTTTTCTTCGGCGAGCAGGTGAGGGGGGGGACGGAGACATGCCGCGCTTTCCTTTTCAATAAGTTTACGTCATGTTCGAAAGATGTTGCACTGCGTCGCAGATTGCCGCAACCGTGGCGGATCAAAGCGGAAAAGCCCGCCGATGCAAAGCAGAAATGTTCAGACGGCATCCTGCGACATAGATGCCGCAACCCAAATGCCTACAGGGGATCGCACGATCTCTGTCGGACACGGATGATCGGAAGGACATGTTATGTCGAGGAGCTACGAACTCTACCAGACCCAGGAAGATCTGGTGGGCCCGTTGCGGGTCGCGGCGAAGACGTGGGCCCCGATGGTCGATGCCATGGCCCTTCCGCGCGGATTCGGCGTCATTGCCCGACAGATGAGAGCCGGCCTCGAGATTTTCGGCAATGGCGGCATCCTTCACACCCGCCCGGCCTTTGGAATCACCACGGTTAGACTGGGTAATCGGGATGTCGCGGTCACCGAGAATGTGATCCAGGCAACACCATTCGGCAAACTGCTTCATTTCCGCAAGGACACCGATCGTGCTCAGCCCCGGGTGCTGATTGCGGCCCCGCTATCCGGCCATTTTGCGACGCTGTTGCGTAACACCGTCGAGGTGCTGCTGCAGGATCATGACGTGTTCATCACCGACTGGAACAATGCCCGTGACATCCCGCTATCCGGAGGTACGTTCGGGTTTGACGACTATGTCGAGCATGTCATGTCGTTCATGCGGGAAATCGGGCCAGGTGCTCATGTGGTTGCGGTTTGTCAGCCAGCGGTCGCGGTTCTCGCGGCTACCGCCTTGATGGCCGAAGCCGACGACACGGCGACACCGCGAAGCATGACGCTCATGGGTGGCCCCATCGACACGCGACGTAACCCATCGAAGGTGAATGCGCTGGCTAAGACGCGTGACATCGCGTGGTTTCGAAAGAATCTCATTTCGATGGTTCCCGCCCGATATGCAGGTGCTGGACGGGCCGTGTATCCCGGGTTCATGCAGCTTGCCTCATTTGTGTCGATGAATCTGGATCGGCATATTGCCGCCCATCTGCGCCAGTTCCGCGCGATCGTGACCGAAGATGGAGCAAGCGAGGCTGCGCATCGTAAGTTTTATGACGAATATCAATCGGTGATGGATTTGACCGCCGAGTTCTATCTTGAAACCGTGGAGCGCGTGTTCCAGCGGCATGACCTGCCGATGGGCACCTTGAAGTGGCGCGGCCATCTCGTCGATCCGGGTGCGGTGCGTCGGACGTTCCTGTTTACCGTCGAGGGAGAGCGCGATGATATCTGCCCACCGGGACAGTCCGTCGCGGCACTCGACCTTTGTTCCGGCCTGAAACCGTCGCGAAAACGCAACCATCTACAGTTGGGCGTTGGCCATTATGGCGTGTTCAGCGGCTCACGTTGGGCGCATGAAATCTATCCCCAACTGCGCGAGATCATCGCGCTGAACGAAAGATCACAGCAATGAGGGCGGACTTGTTTGGGCTGCGCAGCATGACGATGTATCAATAATGCTCGACCGTATCATCAGGAGATTCCGCTCAATGCTCGATTCCAAACAACTCGTGACCAACGCTTCTGCCGTTACCACGAAGCTGTCGCCGTCTGCGGCGGTAGCTAAATTGTCCGATCCCGACACGTTGTTCGTCGATGTTCGCGAGCGGTCCGAACTCGATAAAACGGGCACGATAAAAGGTGCTGTGCACGTGCCGCGCGGCTTCATTGAATTCAAGGCTGATCCGGCGAGTCCGAATCATGAGAAGGCGCTTGACCCTGAAAAACACCTTGTTCTGTTCTGCGCTTCTGGCATGCGCGCATCACTGGCGGCGAAGACCTTGGCGGACATGGGTTACAAGCATGTCGCTCACGTCAGCGGAGGCGGGTTCGATGCATTGAAGCAGGCTGGTGCGCCGATGGCTCGATAGAGCCCGCACCTACGTTCATTGGGAATTACACAGACAAAAATCGCGCGCTGAACATCGTTCGGCGCGCGATTTCGTTAAAGCTCTAACGCTGATCAGTCCGATGTATCAGGGCTCGCCGGTGTCGCCGGCTTTTGGCCGGTTTTGCGAGCCACCGGGCCCTTGCGGGCGGCGCTGGTCGCCTTGCCGTTAACGGTTTTACGAGTAGTCGGCGCAGACCGCTTTGCCGGGAGCTTTGCTTGTCCCGATTTGGGTGCTGCCTTGGTTGCGGCTTTTGGCATTGCCGCTTTGGCTGCGGGCTTGGCCGGCATTTTTTTTGCAGCCGTCGCGGCAACCGGCTTTGATTGCGATTTAGATGTTGCTGGCTTCGATACCGGTGCTTTGGTGGCAGCTGGCTTCGTGGCCGCCGCCTTTGTGGCTGATGTTTTTGGCGAGGTGGACTTGCCCATTGCAGCCTTTGGCGGTGTGGCTTTTGGTGCCGACACCTTGGTTGACGGCTTGGATGTCTCGGTCTTGATTGTTGGATTTTTGGTCGTCGCCGTTGCAGGTTTTTCAACAGTCTTTGCCGGCTTGGTCTTGGCTTTGGTCGGAGATTCGGCTGCCTCGGCCTTTTTGCCTGTAGCCTTCGGTGTGGTTTTGACTTCGACTGTCCTGGCTGGTGGGGTGCTTGATTTCGACTTGGTCGTTGATTTTTTTGGCGTTGTCGTCTTCGTTGTCGTGCGCATGGCGAGTGCTTGCACGCGTATGGCGGTTTCAGTGGTCACAAGAATTCTCCTTCGCTCGGGGGATATGGTGGAAGACGGTCTAAGACCGGCAGACAAGAGACATCATGCTGAACATGAATCCGGGCCGTATTGTGACGATTGTCCACCATCAATATGCGCCGGTGCATATCGAGATAATGATCGGTAGATGTGGTGTCGTCATCCGCTGCAGCATGTGCGGTCAATGGCCGTTGTTCCCTTCCGCGTGCGATACTCGATTTAGACAGACTGCTCTTGACAAATTGCGACGCGAATCGCGCGACGCACGCAGGAATCGCTATTCACTGTCTGTGGAGTCGATGTCAACAAAAAGCAGCGATTTTCGACAATATCCGTACGGTTTTTCATCTGGAGTATTTTCGGACTCCGCCTGTGAAACAGCGGTTCCCGCGACGGCGGCGTTGGTGATCTCGGAAAATCGTTAATGTTGAATGATGTTTCGGAATTTTCCCCATTGCGGTTCGTCCCGGCATCCTGTCGTTGTCCGTACACTTGCAACAGGACCGGTTCGAGTCGCATATGATCTCACCGCTTGAACATTTCGAATGAAAGAAATCGATTGTGTCCGATCCTGCTTCGACCGCCTGGCGATCCGACCGCAGCCGCCCGGTCAATCCGGTGGCGATGCCGGGGTGGGGGCCAGCACTCCGCCGCGGCCTGATGATGCGCTGCCCATCCTGCGGCACCACGTCAGCGTTCGAAGGCTATCTCAAGGTTCGCCCGGAATGCCCTCATTGCGCCGCGCCGTTGGGACGGGTTCCCTGCGATGACGCACCGCCATACATCACTCTGGTCATCGCCTTGCATTTCATCATCGTGTGCATGCTTCTGGCCGACTTCGACGGCGGTATGAACTGGATCGTTTCAATGGCGATTTTCGTTCCGTTGACCCTTGTTGTGCTGCTCGGCATGTTGCGTCCGGTAAAGGGTATCACGCTTGCAATCATGTTGAAGAACAATATGTTGCGGCCTGTCACGGCGACAACTAACGTAAAGTCAGCTGATCGGTCGTCTGGTCGTAATGGATGAGGCAAAGAGGGCAGGGGGCGGGCGGTTGCTACGCGTCGTGCTCAATGAAGATGCGTCCGGCCTCAGTCCCATGCAGGAAGCCGATCGCAGCCAGGCGATCGAGGATCTCGCGGCGGATAATCGCTTCGCGTTGGTCAGCCATCCCAACCAAGCAACCATTCTGTATCTCTCGATTCAGGACGGCCGCCTGGTGTTCGACATCCGCACGGAGGCGGACGAGACGTTGCAAACCTTGATCCTTGCACCCGGCCCGTTTCGTTCGATGGTTCGCGATTACCAGATGCTGCTGGACAGCTATGCCGATGCGATCGCCGAAGGCCGCGAGGCCCGTATTCAGGCAATCGACATGGGGCGGCGGGGCCTCCACAACGAGGGGGCTGAACTCGTGATGGCGCGACTGAACAATAAGGTGCTGCTTGATTTTGATACCGCGCGTCGGATCTTCACCTTGGTCTGCGCCCTGCACCGGCGTATGTAGGGGCGCAACTTCAGCGCGGATCATCAGCATGAAAATCGACGGCACGGCCTTTCGTTCACTCTGGCTCGACGAAACCGATCGATGGTCTTTGCGGATCATTGATCAGACGAAGCTGCCCTGGGCCGTGGAGATGCCACGCCTGACCACACTTGATCAGGTTGCGCATGCGATCAGCGCGATGTTGGTCCGTGGGGCGCCGTTGATCGGGGCAACGGCGGCCTATGGCGTTGCTATTGCGATGCGTGCCGATCCTTCGGATGCTGCCTTGCAACAGGCTATCACGACGTTGTCCGCCACCCGCCCCACTGCAATCAATCTCCGCTGGGCGCTCAATCGTATGGAGAGTCTGCTGCGAGACCATCCAAAGGTCGAACGCGCCGAGGCCGCATATGCCGAGGCGGCAGCGATCTGCGATGAAGACGTCGCAACGAACCACGCGATCGGTCGGCACGGGCTTGGCCTGATCAGATCCCGGGCTTCTGCGGGGCGCCGCGTCAATATCCTCACCCATTGTAATGCAGGCTGGATCGCGACGGTCGATTGGGGCACGGCGCTCGCACCGATCTACCTGGCGCATGACGAGGGTATCGACGTCCATGTGTTCGTCGATGAAACCCGCCCGCGTAATCAGGGTGCTTCGCTGACCGCATGGGAACTTGGAAAGCATGGGGTCAAGCATACCGTCATCGTAGATAATGCCGGCGGGCATCTGATGCAGCGAGGCGAGATCGACATGGTGATCGTCGGCACCGATCGCGTTACCAATGCAGGTGATGTCTGCAACAAGATCGGCACCTATCTCAAGGCGCTGGCCGCGCGCGATAACGGGATCCCGTTCTACGTGGCGCTCCCGTCTTCGACGATCGACTGGACGATTTCCGATGGGCTCACCGACATACCGATCGAGGAGCGCGCGACCACTGAGGTGACCACCATGACCGGTCGTGCGCTTGATGGCAGCATCGCCACAATCCGTATCGTACCCAAGGATAGTCTGGTGGTGAATCCGGCGTTCGATGTGACGCCGGCGCGTCTGGTATCCGGACTGATAACCGAACGCGGTGTCTGTGCGGCGAGTGCCGCGGCGCTGTCTCAGATGTTTCCGGAATACGGTCGGCAGAACGCGGTGTAGACGGTTGTTTTCTTGAAAGAGACGATCAGGAAGTATCTAGCGGGCACCGGCGTACTCCTCGCTCTGTCGGGCTGTGCGGTGCGACCCGACGCCCATGCTCCACCCTTTGCCAACCGGCCCTACGAGGCATTTTCGCGAATCGCCGCCATCCAGATCGCGCGGGGGGAATGGCGTTACTGGGGCAGCCGCGTGGTCGATACACCTCCTTCGGCCTACCATCCGGTCGACGCGCAGGCGAAGCAGGAGCGTGATAACGGCGACTGGCAGGAGGTCGGGCTCTACTGGTGGATCGGCATGAATGCAGGGCATTACTACGATCGCTGGACCGGCAAGCACGGCGCCGCGGGTCGAAAATTCTCGCCGCGGGATGACGGGCATTTTGCCTGGTCGGCCGCTTTCATTTCTTACGTCATGCGCATGGCCGGTGCTGGCCCCGATTTTCCCTACTCACCCAATCACGCGAAATATATCGACTACGCCTGGAACGCCGCCCACGGTAAAATCTCCGACCCTCTCCTCCTCGCCGAGAACCCCGTAACCTATGCCCCGGTCCCCGGTGATCTGATCTGTGCGGGGCGGGGCAGTGCCGATTCCATGACCTATGCCAATCTCCCGAGCCGTGGATTTTTTCCGTCCCATTGCGCCATCGTCGTCAGACAACGCCGGTCGATGCTGTCGGTGATCGGAGGGAATGTCGATGACACAGTCGCCCTGACGCATGTTCCCACCACAACTCGAGATACGCTGGAGCACCGCGATGGAACTATCGTTGACCCAAGGTACGACTGGTTCGTCGCGCTGAAGGTTTTGTATCGACGATAAACATCGACAGCTCCGGATCAATCAACGCGTTTCGACCGAAGGGCCTACGGCTTTCCTCAACACGAAGAGCCCTTGCTCGCCGAACAGATTGGCCAGCAAGCGCGCGCGTCGCCACGGCGCACGACGACCGGCCTCATCGGCGGCCAACCACTGGTCGACCACATAACCCTCGGCATCGCAAAGATCGAAAAAGTCACGGATGGTGCAAGGATGGATATTGGGCGTTTCATACCACATCCGGCTCCAAGTCTGCGTCATCGGCATACGACCGGTGGACAACAATTGCCACCGCAAGCTCCAATGACCAAAATTCGGAAAGCTGACGATTCCGCGTGTCCCGATGCGCAGCATCTGGCGCAGAACTTCCAGAGGTTGCTCGACCGCCTGCAACGTTCGAGACAGAACCACATAATCGAAGGCGTTGTCAGGATAGTGGACGAGATCGTTATCGGCATCGCCCTGCATGACGGGCAGGCCGTGTGCGACCGCCCGAGTCACTTCTGCCATGTCGATTTCGATGCCTCGCGCGTCGCATCCGCGGGTTCTGAACAAGTAGTCGATCAAGGCGCCGTCGCCACATCCGATGTCCAGAACACGGGTATTCGGCTCGATCATGCCGGCAATCAGTTCGAGATCGACGCGCATATTCTTGGCGACGAAGCGCACGGGTGCAAGCTCGGTCATTTCAATCCTGCCGCTTCTGCCGCACCGCCTAGAAAACCTGCGACCGTGCGATGGAAATCGGGCTCATCCAGCAGAAAGGCATCATGTCCCTTATCGCTGATGATTTCAACGAAACTGACATTGGCCGCAACCTGATTGAGGGCGCGGGCCAGGATCCGGCTCTCGGTGGTGGGAAACAGCCAGTCCGAACTGAACGAAACGAGAAGAAATCGGGTCCGGGAGCCTCGAAATGCCGAGGCAAGCGAGCCCCCATGATCGGCAGCGAGATCGAAAAAATCCATCGCGCGCGTGATACAAAGGTAGGAGTTGGCATCGAAGCGACGCACGAAGCTCGATCCCTGGTGCTCAAGATAGCTCTCGACGGCAAATCGTTCGCCGAACAGGACAGGACTCAGTGCGTTGTTGCCTTGCAGGCGACGCCCGAATTTTCGGGTGAGGGCCGCTTCTGATAGGTAAGTGATATGCGCGGTCATCCTGGCGACGGCGAGACCACGCGATGGCACCACGCCGTGTTCCCAGTACCGTCCCCCGAAAAAATCAGGATCGGCGAAGATTGCCTGGCGCCCGACTTCGTGAAAGGCAATGTTCTGCGCGGAATGATAGGGCGCAGTCGCCACCGGCACCGCTGCAAAGACGGCTTCCGGGAAAAGCGACGCCCAGGCCAAGACCTGCATTCCTCCCATCGAACCGCCCACCACGGCGAAAAGCCGGGTGATCTGCAAACGGTTCACGAGCATCTTTTGGGCGCGAACCATGTCCTGAATTGTAATCGGCGGTAGATCGATGCCCCATAAGTCTTCGGACCCAGTACTGCGCGGGCTGCGCGGGCCGGTCGAACCCATGCACCCACCAAGTACGTTAGCACAGATAACGAAATAACGATTTGTGTCCACCGGCTTGGCGGGTCCGACGAGATTGCCCCACCACGCAGGTTTACCGGTCAACGGTTGTTGTTCGGCGACGTATTGATCACCGGTGAGCGCGTGACAGATCAGGATCGCGTTGCTGCGGTCGGCATTCAGCGTGCCATAGGTCCGGTATGCGATTTGCAACGGCGCGAGAACGGTGCCGCAATCCAGCAGAAGACCTTCCGTAAACGTTTCGTGCTGGTGGTTGATCTGCGGGAGAGGCGTCTGGTCCATGACGGGCGGGGTATGCCTGCAACGGGGAAGGGGAGCAAGCAGATCCGAAGGTCTTGCCGTCAGCCGTGCCTCCTGTATCAAAGGACACCAAGTTCATTTTACCAGGTTCGCATGTCCGACATATCGTCTTATTCACCGACCCAAGATGCGGTTCCGGAAACGCTTGCGCGGTTGCGTGCCGAAATCGATCAACTCGATGATCGTTTGCACGATATGCTCATGGAGCGGGCGGAGATCATCGAGCGGGTTGCACGGGAAGCCGGTAAACGTGGAGTTCCGATCAGGCCCGGTCGCGAAGCGGCGATGCTTCGCCGGCTTCTGGCGCGTCACAAAGGGGCTTTGCCGCCGCAGACGATTGTCCGGATATGGCGGGAATTATTTTCCGGTGCTCTGATGATCGAAGGCGGTCTCGTCATCGCGGTGGCCGATGGAGCGCAGATCGAACTACCCGCCGTTGCCCGCGAACATTTCGGCCCCCTGACCAGTCTGCGCCGTCACCGGACCACATCGCAGGCACTGGCCGATCTCACCAACGGGGCGGCTCACGCGGCGGTACTGCCAATGCCGTCTGATGAGGACGACGAGCAGGCGGCCTGGTGGGTCGGCCTGATGCATGGTGGAATTCCACGCCTGGCAATCGTTGCGAAACTTCCGTTCTGGACGCGGCGCAACGAGGGCGTTCCCCATGCCGGCGCCTATGTCGTCTCGTCACTCACCCCGGACCCGAGCGGAGCTGACCGTAGTCTGATCGGTATCGAAATTGCGCCCGACACGAGTACGGCCCGGATTGCGGGTATCCTGAAGGAAGCCGGATTCGACGTGGGATCCATCCTGCCGCGCCGGGCGGCGAAACGGGAGGTCGGGTATGCGTTAGCCGACGTCGAGGGCCTGATCGCCCGAGATGATCCGCGTTTGGCCACCATCACCGGATTTCTCGCAGTTCCCGTCATTCTCGGTGCCTATGCGGTGCCGCCTGAACCGACGGCGGGGGCCCGATGACCGAAGACTCCGTGGCAACGCAACCAGCGGCCCGGCCCGCCGTATTTTCCGTACCGCCCTATGTCGGCGGCGAATCGAAGTTGACCGGTGTGAACCGTGTGATCAAGCTATCCTCCAATGAGGGGGCTTTCGGGGTCCCTCCGGGTGCCGTGGACGCTATACGGGGGGCGGCGGAAAGCGGGCATCGTTATCCCGACGGCGGCGCCACCGCGCTGCGTCAGGCGATCGGAAGGTGTTTCGATCTTGATCCCGAACGGATCGTATGTGGGAACGGCTCGGACGATCTGATCAACCTGCTGATCCAATCCTATGGCGGGCCGGGCACCGATCTGGTGATGAGCGCGCATGGGTTCCTCATCTACGAAATTGCGGCGAAACTGGCTGGAATGGAGGTACGCAAGGCTGCGGAGCGCCACGATCTGACCGCCGACGTCGATGCGATTCTTGCGCTGGTCGGGCCCGCGACGCGGTTGGTGTTTCTGGCCAATCCGAACAATCCAACCGGCACGCTGGTGCCTGCGGCTGAGATGACGCGGCTCCGCACCTCGCTGCCGCCGGAGGTTCTGCTCGTGCTCGATGCAGCCTACGCCGAATATGTTGACCGTCCCGACTACGATCCCGGCATCGGGCTGGTTGATGCAGGCGAAGGGACGGTGATGGTACGCACCTTCTCCAAGATTTTCGGCCTTGGAGGCTTGCGCCTCGGCTGGGCTTACGGCCCGTTGTCCGTTATCGATGTGCTCAACCGCGTAAGGATGCCGTTCAACGTGAGTGGTCCTGCGGCAGCGGCCGGTATTGCAGCGCTCGCCGAGCCGGACTGGATCGAACGGTCCCGGGAGCACAACCGGCAGGCACGGGCACAAATGACAAATCGTTTGTCGGCCGGGGGGCTGACTGTCTATCCGAGCGAAGCGAATTTCGTATTGGTCGACCTGTCGACCCCGGAGCGAGCCGGCGCTGCGGACCGCTATCTGCGTTCGCGCGGCATCATCGTTCGCAATGTGGCTGCATACGGGCTTGCTCAATGTCTGCGTGTGACGATCGGGACAGATCAGGAGTGCGCGGCAGTGACCGACGCTTTGACCGAGTTTGCCGCACAAAATGGCTGATCCGGTTTTTGAACGGCTTGCCCTGATCGGCGTTGGATTGATCGGATCATCCGTCGCACGGATTGCCCGCTCTCGGGGGGATATTGCCCGAGTCGTGGTGGCGAACGCCCGGACCGAGGCGACATTGAACCGCGTCGCAGACCTCGGGATTGCGGATCTCACCGAAATCGACCCTGCTCGAGCGGTCGAGGATGCTGATTGCGTGATGCTCTGTGCACCTGTGGGAGCCTACGCCGCGCTCGCTCAGCAGATCGCACCGCATCTTATGCCTGGGGCCATCGTGACCGATGTCGGATCGACGAAACAGTCGGTGATCCGTGATATCGGCCCGTTTCTACCTCAGGGGACCCATTTCGTACCGGCCCATCCGATGGCAGGCACCGAGTTTTCCGGACCCGATGCCGGGTTCATTGAGTTATTTCAGGGGCGCTGGTGTCTGCTGACTCCCCCGACCGGAACCGACGATCGCGCGGTCTCAAAAATCCGGACATTGTGGGAGCGGTGTGGTGCGACTGTCAGCATCATGGATGCCGCACACCATGATCGGGTGGTGGCGATCGTGAGCCACCTCCCGCATCTGATCGCCTTCACGATCTGCGGAACAGCGGATGATCTGGCGGACGAAACCCGCCAGGAAGTGCTGCGGTTCGCTGCGTCCGGATTCCGCGATTTCACCAGGATCGCTGCATCCGATCCGGTCATGTGGCGGGATATTTTCCTCAATAACCGCGACGCGTTACTCGAAATGCTGGCACGCTTTACCGAAGATGCTCAGGCGATGGCCCGGGCGGTTCGCTGGGGCGACACGACGTATATCGAGGATAAGGTCCTTCGCGGTCGCAAGATCCGTCAGGCTCTTATCGATCTCAATCAGGCCTGATACCGGCGATCGGCGACGATCGGTGCCGGGCGCCGATATCAGTGCGTATCCATAGCATATAAGGGAATTGTGATGGCCAAGGGCCAAAAGCCGCAGAGGCGGGGGCGGAAAATCGACGGATGGATCATTCTCGACAAACCGCCGGGCATTACAAGCGCTCATGCGGTCGGTAAGATCAAACGCGGGTTGGATGCGGCCAAGGTCGGGCACGGCGGAACGCTTGATCCGCTGGCGACGGGGGTTCTGCCCATTGCTCTCGGTGGCGCGACTAAAATGGTTCCTTACGTCATGGATGGAATCAAATTATATCAGTTCACGCTCAAATTCGGCGAGGCGCGTGATACCGATGACGCCGAAGGCGCGGTGATCGAGACCAGCGATAACCGGCCGGATGACGCCACGATTCAGGTTGCCCTCTCCGCATTCCAAGGCTCGATCATGCAGGTGCCTCCGGCTTTCTCTGCCATCAAGGTGGCTGGAGAGCGCGCCTACGACCTCGCTCGCGCAGGCGCACCCCCGGATCTGGCGCCCCGCCCGGCCCAGATAGACCGGTTTGATCTGATCGATCGGCCGGATGCTGATCATGCTGTTTTCGAAGTGGCGTCGGGTAAGGGCGTCTATATGCGTTCGCTCGCACGTGATCTGGCTCGCGCAGTCGGCACGGTTGGGCACATCGCGGTGCTGCGCCGACTTGCCGTAGGTCCATTCCGTATCGAAGATGCGGTAACACTGGACAAATGCATAAATTACGACCATAGCGCCGACTGTGAACCGGACCTCGTGAAGCCGGTTGAGACCGCGCTGGCCGACATCCCGGCGCTGGCCTTGACCGACCCCGAAGTCGCCGCACTCCGAAACGGGATGGCGTTGAGCCTGATCGATTTTCTTGGGCGGATTCCTGCAACGTCCAGCCCGGGAAATGGGCTGGTTCGCGGCATGGCGGGCCACCGTTTCGTGGTTCTCGGCAGGCTCAGCGAGGGGCTTCTGCGACCGGAACGTGTCATTTAACCATTTGCAGGAGTATATGCGATGTCGATTACCGCAGAGCGGCGTCAGAGCCTCATCGGCGAATACGCCAATACAGCTACCGATACGGGAAGCCCTGAAGTGCAGGTTGCACTTCTTTCCGAACGGATCACCAACCTGACGGAACACCTCAAGACCCACGCGAAGGATTTTCATTCGCGCCGTGGTCTCTTGATGCTGGTCGGTCGTCGTCGCCGGTTGCTCGATTATGTCAAGCGTCAGGATCATAAGCGCTACGAGACCCTGATTGGGCGCCTTAATCTGCGTCGCTAGCCGCTGATCCCCGCGGACTCCGCTATTCGTTACACCGATCTCATCTGGGGACCGCCGATTATTCTTGATTGGTGCCCCGATATGATCGAAAATAGGCATCGGTAAGCGGCGATTCCGCCGCCCTTTTGGAGTTACGAGCAATCATGGCTATTGGTCCTGACATGCGATCCTATCGCGGTGCCAGCACTGCGATCGGCGCGGGCGTTTTGGACGAAGGTCTGCGCGCCTATATGTTGCGGGTTTACAACTGGATGGCGTCAGGCCTGTTTCTGACGGCCATTGTGTCGTTGGCGATCTCTCACACGGGTCTGATCGACGCATTTTATCCGTTGGTGACAACGGCAAGCGGTGCCGTGGTGCGCCAGCCTGGGATTCTTGCGTATATCAGCATTTTTGCGCCCCTCGGGTTCGTGCTGATTATGAGTTTCGGGGTCAACAAGCTGTCTACGACTCAAGCCCAAGCTCTGTTCTGGGCGTTCTGCGCCGTGATGGGAGCGAGCCTAACGAATATATTCCTGATCTACACCGGGCGGTCGATCCTCGCGACGTTTTTTGTGACGGCAGGCACGTTCGCGGCGATGAGCGTTTACGGCTACACGACGAAGGCCAATCTGGCGAAGTTCGGAAGCTTCCTGATCATGGGAGTCATCGGCCTCCTCATTGCCATGGTGGTCAACATATTTCTGCATTCATCCGCCCTGCAGTTTGCCATCAGTGCGATTGGCGTCCTGATCTTTACCGGGCTGGCAGCCTATGACACGCAGCGGATCAAGGCCGATTATGTGCAATATGGGTACCGGTTCGGAGCGGACGTCGCGGCGAAGCGCAGTGTGTATGACGCATTGCAGCTCTACTTGACGTTCATAAATCTGTTTATGTTCCTGTTGCAGTTCATGGGCAATCGCCGTTCCTGATAGGTAGTCGGTCCACAAAACAGGCCTCCAACTTATGAGTTGGAGGCTTTTTTGTTGCTTTCTCTATTCAACCGTCACTGACTTAGCGAGATTGCGGGGCTGATCAACATCGGTTCCCTTGAGGATGGCAACCTGGTAAGCAAGCATCTGCACCGGGATTGCATATAGGATCGGCGCCACGAACGGATCACAATCGGGAAGAATCACGACTTCCGAAGCGATGCCGGCAAGCTTTTTAGCTCCTTCGGAATCGCTCAGAACAATGATCCGGCCTCCGCGTGCCGCGGCTTCCTGAAGATTGGAGGCAGTTTTTTCAAAAAGCGGTCCCGATGGAACAACCGCGATGACTGGTACACTTGCGTCGATCAGTGCGATCGGGCCATGCTTCATCTCGCCCGCAGGATAGCCCTCGGCATGGATATAGCTGAGTTCCTTCAGTTTCAGAGCGCCTTCCAGCGCGATCGGCATCATCGATCCGCGGCCGAAAAACAAGACGTCCCTCGCATCCTGGATTTGCGTGGCAAGTCGGCGAATTTCATCCTCCTCGTTAAGGATCTGCGCTGCCTTGGCGGGCAGTTCCATGAGGGCGGCGACCAGGGCTTCAATGCGGTCACGGGATAATGTCCCTCGCGCATGAGCTAAAGCCAAAGCAAACCCCGCAAGCACCGTGAGCTGGGCGGTGAAGGCTTTGGTGCTGGCCACACTGATCTCGGGACCTGCTATCGTCTCGAGGATGAGGTCGCTTTCGCGCGCCATCGTACTCTCCGGCACGTTGACCACAGACATGACCTTGCAGCCCTGAGTCCTGATATAGCGAAGCGCCGCCATTGTATCGGCGGTTTCACCTGATTGACTGACGACGATGCCTAGTTCATCCGAGTGAAGTGGTGGTTCCCGATAGCGAAATTCACTGGCCACGTCAGCATCCACCGCGATCCGGGCATACTCCTCGATCCAATAACGTGCGGTGAGACCAGCATAAAAGGCTGACCCGCATGCTGAAATGCAAATTCTGGATATGGTGTTCAAATCTAGGTCCAGCGCTGGCAGCACGGGCAAGCGCGTGGCCGGATCGATCATCCGATGAAGCGTATCGCCGATGACGATGGGGTGCTCGTGGAGCTCCTTCTCCATGAAATGCCGAAAATTGCCCTTTCCGATCGCAGCACCCGTCAGCTTGGTCAGTTTGATCTCGCGTTCCACCGCCTGGTTCATAGCATTATGGAATGTCGCTCCGGTGCGCGAGACGATCACCCAGTCACCGTCGTTGAGGTAGGCGATGCGACGCGTGAGAGGCGCCAGCGCAAGTGCATCAGAGCCCAGATACATCTCATCTTCGCCATAACCGATGGCGAGGGGCGCGCCGCGCTGGGCACCGATAATCAGATCCGGATGCCCGGCAAAGATCAACGCCAGCGCATACGCGCCTTCGAGTCGTTGAAATGCCGATGCGGCGGCCTCAACCGGCGACATCCCGCGCGCGAGATAAAGGTCGAGCAGCTGAGCCACAGTTTCAGTGTCGGTTTCGGTTGAAAACACCTGGCCCTGAGATTCAAGCTCCTCGCGCAAGGCTGCGTGATTTTCAATGATCCCGTTATGGACGACCGCCACACGGCTGGTTCCGTGGGGATGAGCATTGCTCTCAGTGGGGGCCCCATGGGTAGCCCAGCGGGTATGGCTGATACCCGTCGTCCCATCGAGAGGGAACGAGGCCAGCGTGGTTGCAAGATTATGCAGTTTGCCCTCGGCTCGCCGGCGCTCGATTTGCCCATCAACAAGCGTAGCGATCCCGGCGCTGTCATAACCCCGATAAGCGAGTCTTGATAAACCGTCCAGCAAAAGCGGGGCCGCCGGCCCCTTGCCAACGACACCAACAATTCCGCACATCAGACCGAATCCTTGAGTGGTCGCGGTTTCATTCCCCGCCCTTGTTTGACAACCTGGCGGCTTCTTGCAATCGCCATCGAGTCTGCATCGATGTTCTCGGTGATGACGCTGCCGGCCGCGACGATCACGCGGTCGCCCACACTCACTGGCGCAACCAAAGCAACATCCGACCCGATGAAGACATTCGAGCCTATCGTGGTGCGATGTTTCGCCACTCCATCGTAATTGCAGGTTATCGTGCCAGCGCCGATGTTGGTATGTGCACCTATCTCGGAATCCCCGAGATAGGTGAGATGGTTGGCCTTTGCGCCATTGCCCAGCGCAGTCGCTTTCAACTCGACGAAATTGCCGACATGGGCATCCTCGCCAATGTGACTGCCCGGCCTGATCCGTGCATAAGGTCCGATGACGGCACCGCGACTGACGACACAACCTTCCAGGTAGGAGAAAGCCCGAATACGGGTTCCGGCCGCGATCGTGACTCCCGGACCGATGACGACGTTCGGTTCTATGACCACATCGGTCTCAATTTTCGTGTCCCAGGCAAGAAACACAGTGTCAGGCGCGGTCATTGTTACGCCCGAGTCCAGCAGGGCCTCTCGGAGTCTGCTTTGCAGCACCCTCTCGGCACGCGCGAGTTCGCTCCTCGAATTGATGCCAAGGCATTCCGTCCACTCGGCTTCGACAATGCCGACATTCGCACCCTCATCGCGGGCGATTGAGACGATATCGGTCAGATAAAACTCCGACTTCGAATTCCGATTGTCGATGAGGCTCAACCAGCGCGCCATATCGGTGGCTGCTCCGGTAAAGCCGCCGACATTGCAAAGGGTGATTTTCCTTTCCTCGGGGGTCGCATCCACAAACTCGACAATCCGCTCGGCCAGTCCATGTTCACCGACGACGCGTCCGAACATTCCGGGATCGGGCGGCCGGGTTGCCAGTATGCCGAGCCTGCATCGCTGATCGCCGAGGGCGGCGGCAAGATGACCGAACGTCCTGGAGGAGATCAGTGGATTGTCGCCGTAAATGATTGTGACCAGGCCGGTTCCGAAATAGGGCAGGGCTGCCTTGGCCGCCGACGCGGTCCCGGTGCGCTCTGCCTGAACGACTATTTGGTGTGGCGCTGCTGCCGCCGCTACCGCCGGATCGCCGCTCGACACAACCACAACTCTGGTAAACATCGAGGCACAAGTGTCGATCAGATGGGTCAGCATCGGGCGTCCGGCCAAAGGATGAAGGACTTTGGGCAGATTCGATTTCATCCTCGTCCCAAGACCGGCGGCGAGGATCACAGCAACTTTATCCATGTAAGAGCGGTAGCCTCGGTGAACGGTTTATGTCAAAGGGGCGTCCGTAACATCGCGTGTCGGAGTATTTCGTTCGAATGGAGATGAACTTGGCCAAGGCTGTGGTATTCGATCTGGACGGCACGCTGATCGATAGTCTGCCGGATTTGGCGGGAGCGTTGAACCGTTCTCTGGCGCGCCATGGTCAAGGACCGATCGTGCAATCCGACGTCGCACCGATGGTGGGTGACGGCGCGAAAGTACTGCTGCAGAAAGGTTACGCAGCATGCGGGCTGTCGCCGACCGATGAGGACGAGGCGATTTTCCTGGCGGACTATGAGGCTCACGTCACCGATCTGACCGAACCTTTTCCCGGGATTCCCGCGGCGCTGACTGCGTTGCGAGACAGCGGCTATCGACTCGCCGTCTGCACGAACAAACCGGAGGTCTCAGCGCGGAAAGTTTTGGCAGCGCTTGATCTTGAGGCGTTTTTCGACGTTGTGATCGGTGGGGACGCGACACCTTACCGCAAGCCCGACCCCCGTCATCTTCAAGCTGTATTGAACGCCCTCGATGTGACAACGACCGACGCGGTGATGGTCGGAGATCACATCAACGATATGAAGACTGCCGCCGGATTGCGGGTGGAGGCGATATTCGTGACCTGGGGCTACGGCCGAACCGATGCCATGACGCGCGTGGATCAAGCGGCTCAACTGCCGGCTCTGGTCGATCGACTCCTTGGCTGAAACGTCAGAGCCGAGACCTTGACGGCTGGCGGCTAATGGCCCATTTCTGATACAGGACTGCTTTGGTCCGAAATCGAGTGGGTCATGTTGAGATTATCTCGCCTTACAGATTATGCGGTTGTCGTGCTGGTGCGGTTGTCACGATCGGACAAGGTCGAAACCGCGCCGGGTATTGCGGCTTCCACCGGAATTCCTGAGCCTACAGTCGCTAAGGTGCTCAAGGGCTTGGCACAATTCGGTCTGGTAGCGTCCCAGCGCGGTGCCCATGGCGGCTACAGGTTGCGCAAATCTCTCGATGCCATTCCCGTAGCCGACGTGATCCTCGCGATTGATGGTCCCATTGCTTTGACGGCATGCGTCGAAGGTGCCGTGGGCAATTGTGAGAGCCAATCGCTCTGCCCGATGGCCGGTCGTTGGGGCGTCGTCAACGATGCGATCAGCGAGGCGTTAAACGCTATCACACTGGCCGACATGCAGCGTGAGGCCATACCGAAAGGGTTACGGTTCGATCATTTGCCCACTCCTGAATCGTATATCCCCACCACCGTCGAATAGAGGATCCCTATGGCCGCAGTTACTGAAACGCTTGAAACGATCGATCGTCTATCCACCGGCGGATATAAGTTCGGTTTCGAGACGAATATCGAGATGGAGTTCGCACCGAAGGGTCTTAACGAGGATATCGTCCGTCTCATTTCGGCCAAAAAGCAGGAACCTGTCTGGTTGCTTGAATGGCGGTTGAAATCGTATCGGGCGTGGCTGGAGATGGAGGAGCCGAATTGGGCTCGGATCCGGCATCCGCGGATTGAATACCAGGACCTGCATTATTACGCGGCGCCTAAGCGTGAGGCACCGAAGTCGCTTGCAGATGTCGATCCCGAATTGATCTCGATGTACGATAAACTCGGCATTCCGCTGAATGAGCGTGCGGCTCTTGCGGGCGTTGCGGTCGACGCTGTGTTCGACAGCGTCTCGGTCGCAACGACGTTCCGGGAAAGCCTGTCCAAGGTCGGAGTTATTTTCGGATCGATCAGTGAGGCCGTTCGCGAACATCCGGAGCTGGTAAGAAAATACCTCGGCAGCGTCGTGCCGGCAGGCGACAATTATTTCGCCGCATTGAACAGTGCGGTTTTTTCGGACGGCAGTTTCGTCTTCATTCCGCGTGGTGTGCGGTGTCCGATGGAGCTTTCGACCTATTTTCGAATTAATGCTCGGAATACCGGCCAGTTTGAGCGCACGTTGATCATTGCCGAGGAGGGGGCAAGCGTCTCCTACCTCGAAGGCTGCACGGCACCGATGCGCGATGAAAATCAGCTTCATGCGGCGGTTGTCGAGCTGGTGGCATTGGACGAAGCCTCGATAAAATACTCCACCGTGCAAAATTGGTATCCCGGCGACGCGCAGGGACGCGGCGGCATTTATAATTTTGTTACCAAGCGTGGCGCGTGCCGGGGGCGTAAATCCAAGATCTCTTGGACGCAGGTCGAAACCGGATCGGCAATTACCTGGAAATATCCTTCGTGCATTCTTCAGGGCGAAGGTTCATCGGGCGAGTTTTACTCTGTCGCGCTGACGAATAATTATCAACAGGCAGATACCGGCACCAAGATGATACATCTGGCGCCGAATACAACGAGCACAATTATCTCCAAGGGCATTTCGGCGGGGCACTCCAACAATACCTATCGTGGCCTCGTGCGCATTATGCCCAAAGCACACGGTGCGCGTAATTTCACACAATGTGACTCGCTTTTGATCGGCGATCAATGCGGCGCACATACGGTGCCATATATCGAAAGCCGCAATCAGAGCGCGAAAGTCGAGCACGAAGCGACAACCTCGAAGATCGCCGATGATCAGTTGTTCTACTGCCGTTCTCGCGGCTTGACGGAAGAGGATGCCGTGGGCCTGCTTGTCAACGGATTTTGCCGCGATGTACTGAAGGAACTGCCAATGGAATTCGCCGTCGAAGCGCAAAAGCTTCTCGCAGTCTCTCTTGAAGGCTCAGTTGGTTAAGGATTGAATTATGCTTGAAATCAAAGGGCTCACGGCGGAAATCGAGGGCAAGGAAATTCTGCGGGGAATCGACCTTGCCGTTCCAAACGGCGAGATCCACGCGATTATGGGGCCAAACGGAGCCGGAAAATCCACTTTGTCTTACGTTCTGTCGGGGCGCGACGGCTATCAGGTGACTGGCGGAAGTGTAACGTTCGATGGCCATGACCTGCTGGCGATGGAACCGGAAGCACGTGCAGCGTCGGGTGTATTTCTTGCGTTCCAATATCCGGTGGAACTTCCGGGCGTTGGTAATGCCAATTTCATCCGGACAGCCTTGAACGCAGTGCGGCGAGCGCGCGGAGAACCCGAACTCGATGCCGTCGCATTTCTGAAAGAGGCGCGCATCGCGATCAAGGCGCTCAAAATGCCGGATGATATGCTCAAGCGAAATGTAAATGTCGGCTTTTCGGGTGGCGAAAAGAAACGCAATGAAATTCTTCAGATGGCCTTGTTGAAGCCGTCGCTGGCGTTATTGGATGAAACCGATTCCGGCCTCGATATCGATGCATTGAAAATTGTGTCGGACGGCGTTAACGCGCTTCGCGGGCCGAATTTTTCGGCCTTGGTGATCACCCATTATCAGCGGCTGCTCGATCACATCGTACCCGATCGCGTCCATGTGCTGGCGGGAGGGAAAATCGTTCGCAGCGGCGGTGCCGATCTCGCGCTTGAGCTCGAAGCTCATGGGTATGCGGGGCTGGAGGCGGCATGACCGTCGATACTTTTTTCGATCGTTCGGACGTTGCATCTCTGGTCGGTGGCTCGGTCCATCGGGAGGCGGCGGCATCGTTGATTCGATCTCAAGGGTGGCCGACGCGGCGAAACGAGGCGTGGCACTTCACGGATCTCAACGCCCGGCTTCGGACACTCGACCTGGCGCTGCCGGCACCGCCTCCGGATGCTGCATCTCTTGTTCCAGAGACTACAGGGCCTCGGCTTGTCTTTGTCAACGGTCGGTATGTCGAAGGGCTGTCGCATTCTTTGCCGTTCGTGACGCTACGGGCGTTTGAACCTGGTCCGTGTGGCAGCGCAATACTGCCGATGGTGGCTCTCAACTCTGCAATTGCGACTGAGGGGGCGGCGTTCGAAATTGCCGAAGGAAGCGACGCCGGCGTCGTCTGTCTGGTCTCGGTGGCCGATGCGACTTACGACAGCGTGATTTCACCGCGGCATCGCATTGTTCTGCAAGCCGATGCCAAGCTGACCATCGTGGAAATCGCCCAGGGACGTGGCGTTTATCTGCACAATCCGGTCATCGAAATCGAGCTGGCGGCAGGAGCGGTGCTGAAACACTATCGACTGCAGAATGAATCGATCGACGCGGTACACGTGACCACGATTCTCGTCGATATTGGAACTCGGGCGCAATATGAAGCATTTACGCTCACCTGCGGCGCTAAACTCGGCCGTAACGAGATTCACGCAAGCCTTAGGGGGCCAAACGCCGATGTTCATCTTAACGCTGCGCAATTGCTTTCGGGCGTGCAGCATGGTGATATTACTACTGTTGTTGCCCACCACGCCCCGAACTGCTCATCTCGTCAGACAGTGAAATCCGTTTTGGCCGGTGCGGCGCGCGGTGTCTTTCAGGGACGAATTGAAGTCGATCGTGTCGCCCAGAAGACAGACGGATATCAGATGAATCAGGCGTTGCTGCTTTCGCCAGACGCAGAAATCGACTGTAAGCCGGAACTTGAAATTTTTGCCGATGACGTGAAGTGCAGCCATGGGGCGACCATCGGCGCGCTTGATCCCGAGCAATTGTTCTATCTCCGAAGCCGAGGAATTCCTGAAGCAGAGGCGCGCGCGATATTGATACGTGCCTTTCTGGACGAAGCCCTTGAACCGGTGACAGATCATGCGGCTCGCGAGGTGTTTGAGACGGCTATTACGGAATGGTGGCATCGGAACAAATTGTAATGAGCACCGCTGTACTTCGCGAGATGAGCTTCGATGTGGACCGGATCAGGGCTGATTTTCCGATCCTTGCCCAGAAGGTTTACGGTCGGGATCTGGTGTTTTTGGATAGTGCCGCTTCGGCGCAGAAGCCGAAGGTAGTGATCGATGCGATGGTAAGCACGATGGAATCACGTTACGCCAACGTCCATCGCGGTCTGCACTGGATGAGCGAACGATGCTCCGATGATTTCGAGGCAGCGCGCGACAAGGTGGCACACTTCCTGAATGCGGACCGCAACGAGATCGTTTTCGTCCGTAATGCGACGGAAGGTATCAACCTTGTTGCACAGACCTTTGGCCGAAAGACACTCGGGCCTGGCAGTGCTGTTGTTGTCAGCGAAATGGAGCACCATGCCAACCTTGTGCCGTGGCAGATGTTGCGTGATCAGCAGGGGCCGGAACTTCGGGTCGTGAAAATTACCGATGCCGGGGAAATTGATTTCACCGATCTGGAACGGCAATTTTCAGACGGCAAAGTGAAACTTCTTGCGGTTACGCATATGTCGAATGTGCTCGGGACTTATACTCCGGTCGAACGACTGGCTGAGTTTGCCCACGCACATGGCGCGAAGATCCTCATTGATGGCGCACAAGCCGTGGTTCATCGTGCTGTGGACGTCAAAGCAATCGACGCGGATTTTTACGTATTCTCCGGCCATAAGCTCTACGGTCCAACCGGAATCGGCGTGCTGTATGGACGGCGTGAGTTGCTGGATCAGATGCCGCCGTTCATGGGTGGCGGCGAAATGATCCGCAGCGTGAGCTACGCAGGCTCGACATGGGCAGAGCCGCCGTATCGGTTCGAGGCGGGCACCCCCGCGATCATTGAAGCGATTGGACTGGGTGCGGCTATCGATTACGTTAGTGCGATCGGGTTCGAAGCGATTTCAGCGCATGAACGATTGCTCACCGACCATGCGATGGCAACTCTGGCAGCGCTTAAAGGCGTACAAGCCATTGGTCATGCGCAGGACCGGGGAGGCGTTGTATCATTCACTGTGGAGGGTATCCACTCACATGATGTCGCAACGCTGCTCGACAAACAGGGCATTGCGGTTCGGGCCGGATTTCATTGCGCCGAACCCCTGGTCCGACGTTTGGGCCTGGAAAGTACGACCCGTGCGTCGTTTGGCGTTTATACGACGACGAGCGAGATTGATGCTTTGGCAACCGGTCTGCGACGTGTTCAGCAGGTTTTCGGGCAATGACTGCGACTTCCGACGATCTTTATCAGGATCTCATCATGGATCGTGCGCGCAATCCTTGCCACACAGGTCGGTTGGAGCCGTTCGATGCCGAAGCGCAAGGCGATAATCCTATGTGCGGCGATCGGGTCATGTTGCGGCTCCGATACGATGGGACCCGCGTTGGAGCGCTGATGCATGAAACCCGAGGATGCGCAATTTGTATAGCCGCAGCTGATCTGATGGCAGATGCGGTGATCGATTTTGAGCCCGCGGCCGCTTTCGATCTCGCCGACCAGTTCGACTCGATGATATTGACGGGTAGTGCGCCCGAGCAATCGTCATTCGCAAAATTGCGCGCCTTTTCTGGCGTTCATCTTTATCGGTCACGCCATCGTTGCGCCATGCTCCCTTGGCAAGCTCTACGCATTGCCCTGAGCCAGAAGACGGACCTTTATCATGAATGAATATAACACGCAGACAGAGCCGGTTTCGACATGGACCCCTGAGGGAGAAAATGTTGCGCCGCCGACTGAGGATGCAGTGATTGCCGCGATTGCGACGGTCTACGATCCGGAAATTCCGGTTAACATTTTCGAGCTGGGCCTGATTTACGCGATCGAAATCGAGGCAGGGACTGTCAAGGTCGAGATGACTTTGACCGCGCCGGCATGTCCCAGCGCTCAGGAACTGCCCGAGGCGGTGCGCCTTGCAGTGGGTGCAATTCCCGGTGTCACAGAAGTTCAGGTCGAGACAGTCTGGGATCCGCCCTGGGATATGTCGCGTATGAGCGACGAAGCCCGCCTTGCAGTCAACATGTTTTGACGGAGATAGCCATGAGCACGACCAATACGCCCGATCGAGCGATATCACGGACGCTCCCGCCTCTCATGCGACTTACGGAAGCTGCCGTCGAGCGACTTCAAAGTCTCTATACGCGGGGCGAAGCCGGGAAGATGCTCCGTATCGGCATCAACACCAAGGGCTGCTCCGGAATGTCGTATCAGATGGATTGGGTTGAAACAAAGTCACCAACTGATGAAAGTGTAACCGAACAAGGTATTACCGTGCTGATTGATCGCAAAGCGACGCTATTCCTGATTGGAACGGTGATGGATTATAAATCTGACAAATTTACATCCGGTTTCACCTTTGAAAATCCCAACGAGAAGGGGCGTTGCGGCTGTGGCGAAAGTTTTCATGTTTAAGAATGATGATTATCGATAGTGATATTATTAAAAAAACAGTTGTGGGCCCCGGTATGACAAGCGGGGCCAGTTTGATCGACTAGCGCCAATATTGTGTCACCATCGCAGTCGAGCCGGAGCTCAATCAGTTTCTGGAAGTGACCAGAACTTTCTCCTTTGATCCATAACTTGTTGCGGCTCCGGCTGAAATAGCAAACTTGGTTGGTGCGCAGAGTGGTCGCGATGGCCTCCTCGTTCATCCAGGCAAGCATGAGCACCTCACCCGTATCATATTGCTGGGCAATGACGGGGATCAGCCCTGAATCATTGAAACGGTATGCGGGGGCTTGCTCAGTATTCATATCTTGGGCTCATTGCCGTACAGATCCAGCATTTCATCTGCGAAGCATGGAGCAGAAGCAACGTGCGTTCTTTGCTGGCTCCGTAAAACGGCCAGCCCAGCAACAAGATCATCGATCAAGTCTTCGACGTGTTCAAGCCCGATTTGTAGCCGCAACATTTCACCGCCGAACTCCCCGGTATTGCGGCTGCGGGTTATGGTGAAGCTGGTAGGAAGCGCGAGGCTTTCGTACCCGCCCCAAGAGGCACCAATCCCGAACAACTGCAAGCTGTCGACCATGGCGACGACGGCCTGATAGTCGAAATCCGGTTGAAATACGACGCCGAACAGGCCGCACGAACCGGAAAAATCGCGTTTCCAGAATTCATGACCGACGCATGAGGGAAGGGCAGGATGAAGTACTTTTTGTACTTCCGGCCTTGTGGACATCCATTCCGCAATCCGCAGCGCATTGGCTTCCTGAGCGTCGAGCCGGACATTCAGGGTTCGCGCGCCGCGCAATGCGAGCCAGCAATCGTCCGGCGAGGCATACTGTCCCAGATCGAGCGCCCCTGCCCGAAGCCAGGACCAGTCTTCTTCGGATGCGACCGTAATTGCGCCAAGTATGATATCGGAATGACCGCCGATATATTTGGTAAGCGCCTGAATGGATACATCGACGCCATGACTGAACGGCATGAAGTTGCGAATACCCCAGGTATTGTCCATGAACACCTTGCCGCCGAAGTCATGCGTGACGCGGCAGATCATGGGAACATCCTGTACTTCGAACGTATGACTACCTGGGCTTTCAACGAATACGACTTTGGCTTCGGCTGTGAGCATGGCGCGGAGATCGCGCTCGACAATCATCGGATCGTAGTAGGTTGTGGTTACGCCGAATTTCGACAGCGTTGCATCGCAAAATCGCCGCGTTGGCCCGTAGACAGAATCCGGCACCAGAATGCGGTCACCTGCCTTGAGATAGGCGAGCAACGGCACCGTGATAGCTGCCAGCCCGGACGAAACGATCTGGCAGTGCGTTCCACCTTCGATTTCGGCAATCATCGATTCAAGGGCGAAATGCGTCTCGGTGCCGTACAGCCCATAGATTTCTGCCTGCTCGAGCCGCCGCTTACCAATCTCGCGACGATCGGCACAATTCGGGTAGAGCACCGTCGAACCGCGGACCAATTTCGGATTAACATAGCCGTGGGATTTCACAGGACGCCGGCCGCTTAATCCGAGGCGCGTTTCGAACCGGTTCGTACTCATACTGATTTTTCCACTTGAGTGTCTGGTGAGCCACCCCATTCGGCCCACGAGCCGTCATATAGCGCGCCTGGGGGAAGGCCAGCGTGTACTAAAGCGAGCGATACGACTGTGCCGGTGACGCCCGATCCACACATCGTTACCGGTGCGACGGTCTCGTTGATTCCAATTGCGTTGAATATCGTGCGCAACGCGTCGGATGATTTCAGTGTGCCGTCAGGATTGAGCAATTCTCCAAACGGAAGAGATCGGGCTCCGGGAACATGGCCGCTTCGGACGCCGGGTCGGGGTTCGGGAGCGGCACCGCTGAACCGATCCGCTGACCGTGCATCGATGACGATTTCGCTCTGTGTATCAAGATTTTCCTTGACCTGAGCGATCGACCTGACGAATGCCGGATTCAGCCTTGCGGTGAAATGCGCTTCTCGTTTTGCGGGCGCGTGACCTGACTCGATCGGGCGGTGCTCCGCCAGCCATTTGGGCAACCCGCCGTCCAAAACTTGAACGCGATCATGACCGAACAGTCGAAACAGCCACCACACCCGCGCTGCCGAAAACAATCCACGTTGGTCGTATGCCACGATCGTGGATGAATTCGATACACCGAAGTCTCCAATCATTCTCTCGAATGTGACAGGATCCGGTGCCATATGCGGAATCGACGATTGATGATCGGATACATCATCAATGTCGAAGAAGAGCGCTCCGGGGATGTGCTTCTGATGGAACAGAGCCAAAGGATCACGATTTTCATGCGGGAGGTAAAACGACGCATCGAAGATGATCAGGCCAGGATCTGCGAGATGAGCCGCAAGAGCATCGGAGGAAATCAAAGTGTGCATCCCCGAGGATTAGCCCGCGCCGCGATGTTTGTCTCCCCGCGCGCGGCGCATAAGTAGAACCAACACGCTAACTACGGTGCTTCCTCACAGAGAGAAAGCACCGCAGCCCGGTCTGACGAGTGAATGATCAGTTCGCCTGCTTGGCGAGCAGTGCTTTGATCTGCTTGGCGGCGGCCTGCCCCTTGATTGCTTCCCGCCAGGTTGCCTCCGCGATACGCTGGTGCGTCATGACCGCATCTTCCGCGCTCGTAATCATGGCTACCCCACATTGTGCACCGGGAGGCGCGTCCGTCGGAAATGGGTTTATGGCGAGAGAGGCCCGGTCCCGTGTTCTCAGAAGCATGAACGGCCCGTTCAATTCTGCGCCCGCAATCAAGCCGAACTGCAACCCGATCGGCTCACTCTCCATCAGATCAACCATGCGTTCAACCTCATGACGAGCCACATCCCGGCATTGCGCCTTGAGCCTATCCGAAAGCGGCAGGATGCCCGCAACCCCTTCCGATAGGAATTTCTCAACCGCTGAAACCGTAAAAATGGCGATTACCGAAGGACGGCGCGCGATGAACATTCTCTTGCGTGCGGATAGCGCACTAAGGACTTGTTCGGCGGCCGTCCGTGCCATTCCACGATCGACCCCGGTTGCTTCGGCATGCTCTTCGAAAATTTGCGCAAGGATCGAATCGTATTCATCCGACGTCGTCAGGTAACAGACCGGCCCATAAAGCTGGAGGATTTGATCGGCGGTTTCCTCGAGCTGGCGAATCCGCTCAAGATATCCGATCGGACGACTGTAGTATTCCACGCCAATGCCCAAAAGGGTCAAAGGTGAGATCTTGAGAAGTTCAGCAAGGCGCTTGACGGTGTCGAGCTTGATGACCTCACCCTTCTCGTACCGATAGAGGGCCGCGCGCGATACGCCAAGCCTCGCGGCAATTTCCTCGGCTTTGAGTCCGGATTCCATCCGATAGGCCCGAAGCTGCTGGCCTATTTCATTGAAATGCATCATTTTAGTCCCCCAAGTGAAACCGGGCCGTACCCCGGTGTTAAAGAAATGCGCCACAATAGGCACCGGTTGCAGATAAAAAAGGATATAAGAACCAATCTGAGATAAGCTTAAAAAATACTAAGTACGCTAAAGATATACCCGTGAATCGTGCCGAGATCAATGGATTTTTTCGAGAATTCCAAAAAATCGAGAAGCTTATTCACCCATGCAACCTCTCATTGTTTGGCCCTGTAAAAGCCCCCGTTGCGTTGACGCCATATTGGTAAACCGGAGATCATTCTAAGATGGTGAAGGACATTTCATTCACAAACTCCAAAATTAAATCATCGCGCCGAGCTGCCGAAATGCGAGGGCGAAATGCCGAGTCGGTGGCAGCAGACTTTTACCAACAGCAGGATTTTGTAGTTCTTGCCCGTCGTCTGCGAAATGCCGGCGGCGAACTGGATCTTGTCGTGGCAAGCGAGACTGTCCTGGCGTTCATTGAAGTGAAGGCACGAGCAAGCTTCTCTGCCGCGAACGAGGCCGTTACGCGACGGCAACAGCGGCGCCTCGTCGCTGCAGCGGAACTTGCAATGGCCGATCACCCGGATTGGCACCGCAATGAGACGCGCTTTGACGTCGTTCTCATTGTAGCAGGCAGCGTGGTACCTTTGGTCGACGCCTTTCGTCCGGACGATCCAACTTAACGGTGACGGACCTGTGTTCTGGCACAAGCGGTAAGATACCCTTATATCACCGTCTTATGAGGAGTGATTAAGTCGTGCTGGCCTCCGCGATCCGACATTGTCTGCCCGGCGATCTAGAGCATTTCATCGAACAGGATGCGGCCTTCTGGCCGTTACGAACGATATCGTATGGGTTTTCCGATGATATCGATCGGCTGGTAATTGATACTGGGGTACCGGTTCGCGTCGTGATCCCGATCTTGGATCGCTCTGCTCTGGTCTGGGCGCGGTTGGCTGCCGAATGGCTTGCCCTCGTAAGCCATGGGGTGCCAGCCCCCTTGGCCGGCCTGGCGGCGGCGCGAATCGCTATCCAGTTCGCGTCGAGCGAGTCGATAGCTCTGAGCGGATCATGGCGGTGGATGATAGCGTTGCAGGGAGATGCGCCGCCGGCACCGGCGGAGATCGTCGCAGTCTGGCATACACTGCGACACTCGTGGGCCAACCCGGTTCCTGATTTGGCACAGCACGATTGCCAAACGCTCATAAATTTATGGCCCCTGATCGGCACAGCTGAAACAATCATGGAGACCGGTGGCGATGTCCGGCTGCTCAGGGATCCGCAGAGCAATCTGAACGGGTACGGGTGCAGTCATCGCCCTCGTCCCTGGGCAATCACCTACGCATCATCGACGGCCTCGTCGATTTCGGAACGAGGTTATGAAGCGGCGGATCGTATCCGTCTGCGTGCAACCGCGGAAATGTTGATCTCCCGCAACCGCCACGCCTTGTCGAATGAAGCGAACCAGATCAGGCGGTCAATCGCTCGATCCTTACGCTTGCCAGCCGGTTCTGCCGTTGTGCTCGCGGCTTCTGGGACCGATTGTGAACTACTCGCTTTGGCGATCGCGCATCTTTCAACGGCGGACTGCCCGCTGACGACAATTCTACTTGCGCCCGAGGAGACGGGAAGTGGAGTGCCCATGGCCGCAGTGGGTAAGCATTTCGCAATTGATACCGCCAACGGCCACGACGTGATCAAAGAGGCGCCCATAGCGGGTTTTCGTGATGATACGGCTTTGGTCTCAATTCCACTACGCGATGAAAAGGCTGAAGTCAGACCACGACTGGATATCCAAGCTGATATTCTCGAAGCGATCGAGTCGGCCCTACATCGTGGACGAAAAGTGATCCTGCATGTTCTGGATCTCTCGAAGACCGGACTTCTTGCCCCCACCATGTCGTTTCTGCGCGATATCTGCGGGCGATACGCCGGTCACATTGAAATCATTGTCGATGCCTGTCAGATGCGTATGGCTCCCGAGCGATTACAGGCCTATCTGGCGCTAGGAGCCATTGTTCAAATCACCGGTTCAAAATTTCTGACCGGTCCTCCGTTTGCAGGAGCGGCGTTGCTACCGCCGGCGATCGCGAAGCGCCTGTCGACCGGTAGGCTCCCTGCCGGATTGAATGCCTACTCCTCGCGTGGAGACTGGCCTGCATCAGCGTTCGCCGCTCAAAATCTCCCAAGCGGGGCCAATTACGGCCTGATCTTGCGCTGGTCAGCCGCGCTTGCCGAATTGCGCGCGTTTGCAAAAGTCAGCAACCGGCGAAAAGCGCTTACAATTGCCCGCTTCAAGGCCACCATCGAAGGTATAATCCAAGGCCACCGCATTTTTATCCTGCAGCCGTCACCCGTTCTTGAGCGTGAGTCCGAGGGCTGGGACACGGCCCGCACCGTCTTTTCATTTGCGGTAAGACGAAAACCAGACAGCAATGAGTGCCTCGACCCGTCCGAAATGAGACGTTTATACCATTGGCTCAATGCCGATTGTTCCGAAGCGTTTGAGGACCCGAGTGAACGGACACTCGCTGCTCGAATTTGCCATATCGGCCAACCGGTCTCACTTCCAAACTCGTATGGCGGCAAAACTGGCTGGCTGCGCGTTTCTGCCGGCGCGCGTCTGTTTTCCGGCGAGCCATCGCATCATCATCTCAGGTTTGAACGGCGAATGGATCGCGAGCTGTCAGACCTTAGAATTATCTTCGACAAAATAATCCTGCTGCGGAACAAGTGGTCAAGCTTATCGGCACTGGATCCACGTCCCAGCTATCGATGACACGACCGCCCGATCTCGACGGTGATGCGTTGTTTCAATTGATCAGCGCACTCTGAAGGGCGGCCAAGCCTTCCTGAAGAACGTCATCGCGAACAGTGAGCGGTACCAGGAGGCGGATCGTATTGGCATTCACGCCGCAGGACAGCAGGATCAGCCCCGCCTCGCGTGCTTTAGCGATTACCCGCTTGGTCTGATCGGCGTCCGGTGTGTGCCCTCCGCGCTCCTGCACGATATCGAAAGCGATCATGGCACCCGGACCGCGGATTGCCGAAATCGGCACAACATCGTTTCGCCCTGCTATGCTCTTGAGATGAGCCGTCATGGCGGCACCGATCAGATTCGCCCGATCAATCAATCCCTCGTCCTGAATGACGTCGAGAACGGCAAGCGCAGCGGCACACGCTAGGGGGTTCCCGGCGTAGGTGCCGCCAAGCCCACCCGGTTCGGGGGCGTCCATAATTGCGGCGCGACCAATTACACCCGAAAGTGGAAAGCCGCCGGCCAGTGATTTGGCAACTGTCATCAAATCGGGTTTCACGCCCATATGCTCGACGCCGAACATCTTGCCGGTTCGACCAAACCCGGTCTGTACCTCGTCGGCGATCAGCAGGATCCCGTGCTGGTCGCACAGCGACCGCAATGCCTGGAACAGCTCCGGAGGGGCGGGGATAAACCCACCTTCACCCTGAACCGGTTCGATCACGATAGCTGCAACCCGTGATGGCTCGATGTCGGCGCGAAACAGCATGTCGATGGCCCGCAAGCTGTCATCGACATCGACCCCGAATGGCTCAAACGGAAAGGGGACGTGATAGATCTCACCGGGCATAGGACCGAAATTGCGCTTATATGGCAGAACTTTCCCGGTCATCGCCATCGTTAGTAGCGTCCGCCCGTGATACCCCCCGGCAAACGTGATGATCCCGGGCCGTCCGGTTGCTGCACGGGCAATTTTGATGGCGTTTTCAAGCGCCTCCGCCCCGGTGGTGAGAAATATCGTCTTTGCCGGGCCCGCGATCGGGGCAATCGCGTTCAGCCGCTCGGCAAGTTCGATGTAGGGTTCGTAGGGTGTAACCTGAAAACATGTATGGGTGAACCGCTCAAGCTGCGCCTGAACCGCCGCAATCACTCTGGGGTGCCGATGGCCAGTGTTTAATACCGCGATACCTCCGGCGAAATCGACGTAGCGCCGTCCTTCGACATCCCAGAGTTCCGCGTTTTCCGCGCGAGCCGCATAGACCGGGTGGGCAATGCCAACCCCTCTCGCGACCGACGCCTCATGTCTGGCTCGAAGTTGCGCGTTCAAATCGGTCATGAAACTTTCCCCAATGCGAAATCAGTGTTCGATGGTGGGCGCCACGGTGAACTCGGCCTCCGTTGCTGCCGTGATGTCGGCAACCGTCACATCGTCCGGCTTGTCGACGAGTTCGAGTGATGGCGACCTCTCGGGATGAATATTGAACACCGCAAGTTCGGTAATGATCATGCTGACAACGCCCTTCCCAGTCAGCGGCAGGGAGCAGGATCTCAGAATTTTTGGTGCTCCTTTGGCAGTATGCTCCATCAGGACCACGACCCGCGGAACTCCCGCGACCAGATCCATGGCACCGCCCATACCTTTCACCATTTTGCCCGGGATCATCCAGTTTGCCAGATCGCCATTTTCAGCGACCTGCAAAGCCCCAAGGATCGAGATGTCGATATGCCCGCCGCGGATCATACCGAATGACGCCGCGCTGTCGAAGAAGCTGGTTGTGGGTAGAGCTGTCACGGTCTGTTTGCCGGCATTGATCAGGTCGGCATCCTCTTCCCCTTCGTAGGGGAAAGGACCGATCCCGAGCATACCGTTCTCCGAGTGCAACTGAACCGAAATGCCGGGCGGAATGTGATTGGCGACCAGAGTCGGAATGCCGATTCCGAGATTGACATAAAATCCGTCGCGCAGCTCTTGCGCCGCCCGGGCCGCCATCTGGTCACGCGTCCATGCCATCTTATGGGTTCCTCAAGCGCGCTTGCGCACAGTGCGTTGCTCGATCCGCTTTTCGACATGATCGAGGACCACGATCCGTTTGACGAAAATACCAGGCGTTACCACGTGGTCACCATCGATATCCCCCGGTTGAACAAGATGTTCGACCTCGGCGACCGTCATGCGCGCCGCCGTGGCCATAATCGGATTGAAGTTTCGCGCCGTCTTGCGATACACTAGATTGCCTTCGGTATCTCCCTTCCATGCATGCACGATCGCAAGATCGCCAACGATACCCCGCTCCATGACGAAATGCCGGCCGTCGAACTCCCGCTTTTCCTTGCCCTCCGCCACGGCGGTGCCGAAGCCGGTGGCGGTGAAAAACGCCGGAATTCCTGCTCCGCCCGCCCTGATGCGTTCGGCCAGAGTGCCTTGGGGATTGAATTCGATTTCGAGTTCACCGGCAAGATATTGGCGGGCAAATGTGGCATTTTCCCCGACATATGACGAAATCATCCGCCGTACCTGGCGCGATTCCAGCAACATGCCGAGACCCACGCCGTCGGTTCCCGCATTGTTCGATACGATGGTCAGATCCCGCACGCCGGAGGAACGGATGGCTTCGATCAGGGACATCGGCACTCCCGAAAGGCCGAAACCGCCCGACAGGATGGTCATACCGTCCCGTAATACATCGGCGAGCGCCTCGGTCGCCGTGGCAAACACCTTTCGCATCACATCAACGCTCGATGCACATCGCAACACCCATACCGCCACCGATACATAAGGTAGCGAGCCCCTTATGTGCATCACGTTTCTGCAGTTCGTGAACGAGAGTGACGAGTACGCGCGCCCCCGATGCGCCAATCGGATGACCGATCGCGATAGCCCCTCCATTCACATTGACCTTGGTCGGATCGAGCGCCAGCGCCTTGTTCACCGCGCAGGCCTGGGCGGCAAAGGCCTCGTTTGCCTCGATGAGGTCGAGTTGATCGACCTTCCAGCCCGCACGCTCCAATGCCCGCTGCGATGCCGGGATCGGCCCGGTGCCCATCATCGCCGGATCGACCCCGGCCGTCGCAAAACTCGCTATCCTGGCCAGCGGCGTCAGGCCACGTTTCTGTGCCTCTTGCGCGGACATGAGGATAAGGGCGGCTGCCCCATCGTTCAGCCCGGATGCATTTCCGGCGGTTACAGTGCCGTCCTTGCTGAAAGCCGGCTTGAGCCGTGCCATCGCTTCGGCAGACGAGTCATGGCGGATATATTCGTCATCTTCGATCACGACATTGCCCTTGCGCCCCGACAACGTTACGGGCGCGATCTCCGCCCGAAACCGGCCAGACTTCTGCGCCGCCGAGGCTTTTTGTTGCGATGCCAGCGCCAACTCGTCCTGCTCGCTCCGGCTGATCTGATAATGGCGGGCGACGTTTTCAGCCGTGGTGCCCATATGGAACTGATTGAAGGCATCCCACAGACCATCGACGATCATGGTATCGACGAATTTGACATCGCCCATCTTGGTGCCACTGCGAAGATGCGCGCAATGTCGGCTCATTGACATGCTCTCCTGGCCGCCCGCAAGCACGATACCGCTTTGACCAGACATGATCTGCTGCGCCGCAAGCGCCACGGCCCGCAAGCCTGAGCCGCATACCTGATTGATGCCGAACGCCGTCGTGTGCTCGGGCAGCCCCGCATTGAGCGCTGCTTGCCGCGCCGGATTTTGCCCTGCTCCGGCGGTCAGGACCTGACCGAGTATGACTTCGTCGATATCGTTCGCATCGAGCCCGGCTCGTTCGATCGCGGCCCTTATCGCAACTTCACCCAGTTGATGAGCGGGCGTATTGGCAAAAACACCATTGAAACTGCCGACCGGCGTCCGCGCAGCCGCCACAATTACGATGTCGTCCATAACTTGCTCCTTATCGATCGGCGTGCACCGAAACATACCGGTGTTATCGGCTCACTGCTACAGGCTTGTCACCCAATTCAAGAAGGGCTGCCACAAGGAATGCGGTGCTCCGGCCCCCGCGATCATGCCGATGTGTCCGGCACTGGGGCTGAGCACCTCGGCATGCGGAATGAGCGGCAATAGAGCCGATGCCGACGCAGGCGGCACCAGACGATCCCGATTGGGGATCACCACCAGCGTCGGGATTTTGATGGTCGCGGGTGCGACCGGCAAACCTGCCACGAACCATCGACCCTGTTGCGGCGTATTTCGTGAATACCATCCGTCGAGCGTTTCGCGCGCGACGGGCGCGGCCAGAGGAACGCCGTCGTTCAGCCAGTCCTCCAGCGCTACAAAACGTATCGCCTTTGCTGAATTCGGATCAAGTTTCGCAAAACTTCGAAACTTCGTATGTACCGCGTGGGGATCGATCATGGCGACAAGGCCCTGAATGGCATCGATCGGAAGCGTGCCGGTCGAATGCATGATCGGTGCAAGTACATCCATCACCCCGCGGGCTAACGGGGCCATGCCGGGGGCGTCGGCATGAAAATCCCACGGCGTTGCCAGCAGAGCCAGGGCACTCACTTTATCCGGTCGCCGGGAAGCAGCTGCGAGAGCGAACAATCCACCCATGCAATATCCGGCCAGAATGATGGGGTGAGGGCAGGCGGCAATGGCCCGTCCCAGTCGGCCTTCAATGTAGTCGGTGAGACTGAAATTCCTTTCATCCTGATCCGGCCAACCCCAATCAAGCAGCATCGGGTGGACGCCATGTGCCGCCAGATATCTTAGAAATGAGGATTCTGGTGAGAGATCAAATATATAAGCGCGGTTGATCAGGCTGGGTACGAACAGAACTGCGGGCCCGCTCCCACCATAATCCAGAAGTCGCGAGCCCCCCTCACGCCAGATGACCGGAGGATCCTCGACGCGTCGTTGGTAAGGATGCCGACGATAGGCGGCGATCGCTGCAATCAGGCCATCATCGAGCTGTCCGGGCGCTTGGTCGCCCAGACAGGACGTGAAGTCAGGTAGATCCTGACCTGGTTTCCAGTTCTGCCAGGCGTGCCTCCAGCGCAGCAACCCGTTCGGCGAGGGAGGTGAGGGGAGGGACGCCAGCATCAGGTGCAGCAGCAGCGGCCGAGGCCCCCGCCGCGCGATGGTCTCGCAGGTCGCCGCATTCAAATCCATCGTGCCGCTCGCCGATCGAGCCTCTTGCGAAAGACGCCCACCAAAATGTCATCCATTGTGCCCAAACCTCGCCGATCTCCCTATCCTCCCGGATACCGCGAAGTTCGCTCTGCCAGAGTTCCTGCCAATCCTGAAGGACTGCGCGACCATCGACAGGATCATCGTCGGCACCGGCGCCTACCGCACGATCCGAGGGCAAATCATTCATGGTAAATCCGGGTCATCGGAATTCATCACCCACGTTTAGCTCAAAGCGCGACCCAACGAACAGTGCGGGCCAGCTGAGAATCATCACTCAATCTGATTGTTGTGGTCGAGGACATCGTTGCCAGTACCGGTCAACTTGTCATCTTGTGGCAGCGGGTTGCGTCAGCATCGTTCCGGTCGGTCGATCTGTGATCTGCCGGGGCGGCGTCTGACGGGCTTCGATACCCCCTTGCGGTGGGTGATCGTGGCCAGACAGGCATACTCTGGCTTTCGGCGGTATTCTCTGTCATTCGATTGAGCAACCTGATGTCTGGAAAATAGGGCGAGCGGGGGTCAGGCATCCTGGTAGTCCCACTTGATGTAGCCCTTGGTGTCGGCGGCCCATTTTTCATCGATTTCGACGAGGACGGCGCTGACGAGGCGTTCGAGGGAGGCTTCGTTGGGGAAGACCCTGATTTTGGTGGTGCGGCGTTTGAGTTCCTGCTGGATGCCGCGTTCCATGGGGTTGGAAGTGCGAAGCCGGCGCTGGTGGGGTTCTGGCAGTGTGAAGACGGTGAGGCCTTCGGGGATATTTCGTTCGAGCCAATCGGCGAGCTTTGGTGCGGTGTCGCGATAGGCATTGACGAGGGTTGTGAGAGCGATCTGGGCAGCGGCGAGGGAATTTGCGTTCCAGACGGTCCGGAGTTCTGCGCCGATGCGTTTGCGGATGGCGTGGTTGGGGGCGTGGTGGATGGCGTTTTGGGCGAGGTGGAACTGGCATCGTTGCCAGTGTGCGGCGCCGAAGACGGCGCGGCGTGCGGCGTGCAATCCGGCATGGTCATCGGAGACGATGAATTCGACGCCTCGCAGGCCACGCTGATGGAGGCTTTCGAGGAAGGCACGCCAATGGACTTCGGCCTCGGAAAGGGCGACCGAGACGCCGAGGACACGGCGGCGTTCATCGGGTCCGATGCCGATGGCCGAGAGCACGGCGGCATCGCGGACGACGCCATTATCGCGCATTTTTTCATATCTGGCGTCGAGGATGAGGTAGCGGATCTCGGCGAGGGGTCGGGTGCGCCAGGCGGCGAGTTCGTCATCGAGCAGCTTGCTGGCGCGGCTGACCTGAGCGGAGGAGAGGCTTTCGATGCCGAATTCGCGCATGACGGCCTCGACGTCGCGGGTGGAGACGCCTTTGATGTACATTTCGGCGACGGCGACCATGACGGCGCGGACCGAGCGTCGGCCGCGTTCGAGGGACTGTGGGTAGAAGGGTTCGCCCACGTGACCGGCGGTTTTGGGGACATCGACGGTGATCGACCCGGCCGGGGTATCGATCCGCTTGGGCTTGTAGCCATTGGCGTAACCCTGACGATCGGGGTTGCGCTCGTAGTGACTGGCGTGGAGGAAGCGTTCGCGCTCGATCTGCATGGCGAGTTCGAAGGTCCTGGCAAATACCGTGGCGATATCGCCTGCGCCGTTTTCGATCAGATGTTCCAAAAGTGCCTCGATAATCGTATCCTTTTTGGCGTCCATTCATCGGTCTCCATGTTGGTGTGAACAACTGCATGGAATACCAGAATGAACAGCCCTTGCCGGGGCATGCCCCGGCAAGGGCACCAACTCCCAACCCAAAATGAATTTCCAGACGTCAGGTTACACCACCTGTCATTCTGATGCAGCGCACCACAAATCGGCTCATTGAGCCGGGCATCACACGGTGGCGGGGAAAGGGCGATGTGAATGGTTCAGACATCGGATAGCGGTACGTCGCCGCAAGTCGTCATTAAAAAATATGCCAATCGTCGCTTATATAATACTGAGTCATCTTCCTACATAACTCTCGAAACCCTGTCAGAAATGGTTCGTGCCGGACGTGATTTTGTTGTATACGATGCCAAGACAAGTGAAGATATCACACGCTCTGTTCTGACTCAGATCATTGTCGAGGAAGAAAACAAAGTTGGCCAATCGATGTTGCCCACGACTTTTCTTCGGCAGTTGATCGGATTGTACGGGGACAATATGCAGGGCATGGTCCCACGTTATCTGGAATCGGCGATGACGCAGTTCAGTCGTCAGCAAGCTCAGATGCGTGCTGCAATGCAGCAGACGATGGGGAGTTTCCTGCCCCCGGGCATGGAAGAAATCGGGCGACAGAACATGGCAATGATGGAGCGTGCCATGAGCCTGTTCGCGCCATTCGCAACACGCCCCGAGGCGGGCGGCGCTACCGCAAGTGCGGATGGCGGAACCGAGGATGAGATCGACACGTTGCGCCATGAGGTCGAACGGTTGCAAGCGGAACTCGCGGCAGCGAAAGAGAAGGTTGCAAAACGCGGATGAGTACGGCCCCGGGTTTTCCAGGCCTGCCGCCTCGGTGGACATCAAGCGCGAAAGATGGTGTCGGAACGGCGCTGTCGCCGCGCAGTGCCGTCTGGTTTACCCATAGTCACGGAATTCTCGACGAAATTTACTACCCCCGCGTCGATCAGGCCTGTACCCGTGATTGCGGATTGATCGTCACCGACGGCATTGCCGGCGGCCTCTTCGTCGAGGAAAAACGCGACACCGTCACAACGGTCGAGCGTTCCGCTCCCGGAGTGCCGCTGTTTACAATCAGAAACCAATCCACTGGCGGCGACTTTATAATAGAAAAGAGAATTATTGCTGATCCACAATACGATTGCGTCCTGCAGCACATAAATCTGATCCCTGGAAGCAGTGCCACGGGATTGCGGCTGTTCGTCCTGCTCGCCCCTCATCTGGTAAATGGGGGCGCCCATAATTCAGGCTGGACTGGTTCATACAAAAAAGATGATCTTCTGTTTGCGACGGGTGCTGGTTCGTCTCTCGCCATAGCCAGTTCCACCGGGTTTTTGGCGCGCAGCGTGGGGTACGTCGGCTCGTCGGACGGCTGGCAGATCCTGCGGCGTCACGGTAGCCTTACGGAAGCCTACGAGCATGCGGACGACGGCAATATCGCTCTGGTCGCTGAACTCGATGCAACGAGGCCCATCCTGCTGGCGATCGGTTTCGGTCGAAAGCCCCAGGAGGCGGCATTCCAGGCAACCGCAAGCCTTGGGCGTGGTTTCGATTTGGCCGAGGCCGAATACGTCTCGAACTGGCGCCACTGGCAAGCGACTTTGGAACCCCTCGATTCCGCAAGGTCTGCCGACCACCACAATTTCTACCGCATCAGTACCGCCGTGCTCCGCTGTCACGAGACGGCGATGTTTCCGGGCGGCACGATTGCAAGCCTTTCAATTCCATGGGGCGCCAGCAAGGGCGACGACGATCTCGGCGGTTATCATCTCGTCTGGCCTCGGGATCTGGTCGAGACGGCCGGTGCCATGCTGGCCTGCGGCGCGCTCGCGGAGGCGCGCCGGACTCTCGATTACCTCAAAACCATCCAGGAGGCCGATGGTCACTGGCCCCAGAACGTCTGGCTCGACGGTACGGCGTATTGGGGCGGCTTGCAGATGGATGAAACTGCGTTTCCCGTGCTGCTCGTCGATCTTGCGTTCCGCAACGGCGCCATCGCGGAATCCATTCTGCCACACTATTGGCAGATGGTCCGTTCCGCATGCGGTTATGTCATCGCCAACGGTCCGGCGACCGGGCAGGACCGCTGGGAAGAAAACGCGGGTTACACGCCCGCCACGCTTGCCGTGGAAATCGCCGCACTCCTTGCGGGGGCGGATATCGCCGAGCGACTCGGGCACGATACGATTGCAGCCTTCATGCGTGACACCGCAGATGCATGGAACGCCGATATCGAAAGCTGGATCTATGTACGCGAGACCGCTCTCGCGCGGCGCTGCGGGGTGGCCGGATATTACCTCAGGATCGTACCTGAAGGTGACCACGACCTTGCAGACATCGCCATCCATAGCCGCGTCGCAGTTCGCAATCGTCCCGGTTCCGAGGCCGACATTGCCGCCGAGGAACTCGTCGGGGCGGATGCGCTGGCTCTGGTCCGGCTTGGCCTGCGCGCAGCGAACGATCCGCGAATAATCGATACGATCAAGGTGATCGATCACCTCACCCGGGTCGATCTGCCCCAGGGACCGGTATGGCGGCGCTATAATAAGGACGGGTACGGCGAACATCATGATGGCCGACCGTTCGACGGAACCGGACATGGGCGTGCATGGCCCTTGCTGTCCGGGGAGCGCGCCCACTACGCAATTGCAAATGACGATCTGTCTGGTGCAGACGCGCTTCGCCGCACCATGGAGGGCTGCACCAGCGACGGCGGATTGCTGCCCGAGCAGGTCTGGGATTCAGAGGACATCCCCGATCATGAGCTGTTCCGCGGGCGTCCCAGCGGCTCCGCGATGCCGCTCGTCTGGGCGCATGCGGAATACATCAAGCTGCTTCGGTCGCTTCGCGATGGTGCCGTCTTCGATATGCCACCGCAGACGGTCCGGCGTTATCAGGTCGAGAAGGCCCAACCGCGATGCCGCGACTGGCGGGAAGCCTGGCGCAGGAGCAAAATTCCAACCGGTCAGCTGCTCCGGATCGAACTTCTCGTACCGGCCATCCTACATTGGACCGATGATGAATGGGCAACCACTGCGGAAATTCCGACGGTTGATATTGGGCTGGGGCTGTTTTCCGCCGAAATTCCCTGTTCAGACTTACCTCCTGGCCGCTCGGTGATCTTCACATGGCGTACTCAGACGGGAGTTTGGCGCGGCGAGAATTTCTCAGTTTCGATCGTCGCATGAGATAAAGCCTTGACCCGCCAAGTTGTGCTCGTGTGTGGGGCGGCCGGGTTCGTCGGTCGCGCCGTTTCCAGAACTCTTGCTTCCAGCGGTCATGAGGTCGTTGTCGCCCTGCGTCACGCCAGGGATGTCCCAGGTGCGACGCGAACCGTCGAGGCTGGTGACCTGTCCGCGCCAAGCCATATTCTCGGCAACGCAATGCGCAGTGTCCACGCGGTTGTGCATGCGGCGGGGCTTGCTCATCGTCATGGCGTGAACCCTGCGGATCTTTCGCGAGCCAATGTACAGGCCGCATCGCGGGTGGCGGAAGCGGCGGTCGCACGGGGCGTTCCCCATCTGGTGCTCGTGTCTTCGGCGGCAGTGTATGGCAAATCCCGCGATACGCTCTTCTCGGAAGCAAGCGAACCCTCACCCGATGACGACTACGCCAGAAGCAAGCTGGCGGGTGAGGGAGCCGTCCGTTCGATCGTCGCGGGGTCCCGTACGCGGCTGACCATCGTCCGACCTTGTGCCGTTTTGGGCCCAGGCTGTGCCGGCAATATCCCGCGTCTGGTTCGCCTGATCGGATCGAGCATGCCGTTACCCTTTGGTTCAATCGATAATCGTCGGAGCTTTATCGCGGTCGATGACGTGGCCAAGCTTATCGACGTTATCATTTCCCATCCGTCGTCCCCCGAAACGCTTATCGCGGCCCATCCGTCTCCCATATCGACGGCGGATCTCATCCGGGCACTCGCCCGCGGTCTCGGACGCCGGAGGATACTTCTGCCGGTGCCGACAGGCATCCTTTCCATGGCCGCGTCGGCGGCAGGCCAGGCGGAGTTATGGAAAAGTTTCTCCGGTTCGTTTCAGGCGGATGTTGCGCTCGCGGGCTCTGCACTTGGGTTTTCCGCATCAATCTCGATCCCGACCATCCTTGAACTTACTGCGGCGAATTCACGGTATACAGATACCACAACGTAATCTGGTTGACTGCTGCAGCGGCTTCCCGCATAAGCCGCGCACTATCCAAGTAGACCTTAAGGAACGAGTATCATGAAAACCACCGTTTCGCTGAAGCCGGCGGACGTCCAGAAAGACTGGGTGCTGATCGACGCCGAAGGGCTTGTCCTCGGCCGTCTCGCTGCCCTGATCGCAACCCGCCTGCGCGGCAAGCACAAGCCGCAATTCACGCCCCATGTCGACTGTGGCGATCATATCGTCGTGGTGAATGCCGAAAAGGTGAAGGTTTCGGGTAACAAGCTTGACCAGAGCGTATTCTATTACCACACGGGATTTGCCGGGGGCATCAAGGGAAGGACGCTGCGGCAGCGCCTTGAAAGTAAACACCCCGAGCGCGTCCTCGAAAAGGCGGTGGAGCGCATGATCACGCGTGGACCGCTGCAACGCCAGCAGATGAAAAATCTTCATATCTATGCAGGTGCGGCTCATCCGCATGACGGCCAACAACCGCGGGTGCTGGATATCGCATCCATGAACCGCAAAAACGTGAGGGCGTGAGTATGTCTGAAACTGGAACTCTCGCCGATCTCAAATCGGTCATCACGCCGGGTACCGGCATGTCCGATAGCGACCAGGCTCCGAAGCGCGAATCGAAACGCGACGCGCAGGGTCGCTCATATGCCACAGGTCGTCGTAAGGACGCTGTTGCGCGGGTGTGGATCAAGCCGGGCAAAGGCGAGATCATCATCAACGGTCGCAAGGCCGCCCAGTACTTCGCGCGTCCGGTGTTGCGCATGCTGATCACCCAACCGTTCCTGGTCGCCGATCGTTACAACCAGTTCGACGTCATGGCGACGGTAACCGGCGGTGGCCTCTCAGGGCAGGCAGGGGCAGTGCGTCATGGAATTTCACGGGCGCTGACCTATTATGAGCCTGATTTGCGCGGGATTCTGAAAGTCGCTGGCTTTCTTACCCGCGACCCCCGCACGGTCGAGCGCAAAAAATACGGTAAGGCCAAGGCACGCCGGAGCTTCCAGTTCAGCAAGCGCTGACGCGGCAGCCTTTGTCCAACAGGAAAAACCGCTCCCGATCCATCGGGAGCGGTTTTTTATTGACCGACACAGCGTTAACCATCAATGATCCTTGGAGGTCACGACTTCGATATCGTGTCAGGCACGCTGTCAGTTAATTCGTAACAAACTGGACTTATTCAGTTTTACGATATAAAAAATGAGATATCGCAAAGGCGGGGTGCTATGGGCAGGGAATTCGAAAATCTTCGGCTGGATAATCAGTTGTGCTTTGCCCTATACGCGGCAACACATTCAATTACTAGAATATATAGGCCGTTATTAGCCAAATATAAAATTACCTACCCCCAGTACATCGTCCTGTTGGTATTGATTGAATGCCACGAGTCCACCGTGAACGGTATTGCAGAGGCGCTCAAGCTGGACGCGGCAACGGTTACGCCCCTTCTGAAGCGCCTCGCCGAGGCCGACTGGATCACACGTGAGCGGAGCCGTCAGGACGAGCGTGTCGTCGTCGTGAAGTTGGCTCCGAAAGGGTATGAACTTGCTAACAATCTTGTCACGATACAGAATGAGGTCAGGTGTCGTACCCGACTTGATGATTCTGCATTCACCAGGTTGAAAGGCGAGATCATCAAATTAACAGAGACGCTCGATATCTCGACCAAGTCGGAATATAGTTAGCGTCTTCTCAAACGCGGGCTCCCGAAACTTCCGGCGATAGATGGCCAATTTCAGCCTGGCCCGAGATTGCCGTGGCAATATTTGTATTTTTTTCCCGATCCACAGGGACACGGCGCATTGCGCGGCGTGGCGGCCCATGTTTCCGGTCGCGCCGGGTCCACCGCCTCGGCGCGCAGACTCGTGACCGGTAACGGCATCGCGCCCGCCACTTCGGCTTGAGCCAACCCAAGCTCGCCGTGGAAGGGATCCGAGTGGGAGTGACTTTCAAGCAACATCGAAGGATCGAATACAGGTGGGTTCGCTGCGGGATCGACGCCCAGCTCGACGTGCGCAAGCGCTGTCGATACCTGTTCCTTCAGATCCTCCAGCATGACCGAAAACAGTGCAAACGCTTCAGCCTTGTACTCATTCAGCGGGTCACGCTGGCCATAAGCGCGCAGGCCGATGCCCTGCCGCAGATGATCGAGCGCGAGGAGATGCTCTTTCCAAAGATGATCGAGGGTTTGCAGCAAGATCGATTTCTCGAGAAACCGCATGAAGTCCGGACCGAAACTTTCCGCTTTCGCACTCATATGCGCATCGACCGCTTCGGCGATCCGTTCGCGCAGATGCGTCTCGTCAATACCTTCCTCGGCAGCCCATTCCTCGATCGGAAGATCGATACCGAAAATCCGCTGCACATCTTCCCTGAGTTCGAGGCTTTCCCACTGTTCCGCGTACGCTTTGGTCGGAATCCGCCGTTCCACGACTTCAGCGATCGTATCGGCACGCATCTCGCCGATGACGTCCGCAACGCTCTCGGCCGCCATGAACTCCCGGCGCTGCGCATAGACCTCCTTGCGCTGGTTGTTCATCACGTCGTCGTATTTCAAAAGGTTCTTGCGGGTATCGAAGTTTCTGGCCTCGACCTTTTTCTGCGCCTTTTCCAGAGCCTTGTTGATCCAGGGATGAATGATGGCCTCGCCATCCTTCAATCCGAGTTTCTGCAACATCGGCCCCATGCGGTCTGACCCGAAAATCCGCATCAGATCATCGTCAAGCGAGAGGAAGAACCGCGAAGCACCAGGGTCGCCCTGACGACCGGATCGACCACGCAACTGGTTGTCGACCCGGCGGCTCTCATGCCGTTCCGTTCCGATGACGAACAAGCCGCCAGCCGCACGGACGATCTCGTGGGCGCTCTCGATCTCGGCGCGAATGGCCGCCTCGCGCTCCGCTCTGAGGGCAGGGTCGAGCGCGTCGAGTTGCTTCTGCAACCGCGCTTCAAGGTTGCCACCGAGTTTGATGTCGGTGCCGCGCCCGGCCATATTGGTCGCAATCGTCACGGCACCCGGCGCACCCGCGTCTGCCACGATGCTGGCTTCCTGTTCATGGAACCGGGCGTTGAGCACCGAATGCTCGATTCCCATCGATGTCAGAAGGTTGGAGATGATTTCTGATTTTTCGATCGAAGTGGTCCCGACCAGTACGGGCTGTTCGCGGGCGCGGCACTCTTCGATCAATGTCGCGACGGCCTGATATTTTTCCGATTCGCTCCGATAAACCTCGTCATCGCTGTCCTTGCGGCTCACCGGCACATTGGTGGGCACCTCGACGACCAACAGCTTGTAGATTTCCTCGAACTCATCCGCTTCCGTCATGGCCGTTCCGGTCATGCCCGAAAGTTTCGGGTACAGCCTGAAATAATTCTGGAATGTGATGGATGCGAGCGTCTGATTTTCACGCTCGACCGTGACATGCTCCTTGGCTTCTAAAGCCTGGTGCAACCCATCCGAGTAGCGCCTTCCCTCCATCATCCGGCCGGTGAATTCGTCGATGATGATCACCTGACCGTTCTTGACGATGTAATCGACATCGCGGGCAAACAGTGTATGCGCACGCAACGATTGCTGCGTATGGTGAACCAGCGAAACATTGAAGACGTCGTACAAATTGCCTTCTGTCAGTAACCCGGCTTCTGCCAGCATCCGCTCGATCGTTTCAGAACCGGCTTCGGTCAGGTTGACGGTCTTGAACTTCTCGTCCTTGTCGTAGTTCAGCGGATCTTCGGCGAGGATTTTCACGAGCCCGTCCACCTGCGCGTAGAGCTCGGTCGGTTCGTCCGACGGGCCGGATATGATAAGCGGGGTCCGAGCCTCATCGATCAGGATGCTGTCGACCTCGTCAACGATGGCGTAGTTGAAATCGCGCTGCACCATGTCGGCCAGCGCATACTTCATATTGTCACGAAGATAGTCGAACCCGAACTCGTTATTGGTTCCATAGGTGATATCGCACGCATATGCGGCGCGCCGCTCGTCATCCTCGATCCCGGGCACAATGATCCCGACCGACAATCCGAGAAAATTATAAAGTTGTCCCATCCACTCGGCATCGCGCCGCGCAAGATAGTCGTTCACGGTGACGACATGAACGCCCCGTCCCGATAATGCATTCAGGTACACTGGCAGCGTCGCGACCAGGGTCTTGCCCTCGCCGGTTTTCATCTCCGCGATCTTGCCGTCATGCAGGACCATGCCGCCGATCAGCTGAACATCGAAATGGCGCATGCCAAGAACGCGTTTCGCTCCTTCGCGACAGACCGCGAAGGCTTCAGGGAGCAGATCGTCCAACGATTCGCCGCCTTCGATGCGCGTCCGGAATTCGATGGTCTTGGCCTGAAGCGCGGCATCATCAAGTTCAGCCAGGCTCGGCTCGACGGCGTTGATCCGGCCGATCCTGCGGCGATAGGCTTTCAGGGAGCGATCGTTGGTAGTGCCGAGAAGCGCGCGGGCGATACGTGATATCATGATGAGACGAGGTTCCGTTTGGTCAGGCAACGTCGCATACCGACACAAGCTGGAATCCGGCTAGCGGCAGACGTTGTTTCAACGGTCAGACATAGGAGCGCGTGCCGGTCCGGTCAATAAACAAGCACGACCGGATGAGGTTCACCGCCCCGTCTTGCCCGGTTCGCCCAGTTCGGTCATGGTGCGCCGGTTCTTGAAATGGGATGATATCGGATGAAGCGTTCGAGCTACGGGTACTCTGCGGCAGTTTACGGCGCTGTAGCAGTTGTTATGGTCACTGCAGGCGTCGCCCGTGCGGCGACCAGCGACAGCGCCAACGATGCGACCAAGCCTGCCACGTCGTCGAGTGTGCCGGCCAAAGATCCTGTGGTCGCCATTGTGAACGGGCACGACATCCACCTGTCCGCCCTTGCGAAGGCTGCTCAATCCCTGCCACCCCAGTTGCAACAGGCGCCGCCGCAGGAGCTTTACCCCGTTCTTCTCAACCGTCTCGTCGATGAACGTGCTCTTCTGGTCAAAGCCCGCGAAAGCGGCATTGCCAAAAAACCCGCGGTCAAGACCCAGATGCGAGAAGCGGCCAACCGGGCGCTGGAGGCCGCGTACCTCCGCGCCGAGGTCAAGCCGAAACTCAACGATGCGGCGGTCAAGGCATATTATCAAAAGCATTACGTGGGTCAGAAGCAGCCCGAAGAGGTCAAGGCCCGCCAGATTTTGGTCAAAACCAAGGCTGAAGCTGAAAAAATCATCGATCAGCTCAACAAGGGGGCCAAGTTCAGCGCGCTGGCGATCAAGGACAGCATCGATCCGGGTGCCAAAAACGGCGGAGAACTCGGCTGGTTCACCAAGGATGAGATGGTCAAGCCCTTCGCCGACGCGGCATTCGCTCTCAAGCCCGGTACCTACACGAAAACGCCGGTCCAATCGCAATTCGGCTGGCACATCATCAAATCCCAGGGCAAACGCGAGAAGCCAGCACCCAGTTTCGATGATGTCAAAGACAGCATCCGTCAGAAAATGACCGATGCGGCCATAACCAAGGCTTTAGAAAATGCCCGTACTGGATTGAAAATAAAGCTCTTCAATCCCGATGGTTCTCCGGCAACGCCGTCTTCTGCGGGCGACTCATCTATGGCTCCTGCGTCCAAATAGGGCTCTGATTTGATGGCCAAGGCGCTGGCGGTATCTCCTCTTGCCCAACAACTGCCCGCCCTGCCGCCGGTCCGAGGCGTTCGATTTGCGACCGCCAAGGCTGCCATCAAATATCGTGACAGGGCCGATGTCATGCTGGCCGCTTTCGAGCCCGGGACCACGGTGGCCGGTGTCTTTACGCGTAACCGCTGTCCCGGTGCGCCGGTCATCTGGAATCGCGAGAAATTGCCTGCGGGCGTCGCGCGGGGGCTCCTCGTCAACGCGGGGAACGCCAACGTGTTCAACGGAGCAGCGGGTTACACCGCTGCGAGCCTGACAGCGCAAGCCGCCGCGGCTTCACTCGATTGCCAGCCCTCGGCTATATTTCTTGCATCCACCGGTGTGATCGGCGAACCGCTCCCCGCTGAAAAAATCATTGCCGTCACGGATGATCTGGCAGCGAACCTGTCGCCGGATGGCTGGGCAGCCGCCGCACGGGCGATCATGACAACCGATACCTTCCCGAAAGCCGCGACACGCACCTGTCTGATTGATGGCGCTACGGTCCGCATCTCGGGCATCGCCAAAGGTAGCGGCATGATTGCGCCTGATATGGCGACCATGCTGGCATTTATAGTGACCGACGCCGCCATTCCGGCAAAAACCCTTCAAGCCCTCCTCAAGCAGGGTGTGGCACCAAGCTTCAATTCCATCACGGTCGATTCCGATACATCGACCTCCGACACCGTGCTCCTCTTCGCGACCGGCGCATCCATGCCCGCCCCGGTGGCCGATACGCGCAAGTTGGGTCCGTTTCGAGCCGCCTTGTTCGAAGTGCTCCACGATCTCGCACTGATGGTCGTGCGCGACGGGGAAGGGGCGCGCAAATTGATCGAGGTTTCTGTATCAGGCGCGGTCTCCAACCAATCCGCCCGCCGAATTGGCTTGTCGATCGCCAATTCTCCCCTGGTCAAAACCGCCATCGCCGGGGAAGACGCGAATTGGGGCCGGATCGTGATGGCCGTCGGCAAAGCTGGCGAGCCGGCTGATCGCGATCGTCTTGCCGTCAGCATCGGCGGCATCGAGGTTGCCCGGAACGGCTCACGCGCTGAAGCCTACGATGAAACTCCGGTCGCCGCCCATATGCGCGGCGGTGAAATCCACATCGGCGTCGATCTCGGACTCGGGCGGGGAAAAGCCACGGTCTGGGGCTGCGACCTGACCCATGGCTATATCGAAATAAACGGGGATTATCGTAGCTGAACCGAGGGGCCGTCCCCAGGCCGGATTGGCGGCATTGCGGTCAGATTTTCGGTCGCAGCACGATCCGGACCCCGATATTGATTGCCAGAACCACCAGCATCACCAGCAACGCCGCGGCGAACGCCAGCGCATGGGCTGATTTGTAGGGCTGATCGATGAAGGTCCAGATCACGTAGGTCAGATAGCCGATCGGCTGATGGATAAACTTGCCGTTCCAGACATAGTTGGACCAGCCAGCCGTATAGATCAGCGGTGCCGTCTCACCGACTGAAATCGCGAGCCCGAGCAACACGCCCGTGACCACTCCCGGCAACCCGGCCGAGAGCACGACATTGAACGCCACTGTCCGCTCTCTGGCGCCCAGCGCAAAAGCCGCCTCTCGCATGGAAACCGGCACCCGCTGCAATGATAATTCAGTAATCCGCGCCAGATACGGCACGATCATGATCGCGAGCGTGATCGAACCGGCCAGCGCCGAGAACTGCCAGCCAAATCCGATCACCATGGTAATGTAGGAAAAGTACCCCAGAACGACCGAAGGCATACCGGTCAGAGTGTCCGACAAGAACCGGATAACCGATCCCAGCCGGTTCTGCCCGTATTCCGAGAGGTACATCCCGGCCCCCACACCGATCGGTACGGCGAACACCAGTGAACCGAGCGAGAGCACCGTGGTGCCGACGATCGCGGCGAGCAGGCCGCCCTTCACCCCGTTGCTCGATGTGGTGAACAGCGTGATCGAAAATGCCGAGGCACCCTTGATCAGTATGGTCAGCACAAGATCGAGCAGCGGTATCGCGACCAGCAGAAACGCCAAGCCACACAGGGCCCAGCCGATCGCGCTCGTGATCATTCGCCGCCGTTCGAGCGAGGAGCGTTTGGTCGGCACGGCTTCAAACGTTGCGGACAAGGGTCGCTCCCCGCACGATCACCCGTGCCAATGCGTTGACCGCAAGGGTAATCACAAACAGAACCAGCGCGATCTCGGCCAGTGATTTCACCGCCATTCCGGTCGGGTCCGACAGCGCGCTGTCCAGTTGCGACAGAATGAAGGCCGCCATCGTGCTGATCGGCGTAAAAATCGTCTTCGGCAGGTAGTTCAGGGCGCCCCCGGAAACCATCAGCACCGCCATGGTCTCCCCAAGCGCGCGCCCCAACCCCAGCACCACCCCGCCCACCAGCGTCACCCGCACGGTCGGCAGCATGGTCTTGGTCACCACCTCGAACCTCGTCGCCCCCAATGCCACCGCGGATTCCCGCAATTCGCGCGGCACCTGATGCAACGCATCGTATAGCGTGGTCGCAATGATCGGCGTGATCATCAGGGCCAGCACGATCGCGGCGGCCAGCAGCCCGAAACCGCTGCCCGTGCTGTTGTGGATGTTGAAAAACGGAATGAACCCGAATACCGCCGTAATCCCCGGTCCGATATAATGGGAAATCAGCGGCGCCAGAACATAAATTCCCCAGAGCCCGAAGACGACGCTCGGCACCACGGCCACCAGTTCCACCAGCATCGACAGTGCCGGCCGCAACCGATCGGGCGCAGCCTCGGCGAGGAAAATCGCCGTCCCGACAGCGACCGGCAAAGCAAACAGCAGCGCCAGAAACGAGGACAACAATGTGCCGACGATGAATGCCAGAATTCCGTAATTCGCCCCGAGTGGCACCGAATAGCCCCGTACCGTCACGGGGTTCATATACAGATTGCCCAGGCTCCAATCGATCGTCCCGATGAAGCGGATGCCATTGAACCCGATCGCCGGCCAGGCGTATTGAGCCAGAAACACCACGATGATGAACAAAGCGAGCGGGATCAGCAGCGCGATGCCGGTGAGACTCAGACGAAAGCCGCTTGCTCGTTTCATATCATCCTCTTAACCGAAAAACGCCCCGCCGGTAAAAACCGGACGAGGCGCTTCGTATAACCATGCTCAGCCGCTGATCTTGGCGATCTGCTCAGCCGACAGTTTCTTGACCGCTGCCGGCAAGGCCTTGAACTCGACCTGCTTCAGATAGCTCTCGCTATTGCCCTGATTGCTGGCCCAGGTCAGCAGATCCTTCACCGCCTTCTCGGTCGCGGCATCCTTCTGCTTGGAATTCACGATCGCATATTCGTAGTTGATGATCGGGTAGCTCATCGCACCCGGTGCGAACACGAGGCTGATCCGCTCGTCCGCCGGCGTCTTGCCGACCAGCTCGTCCGCCGCGGCGCTGATCGTCTTGGCGGTCGGCAGCACGAACTTGCCGGCCTTGTTCAACAGCATCGCCTTGCCGAGATGCGCTTGCGCCACTTCCTTGTAGAACGACACACCGATATAGGCGATCGCATACGGGTTCTGCTTCAGCGCCTCGACCATGCCGGGGTTGCCGTTCGCACCCAGCCCGCCCTGCACCGCCGGCCACGACACCGTGGTGCCGTAGCCCACCGTGTTCGCCCAGGACGGCGTCGAGAAATCGAGATACTGGCTGAAAATGAACGTGTCGCCCGAACCATCGGTACGGTGTACCGGAATGATCTGATGATCCGGCAGCTTCACGCCGGGGTTGAGCTTCTCGATCGCCGGATCGTTCCACTTGGTGATCTTGCCGGTATAAATCCCCGCCAGCACCGGGCCCGAGAATTTGAGGTGCTTGTCGTTCAGGCCCGGCAGATTGTAGTTGATCGCCTGAGCCGAAATCGCCAGCGGAATGTTCAGAATATCCGGGTTCTGCTTGATCTGCTGGTCCGACATATAGGCGTCCGACGCGCCGACCTGCACGACACCGGAAATCGCCTGCGCGATACCCGCACCCGAACCGGTGCTCTGCGTCGTCACTTTCACGCCCGGATACGCCTTCTCGAAATGCGGCACCCAGATGTTGAACAGCGGATAGAGCAGCGACGAACCGGTCTCGACCAGAGAAACACCGGCAGCCTGGGCAACGCCCATGCCGAGCCCGGCGACGAGGGCAGCGGCCGCGGCGGCGCGCAGCAGTGTAGAACGGCGCAGTTTGGCATCAGATCGCACGATGGATCTCCCTTTCGGTTGCGAACAGAAAATTGAAAACCTGCGGGGTATTCATATCGGTAAACCCCTGTCGCGCCGTCTAAGCGATCGATCATGACAAGGCGACGGGGTTTCAATGAAGCTTTGATGACATCGCCGTTGAAGTCACGATTTCGCGAGATTGCGTCAGTCCCGACGAGAGGCGTCCCTGCAGCATCTCGACCGGCGTTTCCAACATCCCGTAGCGAATAGCGCGGCGCGTCCGCTTGCCGCCATCACCGTTCAGATGAAGCATCAAGACCGATTTGCTCACCTGAGCATCCGCGATTTCGTGCCATAGGTAAGTCTCAGCCGGTCCGGCGTGGGGCGATAAGGTGACACCGTGCCGTCCGATGACGGCCCGCGTCCGCACCAGCGGATCAGCTCGCCGCCGCCGGAAGGACTCAAACGCAGCAATCAGCGATACCACACCCGCGACCGGCAGCAGCACGGTCATGACCGTCAGAAACACGCTGGGAACCGCGTCCCGGACGAACAGGATCGGGCCGATGATCCCTAGCGCCACGATCATCAGGGCAATCGGCAAGGGCGGCGAATTCGGCGGCGGCCCCGCCCGCAAGGCCAGACTGTCCGGATCATCGTTCATCCGGCAACTCTGCCTCGTCCCACCACGATTGTCGACGAGGAGAGAGGCGCGTAGCAAGGTGTCATGGTCGATGTTGCACCGCAGGCGAGCCCCGATCGTCTCAGCCGCTCAGCGCTTTTCAACGGCTTTTTCATCGCCGGCCTGTCCGGTTTCGGCGGGGTGCTGCCATTTGCCCGCCGGATCATCGTGGAGCGGAAGCGTTGGCTGACCGATGCCGAATTCGCCGACCTGTTCAGCCTCTGCCAGTTTTTGCCCGGTCCCAACATCGTCAATCTGGCCGCCGCATTCGGCGCGCGGCATCGGGGTGCCAGCGGCGCGCTTGCCGCGATGGGTGGGTTGCTCGCCGCGCCCGTTACAATCGTCATCCTGCTCGGCCTCCTGTTCGAACGTTACGGGTGCCTGCCGGATGTCCATCACGGTCTCGAAGGCCTCGCCGCCGCCGCGGCCGGTCTCATTCTGGCGACCGCGCTGAAAATCGCTGCTCCCTCGCTGCGGGGTCCCACAACCCTCGCGGTCGTCATTCTGGCGTTCACCCTGTTTGCGGTGCTGCATCTCCGGCTGCCCATCGTCATCGCACTTTCGCTGCCGGTTTCTCTCGTCCTCGCTGCCCGGCGCATCCGTTGATCCGCTGATGATCCTGCTCGCCATCGTCCTGTTGTTCGCCGAATTATCTCTCCTCGCGATCGGCGGTGTTGCCAGCACTCTACCCGCCATGGCGCGCGCCGTCGTCGCCCGGCACTGGCTCACCGCACCCCAATTCGCCGCATTGTTCGGTGTCGCCCAGGCAAGTCCCGGCCCGAATATGCTGATCTCGACTTTGATCGGCCTGCATGTCGCAGGCTTGCCCGGCGCGCTCCTTGCCACACTCGCCATGGTCGGTCCCTCCAGCACGCTGACGGTGTTGGTCTCCGGCCTATGGCATCGCTTTCGCGAAGCCCGCTGGCGCCGGATCGTTCAGGCGGCGATCACGCCGATCACCGGGGGCATGGTGCTCGCAGCGGCCGCCTTTCTCCTTCGCACCGCCGATCACGACTGGCGGTTGATGATCGTCTCGGGATCGGTCACCATATTGACGCTGCGCACCAGGATCCACCCTTTGCTCCTGCTCGCCGGCGGCGCGGTCATCGGCGTCGCTGGCTTGGCCTGAGCGCAAATGGCTTGAGCCAAAACGAGGGTCGATCCGGTCAATCGTCAGCGTACGGATTTTTGGTCCCGCGCAGCGAGAGCCGCAGCGGCGTCCCATCAAGCTTGAACTTTTCACGCAGGCTGTTCATCAGATAGCGCTGATAGGTTTCTGGGGTCATCTCGCAACGGGTTCCGAACATGGCAAAACTCGGCGGCCGTGCCTTGACCTGGGTGATATAGCGCAATTTCAGGCGCCGCCCCTCGACCAGCGGCGGTGGAAACCGCTCCAGCGCCCCTTCGAACCAGCGGTTCAGCGCTCCGGTCGAAACCCGCTTGTTCCAGATCAGGTCCGCTTCCCGCACTGCCGGCAGCAATCTGCCGACGCCTTCGCCGGTTTCCGCCGACAAAGGAACGGTGACGATCCCCTTGAGCTGCGACAGCGACGATTCGAGCCGATCGTTGATCGCCCGTCGGGTCTTGTCCCGGTCCTCGACCAGATCCCATTTGGTCAACGCGAGCACGATCGCGCGACCCTCCCGTTCCACGAGGCGCGCGATTTGCAAGTCCTGATCGTGAATACCTTCGAAGGCATCGACCGCCAGCACCACGGTATCGGCGAATTTCATGGCCTCGATGGTCGAGGAGGTCGACAGCTTTTCGAGCCCTTCCTCAACGCGCGCACGTCGCCGCAATCCTGCCGTATCGAACAACCTGAAGCGTGTGCCGGCCTGATCCGTCAGCTCAGCCGCAATCGCGTCGCGCGTCAGCCCCGGCTCCGGCCCGGTGATCGAGCGTTCCTCACCAAGCAGACGGTTCAGCAGAGTCGATTTGCCGGCATTGGGACGGCCGAGTATCGCGAGATGCAGCGGCCGATCGCCCTCAGGCTCGGTCCCGATCATGTCTTCCGGAAGCGCATCGAGAATCTGATCGATCAGATCGGAGACGCCCTCGTTATGCTCGGCCGAAATCGCGACCGGTTCACCAAGACCGAGCGCGTAGGCTTCCAGTGCCGCCGAACCACCCCCGCGCCCCTCCGATTTGTTGGCAACCACGATCACCGGCTTGTTCGCCCGGCGCAGCCAGGCGGCAAAATGCCGGTCCTCCGGCAGCAGTCCGGCCCGCGAATCGATCACGAACAGCACGAGATCGGCCTGATCCACGGCGGTTCCCGTCGAGGCCCGCATCCGCCCCGGCAAACTGTCCGGCGGGGCTTCCTCCAATCCGGCCGTATCGACCAACTGAACCCGTCGTCCGTAAAGCTCGCCCCAGGCTTCCTTGCGATCCCGCGTTACCCCGGGCTCATCCGCCACCAGCGCAATCCGCTTGCCGGCCAAGCGGTTGAACAAGGTCGATTTGCCGACGTTCGGTCGCCCACAAATCGCGATGCGCGGTGCCCGGGTTGCTGTCGCGATGTCCGATTCGCTCATCGGTAGGCGGTCAGCACCGCATTGCGGGTCAGGGCCAGAAGCGTGCCAGACGCCGCGATCGGTGGATTATCGGCGACCCCGCGCAGTCCCAGCGCCTGATCCGGCCTGGTCAGCAGCACACCGGTTCGCGCATCGGCCACGATCATCCGCTCATCCGAACCGGTCATGATCAACCCCGCGCCCGCCAGCAGCGGACCATGCCAATAGAGCGGACCGTAATCCTTTTTGGGGTTCTTGTAGGCGGGAAGATCGGTCAGCCACGAAACATACCCATCGGCGAGATGAACCGCGGCAAGCTGCTGCTTGTCGGTCAACAGGAACAGCCAATCCCCGGCGATTGCCGGTGTTTCAGCACTTCCGACATCCTTGCCCCAGATCCGCCGCCCCGATCGCAGATCGAATGCGACGGTCGAGCCGGCCACGCTGGTCAGCACCGCCAGATTATTGCCGATCACGGGGTTGGCGACGATGCTCGACACGTTCAGCGGATTGGCGGAATTATATCCCGCCGCCAAGCTCTGTTCCCACACGGCCGAGCCGGTCTGCGCGTTCACACCCGCAACCATGCCGGTGCCGAACCCTGCAACGACGATACCCTGATCGTAAGCCGGCGCGCCCGCCCCGAACATCGAGTTCGAGGACGACCCCGTCGGGAATCGCCAGGTCGAAGCCCCGCTTTTCATATCCCGTGCGACCAGCGTATTGTCGAGCAGGACGAGATAGATCTGCCCGCCACCGATCGTCGGGGCGGACCGAGCCGGCTGGCCGAGTTGCCTGGCCCAGCGTGTCGCACCGCTCGCGGGGTCGAGCATCCGCAGTTCCGCAAACGCGGTCGCGACGTAGAGCGCCCCCTCCGCATAGGCGAGGCCACCGCCGAACGCGAAGCTGGAATCATGCTTCGGCCTCATCTTCTGCCGCCACAGATGCCGTCCATCGGCGAGCATCAGCGCATCGACGAAGCCGTTGGCGTCCATGGTGAACACCTTGCCCTCGGCGATCACCGGCTGCGCATGCAGCGACCGCCGATAGGTGGCACCCGCCCCGATGCTGGTGCTCCAGGCCTGAGTCAGCCGGTCGGGCAGGGCAATCGCGCCAGTATCGTGCCGGGGATTGGCCCCGGCCTGCGGCCAGTTCGCCAGCGGTGCCGAAGCCGGCAGTACGACGGGCGGCGCCTGCTCATCGACCTCCAGCGGTTCGTGCGGCGGCAGGACCGGTATCTTGAGGCCCGGAACCGGCTTCTTGTCACTGCCCTCGAACAGGCTGCATCCTGAGAGCAAGGCAGCCGACATCAGCAGCGCCCCGCGCCGTCCTGTCGTGATAAGCGCGCTTGAGCGTGTCATTGTGGTGTGGGTCATCCGTTCAGTTTCGCCAGCAGCCCTTCGGCCAGATTGCGGACATTGGCAGGAGAGGCCGGGTCGGCGCTGACCCGCTGGAGCAGCGATTGCGCATCGGCGACCTTGCCGCTCTGCATGTCGAGGACCGCGGCATTGACCTGCGCCAGATCGTGCCACGGGCTGGAATCGGCCATCAGCGGTTTCAACCGCGCCATCACCTGATCATCCGGCACCGTTCCCATCGCATGCTGCGTCCAGATCAGATTGGCGAGCCCTCGCAGCATCGGACCCGCCGTGCTGTCACCGGCACCCAACTGTGTCCACAGCGCCATCGCTGCCTTGGTGTCGCCGCCGCCAGCATACAGAGCCGCAGCGCGAAACCGGGCGAGCGCGGCATAGCCGGGCGGTGCCTTGGCGGCGAACGCAATCAGCGATCGCGCATCCGCAATATCAGTGGTCTTGGTCGCACCTGCACCGGTCTTTGCGATGCGGTCGGTCAAAGTCACATACTGCGTCGCGGCGCGGATATCCTGTTTGTGATGATACCATTTCAAAGTCTGCCACCCGCCGATCGCGATCAGCACGAGTCCTGCGGCCGCAATGAACACACCGGCATAGCGGACCACAAACTTGCGGGTGCGCTCGGCGCGCAGGTCTTCGGCAACTTCATCGAAAATATCGGGCACGCGGGTCTCACCTCGGATACGCGCGCAACGCCGGATCGGCGCCAGCGCACAGTTTCAATCGGTTCAGCCCCGCGTTCATAGCCGCGTGTGCCGCCAAGGGCAACGCGACGGGTGAATCGAGCGGGATCGTCGGAAACTAACCGGATTTTTACCTTTCTAGGGCATGGTCCGCTCATGCGAAGTCTCATCGTTCTGATCTGCCTCATCCCGCTCACCGGTTGCGGTCTCGGTACCGGTGCCGACATGGGCATCGCCGCCGGCGCGACGGTGCTGTCCGTCGCCACCATCCACCGCACCATTCCGGACGCGATTATTTCGATGGTCACGGGGCGGGACTGCTCTGTTGTCCGCCTCGATAACGGCAAATCGTACTGCCGCCCAAAACCGCCTTTGCCGCCACCGCTACCCTACTGCACCCAAACCCTCGGTCAGGCGACGTGCTGGGCCGATCCTTCAAAACTGCCCGATCACGCGCCTGAAGTCGCGGAAGGACCTTATAACCTCAGCCCCGCACAGATCGCCAACCACGATCGCGGCTGGCCATGAGGTCAGGCCGGCCACAACCATGCGGCGCCGCGCACGCCGGAGGAGTCGCCATGCTTGTTTCGCAGGATCGGCGTATCGAACGTATCGCTGATCACGAACGGTTTCATCAGCGCCGGCACGTCCTGGTAAAGATGGTCCAGATTGGATAACCCGCCGCCCAGCACGATCACGTCGGGGTCGAGAATATTGACGATCATCGCAAGCCCGCGTGCCAGCCGTTCGGCATGGATCGCGAGCGCGCGAACCGCCCGTTCATCCCCCGCCGCCGCCCGCGCGGGCAGTCCCCCCGCATCCCGCGCGCCGATCCCGTCGGCTTCCGCGGCCAGCGCCGGCCCCGCCACGTAGGTCTCAAGGCACCCGACCTTGCCGCACCAGCAACGCCGCAACGGCATTTCCTCCGCGCGGGGCCAGGGCAGGGGGGTATGCCCCCATTCCCCCGCGATTCGCTGCCGACCTTCGAGCACCTTGCCTCCAACCACGATGCCGCCGCCGCATCCGGTGCCGATGATCACGCCGAACACGCACTGCGCGCCCGCGCCCGCCCCATCCGCCGCCTCGCTCATCGCAAAGCAGTTCGCATCGTTGGAAACCCGGACCGGCCTGCCCAGCCGCGCTTCCAGATCTTTATCGAACGGATTGCCGTTCAATCGCTCCGAATTCGCATTTTTGACAAATCCGGTCGCCGGGCTGATCGTGCCCGGAATCCCGATCCCGATCCCGCCGCACGGCCCGAGGGCACGCTCCGTCCCCGCCACAAGTTCCGCGATCGCTTCGATGGTTGCCCGATAATCCGGCGGCGTCGGCACCCTGACCCGATGTTCGAGGTCCCCGCTACCCATCAAGGCCGCCACCTCGATCTTGGTGCCGCCGAGATCGATGCCGATGCGATACGTCATGGTTTATCCTGTACGTTTATCCTCCGCCCTCTATCTCCCGTCTGCCGCTCTTGCTCAAGAGGGTGTGACGCGGCACGATAGCATCATGGCGGATGCGACGCTCGATGCGAAATATCTCAAGGGCCCGATGCCGGTGCTGCGTGCTGCGAAAGTGCTGCGCGGCCTCACCAGCGGTGACAAGCTGCGCGTCCTCGCCACCGACCCCGGAACGGTCGCCGATTTCCGCGATTTCTGCCGTGAGAACGGACATGCCCTGATCTCGTGGAGCGAGTTGAAGGGCGTGTTCAGCTTCACCATCCGCTGCACCGCCCCTCATTCCGTCGAGAAAGCACAGATCTGACATGCCGGTCGCCCTGATCACCCATCCGGACTGCTTCGATCACGATCCCGGCCCCTATCATCCGGAAAGTCCCGCCCGCCTGCGCGCCGTCCTTGCGGCCCTCGAACTTCCTGAATTCCAGCCTCTGCTCCGCGAAGCCGCGCCGGAGGCCCCCGAATCGGCGCTCCGGGGTGTGCACAGTGACGAATACGTCGATGCCATGCTCGCCCTGACGCCCGAACCCGACGAGCGCATCCACCTCGATGCCGACACGATCGCCTCGGCAGGCACTTTGCGGGCAGCGCTCCGTTCGGCGGGCGGTGCCATGCGCGGAGTCGATGCCGTGCTCGAAGGCTGGGCACGCTGCGCCTTCGTCGCCACCCGCCCGCCCGGTCATCACGCGGAACCTGCTCGTGCCATGGGCTTCTGCCTGTTCGGCAACGCTGCCATCGCCGCCAATCATGCCCGTTCCCATGGGCTGCGCCGGATTGCCGTCGTCGATTTCGACGTTCATCACGGCAACGGCACCCAGGCGATGTTCGAAAACGACCCCGACCTGTTCTATGCCTCGTCCCACCAATTTCCCTGCTATCCCGGCACCGGCCGGCCAGACGAACGGGGTATCGCGGGCAATGTCGTCAATGCCCCGCTCGATCCGGAATCCGGCTCCGCTGAGTTCCGGGCCGCCTGGCAGACCATCCTCATCCCCGCGCTCGATGCCTTCGCCCCCGAGCTTCTGATCATCTCAGCCGGCTTCGACGCGCACAAGGCCGATCCGCTGGCGCAGATTCACGTCGAGACCGACGATTTCGCCTGGCTCACCGCCGCCCTGATGGACGTCGCGGATCGGCACTGCGGCGGTCGTGTCGTCTCGTTGCTCGAAGGCGGCTACGATCTGGACGCGTTGGCAGCCAGTGCCGCTGCCCATGTCCGCACCTTGATGCGGATCTGATCCGCCGCTATCGGCGGTAGCAAAACCAAGGAGTTTCACAATGGCAGCCACCAGGGCCGAACAACAAGCCGATCCTGCTCCCGCGCTTGCGTCGCTCAGCTTCGAGGATGCTCTGGCCGAGCTCGAACGCATCGTTCGCGGCCTCGAATCGGGCAGCCAGAAACTGGAAGACGCGATCGCCGCCTACGAGCGTGGGGCGGCGTTGAAACGCCATTGCGACGCCCGGCTCGCCGAAGCGGAAACCCGGGTCCAGGCCATCGTCGCCGGGCCCGACGGCACGTTGACCTTGAAGGACGCACCATGAGCGAGGTGATGCAAGCCGTTGCGCTGCGCAGCGGTCTGGAAGGTGCGGCGGCCCTGATCGAAACTGAACTCGACGCGCTGCTTCCGGTCCCCGAAGGCGAGGAGTATCGGCTGGTCGAAGCGATGCGCTATGCGGTCATGGGTGGCGGCAAACGGATGCGCGGATTCCTCGTCATTGAAACCGCGCGGATGTTCTCGGTCAACATCACCTGCGCCGCCCGGGTCGCGGCCTCGGTCGAGATGCTTCACGCCTATTCCCTGATCCATGACGACCTTCCGGCCATGGACGACGACGACCTTCGTCGCGGCAAACCCTCCTGCCACAAGGCATATGACGAAGCGACCGCGATCCTCGCGGGTGATGCGCTGCAGACCCGCGCCTTCGAGGTTCTCGCCGAGGCCGATACTCATTCCGATGCCGAAGTTCGCTGCGAGCTGGTGCTCGCCCTTGCCGGCGCCTCCGGTCCGCGCGGTATGGTCGGCGGCCAGATGATCGACATCGTCTCCGAAGGCAAAGAATTATCCCCGCCGCTGATCACCCGCCTGCAAGCCCTGAAAACCGGTCGGCTGATCCAGTACAGCGCCGAGGCCGGTGCCATTCTCGGTCGTGCCTCTGCCCCCCAGCGCCATTTCATCGCCGCCTATGGCCGGGATCTCGGTGCCGCGTTCCAGATCGCCGACGACATACTCGACGCCGAAGGTACGGCTGAAACCCTCGGAAAAACCGCCGGCAAGGACGCCGCTCAAGGCAAAGCCACCATGGTCTCGGTCATGGGCATCGACCGCGCCCGCATGCAGGCCGAGCATCTGGCCAAACAGGCGTCGATCTATCTCGAAAGCTTCGGCGAGAAAGCCAACCTCCTGCGCGCCCTGGCCGCCTATACGGTCAATCGCCGGAACTGACCCTGTGTCATCCCGCCTCGTGTCGGTGACCCGGAGTCTCAACGAAGACGACATCGTCGAGGCGTTCGTCCGCCACAACGCGGCGAGCCTTCACCACATGGTGTTTCTGGACAATGGCAGCACCGATGCCACGCTCGACATTTTACGCCAGCTACAGGCGGAGGGAATTTCGCTCTCGGTGTTTCAAACCATTGCCGCCGGGTTTGACGAGGTCGCCGTCAATACGTGGCTCTACCGCATGGCCGATCAGATGCACCGAGCAGATTGGGTCGTGTTTCTCGATGCCGATGAATTCATCACCACCACTTCGGGGCCGTTGCTGGAACGCTTGAATGCCAGATCAGCGCAGGACCTCGCAATCACGGTCCCTCTGGTTCATTATTTCGATACGGTGGAGGACGATGCGGCCGAACCGATTGTGCCGATCCGCATGCGCTGGCGAGCACGCGGTGAGACAGGTGTGGCCAAAATGTTCATTCGAGGTGGTCTCGGTACCCGCGTCTCGATCGACGCGGGTAATCACGGTGGCATCCTTGATGGCCGCCCGGTTCCGACGCCGCACGAATACCAAGTGGCCCTCGCGCATTATCCTCGGCGCTCGGGTTGGCACGACATGCAGAAATATGTGATCGGATGGTTGAAAGTCCTTGCCGCCGGTCAAGCCGCGATCGGGGCCGATCGTTCATCGCATTACCGTTCGCCGTTCCAGACCCTTCGGGACAAGCCGTCCGAACTGGTTTTCAATACGGGATACATCGCACCACCGGTCGATCATGCGATCGCCATTTTGGCTCCGATTACATATCTCGGCGGCGATTTGCGTTATACTGCCGTCTCCGATCCCGGAATGAAGACACTCAGTCTCGCGCTGCATTATGCCGAGCAACTGGCCCGTCAGCACGGCGCATTGCAGGACCGATCGCCAGAGGCAAAACAACTGGTCAACCGCTGGAACGCAGAGCGAAAGTTCCTGTTCTGACAGGGTTCACGCCCGACTCAGACGCAACCTGCCGGCGGTCAATACGCGCCGAAACCGGGCATCGGCATGTCCGGCGACGAACGACACTGCAATCAGCGCGGTAACCAGAGCGAGTCCTAACAGCGGGTGGTGCAACGCGCTATTGCCATGCCGGCGCTCCCAGCTGTTCAGAATCAGGATGACCGGGAAATGGATTACATAGATCGGATACGAAATCAGGCCGAGCCACCGGCACAGCTGGACCAGGAACGGGCTGGCCGGTCCGTCGAACGAGCCGAGCAGCACCAGCGCCGGCGAGATCAGCAACACGAAGCCGATATCAAACCCGATCCGCGCGGTCCCCGACAGATGCGCAAACATCACGAGCGCCAACAATCCTAAAAGTGCCGGTGCCGGCACCACGATCGGTTGCATCCGCCGATGAAGCCGATACAGCATGATGCCGACCGGAAAGCCGAAAAACACCCGCCCCAGCGCCCAGACCGTCGACGGCCAGGACGTCCCCTGGTCGATATGGCCGAACATGAAAGTCTGAACGATGACCGCAGCGGCAGCCACGCCAGCGACGACCATCAAAACCCGGCGCTGCGAGAACAGCGACGTTGCATAGACCGCATTCGCCAATAATTCGTAAAACAGCGACCATGCCGGTATGTTGAGCGCAAATATGTTGTCAAAAAATGGGGCCGGCAACATCAGCAACGCCGCCGGCACCGCAATCATGAAATCACGCGCAGTCCATTGCGAGGCATCGTGTTTGACGAACAACGCCACGGCGATCGCCGCAATCGTCAGCGCGGTTCCCGCGATATACAGGGGATAAAGCCGCAGCAGGCGGACACGCACGAATCCCGCCGCGCTCAGCCGCCCGGTAGCCAGCCGGTCGTCATAGGCATGCGCGATCACGAATCCGCTCAGACAGAAGAACAGATCGACCGCGAGATAGGCACTATGCGGATAGACCGTCCCGAAATAGGCTTTCGCGTGGAACATCACGACCGCGATCGCCGCAATGCCGCGCATGCCATCCAGAGTGGCGTAATGGGTCGTCTTGCTCAAATGCGGAAATCCCGAACAATTATATAATCCGTCGATATGAACCGATCATGGACTCGAATGCGAGTATAATTTGATGCGAGAGTGTATCAAGAATGAGAACAATGCGCTGCTTGCGTCCGGCGCCACTTGGCTGCATCTGACGGGCGCACGATGATCGCCGTCCAGGAGAGCCCAGCATGAACGATGCGAACGACCAGAGCACGAGCAGCGAGCTGATCAACCGCGCCCGTGCCTTGCTCGAAGCGATTTCGGACCCCGAATTGCCGATGCTCAGTATCGCCGACCTCGGAATATTGCGCGATATCCGCCCCTATCAAGGCGGTGTCGAGGTGTTGATGCTGCCCACTTATCCCGGCTGCCCGGCACTGGACATGATCGCGCTCGAAATCAACGCGGCACTCACCGCCGCGGGCATTTTCCCGGTGAAAATTACCATGGTCACCACCTTCACCTGGACGACCGACCTGATGTCATCCGACGCCCTGCATAAATTGAGCGCGGCCGGCATCGCGCCGCCTGAGCGAAACAAACCCGTGGTCTGCCCCAAATGCCTTTCGCCCTCGGTCGAGGAGATCAACCCGTTCGGCGCCACCGCGTGCCGGGCAATCTGGCGCTGCACATCCTGCGGCGAGGGATTTGATCGGTTCCGGTGTCATTGAGCGGGAGCCGGCCCGTTTGAACCTGCTTGATTGACTTGGATCGCGTCTCAGTCTTCCGCGAACGAGCCGCCCTGAAAAACCCAGTCCCGCCCCCCAGTCTTCATGATCTCCGCGGCAAAATCCTCCGCATTCTGCGACGGCTGGTAGCCGAGCTCGGCGGCTTCGCCATTATCCCACCACCCGCGCGTATTGGCTGAAACCCCCCAGACCGGCTGATACCCGCTGATCGGCGCCGTCAGGCTCTGCACCACCAATTGTTCGAGGTCGTCATCGCCAAGCCAGGTTGCGAGATGGCGCGGTTCGGTCGGCCGGGTCAGCGCGCTGCCAATCCGCAGGGCGACACCTTCGATGCCATACTTATCCCGGTAGAGCCGGCCGATCGCCTCTCCCCAGATTTTCGAAATGCCGTAAAACCCGTCCGGGCGATAAGGATCGGACAGGCGGAGCTTCTGCCCGGCGGGATACATGCCGATCGTGTGGTTGGAACTGGCGAACACCACGCGCCCCACCCCGTGCCGCCGCGCCCCTTCGTAAAGGGCGTGCAGCGCAACCAGATTATTCTCGATGATCTCGGGCAGGGGGCGCTCAACGCTGGTACCCGCGAGATGCAGCACGGCGGTCGCACCCTCCAGCGCCTCATCGACCACTCCGGCATCACGCAGGTCGCCGATCACGATGGTTTCACGCGGGTCGACCGGCGTGATAGGCGATATATCCACCGCGCGGAGCGGAATCCCGCGCGCCAACAACCGGGGCCGTAACACCCGCCCCAACTGACCGCCAGCACCGGTCAGAACCAGCGACATGGCCCGCGCCTAGCCGCCCGCCATGGTCATACCCTCGACCCGCAGGGTCGGGGCATCGGTACCGCGTTTGAATTCAAGATCGTTGGCAGGGGTGAGGTGCATGAACATCTCGCGCAGATTTCCGGCAATCGTGATCTCGGCGACCGGCTCGGCGATCTTGCCGTCACGGATCATGAAACCGGCAGCGCCGCGCGAATAATCGCCGGTAATCCCGTTGACGCCCATGCCGATCAGTTCGAGCACGTAGAGACCGAGCTTGATATCCGCAATCAGCGCCTCAGCCGAGTGCGCGCCCGGTTCGATATAGAGGTTCGAAGCCGCCGGGCTCGGCGGCCCGGAGGTGCCGCGCGAGGCATGACCGGTGGTCTTCAGCCCAAGCTGCGCGGCACTCCGGGAATCGAGCAGCCAGGTGGTCAGAACCCCATCCTCGATCAGGGCGCGACGCTCCACGCGCTGCCCCTCACCGTCGAAGGCACGCGAGCGCATGCCCCGCACCCGTTTCGGATCGTCGATGATCGATATCCCCGAAGCAAAGACCGGCTTGCCCATCGCATCCTTGAGGAAACTCGTGCCCCGCGCGATCCCGCTGCCGTTGATCGCCCCCGTAAAATGACCGAGCAGGCTCCCGGCAACACGAGGATGATACACGACCGGCAGCTTCGCCGTTGCCGGACGCCCCGGATTGAGGCGGCTGACCGCGCGTTCGGCGGCGATGCGGCCGAGCATCGCCGGATCATCGAGGTCGTTACCATGCACGGCAGAGGCGTATTCGTAATCGCGCTGCATCGCGACACCTTTGCCCGCGATCGGCGAGACCGACACGCTGTGGCCGGACCGGCTATAAGCGCCGGCAAACCCGCGCGAGGTCGCGAGAGCGACGTGGCTGCGCGACCAGGACGCCCCCGAGCCGCCTGAATTGGTGATGCCGGGGAAGGCGAGGGCGGCTTCCTCGGCGGCGGCGGCGCGGGCCATAAGGATGTCAGTGCCGGGCTCGACCGGATCATCCATGTCGAGCACGCCGGCATCTTCGGGCGGCGGCGCATCCGGAATATCCGCGAACTGGTCTTCCGGTACCACATTGGCCATTGCCACCGCCTGTTCGGCAAGCCGATCGAAACTGGCGGGATCGACCGCGCCGGTCGATACGATCGCACTGCGCTTGCCCACAAAAACCCGCAGCCCGATATTATTGGTCTCGGCCCGCTCGATCTCCTCGATCTTGCCCATGCGGCGACCAACCGAGACCGAAGTTCCGGACGCCAGCAGCGCATCCGCCTGATCGGCCCCGGCGCGCCGGGCGGCAGCAAGCAACCCTGCCAGATGATCGAGATTGCTCATGCCGCGAGCCTCTCCAGAATCTTCGGCATCTGCGGCACCCGCCCGATCGGGCCGATCGCGGCAAGCGTCGGTTTCCCACGAAAAATCCGCGCTGCGACGCGCGTGATGTCGGCCTCGGTCACCCCGTCGATCTTCGCCACGGTCTCGGCGATCGGGACGATCCGGCCGAACACCTGCCATTGCCGCGCCAGTTGTTCGCACCGGCTGCCGGTCGATTCGAGCGACATCAGCAACCCGGCCTTCACCTGCGCCCGGGCGCGGCGCAATTCCGCATCCGTTACCGACTCCTGCACCTTGGCCAGTTCGCCGAGCGTGACCGGCACGAGTTCCGCCGCCTCGGCTTCACCGGTTCCCGCGTAGATACCGAACAGACCCGCATCGTTATTCGGTAACGCAAAGGAATAGATCGAATAGACCAACCCGCGCTTCTCCCGGATCTCCTGAAACAGGCGCGACGACATCCCGCCGCCGAGAAGGGTGGATAACAGCATGGCCGCATGAAAATCGGGATCGCTGTATCCGACGGCCGGAAAGCCGAGCACCAGATGCGCCTGATCGAGATCACGGATCTCGCGATACTCGCCGCCGCCATAAATCCCGGGAACCGGCGGAGTCTGCGTCGCGTTGGGCAGATCGGCGAAATGCTCGCTCACCAGATCCACCACCTGCTGATGATCGAGCTTGCCCGAAGCCGACACGACGATGTTCTTCGGCGTGTAATGCGCGCGCATGTAGCGCTGCAAAACATCCGGCGAGAGCGATTTGATGATCGCCTCGGTGCCCAGGGTCGGCCAGCCCATCGGCTGGCCCGGATACGCTGCCTGCTGGAAATGGTCGAACACAATGTCATCCGGCGTATCGTTCGCCTGGCCGATCTCCTGCAGGATCACGCCCCGCTCGCGTTCGAACTCGTTGGCGTCGAAGGTGGAATGGCAGAGAATATCCCCGATGATATCGATCCCAAGCGGCAGATCGTCCTTCAGCATCTTCACGTAATACGCCGTCTGCTCGCGCGAGGTGTAGGCATTGATATGCCCGCCGACATCCTCGACCGCCTCGGCAATTTCGACCGCATTGCGCTTTTCGGTCCCTTTGAACGCCATATGTTCGAGGAAATGCGAGACCCCGTTTTCCGGCGCGGTCTCATGGCGGGTGCCAACCCCGGCGTAAGCGCCGAACGAGACCGTTTCCACCCGCTCCATCCGCTCGGTCAGGATCGTGAGCCCGGAATCGAGATGGGTGATCTGAACACCGTCGGTCATGCATTGTTCCTATGCGCAAAATTGCGAACCAGCGCCTGGACCTCGGCGAGGCGGTTGCTGGACCGCTGAAAGACTTCAGGACGATGATATAGGTCTTTTAACCGTTCAGGGAGAGTGGGCCGTACGCCGATCGCGCGCTCCATCGCATCCGGGAACTTGGCGGGATGCGCGGTAGCCGCTGCGATCACCGGTATGCCGATCGGCGAGCAGGCGCGCGCGGCGGCAATGCCGATCGCGCTGTGCGGATCGGCGATGTAGCCGTAGTCGCGTTCAATCCGGCCGATTTCCGCCAAAGTCGCCTCATCGCCGAGCGTAAATCCGGTGAACTCCCGCCGCACCGCGCGCCAGACCGGCTCATCGACGGCCATCCGTCCGCTCGCCCGGAAATCCGCCATCGTCCGCGCCGTCACCACCGCATCACGATGCTGGAACTCGAACAAAAGCCGTTCGAAATTCGAACTGACCTGAATGTCCATCGACGGCGAAACGGTCTCGACCACACCGGCGGCGCTCATGTCGTTGCTCGCCAGAAACCGCGCCAGAATGTCGTTCGCATTGCTGCCGACGATGAATCGCGCAATCGGCACGCCCATTTTTTTCGCGGCCCACGCCGCGAGCACATTGCCGAAATTACCGGTCGGCACCGAAACCGCCACCTCCCGGTCGGGCGCTCCCAGCGCCAGCGCCGCCGCGACGAAATACGGAATCTGCCCGGCAATCCGCGCCCAGTTGATCGAATTGACCGCCGACAGCCGCAAATCCTCGCGGAACGGCGCATCGGCGAACATCGCCTTCACCAGATCCTGGCAATCGTCGAAATTGCCGTGCACCGCGATATTCAACACGTTCGGCGCCCGCACCGTGGTCATCTGCCGGCGCTGCACCTCGGATGTGCGTCCTTCGGGATGCAGGATCGCAATATCCACCCGCGCGCGGTCACGGCAGGCCTCGATCGCCGCCGAACCCGTGTCGCCCGAGGTCGCTCCCACGATCGTCACCCGCTGGTCACGCGCCTCCAGCACATGGTCGAACAACCGCCCGGCCACCTGCAGCGCCAGATCCTTGAACGCCAAAGTCGGTCCGTGGAACAATTCGAGCGCGAACAGACCCGGCTCCAGCTGCACCAGCGGCACCACCGCCGCCCGGTCGAACCCGCGATACGCAGCGCGGCACATGTCCTGCAGATCAGGCATCGTCACCGCACCGCCGCACACGAAAGGCGCCATCACCCGTGCGGCGAGTTCCGCGTAAGGCAGTCCACGCATCGCCCGAAGTTCAGCCGGAGAAAATACCGGCCAAGCCTCAGGGACGAACAACCCGCCATCCTCGGCAAGACCCGCCAGCAACACCCCATCGAAATCCCGAGCCGGTGCCGCGCCCCGCGTCGAAATGTAACGCATCACTCGATCCTTATGCTTGCTCCGCCTTCACCGGCGACCAGGGGCAGGGCCCCCGGCCTTCACGGCAGCTCAGGCATTCGCAACAGGTGTCGCGTCCATCTGTTCGCGGCGGGACTGCCAGAGACCGACGAAATCGACCGGCCCGAGCATGACCGGCGGAAACCCGCCGTCGCGGGTGACATCGGCAAGAATGTTGCGGGCAAACGGGAACAGCAGGCGCGGGCATTCCACCAGCAGAACCGGCTCGACCTGATTGTCGGGGATACCGGTGAGGGTGAAAATGCCGGAATAGGACAAGTCGGCAATGAACACGGTCATGTCCTTGGCAGGTTCGCCACCATTGGCGGTTTCCGGCGGCGTGGGAATCGTGGCCTCCGCGCGGGTGGCGAGGGTAACCTCGTAAACGTTCTGGTCTTCCTGCAGGCGGCGGACCTGAACATCGAGGTTGATATTCACTGCCGGCGGCTGGCGCAGGATGGTATAGATCGCCGGCGCGTTCGGAACTTCGAAGCTGAGGTCCTTGGTGTACTGGATGTTGAGGGTGAGCGGGGCGGTTGCGGTTTCGGACATGTGGGGCTGCTCCATCTGAATTGCGCCATCGGATTGGGCGCCCGCCTAGCACGGTGTCGCATTTGGTGCCAGCATGGCAACGGAGGGCTTGAACATGAGCAAGCGGGTTTTCATCGACGGCGAGGCCGGCACCACGGGATTGCAGATCGTCGAGCGGTTGCGACGGGTCGATGGCGTGGTGGTGCAGAGCCTCGATCTGCATGCCCGCAAGGATAATGCCGCGCGCCGCGCGATGATGGCATCGGTCGATCTCGTTGTGTTGTGCCTGCCCGATGAGGCGGCCCGCGAAGCGGCGGATATGGTGGAAGGTCTGGGCAGCGCCGCGCCGCGCCTGCTCGACGCGAGTTCAGCGCATCGCATTTCACGAGGATGGACGTACGGATTTTCAGAAATGGCTCCGGAACAGCCACAATCTATCGCACAGGCCGCCCGGGTCTCGAACCCCGGCTGCTACCCGACCGGCGCGATCGCCCTGCTGAAGCCGCTGGTCGAAGCCGGATTGGTTCCGGCGGATTTTCCGATCACGATCAACGCGGTTTCAGGATATTCGGGCGGCGGCAAGTCGTTGATCGCGGATCATAACAACGCGGGCGGACCGGCCTTCGAGCTTTACGGCCTGTCCCTGAATCACAAGCACGTACCCGAGATCGCGCATCATGCCGGGCTGGCACGACGGCCGCTATTCGTCCCCTCGATCGGACATTTCCGGCAGGGGATGCTCGTTTCGGTGCCGCTCCATCTCGACGCGCTGCCCGGACGACCGACCGCGCGCGAGATCGAGTGCGCCCTGGTCGACCGTTACGACGGGGCCACGCAGGTAAAGGTGCGGATGACCCCGGCGGAACAGCGGCTCGATGCCGAAGGGGCCGCGGGGTCGGATGTCATGGAGTTGTTCGTGTTCGAAAACGAAGCCGAGAGTCAGGCCGTTCTGGTCGCGCGGCTCGATAATCTGGGCAAAGGCGCGGCTGGCGCGGCGGTGCAGAATATCGGGCTGATGCTCGGCCTCGATGCCAGATCCGCAGCGGCGGGGAAGGTGGCGATGCACGCTTGACCGATCGGTGCGGTCTCGGCAGCATATGCGCTGCGAGGAGGGCCGTTCATGCGTCTGTTTGTCGCTCTCGACCTGCCATGGGAGATCAAGACGACCCTGGCGGGGTTCGCGTTCAACCTGCCGGGAGCGCGCTGGGTTCCGGCGCAGAACATGCACCTCACGCTGCGCTTCATCGGCGAGGCGAAGCGGCTTGAGGCCGAGGAAATCGATCACGCGCTGGCGGCGGTGCGGGGACGCGGATTTTCTCTGGTTCTGACCGGGGCAGGGTGGTTCGAGAAAGCCGGACGGGTTTCAGCGCTCTGGATCGGGGTGGAGCGGAACGAGTCGCTGTTTCATCTGCAAACCAAAATCGAAACCGCACTGCGCCGGATCGGGCTGGTGCACGAACGCCGCCGCTACACGCCGCACGTAACACTGGCGCGGATGGATCTGCCGGTCGGGCCGAGATTCGCCGAATTCGTCCAGAGCCGCAACCTCTACCGTTCGCCCCCGATACCGGTGGCCGAATTCACCCTGTTCAGTTCCTATCTCGGCCCCGATCAGCCCGACTATACCGCCGAGGTCGAATATTCCTTGCAATAGGCCGCTTTTTCTTCATCGGATATTATCCAATCGGCGTTATGATAGGATTTATAGAAAGACCATCTCACCGATTATGAGAGCGCGCCGTTTCACATCCCGATTGCACCACAGGTCTGTTTGAGTGGTCTGGCCGCGATTACGGCCGTTTCGCCTCAGGCTCGGGCGAAAGGGGCGGCTGGATCGTACCGAGCACGCCGGACATCGCCCCGGCCAGATCGGTCGGGATCAGGATCGTCGTGCCTTTGTTCTTGTTCATTTCGTAAATCAGGTTCATCTGCCTGATCTTCAGCGCGGCGGGATTTGCGGCATAGATATCGCCGGCCCGCACGATCTGTTCGGCAATGGCGACTTCCGAACTCGCGAGCGTCACACGCGCCTGCTTTTCCTTCTCCGCCTGCGCATTGCGGCTCATCGCGTCGTTCAACTCGCCCGGAATGCGAACGTCGCGGATCTGCACGCCGATTCCGCCAATCCCCCAATCCTGGGATTTATCAGCAATGACGGTACGGATGCGCTGGTCCATCTGTTCGCGATTGCCGAGAATCTCGGCGAGGGTCATGCCGCTGATGGTCTCGCGCAGCGAGGTCTGCGCCACCTGACCGATCATCGCGCGATAGTCGAGCAATTCGGTCGCAACGCGCTTCACATCCTCGACCTTCCAGAACAGGATGGAATCGACCGCGACCGAAACGCCGTCGAGGGTGAGGGTATTTTCCGCACTGATCACCGTGCTTTGCTTGCGGGTATCGACCGCGACATAGACGGTCTCGATCACGGGAATGATCAGGAACGCACCGGGGCCACGAATGCCGGCGAACCGGCCAAGGCGCAGAACCACGGCGCGCTCCCACTCATTCGCCATGCGCAACGCGAGGGCCGCGCCGATTCCGATAAGGATCAGAAGGACGCCAGGAACGAACAGCCGGAGCAACCCGATCAGCACCGCTCCGGCAATCACGAGCAGAACGGCGATGACTGTGGCGGAACGGTTCATGCGGAACGCCTGATGTTGCGAAATGGTGCAAGGCTTGAGGATCGAACGTACTCGATCAAGGCGGACGCCGCTGCGGTCGTCTGGAGGTCCGGGCCGGAATCGAACCGGCATACGCGGATTTGCAGTCCGCTACATCACCACTCTGCCACCGGACCGGCGCAGCAAGCTGGCTTATCGGGCCATCGCCGCCCGATGGTCAAGAGCGCACCGAGCCGACCGCCCGGAGGAACGCGCATGGCGGACCGACCAGCAACGGTTCGGTGCGACGTCACCGCTCCCGGCGCAAGGAATGTTTTGCGAGATCGCCGACTCGCTTTATAGATGGTGCGGCGCAAAGCCGGAGGCTTCCTGTTGAAAGACGTGATGAAGGAAAAAGAGCTGAATTTCCGCACCAGTCGCGCCCTGATGGTCGATTGTCAGGTCCGCCCGAACAACATCGTTGATGACCGGATCATCATCGCAATGCGCACCCTTGCGCGCGAGCGGTTCGTGCCCCCTTCGCTCGCCGCGCAAGCTTACAGCGATGCTGACCTGCCGCTCGCCGACGGACGGATGATGCCGCGCCCGCTCACGATCGGCAGACTCGCGCAGAGTGCGGCGGTTCAGCCGGGCGAGCGGGTTCTCGTTATCGGTGCCAACACCGGCTACGGCGCCGCGGTGCTGTCGTCATGCGGCGGCGTGGTGGTGGCGCTCGAATCATCGCCATCGTTGCGCATGATCGCATCCTCCGCCCTCGCCGCCGAAACACCCGACGTCCGATTGATCGGCGGCGCGCTGATCCAGGGAGCACCGCAGCACACCCGATTCGACCTGATCGTGATCGAAGGAGCAATCGAGTATCTCCCTCCGGCCCTTGCCGGACAACTGAACGAGACCGGCCGTCTGATCACCGTGATTCGGGAGCGCGGCGTCGGACGGCTGATCCGCGCCGAGCCCAGCGGTGCAGGCTTTGCCCACCGGGTTCTAGCCGATTGCAATGCGCCGCTGCTCGCGGAATTCGCGGCCGCACCGGCCTTCGCGTTCTGATGCGGGCACAGTGAATGCAAATCACCCGCGCCGCCCGGCCCCGGCAGACGACCCAAAACGGATAGCTCAAGGATGACCATGCGCCGCCGACTGAAAAATTTCTGCGCCCTCGTGCCGATCACCGTTCTGGCGCTCCAGCCCCTGGCATGGGCCGTGCCGTCGGGCGCGCCATCCGGCGTGACGGGCAGCGATCCATCGGCCCGCCCATCGACGCTGATGCAGGCATTGGCGGAAGCCTACGCCGATAACCCGACTTTGCAGGAGCAGCGTGCCAATCTGCGCGCAACCGATGAAACCGTCCCCGCCGCGCTCGCCGGCTGGCGGCCGACCATCGAGTTGCAAGGCACCGCCGGGCGGATCACCGGCACCGAGACCGAACAGATCGCCAGCATCAACCCGCTCACCGGCCTGCCGCTCGTCACCACCGATCGGTTGCCCCAGACCCGCAACGAGGAAATCGGCCAGCTTACGGTGACTGAAAAGCTGTTCGCGGGGGGGGCCACCGTCGCCAAGACCCATGAGGCGAAAAACAACGTTTACGCCGCACGCGCCCAGTTGATTTCGACCGAGCAAACCGTGTTCACCAAGGTGGTCAACGCCTATGTCACGGTCATCACCGACCGGCAGTTGCTGGCGTTGGACATCAACAATCGCCGCGTGCTCAGCCAGCAGCTGCGCGCGGTGAACGACCAGTTCAATGTCGGTGAAATCACCGAAACCTCCGTCGCCCAGGCCAAGGCCTCGCTAGCCGGGGCGCAGGAACAGGTCGAAGTGGCGCAGGGCAACCTCAACATCGCCAACGAAACCTTCAAGCAACTAGTCGGTTCCTACCCGGCTGCCCAGCTCGTGCCGCCGCAGCCGCTTGCCCTGCCCATCAAGGGCAAGGCCGATCTGGTCCGCCAGGCGATGATCAATAACCCCGACGTGGTATCGGCCCTGTTCACCCAGGGCGCGGACCGCGATGCCGTGGACGTCGCCATCGCCGCCCTCGCACCACAGCTTTCGGTTTCAGCCTCCGCCTTCAAAGAGAACAATCCCCTCGGTCCGAACAGCTCGTCCAACGGTGGGCAGGTGCTCGCGAACCTCACCGTGCCGCTCTATCAGGGCGGCTCGGAATACGCCGCCATCCGTCAGGCGCGCGACAAGGTCCAGTACGCCGATTCCGCCGTGATCGATGCAAGGCGTACCGCCGTGCAATCGGCAACCCAGGCATGGGAGGGCCTGATCGCCTCGAAGGCCGCGGTCCGCAGCACGCGCGAGCAGATCAAGTCCGACGCGATCGCGCTCGACGGCACGGAACGCCAGGAAATCGTCGGCACCCGTGACACGCTCGACGTTTTGAACGCCCAGCAATTGCTGTTCAACGCTCAGACCACCCAGATCCAGAATATCGCCAACGTCGTCAATGAATCCTACTCCATCGCGGCGGCGATCGGGCGTCTGACCGCGACCGATCTGGCCCTGCCGGTGACGCATTATGACGATCTGAAATACTACGATCAGGTCAAGGACGCGCTGTTCGGCAACGGAAATGCGGCGTATGAGGCGGCAGGTATCGCCCCTGACGGCACGCTGCTGAACGAGCCCACGCCGGCGGCGGCACGATAAGGGGACCCTCAAGGGCGGGAGTTGCGCATGAGCATTTCGAACGAGCCGATCAATGCCGAACCATCGATGGATGAAATCCTCTCCTCGATCCGGCGCATTCTCAAGGATGACGAGGCCGTGCCGATGCCAACAGGCGATCGCGGCACCACCACCGACTCCGTGATGATGCTCGATCCGTCGATGATGGTTCCCGAACCGGCGCCCTCCGGCCCGGTGCGGCATGAGAGCAGCGAGTTGCCCGCCCCGGCGGCGATCAGTTCCGCCTCCACGCTCTCAAGCGCCCTGCCGCCGGGCGCTGCGGCAACCGATGTTCCCTACGATCCCGAACGGGGTCACGCGGGTCCGGCCGCAACGCCGAGCCCGCATTCCACCATCGAGGGGCCGCAGCCCATTCTCGGTGCCCAGGCGGCCGAGGCGGCCGCGAGCCATATCGGCGCGCTGGTGCGGACGGTATCGGCCGACCGCAACCTCGCGATCAGCCGGGGTGGGATCAGCGTCGAGGAGATCGTCCGCGAGGAAATCCGCCCGTTGCTGAAATCATGGCTCGACACCCATCTGCCCGGTCTGGTCGAGCGCGTGGTTCGCGCCGAAATCGAGCGTCTCGTGGGACAGCCGGGCGGCCTCTGACGGGCGCCGCCTCTCGGCTCAGTGGTTGATCTGTTCGAGCGCCAGACCCTTGGTCGATGGTCCCAGGCTGATCATGATGATCCCCACCAGCATGGCGATCGCGATGAACACGGCCACACCCGGCACCCCGTAATCGGCAAGCAGAATACCGATCGCAAGCCCCGCGAAAGCCGCAGCGATGCGTGACCACGAATAAACGAACCCGACCGCGCGCGCCCGGATCCGCGTCGGGTACAATTCGGGCTGATATCCATGATACGCGAACGACATGATGTTCGAGGCGAGGGTGAACAGCACACCGAGCGCGATCAACACGGCGGGCGCATTGCTCCGGGCGAACAGCACGATCACGATCCCCATCACCACGAGCCCGCCGATGATCTGGGTTTTGCGTTCGAGTTTGTCCGCGAACAGCGTGCCGAGCAGCGGGCCGAACGGGTTGGCGATCGCAATGATGAACGCATATTCGAGACTCGCGGTGACATGGATGCCGCGATGTATCAGCAGCGTCGGCACCCAGGCAGCGAACCCATAAAACCCGATCACCTGCGCCATATTAAAGATGGAGAGAATGATCGTCCGCTTCAAATAAGGTGGGCTGAAGATCTCGAAAAACGACCCGGCGCCACTTTCCTCCGGCGCTGCGGGCTGCGGCGGCGGCAAGGCGCGCCCGAGTTCGCGGCTGACCTTACGTTCGAGGTCGGTCACGATGGCATCGGCCTCGGCGATCCGTCCATGCCGGGCGAGCCAGCGCGGACTTTCGGGAATGCCGCGCTGTAGCACGAACACGATCAGCGCACCGACCGAGCCGATCAGAATGACCACCCGCCAGTAATCGAGCCCGAACGGCCTGGTTCCCTTCAGCACGAACGCAAGAAACGCAATGACCGGCACGACCAGAAAGGTGATGAACTGATTGACCGAAAATGCCCGTCCCCGCTCGGAGCGCGGAATCATTTCGGAAATGAAGGTATCAATGGTCACCAGCTCGACTCCGATGCCGATGCCGGCGATGAAGCGCCAGATATCCAGCGCAAACCCGCTGGTCTGGAACGCCATGATCGCGGTGCAGATCATGTACCAGATCAGCGCCCCGGTGAATACGATCCGCCGGCCGAACCGGTCGGCGACCTGGCTGAACACCAGCGCCCCGAGCCAAAGCCCGGCGAAGGTCGCGAACACGAAGGTGCCGAACCCCGCCACTTTCAATGCCGTCAGCGAAGCGAAAATCCCGAGCGATGCCGGTTTGAACAGGCCCGACCCGACCATGCCGGGTGCCACATAGCCGGTAAAGAACAGGTCATAGAACTCGAACACCCCGCCCAGCGAGATCAGAACGATAATGGTCCACACCGTCCGCGACGGCGGCAGGCGATCGAGCCGTGCGGCGATATCTGCGGCGTGCTGACCCGACATATGCGTTCCCCGTTGGTTGATCTTGCGGTGTTTAAGCCAGCGACTTCATCATTTGGCAAGATCGGCCATGAAGCGCGGTTGTATTTCCTCGCACATCTCTCATTCTCTGAACACCAGCCAACTCACGCGCAAACACACAGGGAGAACACCGCTCAATGTCCGACCTCGTCCTCTGGGGCTTCGACGGCTCCACCTACGTCCGCACCGTCAAAATGGTCCTCGCCGAAAAAGGCGTCACCGACTTCACCCAACATCAGATCAACGTGCTCGAAGGCGAACCGCAGAAGCCCGAACACCTCGCCCGCCACCCGTTCGGCAAGGTCCCGGTGCTTGATCATGATGGCCTGCGCCTGCTCGAGACCAGCGCGATCACCCGCTACTTGAACGATGTCCTCCCCGGCCGCTCTCTCATTCCGGCCACCCCGAAAGATCGCGCGCGGATGGACATGGTCATCGGCCTGATCGACTCCTACGGCTATGGTGCGCTGCTCGGCGGCGTCGCTGCCTATCACCTCTTCCCCGATTTCGTCGGCGGCAAAAACGAGACCGCCCGTCGCGCCGGAATCGAAGCGGGCCGCAAGGTGCTCACCCTCGCCATGCAGACCAGGGGCCACGACGCTTTCATCGCCGGCGACCTCAGCCTGGCCGACCTCTACCTCGCCCCGATTGCCGCCTACGTTTCCATGACCCCTGACAAGGACGTCCTCTTCGACGTCCCCGGCTTGCACGACTGGTGGACCAAAATCCAGGCGCTGCCGAGCTTCAAATCCACTCAACCCGGCTGATCGCGAATTTCGTTGCTTCGATGCACGGTTTTCGGCGATAAATAAAAACATCGAGCCCCATCGGCCCGAAATCTTCCGCGAAAGCCGTGCAGGAGGTCATAACAAACGCGCGCCCGACTGGGGCCTGATCGACCACACGCTGGAAAACCTGCCCCGCCAGACCCCGCCCCCCGCCTGATAACGTGCGCAGGAATTGACATGAACCCGCACACATCACGATCATGGAACGCCCGATAACCGGCGGCTGCCTCTGCGGCAGCATCCGCTTTCAATCAACCTCGGCACCGATCGCAACGCGGGCTTGCTGGTGCCGCGACTGCCAGTATCTCGCCGCCGGCAATGCTTCCATCAACCTGATCTTCAATAAAAATGATCTGACCATCACGGGCACCCTCCAGTCCTATCAAAGCACCGCCGACAGCGGCAACACGATGCAGCGTTCGTTCTGTCCCCACTGCGGCACGCCGCTGTTCAGCGAGTCATCCGGTCGCTCCGGTCTCACGGTTATCCGCGCCGGAGCGCTCGACGATCCCGGTCTCGGGCGTCCGCAAAGTTTTATCTGGACCGATCGCGCCCCGACCTGGGGACTGATCGACCAATCTCTCCGAAACCATCCACGCCAATCGCCCGCAATCCCGTCCCCGGTCGGTCAACCGCCTCCAATCACGTCATCTTGACGTACCCTCACTCCAACCCCTCGGCCTGATCCCGCCGGTCCTGATCCCGCACCAGCCAATACACCACTCCCAGCGACAGAAACGCCGCCGACAGCGCAAACAACGTCTCGGACTGCCCCTTGCCCAGGTCCAGAATGATCAGCTTGCGCACGATCGCCAGCATCCCGATCAATATCACCACCCGCACCCGCACCAACCCCTCGGCCCGCTCGCTGGTCACCAGAATCGACCGTTTGAACTCCAGCGCGATCACCACCGTGAAAATCGCCCCGAACACGGACTGGAAAATCGCCGGATTGGTCGGATCGAAACTGGTATAAAAAATATCATGCAGAATATTCGCGATCAGGTGCAGCAGCGCCGCCGTCACCACCACCGCCATCAGCAGCGTCAGCACCTGCACCACGATGATCTCGAAATAATGATAGACCCTGGTCTCGAACCCCTCACGCATCCCTGATCGTCCTTTTTTGCTTATCCAGAACGCTGCCGCGCCGCCCGTCACAACACACCACGACCGGTAAAAGTAAAGCAAGGTCTTCTTTTTTTGCAAAAAAAGAAGCAAAAAAACTCTCGTTCGTTAGCCCATTCCAGTGACACCGCCGGGAACCCAACTCCAAAAAGTTTTTTGCTTCTTTTTTTCAAAAAAGAAGCGCTTCCCTTCCTTCTCTACGCCACCCATGCCATCTCCCAATCATGGAAAACCCGCACGATCCGGTCGGCTGGCACGGCACGACCATCCTCTGCGTCCGCGCGAACGGCGCGGTCGCCATGGCCGGCGACGGTCAGGTCAGCCTCGGCAACACCGTGGTCAAAGGCAATGCCCGCAAGGTCCGCCGCATCGGCAACGGTGCCGTCCTCGCCGGTTTTGCCGGCGCCACCGCCGATGCCTTTACCTTGCTCGAACGCCTCGAAGCCAAGCTCGAACGCTTCCCCAACCAGCTCGAGCGCGCCTGCGTCGAACTGGCCAAGGATTGGCGGACCGACCGCTACCTCCGCCGCCTCGAAGCCATGATGGCGGTGGCGGATGGCATCCATTCCTACACCCTCACCGGCAACGGCGACGTGCTCGAACCCGAAGACGGCATCATCGCCATCGGCTCCGGTGGCAATTTCGCCCTCGCCGCCGCCCGCGCCCTGCTCACCGTCGATGGTCTCACCGCCGAGGACATCGCCCGCCGTGCCATGAAAATCGCCGGCGACATCTGCATCTACACCAACCATAACCTGATTGTGGAAACCCTGTGATCGACAGCCCGACCTACACCCCCCGCGAGATCGTCTCCGAGCTCGACCGCTTCATCGTCGGCCAGAACGATGCCAAACGCGCCGTCGCCATCGCACTGCGCAACCGCTGGCGCCGCCAGCAACTCCCCGAAGCCATGCGCGAGGAAGTCGTCCCGAAAAACATCCTGATGATCGGCCCGACCGGCTGCGGCAAAACCGAAATCGCCCGCCGCCTTGCCAAACTCGCCCAAGCCCCCTTCATCAAGGTCGAAGCCACCAAATTCACCGAAGTCGGCTATGTCGGCCGCGACGTCGAAAGCATCATCCGCGACCTGGTCGAAATCTCGATCACCATGCTGCGCGATGCCAACCGCAAAGGCGTCGCCGCCCGCGCCGAACTCGCCGCCGAGGACCGGCTCCTGACCGCTCTGGTAGGGGAGGGGGCCTCCGCCGATACCCGCAACCGCTTCCGCACCATGCTCCGCGACGGCCAGCTGGAAGACAAGGAAATCGATATCGAGGTCGCCGAAAACCCCGCCAACATGATCGGACAGCTCGATATGCCGGGCATGCCCCCCGGTGGTGCCGCCAACATCGGCGAAATGATGAAATCCATGTTCGGCCGCCAGCAGGGCCGCAAGCGCATGAGCGTCGCCGCCGCCCGCACCGCCCTGAACCGCGAGGAAGCCGATCGCCTGCTCGATACCGACCAACTCACCGCCGACGCCCGCACCCACGCGGAAAATCACGGCATCGTCTTCCTCGACGAAATCGACAAAATCTGCGCCAAAACCGAAGGTGGCTTCCGCGGTGGCGATGTCTCGCGCGAAGGCGTGCAGCGCGACTTGCTCCCCCTCATCGAAGGCACCACGGTCACCACCAAATACGGCCCGGTCAAGACCGACCACATCCTGTTCATCGCCTCGGGCGCCTTCCATGTCGCCAAACCGTCCGACCTCCTGCCCGAACTTCAGGGCCGCCTGCCCATCCGCGTCGAACTCGCGCCGCTCTCGCGCGACGATCTCCGCCGCATCCTCACCGAACCCGAACACTCGCTCCTCAAGCAATACGTCGCGCTGATGGAGACCGAAAACGTCCATCTCGACTTCACCGATGCCGCGATTGACGCCATCGCGAGCCTCGCCGCCGACATCAACGACCGCGTCGAGAACATCGGCGCGCGCCGTCTTGCCACCGTCCTCGAACGCATGCTGGAGGACATCAGCTTCGGTGCCACCGACCGGTCGGGCGAAACCATCAGCGTCGATGCCAGCCTCGTGCACGACCGTGTCGCGCCACTGGCGGCCAAGGGCGATCTCTCCCGCTTCATCCTGTAGCGGAGCGCCGCGCGCCCATGGCCGCCACCAAACGCAACGTGATCTTCGTACTCGCGGCGGTGATCACCGGCCTGATCTCGATCGTCTTCGGCCTCGGCGTGATCCGCGCCAGTGCCTTTTTCGCCACGCTCACGACCGGCCGGGAGTGGCTGCCCTTCCTGCTCTGTCCCGCCGGTCTGGCCCTGATCGTTTTCCTCACCCGCAGCGTCTTTCCGGGCGCCCAGGGCTCGGGGATTCCGCAGGCAATGGCGGGCCTGCAGATGCAGGACCCCGCCGATGTCGATTCGGTGCTCTCCCTCCGCATCGCAGCCGGCAAGTTCCTGCTGACCCTGCTGGGCTTCGCGGTCGGCGCCTCGATCGGCAAGGAAGGCCCGACGGTGCAGATCGGCTGCGCCACTATGAACATCTGCGGCCGCCTCGGGCTGGAGCGCAGCCACGCGCTCCAGCGATTGCTTATCCTAGCCGGTGGCGCCGCCGGCATCACCTGCGCCTTCAACGCCCCGATCGCCGGGATCATCTTCGCGATCGAGGAAATGGCCCGCAGCTTCGATGATCGTCAGGTCCGTTCGATCATCCTCGCCGCCTTCGCCAGCGGTATCACCCTGTTTCTCGTGCTCGGCTACCAGCCCTATTTCGGCTTCTCGCGCGCCACCCTTGCGCTCGGCTCGATCTGGCTGCTGGTCCCGGTCTGCGCCGTCGTCGGCGGCCTTGCCGGCGGCCTGTTCGCCCAGATCCTCATCATGCCGGCCCGCTTCATGCCGGCATCCGTCAACCGCCTCGCACGGAGCCGCCCCGTCGTTTTCGCGGCACTCTGCGGCCTCATTCTCGCGGCGATCGGCTTCGCCTCGCATGGTCAGGTCTATGATGCGAGCTACGGCGAAGCCCGCGAGGCTCTGACCCGCGGCGTGCTGCCGCCGCTGGAATTCGCCCCGCTGAAATTCCTCGCAACCCTGGTCTCCTATCTGTCGGGGATTCCCGGCGGCATCTTCGCCCCTTCTCTCGCCGTCGGCGTCGGCGTCGGCACGGCGTTTGCCCACCTGATCCCCAACCTGCCGGTGGCCGCCTTCGCCATGATCGGCATGGCCGGATATTTCGCCGGTGTCGTCCAGTCCCCGCTCACCGCCACCGCCATCGTGATCGAAATGACCAGCAACCCCGCCATGACCGTCCCGGTCGGTGTCGCCGCGATCCTCGGCACCATGGCATCGCGGGTGGTGTGCAAGGAACCAGTCTATCACGCCATGGCGCAGCAATTCCTCCGCGTCGTCGAGCACAAGCCGGTGGCGGCACCGAACACCGCCGGATTGCCTCCCGAATAAAGGCCGCGCCACCGCTTTTGCATGCGAAGGCCATCCTCGGGCATGAACGTGCCATGAACATCATCAACCCGCCGAAACGATTATCCCGGCTCCGACCGCTCGCCTTCGCCGGGCTCGTCCTCGTCACCGTCGGGATCGCCGTGGCCCTCCAGCGTCATTCACTGACCCCCGCAGGTCTCCGCCACCATTTCGCAGCACTGCATGATCTGGTGACCCATCACCGCCTCACCGGCTTCGCCGCGTTTTTCGGCATCTATATCCTCGCCACCGCCCTGTCGTTTCCCGGCGCGCTGATCCTGACGCTCGCTGCCGGTGCGCTGTTCGGCGTGGTCGCGGGCAGCGTGCTCGTCTCCTTTGCGGCCACGATCGGTGCAAGCCTCGCCTTCCTGATCGCCCGGTTCCTGCTGCGCGATTTCGCACTGGCCCGGTTTCCCGGCGCCTTCGCCCGAATTGATCACGGGATCGCGCGTGACGGCGCGTTGTATCTGATCTCCCTCCGGCTGGTCCCCGTTATCCCGTTCGTCGCGATCAACCTGCTCGCCGGGCTGACCCGGCTCTCCCTCGGCCGCTTCTATCTTGCGAGCCAGATCGGCATGCTCCCGGCCACCATCATCTATGTCAACGCCGGCGCCACCCTCGCCACACTGGGCGCCCACCACACCGTACTCACCGCGCGCCTGATCCTCGGCCTGCTGCTCCTCGCCGCCCTGCCACTCGCCGCTCCGCTCGTGCGCAATGCGTTGACACGACGCCGCCGTCAGGCCGGTTTTTCCCGCCCCCGCCGCTTCGATCGCAATCTGGTGGTGATCGGCGGGGGCGCTGCCGGGTTGGTCACCGCCTATGTCGCCGCCGCCCTGCGCGCCCGTGTCACCCTGATCGAATCGGCACTCATGGGCGGTGATTGCCTCAATACCGGTTGCGTGCCTTCCAAAGCCCTGCTCCATGCGGCCCGCCTCGGAATGGATTTCCCCGCCGCGCGCGCCGCAGTCCGCGCCGCCATCGCCGGTGTCGCCCCCCATGATTCGGTGGCGCGCTATACGGCACTCGGCGTCGATGTCCGGCACGGGCACGCCCGAATCGTCTCGCCATGGTCGGTCGCGATCGGTGAGGACATCATCACCACCCGCGCCATCGTCATCGCCGCCGGCGCCGAACCGGTCATCCCCTCGATCCCGGGCCTCGCCCATTGCCCTTCGGCAACCTCGGAAACCCTCTGGGACCTCGAAACTCTGCCCGCCCGCCTGCTCATCCTCGGCGGCGGCCCGATCGGATGCGAAATGGCGCAGGCCTTCGCCCGTCTGGGCAGTGACGTCACTCTGGTCGAAAACGCTGCTTGCCTGCTCCCGCGCGAGGACGACGATGTTTCCACCGCCATCGCCACCGCCCTGCGGCGTGACGGCGTCACCATCCTGACCGGACATCGCGCCGTGGCCGTCCTTGCCGAACATGGCGGCTTCGCCCTGCGCACCGATTTTCAGGATGACATCGTCGATATCGGGTTCGACCGCATTCTTCTCGCAATCGGGCGCAAGCCGCGCCTTTCCGGCTACGGGCTGGAAGACCTCGGCATCGCTCCGGGCCCGGGCCGCACGATCGAAACCGATGCCTGGCTGCAAACCCTCCAGCCCACCATCTTTGCCTGCGGCGATGTCGCCGGCCCGTATCAACTGACCCATATCGCCGGATTTCAGGGTGGATTCGCTGCCCTGAACGCCCTGTTCAGCCCGTTCTGGCGGTTCAAACCCTCGTATCGCGCGGTCCCCGCAGTCACCTACACCAGCCCGGAGATCGCACGGGTCGGCCTCAACGAACGCGAAGCCCTAGCGCGCGGCATTGCCTGCGAGATCACCCGCTACGAATTCACCGAACTCGATCGCGCGATCGCGGAAGCCGACACCGAAGGGTTCGTCACCGTCCTGACCCGCCCGGGATCGGACCGGATTCTCGGGGCCACCATCGTCGGCACCCATGCCGGCGAAATTCTGACCGGCTTCACCATCGCGATCCAGCATGATCTCGGCCTCAAAAAACTGCTCGGCACGATCTACCCCTACCCGACCCGCAGCGAGGCGATCCGCGCCGTCGCCGGCCTCTGGCGCCAGAAACATGCCTCCCCGCGCGGCCTCGCTTTGCTCCATCGCTTCCATAAGTGGCGCCGCCGATGAACCATGCCGCCGCCCTCATCTCGGTCGTGATCCCCACGCTGAACGAAGCGGCCCACCTGCCGGCCCTGCTCGCCACGATCGCCGCCGCTCCCGATCTGGTCGCGGCGATCATCGTCAGCGACGGCGGCAGCACCGATCAAACGCCAACCCTCGCCCGCGCCGCCGGGGCAATCCTGATCGAGGGACCATCCGGGCGCGGCAGCCAGTTGCAACGCGGCATCGCGGCCGCCCCCACCAAATGGCTGCTTCTGCTTCACGCCGACTCCCACCTCCCGCCCGATTGGCCGACCACGATCCGCCGAAACCTCATCGACCCAAGCCGCGCTTATTTCGGCACGCTCCGCTTCGCCAGCGCCGATTTGCGCGCCCGCCTCCTCGAAGCGCTGGTCCGCCTGCGCTGCTTCCTGTTCCGCCTGCCCTACGGCGATCAGGGCCTGCTGATCCATCGAGACCTGCTCGAAGCCGCCGGCGGCATGCCATGCCTCGCCTTGATGGAAGATGTCGCGCTGGCCCGAAATCTCGGCCGCCGCCGCCTCGACCCGATGAACCTCATCGTCACCACCGATGCCTCAGCCTATATCCGCGATGGCTGGGTCCGCCGCGTCGCCGCCAACTTCATCCGCCTGTTGCGCTACCTCATCGCCCCCGACGCTCCCGCCATTCGCGACTACCGCCGATGAGCCTGCCCGTGGTGATCGTGTTCACCCGCATCCCCCGTCTCGGCGTCGGCAAGCGGCGGCTGGCGCGCAAGATCGGCGACCGCGCGGCGCTGAACCTCTCGCGCACCCTGCTGCACCGCCTGCTCCGGCGCATCCGCCCCCTCCGCCGGGTCGTCCTTGTCGTCGCGATCACGCCGGACCATTACGCGCGCCTGCGCGCCCCCGGATGGGCGATCCAAAGGCAGGGTCGAGGTGATCTCGGCACCCGCATGCACCGTGCGATGGCGCATTTCCCCAACCGTCCGGTCATTCTGATCGGCAGCGACATCCCCGACATCGCGCCGTCCGACCTGCGGCGAGCACTACGCCTCCTGCGCGGCCATCACGCGGTATTCGGCCCGGCGGCGGATGGCGGCTACTGGCTGATCGGCCTGTCGGCAGGCCGCCCGGCGGCGATGTTCGCCAATGTTCGATGGTCGAGCCCCCACGCTCTGGCTGACACCCGACGCAACTTCCCCCGCCGCCGCGTCGCGCTGCTGCGCCGCCTCCACGATCTCGATGAGTAGCAACATCGGGCGAAATCAACGTCTCCGCCGTCAGGCGATCTGCGTCGCGGGCTCGACGGGAGACCGATGTTCGATGACCGAGCGGCATTGCGCCATCACGTCCGCGAAGGAACTCGCGTAATGATCCGCCCCGATCGTCGTCCGCATCCGTTCCTGCTGAAGTGCCGGCTCCTCATGCGGCCACAGCCCCACCAGAATCGGTGTGCCCTCCGGCAGATAACGCCGCAACCGCCGGATCAGATAGCGCAGATGCGCCGGACTGCCGCTGATATCGAGATACGCGATCGCCGCCATCGCCACGTTGCTGACGTCCAGATGCTGCAAGGCATGCCGTGAAACATCGTCGTACCTGACCAGCCGCCCCGCAATCCCCTGTTGCTGCAACAGATGCACCAGCATCGCCGAAGCCGGTTCATCGAGCGGCCCCCGCCCGGCAATGCTCAAAATCGCGGGCGCTTCCAGACCGGCAGGGGCAACGAGCACCCCCTCGGCACGTCCATCCCCGGTTGGCTCGACATGCTCGGCCAAAGTCTCGACCAATTCATAGATCGCCGTCTTCACCGTATCGAGCTGCTCGGGTTCCAGCACGCCCCGATCGGCATCGGCGGCCACGAGTTGCATCCCCGGCAAGGCCACCTCGTCATAATACGACGCCAGCGTCATATCCTTGAGCAGCGTCTCAGCCTGCTCCACCACCTCGTCCGCGTCGTCGGCCAGCAGCCGCTGATAGAAGGTCTCCACCGGGCTCAGCGCCGGCTGGTCCCCGAACATCACATCGAGAAATTCGAGCCGCTTGACGTTGCGTCCGATCACCACAAGGCAAAGGGTCAGCGGCGTCGACAGAAACAGCCCGACCGGCCCCCACACCCACGACCAGAAAATCGCCGCCACCACCACGGCGAACGGTGAAATCCCCGTGCTGTGCCCGTAGAGCAGCGGTTCGATCAACTGACCGGTGATCCCCTCGACGACGATGTAAAGTGCTGCCGTCCACAGCGCCATCGACCAGCCCGGTTCCACCGCCGCCGCCAGGGCGATCGGCAGCAGGGCGGAAATCATCGAGCCGATATACGGAATGAACCGCAACAGCGCTGACAACACCCCCCACAGCACCGGGTTGGGCACACCGATGAAAAACAGCCCGACCCCGACCACGATGCCGAACGTGGTGTTTACCGTAAGCTGGGTCAGAAAATACCGCCGCAACCGCGAATCCGCATCATCCATCGCGATCGTGGTCCGGTGAATATCATCTGCCCCGATCAGCCGGATCAGCCGGTCCCGTAAATCCTCGCTCTGCAACAACGCGAATATCGCGACGATGAACACGATGCCAATCGTGGCCAGCGGCGACAGCACTGGCCCCAGAACCTCCTTCACCACGCCCCAATGCGACGTCACGCCGGTCGAACCGCGCGCAGGTGCCGCCGTCGGGGCCATCTGGCCGCCCGGCGTCGCTGCGGGTGCCGAAGCGGCTGCGCCACCCTGCGCCGTCTTCCTTGCCGGCTGCATGAATTTGGTCACCCGGCCGATCGTCTCGGCCTGAATCGTCGCCGCCTTGGTCTCGATCGTCTTGGTGTAGTTCGGCAGATCATGCGCGAGCGACCCGATCTGCCCGCCGATCACGCTGCCGATCCCAAGCAGAACCCCGATCGTCACCGTCACCACCAGCAACACGGAGGGTATTCGCCCCAGCCGCCAGCGCCGGAACAGTGCGACCAGCGGCGCCAGCAGGAACGCGAGCAGCACGGCCAGGGTAATCGGGATCAGCACTTCCCGCCCGAAATAGAGCGTCACCACCACGAGGACGAACAACGTCATCATCTTCGCCGGATCTTTGGCGGGACCCCGTCCCGGGTTGCGACCCTTCGCACCCATCGAGCCCGATGCAACCGGCGATGCCTTGACCATTCCCTGAACTGCTCCCCGTCCGGATCGACCGAATGTCGATCACGAAAAGTTCACTCATACATCAGCGGCCTCTCCGATGCCGTTCCGGAAAATTACAAGACCGGAATATGTGCCGCACACCGGGGCGCAGTCAGCACCCCGGCCCGGCCTGTCATCGCAGATCGGGCGGCGTCGCCTCGGTCCTGAGCGCGGTCACCACCTCATCGAGCGCCACCGTCGTGGACGCATCGCTGCCGAGCCGGCGCAGCGATACCGTGTTCTGCTCCGCCTCCCGCCGCCCGACCACCATGATGTTCGGGATCAGCGCAAGGCTCAAATCCCTGATCTTGGCATTGATCTTTTCATTACGCAGATCGGTGGTCACCGAAAGCCCGGCGGATTTCAACCGCCCCGCCACGGTTTCGGCATACTCGTTGGCATCGGTCACGATACTGGCCACCGCCACCTGCGTGGGCGCCAGCCAGAGCGGAAACCGCCCCGCGCAATTCTCGATCATCATGCCGATGAACCGCTCGAAACTCCCCAATATCGCACGATGCAGCATCACCGGCCGGGCACGCTGGCTTTCCGCCGTGATGTAGCTGGCATCCAGCCGCTCCGGCAGCACGAAATCGACCTGCAACGTCCCGCACTGCCAATCCCGCCCGATCGCATCCCGGAGCACGAATTCGAGCTTCGGCCCATAGAACGCCCCCTCGCCGGGATTGAGCGTATACTCCACCCCGGCTTGCGCGCAGGCCGATTTCAGCGCCGCCTCGGCCTTGTCCCAGACCTCATCGCTGCCCGCGCGCGGCGTCGGCCGGTCGGCGAATTTCACCGCGAAGTCGGCGAACCCGAAATCCCGGTACACCAGCCGAAGCATCTCGACGAACCGCACCGTCTCATCCGCGATCTGATCCTCGGTACAGAAAATATGCGCATCGTCCTGCGCGAACCCGCGCACCCGCATGATGCCATGCAGCGACCCCGAAGGCTCGTACCGATGACATGCCCCGAATTCCGCCATCCGCAGCGGCAATTCCCGATACGAGCGCAGCCCGTGGTTGAAAATCTGGACATGGCACGGGCAGTTCATCGGCTTGACCGCGAGCACCTTGTTCTCGTCCTCGACCTCGGCGATGAACATATGCGCGTGGTAATTCTCCCAATGTCCCGACTTTTCCCACAGCGAGCGGTCGAGCAATTGCGGCGTGCGCACCTCGGAATACCCGAACTGCTCCTGGCGGCGGCGCATATAGGATTCCACCGTCCGGTACAGCCGCCAGCCCTTCTCGTGCCAGAACACCGACCCCGCCGCTTCTTCCTGCATATGGAACAAGTCCATCTGCCGTCCGATCTTGCGATGATCGCGCCGCTCCGCCTCCTCCAACTGGTGCAGATGCGCGTCGAGTTCCTTCTGGTCCCGCCATGCGGTGCCATAGATCCGGCTGAGCATCGGATTGCGATGATCGCCCCGCCAATACGCACCGGCCACCTTGGTCAGCTTGAACGCACCGCCGATATCCCCGGTACCGCGCATATGCGGCCCCCGGCAGAGATCGAGCCAGTCGCCCTGCCGATAGATCGTGATCGTCTCGGCATCCGGCAGATCGCGGATCAGTTCCGCCTTGAACCGCTCCCCACGCGCCTCGAAAAACTCGATCGCGGTCGCGCGCGGCCAGACCTCGCGGGTGAACGGCGCATTGGCCGCGACGATCTCGCGCATCCGTGCCTCAATCGCGGGCAGATCATCCGGGGTGAAGGCCTCGTTGCGGAAAAAATCGTAATAGAACCCGCCTTCGATCGCCGGGCCGATCGTCACCTGCGTGCCGGGATACAGCGACTGCACCGCCTCGGCCATCACATGTGCCGCATCGTGGCGGATCATCGTCAGCGCCTCGGGGTCCTTGCGGGTAATGAACCGCACCCGCGCATCCCGCTCGATCTCGCGCGCGATATCCATCATCGCGCCATCGACCTCCATCGCCAGCGCCGCCTTCGCCAGCCCCGGGCCGATCGATGCCGCGATCGTGGTGCCGGTGACGGCGCCCGGATAGTCGCGGACGGAACCGTCAGGCAAAGTGATCGCAGGCATGATTTTGCTCCTTCAGGGCAAGGGTGAGCGAGGGTTATGCCGCCCCGGCCGCGCAAAGCCAAGCGCACGGGACTTCGTCAACCTCGGCCCGAGCGACAGAAACCCGCCACCTCACCCCAACAAGAGTTTTTTGCTCCTTTTTTGCAAAAAACTAGTCCTGCCTGCCTATACTTTCCCGACCGCCGCCGCCACCGGGGATACCGCCAACTCCGAAAGATCTGACACCCGAATAATCGTCGGCCACGCCCCATCCGGCATCCGCGGTGCCGTCAACACCGGGTCGCTGGCACCGCCGAACAGCACGATGCACCGTACGCCGAGCGCCGCCGCCAGATGCACCGGCCCGGTATCGTTGCCGATCACGATGGTGGCACGGTCGAGGCAGGCGGCAAGCTGCGCGATGTCGGTGCGCCCGGTCATATCGATCACCCCGGGTGCGACGCGGCGAATTTCATCGGCGAGCGGCCGTTCGGCTTCAGTGCCAAAAATCACTGCCGGCATCGGCAATTGCGCGGCGAGCGCCCCGAACCGCGCTGCCGGCCAGCGCTTCTCCGGCCGATGCGGCGCAGCCCCCGGAATCAGGGCAGCGAACGCCTCCGGAAGCGCGCGCGGCGGCGGCACCCTACGCAGCCAGGACAAATCGGGAGCGGGCAGGGGGGCTATCCCGGCAATCGCCAGCTGCTCGGCAATCCGTTCGCGCGTATGCAGCCGGTTCCGCCCCGGATTCCCATGAAAAAACCGCGCCCCACGCGCAATCCCCGACCACTCCGGCCTGCCCGCCAGCCGAAAATAGCGCGACGACCGCGACGATGTCTGCAGATCGTACACCATGTCGAACCCCGCCAACCGTCGCCGCAGCAGCACCAACCCCGCAAAATCCCAGGGGGCCGGCTTCTCGTCGATAATCACAGTATCGAACCACGGTGCCTGCGCCAGAAACCCCGCAAACGGTGCCGTCGTCAGCAGCGAGATCGCGGCCCCGCCATGATGCGCCCGGATCGCGGCGAAAGCCGGCATGCTGAGCACGATATCGCCCAGTGCGCCGTGCCGGATCACCATGACTTTCATCCCGGCACTTTCACCCCAGCAACTCGTGATAAACCGCCAGATTTCCCGCCTGCATCGCCGCGATCGAATAATGTTCCGAAACGAATGCTCGCCCCGCGTGCCCCATTTCGATACGCGCCTCGACCGGAAGATCGAGCGCCGCATCCAGCGCCGCCGCCAGCGCAGCCGCGTCGCCCGGCTTCACCCGCCAGCCGGTTTCCCCGTCCACGATGGTTTCGCGCGCCGCGCCATGATCGCTCGCGATCACCAGCCGCCGCATCGCCTGCGCCTCGACGATGGTGCGCCCGAATGCTTCCGGATCGGTCGATGCATTGACCACGACATCCGCCAGCTTGTAGGCCGCCGGCATGTCCGCGCAGTCCCCGGCAAACAGCACCCGGCTCGCAACCTCGTGGCTCCGCGCCCGCTCCGCGAGCGATTTCGCGTAAGCATCGCGCCCCTGAGCGCTGCCGAGCAGGATCAGTGTGACGTCACGATGGCGCATCCGCCCCAGCGCCTCGATCATCACCTCCTGCCCCTTCCACGAGGTCAGCCGCGCCGGCAGCATGATGGTCTGCCCGCCATCCGGCAGCCGCCACGCCCGCGCGAGCCGATCGATCCGCCCGCCATTGACCGTCTCCGGATCGAACTTCACCGGATCGACCCCGCCAGGCACGATCCGCAGCCGGTCATCCCCGACATGATGCCGCTCGCGCACCAGTTCCGCGATGAATCGTGAAATCGCGATCACCCGGTTCCCCGACGCCATCACCGCATTATACCGCCGCTTGAACAGGCCGCGTTGGTTGTAAGCACCGTGGTAGGTCGTCACGAACGGAATTTCCCGCCGCATGCTCGCCGCCCGGGCCGCAAACGCCGGGGCCCGGGAATGGGCATGGATCAGCGAGACCTTCTGCTTCTTGATCAGCTTGGCCAGCTGATCGCCATTCCACCCCATCCGGAACGGGTTGCGCGATTTGAGATCGAGCGGAATATGAATCCCGCCGGCCCGTTCCACCGCCGGAACGAGCCGCCCCGGCAGGCTCGCCACCAGCGCCCGCGCCCCGGTGCGGGCCACCGCTTCCGTCAGTTCGATCACAACCTGTTCCACGCCCCCGGTTTCCAGTTGCGGCAGAACTTGTAGAATCGCGAAGTCGGACGGTTTGGCCATGCGTCACCTGCTGTGAGACGGCGGCGTTACCATGGCATGCAGGATAAAGGGAGAGCGCGATGCACGAGCAGATCGGCACGATCGACCACGAAGGCAAAGCACTCGCCTACGCCCATCTGGCGGGGGAGGGGCCGACGGTGGTTTTTCTCCCCGGTTTCGCTTCGGACATGCAGGGCAGCAAGGCGCTTCATCTGCGCACCGTCTGTGCCGCGCGGGGGCAGGCGATGCTCCGGCTCGATTATTCCGGTCACGGCACGTCCGGCGGCGAATTTTCCGAGGGCACGATCAGCCGCTGGGCCGGTGACGCCCGAGCGGTCATCGACCGCGTGGTGCCGCACGGCAAGCTGATCCTGGTCGGCTCCTCGATGGGTGGTTGGATCATGCTGCTGCTGGTTCGGCCGCTTGCCTCGCGAATCGCCGGCCTCCTCGGCATCGCCGCCGCGCCCGATTTCACCGAAGACCTGATCCGCCCCAGCCTGACGACCGAGGCCATCGCACACCTTGCCAGCAACCGCGACATTGCCTTGCCCAACCCCTACGGCCCACCCACCGTCCTGACGCCCGGCCTGTTCGAAGATGGCGCGAAACATCTCGTGCTCCGCTCGACCATCGATTTCACCGGCCCGACCCGCCTGATCCACGGCCAGTGCGATCTCGAAGTGCCGTGGCAGACCAGTCTGCGGATCGCAGAGCGCATCGCCAGCACCGATACCCGCGTGCTCCTGATCAAGGACGGCGAACACCGGCTCTCCCGCCCCAGCGACCTCGCGGCGATCGAAGACCTTCTGCTCTCGCTCACCCGGCCCTGAGCGGATTTTGCGCGGTATAGAGCGTCGTGGTGAACACCCGCTCCGGTGCTCCGCCGAATCGGGTCTCGGCGATATCGGCAAGCCCATCGAGCAACCGTGACCGATTCCCATCGGGCAGAGCCTTGATCACTGAAAAACTGGAATACAGATCGATCAACGCTGCGGTCGTGAGCCGGAGGCGGCGCTGCCAGCTCATAACCCCGATCTGCGCAAACCCCGCACGGCCGAGCTGATCGCGACGCCGGGAATGGTCGAGGTCGAAAGCCAGCCGCGTCCGGGAGCCCTGCGCCGCGACGCCAAGGGTTTCCATGAATATCGGCTGTATCGCGATCTGGAAATCATCCGAGATTGCGGTACCGAAATTCGTCCACCACATCGCCCACCAGCCCCCCGGCAACAGAGCCGCACGAACACGATCGAGCCCGCCCGGTTGCCGCACCCAGTGAAACGAGGTCGCGGCAATGCCGAGATCGAACGACTCCGGTGCAAGACCCACGGTTTCGAACGGTGCCGTGGCGATTCCCAGGGCGTCACATCCCTCATGCAAGCGGAATCGATCGGCCAGATAGGCGGCAAGCCGGGAGTCCGGCTCCACGGCAAGCAGGCGGCGCGGGCGGTAGTCCAGCAGCCGCCGGGTCGCGAGCCCCGTCCCGGGACCAATTTCGAAAATCGAAATTCCGCGGCGCAACGCGCCAATCGCCTCAAGCCGCTCGTATAATTCATCAGGATAAGCCGGGCGCGCCGCGTCGTAACGGGCAGGATCGTCACCGAATGCATCCCGTCCAAACCGATGCCCGACTTTGCTCACGTCGCGACGTTATTGGTCCATGCCGTCAAAGGAAAGCGCCGCCACTAAAAGTCGCCACATCGGATCAGCTCCCATCGGCGGCGCACAGCGATCAAACGCAACCGGCTCCACAGCGATCGAACGTATTTATAGCCGATGCACAGTCCTACCGCCGGCTTCAGAGTGGCCCCCTCAAGCCAACTATCACGCCATCCACGACCAGCACCGCCATGCCCAGGGATCGACCATTCCGCCGAGACACCATCGAAACCGCTGCGTGTATCGTCCGGCTCCCGATCGACCCAAGGCCGTAAAAATTTCATTCCCGACTGATCGTCCACGCCCTCGAAAGCCGGCAGTCCATTGCACGAAATTCAACTCCCTCCCGCAGCGAGATCGCTCGAAACCGATCCCGCGGCAAAGAGGTTCATGCGTGACCGAGCAGTTCGCCCATCACGATGCAGGCAGCCGAAACCAGAAGTATCAGCTCAGAATCGTCGTCGAACCACTGACGCTGGCGGTCAACGCCGCCGATGCACCGATCACGGAAATCTTGGTGCCGTCGCTCAGGGTGAGAGCGATGGAGCCCACACCCATCGTCTGATTGGTGATCGTAACGCCCGAACCCAAAGTGATTTTATCAGGTCCGTTGCTGAAGCCGGTGATCACGTCGGAACTATTGGCGCTATTCATGTTGAAGACGAAATTGTTCAACGCCGCATTCGCGCCGCCAACCATGGTCGTCGCACCTGCGGCGGCCACCATCGTATTGTTTCCGGTGCCGCCAACCAGCGTACTGCCGGTCCCTTCGGCATACAAAACATTCGAACCGCTCCCGCCCACGAGGGAGTTATTGCCCTCGGTTCCGCCATAAGCGGTAATGCCGCCGGACCCGGCCAACGCCGTCACGCTGCCCGCGCCGATCTCGACGACGCTGTGCCCGGCGCCACCGATGAAATCGAGGGTTCCACCGCCACCGTACACGTTTGCCGCACCGGTCGCATTGATCGTGTCGGCACCGGCAATCACAAAAGCCAGAGACCCGCCGTTAAGCGTCGCGCTGTTATTTCCCGAAGCCATCAGCATGTAATTCGTGCCGGTCGCCGCGATCGAGGTATTTCCTTCGACATAGGCATAGGAAGAACCGCCGAGCGTCACCAGATCGCTGGAGGCGGAGCCACCCACAACGACGAAGGCATTGCTGCTTGCCGACGTGATGATGGAGTCGTTGCCACCTGCGGCAAAAACGACGCCACCGCCGCCGACATTGATCGTATTGGCAGTGCCATTGCCGAGAACCGTATCTGATCCAACCGCGTTGATGACATTATTGCTGCCATAGGCATAAAATTGTCCGGTCGGTCCAGCATTGACAACGTTGTCCGAACCGAACACCGCAATCGGTGCGCCGCTGGTGCCGGTGATCGTATTTGCGTTTCCGAGTGCGATGGTCTGCCCCGTACCGCCGTCGCTCACAGTATTCACATTCCCGGTCACAAGCGCGGAGGCTCAGGAATCCCCCCATTTTCCATAGGTCCAGGTATTGCGCCGATTCGCTGCGATTCTCTACCAAGCGTTGGAATGCATGGATGAGGGTGGATCATGGGAATTGCAGCATCGAAAAAGCGTGATGGTGGGCGGTTGAAGGACATCCGCGCATTCATTGACGAGTTGTATGCCCACGATCTCCACGCCAAACGCGTTGACTCCCTGTCTGCTGCGACACTGGGCGTGATGACCGGCGCGTCGCTCGCCGTCGCGATGATCGGTCAGGCGTTGGCACAGGCGCGCGGGCTGGTGACCAAGCACGCGATCAAGCAGGTTGATCGCATGCTCAGTAACGAGAGTATCGACGTCTGGGAAAGCTTCGCCCGTTGGGTACCGCATCTGGTGGGTTCGCAGACCGACATCGTCGTTGCCATGGACTGGACGGATTTCGACGGCGACGATCAGGCAACGTTGGCGCTCAACCTGGTGAGCAAGCATGGCCGGGCGATGCCTCTGTTGTGGCTGTCGATGTGGAAAGAGGAATTGAAAGATCAGCGCAACGCCATCGAGGATACTTGCCTGCGCCGCCTGTCGGAGGTTGTCCCGCCCGGCTGCCGCGTGACCATCCTGGCCGACCGCGGCTTCGGTGACCACAAGCTGTTCGCGTATCTTACGGAGCTTGGCTTTGCCTATATCATTCGCTTCCGCGGCAACATCCATGTCACCGATGCCGCAGGCGAGACGCGAACCGCGGCGGACTGGGTCGGCAAATCGGGCCGGGCGCGCAAACTGCGTGGTGCGCGCGTCACCGCCTCGCACGCCTATCAGGTCGGTGCCGTGGTGTGCGTACATGCGCGTGACATGAAGGAGCCGTGGTGCCTGGCGAGCAGTGACGCCGTGGCGTCTGCAGGGACATTGATCAAGCAATATTCCCGGCGCTGGACGATCGAACCCAGCTTCAGGGACGTCAAGGATTTGCGTTTTGGGATGGGGATGGCTGAGATCCGCATCGCCGAACCAGAGCGGCGCGATCGGCTGCTGCTCATCAGCGCGTTTGCGATGGCGCTGCTGACCATGCTCGGGACGGCAGGCGAGAGCCTGGGAATGGATCGACAGCTCAAGTCCAACACTTCGAAGACCCGCTCACACTCGTTGTTCCGTCAGGGGTGCATGCTCTATGAATTGATCCCGAACATGCCGAAGCACCGGCTACTGCCCCTGATGCGGCGGTTCACGGAAATGCTGCGCAGCAGCGGCATATTCGGCAATTCCATGCCGGCTACGTAATGAGGGGATGAGTGAGGCGCGGAGGAGCCGCCGCTGATCGACACGCTATCGCCCGTACCATGCATGTTGACGACGTCGTTGCCTGTCGCAACCACGGAATTGCTTGCGGACAGTGTCGTCATGTTGACGACCGACGTCCCGGATACGGTGATGTAATCCCCGGCATTGGCGACCCTTATCGTATCGGTCCCGCCCGACATGACTGTGTCCTGCCCGGCATTCAGCGTGATGAGATTGTTGCCACCGGCAGTCGAAATCGTGTTGTAGCTGTAGGGCGACGCAGAATAAGCCGCGGCGGTGATCGTGTTGTCACCGGCTGCAACCACGGCGGAGATATTCTTGCCGTCGAGTGTGAAATTATTGTTGCCGCCACCACCATACAAGGTCGTGACCCCGGTGCCGCCCAGCGGATCATAGGTCAGATTGGTATTGGCTCCAGCCACGACGAGCGCATTGAGGCCTGCACCGCCGGTGACTGTCTCATTCCCGGTGAACGTTGCGATAATGGCTGCGAAACCACGAGAGCCGCTGGCGGCCTGTACCGGCAGTGCAATCGATCCGCCGCCCGTCACGGTGCCCGAAAGGTAGATATCGTAGCCCGTCGTGAAGCCGGAGACCGCACTCGGCAGTGATGCCGTGCTCCCATCCGCCGCCAGCGTGATCGGCACCGCCACGATCGGGTCGTATGACGTATTCGCATTGACCACATTGGTGATGCTGCCTGTCAGCTGGTCCTGAACGGCGGTCACAAGGCTGCTGCTGATATCGAATGAAATCGGCGTGGTGCCGAGGGAAGAAAGAACCGAAACACTGCCGATGGGGGATACAGAAACTGACACGAAGCTCTCCTTGGGTGCTGCCGCGAGATGATTGTCGGTCTCTAGTCCACAAAACTTAACAAACGATCACCAACATCACGACGTTCTCAAGAGCGGTGCATATTACAACCATAACGTGTTATCAAGCATTTGTTTGCGTGAAAATCGCGGCATCGTTGTGCGCGCCGATACTGTTGCAGCCGCCTACCTCGAAACGCTCAACAAAGCGTCCAGTTCTTCACGGTGGCGATAATCCGGCATCAGCCGTGCCAGTTCCCGGTCCTGACGCGTCGCCGGGTGAAAATAAATCTCGCTTGATCCCGGCGGCAGGTTCGCCAGCAAGCGCCCGATTCGCGCGCGGGTCATCTGCCCGGACCATCTGATGCCGAAAACATGGTCGCTCGTCGCCAGTCCGGCCCGCCTTGCCTGCCAGCGCAGCAGCGAAGACCACCGATACAGCATCAAATCCCCCATCCGCGCCGGCGTGCCGCACGCCGCCAGCACCGCCGGCGGCTCCGCCGGAACCCGGATCCGCCGCAGCCCGAATTCACGGCCGACCCGGATCATCAGCGCCGCCACCGTCGGGTGAAGATGCATATGCTTGTGGCAATCGGCGTGATGCAGATCGAGCCCGGTCGCGCGATAGGCCTCGAACTGCGCCCGAATTTCAGTCTCAAGCTCGCGCCGCGCCGCCGCGCTGAAAAAATACCTCACCCCGAGTCGCGCCTGATCACTGCCGAACCGCCCATCGGCCTGCGTGATATGCGACAAACGTTCATGCCCGGAGACAGAAGCGCCCTCGACCAGTACGAGATGCAGCCCGGTCTTCAGCCCCGGCAGCCGCCTGGCCCGCGCCACCGCGTCCGCCGCGGCATCTCCCGCCACCATCAGGCTCGCTTGGGTCAGGCACCCGTCGCGATGCGCGATCTCCACCGCCTCGTTGACGCTCTCGGTCAGCCCGAAATCATCGGCCGAGAAAACGACCGATCGCGGTTCAGGCAGCGTGGCGCTCGCGCAGGAACTGATAGAACTCGACCCCCTCGCGCAGGCGCCGCTTCATCATCTGCGGACTCCGGACCATCTCGTTGAGGATCGACATGATCTTAGGTGCGCGGAAGTAGAACTTGCGATAAAAAACCTCAACGCCTTCGAAAATCTCGGTATGGCTCAGATTGGGATAATGTAGCGGCGCAATCTGAATACCGTGATCGTCGATCAACTCCGCATTCGCAATATCCAGCCAGCCGTTTTCCACCGCCTGATCGTACAGGAACGTCCCCGGATAAGGAGCCGCCAGCGAAACCTGAATCGTGTGCGGATTGATATCCTTCGCGAACTGGATCGTCTCGCGAATCGTCTCCTGCGTCTCACCGGGCAGCCCAAGAATGAACGTGCCGTGGATCTTGATGCCGAGATCGTGGCAATCCTTGGTGAACTGCCGCGCCACCTCGATCCGCATCCCCTTCTTGATATTGTGCAGGATCTGCTGATTACCCGATTCGTACCCGACCAGAAGCAGCCGCAGCCCGTTTTCGCGCAGCACCTTCAGCGTATCGCGCGGCACGTTGGCCTTGGCATTGCACGACCACGTCACCCCGAGCTTGCCGAGTTCCCGCGCAATCGCCTCGGCGCGCGGCAGATTATCCGTGAAGGTATCGTCGTCGAAAAACAATTCCTTCATCTGCGGAAAATCGCGCTTGATCTGCCTGACCTCGGCAATCACGTGCTCGACCGAACGGGTCCGGTAGCGGTGACCGCCCACCGTCTGCGGCCAGAGGCAGAACGTGCAGCGCGATTTGCACCCCCGCCCGGTATAGAGCGACACATAAGGATGCAGCAGATAGCCGATGAAATAATCCTCCATCCGCAGATCGCGCTTATACACATCCGAAACGAACGGCAGGCTGTCCATATCCTCAAGGATCGTCCGATCCTTGTTATGCACGATCGCCCCGGTCTCATCCCGATACGAAATCCCGTCGACCTCCGCGAACGCCCGCCCCTCCGCGATTTCCTTGATCGTGAAATCGAACTCGTTGCGTGCAACGAAATCGACCGGCGCGCCCTGTTCCAGGCTCTCCTTCGCCTGCACCGCCACCTTCGCGCCGATCATGCCGATGATCACCCGCGGGTTCGATGCCTTGATTGCAGCCGCCACCTTCACATCGTTCGCAAACGATGGCGTCGAGGTATGAATGATCACCAGCTCGGCGGCATTCGAATGCGGCAGCACATCCGCCATGCCGAGATTGGCCGGCGGTGCATCGATCAGTTTCGAACCGGGGATCAGCGCCGCAGGCTGCGCCAGCCAGGTCGGAAACCAGAACGAGCGGATCTCGCGCTTGGCCTGATAGCGCGAACCGGCGCCACCATCGAACCCGTCGAACGAGGGGGGCTGCAAAAACAGGGTCTTCATCATCGCATCGATCCTAACTCATATACCGCTCAAGCCGGTGGAGCCGCCGCGCCATTATCCGCGCGCAGCACCTGGCCCCGCCATTCGACATTGTCGCTCCAGAAACTGGCCCCGAAAATGATCGCCGAAAGACTGTCACGCAAGAGGAAAAGCCACGGCGGCGCGGTTTTGGCAAGCAGCGGGGCTTTCGCGCCACCCCCTGCAAGCCCGAGCCGCCGCTCCAGATACCGCGCCACGATATACCGAACCCCGGAAGCCAGAGCGAGAAACACCCAGGCCCAGGTTGCAAACCCGGCCAGCACCAGCCCGGCCAGCGCCCAGAACAGCGGAAACTGCACCAGCATCCCCCAATAAGCCCCCGGAACCAGCGCACGGATGGTCCGCGCCCAGCGCAACTCATGGCGGAACAACGCCGAAAACGTCGATTCGGTCACACTGGTCGCGGGAATTGTCCCCGCCAGCCCCACCACCTGTCCGCGCGCACGCACCCGCCGGCCCAGCACGTTGTCATCCGCCACATGATCGAGCAGCGCCGGAAACCCGCCGATCGCCTCCAGCGTGGCCCGGCTCAGCGCCATCGTCGCGCCCAGGCAATCCTGCCGTCCCAGCGCCCGCGCGATTGCCGCCCCCGGCAGAAACTGATGATTGATCTGCATCGCCCCCAGCACCGAGGGCAACGCGTCCCCCGCCGGCAATCCGGTATAATAACTCGTCACCATCCCGTCCGGTGCCGCCCGCCAGGCCGTCGCGATCGAGGTCAGATAATCGCGCGGCACGTGGATATCCGCATCGGAAATCACCAGTAGATCATGCCGCGCCCCCGGCAGCATCGCCATCAGATTGGCCACCTTCCGATTACGCCCCACCGGCCGCGCCCCGCACATCACCGCGACATCGACCCCCGGATAGCGCCGCGCCAGAGCGGCAACGTGCGACAGAGCGGGGTCCGCCGGATCTTCCGCACCAAAGACGATCTGATACTTCGGATAATCGAGCAGAAAACACGATTCCAACGCGATATCGAGCAGAGGTTCGGTGCCATAAAGCGGCTTGAGCAACGAAATCCCCGGCAGACCGATCGCCGATACGTCGTTTGGCACCACGTTCCGGTCCCGCCGCGCGATCAGCCACGAACCCACCGCCTGCTGGACCAATCCCGCGACGCACAACCCCTCCGCCAGCACCGGCAGTACGTCGACCATCCCGCAATCAGCCCTTGAGCGCCCCGCCGGACAAAGCTGCGACCTTCCGCTTCAACGCCTCGATCAATCTCGTCGCATTCCCCGGAGCGATCAGGCTGTCGAAATCCGATCGCTGCGTGGCAACCTTGCTGATCGTGCCCTCGAACAGCACATCGGTGATCTTCCAGCTTCCCCCGGTCGAGGTCATCACATAAGCGAGCTTGGTCTTGTGGCCGCCCTTCGCAACCAGATCCGTGGTCACGATCCGCTTGGCCCCCACGCTGCGCGTCCCCGGAAGGGTCTCGAAATGCTGCCCGCCATAGGCATCGAAGCTGCTGATATAGCTTGCCACCGTGTACTGGGTGAACAGCGTCTGCAACTCCGTCTGCTGCGCCGCCGGTATCTGCGACCACAACAGTCCCGCCGACACCTGCAAAATCTCCGGCAGATCGAAACTCTGCTCGACCACCGGCTTGAGCGCATCGTAGCGCGCCATGAAGCTCTTCCCGGCGCTGCCGGCCTTCATCGTCGCGATCAACGCGTCATCGAGCGCGGTGACCGGTGCGGCAATCGAGCCATCCGTGGCAGCAGCGCGTGCCGAGGGAAAGGCCAGAGGCAGGACCGCCGCGAGCGGTGCCGCCAGAATGATGCGTCGTTTCATGGTCCCTTATACTGGGATCACTGAGCCGGAATTGCGACCGAAGAATGACCCTTTCCGGCGTTTTCCGTCCGTCCCAGCGCCGAAAGCGCATGGGCCACGATATCCTTCGCGGTCAGCCCCGCATCGATCAGCTGAGCCGCCGGCGTATTATGATCGATATAGCGGTCCGGCAGGGTCATCGGCCGGAACCGCAGCCCGTGATCGAACGCCCCGGTCCACGCCAGATGATGCGCCACCGCCGCGCCGAACCCGCCCGCAGCCCCGTCCTCGATCGTGATCAGAACTTCGTGATGCCGCGCCAGCTGATCGATCATTGCGGTATCGAGCGGCTTCATGAACCGCGCATCGGCCACGCTGGTGGTGAAGCCGCGCGCCGCCAGCTCGTCCGCCGCTTTCAACGCATCGTGCAGCCGGGGCCCGAGCGCCAGAATCGCGACGCTGCTGCCCTCACGAACCATCCGCCCCTTACCGATCGCCCAGGGTGTCCCGCGCGCCGGCAAGTCCCGCCCGATGCCATCGCCACGCGGATACCGGAACGCCGAGGGTCCATCATCGATCATCGCAGCGGTCGCGACGCAATCCATCAGTTCCACTTCGTCGGACGGTGCCATGATGGTAAATCCCGGCAGACACCCGAGAAACGCCAGATCATACACCCCGGCATGGGTCGCCCCATCCGCGCCGACCATTCCGGCCCGATCCATCGCGAACCGCACCGGCAGATGCTGCAACGCCACGTCGTGCACCACCTGATCGTACCCGCGTTGCAGGAAGGTCGAATAAATCGCACAGAACGGCGCCATCCCCTCGGTCGCCATCCCGGCTGCAAACGTCACCGCATGCTGCTCGGCAATCCCGACATCGAAGGTCCGGTCCGGAAACCGCTTGCCGAACGCATCGAGCCCGGTCCCTCCCGGCATCGCCGCAGTCACCGTCACGATATGCGGATTGACCTCGGCCTCGGCGATCAACGCGGTGGCGAACACCTTGGTATACGAGGGCGGCCCCGGCGGCGCCTTGGCCTGCTCGCCGGTCACCACATTGAATTTCGACACCCCGTGATATTTGTCGGCGGAGGCTTCGGCAGGCCCGTAGCCCTTGCCTTTCTGCGTCACGACATGCAGCAATATCGGCTCGTCGCCTTCCGCATCGCGCAGATTGCGCAGCACCGGCAGCAGATGATCCAGATTATGCCCGTCGATCGGCCCGACATAATAAAAGCCGAGTTCCTCGAACAGCGTGCCCCCGGTCAGAATCCCGCGCGCATACTCCTCCGCCCGCTTCGCCGTGCGCTCCAGAGTGCGGGGGAACCGCTTCGCCATCCGGGCGGCAAACTCCCGCAAATTCAAGAAACTGCGCGACGATATCAACCTTGAAAGATAAGCGCTCATCGCGCCCACGGGCGGCGCGATCGACATATCGTTGTCGTTCAACACCACGATCAGACGAGACTTGCTCGCCCCGGCATTGTTCATCGCCTCGTACGCCATCCCGGCGGACATCGCCCCGTCGCCGATCACCGCGATCACATTACGCTCCGGCGAATCGCCCCTGAGGTCGCGCGCCACCGCCATGCCCAACCCCGCAGAAATCGAGGTCGAGGAATGCGCCGCCCCGAACGGGTCGTATTCGCTCTCCGAACGACGGGTAAAGCCGGAAAGCCCCCCCGGCTGGCGCAGGGTGCGAATCCGGTCCCGCCGCCCGGTCAGAATCTTGTGCGGATAGGTCTGATGCCCGACATCCCAGATCAACCGGTCATGCGGCGTATCGAAGACCGCATGAAGCGCTACGGTCAGTTCCACCACCCCGAGCGAAGCGCCGAGATGCCCCCCCGTGACCGAAACCGTGTCGATCGTCTCGGCCCGAAGCTCATCGGCGAGCTGCCGAAGCTGCTCGCCCGAAAGGTTACGCAGATCCGAGGGGATTTTGACCCGGTCGAGCAGCGGCGTCCGCGGCGGCATCAGAGCCGGACCTCGGCACGAAATTCCGAAGTGTCGCTGCTGCGAAATGCCATCATGTCCAATCCTTTTCGATCCATCTCAACCCGGCCCGGTCGCATCATGTGTCACTTCCTGACGAAAGCGCAACGGCGATACCCGGCCTGATCAAGACCCTTTTCCTCTTCGGGACATAAGACGATCCACATCGGATTGAAACCGGTTAGCAGGAATGGTCAGCAAGCATGGCAAAACTGCCACATCCCCCCGCAACCGTACCAGCAGGGAAGCTGCCCCCGTGCTGCGCTGCGGTGCCGGGCCTTGCGGAATCGTGGCCCGATGACCTATTTGTCGTCTCTTGGAATGGGATCACGGTCGATGATGACCGGCATTCAACGGCCTTCTTCACCCGAAGGCTCCGACCGATCAGGAAAGGGCGGCTAATCGATGGACATGTCCCTCACAGCGGCGGCAACGGCAAGGGTCGACCCGGTCAACAATTCGGGCACCACCATGTCGGGCACCACCATGAAAGTCGTGCTCGCCCAGCCGCGCGGCTTCTGCGCCGGCGTCGAGCGCGCCATCGAAATCGTCGAGCGCGCCCTGGTCAAATTCGGCCCGCCGATCTACGTCCGCCACGAAATCGTCCACAACCGCCACGTCGTCGAAGACCTCCGCGCCCGTGGTGCGGTCTTCGTCGATGAAATCGCCGAAGTCCCCGATGGCGCGATCACGGTGTTCTCCGCCCACGGCGTCGCCCGCAAGGTGCAGCACGCCGCCGCCGAACGCGACCTGCCGGTGATCGACGCCACCTGCCCGCTGGTCGCCAAAGTCCATTCCGAAGGCCGCCGCTATGCCGGCCAGGGCCGCGAGATCATCCTGATCGGCCATGCCGGTCATGCCGAGGTCGAAGGCACGATCGGCCAGATCGATGGCAAGGTCTATCTGGTCCAGACCGTCGAGGACGTCGCGACCCTCACGGTCACCGACCCCGAAAAACTTTCCTACATCACGCAAACCACTCTTTCGGTCGACGATACCCGCGGGATCATCGCGGCACTCACTGCCCGGTTCCCCACCATCACCGGGCCGGACGTCCGCGATATCTGCTACGCGACCCAAAACCGCCAGGAAGCCGTCCGCCATCTGGCTGAACAGGTCGAACTCATCCTCGTGGTCGGCAGTCGCAATTCCTCCAATTCCAACCGCCTGCGCGAAATCGGTGCCGAACTCGGCCGCCCGTCCTACCTGATCGACGATGCCGGCCATCTCGAAGCCGCCTGGTTCGACGGCATCAGCACGGTCGGCGTCACCGCCGGCGCCTCGGCCCCCGAGGTTCTGGTGCGCGGTGTGCTCGAAGGCCTCAAGCGCTTCGGCCCGATCGAGGTCGAAATGCTGGCCGGCACGCCGGAAGACGTTCGGTTCAAACTGCCGAGCGAAGTCAGCGACGACTAAACACGCCGATCCGGCGTATCAATTGAATATAAGGGTTTCAGGAGTTTCTCATGGGCGTGCCGCTCAATCAGGCGATCAAAGTCGGAGCCTACGTGCTCAAGCAGCATCTCACCGGGCGCAAGCGCTACCCACTGGTGCTGATGCTCGAACCGCTGTTCCGCTGCAACCTCGCCTGCTCCGGCTGCGGCAAGATCGATTACCCGGCGCCCATCCTCAACCAGCGCCTCTCGGTGGCCGATGCGCTCGAAGCGGTCGATGAATGCGGCGCGCCGGTCGTCGCCATCGCCGGCGGCGAGCCGCTGCTGCACAAGGAAATGCCGGAAATCGTCGAGAAAATCCTCGCGCGCGGCAAGTTCATCTATCTCTGCACCAACGCGCTGCTGCTCGAAAAAAAGATCGACCAGTACAAGCCGCACCAGAATTTCTGCTGGGACATCCATCTCGACGGCGACAAGCAGATGCACGACCACGCGGTGAGCCAGGAAGGTGTCTATGAACGCGCGGTCGCCGCGATCAAACTGGCCAAGTCCAAGGGCTTCCGCGTCTCGATCAACTGCACCCTGTTCGACGGCACCGACCCCGCCCGCGTCGCCGGCTTCCTCGACACCGTCAATGAAATCGGCGTCGATGGCGTCATGACCTCCCCGGGCTACGCCTATGAGCGCGCGCCGGATCAGGAGCATTTCCTCAACCGCCAGCGCACCAAGGAACTGTTTCGCGCCATCTTCCGCTACGGCAAGGAACGCAAGGGGCGCGGCAAGGCGTGGAAATTCAACCAGTCGCCCCTGTTCCTCGATTTCCTCGCCGGCAACCAGACCTATAAATGCACCCCCTGGGGCAACCCCACGCGCAACGTGTTCGGCTGGCAACGCCCCTGCTATCTGCTCGGCGAAGGCTATGCCAAGACCTACAAAGAGCTGATGGACACGACCGACTGGGACAAATACGGCGTCGGCAATTACGAAAAATGCGCCGATTGCATGGTCCATTCCGGTTTCGAAGCGACCGCCGTGGTCGATTCGGTCAAACGTCCCTGGAAAATGGCAAAACTCGCGATTCAGGGCATCCGCACCGAAGGCCCGATGGCGGCGGACATCCCGCTCGACCATCAGCGTCCCGCCGAATTCGTCTTCTCGCGCCATGTCGAAAACAAAATGGCCGAAATCCACGCCAAACCCGCCCCGGTCGACAGCGCGGATTGAACCCCAACCCCGATGCGGGCCACCCGGCCCGCATCGCCCCGCCTGCATCGCCCCGTGCACATCGCACCCGCTCGACATCTCTCCGGTCCGCCCTACATCCTGACCGAACCGGAGGATCTCTCATGGCAGATTATCGCAAAACCCAGGACGCAATTGCGGCGCTGACGCCCCAGCAATACCGCGTCACCCAGCAAAACGCGACCGAACGGCCCGGCACCGGCCCGCTCCTGCACAACAAGGAGCCGGGGATCTATGTCGACATCGTCTCCGGCGAGCCGCTGTTCGCCAGCGCCGACAAGTTCGAATCCGGCTGCGGCTGGCCCAGCTTCACCAAGCCGATCGAACCCGCCTACGTCGCCGAAATCCGCGACACCTCGCACGGCATGATCCGCACCGAAATCCGCTCCCGCCATGGCGACAGCCATCTCGGCCATGTCTTCAATGACGGCCCGCGCGACCGTGGCGGCCTGCGCTACTGCATCAATTCGGCCTCCCTGCGCTTCATCCACCGTAACGACATGGTGGCACAGGGCTACGGCGATTATCTCTCTCAGGTGGAGGAAGTGGCATGAGTACCGAACGCGCAATCCTGGCCGGCGGCTGCTTCTGGGGAATGCAGGACCTGATCCGCAAACTCCCCGGCGTGGTCTCCACCCGCGTCGGCTATTCCGGTGGCGACGTGCCCCACGCGACCTACCGCAACCACGGCACCCACGCCGAAGCGATCGAAATCATCTTCGACCCCGACCGCATGAGCTTCCGCCGCCTGCTCGAATTCTTCTTCCAGATCCATGACCCGACCACGAAAAACCGCCAGGGCAACGATATCGGCCTCAGCTACCGCTCGGCCATCATGTACACCAGCCCCGCCCAGAAAGCGGTCGCCGAGGACACCATCGCCGATGTCGATGCCTCGGGACTCTGGCCCGGCAAGGTCGTCACCGAACTACTCCCGGCGGGCGATTTCTGGGAAGCCGAGTCCGAACATCAGGATTACCTCGAACGCCTGCCGAACGGCTACACCTGCCACTTCATCCGCCCCGGCTGGCGCCTGCCCCATCGGAGCGACGCCGCCGCCTGACCCGAACCGGCTCCCCGATCGCCAAAACCCCGATCGCCAAAACCCCGATCGCCCAAACCCCGATCGTCCAGACCCCGGATTGCCAAAGCCCGGCAGTATCCGATAGGCAGGGACCATGAGCATCCGGATCGGCATCATCGGCATCACCGGGCGCATGGGCACGCTGCTGGAACAGGCCGTGCCCGCCTCCGGGGCCACCTTCGCGGGCGGCATCGGTCGCGGCGGCGACCTCGCCGCCCTCGCCGGAGCCGCGGACGCATTGATCGACTTCACCGTCGCCGCCACGGTCAGCCACCACGCGGCACTGATCGCAGCGTCAGGAACGCCGTGGGTTCTCGGCACCACCGGCCTCACCCCGGCCGATCAGGCGGCGGTCGCCCATGCGGCGGCGATCATCCCGGTGTTTCAGGCCGCCAATTTCGCCCCCGGCGTCAACCTCGTCCTCGCCCTCGCCGAGCGCCTCGGCGCAACCCTGCCCGCCGAAACCCACGACGCCGAAATCCTCGAAATGCACCACCGCCAGAAGATCGACGCTCCCTCCGGCACCGCGCTCGGCCTCGGCCACGCCATCGCGCAGGGCAGGGGGGTCGACCTCGCCGCCGTGATGCAATCGGGGCGCGATGGCCATACCGGCCCGCGCGAAACCGGGGCCATCGGCTTCGCCGCCCTGCGCGGCGGCCAGATCGTCGGCAGCCACAGCGCGATCTTCACCAGCGCCACCGAACAGATCACCCTGACCCACCACGCGCTCGACCGCCGGATCTTCGCCGAAGGCGCGGTCCGCGCCGCCATCTGGCTCGCCGGGAAACCTCCCGGCCTCTACGGCATGCGTGACCTTCTCGGACTGTAACCCTCACCAATCTTGACCCTTGCCCGGCTTTCCGCCAATGCCCGATGGCTCGGGCATCCGGCCAGGGCGCTCCCCGGCTTCGGGCAATCGCGACAAGAGGAGAAATCCATGCGCGACCAAGGCGAATTTCTGTTCACTTCGGAATCGGTTTCCGAAGGTCACCCCGACAAGGTGGCCGACCGTATTTCCGACACCGTGCTTGATGCCTATCTGGCAGCCGACCCCTATGCGCGGGTCGCCTGCGAAACCCTCGTCACCACCAACCAGATCGTCCTCGCCGGCGAAACCCGCGGCCCGGCCTCGATCACCAACGAATACCTCGCCCATCTCGCCCGCATGGCGGTGCAGGATATCGGCTACGATCAGGACGGATTTTCCTGGCGCGACGCCAATATCGACGTCCTGCTCCACGCCCAGTCCGCCGATATCGCGGTCGGCGTCGATGCCTCGGGCAACAAGGACGAAGGTGCCGGCGATCAGGGCATCATGTTCGGCTACGCCTGCACCGAAACCGAAGCGCTGATGCCCGCGCCGATCCACTACGCGCATCTCATCCTGCGCCGGATGGCGGAGCTCCGCAAAATCGGCGACACCCGCGCCGCCGGCCTGCAACCCGACGCCAAGAGCCAGGTCACCCTGAAATACATCGACGGCAAACCGGTCGGCGCCACCTCCATCGTGGTCTCGACCCAGCACGATGAGGGGCTCAGCCAAGGCGCGATCAAATCGATGCTCCGCCCTCTGATCACCGAGCTTCTGCCCGAAGGCTGGATGTGCGGCGACGAGCATTTCTACGTCAACCCGACCGGTAATTTCGTCATCGGCGGCCCCGACGGCGATTGCGGCCTCACCGGGCGGAAAATCATCGTCGACACCTATGGCGGTGCCGCGCCCCATGGCGGCGGCGCCTTCTCCGGCAAGGACCCCACCAAGGTCGATCGCTCGGCCGCCTATATGTGCCGCTACCTCGCGAAAAACGTGGTCGCCGCCGGCCTCGCCACCCGCTGCACCATCCAGGTCAGCTACGCGATCGGCGTCTCCCACCCGCTCTCGGTCTATGTCGATCTCCACGGCACCGGCAAGGACGTGGAACAGGCCAAAATCGAGCGCGTCCTCCGCGAATCGGTCAACCTGACCCCGCGCGGCATCCGCGAGCATCTCCACCTCAACCGCCCGATCTACGTGCCCACCTCCGCCTACGGCCATTTCGGCCGCGAACCCGATGCCGAACTCGGCACCTTCACCTGGGAAAAGACCGATCTGGCCCCGACCCTGAAATCGGCGTTTGGACGTTAATCCAGCCATGGCGATCAAACCGCCGCCCGACCGTCTCTACGGTCGGGCGGTCGGCCACACCCTCCGCGCCCGTCAGGCCGAGCTGATCGAAACCCTGCTCCCCCGCCTGCGCTGGCCGGTCCCGTTCACCATCACGCCGCGGGAAACCTGGCTCGAAATCGGCGCCGGCGGCTTCGAACACGCCGAAGCCATCGCCCGCCTGCACCCCGAAATCGGCCTGATCGCCTGCGAGGTCTTCGCCAACTCGATCGCCTCGCTCCTCTCGCGCCTCGCCCCGCTCAACGGGGTCGAGACCATCCCGCCCAACCTCCGCGTCCACGACGACGATGCCCGTCCCCTGATCCGTTCGCTCCCGGACGCCTCGATCGCCCGCGCCTACCTGATGTTCCCCGACCCATGGCCGAAAGCCCGCCACGCCAAGCGCCGCTTCGTCCACCCCGCCACCCTGGCCGACCTCGCCCGCATCCTGAAACCGGGCGGCGAATGGCGCATTGCGAGCGACGATCCCACCTACCAGTCATGGGTCGATCAGGTCTTCGCCGAAACCACCCTGTTCACCCTGCTGGAGGCCACATCCACCCGCCCGGCGGACTGGTGCCCCACCCGCTACGAAGCCAAGGCGATCCGCGCCGGCCGCACCCCCCGCTACTGGCGCTTCGCCCGCGCCTGAACTCCAGGATCATGACCACCGCCCACCCGACCGCCTCAACCGCCGCAGCCGCCAGAGTCATGGCCGCAGGCGTCGCCAGCATGGTCCTCACCTTGGGCCTCGCCCGCTTCCTCTATACGCCGCTCCTGCCGCTGATGCAGTCGCAGGCCCATCTCTCGGTCGCGGGCGGCGGCTGGCTCGCCACCATCAACTACGCCGGCTACATGACCGGCACCCTGCTCGCCGCCTCGGTGGGCGACCTCGCCGCCAAATTCCGCCTCTACCGCGCCCTGCTCATCGTCGCCCTCATCGGCACCGCCGGCATGGGGCTCACCACCAGCATGATCGTCTGGGCCATCCTCCGGTTCGCCGCCGGCGTCTCCGCCGTCGCCGGCCTGCTGCTCAGCTCCGGCCTCGTGATGAACTGGCTGCGCCAGCATGGCCGCCGCCTCGAACTCGGCATCCATTTCGGCGGGGTCGGCCTCGGCATCGCAGTCTCCGGCCTGCTCGCCATCGCCATGGCCGGCTCGCTGAACTGGGCCGATCAATGGATCATCGCCGGTGCCGCCGGCCTCCTCCTGCTGATCCCCGCCTGGCTCTGGATGCCACCGCCCACCCCCATCGCGAGCCAGCGCGCGGCGATGCCCGACCATCCCCCCACCCGGCTCTGGCTCACCTTGTTCAACATCGCCTATTTCTGCGCAGGCGTCGGCTACGTCGTCAGCGCCACCTTCATCGTCGCGATCGCGGCCCACAACCCCGCTCTGCACGGCGATGGCAACTTCATCTGGGTCGCGGTCGGCCTCGGCGCGATCCCGGCCTGCCCGCTATGGGACCGCATCGCACGCCGCACCGGCGACAAACCCGCCCTGCTCGCCGCCTTCGCCCTGCTCCTCCTCAGCATCGTCCTCGCGGCACTGACCACCGGACCCGAAGGCATCTTCCTCGGCGCGATCCTCTACGGCGCGTCGTTCAACGGCATCACCAGCATGACCCTGAGCATCATCGGCCGCCTCTACCCGAGCAACCCGGCCACCGCGATGGCGCGCCTGACCATCAGCTTCGGTGCCGCCCAGATCATCGCCCCCGCCGCCTCCGGCATCATCGCCACCATGACCGGCAGCTACCGCGGCGCCCTGTTCATGGCCGCCGCCACCATGCTGATCGGCATGGCCGTTCTCGCCGCGCTGCCGCGCCCCGAACCCATCGCCTGACCGCCGCAGGGGTTATCGTGCAGCGCAACAATCCCCATCTCTCCCGACAACCAACCGCAGCAATGGATACGAACATGTCGCCCACCGGCACCCCGCTTTTCGAACCCGTCACCATCGGCGATCTCACCCTGAAAAACCGCATCGTCATGGCCCCGCTCACCCGCAGCCGCTCCTCCGATGCCGGAATCCCCCCCGAATTTGCCGCCGAGTACTACGCCCAGCGCGCCACCGCCGGCCTGATCATCTCGGAAGCGACCAACATCTCCGCCCAGGCACGCGGCTACGCTCTCACCCCGGGCATCTGGACCGCCGAACAGGTCGAAGCCTGGCAGCACGTCACGAGGGCGGTCCACGCCAATGGCGGCATCATGTTCCTCCAGCTCTGGCACACCGGCCGCATCTCCCACCCCGATCTGCACGACGGCGCGCTTCCAGTCGCGCCCTCCGCCATCGCTCCCAAGGGTCAGGCCTTCACCAATAGCGGCCTGAAGGACCACGTCACTCCCCGCGCGCTCGAAACCGACGAAATCCCCGCCATCGTCGCCGACTACGCCCACGCCGCCCAATGCGCGAAGGATGCCGGGTTCGACGGCGTCGAAATCCATTCCGCCAACAACTACCTGCTCGACCAGTTCATCCGCGACAGCACCAACAAGCGCACCGACCGCTACGGCGGCTCACTCGAAAACCGCCTGCGCTTCCCGCTCGAAGTCGTCGCCGCGGTCACCAAAGTCTGGGGCGGCGGTCACCGCGTCGGCCTGCGTCTCTCGCCCGGCACCACCATGCCCGGCGAAACCCCGCTCGATTCCAACCCGATGGCAACCTACGGCGCCTACGTCGCCGAACTCGCCAAATCCAACCTGCTCTACATCCACGACATCGAAGGCATCACCCAACTCAGCCGCGCGCCCGACGGCATCGACTACATGGCTTTCCGCAAAGCCTTCACCGGCGCCTATATCGCCAACAACAACTACACGCGCGAGCTCGCCGAAAGCACCATCGCCGAAGGCAAGGCCGACCTCATCAGCTTCGGTCGCCCCTTCATCGCCAACCCCGATCTGGTCGACCGCCTGCGCACCGGCGCCCCTCTGGCGGATGCACCGAAACCCTACTGGTACGGCGGCAACGCCAACGGCTATTCCAACTGGCCGGGCATGAACGGCCCCATCGCCCTGAAATCCTGATCCCTTATTGGCGCGGATGGTGGCACGCCACCATCCGTCCCGCGCCATCCGCCATCAGTTCAGGCCGCACGCTCCGGCATATCTCGGTCGCAAACGCGCAACGCGGATGAAACGGGCACCCGTCCGGCGGGTTTGACGGGCTGGGCGGATCGCCCGCCAGCACGATCCGCGAGCGCCGCGCGGCCCGCGCCGGATCGGCCACCGGCACCGCCGAAATCAACGCCTCGGTATAGGGATGCGCCGGTGCCGCCAGCACCGTCTCGGTCGCCCCGATCTCGACGATCCGCCCGAGATACATCACCGCCACCCGGTCCGCGATCTGCCGCACCACGCCCAGATCATGGGCAATGAACAGCAGCGCGATCCCCCGCGCCCGCTTCAAATCGGTCAACAGATTGATAATCTGCGCCTGCACCGAAACATCGAGCGCCGAAACCGGCTCATCCGCCACGATCAGCCGGGGCGACAGCGCCAGCGCCCGCGCAATCCCGACCCGCTGGCGCTGCCCGCCGGAAAACTCATGGGGAAACCGGTCCAGATGCTCGGGCCGCAACCCGACATCCGCGATCAGCCGCGTCACCGTCTCGCGGATCGCCGCCCGATCACCCCGGTGATGCACCACCAGCGGCTCGGCCACGATATCCCTGATCCGGCGGCGCGGATTGAGCGAGGCATAGGGGTCTTGGAAAATCATCTGCAAATCCGCCCGGGTCGCCCTTAGCGCCGCCCCGCGCTGCCGGGTGATATCCACCCCGCCCAGCGCCACCGAGCCCGAGGATATCTCGATCAACCGCGTCACGCAGCGCCCCAGCGTCGATTTCCCGCAGCCGGATTCCCCCACCAGCCCCAGCGTCTCGCCATCCCCGATGCTGAACGAAACGGTATCGACCGCCCGGACCTCGACCCGCCCGCCCCGGCTCAGCGCGCCGCCGCTGACATAGGTTTTGCTCAACCGATCGACCGTCAGCAACGCCCCGCTCATGCCGCCAGCACTCCCGCCCGCGCCGAACCCCGCTCGCCCTCCGGAATCACGCACGCCACCGCATGATCCGCCCCCGCCAGCGGCGGCGGTGCCACGCGGCACGCATCCCGCACGAAACCGCAGCGCGGCGCGAACGCGCATCCCGCAGGCCTGCGGTCCAGCGCCGGTGGCAATCCGGGGATCGTCGCCAGCCGCTCCCGCCGCACCCCATCCAGCGCCGGCATCGAGCCGAGCAGCCCCCAGGTATAGGGATGGCGCGGATCGGCGAACAAATCCGCCGTCCTCGCGCTCTCCACGATCCGCCCGGAATACATCACCGCCACCCGGTCGGCGGTCTCCGCCACCACCCCGAGATTATGCGTGATCAAAATCACCGCCGAATTGAAATCATCCCGCAATTTGCGGATCAGTTCGAGTATCTGAGCCTGCACCGTCACATCGAGCGCCGTGGTCGGCTCATCGGCCAGCAGCAGCGCCGGATTGCACGATAGCGCCATGGCGATCACCGCCCGCTGCCGCTGCCCACCCGAAAGCTCCATCGGATACCGCGCCGCGATCCGCGCCGGATCGGGCAGCCCCACCGCATCGAGCAACTCCACCGCCCGGGCCTTCGCCGCCCGGCGCGACAGATCGGTATGCACCCTGATCTGCTCGGCAATCTGCGCCCCGATCGAAAACACCGGGGTCAGCGCCGTCATCGGGTCCTGAAAAATCATCGCGATCGCCCCGCCCCGCAACCGCCGCAGCGTCTCCGGTGCCTGACCCACCAGTTCCTGCCCGCGAAACCGGATCGAGCCGGTAACCACCGCATTGGGGTCGCCGATCAGGTCGAGCACCGCGAGCACCGTCAGGCTCTTGCCCGACCCCGATTCCCCCACGACCCCCAGAATCTCCCGCTCCGCCACCGCAAGCGACACCCCGTCCACCGCGCGGACCAACCCGTCCCTTGTGCGAAAACTCACCGCCAGATCGGTCACGTCCAGCAATGCGCTCATCGCCGCAGCCTCATCCGCGGATCGAACGCCGCATAAACGATATCCACCACCGCATTCGAGACCACCACGAACACCGAGGCATAGATCACGGTGGCCATGATCATCGGCAGATCGAGCGTCTCCAGCGCCTGATAGGTCAGGTAGCCCACGCCCTGCAGCCCGAACACCACCTCGGTCAGCAGCGCCCCGCCGCCGACCAGCACGCCGAAATCGAGCCCGAACAGCGTCACCACGCTCACCAGCGAACAGCGCAGCGCATGGCGCAGCAGCACCTGCCGCCCGGTCAGCCCCTTGGCCCGCGCGGTGCGGATGAAATCCTCCTGCATCGTCTCGATCAGCGCCGCCCGCAGCACCCGCGCATAGAGCCCGATATATAAAATCGCCAGCGTGATCCACGGAATGATCAGCGCCTTGAACCACCCGAACGGCGATTTGCTGAAATCGATATACCCCAGCGGCGGCACCCACGAGAACAGCAACGTATGATGCCAGATCCCCTGGGTGAACAAATTCGCCACGGTCCCGACCCAGAACACCGGCATCGAAATCCCGATCAGCGAAAGCACCATCAGCAACCGGTCGATCCACGTGTTCCGGAACGCCGCCGCCGCCGCCCCGATCACCACGGCGAACAAAATCCAGATCACCGCCGCCCCGCCGACCAGCGAAAGCGTCACCGGCGCCGCCCGGAACACCTGGGGCACCACTTTCTCCCCGAGATTGACGTAGGAGGTCAGGTTTCGCGTGATGAAAATCTTCTTCATCATCAGCCCATACTGGACCGGCAAAGGCCGGTTCAGCCCGAACTGCTGCTCCACCCGCGCGATCGTCTGCGGCGAGGCGTTCTTGCCCGCGATCCGCGCCGCCGGATTGGCCCCCGGTGTCGCAAAGAAAATCAGGAACACCAGCACCGAAATGCCGAACAGCACCGCCACCATATGCACCAGCCGGCGAAAGATGGTCCCGATCATCTCAGTTCCGCAGCTTTGCGCGCGGGTCGAGCGCATCGCGCAACCCGTCGCCGAGAATGTTCAGCGCCAGCACCGTAATCACGATCGCGAGCCCCGGCGCGATCGCCACCACCGGCCGGGTATAGATCAGGCTCTCCCCGTCATGAATGATGGTCCCCCAGCTCGCCGCCGGCGGCTGCACCCCGATCGACAGAAACGACAGCGCCGCCTCGGTGAGCAAATCCAGCGCCACGATCAGCGGCGCGAACACCACCAGCGCCGAAATCACATTCGGCAGAATATCGTACCACAAAATCCGCCATGCCGGCGCCCCGATCCCGATCGCCGCCATCACATACTCGCTCTGCCGCAGCCCGATCACCAGCCCCCGCACCGGCCGCGCCACATAAGGCACATAGATCACCCCGATGATCGTGATCGGCAGCGACAGGCTCGACGCATCGAGCCGGAACAACCCGAAATCGATCCCATGCGCGATCAGCACGACCGAAAGCGAAATCGCGAGCAGAAACACCGGAAACGCCCAGAGCGCATCGAGCAGGAACGAAATCGCCCGATCCACCCAGCCGCCGAAAAACCCCGCCAGAATCCCGGTCAGCGCCGCCAGCACGAGGCACACCACCGCCGAGGCGAAACTGATCAGCAGCGAATTCCGCCCGCCATACAGCATCCTCGCCGCAACATCGCGCCCCTGCTGATCGGCCCCGAGCATATACGGCCCCAACCGCCACGAGGGCCCGATCGGCTCGATCCCGAGATGCAGCGGATTATCTGCCGCCCCCAGCACCTCCATCGTCCGGCCATGCCGCACCACCGTCCCCGACAAATTCGACTGAAACGGGTTGGTATGGGAAACATGCTGCGCATACCACGGTGCCGCCGCGCAGAGCAGCGCGATCACCACGAGCACCGCGAGCGAAATCATCGCCGCCCGGTCCCGCACCAGCTTCCGCCCCGCCGTCGCCCAATAGCCCGGGGCAGGGGGGGCAAGCGTCTCGTTCGCCGTCACATCGCTCATTTGACCACCGCGAGCTGGGGCAGAAACATGTATTCCCCGCTGAACGTGAATTTCTTCAGCGACGACGAGGTGAAATCGAGCTTGGCCACCGAAAACAAACTCACCACCACCGCGCGGCGGGTGATCTGATGATCGACATGCGCCCAGATCGCATTCGCCGCCTTCGGGTGCAGGAGCGAGAGCGTCTCCGCCTTGGCCATCTCGTCATCGATCGCCGGATCGCAGAACCCGGATATGTTGATCGAATTATCCGATCCCTTGCGGAATGAATGGCACGAGAACAGCACATCGAGAAAATCCGACGCCGCCGGATAATCCTGATCCCAGTCGGTAATCGAGATCTGCACCTTGTTATTGGTGTTCTGGATGTAGTTGAACTCGATATTCGACGAAATCGGCTTGACGTTGGCCACGAACCCCAACCGGTTGAGCACGTCCTGCAGATAAATCCCGATCTGGCGGAACGGCGCCTGCACTTCCGTGATCACCGTGACATGCTGCCCGATCATCCCGGATTTCTTCATGTATTCATGCGCGAGCGTCCAGTCCGGCGCCGACCATTTCGCCCCGGGGTCCTTGGTATAGGGGCAATAGGCCTGATACCCCGGCATTTCCGGCGGCAATATCTGGCAATCGGGCTTCGCCAGCGCATTGCCGCCGAACAGCTTCACCATCGATTCGCGGTTGACCGCGTATTCCACCGCGAGCCGCGCATCCTTGTTGTTGAAGGGCGGAATATTCACGTTCATCGGCGCGTAATAGAACCAGTTGACCGGATGGATATGCACCTGTCTGGTGAATTTCGTCGCAATCTCGTTCAGCCGGTCCGCCGGCACATCCTCGAACATCCAGTCATACTGATCGTTCTCCACCGCCGTCACCTGCGCCTCCGGCGACAGGCCGAAACTGTAGTCGATCTGATCGGGATAACCCCGGGGCTGCGCCAGCCTGCTCCATTGATGGAAATACGGGTTGCGCACCATCACGATCCCGCCCGAAGGATTGAACGATTTGACCATATAGGCCCCGGTGCCGGGGACTGGTGTGGTGCCCATGTCATGATCGGGCGTATCGGCGGGCAGGATTGCGCCGAACGGCACCGCCAGCTGATCGAGAAACTCGGAATCCGGGTGCCGCAGATGAATCGTGATGGTATTGCTCGCGGCATCCGCCACCACGCCCGGCAGCGTGCAATGCTCGGGATGCGCGTTGCAGGTCCGCCCGCCCACGATTACATCGTACCAGGTCCCGGCATTGGGATTGTTCACCTTGAACAGGCGGCGGAAACTATGCACCACCGCCTGCACCGTCAGATCCTGACCGTTGGAGAATTTGATCCCCCGGCGCAGATGAAACACATAGGTCAGCCCGCCATCGGTCGGCTTGGGCACCTCGGTCGCCAGATCCGGCACGATGCTGAGCGACTGTTTCCCCCCGGTCTTGGCAAACGTCACCAGCCCGTCATACATCGCCTGGAAAATCTCCCAGTAGCGCTCGGTATAATTGATCTGCGGATCGAACGAGCCCGACCCTGCGGTGGTGATCAGCCGTAGCGTCCCGCCATACCGGTCATCGCCGGTCGCCGCCCGCGCCGTCCCGCACAGCGCCACCACCACCAGTAACGTGGCAAACCACCTCATGAAGCGGGCAACAACCCGACCAGCCGTTCGGCCTCCGCCACAATCGGGTTGGCGATCGCCGCCGCCCGCGCAGCACCTTTCTGCAGGACCGCATCGATATGATCCGGTGCCGCCGCCAGACGCAGCGTCTCGGTGCGGATCGGTGTCAGCTTCGCCACCACCAGCTCGGTCAACCGCTCCTTGAACGGCCCGAACCCCTGGCCGCCATGCGCGCGCAGCACCTCGGCAGGCGAAATATCGGCCAAGGCGGCAAAAATCCCCACCAGATTGCGCGCCTCGGGCCGCCCCTCCAGCCTCTCCGGATGATCCGGCAGATCGGCCGGATCGGTCTTCGCCCGCCTGATCTTCTGCGCGATGGTATCGTCATCATCGGTCAGGTTGATCCGGCTCTGATCCGAAACCTCCGATTTCGACATCTTCTTGGTCCCGTCCCGCAGGCTCATGATCCGCGCGGTCCCGCCGATGATCCGGGGATGGATCGCCGGAAAAAACTCAACCCCGTAATCATGGTTGAATTTCTGCGCGATATCGTTGGCCAGTTCCAGATGCTGGCTCTGATCCTCGCCCACCGGCACCTCGGTCGCATGATACGCCAGAATATCCGCCGCCATCAGGTTGGGATACACGAACAACCCGGTCGAAACCGCCTCGCGATCCTTGCCCGCCTTGTCCTTGAACTGGGTCATCCGGTTGAGCCAGCCGAACCGCGCGACGCAGTTGAAAATCCACGCCAGCCGCGCATGGGCATGCACCGCCGATTGATGAAACAATATGCTCCGCTCCGGATCGATCCCGCAGGCGATCAGCAGCGCCGCATTGGTCCGCGTCTGCGCCCGCAACGCCGCCGGCTCCTGCCACACCGTGATCGCATGAAGATCGACGAGGCAGTAAATGCTCTCATTGCCCTCCTGCAACGCGACCCAGTTGCGGATCGCGCCCAGATAATTGCCGAGATGCGCGATGCCGGTCGGCTGAATGCCGGAGAAAATACGTGCCATGACCCCGTGTATCAGCCGGCTTGCGCGGCGGGGTCAAGCTTCGCCGGCCGCCGCAGCGTCGCCCGCAATTCATCGAGCCGGAACGCCCCGATCGCAAGCCCGATCCCGCCAAATCCGACCATTCCGAACATGATCAGAACCCCCAGCGCCACCGCCTCCGGCAACCGCATCAACGCCGTCTCGCGCAACAAAATAAGGATACCCGCCATCGCCACGCTCGCCAGTGCAATCCGCACCACCCGCCCGACCAGCCGCGCATCGGGCGCAAAATCCCCATGCCGCCGCAGCAGCACCGCCAGCATCGCCACGTTGAACCACGCCGCGATGCTGGTCGAGAGCGCGATTCCCACCTGCTGCAACGGGTGCATCAGCGCCAGATTCAATCCCAGATTCAACGCCACCGCCGCCAGCCCCACCTTCACCGGCGTCTTCGTATCGCCCCGCGCGAAAAACCCCGGCGCGAACAATTTCACCAGCACGAAAGCCGGCAGCCCGAACGCATAGGCCGCGAGCGCCGCCGCACTCCGCATCGCATCCGCATCCGAATATGCCCCATGCGCGAACAACGTCCGCATGATCGGCAGCCCGATCGCCCCGAGCGCCACCGCCGCCGGCAGCGTCAGCAGCACCGCGAATTCCAGCGCCCGGTTCAGCGTCACCCGCGCCGCCGCCGTCTCGTTCCGCCGGAAATGCCGCGACAGGCTCGGCAACAGCACCGTCCCCACCGCCGCGCCGATCACCCCCAACGGCAACTGATTCACCCGGTCGGCATAATACAGCACCGAAACCGTCCCGTTCGGCAGCAGCGAGGCAATGATGGTATCCACCGTCAAATTCAGCTGCGTCACCCCGGCCCCGATCAATCCCGGCCCGATCCGGCGGATCACCACCATCGCCCCCGGCGTCAGGCGCGGCCAGCGCAGCCGCAACGGCGCGCCCGCCCGCACCAGCGCCCGCCCCAACAGCCCGAACTGCACGATCCCCGAAAGAGCCACGCCATAAGCCAGCGCCTCCGGCACGCGCTCGCCCCGGTCGTGCAGCACGAACAACGTCCCGATGATGCACACATTGAACAAAATCGGTGCCGCCGCCGCCGCCGCGAAATGCCCCCGCGCGTTCAGCACCCCCGCGAACAGCGCGCACAGGCAAATCAGCCACAAATAAGGAAACGTGATCCGCGACAGATGCACCGCCAGCGCGAATTTCGCCGGCTCCGCCCGAAACCCCGGCGCCAGCACATCCAGCACATAGGGCATGAACAGCATCCCCAGCACCATCAGCCCGAACAGGAACACCACCATGATCGCGGTGACATCCTCGGCCAGCCGCCGCGCCGGCGCTTCCCCGTCATGGCTCAGCGTCCCGGTATAGGCCGGAATGAACGCGGCACTGAACGCCCCCTCGCCGAACAGCCGCCGGAACAAATTCGGCAGCCGCAACGCCACGAAAAACGCATCCGCCGCCGGCCCCGCGCCGAGCAGCGCCGCAATCAGAATATCCCGGGCAAACCCCAGCAACCGGCTGCCCATCGTCCAGGCGCCCACGGTAAACGCATTACGGATCATCCGGCGTCACTACCCCGAACCCCCCGCGCTGGCCACCGCTCCGGCCGCCGCCGGCTCGGGCAGAATGAACCCGTCCGCCGGATAATCGGTAATCCCCAGCGCCCGCACCGGCGGCCACCACACCCGCACCAGCGTCCAGTTATTCGCCGGGGAAACATCCACCACCGGCTGCCCATGCTCGATGCGGTGCGCCACCCAGTTCGCCTGGGTCACCGCAATCTCGCGCGGCCCCAGGATCCGGGTCACCACCGCCAGATGCCCCTCATCCATGTCGCCATGCCGCCGCAGCACCAGCACCGCCCCCACCTCAGGCACCCGGCTCCGCACATACCGCCCCGCCGCCTCATCCCACCACCGCCAGGCATTGCCCGACAGATCGATCCCGGAAGTCGTCCGCGCATACGGCACGCACGACAAATCGGTCCGCGCCCCATACGCATTCATCCCGGTGCGCGGCGCACCCCCCGCGCACCCCGCCACCAGCCCCGCCGCACCCAGCGCCAACCACCCGACTCGCATGGCGCGATTTTATCAGAACGATCTCTCTGCTAGGTAAACATTATGGATACGATCTATCGTGGCGACATCTCCACCCGATCAGGCCGCCGCAACGCCTGGATCGACGCGCTGTTCATCGACCACGCCATCCTCCGCCTCGGCTGGACCAATTTCGCCGCGGTGAAACCCGGCGCGCTCTACCGCTCCAACCACCCGGTCCCGTTCCGCCTCGCGCAATTCACCCGCGAAGCCGGGTTGCGCACCCTGATCAACCTGCGCGGCCAGTGCCGCAACGGGTCGGACGCCCTCTCGCGCGACGCCGCAAACCGCTTCCACCTCGATTTCCACGACATGGCGCTCGACTCCCGTGGCGCCCCCCAGCGCGACCGCATCCTCCGCCTCGCCGAAATCTACCGCACCATGCAGCGCCCGGCCCTGATCCACTGCAAATCCGGTGCCGACCGCGCGGGCATCGCCGCCGCCCTGTTCATCCTCACCGAAGGCGGCACCGTCGCCGCGGCCCGCACCCAGCTCACCTGGCGCTTCGGCCACATCCGCCATTCCAACACCGGCATCCTCGATGCCTTCCTCGATCTCTACGAACGCGAAGGGGAGGGGCGCAAACCCTTCCTCGCCTGGGTCGCGGAGGATTACGACCAAACCGCCCTGCGCACCGCCTACGACGCCACCAGCACCGCCGGCATCCCCCGCCGCATCGCCCGCTTCCTCAACGACCATCTCCTCGCCCGCGAATAATCGCGGTCGCGCCGCCCCCCCCCCCCGATGCGCCTTGACGGATACCCTACCCCCCTATACTAAAATCCCGAGACATCATGGCCCACCTGATCCGCGAAAAAAAACCGCTCCTCGCCCGCATCCGCCGCATTCAGGGCCAGATCGAAGCCCTGACCCGCGCCCTCGATGCCGAAACCGGCTGCGCCGACGTGCTCATGCTGATCGCCTCGGTGCGCGGCGCGGTGAACGGCCTCATGACCGAAGTCATGGAAGACCACATCCGCCACCACGTCGTCGATCCCGCAACCGACCCCGACCCCGAACGCGCCCGCGGCGCCGAGGAACTCATCGAGGTCCTCCGCACCTATTTGAAATGAACCCGCCATGACCCAGCCGATCACCGCAGCCGACGCCGAAATCCCGTTCGATCCGCCCGCCGGCCACTCCCACGTATTCCTCGGCCACACCAGTGCCCGCAACGAGCGCCGCACCTGGTTCGTCGTCGCCCTCTGCACGGTCATGATGGTGGTCGAAATCGTCGGTGGCCGCATCTTCGGCTCGATCGCCCTGGTCGCCGATGGTATCCACATGAGCACCCATGCCGGTGCCATGCTGCTCGCCGCACTCGCCTATCGCTACGCCCGCCGCTACGCCGGCGATGCCCGCTTCGCCCTCGGCACCGGCAAATTCGGCGACCTCGCGGCCTTCACCAGCGCCATCGTCCTCGCCTTCTTCGCCATCCTGATCGCAATCGATTCGATCAGCCGCTTCTTCCGCCCCGAACATATCGATTTCGCCGCCGCCATCCCGATCGCCATCCTCGGCCTGATCGTCAACGCCGCCAGCGCCCTCCTGCTCAGCGGCGGCCATGACCACGCGCACGGGCACGGCCACGATCACGGGCACAGCCACGGTCATGGGCATGACCATCACGACCACGCCCATCACGGCCACGCCCATGACGACGCCCCCCATATCCTCGAAACCGGCATCGGCCCGCTCGCCCTCACCATCTTCGAAGACGGCGTCCCGCCCCGCTTCCGCCTCACGGCACCCCACGCCGCCGCCGTGATCGAAACCATCCGCCCCAACGGCGCCAGCCAGTCCTTCGCCATGATCCCGCACGAAACCGGCCTCGAATCAGCCGAGCCGATCCCCGAACCCCACGAATTCCGCGCCATCCTCCATCTGACCACGCCCTCCGGCCCGGAACGCCACGAAACCGAATTCGCCGAAGCCGCCCACGACGCAGCGATCCATCGCGACAACAACATGCGCGCCGCCTACGTCCACGTCCTCGCGGACGCCGCCGTCTCCATTCTGGTGATCGTCGGCCTGCTCGCGGCCAAATTGTTCGGCTGGCTCTGGATGGACCCGGTCATGGGCCTGCTCGGCGCCGCCGTCATCGCCAACTGGGCCTACGGGCTGAGCCGCGCCGCCGGCGCCATCCTGCTCGACATGACCCCGAACGCAGACATCCCCCGCCGGATCACATCCACCCTGGAACGCACCGGCGCCCGCATCACCGACCTGCACGTCTGGCGCCTCGGCCCCGGCCATCTCGGCGCGATCATCGCGCTCGACCCCCGCAGGCCCGCATCATCCGGCGCCTCGCCGGACCATTACCGCACCCTGCTCGCCGCGATCCCCGACCTCTCGCACGTCACGATCGAGGTCCGGTCGTAACGCGTCTCAGCCTTCCGGCGGTGCCACGTTGATCGGGATCTCCCGCGCATCGATGCTCGGCTGATCTCCCAGCCCGTTCGCCGCATCCCCCTCATCCCCACCCTCATCGCGCCGCGACGAACCACCTCCGTTCTGGCCGCCATTCTGGCCACCTTGAGGCTGCTGCCCCTGATACCCGCCCTGGTGATTGCCCTGGGCCTGGTTCATCGCGCTGATGATCCGGAAATAATGCTCGGCATACTGATAATACGCCTCGGCCAGCACCCGGTCGCCGCTGCTCGACGCATCGCGGCCCATCTGCTGATACTTGTCATAAAGCTGCTGCGCCGTCCCGCGCACCCGCTGCTCCGGCCCCGAACTGTCGAACACATGGTTGCGGTTGAGCGGCGTGCCGCTCTGGAAACTGCGGAAATTACCCCCGCCGCCACCGCCACCGCCGCCACCACCACCGCCATGACGATTGTTGCGTCCGCGCATCCGTTTGATATTCATCGAAATTCTGTCATCCTGTTGCAGTGCGGCCCCACCATGGCGGGCCTACATGAGCCTACCGGATCAACTGATCCGCAAACCCGGCGATACATCGACTGATCATGGCGTGATCGTTCATACACACTCGATCCGGCGATATTTCACCACAGCACCCAATCTGAAACCAAAACCGGTCTCGCCGCGCTGTATGACCACCAACCCGGATCAAACCCACCCGGGTATCGAGGAATGCACGAGGTCAATAATCCGATTCTCCCGATTCACCAAATTCTTTTTTCAACCCTGATCCGCGCGCATCCGCATCACCACCGCCCGCACCACCCCGGCCAGATCCTCATGCCCGCGCGCCGTCATCCCCGCAGCCGCCGCCAGGCCCATCATCCCCGCCGCCTGTCCCGCCCCGGCCTCGATCACCGCAATCCCGCCCGCCCGCAAAAGCCGCGGCAATGCCGCAATGATCACCCGATACGCATCGAACCCGTCCACCCCGCCATCCAGCGCCGATTGCGGCTCATACCGCGCCACCTCCGGCATCAACCCCGCCATCTCCCCGCGCGGCACATAAGGCGGATTGGCCAGCACCAGATCGAACCGCCCGCCCAGCGCCGCCGCCCAATCCCCCACCACGAACCCGCATCGCGCCCCGAACCCCAGCCGCACCGCATTGCGCCGCGCCAGCGCCGCCGCCGCGCCCACCACATCGAGCCCGACCCCGAACGCGCCGGGAAACTCCGCCAGCGCCGCCAGCAGCAACGCCCCGGTCCCGGTCCCCAAATCCAGCACCGCGCGCACAACCGCCCGATTCCCGACCTCGCGCACCGCCGCCTCGATCAAGGTCTCGCTATCCGGCCTCGGAATCAGCGTCGCGGGCGATACCTCGAAATCGAGACTCCAGAACTCCCGCCGCCCGAATATATACGCAAGCGGCTCCCGCGCCGCCCGCCGCCGCGCCAGCGCCATCGCGTCATCCAGCGGCACCATCTCCCGCCCGAACAACGCCCCCGGCTCGATCCCCAGCGCAAACGCCAGAATCAGTCGCGCCTCGCGCCGCGCCTCCTCGATCCCCGCCGCCGCCAGCACCGCCGCAATCGCCGCGATCGCCTCGCCCGCCGGGATCACCCGCCCAGGCTCACTCAAGCGCCGCCAGCCGCGCCGCCTGATCCTCCTCGGTCAGCGCATCGATGATCTCGTCGAACTCGCCGAGCATCACCCGGTCGATCTTGTGCAGCGTCAGATTGATCCGATGATCCGTCACCCGCCCCTGCGGAAAATTATAGGTCCTGATCCGCTCGGACCGATCGCCCGTCCCCACCTGGGACTTGCGATCCGCCGCCCGGTCCGCCGCGAGGCTCGCCCGCGACTGCTCATAAAGCCGCGCCCGCAAAATCTTCATCGCCTTGGCCCGGTTCTTGTGCTGGCTCCGCTCCTCCTGCATCGCCACCACGATCCCGGTCGGCACGTGGGTAATCCGCACCGCCGATTCGGTCTTGTTCACATGCTGCCCGCCCGCGCCCGAGGCCCGGTACACATCGATCCTCAAATCGCTCTCATTCACCGTGACATCGACCTCCTCGGCCTCCGGCAGCACCGCCACCGTCACCGTCGAGGTATGGATACGCCCCTGCGTCTCGGTGGTCGGCACCCGCTGCACCCGGTGCACCCCGCTCTCGTATTTCAGCCGCGCGAACACCGACCGCCCGGTGATCTCGGCAATCCCCTCCTTCAACCCGCCCAATTCGGTCTCGGCATAATCCATCACCTCGAACCGCCAGCCCTTCGCATCGGCATATCGCCGGTAAGCCCCGAACAGCTGCGCCGCGAACAGCCCCGCCTCGTCACCCCCCGCCGCCGGACGGATCTCCAATATGCCGGAGCGCGCATCCGCCTCGTCGCGCGGCAACAGCGAGAGCGTGATCTCCCGCTCCAGCCTCGGCAAAAGCTCGCGCAACCCCTCGATCTCGGCATCCGCCAGCTCGCGCAACTCCGGGTCCGCCCGCGCCGCTTCCGCCTCCTCGCGCGCCCGCTGCGCCTCGCGAAACGCCACCACCTGCGCCTCGATCGTCTCGATCTCCGCCAACTCGCGCGACGCCGCGACGAACCGCTCCCCATCCAGCCCGGATGACAGCATCGCCCGCAACTCGGTCGCCCGATCGACGATCCGATCCAGCTTGTCCGCCAGATTCATGAAACCGCAGCGGCCAGATCCCCGACCGCCACCTCGCGCTGGGTCCCGTCATCGAGCGATTTCAGCGTCACCACCCCGCGCGCAACCTCATCCTGACCGATAATAACGGCATACATCGCATTGATCTTATTGCTTCGTTCCAGACGGCGCTTGAAATTGCCGCGATACCCGATATCCGTCGCTATCCCCTGGTTCCGCAACCATACCGCCACCGCGATCGCCTCTTCCGTCTCCGCCTCGCTCATCGGAATCACCGCGACCGGACGGGGCAGGGCAGGGGGTTCCGCCAACAGCATCGCCAGCCGCTCGATCCCGGCACCCCACCCGATCCCCGGCGTCGGCGGCCCGCCCATCTGCTCGACCAGCTGGTCATACCGCCCACCCCCCAGCACCGTCCCCTGCGCCCCGAGCCCGGTACTGACGAATTCGAACGCGGTATGATTGTAATAATCGAACCCCCGCACGATCCGCGGATTCTCGACGAACCTGATCCCCATCTGCTGCAACGCCGCCTTCAACCCGTCATAAAACGCCGCCGACGCCGCATTCAAATGCTGATAGATCACCGGCGCCTTCTCCAGCAGCCTGATATCCCCCGCATCCTTGGTATCCAGAATCCGCAACGGATTTTTCACCAGCCGCACCTTGCTCTCCGCCGACAGCTCCCCCTCGTAGCGCGACAGATACTCCACCAGCGCCGCCCGATACCCATCCCGGCTCTCCCGGTCGCCCAGCGTATTGATATTCAGCGTCACACTCTCGGTAATCCCGAGTTCCCGCAAAATCTGCCATCCGCACGCAATCGCCTCGGCATCCGCCAAAGGCTCCGCCGCGCCGATAATCTCAAGCCCGATCTGGTGAAACTGCCGATACCGCCCCTTCTGGGGCCGCTCATAGCGAAACATCGGCCCGGTATAGAAAATCTTCTGCGGCAAGGTCTGGGTCAGCCCGTTCGACACCAGCGCCCGGCACACCCCCGCCGTCCCCTCGGGCCGCAACGTGATACTATCCCCGCCGCGATCCTCGAACGTGTACATCTCCTTGGTCACCACATCCGACGTCTCGCCCAGATTGCGCGAAAACACCGAGGTCGCCTCGAAAATCGGCGTCGACCACTCGGTACACCCGTAAAGCCCCGCCACACGTCGCGCCGTCGCCACGACATGCCCATGCCGCCGCGCCTCCTCGCCGATCAGATCCTGGGTTCCGCGCACAGGTTGCAGCTTGGTCACGACAAATCATCCCCAAAATGAAAAAACACCCGTCCTTAGCCGCAAAACATAGCGCGTTGCGAGGGGAGGGGCGCGATGCGGGGAGGAAGGGGGAAAAGAAGGCTTCTTTTTTGCAAAAAAGAAGCAAAAAACTCTTATTAATCTTAGCCCGTGCCCTTTGAGCCGCCCGTGCCCCAACTCACAAAAGTTTTTTGCTACTTTTTTTCAAAAAAGTAGCCTTTTTTTGCTGGCCTCGCCTTTAAACCGACCCCGCCGCAATCGGCCGTGGCCGCCCCTCGCTGTCGATCGCCACGAAGGTGAACACCGCCTTGGTCACCCGCCGCTCGCTCGCCGAATCGCGCGCCCGCCGCCATGCCTCGACATTCACCTTGATCGAGCTCCGCCCCACCGAAACCAGATCGGCATAGACACTCACCTCATCGCCGATCTTCACCGGGCGAATGAAGCTCATCGCATCCACCGCCACGGTCGCGATCCGGCCATGGGCGATCCGCCCGGCCAGATTGCTCCCGCCCAGATCCATCTGCGCCATCAGCCAGCCGCCGAAAATATCGCCATTGGCATTGGCGTCGGAGGGCATGGCGATGGCGCGGATCATCGGATGGGTCGGCGGCGGTGCCTCCGGATCGTCAGACGGCATCAAAGATTTTTATCGATGAACGCCTTCAGAACGCTTTTCGGTGCAGCACCCACATGGGTCGCCGCGGCCTTGCCGTCCTTGAACAAAATCAGGGTCGGAATCCCCCGCACGCCGAATTTGGTCGGCGTCATCGGGTTCTCATCGATATTCACCTTCGCGATCGAGAGCTTCCCGGCATATTCACCGCCGAGTTCCTCCAGCGCGGGCGCGATCACGCGGCACGGCCCACACCACTCGGCCCAGAAATCCACCAGAACGGGCCCTTTTGCATCCAGAACCGAAACGGAAAACTCGGCGTCGGTCACTGGTTTGGTCACAGCGCTCATGATTCTAACTCCTCTTTCTCGTTCCTGAAACAATGGCGTGGATCGCCCCCCGGATCAAGCGGACGATGGCAGATGCGGTTTCGGCGCATGACGCGCGAGTAATGCGTCCGGCACCGCCATCACCGCACCGGTCGCGGTCCACACCAGCAACGCCCGCACCGGCCGGCCCGGATAGATCGCGCCGAGCACCGCCGCATAGGCGGCAAGCTGCACCAGATAGGGCAGGGGAATCGCGCCCGCCTCCAGCGGCGGCTGCCGATCGGTCTTGTAATCCGCGATCACGATCTCATCCGGCAGCACCACCAGCCGGTCGATCAACCCGCCGATCTCGACCCCATGCACCACCCCGGCAATCGGAGCCTCCGCCCGGCTGCCCGGCCCGAACAGCGGTGCCAGCCCGTCATGCTCCAGCACCCGCATCACCGCCGTCACCACCTGGTCCTGCGCCCCCGTATCCAGCCCATGCGCCTCCTGCGCCACATAGGCCGCCGCGCGGTCCCGCCGTGCTGACGGCGTCACATCCGGCAGATGCTGCAACAACGCATGGATCAACCGCCCCCGCGCCATCGCCGCCGCCCGCGCCGCCGCGCGCGAGCCGGAACGGGGCGAGGCCGCCGCCAGCCCGCGCGCCTCGCCCTCCGCACTCCGGCTCGGCACCAGCCGGTCGATCCGCTCGGCCGGCTCCGGCGGCGGCGCCGCCACCCATCCCTGTTCCGGCCCGATCCAGCCGGGCAGGGGGGCCATCACCGCCTGCACCTGCCGCCCGACCCGATCGGGCGGCGCGGTCTGACCGCACGCGATCACCAGACCCGGCTCGCCTTCCACCGCCTCCAACCCCCCGAACGCGACCCGCACCGCCTCGTACCAGCACAATTCCGGCAACGCCTTCCTCGGCGCCGCACCGCACACGATCAAATGATCCTCCGCCCGGGTCAGCGCGACATACAGCAGCCGGTTATACTCCTCGATCATCGCCTGCTTCGCCGCCGCCACCGCATCCCTCACCGCCTCGCACCGGATATCCGCGCGCGGACAGAACACCGGCACCATAACCTCATCCTGCGGCGCAGCGAGCCAATGCAGCGTCTCGCGCTGCACCGGCAGCCCGGTGGTATCCGGCAATATCACCAGCGGCGCCTGCAATCCCTTCGCGCCATGCACCGTCATCAGCCGCACCCGGTCGCCCGCCGCTTCCGCCTCGCGCTTGATCTCCGCCCCCGAGGCTTCGAGCGAGGCAATAAACCCCTGCAAGCCCGGTGCCTCGCGCTGTCCGTAGTCCAGCGCCGTCGCCAGCAATTCATCGATCGGCTCCGCCGCCTCCGGCCCGAGCCGCGCCAGCAACCTTGCCCGCCCGCCCAACGGCCCGAGCACCTCGGCGAACAACCGGTAAGGTGAAACGAAATCCGCCCGCGCCTGCACCGCCGCGAAAAAATCCCGCGCCGCCCGATACGCCTCGCTCTCCCCGGCCCGACTGAACAACGCATCGCGCAGCGTCCCCGTCCGCCCGATCGCGAGGTCCATCAACTCGTCATCGCTCAACCCGCCGAGCGGGCTCGCCAGCACCGTCGCCACCGCGACATCATCCTCCGGCAGCAGCACCGCCTGCGCCAGCGCGACCAGATCCGCCACCGCCCGCGTCTCGGTCAGCACCATCCGGTCCAGCCCCGCCACCGGCACCCCGGCATCCTTCAGCGCCCGCGTCAGCGCGGGCCCGAACTCGTTGCGGCTGCGCACCAGAATCAGAATATCCCCCGCCGCCAGCGCCCGCCCGCGCGATTCCAGCCGAAACACCCCGATCTGCGACGCAATCCACCCCGCCAACTGCTCCGCCAGCCGCCGCCGCGCCGAATCCTGCCGCGCATATCCCTCCGCCGCCGCCCAGGGTGCCGGTGCGATGTCCGGATCGGGCTCCGCGAGCGGCCACAGCGCGACCGACCCCGCCTGTCCCGCCCGGCTCACCCCATGCACCAGCGCCTCGCCCGGCAGCACCACGCCCGCGCGCGCCACGCCCTCGAACACCCGGTCCACCAGCGCCAGCACTGGCGCGGTCGTGCGAAACGAGGTCGCCAGCGTCCCCTCGTGCCACCGCGCCCCGGCATCGCGCACCCGCGCCCCGATCCCGCCGCGCCACGCATCGAAACTCGCAAGATCTGCCCCCTGGAACGAATAGATCGACTGTTTCCGGTCCCCCACCGCAAACACCGTCCGCTGCCGATCCGTCCGCGCCCCCATCCCCGCGAAAAACTCCGCCGCGATCGCATCGATCACCCCCCACTGCGCCGGCGCGATATCCTGCACCTCGTCGAGCAGAATATGATCGATCCCGCCATCCAGCTTGTACAACACCCACGCCGCCCCCGGATCGAACAGCAGCCGCGCCGCCCGCGCGATCAGATCGCCATAATCGAACCGCGACTCCCGCTCCTTGCCCTGCGCCGCCACCGCGTAAATCGGCACCAGCACCTCCGCCATCGCCGCCGACAGCGCGGCAACCTCCCGCGCCGCAAACCGGTCGAGGCACCGCAGGATCCGCGCCTGCTCCGCCGCCAGCACATCCGCCAATTCCGGTGCCGCCGCCGCCAGCGCCTTGCTGATCAGCCCCGATGCCTTGCGCGGCTCGCCCGTCCCGGTCAGAAATCCGCCAACCCACGAATCCCACCCCGCCAGCCGATCGCCAGCGTCGCACCCGAGCCAGTCCAGCAGCAGCACCGCCTTGTTGCGCGCCGCAGGCGAACTCTCCTCCGAAATCCGCCGAAGGCACGCAAGCAACGCCGCCTCATCGGGCCGCACCGCCTCGTCCCATAACTGCGCGATGCTGGCATCCGGTGCCCCCAGCGCCGCCCGTTGCAGCGCCATGATCGCACCCGCCCCGCCATGCCGATCCAGCAGCCGCGCCAGATGCGCCTGGCCATCCCCCAGCAGCCGATCCATCAGCGCGCCGAACTGCACTTCGGACACCTCGCCCGCCAGCAACTCCAGCGCCTCGAACGGCTCATCCACCCGTCCGCCCAGCACCTCCTCGCGCGCCGTCCGCCGCCGCACCGCCGCCTCGGCCTCATCCGCCACCCGAAAATGCGGCGAAATCCCCGCCTCCAGCGGAAACCGCCGCAACAGCGACTGGCAGAACGCATGGATCGTATCGATCCGCATCCCCCCCGGCAGATCCAGCACCACCCCGAACAACCCCCGCGCCCGCGCCCGCATCGCCCCATCCGGCACCGCATCCAGCGCCCGCAACTCCGCATCCAGCGCCGAATCAGATGCAATCGCCCACCGCCCGAGCCGGTCGCGCAACCGGATCGCCATTTCCGCCGCCGCCGCCCGCGTGAATGTCAGGCACAAAATCCGCGACGGCGGCGCCCCCGCCAGCATCAGCCGCAACAGCCGGTCGGTCAGCAGCTTGGTCTTGCCCGACCCCGCCGATGCCCCGACGAACGCCGAAACCGCCGGGTTCGACGCCGCAATCTGCGCCGCCTCCGCCACCAGCACCGCCCCGCTCACGCGCTATCCTCCCATTCCGCCCGGCGTGACACCCCGGCGAACGGATCGTCATACGTCGTCCGCGCCGGGCTCGGCCGGCTGAAAAACGGCGTCGCCGGATCGGCATAATGCGCGAGCAACGCCGGAACCGCCGTCCGCGCGGTCTCGATCACCGCCCGCACCCGCATGGCATCCCCCTTCAGCAGCGCCCGCGTCTCGCCCTCGGTCGCCCCGCCCGAAAGCTTCCAATACGCGAGTTCCTCCACCCGCCCATCGAACCCGGCAAACCCGCCCGCCTCCGCGATCACCGCCTCCAGCGGCAATTGCGGCGCGCTCCCGTCCTCCACCGCGTCATCCTTCGGCGGCGTCCCTGTCTTGAAATCGATGATCCCGACCCCATCCCCCCGCCGCTCGATCCGATCGACCCGCCCCTTCACGGTAAACCCATCGACCTCCCACACCCCCGACAATTCCACCGCGATCGCATCGGCCACCCCCATCTCGCCGATCCGCCCCCGCTCGATCGCCACGATCCACGCCGCAATCCGCGCCAGCCGCACCCGCCAGAACGCCGCCAGCGCCCGCCGCATCCGCCGCCTGCCCAACTCGTACTCGAACGCCGCCTGCAACCGCCCCGCCGCATCCCCCGCCAGCGCCCAATCCGCCCGCACCGAAACCGCGGCCAACCCGTCATGCACGATGGTCCCGAACAGCGCCGCATCGGTCTCCGCCTCCAGCGGATCGACCGGGCGCAACCGCATGATCCGCCGCGCATGGATCGCATAGGGATCGGCCAGCAGCGTGGTAATCTCCGAAATCGAGTAAACAACCGGCCTCGCCGCCACCGGCGGTCGCGGTGCGGGCTTCTCCCGCACCACCCGCGTCCCCGGCTGATCGAGCTGCCCCGCCCAACTCCCCGCCGGATGCAGCGGCAGCGCCAGCCCCGCCCCCAGCAACACCAGATCCAGCCGCGCCAGAAACCGCGACGGCACCGCCGGCGCCCGTCCCCGCCGCTTCGGAGCCGACAGCACCACCGTCCCGCAACTCGCCATCAAGCTCGTCACATCATGCGCCGCCTCGCCGATCAGCGTGGCATCGTCTGGCAATTGCGCTGCCAGCCGCATCGGCCGCGACAGCCACGGCCCCGGATCGGGCTCTGCCGGAAACACCCCCCCGACCATCCCGCCCAGCACCAGCGTATCCACCCGCTGCAACCGCGCCTCCATGATCCCCCAGATCGCAATCCGTGGATTAGCGTCCCGCGCCCGCGGCCGGCGCAACCGCGCACTCCCCAGCACCGCATCGAGCAACGCCACCAACTCCCGTGGATCGACCGGCGGCAACCCCTCCAGCGCCGCCATCTGCACCGCCAGATGCTCCGAAAGCGCCGCCCCGGCCTCCTCGTCCCACAACACCGAGCGCCCATCCGCCCCCCGCGTGATCGCCTCCGCCGCCTCGATCAACGCCCCGATCACCGCCGCAGGCTCCATCACAATCGCCGCACACGCCCCGATCAACGGCCCAAGCAATCCCTGAACCGACTGCACAAACCCATTGATTTCAGGATATCTCTCACGACATATCTCTTGATCCGTCGCAAACAGCAGCGCCGCGAACCCCGCCCCCGGCGCAACCTCGCGCAAACATAAATCCAGCTGCCGCGCCAGCCGCCGGCACTCATCCCGGCTCCGCCCGGCAAACACCAGCGGATGCTTCAACAACCCCAGCAACCCCACCGCCGCATAATCCTGATCCTGCGCCGCCGCGAGCAGCCGCAGCAGCACGGCAGGCGGCGTCTCCGCCAGCAACTCCCCCGCGCTATCCTCGGCCCTGATCCCGAGCCGCAGCAATTCCGCCGAAACCCGCTGCGCCAACCCCCGATCCGGCGTCACCAGCGCCGCATCCCGCCCCGGCTCCTCCAGCGCATCGCGCAACGCCAGCGCGATCGCCCGCGCCTCATCCTGCTCATCCGCCGATTCCAGCCGCATCACCCCCGCCACCGAAACCGCCGCCACCGAAACCGCCGGCCGGGCCGCATCCGGCGGCAGAAACGCCCGCCGCAACAACGCCACCCGCCCGTCATCCCCCGCCGCCGCCAACCCCCGCACCTCCGCGCGCGCCACCCCCATCGCCGTCAACAGCCGATACAACCCGGCCTGGGGATGCGTCGGCATCGTGCCCAACCCGTCCCAGTCCGCCTCGCCCAACCCGGGATCGAACCCGGCCAGCACCACCATCCCCTCCGGCAGCCCCGCCACCACCCGCGCCAGCCGCGCCACCGCCGGCGTCGCCACCGCCAACCCCGCGAGCCACACCGGCCCATCCGGCGGTTCCGCCGCCCAGAACCCCGCCTGCGCATCGATCAGCAGCCGCAACCGCCGCGCCGGGTCCACCGCCCGCCGATCCGCCAGAATCCCCGGCCACATCCGCGTCACGATCGTCAGAAAATCCAGCGTCCGCTGCCAATGCACCGCCAGTTCCGGAGCCACGATCCCCGGCAAGGTCTCATGCAGATCGATCTCCGCCTGCGCCGCCGCATCGATCAGCACGGCCAGATCATCCGCCAGCGTCAGCGCCTCGGCCAGCCGCGTCGGCGCGCCATCCCGCCCGCCCATCCCCAGGATCAACCGCGCCAGAATCGCCCGCCGCTCCTCCGCCGGTATCGCGGGCGGCAATTCCAGCCCCGCCGCAATCCCCAGCGCCGCCTCATCCGCCGCCCCGATCGCGGCAATCCGCGGCATGATCAGCGGCCCGCCATTCGCCGCTAGAAACGCCGAAGCCGCCGCCCGCGCCGCCCGCCGGGTCGGCAAAATCAGCACCCCCTCCGCCACATCCCGCCCGGCCTCCCGCGCCGCGCCAATCCACGCCCGCGCCAGCGTCTCCAGAAACGGCGCCTCCATCGGCACGAACGTCACAGCAGGCGTCACGAAACCACCCGCGCCGGACCCTCGATCCGCACCACCCGCCGCTCGCCCTCCGCCCACTCAAGCCCGATCCGCACCGCCTCCGCCGGAATCAACCCCCCCAGCCGCTCCGGCCACTCCACCAGCACAATCCCCGCCAGCGCCGCCTCGAACCCCAGCTCCTCCACATCGGCCTCCCCCGCCAGCCGCCACAAATCGAAATGCGCCACCGGCGGCTCCAACTCATACACCTGCACCAGCGTGAAACTCGGGCTCGGCACCTCCAGCGCCGCATCCCTCGCCCGCGCCCGAATGAACGCCCGCGCCAGCGTCGATTTCCCCGCCCCTAGCGGCCCGCTCAACAAAAACGCATCCCCCGCCACCGCCCGCGCCGCCAAACCCCGCGCCAGCGCAACCGTCTCAGCCTCGGACTCCAGAACCATCTCGCGAATCGCCATGCCCCGATCCTGCGCCGGGGGCGGGCGGCGATGCAAGGACGGGATCGGAAAAGGGAAGGGGAAGCGAGCACTTCTTTTTTGGAAAAAAAGAAGCAAAAAACTTCTGCTCCTTGGGGTTCGTGCGGGTTCAGCGGCACCTGCCCCACGGGGCGCTTTTCTTTCTGTCCAGATCGGCTACGGATATCGTATGTCAAATCCCCTCATGGCCGATGTGGCCATCATCGGCGCCGGCCCGGTCGGCCTCTTCGCCGCCTTCGAATGCGGCATGCTCAAACTCACCACGGTGCTGATCGACGCGCTGGCCGAAGTCGGCGGCCAATGCGCCGCCCTCTACCCGGAAAAACCGATCTACGACATCCCCGCCCACCCCGCGATCGAAGCCGCCACCCTGATCGAAAACCTCGAACGCCAGATCGAACCCTTCGCGCCGCCGCGCCTGCTCGGCCGCATCGTCACCGCCATCACCGGCACCGCCGGCGCCTTCACCATCACCACCGATCAGAACGACACCATCGCCGCCAAAACCATCATCATCGCCGCCGGTGCCGGCGCCTTCGGCCCCAACCGCCCCCCGCTCGACGGCATCGCCGCCTACGAGGCCACCGGCGCGGTCCAATACTACGTCAAAAAACGCGAGGCCTTCCGCAACAAACGCATCGTCATCGCCGGCGGCGGCGATTCCGCGGTCGACTGGGCCATCGCCCTCAAGGACATCGCCGCCAGCATCGCCATCGTCCACCGCCGCCCGAAATTCCGCGCCGCCCCCGAAATGGCCGACCAACTCGCCCAGGCCGCCGAACGCGGCGAAATCGACCTCGTCATCCCCTACCAGCTCCACGCCCTGCACGGCGCATCCGGCCAGCTCCACACCGTCGAAGTCGCCGATCTCGACGGCAAAACCCGCCACCTCGAAGCCGACATCCTACTCCCCTTCTTCGGCCTCGCGATGGACCTCGGCCCCATCGCCACCTGGGGGCTCGACCTCGCCCAGCACCACATCACCGTCACCCCCTCCACCTGCGAAACTAGCACACGCGGCATCTTCGCGATCGGCGATGTCGCAACCTACCCCGGCAAACTCAAACTCATCCTGCAAGGCTTCGCCGAAGCCGCCATGGCCGCCCACGCCATCCACCCGATCGTCAATCCCGGCACCGCCCTGCATTTCGAATACTCCACCTCCAAGGGCGTCCCCGCCTGATCCCCATCCCCCTGCGAAAAGATTAAAAAACAGCCAAACATCTCGCCACCAGACATTGCGCTCCCCATCTCGCCTATCAGACGGGGGAAACAATCATGGACGGATTCAACATCACGGTCGGAACCACACGGTTCACCACCGTTCGCGCCCACACCGAGCATCTCGCTTCGGCACTTTCGCCCGAAGATCAATGCATCCAGTCGATGGACGACGCCAGCCCGGTCAAATGGCACCGCGCCCACACCACCTGGTTCTTCGAGCAATTCATTCTGGTGCCCTATTCGCCCGGCTACATGCTGTTCGACCCCGATTTCCAGTTCCTGTTCAATTCCTATTACGAAACCGTCGGCGATCGTCAGTCCCGCCCCGAACGCGGCCTGATCACCCGCCCCTCCTGCGATCACGTCACCGCCTACCGCGCCCATGTCGATGCCGCGATGACCCAGCTCATCGCCCAACACCGCCCCAATCTCGACCACCTGATCGAACTCGGCCTCCAGCACGAACAACAGCATCAGGAACTCCTGATCACCGACATCACCCACGCTTTCTCCCGCAACAAACTCCTCCCCGCCGCCATCCCCCATTTCACCCGCCCCGCAGCCACACAGGGCGAAGCCCGCTTCATCACCTTCGAACCCGGCCTCACCGAAATCGGCCATCAGGGCGGCGGCTTCCATTTCGATAACGAAACCCCGCACCACCCCACCTATCTTGCCCCTTACCGCCTCGCGGACCGCCTCGTTCGCAACCGCGACTGGCTCGATTTCATGACCGATGGCGGCTACCGCACCAGTACCCTCTGGATGTCCGAAGGGTGGGACGCCGCCCGCATCAACGCCTGGTGCGCCCCGTTCCACTGGCGCAAACGCGACGGCGTCTGGTTCGAATTCGGCCCCGAAGGCCTCCGCACCCTCGACCCCGAAGCCCCGGTCGCCCACATCTCCTGGTACGAGGCCGATGCCTACGCCCGCTGGGCCTGGGCCCGCCTGCCCACCGAAGCCGAATGGGAATCCGCCCACGGCGATCCCCGCCTGCACGACATGACCGGTCAGGTCTGGCAATGGACCGCCAGCGCCTATTCGCCCTATCCCGGCTTCCGCCCGGTCCCCGGCGCGATCGGCGAATACAACGGCAAATTCATGATCAACCAGATGGTCCTGCGCGGCTCCTCGCTCGCCACCCCGCCCGGCCACGCCCGCCCCACCTACCGCAATTTCTTCCACCCCGACCGCCGCTGGCAATTCTCCGGCCTGCGTCTCGCCCAAGACTGTTGATCAGGATTGTTGATCAGAACTGCTGATCAGGATTGTTGAACACGACTGCTGATCAGCACCGCTGATCTCCCCGCCTAAAACCCAACCGCTGATCGAGGATCGCCGCCCATGCCCGAAGGTTTCATCCAAAGCGTTTCCACCAGCAGCGACGTCGCCGCCGAAGCCCTGCGCGGCCTCACCGCCTTGCGCAAAACCCTGCCGCCCAAACTCTTCTACGATGAAACCGGCTGCGCCCTGTTCGGCGCCATCACCGCACTGCCCGAATACTACCCCACCCGCGCCGAAACCGGCATCCTGCGCGCCCGCGCCGCCGACATCGCTGCCTGCATCGAGCCCGGCTGCGCCCTCATCGAATACGGCGCCAGCGACGAATCCAAAGCCGCCATCCTGCTCGACCACCTCGACGCCGACGCCTACATCCCCATCGACATCGCCCACGACGCCCTGAACGCACTCACCCGCCGCATGCGCTGGACCCACCGCGCCATCACCGTCCACCCCATCGCCGCCGATTTCCTCGCCCCGGTCCGCCTGCCCAAATCCATCCGCGCCATGCCCAAACTCGGCTTCTTCCCCGGCTCGACCATTGGCAACCTCGACCACGATCAAGCCATCCGCTTCCTCGCCATGGTCCGCGAAACCCTGGGGCAGGGGGCCTCACTCCTCATCGGCGTCGATCTCGAAAAATCCCCCGACATCCTCATCCCCGCCTACGACGACGCCCAGGGCACCACCGCCGCCTTCAACCTCAACATCCTCCAACGCCTCAACCGCGAAGCCGACGCCGATTTCGACACAGCCCTCTTCACCCACCGCGCCATCTGGAACGATCAGGCGAAACGCATCGAAATGCACCTGCAAAGCCGCATCGCCCAAACCATCCACCTCGCCGGTCGCCCCATCCGCTTCAAAGCCGGCGAAACCATCCACACCGAAAACAGCCACAAATTCAGCATCCCCGCCTTCCAAACCCTCGCCCAAAAAGCCGGCTGGCACAGCACCACCACCTGGACCGACCCCGACAACCTCTTCTCGGTCCACCTGCTGACCTGACTTCCCGCGCGCCAGGGCAGGGGAAAGGGAAAGAAAAAGGGAAAGGGAAAGGGAAGGAAGTACTTCTTTTTTGCAAAAAAGAAGCAAAAAACTCTCTGACTCCGGGCCCGTGCGTGTGACAACGCCCGTAGCCCAGCTAACAAAATTTATCTTATCGCTTGCAGGAATTGGCTGAGGTTAACAGGTGATTATGCTTCGCTTTTCCGCCCCTGCGGTCCGATGTCGTTGACCGGTTACGCGGCGTGGCGGCTGACCCAGACGAGGCCCTGCCACTTGTTGGTGCCATCGTATGCCGCGACAAAGTCGCGGGCTGGATCGCGTTGGAGGCCCAGCCGAGCCATGACCCCCTGGGATCGGATGTTGTCCGGGGCGGTGTAGGCCAGCACTTCCGTCAAACCCACCCGCAGGAATGCATCGTCGAGCGAGGCCTTTGCGGCTTCGGTCGCATAGCCGAAGCCCCAGGCGGCGCGCGTCAGACGCCATCCGATATCGTCGTGCGGACCGAGCGGATGGCGATCGGATGCCCGCATGATGCCGGTATAGCCGATGAATTGCCCGTCCAAAGTCTCGACGCACCAGCGGCAAAACCCGTATTGTTCGAAGCAGGCGCTGTAGCGATCGAGCTTTCGATCGCTTTCCTCCCGGCTGAGAAGTTTTGCCTCATCGACCATGACGTCCGGGTCCGCATGCATCGCGGCAAAGGCTTCCCGGTCGCGATCGAGCCAGGGGCGCAGGCGAAGTCGGGCTGTGCGGATGATCGTGGCCTGAAAGTCAGCGGGCAGCCTCATCACGGGTCGCTTTCGTGAACAGGGTGTTGAGTGTTCGATATATGGAGACGTGTTCAAGTTTCATACCGAACACCATCAGGAGCGCCGTCAAATAGATGGGCTTGAAAAGCGGCATGACCGTTCTTGAATATCGGAAGCCGCCAACGCCGGTTTCTGATCATGGGCGAGGCCTATCTCTAGCTGCGCGACATCATCCGCAGCCATGCGCAAAATCCGTGACGTCAATGGACGCTTTGCGATTGAGCAACCTGATGTCTGGAAAATAGGGCGAGCGGGGGTCAGGCATCCTGGTAGTCCCACTTGATGTAGCCCTTGGTGTCGGCGGCCCATTTTTCATCGATTTCGACGAGGACGGCGCTGACGAGGCGTTCGAGGGAGGCTTCGTTGGGGAAGACCCTGATTTTGGTGGTGCGGCGTTTGAGTTCCTGCTGGATGCCGCGTTCCATGGGGTTGGAAGTGCGAAGCCGGCGCTGGTGGGGTTCTGGCAGTGTGAAGACGGTGAGGCCTTCGGGGATATTTCGTTCGAGCCAATCGGCGAGCTTTGGTGCGGTGTCGCGATAGGCATTGACGAGGGTTGTGAGAGCGATCTGGGCAGCGGCGAGGGAATTTGCGTTCCAGACGGTCCGGAGTTCTGCGCCGATGCGTTTGCGGATGGCGTGGTTGGGGGCGTGGTGGATGGCGTTTTGGGCGAGGTGGAACTGGCATCGTTGCCAGTGTGCGGCGCCGAAGACGGCGCGGCGTGCGGCGTGCAATCCGGCATGGTCATCGGAGACGATGAATTCGACGCCTCGCAGGCCACGCTGATGGAGGCTTTCGAGGAAGGCACGCCAATGGACTTCGGCCTCGGAAAGGGCGACCGAGACGCCGAGGACACGGCGGCGTTCATCGGGTCCGATGCCGATGGCCGAGAGCACGGCGGCATCGCGGACGACGCCATTATCGCGCATTTTTTCATATCTGGCGTCGAGGATGAGGTAGCGGATCTCGGCGAGGGGTCGGGTGCGCCAGGCGGCGAGTTCGTCATCGAGCAGCTTGCTGGCGCGGCTGACCTGAGCGGAGGAGAGGCTTTCGATGCCGAATTCGCGCATGACGGCCTCGACGTCGCGGGTGGAGACGCCTTTGATGTACATTTCGGCGACGGCGACCATGACGGCGCGGACCGAGCGTCGGCCGCGTTCGAGGGACTGTGGGTAGAAGGGTTCGCCCACGTGACCGGCGGTTTTGGGGACATCGACGGTGATCGACCCGGCCGGGGTATCGATCCGCTTGGGCTTGTAGCCATTGGCGTAACCCTGACGATCGGGGTTGCGCTCGTAGTGACTGGCGTGGAGGAAGCGTTCGCGCTCGATCTGCATGGCGAGTTCGAAGGTCCTGGCAAATACCGTGGCGATATCGCCTGCGCCGTTTTCGATCAGATGTTCCAAAAGTGCCTCGATAATCGTATCCTTTTTGGCGTCCATTCATCGGTCTCCATGTTGGTGTGAACAACTGCATGGAATACCAGAATGAACAGCCCTTGCCGGGGCATGCCCCGGCAAGGGCACCAACTCCCAACCCAAAATGAATTTCCAGACGTCAGGTTACACCACCCGCTTTGCCAATCGGTTTGCGGTACGTGAAAAATCTTTCGAGAGAATCTTCAAAGCCGTTGGATTTGTGTAATACCAACCTGCCTATCCAATGACCGCTTTGATCCAGTCTCGTTGGGTGATCGAAGCGATTTGTTCTGGCATCTGCATGAACTTGTTCCAGGCGTTTCGGCAGGCGGCAAGGATTTCGTCGTAGCTGTTCCAGACCTGATGGCTCAGGAAGTTGCCGCGCAGAAATTGCCAGATGTTTTCGACGGGGTTGAGCTCTGGCGAATAGGGCGGCAGCGATAGCAGGCTGATGTTGTCGGGCACCGGCAACCGTTCGCCGGCTTGATGCCAGCCGGCGCCATCGAGCACCAGCACGGCGTGCGCGCCAGGCGCGACCTGCGTGCTGATTTCCCGAAGATGTTCGGCCATCGCCTCGCTATTGACCGCCGGCATGATGATGGCGGCACCAATACAGCGTTCTGGGCAGACGGCACCAAACAGATAGGCGGAGTCATGGCGGTTGTCGCGCACAGCCAGTGGTCGGGAACCCCGCTCTGCCCAGACATAGGTCAGGGTTCCCTTCTGACCGACACGGGCTTCATCGGCGAACCACACCTCGATCGGCTTACGCGCCGCCGTGGCCGGGATCGCCGCCGCTACCAGGCCAGCGAAGTCTTTTTAAAAATGTCCTGTGCCGCAGCGTCCTTCTTCGGATGATACGGACGCGGCTGGACTCGCGTGAACTTGAGCCGCCGCAACAGTCGGCTGATCGACGTCTCGTGCAGGGTAACCGCAAACTCGGTCTCGATCCGTCGCTGCAGGTCGACACAGCGCCACCGTACCACGCCGTCACGCTCCGGGTCCGGGCCCTGCCTGACCCATGCCGCGATCTGCGCCTGCTGCGAAGCCGACAATTGGGGTGGCGGGCCGTTGCGGCGCGGCGCATCGCCCAGTCCTTCAGGTCCCAATCCATTGTAACGGTGCACCCAGTCGCGCAGCGTCTGCCGGTCCATGGCACAGGCCTCGGCCGCATCGCGCCGAGACCAGCCTTCGAGAACAAGAGCAATCGCCAGCAGCCGCCTCGAAATCTTCGAATCCGTCGCGCGAGCCGCCCGCTCGCGCAGCGCCATAGGCGACAAGTCCAAACGCGTTATCGCTACCGTCATCGCAAACCTCCTCCAGGGAAGTCCAGCGAATCATACCCGCCCGAGCCGCACCAACTCACATTCGAGTCAACGGAACCTCAGGTTGGTATAACTGGATGGAGTTGTGGTTGTGCACATCGACCATAACCCTGATAACCTCTACCGCATCGTGACCGCTAAGAAAGTGACCGATCAAAGCTGTGCCGACGCGCTGGCCTCTACAGGGTTTGATCACACCGATATACGCGATCCATCCTGATCTAGCCGGATGGTCGATCTGCGGGATCAGCAAACCGACGGGACCGATATTTGTAGTGGCAACAAGCCAGGTTGAACGATCAGCACTGGCTTCCGCAGGGTCAAGAAAGTCAAAGAAATCTGCTTGCAATTCCACGTTGGGATCTCTATCGGCTCGATCCATCGTGTCGGCTTGGCACGCGATGTAGAGATCCAGCAAACAAGCTTCGGTGAAAATATTCCCACGACTTATGGCGTAGGGATGTGCGGCGCAGTTGTAAATTCCTGATTTCACATAATTCAGGATAGCGGCCTCTGCAACGAAATAAAAACCATCACGCAGAAGCGCGTCTTGCCATTGTTTTGCATCAGGATGGAGTTTAAGGAATCTTGCTTGATTGTACTTAACTGTATTTTCTGATAGTATTCTTTTAAAATATTCTAAAATTAAATTAGATATATCTTCTTTGCAAATTGCAGATAATTTCGGATTGAAGAAAGGAGGCCAGATTTCCAACCGTTTGCCGGTATCAACTTTGGCTGCGATTCTGGCGTATGTTTCGTGTCCTTTGTGAACGACCAAGCGAAAAGTTTTATGCGGGGAGTCCGAGGAAATGTCAGCCGTCACACGATCTATCGCAGCTCTGTGATTTATTGGTTTTGGGCCAACTTGGAACCATAGATCGATATTTTGGTCTCGGATGGGGCTGATTTCGAAAAGCGATTGCTGGTTCTGCTCGATATTGTTGAAATCTGACACACAACCCCCGATCGTATGATTGTACAAATATTCATGCCAAACGCACGCTGTCATCCATGCGCAGCCAATATCATACAAACTGCTGAAACCGGCGGAGGTTTACGCGCAAACAGGAAAGTTTTTTGCTACTTTTTTTCAAAAAAGTAGCCCTTCCTTGGCCTTACCTTGCCTTCCCTGTCTCGCTGCCGCTTTCTCACCCCCCACCCATTATGCTTATAGTCCCATGTGACCGAAGCCCCCCGCCCTCATGAAGCCTTGACCGAAACCCTCAAAGCCATCTTTGCGGGTTTCCATCGCGAGGCGGTTCGGCTGGCCCAGCACCACCGGGCCGCGATGCCGATGGTCACGCTGTTGCTGGGTTATTTCAACCGCGTGGTGATCCGCTTCGCCCGATCCGCCGGAAAACCCGCAGCGCCACCCCGCCCGATCCGCGAACCCGCACCTGACAACGCGGAGACCGCGCCGCCGAAACCCTCCCGCCCGCGCAAACCCTCGCCGTTCTCCACCCAATTCGGCTGGCTGCTCCATCTGCTGCCGACCACCCCGACCACCGGCGTCGTTGCCGCACAGGCCCATTATGACCTGATCGCGTTCGTCAATTCGCCAGACCTGATCGCCCTGCTCGCCGCCAAGCCAAGCCTCGGTCGCATCCTCCGCCCGATCTGCCGCATGTTCGGGGTCAACCTCCCCGACCACCTCCGCCCGCCACCCCGGGAGCGACGCCAGCGCAAACCCAACCCCAACCCGAAACCCAAACGCATCATCTGGCCGATCCCCCTCGACCCCGCCGACATCCGCGTCCCCGACGCCAACTACCACGGCGTCCATTTCGGCCCCGGCAACCGCTTCTGGCCGCCCCGACGAAAATACCGAAAAATTCACTCCTGACCGAAGGCAACTTCGCACGTCTATAATGTTACGTTATCGCAACAAATAAGGGTACAAGGCAAAGCAAGCCTTCTTTTTGTGAACAAAAAGAAGCAAAAAAACTTTGTTAATCTGGGCCCGTGCCGGTTTCAGCGCCCGTGCCCCAGCGAAAAGAAGTTTTTTGCTTTTTTTTTACAAAAAAGAAGCCTTCTTCTTCCTCCTTCTTCAAGCAATCATATCAATCGCCTCAGCCAACTGGATATCCCGCACCGACAATCCTCCGGCATCATGCGTCGAGAGTGTGATCGCCACCCGGTTATAGACATTCGTCCATTCAGGATGATGATCGTGCTTTTCCGCCAGCAATGCCACGCGGGCCATGAACGCGAACGCTTCCGAAAAATCCTTGAACACGAATTTCCGCTCGATCGCGTCGTTCTGTCCGGCATTCGTCCGGGCAAAGCTCCAGGCCGGCAGCAGATCCACCAGTGCCGCGCGTTCGGAATCGGTCAGTTTCTCGATTTTCGCCATGTCAGTGATCCTCCAGCAATGTTGCAATCGTCTCCCGCAGCGCCGGCAATGTTTCCGCCTCGAACCAGGGCCGCCGCGCCGCCCATCCCAGCGTCCGCCACGAGGGGTGGGGCAGGGGGAAGTAATCCGGCAGAAACCGCTCGAAATTCCTCACCCGGTCCTCCAGCCGCCCCGGACCCAGATGATACGCCTGCGCGTAGCTTCCCACCAGCAACGTCAACCGGATCGCGGGCATCGCCGCCCGCAGCCGCGCCTGCCAGAGCGGCGCACATTCGGGCCGGGGCGGGCAATCCCCGCCGCGCGGCAAACGGCCCGGATAACACAGCCCCATCGGCAGAATCGCAACCCGGCTGACATCGTAAAATCGCGCCGGCTCCAACCCGAGCCACCCCCGCAACCGATCGCCCGAGGCGTCGGTCCAGGGCGTGCCGCTGGCATGAACCAGCGTCCCCGGCGCCTGACTGATAATCAAAAGCCGCGCAGTGTCGGAAACCCGCAGGATCGGCCGGGGTCCGAGCGGCAGCACCGGTGCGCACACCGTGCAGCCGCGCGCCTCCGCCGCGAGGACCTCAATCCTTGATGACAGGACGGCGCACCTGCTCGTAGGCCTTGGCCCCTGGTTGCTCGACATGCAGATATAAAATCAGTTTCCCGGCATCGAGAAAATCGACGCTGCACGGGATCATCCCATGTGCATAGAACCGGTAGCGATTCCGCTCCAGCATCAGGTGCATCCCCCCCGGTGCAATCGTCAGCGTCTCCCCCGGCTTGATCACGATCCCGCCGAGCTTCTTGCCGGAACCATCGAGCAGCACGGTATGATGCGCGATCGGGCAACTCGTCGAAAGCAGCGTATCCGGCGTGGTCCCCACATTATGGACGCGGAAATACCCCTCCGTCGAATTCCCCGCTTCGGTGGTCAGTGTGGTCCAGCCATGATCCACCACCACCCCGAGCGGCGACACCTGGGTCCCCGGCATCTTCGTCTGCGCCGCCGCCGTGGCGGTCATGGCCAGGCCGAGCCCCAGCGCCAGACCCGCCCCGCGCAACAGCCGGGCGGCCGATTTAATGTTGGGAGTCGCAATCATTCCACAGCCTCATATTTTTCAAGTTTCCACGAGTCCGGCTCCGCCGCCGCCGCCTCGTACCACGCCGCCACCAGCTTATGCCCCCGCACAGCGGCGATATAGGCACGCGAAGCGTCGCTCAACGGCGGATCATAGGTCAGAAACCGCGACGCCACCGGCGCGAACATGATATCCGCCCCGGTAAAATCCGCCCCGAACAGAAAATCCCCGCCGGCTCCGAAGCGCGACCGCGTCCCGGCCCAGATCGCCTCGATCCGCCCGATATCGTCCAGCACCCCCGGCGTCCGACTGCCTCCCGGCGCATGCCGACAGCAATTCATCGGCATCGCGATCCGCAACTCGCGAAACCCGCTATGCATTTCCGCACTGATCGCCCGCGCATGTGCCCGCGCGATCCGCTCGCCCGGCCAGATCTCCGGCTTGAACTCGGCGGCATATTCCACGATCGCGAGACTGTCCCATATCAAAGCCCCCCGATGTTCGAGGCACGGCACCAGACCCGAAGGTGAAACCGCCTTGATCGCCGGCGTCGCCCCACCATTCAGCGGGATCACCCGCTCCTCGACCTCGATCCCGGCCATCGCCACCGCCAGCCACCCGCGCATCGACCACGAGGAATACCGCCGGCTACCAAGGTAGAGAACATCGTTTGTCTCGCTCATCGAAACAGGTTAGCCCGGATTGGTCCGCCCCGCCATATCGCGCCGCGCCCCGACCGGCTCGACCCGCTGCCGCATCTCCACCGTCTGGCGGATGAACGAGCCGATGTCGTCGAGCAGCGGTATCGTGAACCGCAGCGGTGGCAGGCAGGCGAGCAGAATTCTGATATGCCCGATCCCCGGATAGATCCGCGTCTCCACCACCGCCCCCGCCGCCCGCAACTTCGCCGCCAGCGAGGCAGTGTTCGAGGGCAACACGAGTCGGTCCCTTGCGCCGGTGAGCAACAGACAGGGCGGTGCCTCGGCATCGACATGGGCGATCGGTTGTGTCCCCGCCAGATCCGCCGCCCCGCCGAAAATCTTCCGATACACCGGCCCGGTGATCGGCAGGAAGTCATATGGCCCCGCCATCCCGATCGCCCCGGCCAGCGCCGCCCGATCGCTCCGCGCCGCGGCCAGATACGCCGGCGCCAGCGCCAGCATCATCGCCAGATACGCCCCCGCCGAATGTCCGGCGACGAACACCGCATCCGCCGCCCCGCCATAATCGCGAATATTGCCGAGCACCCACGCGGTCGCCTTCGCCGCATCGTGGATGAAATCGGGATAGCGCACATCGGGATAGAGCCGGTAATCCGGAACAACCACGATCAGCCCGAGCCGCGCCAGCGCCGCCCCGATGAACCGGTAATCCGCCCGCGCCCCGCTCTGCCACGATCCGCCATAAAAAAACACCACCACCGGCAGCGCCCGGCGCTGGCGTACCGGTCGATAGATATCCAGCCGGTGATAGGGATTGGGCCCATAAACCACATCCCGCGTCACCGCCGTTCCGTAACGTGGTGCGATGGCATTCAGCAGGTCGATCTGGCTCGGCAGTTTCATGTCAAACTTCTGTAACTGGCGGACGGACAAAAAATCGTCCCATCGGCCCGAACCGCAAGGCCGCTGGTCGGCATAATCGGAACACAAGGCAGAAATTGCCCGGCAGATTCTGCCGGGTGGCCGGCCCAGCCCGGCCCACCCGTCAGCCAGAGCCGCACAAAGCCGTGCCCTTATCGTCTGGCATGATATCTGCATTGACGCTGCCTGCCTATTGAAATCATCCTCGCAATCAGGAGATCGATCCATGATCCTTCCCGTCAACAACGCAATCTCCCAACCGATCGCCTATGCCGGCGGCCAGCCCTCGACCGCGAAGCCCAGCTTCGGCAACGCGCTTCAGGCCACCATGGCCCAGCTTCAGGCCACCAACCACGGCACCAACGCGCTGTTTCACCACAAGCACGACCAATCCGGCACCACCAATCAAAGCCAATCCCCGAGCCAGAGTCCCTTCGCCGCCGCTGCGGGGGCTGTATCCGGCCTGACCATGCCCGCGCTCTGATTGGCCCCCGCGCCAAACCCGGCTATTGCGCGGGCCATGTCGGCCACATCCACCACCATCCGGCCCGTCTGGGCCGGACTCGAACTCACCCGCCCCCTGGTCATGGGCATCCTGAACGCGACGCCGGACAGTTTTTCCGCGACCAGTGCCGTCTTCGACCCCGAAGCGGTGATCCGTGCCGGCCACGCCATGCTGAACGAGGGTGCCGATATCCTCGACATCGGCGGTGAATCGACCCGCCCCGGCAGCGCGATCATTGAGCCCGCGCTCGAAATCGAACGTATCCTCCCGGTCATCCGCGCCATGGTCGCCGCCGGCGCCGTCGTCTCGGCCGATACCCGCAACGCCGCCACCATGAAGGCAGCACTCGATGCCGGGGCCCGCATCATCAACGACGTCTCCGGCCTCACCCACGATCCCGCCGCCGCCCCTCTGCTCGCCGCAAATGGCTGCCCGGTGATCCTCATGCACATGCGCGGCACACCCCAGACCATGTCGCGCCACGCCCACTATCACGACCTTGTCGCCGAGATCCTCGCCGAACTAACAGCAAGGCGCGATGCCGCCCGCGCTGCCGGTATCGCCGATGCCGCCATCGCCCTCGACCCCGGTTTCGGCTTCGCCAAACGCGGGGCGCAGAACATCGATCTGCTGCGCGGCCTGCCCCGGTTCCACGCGCTCGGCCACCCGGTGCTGGTCGGCGTCTCGCGCAAGCGCTTCCTCGGCGACATCACCGGCGAACCCGATCCCGCCCGCCGCGATCCGGCATCCATCGCCGCCGCCCTGTTCGCCGCCCGCCATGGTGCTGCCATTCTCCGGGTGCACGACGTCGCCGGCACGATCCAGGCCCTCCGCGTGGCCCGTGCGCTCGAACCCGATGCCGGCTATATCTGATCCCTGACCCGAAAAGGACTTCGTTCGTCCCATGAACCACGTCGCCCCCGCCAGCCGAGCCCGCCGCCTGTTCGGCACCGATGGGATTCGCGGCCGCGCGAATACCGCCCCGATGACCGCCGAAATCGCGATGCGCCTCGGTCAGGCGGCGGGTCTGCTGTTCACCCGCGGCACCCATCGCCATCAGGTCATCATCGGCAAGGACACCCGCCTTTCGGGCTATATGCTGGAACCCGCGCTGACCGCGGGCTTCATCGGCGCCGGGATGGACGTCACCCTCGCGGGTCCGCTGCCCACCCCGGCGATCGCCATGCTCACCCGCAGCCTGCGCGCCGATCTCGGCGTCGTCATCTCGGCGTCGCACAATCCGTTCGAGGATAACGGCATCAAGCTGTTCGGACCCGATGGGGCCAAACTCTCCGATGAGACCGAATCCGAAATCGAAGCCCTGATGGATCAGGATCTCAGCGACCGTCTCGCCCATGCCTCCGCCCTCGGGCGCGCGGTGCGTCTGGTCGATGCCGGGGGGCGCTATATCGAATCGGCCAAATCGAGCCTGCCGCGCGGCCTCCGCCTCGACGGGCTGCGCGTCGTGCTCGACTGCGCCAACGGTGCCGCCTACAAGGTCGCCCCCGCCGCCCTGTGGGAACTCGGTGTCGAGGTGATCGCGCTCGGCGTGAACCCGGACGGGTTCAACATCAACAAGGAGTGCGGCTCCACCGTCCCCGGCTTCCTCTCCGCCGCCGTGCTCGAACACCGCGCCGATCTCGGCATCGCACTCGACGGCGATGCCGACCGGCTGATCCTGGTCGATGAGCGTGGCACCGTGATCGATGGCGATCAGGTCCTCGCGCTGATCGCCCGCGCCTTCCAGGCCGATCATCGCCTGTCGGGCGAAGCGGTGGTCGCCACCGTCATGTCCAATCTCGGGCTGGAGCGCTATCTCGCCTCGCTCGGCCTCGCCTTGCACCGCACCGCCGTCGGCGACCGCTACGTCGCCGAAGCGATGCGCGCGCGTGCCCTAAACCTCGGCGGCGAACAATCGGGCCATATCATCCTCTCCGACTTCGCCACTACCGGCGATGGGCTGATCGCAGCACTTCAGGTTCTCGCCGTGCTGGTGCGCGATGGACGACCCGCCAGCGAGGTCTGCCGCCTGTTCGACCCGCTGCCGCAACGCCTGCGCAACGTGCGCTTCGCCGGCACCTCGCCGCTTCTCTCGCCGAAAGTCATCGCCGCCACCTCTCATGCCGAGGCAAAGCTCTCCGGCACCGGCCGTCTCCTGATCCGCGCCTCCGGCACCGAACCGCTGATCCGCGTCATGGCCGAAGGCGAAGACGAGGCGATGATCATCGGCCTCGTCGACGAACTCTGCGGCGTGATCGAGGCTGCATCGGTCCCCGCCAGCGCCGTGGCCTGAACGCACGGCGCACGACCATGATGCCCCGCATCCTCGCGATTGGCGGTTCGGACAGCAGCGGCGGGGCCGGTATCGAGGCGGACATCAAGACCATCACGATGCTCGGCGGCCATGCCATGACCGCGATCACCGCGATCACCGCCCAGGACAGTCAGGGCATCATGGCGATCGCGCCCACCGCGCCCGATCTCGTCGCCCGCGCAATCCGCCTGGTTGCCGCCGATATCGGCCTCGATGCGGTGAAGATCGGCATGATCGGAACGCCGGACATGCTCGCCGCCATCGTCGATGCGCTGCGCGCCGTCGCCGGTTCGGTCCCGATCGTGCTCGACCCGGTCCTGGCCTCGACCAGCGGCACCACCCTGCTCGACCCCGCAGCCCTCGGCCGTCTGCGCGACACCCTGATGCCCCTGATCACCCTCGTCACGCCCAATCGTCCCGAGGCCGCGATCCTGACCGGGCTGAACGTGGATACCGTGCCGGACATCCGCGCCGCCGGCGAAGCCCTCTGCCGAATGGGTGCCGGTGCCGCGCTGATCAAGGGCGGTCATTTCGAGGGCACCCACTCGATCGATCATCTGGTCACCCCGGACCGCATGATCGAGTTCCGGATGCCGCGCCTCGCGACACGGCACACCCACGGCACCGGCTGCACGCTCGCGAGCGCGATCGCCATCGGCCTCGCACGCGGCCTGTCGCCCGATGACGCGATCGGACAGGCACGGACCTTCCTGCACGCGGCGCTGCTGGCCGCACCCGGCTTCGGACAGGGCAGGGGGCCGCTGGGCCACGCCGCCGCGCGTTGAGCTTACCCCTTGTTTTCGGGCGATATCGTTCTGATCTCCGCTTGAATCGAATCAGGAGATCGAACGCCATGAAAACGCTCTACCACGCTCACGGCCACGCCACCGGCGGACGCACCGGCCACGCCGAAACCGATGACGGCAAGCTCAACCTCGATCTCAGCACGCCGAAGGAACTCGGCGGCGATAGCGGGCCCGGCACCAATCCCGAGCAATTATTCGCGCTCGGTTTTTCCGCCTGTTTCCTCGGCGCCCTGAAATTCGTGGCCGGACAGGAAAAGATCAAAGTCCCCGCCGATGCCAAGGTAACAGCGGATATCGGCATCGGCCCGCGCGACGACGGCACGGGGTTCGGCATCACCGCAGCGCTGGTCGTGACGATTCCGGGCATGGACAAAGCGCAGGCCGAGGATCTGGTCCGCAAGGCAGAGATCGTCTGCCCGTATGCCCATGCGACCAAAGGCAATATCGAAAGCCATTTTACCGTCGGCTGAACATCGTTTCTTAATCTTTGTCCGATAAACCCGGTGCCATGCAGGCATCGGGACTCCTCGTCGGGCTGGATTGCGAATTTGAACTCTCGGCTGCTGCCCGGCTGAAACGGCATCCGCGGAACATCGGCTCATGACCGCGAGCGATCCGTTTTCGCTCGCATGGGCCGGTGTCATTTTGCTTTGTCTGATCTACGCCGCCGTCTGCGACATTGCGGTGCGCCTGATCCCCAACCGCATAAGTGCGGCGATTGCCGGCCTCGCCGTGCCGCTCCGGCTGGCCGATCACCAGCTGGTTCCGGGATTGCTCGTGGCCGGCCTGATCTTCGCCGTGCTGACCCTGTTCTGGATGATGCGGCTGCTCGGAGGCGGCGATGTAAAGCTCTGGACCGCCTGCACCCTCCTCGTCGCCCCGAACGGGCTGGACCAGGGGCGTTTCGCGATCCGGGTGATGCTGGTCGGCGGCCTGCTTGCGGTCGTCTACCTGATCCTGCGGTCCATCGTCCGTCTGCGGGGGCGCAGGGCTGTCCCGGTGCAACACGATCCACCGCCCCGCCGCAGTTTGATCGCGCGTATCTGGCGCACCGAGCAATGGCGGGCAAGGCATAACGGCTCGATCCCGTATGGCGTGGCGATCGCCGCCTCGGCGATTATAACTTTATGGCCTCAGGTACCGCGATGAGCGACTCCCAGCCCTCCCGCGCCGCAGGTGCGAACCGGACCGGACGACCCGACCAGTTGACCGTGCTGGGCTTCGTCACCGATAGCGCCAGCGAGACGGTGCTGCGCGACGGATTGAACGATCTGGCCCAGAGCGGCATCGGCAACACCTGCGATATCCGGCGCGGCAGCGCGAAATCGACGATCGCGGCAATGATGCGGATGCCGGCGCCCCAAATCCTGGTCGTGGATATCGCCGGGGATGACCGGCCATTACAGACGCTGGGCGAATTATGCGATGTGATCGAGCCCTCGGTCAGCGTGCTGGTGCTCGGCGATATCGACGATGTCGAACTCTACCGCTCGATCAATCGGCGGATCGGCGCGGTCGACTATATTTTCAAGCCGATCACCCGCGAGATGGTCGCCCGCTATTTCGCCTCCCTGATCACCAATAACGGTCATGTCGCCGATTCGACGCGCGGTGGCCGTGTGATCGCCGTTACCGGCGCACGTGGCGGGATCGGCGCGAGCAGCATCGCCTTTGCTCTCGCGTGGTTCCTCGGTGTCGATTCCAACCGTCATACGCTCCTGCTCGATGCCGATCCCTCGATCGGCGTGGCGCTCGAACAATTCGCGGTTGAGCCGCGGACATCCCTGCGCGACCTCCTCGACGACGATGCGCCGCTCGATCCCGAGCGCGTGGTGGAGGCGGCGGTCCCGGTGCAGAACCGGCTCTATCTGCTCGGCTCGCCCCCGAACCCCGGTGCGGAAGCCGCGGCGCGGGTCGGACGGGCGCGCCAGATCATTGATGCGCTGCGGTTCCGCTTCAATTTCGTGATCGTCGATCTACCGGTCCTGCCGGTTCAGTCGCAGCGCGAATTGCTTGAACTGACCCATCATCGGGTCATTGTCCTCGATCCAAGTATCGGCGGGTTGCGCGATACGTTGCGCCTGCTGGCCATTCCCAACAATCCCGGTCAGCCGCAGCGGCCCACGATCGTGCTCAATCGCGAGGGTCGGCCCGGCGGGTTGAAGCGCAAGCACATCGAGGATGCGCTGAAACGCAAGGTCGACATCGCAATCTCCGAATTACCAAAACCCTTCGCGGCCCTCGTGGCGGGTGGTCGCTTCGCGGGGGTAGGCAAAGGTCCGCTGCTTCGGTCAATCCACGACCTCTCGCGCGAGGTCGGGTTCGAGGTCGGTCGCAAGGTCGAACGCGCATGAGGAGCGATCGGCCCATTTCTCATTCACGCTTGGTCCCCATTCAGTCTGGCAGCTTGCGCAGCGCCTCCCCGATCAATCGCGCAGTGTCAGTCCAGTCCGGCAAATCGCGCACCGCGCGCCGGGACCCTGCCGCAAGGCGTGCCCGATGCTCCGGTTCGGTGATCACTCCACGCAAAGCGTCCGCGAGGGCAATTGGATCATCGACCGGGACCAGATGCCCGGCATCGGCGGGAACCACGCTCGGGATCGCCCCCGCAACGGTCGCGACGATCGGCAAACCGTGAGTAAGCGCTTCGCCGAAGACCATGCCGTAGCCTTCATACCGGCTCGGCAGCACGAAGATGTCAGCATTGGCATAAGCGCGGTCGACATCATCCACTTCACCGGCCAGGGTGATCCGGTGATCCAACCCGCCCGCGCGGATCGCCGCGCGCAACGCAGCCACCGTCGCCGGGCAACGTTCGATATTGCCGATGATCAGGCAGGCGAAATCCAGATCGGCGAGATGGCGGAGTGCCTCCACCAGCACGTCGTATCCTTTTCGTGGAATCACCGCCCCGACCGCGAGCAGCGCAATCGTCGGCTGCGCGGGGTCGCGCCCGCGATGGGCCGGGCGATCGGTTCCGGGCGGCGCGATCGTTATGCATCCGGGCGCAACGGCATAGTCACGGATCAGGATGGCAGCGGTGGTCTCGCTGGTGGTGATCACGCCCGCCGCACAACGCAGTGCACGTTGTTCGGCGTCGCGGTACCGCGCGATGGCCTCGATACCGAGACCGGTCTCCAGCGCGAGCGGGTGGTGCACCAGGGCGACCAGACGCAATCGAGCCGCGTGACGGGCCGCCATGCCGGGGATCGCCCCGAAGATCAGTCCATCGATCATGACCAGCGCCCGATCGGGACACGATCCCAGAACGCGGTCGAGGGCGAGGAGGTCGGTTTCCGAGGGCGCAGGGAAATGGCCGGAACATTCGACGATATCGACGTTCCATCCCCGGTCCCGCAAGGCCGCACTCACGCGCCGGTCGTAGATCGATCCACCAGTCCGTGTCGTGATCGAGCCCGGAACCGCGAAGATCAGCCTGGGCTCAGGCTCAGGCTGGGGGAGCAAGCGACGCCTCGTACCACGCGCGGGCAATATGCGATTCCCGCAGCGTGACCCTCATGCGCCCGATCCCCTCGGCGTGCGGTCCGAGATCGCCGGCGCGGATCGCAGCCGCCAACCGGTCGAACACGTGGCGGGCCAGAAACTCGGTGGTGGTGACAGCACCTTTGAACGCCTCATGAGTATCGAGATTGGCGTAGTTGAGTTCCGCCAGAACCGTTCGCAGCGCATCGCCCGCCCGGCCGATATCCACCACGATATTGTCCGGATCGAGGGTTTCGCGAAAGAACGCGACATCGATCACGAAGGTCGCCCCGTGCATCCGCTGCGCCGGGCCGAATACCGCACCGTTCAGACTATGGGCGATCATGATGTGATCGCGAATTTCAAGAGCGTACATTCAATCACCTCGATAGAGAAAACGATGGCACAGCGTCGCCGGGTCGGACAGGATGGCGCCGTAATGCGCAGCACTGTCCGCGAACGGTGTGGCGTCCGCAACGAGGACATCGAGAACCGGATCGGCGCACAAAGCGAGGGCAAGGCGCAATCGCCGCTCGTGTGTCCAGCGCGCCCGGTGCGATGGCGCGATATGACCGACTTGCGAGGCGATGATCGCAAGGCGGCGGCTGTGGAAACCGGCACCGAGCCCGATCGTCACCGACCTGTCGCCATACCAGCTCAACTCGATGATCCGTGCCTCGAACCCGGCCCAGGCCAGCGCGTGGTCGAGCCCGGCACCCGAGCTGGAGGCATGAAAGACCACGTCGCACTCCTCGCTGGGCGGTGCGCCGGGCTGCTGAAACCGGCAACCCAGTCGGGTTGCGATCGCGGCGCGGCCAGCGTTGTGGTCGATCAGGATCACTTCACCGCCGGGGAGCTTCGCGCACAAATAACCGACGAGGCAACCGATCACACCAGCGCCCACGACCGCGATCGTATCACCGATGCCGATCGCGGCATCCCAGCTAGCGTTGAGCGCGGTCTCGATCTGCGGCGCCAAAGCGGCGCGTGCCGGCGAGACGCCTGCGGGCAGGGTCAGAGCCGCGTCAGCCGGAACATCGAACAGATCCTGATGCGGATGAAGGCAGAATACGGTCTCCCCCACCCGGTCATCGGGTCCGGCGATAATCTCCCCGACCATCGCGTAGCCGTATTTGACCGGATAATCGAACATGCCGTCCTGAAACGGCGCGCGCATCCGGCTGCGCTCGCTCACCGGCACGCCGCCGCGAAACACCAGCGATTCCGTCCCCCGGCTGATCCCGCTCGTCACCGCGCGAACCCGCACCCATCCCGGCGGCAATGGCGGCAGCACAGCCTCACGCAGGGCGGCGTGGCCGGCGGCGGTGATCCAGAGTGCCTGAGCCTTTGCCGGGCCAGTCATCGGATATCGCCGAAGACGCAATCGAACAGGATATCGCTGCCGAGACGATGGATCGTCGTTTGCGGCCGGATCATGCCATGCTGTCCGTTCGTAGGGGTCAGGTTGCAACCGGTCAGTCCGCGACCGATGATGACTGGTGCCACGGTCACGTGAAGCCGATCGATCATTCCCGCCGCCAGAAAGGCAGAGACCGTGTGTGCGCCGCCTTCCACCAGAATGCGGCGGAAACCCAATTGCGCGAGGCTCGCGATGATGGCGGCAGGGGCTATCGAGCCGGGTGCGTGATCCGCCGTTGCCGGGACCACGACCGGCTGTACCCGACGCGCCCGTTCGCCTGTGCAGGACTGGACCACAAATACCGGCACGCCATCGTCAGCCAGCAGTTTCGCCCGCTCCGGCAGGCGAAACCGCGGATCGATGACGATGCGGGCAGGGGAGGGGCCCTGTGCCAGGCGAACCGTGAGGCGCGGGTCATCGGCAACCACGGTGCCGACGCCGACGATCACGGCATCGACGAGGGCACGGAGCCGGTGCAGATGGCGCAGTCCTTCGGGGCCGCTGATCGCGGGAGATTGATCGGGCGCCGTGACGATCCTGCCGTCGAGCGACTGTCCGAGCTGGGCGATCACATAGGGGTAATGCCGACAAGCCGCGATCGGGCCGTAGATATCCCAGAGCCCGCATACCGGCTGGCCGATCGCGGGCTCCGGATCGTGGCAGGCCCGCAGCACGGACTGCCAGCGTTCGTCGCCGCCTTCGGCATCATAAGCAATCGTCATGCCCATCTATACGTGCGGATCGTTCAATTGGCCGATGACTCCCGGAACGTTCTGGCTTGCGTCGCGCCACCGTGCCATCACATGGGGTTGATGGACGCCAGCACAATGAACCTCCCGGACGACCGATTGGGCGCTCCGCCCGCCGCTCTGCGCGGTCGCCGGGCGCTGGTTCTGGCCCTCAACCTGATCAGTTACGTGCTGCTGGGTGTCATGATGGTGCGCGTGCTCGGTGGCGATGGGCTGAGCATCCCCGCCCTGTGCTTCCTCCTGTTGTTCCTGCTCGGCCTGCCGTGGACCCTGCTCGGCTTCTGGAACGCGGTGATCGGGTTCGTGATCGCGCGGCTGGTGACCGATCCCGCACGCTACACCAACCCCGCACTTGCCCGCACGGCCCTCGATGCACCGATCACGGCGATGACCGCCATCTGCCTCATGATCCGCCACGAGGACGTGACCCCCTGCTTCGCGCGGCTGGGGGCGATGATCGATGATATCGACGCGAGCGGCGCCGGCGATCATTTCACCTTTCATGTTCTCAGCGACAGCCAGTTGCCGGACGCGATTGCCGATGAAGCGGCGGCCTTTGCACGCCTGCGGGACGGGCGGAACCGGCCGGACGCGATCATCTACCGGCGGCGCGAGGCGAATACCGGTTTCAAGGCCGGCAATATGCGCGCCTTCGCAACGACGGCCCGCGACACCCACGACTACATGATCGTGCTGGACGCCGACAGCATGATGTCAGCCGATGCCATGCTGCGGCTGGTCCGGGTGATGCAGGCGAACGACCGGCTGGGCATCCTGCAATCGCTCGTGGTCGGCCGTCCGGCGGCGAGCGGCTTCGCGCGGATCTTTCAGTTCGGCATGCGTCACGCAATGCGGATGCAGACGGTCGGCACCGCGTGGTGGCAGGGGCCGAGCGGGCCGTTCTGGGGCCACAATGCGATCATCCGGCTGCGCCCGTTCGTCGATTGTTGCGATCTGCCGGTGATCCCCGGGCGCGGCCCGCTCCGGGGGGATTTGCTCAGTCACGATCAGGTCGAAGCGGTGCTCATGCGGATCGCCGGGTACGAGGTGCGGGTGATCGCCGATGAGTTCGGCAGTTCCGAGGAAAACCCGCCGGACATTCTGGAATTCATCAAACGCGATCTGCGCTGGTGCCAGGGCAATATGCAATACATCCACCTCATGCGCCTGCCCGGGTTGCAGCCGATGGGCCGGTTTCAACTGATCAACGCGATCATGATGTATGTCGGCGCACCGCTCAATTTCCTCATGCTGATGTCGGGCCTCGCCATCGCCTTCACCGGAACCGGGCGGGGTTTCGCGACGGGTCTCGCCTTCGCGCTCTATCTGATCGTGATGGCGATGATCTTCGCGCCGCGGCTGCTCGGTGTGGTCGATGTGCTGCTCCGCCCGGGGGCGTCGCGCCGATATGGCGGGCGGGGACGGCTGCTGACCGGCGTGATCATCGATCTGGTCTTCTCGCTCTGCCTCGGTTCGATCATGCTGGTGATCCAGGCACTGTTCATGCTCAGCCTCGCGCTTGGCCGCAGGGCGGGATGGCAGGCGCAGAACCGCGCCGCGCGCCGGATCGGGCTGGCGGCATTCGCGCGCACGCTCTGGCCGGTGATGCTCTATGGCGCCTTTGCCGGGCTCGTGCTCGCCGCCGTCGCCCCCGGCGCGCTGCCCTGGGCGGTGCCGACGATCGGGCCATGCCTCGCGGTGGTGCCGTTTGCCGCCCTGTCCGCCCAGCCGGGGATCGGCGCATGGCTCGCCCGGCATCATGTCTGCGCGATCCCCGAGGAAGTCGCGAGCTGATCCCCCCGCCTACCGGCGCAAAAAATCGTCGAAGCGCGTGGAATAAATCGCGGGCTCGTGCGTTGTTGCTCCAGATATTCGGAGTGTGCCGTGCGCTATCCTGCTGAACCCGTTCGGGCGTGACCACGCATGCTGCCATCGAGCAGACGATCCCGTCGTTGCGCCGTTTCGCCCGTGCTTTGCTCGGCACCGCGCAGGATGCCGATGATCTGGTGCATGACGCGCTGGTCGATGCGCTGGCACGGCCCAGGCTCGGCATGGCGGATCAGCAGGTCCGGCCATGGCTGTTCGCCATCCTGCGCAACCGCTTCCTCAGCGACCGTCGGCGCGCCAAACACCGCGCCACGACCCCGCTCGATGACTCGGGCGGCCCGGCTGCCGCCGTGCGACCCGGCCAGGAAGCGGGGCTCCAGATGCGCGACCTCACGATCGGGCTCGCCGGCTTACCCGTGGAGCAGCGCGAAATCCTCCTGCTCGTCACCGTCGAGGGTTTCACCTATGCCGAGGTGGCGGCGATGCTCGACCTGCCGCTCGGCACGGTGATGTCGCGGCTCAGCCGCGCCCGCGACCGGCTCAACGATTTCATGGACGGCACCGCCCGTCCCCGCTTGCGGAGCGTTTCATGACGCAGAATACCCCCCCGATTACCGATGACGATCTTCACGCCTATGTCGATGGCGTGCTCGGCCCGGAGCGCGAAGCGATCGTCGCCGCGTATCTGGCGCAGCATCCCGGGCAGAACCGCCGGATCGAGAGCTGGCGTCGCCAGCGCGAACAGCTCCGCGCGGGACTCGCCGGCATCGTCGAACAGCCGCTCGCGCCCGAACTGACGATGGCGCACCTCGCTTCAGCCAGCCGGCAGCGCCGCTTCGGCTGGATTGCCGATCACGCCCGGGCCGCCGCGCTGGTCCTGCTCGCTTTCGGGATCGGGGCGTCCTCGGGCTGGTTCGTTCGGGCCGATCTGGGGATACATCGCGACCCCGCCGCAACCGGCATTGCCGCCCTGAAACTCGAAACCCGCGCCGCCTACCGGATTTTCGCCCCCACCACGCCCACACGCACGACGGCGCCCGACCTCACAGCGGCGGTCGGTCACGATTTCAGCCCGCCCGATCTGACCGCATCCGGCTATACCGTCGGGCGGATCGAATGGCTGGCGACCCTGCACGGCCCTGCTGCGGTGGTGATGTACCGGGCACCCGATGCGCGCCCGCTGCTTCTTCTGGTCCGCCGGATGGATGTCCCCGCGCACAGCGACCGCATGACCGAGGATCATCGCAATGGTCACACCATGTTCACCTGGATCAGCCACGGTGTCGGCTTCTCGGTTGCTGCCGAGGTCGAACCCGCGCGCCTGCACCGCATCGCCAACCGGATCAGGGCAGATCAACATGCGCTGTAGGCACGAATGTGCCGCGATGCGGTCCGCTTCGCGCAGGTCTTGCCGTCACGCCCCCCATCGTCACGTTTCAAAAGGTCCATCCATGCTCAAATCCAGTTTCATCGGTCTCGCCCTCATCGCATCCCTGTTCGGTGCCGAAGCCGCCCATGCCGAAGCCCCGATCCATGTCTATGGGCCGGGCGGGCCTGCCCCCGCCATGCAGGAGGCGGCAAAGGCCTTCGGCGCGGCGCATCACGTCGAGGTCCTCGTCGTCGCCGGTCCCACGCCGAAATGGCTCGATCAGGCAAAGGCCAATGCCGATCTGATCTTCAGCGGTGCCGAAACCATGATGAGCGATTTCCAGACCGCTATGCCCACCGAGATCGATCCCGCGAGCGTCGAACCGCTCTATCTGCGCCCGGCGGCGATTCTGGTCCGCCCCGGCAACCCGGACCACATCACCGGCATCACCGATCTGTTCAAGCCGGGGCATCATATTCTGGTGGTCAACGGCGCGGGTCAGCAGGGATTGTGGGAGGATGTCGCGGGGCGCACCGGCAGCATCGCCGATATCCGCGGCTTCCGGCACAACATCGCCATGGTCGCCGGCAACAGCGCCGCCGCGCGCGCCGACTGGATCAAGGACAAATCGCTCGACGCCTGGCTGATCTGGAACATCTGGCAGGTCGCCAATCCCAGCCTTGCCACCACCGTGCCGATCGCACCCCGATACGCAATTTATCGCGATGCCGGAATCGCTCTGACCCATGCCGGCGAAGCGCGCCCCATGGTCAGGCAATTCGCGGCATTTCTCGCCTCGGCAAAAGGAAAAGCGATTTTCACGAAATGGGGCTGGCAGTAACTCGGCTACCCGTCCCACCCATCATCCGGCACCTCGCCGGACCCGATTTCACCCCGGGGCAACCTCGCCCCATCGCAAAGGACACCCGATGAAACCAACCCTCCTGCTCGGCATCGCCGCCGCCGTCATGGTATCGGCCACCGCCATCGCCGCGCCCACGCCGGTCCGCCTGCGCGGGACCATCACCGCGATCAGCGCCGACAGCCTCACCCTCAAAACCGGCAGCGGCAAGACCGAAACCGTCGGCATCGGGGCCGGCACCCACTACCTCAAGGTCGAGAAATCCTCGCTCGCCATGGTCGACAAGAACAGCTTCATCGGCACGGCGACCAAAACCGTCGGCCATCAGATGATCGCCCTCGAAGTGGTGATCTTCCCGAATTCGATGCGCGGCACCGGCGAAGGCCACTACGCCTGGGACAAAATCCCCGACACCACGCTCGACGGGGCGGCGAAGACGCCGAGCACCATGACCAACGGCAACGTCGCCGCCGTGTCGGGCGCCGGCAGCAAGGTCGCCAGCACCATGACCAACGGCAATGTCGCCGCGACCAGATCGGGCGATGGGGTCAAGCGCCTCACCGTCACCTACAAGGGTGGCCAGCAGACCATCATCGTCCCGCCAACGGCGCCGATCGTGAAGTTCCGCCCCGGCGTGAAGGCCGATGCCACCGATGGCTCGCACGTGTTCATCAAGGCCGGCGAAACCGATGGTAAAATCACCGCCGATGTCGTCGCCGTCGGTGTCGATGGCGTCGTGCCGCCGATGTGAGGAGAGCCGGATGCGTCCGCTTCGATCCGCGCGGCCGGCGCATCCGGTCCCGATCCGCATCATGCACTGGATCGGCGTCTACGCGATCGGCTGCATGATGTTCAGCGGCTGGGAAATCTACGATGCCTCGCCCAGCCTGCCGTTCCTGTTCCCGCAATGGACCGGTCTCGGTGGCTGGCTCGGCGGCGCGCTGGCCTGGCACCTGAGCGCGATGTGGCTGCTCTTCGCCGATGGGTTGGCCTATCTCGCCTACGGCATCGCCACCGGCCATTTCCGCCGCGACCTTGCCCCACCCCATCCGCGCGAGGTCGGGCGCGATCTCGGCGCCGCACTTCGCTTCGCCCTGCCGCACCGGATCGGCCACTACAATGCGGTGCAGCGCCTGCTCTATGCCGGGATCATCATCGTCATCACTTTCGCGGTCGCCACCGGGCTCGCGATCTGGAAACCGGTTCAGTTCGGCTGGCTTACCGGGCTGTTCGGCGGCTACCCGATCGCGCGCGGCATCCACCTCGCCATGATGGGCCTGATCGCGACCTTCGTGGTGATCCATGTCACGCTGGTGGCGTTCTACCCGCGCACCCTGGTCTCGATGATCGCGAACACCAGCGCCGATCCGGAAACCACGCCATGAGCCCGAAACCCCCGATCGTGCGGCACGATGATCTGAAACCCGGGTTCGCCCGCCTCCGCCGTCGCGGCCTGTTGCGCGGCAGCTTCTCCCTCGGCGCGCTCACCCTGCTTACCGGCTGCGACCTCTCGACCCATTCCGGCGTCGATGCCGCCCTCGAAGCGATGCTCCGTTTCGACGACCGTATCCAGGAAGCCCTGTTCGATAAATCGCGGCTCGCGGAAACCTATCCGGCGAGCGCGATCACCCATCCGTTCCGTTTCAACGCCTATTACCCGGAATGGCAGGTTCGGATCATCGATCCCGCAACCTGGCGCCTCGGCGTGAGCGGGCTGGTGCGCGAAACCCGCGCCTGGAGCGTTGCGGATCTGCGCGCCCTGCCGCAGCAGAGCCAGATCACCCGCCACATCTGCATCGAGGGCTGGAGCCAGATCGGCCAATGGTCCGGCGTTCCGCTCCATGTCTTTCTCAAGCGCATCGGTGCCGACCTGCGGGCGAAATATGTCAGCTTCACCTGCTTCGATGGCTATTCCACCAGCATCGACATGCCGAGCGCCCTGCAATCGCAGACCATTCTGGCCCTCGATTTCGAGAGCAAGCCGCTCACCCCGGAATGGGGCGCGCCCTTGCGCCTGCGTATCCCGACCAAGCTCGGCTACAAAAGTGCGAAAAACCTGCAATCCATCGCGGTGACCAACAAATACCCCGGTGGATACTGGGAAAATCAGGGCTACGACTGGTTCGCTGGCGTCTAGGCTTCAAGCCCCGCGGCCCGACTTGCTCCCACGCGATTTTGCATGGCCCGTAATCATTTGTGACGCGACGCCGCCATGATTCCGGCATGATTCGATACCAGATACATCGGGTCAAACCGGAATCCCCGCCATGCATCATCGTTCCCTGATCGAGATCGCCTTCGCCGCCATGGGCATCACCTATGAGGGCGCCGGCCCCGGCACGGTGAAGCAACCGCAGCGCGAGTCAGGTCCCGTCCCGATCGACGATGACGAGGACTGGATGGGTTCGCTCGCGATCGGCCCCGATGATGGCCAGAATGGCGATGGCGTGGCGTGAGCCGCGCCCGGGCCACTTCCTGGCTGTCGGGGCTTGCGATAGTTCTGGTCGCCCTGCTCGCCCGGCTGCACGGGCTGGGGTTCAAACCGTTCTGGCTCGATGAGGTTTTCACGGTCCACCGCGCCTCCCGTCCGCTCGCCGGGGTCATCGCCCACTCGCTCGCGCATCACCACACGCCGGTTTTTTTCCTGATCGAACACGCCGTCATCGCGCTCAGCGGCAGTGCAGGACCGTTCGCGCTCCGGCTGGTCCCCGCCATCTTTGGCGCGATCACCGCGGGCCTGGTTTTCGCCATCGCCTGGACGATCGGCGGCAGGGCAGGGGCCTGGCTCGCCGGACTGTTCATGGCCCTCGCCCCGCTTCAGGTTGGTTTCGCCCAGGAAGCGCGATCCTACACGATGATGACCGCCGTCATCCTGCTCGGCCTGTGGGGGCTGATCCTGCTGACGCGCAGCCCCGCGCGTCGTCCGCTTACCGGCTGGCTCGCCTATGCCGCCGGCACGCTGGGGGCGCTCTGGACCCTGGGCGATGCGCTCCCGTGGCTGATCGCGGCCAACCTCGCGATGGGCGTGGCGATCCTGCCCCGCGTGCCGGACCGCAGCCGGTTTCTGCTCCGGTGGGCCACGGTCCAGATCGGCATCATCGCAGCCGCCATCCCGGTCTATCTGGCAATCCTGCGGGCCGAGCACGACCACGTCATGCGCAGCTTCGGCTGGATTCCGCCTTTGTCATGGCGATCCGGCTGGGCCGATGCCGCGAGCCTTTACGGCATCCGCGACGCCACCATGGTCACGATGCGATTGCTCCCGACGCCGCTCGGCGCCGTTGCGATCCTCATGTTCGGTCTCGCCGGTCTCGGCGCATGGCATTTGCGCGACCGGGCCGCATCGCTCATCACCCTGGCCATCGCGTTCCTCGCCTTGCCGGTCACGCTGGCGCTGGTCTCGTTGATCCACCCGGTGCTGCTGCCGCGCTATCTGCTCTGGAGCGCAGCACCCTTTTTCGTGCTCGCCGGCATCGGCATCGAAGCGTTCGGTCCTCGCCTGCGCACATCGCTCGCCGCCGCCGCAAGCATCCTGCTGGTGGTGAATCTGCTGCCCTACTACCATGCCGAAACCAAGCCGCGCTGGGATGAAGCCGCCACCATCCTCGCGCAGCGGATCGCGCCCGGCGACATGCTTCTGGTCAGCGATGGGGCCGCGCCGGCAATGCTTGCCTACGAAACCGCCGGAACCGCGGCCGACCATCCGCCCTGGCCGGCCACGAGGCATCTGCGCAAGGCGCAAGCCGCCCTTGCCGCCAGCCACCGGGTGTTCGCCGTCTACGGCCCGGCAGGGCAGGGCAAACCACCCGGCAAACGCGCCTTCTTTGCCAGGGTCGCCTCCATTGGCGGCACCGCCGCGCCGATCGAGGCGGGCGATGAAATCACCATCGAGCAAATCGATCCCGGCTCACGCGGCCTCGTCGCCTGCTCCAACGCCGATGCCGACCCCGCGACCTGCGATTAGGCGGATCAGCCGGTCACCGTCGTTCCGCCCCGCCACACCCGCTCGAACGGCAGCCGCCACGCATGCGGGGCGATCAGCTGATGGATCGATTTCGGCCCCCACGAGCCCGGCTCGTAAAGCCGGACTGGCGGCGGCGCTTCGAGCAGCGGCTTTGACACATCCCACAGCCGCTCGATCCCCTCGGCCGTGGTGAACAGCGTGTGGTCGCCGCGCATCGCATCCAGAATCAGCCGCTCATAGGCTTCGAGCACTTCACCCACCAGCCCGGTATCATGCATCGCGAATTGCAGGCTCAGCTTGTCGAGCCGCATACCGGGACCCGGCCTCTTGCCATAAAACGACAGCGACATGCGCGATGCATCGGCAAGGTCGAAAGTCAGATGATCCGGCCCCTGAGCGCCCACGCCCGACCCTGCCGGAAACATGCTCTTTGGCGGTTCGCGGAACGCGATCGAAATGATCCGCTGCCCTTCGGCGAGGCGCTTGCCGGTCCGCAGAAAAAACGGCACCCCCGCCCAGCGCCAGTTGTCGATCAGGCATTTCAGCGCAATGAACGTCTCGGTATCGGATTCCGGATCGACCCCGTCCTCGGTGCGGTACGAGGTATATTGCCCCCGCACCACGTTGCGCGGATCGATCGCCACCATGCTGCGGAACACCTTGTTCTTTTCCTCGCTGATCGGCGCGGGTTCCAACGCCGTCGGCGGTTCCATCGCCATGAATGCGAGGATCTGGAACAGATGCGTCACCACCATGTCCCGGTACGCGCCGGTCTGCTCGTAAAACCCGGCGCGCCGCCCGAGACCGAGCGTTTCCGGGACGTCGATCTGGACATGATCGATGAAATTGCGGTTCCAGATCGGCTCGAACAGCCCGTTGCCGAAGCGGAAGGCCAGAATATTCTGCGCCGGTTCCTTGCCCAGAAAATGATCGATCCGGAAAATCTGATCTTCCGCGAACACCTCATGCAGCCGCGCGTTCAACAAAACCGCACTTTCCAGATCAGTCCCGAACGGCTTTTCCATGATGATCCGCGAGCGCTCGACCAGTCCGGCCTCGGCCAGCAGCCGCACCGCCGGCAGCGCCGCATTCGGCGGCACGCTCAGATAATGCACCCGGCGCGAATCCCCCCCGAGCGCGAGTTCCGCCCGCGCCACCGATCCCCGCAAGGCGTCCGGCCCCGCCCCGAGCGCCACATAGTCGAGCATCCCGGCAAAATGAGCCCAATCCGCGTCATTCACCGCCCGGCTGGAAAACTGCCGCAGCGCATCCAGGGCAATCGCGCGAAACCCGTCCGCATCGATGTCATCGAGCGAAACCCCGATGATCCGGCAGCCCGGAATGAACCCGGCGGTCACCAATTGAAACAGCCCCGGCAACAGTTTCCGCCGCGACAGATCGCCGGTCGCCCCGAACAGCACCACAACCTGCGCCTGACCCGGCCCCACCCCGGCGGGTACCGGCCTCACGAGCGTGATCCCCGGTAACAGGGCAGGGGTGTCCTCCGATCCCGCACGTCAACCCGGTCGATCATCGCTGCAATTCCCCTCTGCTGCGGCATTGCAGCAAACTCCCTTCATTCGATCAGGAGGTCAAGCGGGCCGAACCGGAGGTTCGTATCGGGAGTGAAGACAGTAAGGGAAGCACTTCTTTTTTATAAAAAAGAAGCAAAAAATTTTTTGTCGTTTGGGGTGGGGTGGAGTATGCCGAATTTAGTCTGCCAGTTTGGCTTGGGGCAGGGGTGGGGCCGACTGGCGGCGTAGCAGGACGATGCCGATAAGGGTGGAGACCACGAACAGCCCGATCCCGAGGCCGATCTGCGTCGACCGTGCAATCCGGCTGCCCGAGCCGAGCAGTGCAAAAATTGCCGTTTGCGGGATGAACCCGATCGCCGGACCCAGCACGAACCCGCGCATCGGCACCGCCGAAACCCCGGCCAGCACATTGAGCAGCAGATTATTGCCGACCGGCATGAGCCGCAGCGTCAGCGCATTCACAAAGGGCTGGCGTGTCAGCATCCGTTCGAGCCGCAATGCCCGTCCGCGCAGCCGGGCCTGCACGAAATCCCGCCCCACCAGCCGCGCCCAGTAGAAATCCACGAGGCAGCCAATGACCTGAGCCAGCAACGCCAAAGCGCCACCCAACGCCGCGCCCCAGGCGAAGCCGGCGGCAAACGCCACGATCTGACGCGGCATGCCGACGCCGCAGGCCAGCGCCCCAACCGCCACGAAAATCGCGGTATCCGACCAATCGGCCCGCGCATGGGATTTCAGGATGGTCCCGAACGGCAGCAGATGCAGAGCGAGCACCGCCCCGGTCAGCCCGACCAGCATCAGCGCGGACTTGCCGATCAGGCGGATCATTCGGTGCGCACGAGCGGCCGCTGCGCCGATCGGGCGATCGCCTCGGCCGCCTCGAACCCGCTGGTGTCGTCGGTCGTGACGATGTCAGGCTGGTTCCACCTGTTCTGCAGCCAGATCACGCCGGCAAGATCGACCACGCCGACTTTCAGCCGTCCCCATGTCCCGTAATGGGATGCGCCGGATTGCCGTGGCCGATGGCCGACCGGATGCGACACCACGCGACCACCGGCCCGAATGAACAAGGCAGGGAGAAAACGATGCATATGATCGAAATGCGGCAGGGCCAGAAACGCATCCCGACGGAATAATTTGAGGCCACATCCGGTATCCGGCGTCGCATCGCCGAGCAGTCCGGCGCGGACCCGGTTGGCGATCCGTGAACTGACCAATTTGATCGCACTGTCCTGCCGGCGCTGGCGATGCCCGGCGATCAGGATCGGTGCCGCAGGTTGATCGTGCCGCAACGCCGCTTCGAAAAGTGCCGGAATATCCGCCGGATCGTTCTGACCATCACCATCGATCGTCGCGATCCAATCGGTATCGGCCGCCTTGACGCCGCTGATGATGGCTGCACTCTGGCCGCAACCGGTCCGGTGCGTGACAACCCGCAGATCGGCACTCTGCCGCGCCAGATCGCGCAGAAGTTTGTCGCTCGCATCGGTGCTGCCATCGTCGACATAGATGATCCGGTAATCGAACCGTCCCGCAAAACGATCGTCGAGCGTCCTCATCGCCGTGCGGATTTCCGCGATCAACGGCGAGATGTTGGCGGCCTCGTTGTGAACCGGCACGACGACCGCAAGGCTGTAGTCGGGAGCATGGGGCATGTGAAAAATTCCTGATCTGTCGCGGGTCCGCTGATCGCAGAATTGTGATCCAATTCGGGCAGATATATGGCCGGTCGACGCAAGGCGGAAAACGTGATCGCGCCTTGCCACCAATGCGAGTTTCCATAATATATCTTCTACGACATTTGCGTGTCGGGCCGTGATCACCGCCGCTCGCTCCACCCTGCGGTTTCGCCTTTGTAATTTTGCTCAGGCTCCGCTGCCTCCCACATGCTGAGGGCATTTTCGGGAGAAGCACCATGCGCGCCAAAGCGATTTCAATCTCTTCACAACCCAATCCGGTAAGCCGACCTGCCCTCATCCTCGGCGGCGCGTTGCTGCTCGCCGGCCTATTCGCCTTCGCCCCGGCACACGCGCAGATGACGTCGCCGGGCATGACGTCCTCGCACAACACCGCAGTCTCGCATTCCACGACCAGAGATGCCGGGGCCGCCGCGCGCCGTCAGACCCGGATGAGCGGCCACAAGCCGATGCGCACCACCCATATGATGCACACCAGCCACATGAACACGAGCCGGATGCCGCATAAGACCATGTCGCGCAGCGCCCGCAAGACCAAAATTTCGAATACGATGGGCCATAAATCCGCCCATCAAAACCAACTCGAAGGTGCCACCACGTCCACGTCGCACCACATGAGCGACCAGTCGCGCAGCACCCATCCGGCAAACTGAGTCGGCCTCCGCAGCGGGGGATCAGTGGATCTCGGGTTCGCCGATCACGCCCGGTCGCTGGAGAAAATCGAAATCGCAGCCCGTATCGGCCTGGCCGATATGGGCTGCGGCCATTGCGCCGTACCCACGCGCATAGCGCGGTGCGGGCGGCCTCCACGCGTCCCGGCGCATCTGCAAATCGTGGTCACTGATGAGCACATCGATCCGCCGCGCCGCGACATCGAGCCGGATGATATCGCCGGTCCGCACCAGCGCCAGCGGCCCGCCGATAAATGATTCCGGCGCGACATGCAGAATACAGGCACCATAGCTCGTGCCGCTCATTCGCGCGTCTGAAATGCGCACCATGTCCCGCACCCCCTGCCGCAGCAGCTTCACCGGAATCGGCAGCATGCCCCATTCCGGCATGCCCGGCCCTCCGAGCGGCCCGGCATTGCGCAGCACCAGCACGGTATCCGCCGTCACGTCGAGTTCCGGGTCCGCCACGGCCGCGGCCATCGTGTCGTAATCATCGAACACCAGCGCCGGTCCTTCATGGCGCAGCAGCCGCGATTCGGCCGCCGAGGGCTTCATCACGCAGCCATCCGGTGCCAGATTTCCCTGCAATACCGCCAATCCTTCCGCCGATGACACCGGATTGTCCCAGGGCCGAATAACGGTCGCGTTCCACACCGTCGCGCCCGCGATATTTTCGCCCAGCGTGCGTCCATTCACGGTTGCGGCGTTCAGGTCGAGCCGATCCGCGATCCGGGTGAGGAACGCAGGCAACCCCCCGGCGTAGAAAAAATCCTCCATCAGCCAGGCGCCCGAAGGCCGGATATCGGCCAGCACCGGGATCCCGGCTGAAAGCTCATCGAACCGGTCGAGCCCCAGCGCGATCCCTGCCCGCCGCGCCATCGCGATCAGATGGATGATCGCATTGGTCGAACCGGCAAGCGCCGCGCTGGCGATGATCGCATTGTCGAAACTCGCGGCACTCAACAGATCTACGGGCTTGATATCCTGCCAGACCAGATCGACCGCCCGCTGACCTGTCGCTGCCGCCATCCGCGCATGGCCGGAATCCGGTGCCGGAATCGATGTCGCCCCCGGCAGCGTCAATCCCAGCACCTCCGCCAGCGAGGTCATGGTCATGGCGGTGCCCATCGTCATGCACACGCCGTCCGACCGTGCGATCCCCGCCTCCATCTCCGACCACTGTGCCTCGGAAATCCGCCCTGCCCGCTTTTCGTCCCAGTATTTCCAGATATCCGAGCCGGAACCGAGTATCTGTCCGCCCCAATTACCCCGCAGCATCGGCCCGGCCGGCATGAAAATCGCGGGCAGTCCGGCGCTGATCGCGCCCATGATCGTCGCGGGCGTGGTCTTGTCACACCCGCCCATCAGCACCGCGCCGTCCACCGGCAGGGAGCGCAAATTCTCTTCCACCTCCATTGCCAGCAAATTGCGATACAGCATGGTGGTCGGCTTCACGAAGTTTTCCGGCAGCGCCATCACCGGCACTTCGACCGGAAACCCGCCCGCCTGCAGAATCCCGCGCTTGATCGCCTCGACCCGCGCCGGAAAATGCCCGTGGCAGTGTGCCAGACCGTTCCAGGTATTGATGATCGCGATCACCGGCTTGCCGGCAATCTCATCGAGCCCGAACCCGAGTTGCCTGATCCGGGACCGATGCCCGAAACTCCGCAGATCCGCAGCGCCGAACCAACGATGACTCCGCAGCGTCGTAGGGTCGCGCCGATTCATGAGCGTCTCCTGTGCTGCCGCCCGCGATATCAAATCACGTCAGCTCCGTCCATCCATCCTGCCGAATACAAATAACCGGCGATCCTTAACAAATCCTTTCCACGCGAAAATTTTCCGCCAACAGGGAAGTCGCCGTTCAATACGCCGCGATATCGGCCCGGTCCGGCCCTTCGCCGCTTGACCTGATCGGCCAGCCATGCACCGATCAATCATGAAAATCCGTTCACTGAAAGCGACGCTCGGCCCGGCCCTTGCCGTGATCATGGCGACCGCGCTGGTCATCGCGCCCGCTGCGGCACAATCCGGCCCCGTCTCCGCTCCCACGCCCGCCAGCCTGTGGCGACAGGTCCAGACCTTGCGTGACCACGGTAAACTCCTCGAAGGCAGCCACCTCGACATGTTCGGTTCCCGCATGGCCGATTATTACACGATCGACCGGGCCAACGCCCCTGCCCTCACGGCGGCCACCCACGGCATCGCCAGCGTCACTAAGTTCCCGCCCGGCAGCCTGTTGATCAAGGAAAACTTCGACGAGGGCAAGAAACTCGGCACCATCACCGCCATGTTGAAACTGCCCGGCTACGACAAGGCCAATCGCAACTGGGTGATGGCGATGTTCAGCCCCACCGGCAAAGCCCTTGCCTATGGCAAGGTCGCCTCATGCGATAAATGCCACTCCATCGCGGCGTCGAGCGATTTCGTGTTTCCGCCGTTGCAGCGCCTGCCGCCGATGGTGGTGATGAGTTTCTTTCCGGGCCAGAAAATGTCGCCCGCTTATCTGAAGCTGCTCGACAAAAACCAGTAAATCCAGCGCCGAAACGCTGGATTTCGCGCTCACACCCCGAACGTCACGATCCGTTGATCGGCAACAGCGGCCCTGAGAACACGATGGGTGTATCCGGCTGCCCGGTCGGCGAACCGCCCGGCGGCTCGACTGTCACCGCCATCAAAATCTGCGGCTTGCGCATGTCCGGCGGCATATCGTTACGCGGCAAAATCGTCCTGCCCGGCTCGACGAAGCCAACCGGCACCGGCTTTTCGCCCCCCGCCACCGCCCAGAGCTGCCAGACCTTGCCCGGTGGCGGCTTCGCGTTGCCGACCGGCGCGATACTCATGGCGCCATCGCTGCGCAAAGCGACGGTGAAGACCGGCCCGGCCTTGCTGCTCAGCACCGCGACCATCCCCGGCGGTGAAACCGGCTGCGGCCGAACGACGATGAGCGCGACGAGTGCTGCAACCGCAACCGCCCCGATGCCGCGCCACACCGCCACATTATCCCACCACCCTGCCCATCCGCCGGCACGACGGCTCGCCATCGCGCGCACCGGCCCGGTCGTTACAGCCTCACGCGGCGCGATCAGCCGGGCAATTTCCGGCCAGATCGTCTCGGACGGCACGACCGGCGGAATCGCCAGCGAAAGCGGGAGCATCCTCTCCTGCCAGGCCGCAACTTCGCGCCCGAGCACCGGATCGACCGCCAGATCAGCCTCGAACTCCCGGCGTTCCTGCCCGCGCAGCAACCCGAACACGTAAAGACCGGCCCGATCCGGCTGTTGCGGCAGGATCTCGCTCATCGTTCCATACACTTCTTGAGGGCCGCGAGCGCGCGGACGATCCAGCTTTTGACGGTGCCAAGCGGTGTATCGGTCCGCTCGGCGATCTCACTGTGCGAATATCCTTCGACATAGGAAAGCATCACGGATTTGCGCCATGTTTCCGGCAATTCCTCAATGCAGGTCGCCAGCGCCCGGCTGTCCTCGATGCCGACCGGCATGTCCGCCGCCACATCGGGCAGTTCATCCGTGCCGGTGTGGCGCCGTTCCGTCTCCAGCCGATCGAGCGCCCGGTAGCGCAAAATCCCGATCATCCAGGCCTTGGGCGATCCCCGGCTCTGATCGTACCGGTCGGCATTGCGCCAGATCTGCAGGAACGCATCCTGCAAGGTCTCCTCGGCATGGGGCCGGTTACGCAGAAGACGCAAAGCGACACCGAGCATCGTCGGCGCCATCGCATCATATATCGCCTTGAGAGCCTGAGGATCGCGCTCGGCGCATCGCCGCAGAAGCTGGCCGAGACCATCATCCGCAACCGAACCGGTCGCATTGCCACTCAAGCCGATAAATCCTGTGCCATCAAACATCTTGTAGGTCACTACGCCGTGACAAGCAATCCGGATGCACCGGCGGACGAGCCCGTCGTTTATTGACGATCGGCGAAATCATCGGGCGCTTACGCTTACGGAAACGGCAGCATCCTCGCGCGGGATGTATGCAATTATTATGGGGACAGGAGAAAAAAAATCCACAACCGGATGCATCCGACTGGATGGCTGGATCGTAGGTGGACTTGAGTCGCAATCTAATCCCGTCACCCGTTCATGAAGATTGGGGCCGGCTCATGTTGCACTGCGAAATTTTCCCGCTGATCTGCTGTACACGAGATCTTGATTGTCACCAAAATCACACACCGCGGCTTAATATGTGACTTAGCTTAATCCGGAACTTTACTTGCCTAAGTGTGCGCCTCTAAATTATGTGCGTCGGCACCAATAATTCGGCATTAGGAGGTTAAAATGGGAATGTTCCCACTCAAAAAACGTCTCAAGTTCACATCGATCATCGGCGGCTTCGCAATGATGGCGACGGCTGCGCTCGTCGCATCGCCGGCAGCCCAGGCCCACAGCACCATGTTCTCCCAAGGCGGCATCAACGCCACCGGCGGCGTGACCTCCATCACCGGCGCAGCCGGCGGCGGCCTCAATCCTCTCGCGTTTATCGGCGGCTACGAAACCGATGATCAGATCGGCGGCACCGCTTTCTACTCGCATGATATTGCCGGCAGCTACTCCCTGAATGCCGGTGGCGCACTGATCGGCTTCTACAATCGCGTCGAAGTTTCGGTGGCGCGCGACAATTTCGATCTCGGCAATCCCGGCGCATCGCTCGGCCTCGGTTCCGATTTCAACCTCGAACAGAACGTCATCAGCGTGAAGGCGCGCCTGTTCGGCAATCCGGTCTATGATCAGGAATCGCTCGAGCCGGTCGTTTCGGTCGGCCTCCAGTATCATGAGAACGTCAGTGCCGCGTTCCCCGGCACCAACCGCAACATCGTCGACGTGCTCGGCGCCCATCCGGACGGCACGTCCTTCTATATCGTGGCGACGAAGCTGTGGCTCGATGGCTTGTTCGGCCACTACACCGTTCTCAGCGCCGGCCTGAACGTGACCAACGCCAACGACGAAGGCCTCCTCGGCTTCGGCGGCACCAATGCGGTCGGCCAGTACAAATCCGGCTACCATGTCGAACCTTTCGTCACCGCGGCCTATTTCCTCAACCGCAAAGTGGCGATCGGCGGCGAATATCGTGACGAGCCGAGCTTCCCGGTCGGCGTCGGCGCCGGTCTGAACCTCAACCAGGGCGGTGCGTGGAAAGATCTGTTCCTCGCCTACTTCCCGAACAAGAACCTCTCGATCACTGCGGCGTATGTCGATCTCGGCACGATCGGGAATGCAGTCTCCGGCGGTCAGGTCATCGATGTGAAGAACTCGAATGGTCTTTACCTGTCTCTGACGGCCTATTTCTGATCCAATAACGAAGGAATCGTCTCAATGAACAAGTTACGCTTCGCTCTCATGTCCGGCGCGATGACACTGGCGCTCGGTCTGGCCACCGCCGTACCGGCCCAGGCGGCGACAAACTACTATCAGGAGTTCGGTGGCAAGGCCGGCATCACCGCCCTGATCAACCAGTTCGTCGCGAACGTCGCGGCTGACAAGCGGATCAACTTCTACTTCGCCCACACCAACATCCCCGCCCTCAAGGCGGCGTTGGTGGCCCAGGTCTGCAACGCCGAGGGTGGCCCGTGCGCGTTCGATATGAACATGCGGACCATCCACGAGCACATGGGCGTGACCCAGAACGCGTTCAACGCCCTCGCCGAGGACATGATCCGCGCGATGGACCATGAGCAGATCCCGACTGCGGCGCAGAACAACCTGCTGGCCAAGCTGGCCGCAATGGAACCGCAGATCGTCACCCGATAAGGTTCGGCATTTCCCGAACCTTAGATAGCCAAGGAGATCGACATGACCGAATTTCGGATTAATCGCCGCACCTACCTGAAAGCCGCTTCCGCCGGACTGGCAGGGACCGTGGCGGCGGTCGCCTTTGCCGGCACCGCCCGAGCGTCGAGCAAGGCGACCAAGGCCCAGGCCGGTTATGTCGATCATCCCGGCACCGGCGGAGCCCAGTGTTCCACCTGTGCGAACTACATCCCCACGGGATCAAAATGCATGCAGGTTCAGGGCGTGGTCTCCCCGCACGGGTTCTGCAATTATTACGCGCCCAAAGGCTGACGCGACCCCTTCACACCCCCGCCTGACCTTACCTCTCGTATCAGTGATACCACCGGTTCATCCCGCGTTCATTTGGGGTGGACCGGATCGCTCATATAGTTCACAACGCGCCTGATGGAGAGCCGGATCGAGCGATTATGCGTGGAAAACGGGCTCAAAATGACCGGCCCGCGCCGCGCCATCGCCCGCATCCTGTCCGAGGTCGATGGTCATCCGGACGTCGATGAACTCCACCGCCTCGCCCACACGCTCGACCCGAGGATTTCCCTTGCCACGGTCTATCGCACCGTCCGCCTGTTCGAGCAGCACGGCATCCTCGAACGGCGCAGCCTCGGCAGCCGCCGGGCGCGTTACGAAATGTCCGGCGAGCACGATCATTTCCATCTCATCGACCAGGAGAGCGGCAAAGTCATCGAATTCGACGAACCCGAAACCGAAACGCTGATGCGCCGCGTCGCCGCCCGCCACGGCTTCGATCTCATCTCACTGAAAATCGAGTTGTTCGGTCGCAAACTCCGCTCCGAGAGCCCGCCCGACCGGTCAGACGATGCCAGGCAGACCGTTGAACCGGCAGGAGAGCCGCGATGACCATGCGCACCGCAACCCTGCCGACCACCCTCTGCGGCGAGGATGGGTTCGAGGAGGTCCGCGCCGGCAATCTCGGCGTCCGACTCGCGGCGACGCCCGATGAACTCGACGCCGCCCAGGCCCTGCGCTTTCAGGTCTTCTACGAGGAACTCGGCGCGAAACCCGATGCCGATACCCTCGCCCGCCGCCGCGATCAGGACCGCTTCGATGCCGATGCCGATCACCTCCTGGTCATCGACCACGACATCGCCGACGATGCGCGCGGCGTCGTCGGCACCTATCGCCTGATCCGCCAGGAAGCGGCGGCGCGAATCGGGCGGTTCTATTCCGCCGATGAATACGACCTTTCAGCCCTCGAGCGCTTCCCCGGCCGCCTGCTCGAACTCGGCCGCTCCTGCGTCGATCAGGCCTATCGCTCGCGCGCGGTGATGCAATTGATGTGGCGCGGCATCGCGGCCTACGTGTTCCAGCACGATATCGAGCTGATGTTCGGCTGCGCCAGCCTCCACGGCACCGATCCCGACCTGCTGGCCCCCGACCTGACCTACCTGCAATCCCACCACCTCGCCCCGGAAGCGATCAGACCCCGCGCGGTCGCCGCCCGCTATGTCGATATGTGCCGCCTCGATCCCGCCCTGATCGATCCCAAACAGGTCCTCGTCGGCCTGCCGCCCCTGATCAAGGGTTACCTCCGCCTCGGCGGATTCGTCGGCGACGGCGCGGTGATCGACTGGCAGTTCAACACCACCGATATCGCCGTCGTGGTCCAGACCGATCTGGTCACCGAGAAATATTACCGTCATTACGACCGCCAGCGCGCCTGACCCCGGCCCGTTCCGCCCTGTCCCGCGCCGAACGAGGTTGGCCTTCCGCGCGGTGCGCGCTATGCGTGCCCCGACCGATCCATTGCAGAGCAGATGAACCGATGGCCGAAGACGATACCCCGATCCCCGAAAGCCTGTTGCCCTACGACGTCTGGACCGAAGAGGCCCTGCGCCTCGTCGCCCTGCGCGCCCTGCAGCACGCCGAACGCGAAGGCCTGCCCGGCGGCCACCATTTCTATGTCACCTTCGACACCCGCCATCCCGGCGTGACCATGCCGGACCGGCTCCGCGCCCAATACCCCGAGGACTTGACGATCGTCCTGCAACACCAGTATCGCGACCTCCGTGTCGATATGGCGGCCCAGCGATTCTCGGTAAAACTCTCCTTCGGCGGCGTCCCCGCCACGCTCGACATCCCGCTTGCCGCCCTCACCGGTTTCGCCGACCCCGAGGTCCGGTTCGGCCTGCAATTCAATCTCGCAACCGATGAACCGATCGCAGAACCGGAACCCGAGGCCGCGCCGGAGCCAGCGCCCCCGCCGGTCGATGCCGGTCCCGCCGAGGTGGTCAGCCTCGATGCGTTCCGCCGCCGCCCGCCCAACAAGGAATGACCCGCGAAGGATCGATCGGAGACCGCACATGAATGCGATAGTCAAAAAAACCGCCGAATTCAGCTTCACGACGATGTTTCCACTCGGCCATGACGATATCGTCTGGCGCCGGCTCGACCTCGGCGGCATCACCACGATCGAGGCTGCCGGCAAAACCATCGTGCGGATCACCCCGGAAACGCTCTCCGCCCTCACCTTCGCCGCGTTCCACGAGGTTTCGCATTTGCTGCGTCCGGCCCATCTGCGCCAGCTTCGCGCCATTCTCGACGATCCCGAAGCCTCGCAGAACGACCGTTACGTCGCGATGGAATTCCTCAAGAACGCGAATATCGCCGCCGGTGGCATCCTGCCGATGTGCCAGGACACCGGCACCGCCATCGTGTTCGGCAAAAAAGGCCAGCGCATCTGGGTGGATGGCGACGAGGAAGCGGCCTTCTCCCACGGCGTCTACCGCACCTTCACCGAAACCAGCCTGCGTTATTCCCAGATGGCGCCGCTCACCATGTACGACGAGGTCAACACCGGTACCAACCTGCCGATCCAGTGCGACATCCTCGCCGCCCCCGACGAAGCCCATGCCGAGGCGTTCGACCTGATGTTCGTCGCCAAAGGCGGCGGCTCGGCCAACAAGAGCTTCCTGTATCAGGAAACCCGGGCGATCCTAAATCCGAAAAAACTTCTGGAGTTCGTTGAAGCTAAAATAAAAACACTCGGAACATCAGCCTGCCCGCCCTATCATCTGGCCATCGTGATCGGCGGCACGTCGGCTGAGGCGACCATGAAGACCGTCAAACTCGCCTCGACGAAATATCTCGATGCGCTGCCCACCACCGGCGATGCCACCGGCCATGCCTTCCGCGATCTCGCCCTCGAACAGGAGATCCTCGACCTCACCCGCCGCATCGGCATCGGCGCGCAATTCGGCGGCAAGTATTTCTGTCACGATGTCCGGGTGATCCGCCTGCCCCGCCACGGCGCGTCCCTGCCGGTCGGCATCGGCGTCTCCTGCTCGGCCGATCGTCAGATCCGCGCAAAAATCACGAAGGATGGCGTCTTCCTCGAACAGCTCGAAACCGAACCCGCCAAATACCTGCCCGAAGTCACCGATTCTCACCTCGGCGGCGATGTCGTGCGGATCGACCTGTCCCGCCCGATGCCGGATATTCTCGCTGAACTGTCCAGACACCCGATCAAGACCCGCGTCGCCCTGACCGGCACCATCGTGGTTGCGCGCGACATCGCCCACGCCAAACTCAAGGAGCGGCTCGATCGCGGCGAAGGCCTGCCCGACTACTTCAAGAATCACCCGGTCTATTACGCCGGCCCGGCCAAAACCCCCGAAGGCATGGCAACCGGCAGCTTCGGCCCGACCACGGCGGGCCGGATGGACACCTACGTCGCCGAATTCCAGGCTGCCGGCGGCTCCCTCGTCATGCTCGCCAAAGGCAACCGCTCCCGCGCGGTGCGCGATGCCTGCAAGACCTATGGCGGCTTCTACCTCGGCTCGATCGGTGGCCCCGCCGCCGTGCTCGCCCGCGACAATATCCGCCACGTCGAGATGCTCGAATATCCCGAACTCGGCATGGAAGCGATCTGGAAAATCGAGGTGGAGGACTTCCCGGCCTTCATCGTCATCGACGATAAGGGCAACGACTTTTTCGCGGAACTGGTATGACGATGGCCATCGAGGCGCACCTTCCCTCAGCTTGGCGCGCAGCGCCTTCGGCACTGCCGCGCGGCAACGACTTCTTTGCGGAACTGACATGAAATTCACCATCGACCGGATCGATCACGTCGTCCTCACCTGCAGCGACCTCGGCGTCACCGCCGACTGGTACGAGCGCGTGCTCGGCATGGAACGCGAGGAATTCGGCGCGGACAAGCGCATCGCGCTGCGGTTCGGCGCGCAGAAACTCAATCTCCACCAGGCTGGTTCCGATTCCGGCCCGCAAGCCGCCAAGGCCCAGGCCAGCGCGCTCGACATCTGCTTCATCACCGCCCTCGGCATGGAAGATGTCGTTGCCCATCTCGGTGAACAGAAGGTCGCGGTCGTCGAAGGCCCGGCCCAGAAAATCGGCGCGCTCGGCGCAATGCGCTCGGTCTACTGCCGCGACCCCGATGGCAACCTCATCGAGATTTCCAGCTATCTCGACGAATGAACCTGTCGGATTTCGACTACCGGCTTCCGCCCGAACGCATCGCGGCCTCCCCTGCCCGGCCGCGCGATTCCGCACGCCTGCTCCACGTCCGCCCCGATGGGGTAACTGACCTGATCGTGCGCGATCTGCCCACCCTGTTGCAGCCGGGCGACTGCCTCGTGGTCAACGATACCAGCGTCATCCCGGCGCAACTCACCGGGCGGCGCGGCGATGCCGCCATCGGCATCACCCTCGACCGGCCGATGCCGGACGGCACCTGGCGCGTCCTCCTGCGCAACGCCCGCCGCGCGCGGGTCGGCGAAACCATCGTCATCGACGGCATCACGGACTTCACCGCCATCGTCACCGCCCGCAACGAGGACGGCTCCGCCCACCTGTTGTTCGACCGTACCGGCGAGGCGTTCCGCACCGCGCTCGACGCTGCCGGAGCCCTGGCCTTGCCACCCTACATCCCGCGCGATACCGGCGTGACCGAAACCGACGCGGCGGATTACCAGACCATGTTCGCCGCCCGCGAAGGCGCGGTCGCCGCCCCCACCGCCGGGCTGCACTTCACCCCTGCCCTGCTCGACGCCCTCGCCGCACGCGGGATCGACCTCGTCCGCATCACCCTGCATGTCGGCGCCGGCACCTTCCTGCCGGTCCGCACCGAAACCCTGAGCGAGCACCGGATGCACGCCGAACGCGGCGAAATCTCGCCCGCCGCCGCCGCCGCGATCAACCGCGCCCGCGCGTCCGGTGGCCGGATCGTCGCGGTCGGCACCACCAGCCTGCGCGTCCTCGAATCGGCGTGCGACGAAACCGGCCACCTCTCGCCCTGGTCGGGCGAGACCGATCTGTTCATCCTGCCCGGCTACCGGTTCCGCGCGGTCGACCGGCTCCTGACCAATTTCCATCTGCCCCGCTCCACCCTGCTGATGCTGGTCTCGGCCTTCGCCGGGATCGCGCCGATCCGCGCCGCCTACGCCCATGCCATCGCGGCAGGCTACCGCTTCTACTCCTACGGCGATGCCTGCCTGCTGGAACCGGCATGAGCGCGTTCGGCTTCACCCTCACTGCGCGTGACGGCGCCGCACGGCGTGGCACCCTCACTACCGCCCACGGCACCGCGCAAACCCCCGCTTTCATGGCGGTCGGCACCGCCGGCACGGTCAAAGCCATGACCGCCGATCAGGTGCGCGCCACCGGCACCGAAATCGTGCTCGGCAACACCTATCACCTCATGCTCCGCCCGGGCTCGTCCCGCGTCGCCGCCCTCGGCGGCCTGCACCGCATGATGGACTGGCCCGGGATCATCCTCACCGATTCCGGCGGATTCCAGGTCATGTCCCTCGCCAAACTCCGCAAGCTCGACGAAATCGGCGTCACCTTCCGCTCGCATCTCGACGGTTCGGCCCACCACCTGACCCCGGAATCCTCCACCGCCATCCAGCACGACCTCGACGCCACCATCACCATGGCGTTCGACGAATGCACCAAATTCCCCGCCACGCCGGATGAAGCCGCCGCCTCGATGCGCCTGTCGATGCGGTGGGCCGCCCGCTCGCGCGATGCCTTCACCCCCCGCCCCGGCTACGGCCAGTTCGGCATCGTCCAGGGCGGCATCTACCCCGACCTCCGTGCCGAATCCGCCGCCGCCCTCACCGCGATCGGCTTCGAAGGCTACGCCATCGGTGGCCTGGCGGTCGGCGAAGGTCAGGCGGCGATGTTCGAAACCCTCGATGCCACCACCCACCTCCTGCCCGCCACCCACCCGCGCTACCTCATGGGCGTCGGCACGCCGGACGATCTGCTCGGATCGATCGCCCGCGGCGTCGATATGTTCGATTGCGTGATGCCGACCCGCGCGGGCCGCACCGGCCGCGCCTACACCTCGCGCGGCGTGTTCAACCTGCGCAACGCCCGCTTCGCCGATGATCCCGCCCCGCTCGATCCCGGCTGCGCCTGCACTCTCTGCACCCGCCACTCCCGCGCCTATCTGCACCATTTGTTCCGCTGCGAGGAAATGCTCGGCCCGATGCTCCTGACCGGGCATAACCTCACCTATTATCAAACCCTGATGCGCGGCGCGCGCGACGCAATCGAGACCGGCGGTTTCGCGGCCTATGCCGCCACCGCCCGCGAAGGATGGACCCAGACCGATGACCGATGACCGTTACGCCGGCCTCCACCAGCTCGGCCACTACACCAAAGCGCCGGAAACCCCCGAAGAGGCCGAGCTCGAACGCGTTGCCGCCCCCGCCCAAGGCCGCGCCTACGTCATTCGCTTCACGTGCCCCGAATTCACCTCGCTCTGCCCGATGACCGGTCAGCCCGATTTCGCCCATATCGTGCTCGATTACATCCCCGATGCCTGGATCGTCGAAAGCAAATCGCTCAAGCTGTTCCTCGCCTCGTTCCGCAACCACGGCGCCTTCCACGAAGCCTGCACCATGATGATCGCCGAACGCCTGATCGATCTTCTCGCCCCGCGCTGGCTGCGGATCGGTGCCTACTGGTATCCGCGCGGCGGCATCCCGATCGATGTGTTCTGGCAGACCGGCAGCCCGCCTGAAGGCGTCTTCCTGCCCGATCAGGGCGTCGCCCCCTATCGCGGCCGTGGCTGAGCCGCCAAGCCTCAAGGCCGCCATCACCACCCGCGCCGTAGCGCTCGGCTTCGATGCGATCGGCTTCACCGCCGCCCGCCTCACCCCACAACATCGCGCGAACCTCGAGTCCTACCTCGCCGCCGGCCATCACGGCACCATGGCATGGCTCGCCGAACGCACCGCCCAACGCGCCGACCCCGCCGCCCTCTGGCCCGAAGCGGTCAGCGTCGTCGCCCTCGGCCTGTCCTACGCCCCGGGCACCGACCCGCTCGCGACACTCGCCCACCCCGATCGCGGCAACATCTCGGTCTATGCCCGCAACCGCGATTATCACGACATCATCAAAGGCAAACTCAAACACCTCGCCCAGTTCATCACCGCGCGCGCACCCGCCGGCATCAAGGTCTTCGTCGATACCGCGCCGGTCATGGAAAAACCGCTGGCCGCCGCCGCCGGCCTCGGCTGGCAGGGCAAACACACCAACCTCGTCTCCCGCACCCACGGCTCCTGGCTGCTGCTCGGCGAAATCATGACCACGCTCGACCTGCCCGCCGATCCTCCCCACGCCGATCGCTGCGGCTCCTGCACCAAATGTCAGGCGGCCTGCCCGACCGATGCCTTCCCCGCCCCCTACCGGCTCGACGCGACCCGCTGCATCTCCTACCTCACCATCGAGCACGACGGCCCGATCCCCGACCGGTTCCGCGCCGCCATCGGCAACCGCATCTATGGCTGCGACGACTGCCTCGCCGTCTGCCCCTGGAACAAATTCGCGAGCGCCGGGCGCGAACACAAACTCGCCGCCCGCGACGACCTTGTCGCCCCGCCCCTCGCTGGCCTCGCGCGCCTGACCGATGCCGGATTTCGCACCCTGTTCGCCGGCAGCCCGATCAAACGGATCGGCCGCAACCGTTTCGTCCGCAACGTCGCCATCGCCATCGGCAATTCTGGCGATCCCGCCTTGCGCGAAAGCGCCGCGATCCTCGCCGCCGACCCCGACCCGGTCGTTGCGGAAGCCGCAAGATGGGCCCAGTCACGTCTCTAATTTGAAGCTGGCCCGCCATCGGATAATGATTTACACGCGAACGCGAGCAGACAGGGAGATCGACGTGTCGCAATCGTTCCGGCCAAAAACCCCCGGTTGGGTGGACGAATTCAAGACTTTCCTGTTGCGCGGCAATGTCGTCGATCTCGCCGTCGCCGTCGTCATCGGTGCCGCCTTCACCGGCATCGTCTCCAGTCTGGTCGCCAATATCATCAACCCGGTGATCGGCCTGATCACCGGCGGCGTCGATTTCTCCAACCATTTCATCACCCTCAAGGGCACGGTCGAACCCACCCTCGCGGCAGCCAAGAAAGCCGGCGCGGTCACGCTGAACTACGGCCTGTTCATCAATGCGATCATCAATTTCGTCATCGTCGCCTTCGCGATCTTCTGGATGGTCCGGCTGATCCAGAAACTCTACCGCAAGCCGCCCCCGGCGCCCGCGGTCGAACCACCGCCGACGCCTTCGGAACTGTTGCTGACCGAAATCCGCGATCTGCTGAAATCGCGCCCCACCGTCTGATCCCGCGTTGCCTATGCCCCGCGCTGAGCGTCGGCCCCGCTCTGCGTCTCCGCCTTGCGAACCGTCTGGGCCCACAGCTTGATCCGCAAGGTCGCTTCCGGATTGAGCGCCCGGCGCGGCAGCACCAACACCGCCCGCAGTCCCGGCGCATTATCTTCGAGGCGCAACACCCCGCCATGCAACTGCGCGATCGCCGCAACCAGCGCGAGGCCGAGGCCGGTCCCCGGCGTCGAGCGTGCCAGTTCGCCCCGGTAGAACCGCTCGGTTGCGCGCGGGCGATCGGCTTCGGGAATCCCCGGCCCCTCATCCGCGATCTCGATCTCGATATCCGCCGCATCCATCCGCGCCGAAATGGCCACACGATGATCGGGCGGCGAAAATTTGATCGCGTTTTCCAGCAGATTCGCGACCGCCTGCTGGAGCATGTCCCGGTCGCCCACCATCGGCAGGTCGGGCGGCCAGCGGGTATCGATCGCAATGTGCCGCTCCTCGGCCACCGCCTCGAAAAACTCGGCCAGATCCTCCAGCACCAGGGTGAGATCGATATTGGCGAAAGCCGAGCGCCGGGCCCCCGCCTCGATCTCCGCGATCCGCAACAGCGCCTGAAACACCTTGACCACCCCGTCCAGTTCCCCGGTCGCCCGGTCGACCGCGCCGCGCAATTCCTCCTCGGTGCGCGCGTGGGAGGCAGCATCCTCCAGCCGAGCCCGCGCGCGCGTGATCGGCGTCCGTAAATCATGCGCAATCGCGTTCGATACTTCGCGCACCCCGTTCATCAGCTTGGTAATGCGGTCGAGCATGTCGTTGATGGTCTCGGCCAGCTCGTCGAACTCATCGCCATGACCCGACCGGCGCACCCGCTGCGTCAGATCGCCACGTGCGATCGCACGGGTCGTCGCGGAAATATCGGCCAGCGCCCGCTTGAACAGGCCGCGAATGATCAGCGCCCCGAGCGCGCCCAGCAGAACCATCGCCGCAAGCGCCCAGATCAACCCATCGCGCAGCAACCGGCGCAGTTGTGTCCGGGCGCTGACATCGCGCCCGACCAACAACTGGAAGCCCCCCGGCAGGTCGTAAAAACGCATCAGCGCATGCGATCGCTTGCCCGATCGCTCCACCGGCACCTGATACCAGACCTGCGGCGTATCGATGCCCTGCGGCCAGCGTGACAAATTCCCCGCAATCCGGTTGCCCAGCGGATCGACCAGCAGGTAGATCGCGTTCTCGTTGATATCCTCGTTGATCCGCCCGTCCAGCGTCAGCACCAGCGCCGAAAGGCCGCCGGTCTTGAAATGCGCCGCGAGGCCCCGCGCATCGGTCCTGATTGCCTCATGGGTCTGACGATCCAGCAGCCCGATCGTCGAATAGCGCAGCGACGCCGCCAGAAGGATTGTGGAAACCCCGAACACCAGCGCGTAAAGCACCGCGAACCGCACCCCGGCCGAACGCAACAGCCGCCGCCACCGCACCGGGCGGATTGCTGACGTCGTCGTCTCAGGCTGGTCGGGCGCGGATGAACTCATCCCGCCGGGCTCAGGGTTCCTCGACCCGCAGCATATACCCCGCATTACGCACCGTGTGCAGCAGCGGTGCCTCGAACGGCTTGTCGATCTTCTGGCGCAGGCGCGAGATATGCACATCGATCACGTTGGTCTGCGGGTCGAAATGATAATCCCACACGCCTTCCAGCAGCATGGTGCGGGTCACCACCTGCCCGGCATGGCGCATCAGATATTCCAGCAACCGGAACTCGCGTGGCTGCAGATCGATCTTCTGCCCCGCCCGCTTCACCCCGCGCGAAAGCAGATCCATCTCCAGATCGCCCACGCCGAGCCGCGTGGTCGGCCCCTCGCCCTCGCCCCGGCGCGACATCGCCTCGACCCGTGCGAGCAGTTCAGCGAAGGCGAACGGCTTGGTCAGGTAGTCGTCGCCCCCGGCCTTGAGCCCCTTCACCCGGTCATCGACCTGCCCGAGCGCCGAGAGAAACATCACCGGCGTCGCGTTGTCCTGCGCCCGCAGCGTTTCGAGCAACCGCAGCCCGTCGATCCCGCCCGGCAGCATCCGGTCGAGAATGATCGCATCGAAATTCTCCGATGCCGCCATGAACAGCCCGTCGCGCCCGTTATCGGCGTGCTCGACCGTATGCCCGGCCTCGCGCAGCCCTTTGACCACAAATCCGGCAACGTCCTTGTCGTCTTCCACTACGAGTATACGCATCAGTCACTCCCCAGTTCCGCCGGCCTGCGGCCGACTCTTACCGAAAGGTCGAACATCCGACCCCCCCGATCCATACGCAGATGCTCATCCGTTCCCGGCGGCACCGATGCGATCGCCCGGATGAGCGCGCTCGCATCGTTCACCGGCAGATGGTTGATCGCAAGCACGATGTCACCGGGCTGCAACCCGGCTCGACCCGCCGGACCCGAACTATCGACTCCCGTGAGCCGGACCCCCGGCCCGCTGGTGCGGTCCTGCACCGAAACCCCGAGCCAGCCGCGCGGAATGCTGCCATGGGCGATCAGCGCCGTCACGATCCGCCGCGCCATGTTCGAGGGGATCGCAAACCCGATCCCGACCGACCCGCCAGAAGGCGAGACGATGGCGGTATTCACCCCGATCACATGGCCCCGCATGTCGAATGACGGCCCACCCGAATTCCCCGGGTTGATCGGCGCATCGAGCTGCAGGAAATGATCGAACGGCCCATCGCCGATCTCCCGCCCCCGCGCCGAAATGATCCCGGCGGTGAACGAGGTACCAAGATCGAACGGATTGCCACCCGCGAGGATCCAGTCCCCCACCTGCATCCGCGCCGAATCGCCCCAGATCGCAAAGGGCAGATCCCGCCCGGTATCGATCCGGATGATCGCAAGATCGGTCAGCTGATCGGTGCCGATCACCTCCGCCTTCACCCGCCGCCCGTCATCCAGCGTCACCACGATCTCGGCGGCATTACCAACCACATGGTTGTTCGTGACGATGATGCCCGAGGCGGTGATGATGAACCCCGAACCGGCGGCCTTGCTCACCTCGGTCCCGGCATAATCCTGCGGACGGGTGCGCGGCTGACCGGGGATCGGCGCACGCGGCGATGGCAGGACCGGCGGCGAGGGGCGCGGCGCCCCGCTATATTGCGTGACCGAAACCCCGACCACGACGGGTGCGACCATCCGCACCAGCGGCGCGAAGCTCGAAGGCATCGCGCGCGCACGCCGCACCCGCAGCACGAAAGGTGCGACAACACTGGCGGCGATGATCGCGCGGCGTCGAGCCGGCATTCAGATTTCCTATCGTTGACCGGCACGGTTCTGAGCGGACAGACATGGTGACATGCCCTGTTCGGCACAAGATGAAGCCAGCCGGCTTTGCCTGGCGTTACGGCGACGTTACGAGCACGGCAGGCTGCGTCGGGTCAATCCCGCTCCGCCAGCCAGCGCCGCGCCGAAGCCAGCGATTGGTTGATGACCTGATCCATGTCGAGATACTGATAGGTGCCGCACCGGCCGATAAAGGCCATTTCAGGATTGGCTTTCGCGGCCAGTTCCTTGTATTTCAAATAAATATCATGAAACCGGTTGTCCGCGGTCCGCACCGGATAATACCGCTCGAACCCGTTATCCCGATAATCGCAGGGTTCCTCCGCCGTCACGGTGCGCCGTCCCGTTTCGGTCACGATATGGTGCGGCAGGCAGTCCCACCGCGTCTCGCGGGTCAGCGGCCCCGAATCGGTGAAATTGGTCACGCTCCACGCCTGCGGGGCCGCGTCGGTCGCCGTTCGGGTATGGAACCTGATCGAGCGATAGGGCAGTTCGCCTTCCTGATGTCCGTAAAACACATCGATCGGCATGGCGTTGAAACAGAACCCGTAATCGCCCAGCATGGCGTCATCGAACGCGGTTTCGAGCGTCACCCGGATATTCGCATGATCGAACATCCGCTCGAACACCGCAGTGTAACCATCACGCGGCATCATCTGGATCTCGTCATCGGCGAAATAGGTGTCGCTCCGGTCGGAGCGCAGCGGAATCCGCTTCACCACCGCAGCCGCCATGTCTTCGAGATCGAACTGCCACATCTTCTTCGTGTAGGGCCGGAAAAACAGATCGGTCAGGTCGCGCCCGATATTGGCATAGAGATATTCTGCGGCATTCGCCGGTGCGGCGATCGGCACCGCCACCCGCGCGAGATGCGCGGCCACCTCCTCCGCGGTCGTATAGCCGGTCCCGAACACCATGTTGACGGTATCGAGATTGATCGGCAGCGGCGCCAGCGCACCCGAAGGCAGCAACGCCCTGACCTTGTGGGAATAATCGACGAAGGTTCCATACGTCCGCAGCCAGTCGGCGACCGCCCGGTTCTTCGTGTGAAACAGATGCGGCCCGTAGGCATGCACCCTGATGCCGTTGGCATCGACGTGATCATAGGCATTGCCCGCAATATGAGGCCGCACGTCGATCACATCGACCCGGTAGCCCGCCTCGGCTAGCAGCCGGGCATGAACCGCCCCCGCAAAACCCGCCCCCACGATCAATACCGGCCGCCGCGCATCCATCATCGTCTCCAATCCAGTGTCGCAACAATTAGACCGTGATCCCCCCGCTGCCGCAAGCCGCCCCCGCCAACGCGCGCGCATTATTCGTCCATCCGGCAATTTTCCCTGGCAATTTATGGTTGTATCTACGGCTGCCCTCTCACGAAAAACGGGCTGAAATCATCAACATCTTACAAAATCATAAAGATTCGGACTGTTCTGTGCCATCTGCCCCTTTTGTTTCATCCCGAAACTTGCCACAATCCTGATACGATGGCTTTTCACGGTTCCTGCGCTGCGTTCGGCGATGATGCGGTGGTGCTGCTCGGTCCTCCGGGTTCCGGCAAATCGGATCTGTTGCTCCAACTGATCGATCGCGGCTTCGAACTCGTCGGTGACGATCAGTTCGAGCTCGATCGCGGGAGGGTGCGCCCCGCCTTTCGTCTCGATGGTCTGATGGAGGTGCGCGGTCTCGGCATTTTCCACCTGCCCCACCGCCCTTCGGCGCACCTCCGCCTCGCGGTCCACCTCGACGGTCCCGCCCCCCGGTTGCCGGAACCCCGCACCCATCCCGAATTCGGCATCCCCGAAATCCGGATCGATCCGGTCACGCCGACCGCCGCCATCCGCATCACCTGGGCGCTCGAAGCCGCCTGCGGCCGAAAAACCCAATCCTGCGGTGCCTTCGCCTCATGATGCCGCCGCCCCCCGCCCGCACCGTCCCACGCCTCATCGTGGTCAGCGGACTCTCCGGGGCCGGCAAAAACTCCGTCCTCCGCACCCTCGAAGACATCGGCTACGAGGCGGTCGACAATCCCCCCCTCAGCATGGTCGAAACCCTGATCGGCGCCGAACGCAACCTCGCGGTCGGGATCGACGCCAGGACCCGCGATTTCTCCGCCGAACAGATCATCGAAACCCTCGCCCGCCTGCGCCGCACCGGCACGATCCAGCCCGAACTGATCTTCACCATCGCCTCGACCGAAGTGCTCCAGCGCCGCTTCACCGAAACCCGCCGCCGTCATCCCCTTGCGCCGCAGGGCACGGTCGCCGAAGGCATCGCCACCGAACAGGATCTCACCAGCCGCCTGCGCGACTCGGCGGACTGGGTGATCGACACGTCGGACCTGCCGCTCGCCACCCTCCGCCGCATGATCGAGGCCCGTTTCGCGAGCGACGGCCCCGGCCTTGCCATCACCCTGATCTCCTTTGCCTTTCCCGCCGGCCTGCCGCGCGAGGCCGACCTCGTGTTCGACGCCCGCTTCCTGCGCAACCCGCATTACATACCCGACCTGCGTCCACAGACCGGCCTCGATGAGCCGGTTCGTGCCTATATCCGATCAGACCCGGATTACGCCGAATTCTGCGACCGCCTGGGCGGTCTCGTCGCCTTCATGCTGCCGCGCTTCGTGCGGGAAGGCAAAAAATACGCGACGATCGCAATCGGCTGCACCGGCGGGCGTCATCGCTCGGTCACCCTGATCGAGCACCTCGCCCGCCTGCTCCAGTCGCAGAACTGGACGGTCAGGATCGAACATCGCGAACTCGACGGGATCGCTTCGGAACGTCAGACCATTCAACAACCACCGCAGCCGGACAGCCGCCCGGCGGCGCAACCCGAAAATCCGGGTGGAATTCGGAGAATCCTCATGAGCGGAGCGTCGAAATGATCGGGCTCGTCCTGGTTAGCCACGGTAATCTCGGAGTCGCCCTGCGCGAGGCGATGGAGCATGTCGTCGGTCCGCAGCGCAACGTCGCGACCGTCTCGGTCGAAGCCGATGCCGACATCGAAACCCAGCGCCGCGAAATCGCCGAGCGGGTCGCCGAGGTCGATACCGGCGACGGTGTGGTGGTCCTGACCGACATGTTCGGCGGCACGCCGTGCAACCTGTCGATGTCGATGCTCAACCGCTCGAACGTCGAGGTGATCGCCGGCGTCAACCTGCCGATGCTGGTCAAGCTCGCGAAAATCCGCGGCAGCCACACCCTCGTCGATGCCGTCCACATCGCCGAAGCCGCCGGACGGAAATACATCGCCTGCGGTTCCGAGGTCGTCCACCCGATCACGCCCCGCCGCGCATGCGGCTGAGATTGCTGGCTTGATCCGATAATCGATGAACCATGATCGATGAACCATGACCGATGAAGAGGACGCCTCCTCGACCCGCCTGGTGCAGGAGGTCACAATCCGCAACACCCGTGGCCTGCACGCCCGCGCCGCCGCCAAACTCGTTACCCTCGCCGAAAAATTCAGCGCCTCGGTCGAGGTCTCGCGGGATGGTCAGTCGGTCTCCGCCCAATCGATCATGGGCCTGATGATGCTCGGCGCCGGCCAGGGCTCGACCGTCGAAATCGCCGCCGACGGGTGGGATGCCAAGGAAGCCATGGCCGCCGTGGTCGAATTGATCGATGCCGGGTTCTACGAAACCGGCTGACCCCATGTCCGCTTTGGCCGCGCCCGCTCTCGCCGTCCTTGATCTGCACGGGCTTTGCCCCGATGATCCGGCATGACAACGAGCCGCCCGCGGACACGCCGTCAAACCAGACTAACCGGCACCCCGATCGTCGCCGGTCTCGGCATCGGGCCGGTCACCTTTGCCGATGAGCCGGTCCTCGCCGCCCCGCGCCTGAAAATCGCGGCAACCGACATTGCCGGCGAGCTTCAGCAGTTCGAAGCCGCCGTCATCCAGTCCCGCCGCCAGCTCGAACGCCTGCACGCCCGCCTCGCCGCCCTGCCGGAAACCGCGCGAACCGAGCTTGCCCCCCTGATCGACGCCCATATCCACATGCTCGGCCGCTCCCGCCTGATGCGCGCGATCCGCAGCGCGATCGAGGAACGCCTGATCGCCGCCGCCACGGCGGTGGCCGATGTCGCCGAGGATCAGGCCCAGGCGGTCCTCGCCGCCCGCCGCACCGCCGATGATGGTGCCGCCCAGCGCCAGGCCGAGGAAATCCGCGAACTGGGCCGCCGCCTGCTCCGCAACCTGATCCGCCTGCCGTTCCGCAGCTTCGCCGATCTGCCGCACGGCAGCATCCTGGTGGTCGAACGGCTCCGCCCGTCGGATGCCGCCCTGATCAACCCGGCCCAGTTCGCCGGTATCGCGACCGAAGACGGCTCGCCCGACGATCATACCGCCGTCATGCTCCGCGCGATCGGCGTGCCCGCCGTCACCGGCATCGCCGGGCTGATCGCCGCCACCCGCGAAGGTGCCACCGCCATCCTCGATGGCGAAGCCGGCACCCTCATCCTCAACCCCACCGAAGCCAGCCTCACCGAAGCCGCGCGGCTGCGCGCCGGTTTCGCCCGCGCCCAGCGCAGCCTCGTCCGCCTCCGCCGTCTCGCCTGCGAAACGAGCGATCACGTCCCGATCGAATTGCAGGCCAATCTCGAACTCCCGTTCGAACTGCCGATGATCGCCCAGTCGGGTGCCTCCGGAATCGGGCTGATGCGCACCGAATTCCTGTTCATGAACCACGAAACCCTGCCCGACGAAGACCTCCAGTTCACCACCTACCGCGAAGCGGTGCAGGCGATGGACGGCGACCCGGTGACGATCCGCCTGCTCGACTGGGGCGGCGACAAGCAATCCGACGCTTCGGGCGCCGCCGAACTCATGCCGGATGTCCACGAACCCAACCCCGCCCTCGGCCTGCGCGGGGTGCGCCTGCTGCTCCACCATCCCGCTTTGCTCGAACTCCAGCTCGCGGCCATCCTCCGCGCCGCCGCCTACGGCCATGTGCGGATCATGATCCCGATGGTCAGCAGTCTCGGCGAACTCACCGAAGTGCGCGCCGCCCTGCACCGGGTCTGGCGCCGGCTTCAGGCAGCGCAGACCCGCCTGCCCGCCGAACTTCCGGCACTCGGCGTCATGATCGAAACCCCCGCCGCCGCCCTGATCGCCCGCACGCTCGCCGCCGAAGCCGCCTTCTTCGCGATCGGCACCAACGACCTCACAATGTACACCCTCGCGGTCGATCGCTCGGTCGCCACCGCCAACCGCCTCTACGACCCGCTCGACCCCGCAGTCCTCCGCCTGATCGCAATGACGGTCCACGCCGCCCGGGCTTTCGCCATCCCGGTCTCCCTCTGCGGCGAACTCGCGAGCCGCGCCGAAACCATCCCGCTCCTGATCGGCCTCGGTCTCCGCCAGTTCTCGATGCATGGCGGGGCAATCCTGCGGATCAAGCGCGTCGTCCGGACGACCGATCTCACCGAGGCGCAGACCCTCGCCGCCGCCGCCCTCGCCGCACCCACCGCCGCCGACGTCCACGCCCTGCTCACCTGATCCGGAACGCCCGGAAATCACCGATGATGCCAATTCGTTATTGAAACCCCGGCAGGCAGACCTTAAACGTAAAGATACCCGCTCGATAACAAGCCAGCCTCATCGGTCGGGCCTCACGATCAAACGAACAAACATGAGGAACAAACCGATGGACCCCATCTTCATCTGGATCTGGATCTTGATCGCCCCCGCTATCGCCATCGTTCTGCTCGGCGCGCGCTAACCCGCCACCGATCGGCACAAGTATCGGCGCGCCCCGATCCGGACGCGCCGATACCTCACAATGTTTCGGCCAACCGCCGCAGCACCGGTCGAAACCGTGCCGCCACCGCTTCCCGCGCGTGGTGCGCCCCCCGCTCGACCCGCAGATCCCCCCCGGCATAAACCCGATCGATCACCCGCCTCCCACCCACGAACACGAAATGATCCAGCCACAGGGACGGCGGCAGCGCCGCGAGATCCGACCCGTCCCGATCGAGCACAATAATATCCGCCCGCGCCCCGGTCTCGAACCGGCCCATTGCCTGACCGCTCGCGCGCCGCCCGCCATCCCAAGCCCGCCGCAGCAGTGCCGCCCCCGCCGAGCCCTCTGGGCTGAGCACCACCCGGCGCTGATCCCGCAACCGCTGCGAGGTATCGAACTGCCGCAATTCCTCTGCGGCATCGATCCGGATCAACGAATCGCTCCCGATCGCGAACCGTCCGCCCGCCGCCAGAAACGCCGGCCCCGGAAAAATCCCGTCGCCCAGATCCGCCTCGGTCAACGGGCATAGCCCGACCACCGCCCCGCTGCGGGCCAGGCCGCCAATCTCGGCATTATCAATATGCGTCGCATGGATCAGGCACCACCGCCCATCCACCCCGGCCCGATCGAGCAACCACGCCACCGGCCTCGCCCCGAGCCCCGCCACGCACGCCTCGACCTCGGCCACCTGCTCCGCCGCATGGATATGAACCGGCCCCGCCGGAAACATCGCCCCGATCCGCGCCACATCCTCAGGCCGCGCCGCCCGCAGCGAATGCGGTGCCACCCCGAGCACCGCCCCCGGCATCTCCCGCCGCAGAATCCCGGCAATCTCCTCATGCAGCCGCCCGAACGCATCGATCCCGTTGATGAACCGCCGCTGCCCCGGCTCGAAGGCCAGCCCGATCCCGCCCGCGCTATACAGGCACGGCAGCATGGTCAGCCCGATCCCGCTCGCCCGCGCCGCCGCCACGATCCGCCCGGCCAACTCCGCCCGATCGGCATAAGCCGCACCCGAGCGGTCATGATGCAGGTAATGAAACTCACCGACCACGGTGAACCCCGCCTCCAGCATCTCGACATAAGCCATCGCCGCCACCGCCTCGACCTCATCGGGATCGAGTTCATTGGCGATGCGGTACATCACATGCCGCCACGACCAGAAATCCTCGCCGGGCCGGTTGCCACGCTCGGCCAGCCCCGCCATCGCCCGCTGGAACGCATGGCTATGAACGTTCGCCAGCCCCGGCATCGCAGCGCCCGGCACAATCTCGGCTTCCTCGGCCGGCACGCCCACCCGCACGGCGGCAATCATCCCCGCCGCATCAATGTCGAGCGCCACCCGCTCCTGCCACCGCTCATCAACCCAGGCCCAGTCGAACCACAAACAACGTGTCATCGCAGCCTCCGGCATCGGACTTGAACAAGTTTCGCGACCAGTTGTATATACAACTGATGAACTCCGGCAAAGGGGGCGACATGATCTGCGACCGGCTCTGGATCAACGCGAATCTGGCCACCTGCGCCGCCGCCGCGCCTGGCCTCGCCCGGATCGAACGCGGCGCGATCGCCTGCCGCGAAGGCAAAATCATCTGGTGCGGCCCCCAGCGCGACCTGCCTGCGACCCTCACAGCACCCGAAATCATCGACTGCGAAGGCCGCTGGATCACCCCCGGCCTGATCGACCCCCACACCCATCTGATCTTCGCGGGCGACCGCTCGGACGAATTCGCCCGCCGCCTCGCGGGCGTTCCCTATGCCGACATCGCCCGCGGCGGCGGCGGCATCCTCGCCAGCATGCGCGCCACCCGCGCCGCCTCCTTATCCCGGCTCCACGCCGATGCCGCACACCGCCTCGCCGCCTGGCGCGTCGAAGGCGTCACCACCATCGAGATCAAATCCGGCTACGGGCTCGACCAGACCACCGAACTCGCCATCCTCCGCACCGCCCGCGCGCTGAACGATGCCACCATGCGCGTCCGCACCACCTATCTCGGTGCCCACGCACTCCCGCCCGAGCACGACCGCGCCACCTATCTCGACCTGATCCGCACCACCATGATCCCGATGATCGCCCGCGACCACCTCGCCGACGCGGTGGACGGGTTCTGCGAATCCATCGCCTTCACCCCCGCCGAAATCGCCGAAATCTTCGAAGCCGCCCGGTCGCACGGCCTGCCCGTGAAACTCCACGCCGATCAACTCAGCAACGGCGGCGGTGCCGCCCTCGCCGCCCGCTTCGCCGCACTCTCCGCCGATCACCTCGAATACGCGGCCCCCGAAGGCCTCGCCGCCATGGCCGCCGCCGGCACCGTCGCCGTGGTGCTGCCCGGTGCCTATTACGTACTGCGCGAGCCGGTCGCCCCCGATATCGCCGCCATGCGCCACGCCGGCTGCGCCATCGCGATCGGCACCGATTGCAACCCCGGCACCTCGCCGATCATGTCGCTCCGCCTCTGCGCCCACATGGCCTGCGTCCTGTTCGGCCTCACCCTCGACGAAGCCTGGCGCGGCATCACCATCAACGCGGCAAGCGCTCTCGGCCTCGCCGCCGAGACCGGTTCGCTCGAAACCGGCAAATCCTGCGACCTCGCGATCTGGTCGGTCGCCGACCCCGCCGAAATCCTCGCCTGGATCGGCCCCGCGCCCCTGCACCAGCGTATCCTGAAGGGAAACGACGCATGATCACCCTGAACCCCGGCCATATGTCAGTCTCCCACTGGCGCGCGATCCAGACCGGCGAACACCTCACCCTCACCGGCGAAAGCCGCGCAGCGATCGCCGCCAGTGCCGCCACCGTCGCCGCGATCGTCCAGCGCGACGACGCGGTCTACGGCATCAACACCGGCTTCGGCCTGCTCGCCTCGACGCGGATCGACCGCGCCGACCTCGCGACCCTGCAACGCAACCTCGTCCTCTCCCACGCCGCCGGCGTCGGCGATCCCCTGCCCGCCCCCATCATCCGCCTGATCCTCGGCCTGAAAATCGTAAGCCTCGCCCACGGCGCCTCCGGCATCCGCCCCGAAACGATCGATGCCCTGATCGCCCTGCTCACGCACGACATCCTCCCGGTCATCCCCGCCCAGGGCTCGGTCGGTGCGTCGGGCGATCTCGCGCCCCTCGCCCACATGACCTGCTGCCTGCTCGGCATCGGCGACGCCATCGTTCACGACGTGCGCAAACCCGCCGCCACCGCCCTCGCCGAAGCCGGGCTCGCCCCGCTCACCCTCGGCCCGAAGGAAGGCCTCGCCTTGCTCAACGGCACCCAGGTCTCCACCGCCATCGCGCTCACCGCCCTGTTCGCCGCACAGGATCTCTGCCAGTCCGCCCTGATCACCGGCGCGCTGAGCACCGATGCCGCCCGTGGCTCCGATGCCCCGTTCGATCCCCGTATCCACGCCCTGCGCGGCCATCCCGGCCAGATCGAGGTTGCCGCCACCCTTCGCCGCCTGATCGCGAACAGCGAAATCCGCGATTCCCACCGCATCGGCGATCCCCGGGTGCAGGACCCCTACTGCCTGCGCTGCCAGCCGCAGGTGATGGGCGCGGTCTTCGACCTGCTGGCCCAGGTCGAACGCACCCTGACCATCGAAGCCAATGGCGTGACCGACAATCCCCTGGTCTTCGCCGCCGAGGGCGAGGTTATCTCCGGCGGCAATTTCCACGCCGAACCGGTCGCCTTCGCCGCCGACCTGCTGGCTCTGGCCCTCGCTGAGACCGGCTCGATCGCGGAACGCCGCATCGCCATGCTGGTCGATCCCGCCCATTCCGGCCTGCCCGCCTTCCTGACCCCGAAACCCGGCCTCAACTCCGGCTACATGATCGCCCATGTCACCGCCGCCGCCCTTACCGCCGAAAACCGCATGATGGCCCACCCCGCCAGCATCGATTCCATCCCGACCTCCGCCAATCAGGAAGACCATGTCTCGATGGCGACCCACGGTGCCCGCCGCAGCCTGCAAATGACCGAAAACCTCGCCGCCATCCTCGGCATCGAATACCTCGTCGCCTGCCAGGCGCTCGACTGTCTCGCCCCGCTGCAAACCAGCGCCCCGCTCCGCGCCGCCCACGCACTGCTGCGCCGCGAAATCCCCCCTTTGACCGACGACCGGCTGCTGGCACCCGATATCGACCACGCCCGCCATCTGGTCGCGAGCGGTGCCTTGCGCGCAATCGCCAAGGCGAACTGACATGCCACCCCCCGATTTCATCGCCCACCGCCAAGGCGAGTCCCGCCTGATCCTCAGCCTGCCCCATACCGGCACCGAGCTTCCCGCCGATATCGCGGATCGCTACACATCGCCCTGGCAGGCCCGCGCCGATACCGACTGGTGGGTCGAACACCTCTACGATTTCGCCGAGGCGCAGGACATCACCATCATCCGCACCCGGATCTCCCGCAGCGTGATCGACGTCAACCGCGACCCTTCCGGTGCCTCGCTCTACCCCGGCATGGCCACCACCGGCCTCTGCCCCGTCCTCGATTTCGACGGCAACCCCCTCTACCACCCCGACACCGAACCCGACGAAGCCGAAATCGACCACCGCCGCACCCGCTATTTCCAGCCCTATCACGACCTCCTCGCCACCGAGATCGCCCGGCTCCGCGCCCTGCACCCCGCCATCGTCCTGTTCGACGCCCATTCGATCCGCTCGCACATCCCCCGCCTGTTCGAAGGTGAACTCCCGGTCTGCAACATCGGCACCAATAACGATGCCAGCGCCGCCCCCGCCCTGACCCGCTCGCTCGCCGCCGCCTGCGCCGCCAGCCCGTTCAGCCACGTCGTCAATGGCCGCTTCAAAGGCGGCTACATCACCCGCCACTACGGCAACCCGCCGGACGGCGTCCACGCCGTCCAGCTCGAACTCGCCTGCCGCGCCTATATCGACGAACCGCCCCTGCCGATCACCCCGGCCAACTGGCCACCCCCCTACGAACCCGCGCGCGCCGCGCCGATCCGCACCCTCCTGCGCCGCATCATCGATCTCTGCCTCACCCACATTCTCACGGAGTCCCGCGATGTCCAGCCGCCTCGATAACGCAAGGACCATCCGCGCCCCGCGCGGCACCACCCTCACCGCCCGCTCCTGGCTCACCGAAGCGCCCTTGCGGATGCTGATGAACAATCTCGACGCCGAGGTTGCCGAACGCCCCGAGGAACTCATCGTCTATGGCGGCATCGGCCGCGCCGCCCGCGACTGGAACAGCTACGACCGCATCGTCGCCGCCCTCACCACCCTTGAGTCCGACCAGACCCTGCTGGTCCAGTCCGGCAAGCCGGTCGGCGTCTTCCGCACCCACGCGGATGCCCCGCGCGTCCTGATCGCCAACTCCAACCTCGTGCCCCAATGGGCCAACTGGGAGCATTTCAACGAACTCGATCGCCGTGGCCTCATGATGTACGGGCAGATGACGGCGGGATCATGGATCTATATCGGCTCGCAGGGCATCGTGCAGGGCACCTACGAAACCTTCGTCGAAGCCGGACGCCAGCATTATGACGGCAACCTTGCAGGACGCTGGATTCTCACCGGCGGCCTCGGCGGCATGGGCGGCGCCCAGCCGCTCGCGGCCACTATGGCCGGCGCCTCGATGCTCGCGGTCGAATGTTCCGCCACCCGCATCGACATGCGCCTGCGCACCCGCTACCTCGACGCCCAGGCCCGTACCCTCGATGAGGCGATGGCCATGCTCGACCACGCGAAAGCCGCCGGCAAACCGGTCTCGATCGGCCTGCTCGGCAACGCCGCCGAGATTTTCCCCGAAATCCTCGCGCGCGGCATCCGCCCGGACATGGTGACCGACCAGACCTCCGCCCACGACCCGCTCAACGGCTACCTCCCCGCCGGCTGGACCCTCGCCGAATGGGAAGACCGCCGCGCCACCGACCCCGATGCCGTCACCGCCGCCGCCAAACGCTCGATGGCCGATCAGGTCCGCGCCATGCTCGGCTTCTGGCGTCAGGGCATCCCGGTGCTCGATTACGGCAACAACATCCGCGCGATGGCGAAGGATGTCGGCGTGACCGACGCGTTCGACTTCCCCGGCTTCGTCCCCGCCTATATCCGCCCGCTATTCTGCCGGGGCATCGGCCCGTTCCGCTGGGCCGCCCTGTCCGGCGACCCGGAGGACATCTACCGCACCGATGCGAAAGTGAAGGAACTGATCCCCGACAATCCCCACCTTCACCACTGGCTCGACCTCGCGCGCGAACGCATCGCCTTTCAGGGCCTGCCCGCGCGGATCTGCTGGGTCGGCCTCGGCGACCGCCACCGCCTCGGTCTCGCCTTCAACGAAATGGTCGCCAACGGCGAGCTTTCCGCCCCCATCGTCATCGGCCGCGACCACCTCGATTCCGGCTCGGTCGCCAGTCCCAACCGCGAAACCGAAGCCATGCGCGACGGGTCGGACGCCGTGTCCGACTGGCCCCTGCTCAACGCCCTGCTCAACTGCGCCTCTGGAGCCACCTGGGTTTCCCTGCACCATGGCGGCGGCGTCGGCATGGGCTACTCCCAGCACGCCGGCATGGTCATCGTGGCGGACGGCACCGAAGCCGCCGCCGCCCGCCTCGCCCGCGTCCTCTGGAACGACCCCGCCACCGGCGTGATGCGCCACGCCGACGCCGGCTACGAAACCGCGATCGACTGTGCCCGCACCCACGCCCTCGACCTCCCGTTCCTGCGCCCCGGGGATTAACCCCCGCGCCGCCCGGCCGATCACCCCGGCTCGCGCTTCACTGGCACCGCCGCCTCGTTGCGCCGCAGGAACGGGATCGTCCAGGGCGGATCATAGAACCACGCGGTCGGCTCGCCATCGGGCTGCCAGACCGAGGATTTCAACGCCGCCAGCAGCCGCGCCTGTTCGCGCGCCACCGCAGCCGGGCTCGGCACCCCGGAAAACCGCAGCACGGCGTAGGTCTCCGGCGGCACTGGCACCAGATGCACCTGCGGATCGTTGGGAACCGGCAGCGTCTCCATCGTATACCCCGGCGGCATGAAAAACCTGATCGTCCATGCCCCGGCTCCCGCCGCCGATTGCGCAACCGGCGCGGTCATCGCGATCTTTTCCGAAGCCGACTGCGCAACCGGAGCGGTCATCGCAATCTTCGCCCGCGCCTTGTTGCCCCCGAAAATATACCCGGCCAACCGGCGGAATCCCTGATACCGCGCATGTTCCGCACTGCCCGCAATCGTGGTCTCCGCCGCGATGCGCGGCGCATAGCGCCGGATCTCGATGGTGCCGACATGGCCGATCACGCTGTATTTCGGCTCCGGCGTCCCCGAGCGGATACCCACCACCGAACACGCGCTCAGCGCGGCACTCATCACCATCGGCGCGATCGATTTCGCTTTCACCTCGGCATCTCCTCGTTGCTGTCTCCCATATAGGGTGGCCGCTCACCGGCGACAGATCACCGCCTCGACCGGCTGCGCCCGTTCCCACCCACGCCGTTCGAGTTCCGGCGTCTCATGCCGCTCCTGCGGATAGCCGATGCACAAATACCCGATCAGACGCCACTGCTCCGGCACATCGAGCGCCGAGCACACCGCCTGCGGATCGAGGATCGAAACCCATCCCACCCCCACGCCCGCCGCCCGCGCCGCAAGCCACAGCGTATGGATCGCCATGACCACCGAATAGGCCACGGTCTCCGGCATGGTCTGGCGTCCCAGCCCGTGCCCGGTCACCGGATCGGGTTCGGCGAACACCGCGACATGGCAGGGCGCGTCATCGAGCCCGGCGAGCTTGAGCCGGGCATAATCCGCCGATCGTCCCGCCTCGTATCCCGCCGCCGCCGCAGCATTGGCCGCAACGAAACTCGCCCGCACCGCCCCCCGCGCGCGCGCACTCTCCACGATCACGAACCGCCACGGCTGGCTGTAACCCACCGAAGGCGACAGGCACGCCACCCCGAGCAGCTCCTCGATCAACCCGTCCGGCAGCGCATCGGTCCGAAAATGCCGGACATCGCGCCTTAGCGTGAACAAGCGGATCAACTCCCCGGCAAAACCCGCCAAAAATTCCGACTCGTCCGCATTTGCTACACTCGCCGCCATGAACCTACCTCTCCCAACCCCGCGCTTCGCCCTGCTGCGCCACCCGAAACCCGACATCGCGCCCGGCATCTGCTACGGGCGCAGCAATCTCGGCCTCGCCCCCGAAGGCCACGCCGCCATCGCCGCCATCACCGCGCGCCTCGCTCATTTCGCCCCCACCGCCATCCTGACCAGCCCCGCCCTGCGCTGCCGCCTCCTCGCCGATGCCATCGGCACCGCCCACCACCTCACGCCCACCATCGATCCGGCTTTGCACGAGATCGATTTCGGCGCGTGGGAAGGAATGGCGTGGAACGACATCCCCCGCCCCGCGCTCGACCGCTGGGCCACCGACCCGCTCGATTTCGCTCCACCCGGCGGCGAATCCGGTGCGGCCCTGCTCGCCCGCATCACCACCATCGCCGCCCGCCTGCGCGAAATACCCGGTGCCGTCATCATCGTCTCCCATGGCGGCCCGCTCAAATTATTGATCCCCCTGCTGCGCGGCGAACCGCCCGACCTTCTGGCCCACGCCCCGGCGCAGGGCTCGATCACCCTGATCCCATAACCCGGAACCCGCCCTTCGCCATCACCCCGGCCAACAGGCTCAGCACCACACATTCCACGATGATTTCCAACCCGCCCAGCGTATCGCCGGTATATCCACCGATCGCGCGCCGCCCCACGCCGCGCCACCACCACGCGAGCCCCCCGGTCACTGCCAGCACGAGCACCGCACGAACCACGCCGAGCAGCACCACGCACACCAGCGCCGCACTCCCCGCCGCCGTCCACGCCGCATGGCGCGGTATCGGCCCGATCCCTGCGGCCAACCCGTCCCGCCGCGCCGGTTCCCCGCGCCACATCACCAGCACCATCGCCATCCGCCCCAACATCCCCGCCGAAACCACCCCCGCCGCCACTACTCCCGGGATTCCGAGTGCCGCGATCGCCGCCCCCCGCACCCCGAGCGAAAGCATCAGCGCCAGCGCCCCGTAACTGCCGATCCGGCTGTCGCGCATGATCTCCAGCCGCCGCGTCACACTCTGGCCCCCCGCGAGCCCATCCGCACTATCCGCCAGCCCGTCCTCGTGCAGCGCGCCGGTCACCAGCCCGTTGACCACCAGCGCCCAGAACGCCGCGAGCAAAGGCGACATCCCGGCCTCGCTCGCCAGCGCATACCCCATGGCCGCGATCAGCCCGACCACCCCACCCACCAGCGGATACGCCCGGACGCTTTGCGCCTGATCGACCTCATCCGGCCCCGGCAGATAGCGCCCGAGCGGCAAGCGGGTCAGCAGCCCCATCGCCGCCAGCAACTCCGCCCCCCGGCGCGATCTCATGATGCGAACCTAACCAGCACCGTCCGAAACCCCGGCCTCGGCGAAACTCGCCATCCCGCTATGGCACGCCACCGCCGCGCGCAGCACCGGCACCGCCAGCGCCGCACCCGACCCCTCGCCCAGCCGCATCCCCAGATCCAGCAACGCCGCCTGCCCCAGCGCCGCCACCAGCCGCCGATGCCCCGCTTCCGCCGAAACATGCGCGACCAGCGCATGATCCAACCCACCCTGAGCCAGCACCGCCAGCGGTGCCGCCGCCGCCGTACACACGAACCCGTCGAGCAGTACCGGCACACCCTGCTCGCGCGCCGCGATCACCGCGCCCAGAATCGCCGCAAGTTCCCGCCCCCCGAGCGCCGCCGCCGCCGCCAGCGGGTCGGCCAGCACCGCCTCATGGCGCGCGAGCCCACGGTCGATCACCGCCGCCTTGCGCCCCACACCCGCCTGATCCAGCCCGGTCCCGCGCCCGGCCCACGCCGCGCCGCCCCCGCCGAACAACGCCGCCGCCAGCGCCGCCGCCACCGTGGTATTGCCGATCCCCATCTCGCCGAGACACAACAAATCGATCCCCGGCGCCACCGCGTCGCTCCCCACCGCCACCGCCGCCCGGAATTCATCCGCCGACATTGCTGTCCCCACGGTGAAATCGCCGGTCGGCCTCGCAACCTCGACCGGCACGACCCGCAGCCCCGCCCCGGCGACCCGCGCCAATTGATTGATCGCCGCCCCGCCCGCCGCGAAGTTCCCGACCATCTGCGCGGTCACTTCAGCCGGAAAGGACGAAACCCCCTGCGCCACCACGCCATGATTCCCCGCGAACACGACAATCTCGACCCGGTCGAGCCGTGGCATCGCCCGCCCTTGCCAGCGCGCCAGCCACGCCGCCAGATCCTCCAGCCGCCCGAGGCTGCCCGGCGGCTTGGTCAGCGTGTCCTGCCGCGCCCGCACCGCCGCTTCCGCCGCTGCATCCCCGGTCCCGAAGGTACTGACCCGCGCCCGCAAATCGTCGAATTCACTCATCGTCATCATCCTCGTTGATCGGCGCAATCGCATGAAAAAACGAACCCGAAACACAGCCGCGCCGCCCGCCATGCGGCGGCAGCGCCACCCCGCGCGCATCGCGCAGCACCGCCAGCGGCGCATCCTCCCCCGGTTCGGTGACCGAGGCATAATGAAACTCATGCCCGCGCAAGCGCTGCCCGGCCCGGCCCAGGGCGCAATCCTCCAGCAGCACCGCCGCCCGATACCCCAGATGCAACCGCCGCTGCGCGAAACTGGTCTCCTGCCCGAGCAGCCCGGTCATCGCGTGGCGCACCCCCGCCGCATCGGTCAGCCCCGCGCCGAGCACCATGAACCCGCCGCATTCCCCATGCACAAGCCGGCTCGCCGCGAAATCCCGCAATCCACTCGCAAACCGCCGCGCCGCCGCGAGCCGCCCGGCATGAAGCTCGGGATACCCGCCCGGCAACCAGCACGCATCGCAATCCGCCGGCGGGGCCTCATCCGCCAGCGGCGAAAACCGCACGACCTCCGCCCCCGCCGCCCGCCATCCGGCGAGCAGATGCGGATAAACGAAGCTGAACGCCTCATCGCTCGCCAGCGCCACACGCTGCCCCGGAGGAGCCAGACCCGGAGCCAGACCCGGGGCCAAACCCGAAGCCGCCCCGATCGGCCCGCCCGCCACAGCGATCAACCCGTCGATATCGATATCCCGCCCCGCCACATCGCCAAGCCGGTCGATGAACGCGGCGAGCCCCGCATGTTCCCCCGCCTGCACCAGCCCGAGATGCCGCTCCGGCAGGGACAGCGCCGCATCGCGCATCACGCACCCCAGCACCGCAATCCCCGCCGCCGCCATCGCCTCGCTCACCTGATCCCGATGCCGCGCACTCCCCACCCGGTTCAGAATCACCCCCGCCACCCGGACATCCGGATCGAACCCGATGAACCCGCGCGCCACCGCCGCCGCCGATTGCGATTGCCCGGACACATCGAGCACCAGCACCACCGGAATGTCATACCGCGCCGCGATATCCGCCGCCGCCCCCCGCCGGAACCGCGTCGTCCCCACCCCGTCGAACAACCCCATCGACGATTCGATCACCAGAATCTCCGCTGGCTCCGCCTGCGCCGCGATCACCCGATCCAGCAGCGCAGGCCCCATCGCCCAACTGTCGAGATTGACGCTCGCGGCTCCGCTCGCCGCCGCATGAAACGCGGGATCGATGTAATCCGGCCCCGATTTCGCCGCCCGCACCGCAACCCCGCACCGCCGCAGCGCCGCCAACACCCCCAGCGTCACCGTGGTCTTGCCGCTCCCCGATCGCGGCGCCGCAATGATCACCGCGCGCGTCATACCGAGGCAAGCGCAGGCAGCAAATCGAGCAGCGCAGCCCGCGCCGCCACCACCGCCCCGATCACCACGATCGCCGGTGCCCCGATCCCCTCACGCGCAACCTCATCGACCAGCGCATCCAGCCTGCTGATCAGAATCCGCTGCGAAGGCAGCGTCGCCGAAGCGATCGCCGCCGCCGGCGTCTCGCCCGCCAACCCGCCCGCCATCAACGCCGCACAGATCGCCGCCAGATTGGTCATCGCCATATACAGCACGATCGGCTGGCCCAGCCGCGCCAGCGCCGCCCAATCCATCCCTTCGTCACGCACCGCGCCATGCCCGGTCGCGAACACCACCGCCTGATTGACGCCGCGCAGCGTCAGCGGGATCAACCCGCTCGCCATGCTCGCAAGCCCCGAGGTCAGCCCCGGCACGATCCTGAACCGCACCCCCGCCGCCGCCAGCGTCAACGCCTCCTCGCCGCCCCGCCCGAACATGAACGGATCGCCGCCCTTCAGCCGCAGCACCCGCAACCCCTCGTGCGCCAGCCCGATCAGCTGCGCCGTGATATCCGCCTGCACCGCCGAAGGTTTGCCCCCGCGCTTGCCCGCCGCAATCAGCCGCGCCCCCGACCCCGCCAGACGCAGCACCCGCGGATCGACCAGCGCATCATGCACCACCGCATCCGCCTGCCGCAGCCCGGCCAGCGTCAACAACGTCAGATGCGCCGGATCACCCGGCCCGGCCCCCGCAAGCCACACCGATCCCGGCTCCAGCCGGGGCAAATCACCCAGATCATCCAGAACATCCCCCACGCCGCTCATCCGCTCCCCCCGATGTGACTCGACCGCCGCGCCACGATATAGTCCCGCCCGTGACGAACCGGACGCCGCTCCGCCGTGGCTGGACCACGGGTGCCTGTGCGACCGCCGCGGCCAAATCCGCCTGCGCGGCCCTGCTGACCGGCGACTTCCCCGATCCGGTGACCATCACCCTGCCCAACGGCGCCACCACCGCCTTCACCCTCGCGGAAGCCACCCGCACCGAAACCACCGCCACCGCCGCCATCGTCAAGGACGCGGGCGACGACCCCGACGTCACCCACGGCGCCCTGATCCGCGTCACCCTCAGCCCCGCCCCACCCGGCGCCGGCCTGATCTTCCGCGCCGGCGAAGGCGTCGGCACCATCACCCGCCCCGGCCTGCCGATCCCCCCCGGCGAACCCGCGATCAACCCGGTCCCCCGCGCGATGATCCGCACCGCCCTCACCGAAATTGCCGGACCCGACCCCGATTTCATCGTCGAAATCGCCATCCCCGGCGGCGAGACCCTCGCCGAACGCACCCTCAACGCCCGCCTCGGCATCATCGGCGGCCTCTCGATCCTCGGCACCACCGGCATCGTCATCCCGTTCTCCTGCGCCGCCTGGATCGACAGCATCCATCGCGGGATCGACGTCGCCCGCGCCTCCGGCCTCACCCACATCGCGGGCGCCACCGGCCGCACCTCCGAACGCGCCGTCCAGACCCTCCACGCCCTCGACGACGTCGCCCTGATCGAAATGGGCGATTTCGTCGGCGGCATGCTGAAATACCTCCGCCGCCACCAGCTTCCCCGCGTCACCATCGCCGGCGGCGTCGCCAAAATCACCAAACTCGCCCAGGGCCGGCTCGACCTCCACTCCAAGCGCCACGCGGTCGACCGCGCTGCCCTCGCCGCCCTCGCGCCCGCCCTCACCGCCCCGATCATGGAAGCGAACACCATCGCCGAAATCCTCACCCTCGCGCAGAGCTCCGGCATCGACCTCGGCACCACCATCGCCGACGCCGCCTGGCACACCGCCGCCAGCGTCCTCGCGGGCACCGGCACCACGCTCGACATCGTCATCTTCGACCGCGAAGGCCGCCTCGCCGGCCGCACCACCCCAAGCCCGGTTCACGACCTTGCCCCCGACCCCGGCCTGAACCTGCGGTCATAACCCGCATCATACAACGCACTCTCGCGCCCCTGCCGCGCCCCGAGCGACCACCCCACGAAAATCACCGCCGTCCGCTCCACCGGGTCGCCCGCCAGCATCCCCCCAATCGTCCCGAGCGTGCCCCGCACCACCCGCTCATCCGCCCAGCTCGCCCGCGCCACCACCGCAACCGGGCATTCCGCGCCATAAGCCGGCGTCAACCGCGCCACCACCTCACCGATCGCATGAACCGCCAGATGCACCGCCAGCATCGCCCCGGTCGCCCCGAACCCTTCCAGCGTCTCGCCCGCCGGCATCGCCGAAGCCCGCCCGGCCACCCTGGTAATCACCAGGCTCTGCGCCACCTCCGGCAAGGTCAATTCCTGCCCCAGCGCCGCCGCCGCCGCCGCAAACGCCGGCACCCCCGGCGTCAGCGTATAGGCAATCCCCCGCGCCTCCAGTCGCCGGATCTGCTCCGCCACCGCCGAATACAGCGCCAGATCCCCCGAATGCAGCCGCGCCACATCCACCCCCGCCGCATCCGCCGCCACGAACTCCGCCTCGATTTCATCGAGGCTCATCGGCGCGGTATCGACAATCCGCGCCCCCACTGGACAGAAATCCAGCATCGCCCGCGGCACCAGCGACCCCGCGAACAAACATACCGGGCACCGCGCCAGAATATCCCGCCCCCGCAACGTCAACAAATCCGCCGCCCCCGGCCCCGCGCCGATGAAATGCACCGTCACGCCCCATCCCCCTCGGCCAGCGCACAGGTCACCCCGGGCCCCTCGATCCGCGCGAGCACCAGCCGCGCCCCCACCCCCGCCGCCGCCAGCGCGCACCCTTCCGCCACCGAAGCCACCCCCACCGCCGCTGCCACGAACGCCGACCGTGTCGCACACTCCCCCTGAACCGCCGCCAAAGCCTCAGCCCCCACCCATATCACCGGCACCCCCAGCAACCCCGCCGCCGCCCTCACCCCCGCCTCATCCACCTTGAACGACGCCGCCGCCAACACCCCGATCTCGCACCCCGCCAACCCCGCCGCCCGCCGCACCAGCGCCGCGATCGCCGCACCCTCCGCCCCGCGCCGGCACCCGACCCCGGCAACGATCATCCCTTCACCCCGCGCCACTGGGTCACCGTCATCCCCGGTCGAAACCCGTGCATCCGCCCGACCCGATCCAGCCGCTCCACCCCCAGCCGGGTCAACCGCCCGCCGAACCGCCGATGCGCCGCGAACAAGGCCGCCTCGGTCTCGATCGTCACGGCATTGACCACCATCCGCCCGCCCGCCCGCAACGCCTGCCACCCCACCCCGATCACCTCATCCCCCGCCCCACCGCCGATGAACACCGCATCCGGCACCGCCAGCCCCGCCAGCGCGCCGGGTGCCTCACCCACCACCACCTCGTAATGTCCAACCCCCAGCGCCGCCGCATTTTCCCGCGCCCGCGCCGCCCGCACGCCATCCCGCTCGACCGCCACCACCCGGTTGCGCGGATGCGCCCGCAGAAACTCGATCCCGACCGACCCCGATCCGCACCCCACATCCCACAACAAATCCCCCGGGCGCGGCGAAAGCGCCGCCAGCGTCACCGCCCGGATCTCGGCCTTGGTGATCTGCCCGTCATGTGCGAACGCGTCATCCGGCAACCCCGGCACACACCCCACCCCATTGCCCGCCCCCGCCACCTCGATCGCCAGCAGATTGAGCCGATCGATCCCGCCGGGCATCACCCCGAACCCAACCTCCCGCACCCGCTCCCGCGCCCCGCCGAGCGCCTCCATCACATAAACCCGCGACTCCCCGAACCCGCGCGCCCGCAACAGCGCCATCACGGCTCCCGGCGTCGTCTCATCCGCGGACAGCACCATGAGCCGCGCCCCCGCATACAAATGCGCCGCCACCCGCCCGACCGGATGCCCGCAGCACGAAACCACAATCACCTCCTGCAACGCCCAGCCCAGCCGCGCCGCCGCGAGCGACACGCAGGACGCCACCGGCACGCAGCGATACTCCTCCCGCGAAAAATGCCGCGCCAGCAACGATCCCACCCCATGAAAGAACGGATCGCCCGACGCCAGCACCACCACCGCCCAGCCCCGCCGCGCCGCGATCGCGGCCACCCCATCGCCGATCGGTCGCGGCCACACCATCCGCTCCCCCGCAATCAACGATGACGCCAGCGCGATATGCCGCGCCCCGCCCACCACCAGCTCCGCCTGCCCAATCAACGCCCGCGCCGCCGCGCCCAGCCCGGCAATCCCCTCCTCGCCTATTCCCAGAATGCTCAACCAGTGCGACGAACCGGGCCGATGACCCCGAACCCCCACCTCAACCTGCTCATCCTCGGCGGCTCCAGCGAAGCCTCCGATCTCGCCCGCCGCATCGCGCCCGATCCGCGCTACGCCGCCACCCTCTCTTTCGCCGGCCGCACCCGCAACCCCATCCTCCCGCCGATCCCCTGCCGCATCGGCGGCTTCGGCGGCGCCATCGGCCTCGCCGCCTACCTCCGCGACCACGCGATCGACGCGCTGATCGACGCCACCCACCCCTTCGCCGCCCGCATCACCGCCAACGCCGTCCACGCCGCCGCAATCACCGCCACGCCGCTCCTGCGGATCGACCGTCCCGCCTGGCAACCCGTTGCAGCCGATCACTGGATGGAACTCCCCACCATGGCCGCCGCCGCCGCCGCCATCGGCCCCACCCCGCGCCGCGTCTTCCTCACCATCGGCCAGCAGGACCTCGCCCCGTTCCGCGCCACCCCCCGGCACCACTACCTCATCCGCAGCATCGACCCGCCGGACCCCGATCTCATCCCGCCCGACGCCACCCTCATCACCGCGCGCGGCCCGTTCGACGAAGAGGCCGAACGCACCCTCCTGCGCGCCCACCAGATCGACATCCTCGTGACCAAAAACGCCGGCGCCGCCGCAACCGAAGCCAAACTCGCCGCCGCCCGCAGCCTCGCTCTGCCGGTCATCATGATCGCCCGCCCGCCGACCCCGCCGGTCGATCGCGTCGAGACCGTCACCGCCGCGCTCGACTGGCTGTCCCGGCTTCACGATGCCGCCACCCCGCGCGGGGTATAAACCCAGCTCGTCCCGTCCGCCCGCGCGATCACTCTGGTTTCCGCCGTCCCCACCATCACCAGCGTCCGCATATCCGCCAGCGCCGGATCGGCGGCACCCAGGCTCGTCACCGTGACAAGCTCATCCGTCCGGCTCACCGAGCGCGCGAACATCACCGGCACTTCCTCCGGCAAGACCGCGCGCAGCACCTCGAAACACCGCCCGATCTGCCACGCCCGCGCCCTCGACGCCGGGTTATACAGCGCCATCACGAACCCCGCCCCCGCCGCCGCGACCAGCCGCCGCTCGACCGTCTCCCACGGCTTGAGATTATCCGAGAGCGAAATCGCACAGAAATCATGCCCGAGCGGCGCACCCACCCGCGCCGCCACCGCCAGCAGCGCCGAAATCCCCGGCACCACCGACACATCGAGCCCCCGCCATGCCGGATCGCCTTGCTCGATCGCCTCGAACACCGCGCTCGCCATGCCGAACACCCCGGCATCCCCGCCCGAGACCACCGCCACAACCCGCCCCGACGCCGCCAGCCCCAACGCATGGCGCGCCCGCTCAAGCTCGACCCGGTTATCGCTGGCATGAACCACCACCTCCGGCCCCACCGCCAGCCGCGCCAGATACGGCCCGTACCCGACCAGATCGGTCGCCCCCGCCAGCGCCGCCCGCGCCTGCGGCGTCACCATCGCCTCATCCCCCGGCCCGATCCCGACCACGACCAGCCGCCCGCCTGTCCGCTCCGCCGTCACCTGATCCGCGCTCACCCTGTCTGCGCTCACCGGACCCCCCGGCGTCCGGGGATCAGCACCATCGAAAAATACGGCGCGCCGGGCGTCACCACATCGCCCAGCTTCATCACCGCCTCGCCCGTCATGCTCCCCCGCTCGACATAGATCGCCCGATCCATCACCCCGGCCTGACGCGCCGCCTCGCGGATCTTGGCGAGATTCCGCCCCACTTTCATGATCACCGCCGCCCCGCCGCCGCCCAGCCGCGCCGCCAGCTCATCCCCCGGCAGCGTCCCCGGCAGAACACTCAGCACGTCATCACCGTGGGCAATCGGCACCCCCGCGCGCGACCAGCACGCGCTCATCCCCGAAACGCCCGGAATCACCTCATGGCGATAAGCCGGCCCCAGCCGGTCGGCCAAATACATCGCGGAACCATACAAAAACGGATCGCCCTCGCAGAGCAGCGCGACATCCGCACCGCCATCCAGCGCCGCCGCAACCTCACGTGCCGATTTGTCATAAAAACAATCCATTGCCGCCCGATATTCATCGCTCACATGAGCAATTTCGGTGGTATAGGGATACTCGAAGCGCAACTCCCGCACCCCCCGCGCCAGCAACCCCTCGGCAATCCCCCGCGCATGGCCCACCCGCCCGCTTTTGGCGAAATACGCAACCACCGGCGCCTCCCCGAGCACCCGCGCCGCCTTGCGCGTCAACAGGTCCGGATCGCCCGGCCCCATCCCCACGATCGACAGTTTCCCCCGCTCGCTCATTCGCGTTCGGACGCGATCGCATTCACCGCCGCCGCCGCCATCGCGCTGCCGCCCCGCCGCCCGCGCACCACGGCATACGGGATCGCGGTTTGCGCCGCGAGCGCCGCCTTCGATTCCACCGCGCCGACGAACCCCACCGGCATCCCGATCACCGCCGCCGGGCGCGGTGCCCCCGCCGCGATCATCTCCAGCAGATGAAACAGCGCGGTCGGCGCATTGCCGATCGCCACCACCGCCCCCGCCAGCCGATCACCCCATAATTCCAGCGCCGCCGCCGAGCGCGTCGTCCCGAGCCGCACAGCCAGCCCCGGCACCGCGGCCTCGCGCAGCGTGCACACCACCTCATTGCCCGCCGGCAGCCGCGCCCGGGTAATCCCGTGCGCCACCATCTCGGAATCGCACAAAACCGGTGCCCCCGCCCGCAGCGCGCCCCGCGCGATCGCGACGAACCCTTCGGAAAACCCGATATCCCGCGCGATATCCACCATCCCGCTCGCATGAATGATCCGCACCGCCACCTGCGCCTCATCAGGCCCGAACGCCGCGAGATCAGCCTCGGCGCGGATCGTCGCAAACGAGCGCGCATAGATCGCCGCCCCGTCATGGATGTAGTCGAATCCGCTCATGCCGGCACTTTCATCATCAATTCCGCGCGCACCGCCGCCAGATCGAGGCCCCGCCGCACCGGCGTATCGCCCGCCCGCCCGTTCCGCACCAGATCATACCGTCCATCGCGCCCCACCAGCGTCACCTCCGCCGGTCCCGGATGCGCGCAGCCCTTGGCGCAGCCCGACACATGAACCCCGCGCCCGGTATCGCCGAGCGCCAGCGCATCCGCCCGTGTCGCCCGCCCCGCCGCCGCACAGAACGGTGCCCCCACACAGGCCTGCACCCCGAACCGCCAATCCGGCCCCGCCACGATCATCCCCTCGGCCGCAGCCACGTCAGCCAGACGCGTCGCCGCCGCCTGCGTCACCCCGGCGATCACCACCGCCCGCCAGGGCGTGAACCGCAGCACCCCATCGCCGAACGAGGCCGCCAGATCGGCCAGAAGCCGGAGTAAATCCGCATTCATCGCCCCGAACACCAGCCCGAGCCCGAACGCCCCGCGATCCGCCGCATAAGCCACAAACCCCAAGGGCGGCACCCTCGCCGCCCGCGCCATCCCCATCCGCTCGGGCCGCCGTCCCGCGCGCAGCGCCGGCGCGCACGCCTCCAGCCGCCGCCGCACCACCGCGACCAGATCCCCCGCCGAACACACCTCGTCATCCACGACCCACCCCGTCGCCGCCGCCCCAATCGCCGCCGTCCCAATCGCCGCCGTCCCAATCGCCGCCGTCCTGATCGCGATATCCGCACCGACCGACCCCAGTCCGATCACGCCCCCCGCATCGAACGACACCGAAAATTTCTCCGCCGGTCCTTCCAACCCGGTCATCCCCGCCACAACCGCCGCAATCTCCCCCGCCAGCGCCCCGGCCTCCGGTGCCGCCGCCGGATCGACCCCGAGCAACGGCGAGACCATCAACCCCGGCGTCCCTACCGGCTGATCGACCCCAAGCCCGCCCACGATCGCCGCAAACGACGCCGCCGAGCCCAAATCAAACCCGCGAAACTGCAAATTCCCCCGCTGGGTCAGGTCGATCAGCCCATTGCCATGCGCCGCCGCCGCCGCCGCAACCTGCCGCGCCGCTCCGGCATCGATCCGCCCGAAAACCGGCCTTACCCGCACCAGCAGCCCATCCGCCGCCGGCATCGGCGTCGCGAGACTCGGGCACCACCCCCGCCGCGTCACAGCACGCCCGCGAGCAATGCCGCGACATCGTTGCGGCGCGGATGCCACCAGCCGCGCCGCAACGCCTCGGCAAACCGCCCCGCAATCGCCGCCCGCGTCGCCGGATTCTCCGCCTCCAGAAACGCCGCGACCGCCGCATCCCCCAGAATCGCCCCGAATGCCAGATCGAACTGCGCATCGAATCGCTCCGGCATGGTCGCCGCAAACCCGTGCAATCCCTCGACCCCCCGCGCAATCTCCGAGGCCCCGCGATACCCGTGCCGCATCATCCCCGCGATCCAGCGCGGATTGGCCAGCCGCCCCCGCACCACCCGCGCGACCTCCTCGGCCACCAGCCGCGCGCGCGGCGTCTCCGGCTGCGAGGTATCCACGTGATACAACGCCGTCTCCGCCCCCAGCAGCGCGGCGGCAGCGGCAAACCCGCCCTCATGCGCCGCATATTCCGAACTCTCCAGAATATCGGTCCCGGCATGATCCTGCTGATGCACGAACGCCCCCGCCGCCGCGACGCGCGCACCAAACCCCGCCGCATCCGCAACCCCGTCCAACCCGAGCCCGTAGGCGCTCGACGAGGCCGCCAGATACGCCCGCCCCAGATCGTCCCGCCCGTCCCAGCCGCCCCGCGCCAGCAAATCCCCGACCGCGACGCCGTAATCCCCCGGTGCCGCACCGAACACCCGCGCCGTCGCCCGCCGCAGCGCCTCGCCTTCGAGCCCGCGCGCCGCCGCCGCCAGCGGGTTCCAGTCCCCCGCCTCGTCCCGCGCCGCCACCGCCCGCACCGCCGCATCGAACAGCGCGATCTGCATCTCGAACGCATCGCGAAACAGGCCGGAAATCCGCAGCGTCACATCCACCCGGGGCCGATCCATCGCGGCCAGCGGCACCATTTCGAACCCGCTCACCCGCCCCGATCCCTCATCCCACACCGGCGCCACCCCCATCAGCACCAGCGCCAGCGCGAAATCCTCGCCCCCGGTCCGCAGGCTCGCACTCCCCCACAGATCGATCACCACGCAGCGCAAATCCTCGCCCTGCTCCTGACGATGCCGGTCGAGCACCACCCGCGCCGCCTTCGCGGCCAACCCCATCGCCGCACGGGTCGGCAACAGCCGGGGATCGAGCGTGGTCAGGTTCCGCCCGGTCGGCAGCACATCCGCCCGCCCCCGCGTCGGCGCCCCTGCCGGCCCCGGCTCGACGAAGCGCCCGTCCAGCGCCGCCAGCAGCGCCGCCATCTCCGCCGCGCCGGACCGATCCAGCCGATCCGCCAGCACCCCCGCCCCAACCTCCGGGCAACTCGCGATCAGCCCCGCCAGCATCGCCTCCCGTCCCGCCGGGGCCTGGCCGAACACGTGCAGCCCGTCCCTGATCTGCAACTCCTTGACGTCGCACAAATACGCATCGAGCCGTGCGAGGGCGACATCCTCGGGCGCATCCGCCGCCACCCCGCATTCCGCCAGCAACCCGGCTGCCCCCGCGCGCTCGATAATCTCCCGGCGCAACCCCGCCGCCCGCCGCCGATCCAGCCCGTCCGCCGCGGCGTATTCATCGATCAGCCGTTCCAACGCACCGCCCGAAGTCGGCCCCGCGGCAATGAGCGGCGGGGTCAGATGCCCGATCGTCACCGCCCCCAGCCGCCGCTTCGCCGCCGCCGCCTCGCCCGGATTGTTCACGATGAACGGATAGATCACCGGCACCCCCCGCATCAGCGCCACCGGAAAACAATCCGCCGCCCCCGCCGCCGCCTTGCCCGGCAACCATTCCAGCGTGCCATGCGTGCCCATATGCACCACCGCATCCACGCCCTCGATCAGGCGCAACCACAAATAAAACGCGATATACTCATGGCAGGGCGGGCAATCCGCATCGTGATACCCCGCCTTCCGGTCAACCCCGCCCCGATCCGGCTGCACCGCAATCACGGCAGCCCCGCACCGCACCAGCCGCGCCTCAAAATCCCCGACCCGATCCGCCGGATCACCCCAGACCTCGATCATCCGCGCCCGCACCGACCCCGGCAGATCCGCAAACAACCGCCGATACTCCGCACAGGTCAGAAACCGCACACCCGGGCCCCGGCCCAACGCCTCGGCGAGCCCCGCCGCCGCAACCCTCCCGCACCGATACCCCGCCGCCGCCAACCGCGTCAGAATCTCCTGCAGACTCGCGAAACTATCCAGCCCCACCGCATGAGCCACCTGCCCCGATGCCGCCCCGCCAACCCCCGGATAATCCGAAACGATCAGCCCGATCCGCCGCTCCCCCGCCGTCCTTTGCGCGAGCCGCACCCACCCCGCCGCCCGATCCGCCGCCAGCGCCACGCCCTCAGCATCCGCCCGGTTGACCACCCGCGAAAACTCAAGCCCCGCCAGCGTCTCCGCCTCGGCCTTGAACGAGATCGCCGTGGTCGACAGCCGCCCATCCAGCTCCGGCAGCGCCACCTGCATCGCCAGATCGGCCTGCGAAACCCCGCGAAACCCCGCCCGCCACGCCTCGATGAACTGCCCGGACAAAATCACCTGCAACACGCTCACCCCCGCCGCATCCAGCGGCGATCCCGCCTCGTCGCGCGCCGAAAACCCGGTCGCATTCAGCACCACCAGCGGCGCGACCCGCGCCAGCCGCTCCCGCACGAACCGCGCCGACTCCGCATCTTTCAAACTCGCCACGAACCACGCTTCCGCCGGCATCCCCCGCGCCGCCAGCGCCGCCAGCAGCGCCTCCACCGGCTCGACATCCCCGGCCAGCAGATGCGACCGATAGAACACCACCACCGCCACCGCATCCGCCGCTTCCCGCCACACCCCCGCCTGCGCCAACTGAGCCGGTGCCGCCTGCACCGCGTCCCCCACCCCGGCCAGATGCGCCATCACCCCCAGCGCCGCCGCGCAATTCGCAGGCCCGCCGATCCGCAGATAATCCGCAAGCCGCCCCCGGATCGCGCCATCCACCGCCCCCACCGCAGCCAGCCGCGCATCCACCCGCCCGTCCCCTTCGAGCATCACCAGCGCAATCCCCCGCGCCGCACAGCACGACGCCACCTCCTCGACCCCGTAGCGCCAGTATTCCACCCCCCCGAGAATCCGCACCACCACGCATTTCGCCCGCGCGATCACCTGCTCGACATATAAATCCACCGAAAGCGGATGGCGCAGCCGCACCAGATTCGCGAGCCGCAACCCCGGCCGCACCGCCATCCCCCGCCACGCATCCGCCATCGCCCCCAGATCCGCATCGGAAAACGACAGAAACACCAGATCCGCCGGGCTCTGGCCCAGATCGACCGCCTGCGCCTCCTCATCCAGCGTCGCCGTCTCGCGGACCAGCAGATGCATCGCTCAGCCCGCGATCGCCGCAATAATCGCCGCCCGGTCCATCCCGGTCCGCCCGATCACCACCACCGCCCCGTCATGCCCCTCGCCCGGTCCCCAGACCCGATCGAAATGATGGCCGAACCGCGTCCCCACCCCCTGCACCGCCAGCCGCATGCTCCGCCCCATCACCGGTACGAACCCCTTGATCCGCAGAATGTCATGCGCCGCCGCCACCGCCCGCAACCGCCCGACCAGCGCATCCGCCGACGTCACCGGCGCCACGCTCACCGTGAAACTGTCGAAATCATCGTGCTCATGCGCGCCATCCTCGGCATCGTGATGCGAAGGCCGCGCCGCCAGATCATCCTCCGCCGCCGCCCCGATCCCCAGCACGACCAGCGGATCGAGCCGCCCCTCCCGCGCCGTCACCAGCTTCACCCCGCGCGGCACCGCCGCCTCGATCTCGGCACGCACCCGCGTCAGCTCGACCTCGGTCAACAGATCCTGCTTGTTCACCACGACCAGATCCGCCGCCCGCAGCTGATCCTCGTAAACCTCCGCCAGCGGATTATCATGATCCACCGAAGGGTCCGCCGCCCGCTGCGCCGCCACCGCCGCCGGATCATCGGCAAACCGCCCCGCCAGCACCGCCGGCCCGTCCACCACCGCGATCACCCCATCCACCGTCACCCGCGTCCCGATCCCCGGCCAGGTGAACGCCTTGAGCAGCGGCTTCGGCAGCGCCAGCCCCGACGTCTCGATAACGATATGCTCCGGCGGCACCGCCCGATCGAGCAGCGCCATCATCGTCGGAATGAAATCATCCGCCACCGTGCAGCACAGGCACCCGTTCGCCAGCTCCACGATATCCTCCTCAGCACACCCTTCGATCCCGCAACTCCTCAGCGTCTCGCGATCGATCCCCAGCGTCCCGAACTCATTGACAATGATCGCAATCCGCCGCCCCCCCGCATGCGCCAGCAAATGCCGCACCAGCGTCGTCTTCCCCGCGCCCAGAAACCCGGTGATGATCGTCGCCGGAACCTTCGCCGTCGTGGTCGCACTCATTCCGCCGCCTCCTGATATGAAATGTCGTAAGCCGGAAACCGCGCCAGTATCATGTCCTTCAGCGATTCCGCCCGCCGCGACGGCATGATCGTCCCGGTCTTCGAGGCCGCGAACGACCGCGCATAATCCAGCAGATCCCCCGCCATCTCCGGCCGCAACCCGCCCAGCAGATACGTCCACTTCCCCGGCATCGAAATCGTCGCCGCACACCCGCGCTCGCACGTGGCGAGGCACTCAACCCCGCGCAGTTCCACCGGCCCGCCCAGCGCCGCCATCGCCTCATGCAGCAGCGCCCCCATCGGCACCCCGCCCGGCTCCAGCGGCAGCCCCGCCCGGCACGTCACACAAACATGAAAACAGGGAACACGCGCGCTCATCGGACCTCCGGACATTCTCACACGGCAGATCACTGACCGTCCCGACCCCGCGCGCAGGACCGAAAGACGACGTTTTCACGCGTCGTTGCCCACAGGACACCCCGCCCGGGACACGGACAGCCCGAACCGGAAACACCTCCGGCCCGGCGATGGCAGGTCTCCTGGCTCGCAGCGTCGGGATCATCGAAATCCCCGGTCCCCATCGCCTTCCCGGAAACCAAACCGGTCCCCAGTGGCATCATGATGAAAACCACGCCGCTTACAGTTGCGGGGGCAGCCGTGGCCTGGGGTCGCCCCGCACCACGTTCCCTATTCACCTTTCTCGCGAAAGGACCATCTTGCCCGATACTATGCCCCAACCCCGCCCGCGGCAAGATGACAGCGAAGCCATGAAGCGGTATGCGGTACTCCACCTCCGATTTCAGGGATATCCGGCCACTCCATGACCTCCAGTAACGACATCCGCGCGACCTTCCTCGACTATTTCGCCCGCAACGGCCACGAAATCGTCCCCAGCGCCCCGCTGGTCCCGCGCAACGACCCCACCCTGATGTTCGTCAACTCCGGCATGGTCCCGTTCAAGAACGTCTTCACCGGCCAGGAACGCCGCGACTATCTCCGCGCCACCTCCGCCCAGAAATGCGTCCGCGCCGGCGGCAAGCACAACGATCTCGACAATGTCGGCTACACCGCCCGCCACCACACCTTCTTCGAAATGCTCGGCAATTTCTCCTTCGGCGATTATTTCAAGGAACAGGCGATCACCCACGCCTGGACCCTCCTGACCCGCGATTTCGCCCTCCCGAAAGACCGCCTCCTCGTCACCGTCTATCACTCGGACGACGAAGCCGCCTCCCTCTGGCGCAAAATCGCGGGCCTCCCCGAAGACCGCATCATCCGCATCAAAACCGACGATAATTTCTGGCGCATGGCCGATATCGGCCCCTGCGGCCCGTCCTCCGAAATCTTCTACGATCACGGCCCCCACATCGCCGGCGGCCCGCCCGGCAGCCCCGAGGAAGACGGCGACCGGTTCATCGAAATCTGGAACCTCGTCTTCATGCAATACGTCGAGGACGCCGCAAAAACCCTCACCCCGCTCCCCCGCCCCTCGATCGACACCGGCATGGGCCTCGAACGTTTCGCCGCGATCATGCAGGGCAAGCACGACAATTACGACACCGATACCCTGCGCGCCCTCATCCTCGCCTCCGCCGAAGCCTCCGGCACCGACCCGGACGGTCCCCACAAAACCAGCCATCGCGTCATCGCCGACCACCTCCGCGCCACCGCCTTCGTCATCGCGGATGGCGTGCTCCCCTCCAACGAAGGCCGCGGCTACGTCCTCCGCCGCATCATGCGCCGCGCCATGCGCCACGCCCACATGCTCGGCCAGCGCGACCCCTTCATCTACCGCCTCGTCCCCGCCCTGATCCGCCAGATGGGCGTCGCCTACCCCGAACTCCCCCGCGCCGAACCCCTCATCGTCGAAACCCTCAAACTTGAGGAAAGCAAATTCGCGACCATGCTCGAACGCGGCCTCGCGCTGCTCGACGATGAAGTCGCCCGCCTCGGCGCCACCGCCCCGCTCCCCGGCGCGGTCGCCTTCAAACTCTACGATACGTTCGGCTTCCCGCTCGACCTCACCGAAGACGCCCTGCGCGAACAGAACCGCACCCTCGATCGCCCCGGCTTCGACACCGCCATGGCCGAACAACGCGCCCGCGCCCGCGCCGCCTGGGCCGGCAGCGGCGATGCCGCCACCGAAACCATCTGGTTCGACCTCAAGGAAACCCTCGGCGCCTCCGAATTCCTCGGCTATTCGATGGAAGATTCGGATGCCACCATCACCGCCCTCATCGTCGATGGCCAACCCGCCCCCACCGCCACAACCGGCCAATCCGTCGCGATCATCCTCAACCAGACCCCGTTCTACGCCGAATCCGGCGGCCAGGTCGGCGATACCGGCACCCTCACCGCCGAAAACCTCCTCATCCGCATCACCGACACCCAGAAAAAAGCCGGCGACCTCTTCATCCATTACGGCATCGTCGAATCCGGCACCGCCACCCTCGATCAGACCATCCACGCCACCATCGACCACACCCGCCGCACCGCCATCCGCGCCCACCACTCCGCCACCCACCTCCTGCACGAAGCCCTCCGCCAGGAACTCGGCCCCCACGTCACCCAGAAAGGCAGCCTCAACGCCCCCGACCGCCTCCGTTTCGACATCTCCCAACCCCGCCCGATCACGCCCGACGAACTCCGCACCGTCGAACGCGCGGTCAACGCCCGCATCCGCGAAAACACCGAAGTCGAAACCCGCCTCATGACACCGGATGAAGCGGTCAAACGCGGCGCCATGGCCCTGTTCGGCGAAAAATACGGCGATGAAGTCCGCGTCGTCGCCATGGGCAAAGGCGATGCCACCAAATCCGCCTACTCCATCGAACTCTGCGGCGGCACCCACGTCACCCGCACCGGCGATATCGGCGCCTTCCGCATCCTCGCCGAATCCGGCGTCGCCGCCGGCATCCGCCGCATCGAAGCCGTCACCGGCAGCGCCGCCCTCACCGCCATCGAAACCGACGCGGACCTCCTCGCCACCGCCGCCGCCACCCTCAAAATCCCCGCCACCGAACTCCCCACCCGCCTCAACGCCCTGCTCGACGACCGCAAACGCCTCGAACGCCAGATCGCCGAACTCCAGCGCAAACTCGCAACCGGAGCCAGCGCCGCCGCCATCGAAGATATCGCCGGCATCAAACTCGCCGCCCGCAACCTCGGCGACGTCGCCCCCCGCGACCTCAAATCCATCGCCGATTCCATCCTCAAATCGATGGGCTCCGGCATCGCCGCCGTCATCTCCACCGCCGAAGGCAAGGCCAGCATCGTCATCGGCGTCTCCGAAGACCTCACCAAAACCCACAACGCCGTCACCCTCGTCCGCGCCGCCGCCGAAGCCCTCGGCGGCAAAGGCGGCGGCGGCCGCCCCGACATGGCCCAGGCCGGCGGCCCCGACGCCACCCAGGCCGAAGCCGCCCTCGATGCTATCCGCGCCGCTCTCGCGGCGTGACCCATTGTTAGGGAAGGCAAGGGAAAAGAAGGGTTCTTTTTTGCAAAAAAGAACCAAAAAACTTTCTTGAATCTGGGTCCGTGCGCTCTGAAACGCCCGTGCCCGGAGGAGCGAAAGTTTTTTGCTACTTTTTTTCAAAAAAGTAGTGCTTCCTTCCTATTGCCCACTTTCTCACCCCCCACCCCCTGTGATGAATAGGGTGCGTGTCCAGCAATGCGCCGTCTCACCCTCTTACCCATGCCGATGTGATCGGCCGGATCATCGAGATCCTCGAAGGGCTCCTCGCGGTTCTCGCGGCGCAATACCCTGACGGCAACCTGACGACCGGCGTGCTCCGCCTCACCTGCCGCCACCTCGCAGCCTACCGCGCCAGCAACGACAACCCCATCGCACCCGCGCTCGCCGCGCCCATGCCCATCCGGTCCGGCGCACCCGCACGCCGTCGCACCCGCACCGCACAGCACCGCCCGGCATCACCCGCCCACCCCGCAACCACGCGCGCGACTTCACCTCATGCGCGCCCCGACCATCTGTCCGCACGCCCACGCCCGCCCCGACGATTAAAAACCCTCAAACCCGCCGCCTCCAGACACGCCCATATCGTTACGATATCGCAACATATTGATCCCTCGAAACCCACCCGACTTGACCGCCACGCCCCCACCCTCGCATATACCTCCCATGGAAAGACGGACCGCCCGGCGAATTATCCGCCCGGCCCTGCACTAAGGGCCGGGTCCTCCAACTCACCCTCCCTCCCTGCCGGAGCCTGACATGAACGACGTCCCCGCCGAGCGCGACTACCGCGCCACCGTCTTCCTCCCCCGCACCGACTTCCCGATGCGCGGCGACCTCCCCAAACGCGAACCCGAAGCCCTCGCCCGCTGGGAAGCCATGGGCCTGTTCGCCCGCCTCCGCGCCGATGCGGCAGGCCGCACCCCCTTCATCCTGCATGATGGCCCGCCCTACGCCAACGGCAACCTCCACATCGGCCACGCCCTCAACAAAATCCATAAGGACGTCATCAACCGCGCCCGCCAGATGGCCGGCTACGACGCCGACTACGTCCCCGGCTGGGACTGCCACGGCCTGCCGATCGAATGGAAAATCGAGGAACAATACCGCAAGGCCGGTAAAAACAAGGACGATGTCCCCATCCTCGCCTTCCGCGCCGAATGTCGCGCCTACGCCGCCAAATGGCTCGACATCCAGGCCGCCGAATTCAAACGCCTCGGCGTCGAAGGCAACTGGGCGCACCGCTACGCCACGATGGATTTCCCCTCCGAAGCCGCGATCGCCGCCGAAATCCACAAATTCGCCGCCAACGGCGCACTCTACCGTGGCCTCCGCCCCGTCATGTGGAGCCCGGTCGAAAAAACCGCTCTCGCCGAAGCCGAAGTCGAATACCAGGACAAAACCGACACCGCGATCTGGGTGCGGTTCAGGATTTCGAATCCCGTATATGAAGGAAGCGGATATCCGTTAAGCCGTCCATGGGACAATGCTTCAATCGTGATTTGGACGACGACCCCATGGACAATACCGGGTAATCAGGCAATCGCATACAATCCCCAAGCATCATACGATCTCATTGTCGTTGATGAAATTGAACCGGGCTCTGCCGCTATAGTAGGTGAGGAACTGGTTGTTGCCACTGATCTACTGGACAGCTTCAAAAAGGCAGCCGGTATCGTCCATGCACGCAGTTTTGGCAGCGTGTCTGGTGACGTCTTTAAGACGTTCCACTGCCAGCACCCATTTCATACTCATAATTATCCACTACCGGGGATCATGGGAAAATCCGGCGAAGGTGCACGCCTCCCCGACCGGCTTCCCGGCCATGTCAGAATGCTACCGGGTGATTTCGTAACCACGGATGCTGGCACCGGATTTGTTCACATGGCCCCGGCCCACGGCGAGGACGATTTCTTCCTCTGCCGCGAAAACGCCATTGGCGTCCCCGAAACCGTGAACGACGACGGCACCTACGCGGCAGACGTTCCCCTCTTTGCCGGAATGCACGTCTATAAAGTCGCCAACGCCGTCTGCGACGCGCTCACCGCCACCGGCACCCTCCTCAAACGCGAGGAATTCCGCCATTCCTACCCCCATTCCTGGCGCTCCAAAGCCCCGCTGATCTACCTCGCCCGCCCCAACTGGTTCATCCGGATGGACGGTCCCGAACACATCCGCGACAAAGCCCTCGCAGCCCTCGACGCCACGCGCTTCGTCCCCGAAGCCGGGCGCAACCGCATCCGCTCGATGGTCGAATCCCGCCCCGACTGGTGCATCTCCCGCCAGCGCGCCTGGGGCGTGCCCATCGCCATCTTCGTCCACAAAACTGACAAATCCATCCTCAACGACCCCGAAATCTTCGCCCGCACCCGCGCCATCTTCGAGGCCGAGGGGGCCGATGCCTGGTACGCCCGCCCCGCCGCCGACTTCCTCGGCAATGCCTACAACCCCGAGGATTACGAACAGGTCTTCGACATCGTCGATGTCTGGTTCGAAAGCGGCTCGACCCACGCCTTCGTCCTCGAAGCCCGCGGCATGCCCTGGCCCGCCGATCTCTACCTCGAAGGCTCGGACCAGCATCGCGGCTGGTTTCAGGCCTCCCTGCTCGAATCGGTCGGCACCCGTGGCATCGCCCCGTTCAAGGCCATCGTCACCGATGGTTTCGTGCTCGACGAGCAGGGCCGCAAAATGTCGAAATCCCTCGGCAACGTCACCGCCCCGCAGGAAGTGATCGACCTTTACGGCGCGGACATCCTCCGCCTCTGGGTGATGAACGCGGATGTCCATAACGATCTGCGCATCGGCAAGGACATCCTGAAACAGCAGGCCGATCTCTACCGCCGCATCCGCAACACCCTGCGCTGGCTGCTCGGCAGCCTCGATGGCTTCACCCAAGCCGAAATCCTCGATCGCACCGCCATGCCCGAGCTTGAGCAATACATGCTCCACAAACTCGCGGTGCTCGACGCCATGCTCCGCCGCGCGGTCGATACCCATGACTGGACCGGCGTGTTCCCCGCCATCCACCAATTCTGCAACAACGACCTCTCGGCTTTCTATTTCGACATCCGCAAGGACGCCCTCTATTGCGATGTCCGGCTCGATGCCGAAGGCCATCAGGTCCGCCAGAGCGAAACCCGCCGCGCCTGCCGCACCGTGCTCGACCTCATCCACCGCTGCCTCACCACCTGGCTCGCCCCGGTCCTGCCCTTCACCGCCGACGAAGCCTGGCGCGCCCGCTTCGGCGAGGCCGAATGTGTCCACCTCGCCCCATTCCCGACCATCCCGGCGGACTGGCGGGACGATGCGCTCGATGCCGGCTGGTCCGAGATCCGCGCCGTCCGCAAACTCGCCAACACCGAGCTTGAAAACGCCCGCCGCACCGGCGATATCGCGGCCTCCCTCCAAGCGAAAATCACCCTCACCTTGGCGGTCGATGCCCCGCTCGCCCTGCAAAACGTCGATTGGGCGGAACTGCTGATCACCTCGGATGCCGAAACCCTGGTCGCGCCCGATGAAGCCGGTGCCGGCACCGCCGCCCCGCTGCGCGCCTTGCCGAAGGTCGAGATCGCCCCCGGCACCAAATGCGCCCGCTGCTGGAAAATCCTCCCGGAAGTCGGAACCAACCCCGCCCACCCGACACTCTGCCGCCGCTGCTGCGAGTTCGTCGAATGAACCGCCGCCTCGCCGGACTCCTCATGGCCCTCGTGGTCCTCGCCGCCGATCAGGCGTCGAAATACTGGGTGCTCTACGATCTGCACCTCCCCGAGCGCGGCATCGTCAAAATCCTGCCGGTCCTCAATTTCGCGATGGTCTGGAACCACGGCGTCACCTTCGGCATCCTCGCGGGCGACAACGCCACCCTCATGCTGATCGTGGTCGCCGCCATCGCGGTCATCGCCCTCTCGATCTGGCTCTGGCGCACCGCCTACCTCACCACCACGCTGGCACTCGGCGCGATCATCGGCGGCGCGATCGGCAACATCATCTCGCGCGTCGAATACGGCGCGGTGGTCGATTTCATCGAGGCCCATATCGGCCCCTACGAATGGTATGTCTTCAACGTCGCGGACGCCTCGATCGTCTGCGGCGTCGCCACCCTCATCATCGAATCGATGGTCCGCAAGGACACCCCCGCCCCCACCGCAACCCCTCCCTTGCCCACCTCCGCGCGCGGCGATAGAGAGGCTCCATGAATCGCACCAAGCAAGCCGCACCGCTCGCCCTGATCGTCCTCGCGGCCGCAACCCTCGCGCTTGCCGGGTGCAGCGATGCCTCCAAAACCTTCGGCCTCGACGTCACCCCGCCGGACGCCTTCTCCGTCGCGACCGAAGCCCCGCTCTCGATGCCGCCCAACCTCACCCTCGCCGCACCCCAGCCCGGCGCGCCCCGGCCCCAGCAGATTTCATCCTCGAAACAGGCCGAGGAAGTCCTCGCCCCGCAAACCGCTTTGGCCAATGGCGACACCACCATGGGTCCCGGTCAGGAAGCCCTGCTTGAGGCCGCCGGCCCCACCCCGCCCGCCGGCATCCGCGCCTCGGTCAACCGTCAGGCCGAGCTCGAAAGCCGCAGCCCCGGCTTCATCTCCTCCCTGATGTCCTTCGGCGGCAGCGCCAAAAGCGGCAACGCCGTGCTCAACGCCGGAGCCGAACAACGCCAGTTGCAGGAAAACGCCGCCCTCGGCACCCCGGTCAATAACGGCCCCACCCCGGTCGCCCAGCCAAACCACCCCACGACGCTGCTGGGCCGGGTTTTCAGCATCTTCTGAGCCCGCGCCCCGCGCCGGTTGAACCCGGCGCGAACAAGGTCATATCCCACGCCATGTCGAACAATCAGACGAACGAACCAGCCGCCCCCACGGCCGGGCTGGTCGCGCTCTACGCCATCGCCGCCGGCGCGGTCGTCGCCAACCTCTATTACGCCCAGCCGCTGGTCGGCCTGATCGCCCCCTCGCTTCATCTGCCCAAATCCATCGCGAGCCTTCTGGTCACCTTCACCCAGCTCGGCTACGCAACCGGCCTCCTGCTTCTGGTCCCGCTCGGCGACCTGATCGAAAACCGCGCCCTCAGCACCCGCCTGATCGCCGGCGCCGTCATCGCCCTCGCCTTCGCCGCCGCCGCCTGGACCTGGCCAATCTTTCTCGCCGCCGCCCTGCTGATCGGCCTCTGTTCCAGCACGGTTCAAATCCTCGTCCCCATGATCGCGACCCTCACGCCGGATAAAACCCGTGGCCGCGTCGTCGGCAACGTCATGGGTGGCCTCGTCTTCGGCATCCTGCTCGCCCGCCCGGTCGCGAGCCTGATCGCCTACACGATCGGCTGGCGCGCCGTCTTCGCCCTCTCGGCAGCGGGCATGGCGATCCTGTTTCTGGTCCTCCGCCGCAAACTACCCCGCGTCGTCCCCAAATCGCGCGAACGCTACGGCGCGCTCATCCTGAGCATGTTCAAACTCTACGCGACCGAACCCACCCTCCGCCGCCGCGCCGCCTACCAATGCGCCGCCTTCGGTGTGTTCAGCCTCTACTGGACCGCCGTGCCGATCTACCTCACCGAACAATTCCACTACACCCAGTTCGGCATCGCGGTCTTCGCGCTGGTCGGTGCCGCCGGCGCGATCTCGGCCCCCCTCGCCGGCCGCCTCGCGGATGCCGGCTACGGGCGGATCGGCAGCGCCGTCTCCCTCGCCCTCGTCCTCGCCTCGTTCGGCATCTCGGCTCTCGGCGCGGACCTCCACAGCGTGGTCCTGCTGGCCCTTGCCGGCGTCGCGCTCGATTTCGGCGTCCAGGCCAACAACGTCCTGGGCCAGCGCGCGATCTACGCCCTAGCCCCCGAACTCCGCGCCCGGCTCAACGGCGCCTACATGGCCGCCTTCTTCGGCGGCGGCGCGCTTGGCTCGGCACTCGCGAGCGCGCTCCTGATCCACGGCGGCTGGCCCCTGGTCGCGCTGGTCGGTGCCGCCGCCCCCGCCGCCGCCCTCGGCTATTTCACCCTGAACGAGCTCCGCCGCCGCACCCGCCCGCAGCCCGCGACCTGATCAGCGCCGCTTGCCCACGGTGGCGAACATCGCGACCTGCCGATGCGCCGGTGGCGCCGCGGGCGTCGGGGGTGCCGCCTGCGATGCCTCGTTCTGAATAGGCTCCCCGCCGAACCCCACCAGCAACGCCGCGATCAGGCGCTTCTGTTCGTCATCGGCGATACTGTAAATCATCGCCCGCGAATCCCGCCGCGCGGTCACCAGCCCTGCATCGCGCAATTCGGCCAGTTGCTGCGACAAATTGGGCTGGCGGATTTCAAGCGCGGACTCAAGGTCGCCCACCGCCTGCTCGCCGTGGAGCAGATACAGCACGATCCGCAACCGCACCGCATTGGCCAGCGAACGCAGCACCTGCGCCGCCTTGACCACATCGATCGGCTCCGCAACCCCGCTCATGCCCGTTTCGCCTTCAACGCAGGCGTGGTGGGCAGCGGCCCGGTCCGGTAATACCAATCCTGCCCCGGACCGGTGGGCGCATAAAGCCCCTCCGCCGATTGCGGCGGCGGCATGATCACGTCATCGCCGGGCCGCCACCCCGCCGGGGTCGAGACATGATGGGCATCGCTGGTCTTGAGCGCGGTCACCAGCCGGAGCAGTTCATCGATATTACGCCCCGTGGTCATCGGGTACCACAGGATCGACCGAACCACGCCGATCGGATCGATCACGAACACCGCGCGGATCAGCGCGGTATCCGGCGCATGCGGCGCGATCATGCCGTAGCTCCGGGCGATCACCATCGATGGGTCCTCGATCACCGGAAACGGAATCTCGACCCCGAACTGCATCTTGATGCTCCGCAGCCAGGCGAGATGCGAATAGAGACTGTCGACCGACAAAGCGAGCAGCGCGCAGTCGAGGGCCGCGAACTGATCGGCGGCGCGGGCGAAGGCGATGAACTCACTGGCGCAGACCGGGGTGAAATCCGCCGGATGCGAAAAGAACAACAGCCACTGCCCCCGGTAATCCGACAGGGCACGCATACCCATCGTGGTGCGGGCCTGAAATTCAGGTGCCTGATCGTGCAGTTGCGGGGGATGGATCGGTTCGGCGGACGGCGTCAATGTCATCATCTGTCCCTGAAGGGGCCTCGTGCGGTGGTCATACTTAGATTATAGCTAAATTGTTAATTTGTGAATGCCAATTTCTCGTGCGCCGGCTAAAGTTTCAAGGATCGCATCGCCGTAGCGCTCGATCTTGCTGCGCCCCATGCCCGGAATCGCTTCCATCTCGCTCCGGCTGCGGGGCTTGACCGAGGCCAGCGCGATCAGGGTCGCATCATGGAAAATGACATAGGCCGGAACGCCCTGCGCGGTGGCAAGCTGTTTCCGCCTGGCCCGCAACGCCTCGAAAATCGCCTCCGACCCCGGTGCCGCCCCGGCTGGGGATAGCGGGCGCGGACGCGACGATCGCCCCGCGACCGTCTTCTCCGCCGGTTTGTCCCGCCGGAACTGCACGCTCTCGGCACCGCGCAGGATCGGGCCGGACAGCTCGGTGGTGCACAAGGCGCCGAACTGGTCGTGATCGACCGCGACGATCCCGGCCACCACCATCTGACGGAACACCGAGGCCCATTGCCTGCGATCGAGCTCAACCCCGACGCCGAAGGTCGGCAGCTTGTCGTGACCGAACCGGATGATCTTTTCCGTCGCGGTGCCGAGCAGCACATCGGTCAGATGACCCACGCCGAAGCGCTGGCCGGTGCGCAGGACCGCCGAAAGCGCCTTGCGGACCGCCAGCGTGGCATCCCAGGTCTCGACCGCGGTGACGCAATTATCGCAATGGCCGCAATTCATCGGCGGCGCTTCGCCGAAATGCAGCAGGATGGCGCGGCGCCGGCATGAGGCGGTCTCGCAGACCCCGAGCAGCGCATCGAGCTTGCTGCGCTCGACCCGCTTGACCGCCTCCGGCGCATCGCCCTGATCGATCATCCGGCGGCGCAGCGTCACGTCCTGCAAGCCGTAGAGCAGCAGCGTCTCGGCGGGCTGGCCGTCCCGCCCGGCGCGTCCGGTTTCCTGATAATAGGCTTCCAGGCTCGACGGCAGGTCGAGATGCGCGACGAACCTGACATCGGGCTTGTCGATCCCCATGCCGAAAGCGATGGTCGCGACCAGCACCAGCCCGTCATCGGCAAGGAACGCATCCTGACGGCGGCTGCGCAGGCCCGATTCCAGTCCAGCATGATAGGCGAGCGCGTTGATCCCCTGCGCGGTGAGCCAGGCGGCGGTTTCATCCACTGTGGCGCGGCTGAGGCAGTAGACGATGCCGCTCTCGCCGGGGTGGCGCTTGAGAAACGCCAGCAATTGTCGCTTCGGTTCGGTCTTGAGCGCGATGTTGTAGAAAATATTCGGCCGGTCGAAACTCGCGAGAAACAGCCGGGCATCGCCGAGATCGAGCCGGCGGCGGATATCCTCGCGGGTCTGGGGATCGGCGGTTGCGGTCAGGGCAAGGCGCGGCACGCCGGGAAACCGCGTGCCCAGGGCGGCGAGCTGGAGATATTCCGGCCGGAAATCGTGTCCCCACTGGCTGATGCAATGGGCTTCGTCGATCGCGAACAATGCGATGTCGATTTCGGCCAGCATATCCATGAAGTCGGGCGACACCAGCCGCTCCGGCGCGACGTAGAGCAGATCGAGCCGGCCAGCGCGGAGATCGGCCCGGACCCGGGCGCGCTCCCCGGCATCGAGGCTCGAATTGAGCGCGGCGGCCCGGACGCCGAGCTGGCGCAACGCCTCGACCTGATTGCGCATGAGCGCAATGAGCGGCGAGACCACGATCCCGACGCCGTCGCGGCAGAGCGACGGCAATTGATAGCAGATCGACTTGCCGCCGCCGGTCGGCATCAGGATGAGCGCATCGCCGCCGGCCACGACATGACGGACGATCTCGCTTTGCTCGCCGCGAAACCCGCCATGGCCGAAAACGGTGTGAAGGATCTGTTCAGGCTGGCGGGAGGTTGTCGCCGATCGCATGTCGTCCGGGATGATCAGGGCCTCCATCTGCCGTTTGCCCCACTTGGTCAGCGACTCGGTGGGGTGCGGTCCGTATGGTGTCCGCTGCCGCTGCTGCGATGTCAATTGCCGCCGGGGCGAGATATCAGGGTCGGAGGCGGAACGAAGAACGGGTCCGCCGCAGCGGACCCGTCAATCCGAACACCGCTTCAGGAAGGCGATCAGATGATGCGGCGGCGGCGAACCACGGCAAGACCGAGCAGCCCGGAAGCGAGCAGAAGCAACGAACCGGGCTCCGGAACGTCCGTCAGTGTCGCGCTTGCGGAGAAACTGCCGGAATCGGTGCCGAGGCCGAGATTGTTATTAGTCCCGACGGCAAAGATGCCGGAGGCGCCCGAAGAGGACGATGAGTCGACGTGGTAGTAGTAGCTGAGGCTGAACCCATCGTAACTGACACTACCGGGATTCTGCCCGCTGAGCAGGATGGTATCGATGACCGTGACCAGAGCCGGATCGTAGGCGGTGGTCCCGCCGATCGACAATGCTTCGATCGCGCCGGTGAGGTTGCCGAGGGAACTGGTAAACACGCCGGAGGTACCGCTGAGGACCGGCGTGTTACCGACATAGATGGCACCGCCGAGGGTCAGATTATACGGTGTGGTGGATGAGGGGAAATCGTTCGAGAAGCTGAAGTCGCCTGTGGCGTAATTTGTATAGGTTCCGTTGAGGCCGCTAACCGACGCTCCGCCGCCACCAACTGAAAAACTGCCGCTGGTCAAACTGACCGATGCCGTCATCGGTGCGGCGACCGCCGTGCCTGCTCCTGCTATACCAAGGGCAAGCACACCGGCGAGAATGCTGGAAAATCGAAAAGAATACATTGAAATATCTCCCACTACCCTGTTGAACAGTCAGGCACGTCGATCGCAGAGCGCGATCACGTTTTGAATTTTTCGGCAACGGACCTGAGGTCAGGAAGATTGCACAGAGTTCATCTATCTCAAGTAATGTAACGATGTCAAATAACGATGTGCGGCCAGGTCAGTAAATTTCTCGGCGTTCAGATGCAATGCCCAGTGAGTTTCTGGACAATTCTATTTTTCGACTTACCACAAATTGTTATCTACTTAAGGTTGCCGATCTGTCATAGGCTCGATCGGGTCGGTCTGATAGCTGACCGAGCCGACGACGGTGAGTTCGATGCTGTGGACCTGCGGTAGTTCGGCGCGGCCCGCGGTCCAGCGCCATGCGGATTCAGCAGGATACCAGCCGCGCTGAAGTTGCGGATCGAACAGGCGCTCCACCCCGTCGAGGATCAGGCTGCCGAGCGAAACGCCGAGGGGGCGGCGATCGACCGACTGCAGGGCAAAACCGCGCCGGCATGTCAGAGTGATTTCAGCCGCATCCGGTACGGTGAAGCGATACACCCGATCGAGTCGCTCGGCATCGATCCGCACGCCGTCGGCCACGACATGCAGATCGGGCTCGGTGGTGATGCGCCCGCTCTGTTCAAGCCCCGCCATGATCGCCTGCTCGGCCTGCGCCTTGTAGGTCAGGCTGTACATGTAGGCGTTGCGGGCATTCATGTCGTAGGCCGGATAATCATAGACATTCAGCAGCGAGAGATGACGATGGCGCACTTCGGTGCTGATGCCGGTCGTGTAGCCGAGTTCGAACAGGCGATCGTGCAGGTCCGAATCGGTGGCACCGCCGGCACGGCGCACCGCCTCGGTCCGGATCATGAGGAGGCGACCGGCGGGATTATGGGGCGAGAACACCGCCTGCCCCGGATCGGGGCGGTGACGGCGGGCTTCGGGGTCCTCATGATGGGTGATGTCGCGCAACTCGTATTCGGTGAGGTGCGGTGCCGCGATGCGGGCCTGATCGAGGCTGACGAAATCGTCGGGATCGATCAGCGAGCCGAGCATGGCGAGCCTGGGATCGGCCATCAGCTCGGCCATTCGCGCGACCCAGCACCCGATCGAGCCGGGCAGGAGAACGACGTCGGACTCGATGAAGGCGAATAATTCGTCCGTTTCATCAAGACGCTCGACGATCGCGGCGCGGACCATCGTTGCGTCGTTGCGTTTGAGCCAGACGATTTCGGCCAGCATGCCGCGCCGTTCGAAGCCTTCGATCACCGGGCGGATCAGCGGGTCGTCCGAAGCGGAATCGATCAGGATGAAGCGGCAGGGGGTGCGGGTGTGACGATAGAGGCTGTCGAGGCAGGCCCAGAGAAAGATCGGGCGGTTACGCGACAGGATGAAGATCTTCATCAGACGGGGTCCGTCAGGGGCCGGGTGCCGCGACGGCGGCGGGCGGCGGCGAGGCTGACATCCCGGGCCGGATTTCCAGCCACTTTCATGCCCGGCGGCACCGATTTTGTCACCACCGCGCCGGCATAGATCACCGCGCCCTGCCCGATCTGGATCGGTCGGGACGCCGTGCCGTTCACGATCGCCGCGCCGACGCCGATGAAGACCTCGTCGCCGATCAGCACCCAGCCGGCGATGTTCGAGGTGCAGATTGTCGAATAGTCGCCCACCCTCGCGTCATGGGCGAGTGTGGTCATCGGCTGGATCTGGACGTGGCGGCCGATGCTGACATTGGGGCCAATATAGTTCGGGCCGCCGGTGAAGCTGCCCTCGCCATAGGTGAAATCGGCTGCGATCGAGGGCCAGTCCCCGCACATCGAGGCAAACCGGCCCCCGGCGGCTTCGATCCGTTCGGCGAGGGCGCGGCGGGCGCGGGGCTCGCCGATCGTGACGATCACCGGAATTTCGCGGAAGCGGACCTGCCATTCGTCGAACGTCACGACCGGTGCGCCCGCGAGTTCGCCGCCCGGGTGATGGTCGTCGATATAGGCGACGATGTGGTGATTTCTGGCGGCGAAGACGCGTTCGATCTGGGCGCGGACCGACAGGGCATGTCCGGTTGCGCCGTAAAGGACGAGAGGCTGGACTTGTGTGCTGGCGTTCATGGTGCGGTCCGTGCGAGCGCGGCGATGATCCGTTCGATCGCCGGCTCGTCGATATCGGGGAAGACGGGAATGCCGAGCAGGGCGGCGGCGCAGGCTTCGGTAGCGGGCAGTGCCGCTGGCCGGTGTGCCGCGAAATAGGGTTCGCGATGCAGGCCCGGACCATACCAGAACCGGTGCTCGATCGCCGCCGCTTCGAGGCAGGCGCATGAGGCGAGGGGGTCCGAGCGTGAGTCGGCACGGAACAGGGCGTAGTTCGAGGCGATTTCGGGCGCGAGGATCAGCCGGTCGCCAAGGCCGGCGCGCATGGCTATGGCGCGGTAGCGTGCCGCGAGACGTGCCGATGCTGCCGCGGTGGCGTCCCAGCCATCGAGCGCGGCAAGACCGATGGCGGCATGGTACTCGCTCATCTTGCCGTTGAAACCGGCCGCGCGGCTTTCGCGGCTGTAGAGGAAGCCGAAATTCATCGCCCGGGCGCAGCGTTTCAGGCCTTCGATATCGGACCAGATCACGGCACCGCCTTCGCCGGTCGCGAAGGCCTTGGTCGCATGGAAACTGAGGACGACCGGCACGGTGCCGGTCAGGGTGGCCGGGTTTTGCATCAGTGCCTCGAACGAGGCGGCGGCGTCGATCACGACCGGTACGCCGGTCGAGGATGCGAAATCGACCCAGGCTTGTTGATCGTGCGGGCGGCCATAGGGGGCGACCGCCAGCACGATGCCGGTGCGCGCAAGCCGATCGTGGCGGCGGAGGGTTGCGGGATCGATCGCCCAGGTCGCCGGGTCGATATCGACGAAGACCGGGGTGTAGCCGCAGGCTTCGGCGGCCATGGCAGTGGCGACGAAGGTGTAGCCTGCGATCAGGGCGAAGGGCCGTGCGGGATCGGCCCGGCCCGTCTGGGCGAGGATCGCCGCCTGCAGGGCGGCGGTACCCGACGCGGCGGTGAGGACCGCGCATCCCGGTGCGGCGATCCGTTCGCGGAGCCGGGTTTCGAGCCGGCGGACCAGTTCGCCCCGGTTGGCGTAGTGGCGGTTGGCGTCGATGATCCGCAGGTAGGGCAGCAGGGCATCGGCGCCGGGCAGGAGTGCGCGATAGATCGGCACTGCCGGAGGGGCGTCGGCTGAGCCGATTGCGGGCCGGTCGGGCGACTGGACGCTCATGGGGGGTGATCGGCCCTGAATGAAGTGATGCGGGCGTGGGTCACGCGGCCAACTGCCTGCGAATGTCCTGGAGTTCGGCGCGGCGCTCCGGGGTGACGTGCGGGAAACTCATGTCGAGGGCTTCGAGAGCCTCGACGATGACCTGCGATACGATGAGCCGAGCGGTGTGCTTGTCATCGGCGGGGACCGCATACCACGGCGCGTGGGTGGCGCTGGTGGCCCCGAGACAGGCCTCGTAGGCGGTCATGTACTGATCCCAGTATTTGCGTTCCTCAAGGTCGGCGGTGCTGAATTTCCAGTTCTTTGCCGGATCGTCGATCCGGTCGATGAAGCGGCGGCGTTGTTCGTCCTTTGAGAGATGCAGGAAGAACTTGATGATTTTGGTGCCGTTGGTGCTCAGGTGATGTTCGAGATCGACGATCGAGCGGTAGCGCGCGGGCCAGACCGCATCCGGCGGGTGTGGCGGGTCGGGCAGGGATTCGCTGGCGAGGATTTCGGGGTGGACGCGGGCGATCAGCACTTCCTCGTAATAGGAGCGGTTGAAAATGCCGATCCGGCCCCGTTCCGGCAGGTCGCGCGTGGTGCGCCAGAGGAAATCGTGCTGGAGTTCGAGCGCGCTCGGGTGCTTGAAGCTGAACACTTGGCAGCCCTGCGGGTTGACGCCGGACATGACGTGCCGGATCACCCCGTCCTTGCCGGCGGCGTCCATCGCCTGAAAGATCAGCAGGATGGCGTGGCGGTTGGCTGCGTAGAGACGTTGTTGCAGGTCGCTGAGCCGTTCGACATGCTGCTTGAGCAGGCCCTTGTAGTCCTTTTTGCCCTTGAACGGTGGGTCGATCCGCGTCGGGTGGCGGCGGAGCTTGAAGCCGCTGCCGGGTTCGACGCGAAACGGCGTGGTCTCGATACGCATGTTGCCTCCCCTGCCAGCCGATCCCGCATGATGGCTGCTCCGATCCTGCACGCAATCGCTGTGTCAGCGCAACTCCGGATAACCAAGGGCCACGGCATCGGCGCGCATCGCGAGGATCGGGGCGTAATCGGCACGGGTGAGACTTTCGAGGCCGCGCCAATGGATCGCTTTGCCGGTGGCATCTGACGCCGCGCGGGCCAGCGCATCGCGCAGGCGGGCAAGCAGATCGGGTGAGGTCCCTGCGGCGGTGATCAGCGGCAGACCGGGCGTCTGGGGTGATCTGGCGAGGATGCGGGTACCGGTGAGGGACGCGGGTTCGTAGCGGGCGAGCAGGCCGTGGGTGACACAGTCGATCGCGGCGACATCGGCGCGGCCCGATTGCAGCGCGGCGAGGCTGGCGCGGTGACTGGAGGTGACCTCGACAGCCGAGAAAAAGCGTGCGGTTCCTGTGATCGGGGCGATCGGGGCGATCACGGCGCGCAGGGCGTTCATGCCGGACTGGCTGTTCCATCCGTTGATCGCGGCGCGGCGGTCCCGCAGGTCGGCCAGGGTGGCGGCGGGGGAGGATGCGGGGACGACGATCAGGCTGCGATAGAGCGGGCCGTCGCATTCCGGGAGATCGTAACAGGGGGTTGCGACGAGTTGCACCTCGGGCAATTCGGTCATCAGCGGCAGGCCGCAGGTCTGGGCCAGTATCAGGTGGGGATTGCGCCACACCTCATCGAGCGGGGCATCGTGGGACAGGCTTGCCGGGATCGGGGTATCGGCGTTGCGCAGCGTTTCGCTGACCACGTGCCAGAACCGGTCGAGCGCGGGGCGCAGCGCGGGGATGTCGTACATGCCGAGGCTCGCGACCGGTTCGGACATTGTGATCAATCCGGCGCGACGCGCAGGGTCGCGAAAAAATCGGCGATATCGGGGGGTTGGACGATGGCGCCGCGCACGAGATCGTCGAACCGGCGGATCAGGGCGCGGATATGTTCGGTCCAGGTGAAGACGAAATAGATGCCGCCGATGAACACCGCGGCACGCGCGGTGCCGAACACGGTGAACGGCACCGAATAGAGCTGGCGGCGATCGAACAGGAAGAGGCGGAAACTCGGGTAGAGGTCGGTGCCGAGAATTCGGATCCGGGCGATCTGGGCTTCGCGGTCGGCGGCGGAGAGCCCGGCCCAGATGCCACGGCCGGCCGCGAATTCCTCGATCGCCTGAACCGAGGCGCAGGCTTCGATTTCGGTCTCGGGGCGCTGGAGGTATTCGAGCCGGCTGGCCACACTGTCCCAGCGCGGTGCGGCATCGCCGGCGGCGTTGCGATATTCGTGATGCAGGACCTCGCCGGTTTTGAGCAGATCGGGGAAGCCGACCGGGACCGTGCGGATTTTGGCGCCGGCGGCTTCGGTCATCCACTGGAACATCCGGTCGTCGATCGGCAGGCCGCCATCCGCTTCGATCTGCATGACTTCACCGACGCTGGGCGGAGCACTCTGGTCGGGTCCGTTCAGGCCGAGGAGCCAGTCGGTCGAGACGCCGCAGGCGAGGGCGATGGCGACCAGGGTTTCGGCGCGCGGCAGGCGGGGCGCGTGATCGCTGAGCAATTGGGTGAGGGTCGAACGATCAAGACCCGCGGATCGGGCGAAAGCGGCCTGGGTGAGACCGCGCCCGGCGATCAGTTCGAGCAGGCGGTCGCGGAAGGCCGGGGCGGAGATCCGGCGATCAGGGGGCACTGGAGATGGATATCATCATGATGTTTGAAATATCAGCAAATGACGTGATCTGTCTACATATCGCACATATCGAACAGTTCGTTTCGCTGATAGGATCGTGCGATTGCAACTGGCTGGAGATCGGGTCTTGGACTGCCCTGAACGATCGGTGTCGCGGATCGAATGGCCGACCCTCGCGCTTGGTGCGGTGATTTATGCGATGTTTGTCGGTCTCACCTGGTTCTACGCGTCTCTGCCGTGGCCGGTGCTGGTGATCGGGGGCGGGGTTGTCGTGGCATGGCACGGGTCGTTCCAGCATGAGTTGATCCATGGGCATCCGACCCGCTTGGCCTGGTTCAATCGGGCGCTCGGACTGCCGGGTCTGGCGCTGTTTCTGCCGTTCGACCGGTACGCGGCACTCCACATTGCGCATCATCGCGACGATGTGCTGACCGATCCGCTCGAAGACCCCGAGACGTATTATTGGACCGCAGCCTCGTGGACGGCTTTGCCGATCTGGGCGCGCGCCATTGTCACCGCCTCATCCTGCCTCGCCGGGCGTCTGGTGTTCGGACCGGTGTGGATGATCGCGCGGTTCCTGCAGGCGGAGGTCGGGCGATGGCGGCGGAATGAACCGGGGGTTCGGCGGGCGTGGGCGTGGCATCTGCCGGTGGCGGGGCTGATATTGGGTTGGGTATGGGGGATCTGCGGCATCGATCCGGCGCATTATGCCTTGATGTTCGTGCTGCCGGGGACTTCGTTGTTGATGATCCGGTCGTTCGCCGAGCATCGCGCGGCACCGGATGCCGACCGGCGGACCGCCACGGTGGAACAGGCCGGCCTGTTCGGATTGTTGTTCCTGTTCAACAATCTGCATGCCGCTCATCATGAACGGCCGGGCATCCCGTGGTATCGGCTGCCGCGCTGGTATCGGGGCGAGCGCGAGCGGCTCCTTCAGAAAAATGGCGGCCTGATCTATCGGGGCTATGCCGAGGTGATGAAGCGCTACTTCCTTCATCACCACGACCAGATCGTTCATCCTTACCGACCCTAATTCACGAGCCGCTGCTTTTCGAGCCAGATGCCTTGCCGGGGTTTGTCTTGCCGTCGGCGGAGGTGCCCTTCATGCCGGTGGACCCGATATTCGACGCCCCTTTGGCGACGACGGCGAAGGCGATGTTTCGGATCTGAGGGGTCATGGTGTAATCCCTTGTTGAGAGATCACATTTTGGCGTCGGGCGGAACCGGCTCAACCGGTCTCGTCTGTCGGCGCGATGAAACACAGGTGAGTGAGCGATGAATTTCGAAATGCTGAAGACCGAAATCCACGGGCGGGTCGCGCTGGTCCGGCTCGATCGCCCCAGCGCGCTCAATGCGCTCTGCGACCAGCTGATGGGTGAACTCGGAACCGCGTTGAGGGATTTCGACGCCGATCCCGCGATCGGCGCGATCGTGCTGACCGGCTCGGACCGCGCATTCGCAGCCGGGGCGGATATTCGGGAAATGCAGTCCCGCAGCTACCCCGATACCGCGATGAACGACTTCATCGGCGCGACCTGGGAAGTGGTGACGACGATCCGCAAGCCGGTCATCGCGGCGGTTGCGGGTTATGCGCTGGGGGGCGGCTGCGAACTCGCGATGATGTGCGACATGATCATTGCCGCCGATACCGCGAAATTCGGGCAGCCGGAGATCAATCTCGGGGTGATACCCGGCGCCGGAGGAACTCAGCGGTTGACCCGCGCGATCGGCAAATCGAAGGCGATGGACATGGTTCTGACCGGGCGGATGATGGATGCCACCGAAGCCGAGCGGGCTAATCTGGTCGCGCGGGTGGTGCCGGCCGGCGAGCTTGTGGCGGAAGCCCTGCGGGTTGCCACCACCATCGCATCGCTCTCGCCGGTCGCGGTGGCGCTGGCCAAACGCAGCGTTTCGCGGGCGTTCGAGACCACTCTGGCCGAGGGCGTGGCCTACGAGCGCGCGGTGTTTCTGGCCCTGTTCGGCACGCCGCATCAGCGCGAGGGGATGGCAGCGTTTCTGGAGAAACGTAAACCAGACTTCATCTGAACGAAGGTTTTCATCCTTGCGACCCCATCCTATTTCCTTGCGATGAAAGATCGAACCAACAACCGGGATACCGGCCCGGTGCCTGAGCCGGCTGATATGCTGCTCCGGCGCATCCCCGGAACACCCGAGATGGACCGGCACCATGGCCCGATGAGCAGCGGGGTCACCGCACGCGGGATGGTGGACCAGACCGCCGATGATCTGACCGGCAGGCCGGCCGTGACCCATTGGGTGGAATCCCAGATCAGCGAGCCGGGGCTGGGCGCACGCGGCAACGTGTTTTTTGCCGCCGTGGCGATGACCCGGATGCCGATGATCATCGCCGATCCGAACATCGAGGACTGCCCGATCATGTTCGCGAACGGCGCATTTCTTGACCTGACCGGTTATGCCGAGGATGAGTTGCTCGGCCGGAACTGTCGTTTCCTTCAGGGCGCGCGCACCGATCGCGATATGGTCGAACAGATCCGCACGGCACTCCGGGAGCGCAAACCGTTCGCCGGTGAAATCCTCAACTACCGCCGTGATGGCACGGCATTCTGGAACGCGCTCTTCATCGGGCCGATCTATGGCGATGATGGCGAATTGCTGTATTTTTTCGCGAGCCAGCTCGACATCACGCGGCGTCGTGCCTCGGAGGATGCGTTCCGGCAATCGCAGAAAATGGAGGCGATCGGCCAGCTGACCGCAGGCCTCGCGCATGATTTCAACAACATGCTGCAGGTCGTGATGGGAAATCTGGAAATTGCCCGGATGCGGATCGAGCAGTCGCCCGAAGCGGCGGCGGCGGCGATCGAACGGGCGGATCGCGGCGCGCGGCAGGCGGCGAAAGTAACCGGGCAGTTGCTCGCTTTCGCCCGCAAGACCAGGCTTGAGCCGCGCCCGACCAACCTGAACAGTTTGATCACCGAATTCGGCGAAATGGTCGCGCGAACGCTCGGCGAGGGCATCACCATCGACCTCAGGCTCGACCTTGCATTGCCGCCGTGCACGGTCGATCCCGGCCAGGTCGAGATGGCGCTGCTCAATGTGCTGGTCAACGCGCGGGACGCGATGTCGGACGGCGGTGTCGTCACGATCGGGACGGGAGTGCAGACCCTGGGCGCCGACACGGCCGATCCCGGGAATCACTTGCCGCCGGGGCGTTACGTCGTGCTGTCGATTTCGGATCGTGGCGAGGGGATGGACCCTGAAGTGCTGCGCCGTGCCACCGAGCCGTTCTTTACGACCAAAGGGCCGGGGCGAGGGACCGGGCTGGGTCTTGCGATGGTCCACGGGTTTGCCCGGCAATCAGGCGGGCGGCTCGAAATCGAAAGCGAACTCGGCAACGGGACGACGATGCGGTTGCTGTTTCCGGAATCGCGGTCGGCGGTGCGTTCGCAGGCGATCCCGGTTCCGGCGGCAAGCGTCGGTGGCAGGGAAACGATCCTGCTGGTCGATGATAGCGAAGATGTCCGCGATATCGCCGAAAGCCAGCTTACATCGCTCGGCTATCGGGTCATGACCGCCGATAGCGGGGCTGCTGGCTTGCTGCGGCTCGAACAGGCGCTGCAAGAGGGATCGGACGTCGATCTGCTGTTCACCGACATCGTGATGCCGGGCGGCATGAACGGTCTGGCTCTGGCCGAGCGGGCACTTCAACGGGTGCCCGGTTTGCGGGTGTTGCTCGCCACCGGATATATCGAGGATCTGGTTGCGCAGGGGCCTCGCGCCCACGGGATGGACGTGCTGGGCAAACCCTACCGGCAGGCGGAACTCGCGGCCCGTGTGCGTGAGGCGCTCGATCGGCCCACTCGTCCGCAGGATCCGGCGGCACAGCAAGCGCGACCGCACAAGCGGGGATAAGCTCCGGTCAGCGCCGCAACAGGGTGTTTGCGACACTGACCGGCAGCGAGGTCAGGCGGCGCGGCCGGGCTTGCCGGTGCGGGTCGCTCCGGTGGGCGATGGTTTCGCCGGGGGCGGCGCAGGCGGATTTTTGATTTCCGTTTCAGCCTGATGCCAGAATTCGTCATCGCGATCGGCGGGCGAGCCGGCGTCCTGCCACAGGCGATAGGCGCGCTCGCGAATCGACTGGTGCCGGTCGGACTCGTCATGGTTGTCGTCAGGTTGACTGGGGGGCTGGTCGGGTTCGACGAGGGACATGGTGCGGTTCCTTGTTCTGATCTGTTGGCGCCGCGTAGCCTCGGGTCGACCAGCGCGGCATTGCGGATATGGAAAGTACGCCATGACGCGGCAATCGGAGGATTGATGAATTCCCGGAGAGGCAATCCGTGATCAATATTACACATCACGACGATGCCTTGAATTCGATTTCGTTATCAATATTCAAATGCGTTTACTTGGGTCGAAAGATGGGCTGGTCAGCTTCGTGACTTGTGGATCAAAACGACTATCTCATTTTTCATTGAAATGATACGCGCAATTTGTGGAACGTGAACAGGGCGGGACCATGTAGAACGGATGCCGCTGCAGGCCGAACGACAATCATGGTTCACGCGGATTTTGCGTCAATTCGAATCAATACAGGAGTCAGTCATGGGTTTGTTTTCAACGCCGATCAAAACGCTGGACGATCTGTTCGTTCATACGTTGAAGGATATCTATTACGCCGAACACCAGATCACCAAGGCGCTGCCGAAGATGATCGACAAGGCGCAGAATCCGGCCCTGAAGCAGGGCTTCACCCACCATCTGCAGGAAACCAAGGAGCAGATCACCCGGCTCGATGAGATCTTTCAGAAACTGGGCCAGCCGGCTGAGGGCGTTACCTGCGAAGCGATCGACGGTATCATCGCCGAAGCCAAGGAAGTCATGAGCGATATTGCCGATCCGGCCGTGATGGATGTGGGCATGGCATCGGCGGCGCAGGCGGTGGAGCATTACGAGATGAGCCGCTACGGCACCCTGATCGCTCTGGCGAAACAGCTCGGCCACAATGATTGCGTGCCGCTCCTGCAGAAGACGCTCGATGAGGAACATGCGGCCGATCGTAAGCTGACCGAAATCGCGCAGGGCGACCTCAACCGCAAGGCGGCCTGATCACGTCGACACCCACCCGCTTTTTTCGTAACAATGGCCGCAGTCCCGGTGACAGGACTGCGGCCATTGCCGTCTGCAATGAGGTCAGATCAGACAGCATCGTCCTCGATGGTGAAGCCGACTTTGAGCGTCACCTGATAGTGGGCCACCCTGCCGGCTTCGACATGGCCGCGGGTTTCCAACACCTGAAACCAGTGGATGTGACGGAGCGTTTCGTGCGCCTTGGTCAGAGCCGTCTGGATCGCGTCCTCGATGCTGACAGGGGATGAGCCGACGAGCTCCACGAGCCGATAGGTGTGATTTTCCATAGTCCTCGCCTGATTGATACCGGGACGGGACATTGGCAGCCATGCGCGAGGTTTCAATGCGGAACGGGTCGGTACCCCGTTCACGGGCATTACTGGGAGCGTTATTGGGAACGTGACTGGGCGGGACCGATGATCGTGGGTTCGGGGAGATTGGCATCCGAACCGGCATAGGACGGGTTTGCGTTGTGGACGCAGTTGTTGATCCGGTCGTCCTGATCGTGGAGCTGGGCCAGTTTGTTGCTGATGTAATCCTGGTTCGGTGTGCCGAGGAACGGGGTGGCGAACTGGTCGGTCCGGGACAGATAAGCGTAGTGGCGGGCGGCGTTGATCTTTTCGGCCCGCTGGGTGCAGGCCGCGAGATTGGCCTGATCGGCAGCCGATTGCGGGCGGGGTGCGTTGAAGCTGCACGCGGCGAGCGGCAGGGTGACGGCGGACAGCATCAGGGTCAGGCGGAGCATGGGGTCTGGTCCTCGGAAGCGCTGGGAAGCAGCAGGGAACGGAGCTGGTTTTCGTCGAGACCGCCGGTTTCGGTCAAGCCGGTCAGGGCGGCGGCGGTGAGAAGCGCGCCATCGAGCGCACTACCGTCGCGCCGGAGGTCGATGAACGGGGCGAGCCACGCGGCATCGCCGATCAGGGCGACGAGGCCGAGCAGGCGCAGGCAGAGCGAGACGCCGTGGGGCGTCGAGAGATCGGCGATTTGATCGACCGAGGATGCCCAGGCCCGGGCATCGCGGTCGCGCAGGATCACATCGGGTCCATTGGTGAAGCGAAAGCCCCGGGCGGGGCCGTCATTGCCGGCGCGGGCCGCTTCGCGGGCGGCATCCCACGCCTGTTCGAGGTCGCGCTTGGCGACGCGCGGCAGGCGCGGCGGCGGCATCGGCACCAGATGCAGTTCGGTGCCGTCGGCGGCGATTTCACGGCGGACATGCGCGACCATGGCAGTCAGATGGCGACGCGGACGCCGAGTTCCACCACCCGATCGCTCGGGATCTGGAAAAACTCGGTGGCCGAGATGGCGTTGCGCAGCATGAACAGAAAGACCGCCCGCCGGATGAACCCGAGTTTCGGCACCGTGGCGGCCACGATCGTTTCGCGCCCGAGGAAGTAGCTCGTCTGCATCGGGTTGAACGGCAGGCCCTGGTCTCGCATCATTTCGAGGGATCGGGGCAGATTGGGGGTATCCATGAAGCCGTATCCGATGCGGACGCGGTAGATGCCCGGGGCGAGCTCCTCGCATTTCATCCGATCGTCGCCCATCGCGGTCGGGACGTCGAGATTGCGGACGGTGACGAAAAAGACGGTCTCGTGCAGGACCTTGTTGTGTTTGAGGTTATGGAGCAGCGAGGCCGGAGTATATTCCGGGTTGCCGGTCAGGAACACCGCGATGCCGGGGACGCGGACGATGCGCGATTGCGGCAACCGGCCAAGAAACGAGGCGAGCGGCAGGCTGTCCTGTTGCCAGCGGGCGAAGAGCAGCGAACGGCCCCGCCGCCACGTGGTCATCAGCAGAACGATGCTGAAGCCGATGGCCAGCGGCACCCAGCCGCCTTCGAATATCTTGAGGATATTGGCGCCGAAGAAGGCAAGATCGACCAGAAAGAAGGCACCCCAGACCAGGCTCGTCTTCCAGAGCGGCCAGTTGAAATGACGGTGAAACACGAGGGCGGAAAGCACGTTGGTGCAGAGAAATGTACCGGTCACCGCAATGCCGTAGGCCGAGGCGAGCGCGTTCGACGAGCGGAAGCCGAGGACGAGGATGAGGACGCCGATCATGAGCGCCGCGTTCATCTGCGGGACATAGACCTGACCTTCCTCGGTCTTGCTGGTGTGGCGGATTTCCATGCGCGGCAGCAGGCCGAGCTGCACGCACTGGCTTCCGAGGGTGAAGGCACCGGAAATCACCGCCTGACTCGCGATCACGGTCGCGATGGTCGCGAGAACGACCATCGGGATCAGGATCTCGTGGGGCATCAGGAGATAGAACGGGTTGTCGGCAGCCTGCGGATTGGCGATGACCAGCGCGCCCTGCCCGAAATAGTTCAGGACCAGAGCAGGAAGCACGAAGAAGCGCCAGGTCGCGCGGATCGGGCGGCGGCCGAAATGGCTCATGTCGGCATAGAGCGCTTCGGCACCGGTGACGGCGAGGACCACGGCACCGAGGGCGAGGAAGGCGAGCAGGTCGTGGCGATAGATGAACCGGATGCCCTGGCCGGGGATCAGAGCGATGAGGACGCGGGGATTGAGCACGATGTGGTAGAGGCCGAAGCCCGCGATCACCAGAAACCAGAGCACCATGATCGGGCCGAACAGCTTGCCGACCGCGCCGGAGCCGCTGCGCTGGGCGAGGAACAGGCCGATGATGATGGCCACCGAAATCGGCAGCACGAACCGGCTGAAATCGGGCGAGGCGACGCTCAGCCCCTCGACCGCGGAGAGCACCGAGATGGCGGGGGTGATGACACCGTCGCCGAGGAACAGCCCGGTGCCGACGATGCCCACGATCATGAGCGTGTAACGGATCTTGTCGGTGCGGGCGACACGCTGGGCGAGCGCCATCAGCGCGAGGATGCCGCCTTCCCCGTCATTATCGGCGCGCATGACGAAGGTGACGTATTTGAGGGTGACGGTGATGATCAGCGCCCAGAAAATCAGGCTCAGCAGGCCGAGCACGTCATCGGGTTTCAGACCGCCCTTGGATACGTAGCCGAGACAGGCCTGCAGGGCGTAGAGCGGTGAGGTGCCGATATCGCCGTACACCACGCCGAGCGCGCCGATGATGGCGGCGAGCTTGAGTGTTTCGATCGGCTTCGGCGGTTCGGGCGACGCCTCGGGCGATGCCTCGCTCAACCGCGTGGTCCTCCGATCGGTGGCAAGCCGGTGGTCATGCCGGCGAGAACTTCGGCGATGTGGCGGACCGCGACGGGTTTGCCTTCTCGGGAGAGTTTGCCGGCCATGTTGAGCAGGCAGCCGAGATCGCCGGCGAGCAGGAGGTCGGCCCCGGTGGTGGCGATATCGGCGGTTTTATCGCCGGTCATGCGCGCGGAGATGTCGGGGTATTTGACGCAGAACGTGCCGCCGAAGCCGCAGCAGATTTCGGGCTCGGCCATTTCGACGAGATCAAGGCCCGCGACTTTGGCAAGAAGGGCGCGGGGCTGGGCTTTGATGCCGAGTTCGCGCAGGCCGGCGCAACTGTCGTGATAGGTGGCGCGGACGGGGAGCGTCAGATCAAGCCCGGCGAAGCCCATCACATCGACAAGGAAGCTGGTGAGTTCCCAGGTTTTGGCGGCGATTGCCTCGGCGCGGCTGCGCTGGTCGGGGTCCTGCTCGAACAAGGCGGGCATGTGCCGACGGATCATGCCGGCGCAGGAGCCTGAGGGGGCGACGACATAATCGTACCCGGCGAGGCTGGTGATCAGCGCTTCGGCGAGGGCGCGGGCGGTGGCGCGGTCGCCGGAATTATAGGCGGGCTGGCCGCAGCAGGTCTGGGCGCGGGGCACCTCGACGGTGCAGCCGGCGGCTTCGAGCAGGCGGATCGCCGCGAAACCCACGCTCGGGCGATAGAGATCGGCGAGGCAGGTGATGAACAGGGCGACACGCGGCCGGGACTGCCGGGTATCATCGGGCCTGTTGTCGTGGAGGGGGGCGTCGTTCACGAGGAGGCTCCGGTTGAAGGGGAGGCGACCGGACGGGGCAGCAGGACGTAAAGGCTGCCGACCTCGTCCATGGCTCCGGCGCGCTGGGCGGCGCGGTCGCCCAGGCCGAAAAAGATCTGGGCTGCCGAGGCGCCTTTGGCACCGACATCGATATCCTGCGCGGTGGTGAGGCGGTCGAGGGTTTTGGTCGCGATGAAGACGGGCGCGCCGAGGGGAATCGCCTTTTCATCGACCGCGACCGAGCCTTCCGGGGTGAGCGGAACGCCGAGTGCGCCGGGCGCGCCGAGACCATCGGGCACGTCGCGGACACGCTTGAAGAAGACGTAGTTCTTGTTCGCATCCATCAGGCCCGAGGCCTGGGCGGGGTGGGCGCGGAGCCAGGCGCTGATCGAGGGGGCCGAGACGTCATTGGCGGCGAGATCGCCCTTTTCGACCATCAGTTTGCCGATCGGGGTGTAGGCGCGGCCGTTGGTGCCATCGAACCCGAGATCGATCAGTGTGCCATCGGGCAGGCGCAACTCGGCGGACCCCTGGACTTCGGCCATGTAGGCATCCACCGGGTCGCGCAGCCAGGCGATGACATGGGCCTGACGGGCGATCGCGCCGGATTCGATTCTGGTCCGGGTGTAGTAGGGTACCAGCTTGCCGTAACGCAGGCGGCCGACGATGCGCTGCTTGCCGGTGCTGTCCCGAAAGGCGGAGAGGTTGGCGAGCACGAGATTGCGCGGGCGGGCGTAGAGCGGGATGTCGTAGCCGGGGAGTTTCACCTCGGAACCGGCATAGACCGGTTCGTAATAGCCGGTGATCCGGGCGGCGGTGCTGGCCTGATACGGGACGAGGTTCGACTGGAAGAAGGTCTGGGCGGCGGCGGCATCGTCCGGCGGAACGGCGCGGGCGGCGGCGCAGACATTGCGCCACAGACCGGCCTTGCCACCTTCGGCGGCGGCGGTGCCGGTGCCCCCAAGGCTCTGATCCTCCGGCATGACATCGATCGCGCGGCAGGAGCGGGTGAAGGAATCAAGACCCGCGATTGCGGCCTGCGGGCCCCATCCGGGCAACGCGCTGTAGGCAACCGGTGTGAAACCGCCCTGCCCGCCTGACGTGTCGGCCGGTGGGCGTGTCGCGCAGCCGGCGATGAGGAGGGTGACGGCGCAGAACAGAGCCGTCCTGATCGGGGACACCAGCCGCCTGTTCTGCTCGTGCCGGGGTTCATGCGTCGCCGTGGCGGTGCCGGGCCGCCTGTTCATCCATTCACGCATGCGTCAGCCGCTTCGCGCCGCTGCAAGGCGCCAGAGCGGATCGGAGGAATTCACACTCCGCTCGAAGCTCCAGAGATCGACGATTTCGGTAACCGATTCGGTACCCACGATGATCTGCCCGGTGCGGTCACGTGTGAAATTTTCCTGATCGGAGACGAAGCGAACCACGATCACCGCATGATCGCCCAGCATTTCGGCTTCATCGATGCTCGCCTCGACGATCGCCTTGATTTCGGTCGTGTGGGTTTCGCCGGCTTCGGAGCGGGCGGTGATCGCGTGTTCGAAGGTCGTGTAGACCGTGGGCGTCAGCAGAGTGCGCAAGGTGGTGAGATCGCCGCTCGCGTAGGCGGTGACGATCCGGCGAAAGCTGGCTTCCGCGGTGTCGATGAATTTGACCGGATCGAAATTGCGATCCGCTTCGGCGATCCGCGCGAGGGCCTGGCCAACGGCGGTGTGCGGCGTGGGGATCGGGCGGCCGGGACGCGCGCGGATCGGCTCGACGATGCCGTCGATTACCGGGGCGGCAGGGCCGCGCAGGCCGACACTCTGTTGTTCGGGCAGCGGTGGGCGCTCGTAGCCGGTGCGCTTGCCCAGAACGCTGCGCAGACGCAGCACCAGAAATCCCGCCACCAGGGCAAGAAGAACGATATCGAGCGGAAAACCCTTGTACATCGCGTGTTGACACCTGTGTTCGGAGCACGGCCCGGAGTGCCGTGATAGGCCCTGACACCCGAAGCCGCAACCGGGAGCCGCATCGGGTGCGGCTTCGGGCCGCCGGTTTGCCGCGCGGCGCGGCGCACGGTATCGCTGCGCCATGATCCTGCTTCGTCATGGCCAGAGCCAGTTCAACCTTCATTTCAGTGCGACGCGACAGGACCCCGGTATCGAGGACCCAACGCTGACGCCGGCGGGACATGAGCAGGCGGTGGCGGCGGCACAGGCGCTCGCGGACCGGAAGCTGCGCCGGTTGATCGTCTCGCCCTATACACGGACGCTGCAGACGGCGGCGCCGATGCTGGCGCAACGGGAGCTCACGATCGAAATCGAGCCGCTCATTCGCGAACGCTATGCGTTCACCTGCGACATCGGCAGCGGGCGCGGCATTCTGGCCGCGCGGTTTCCTGATCACGATTTCGCGCATCTGACCGATCCGTGGTGGCCGGACCGCATCGAGACCGAGGCATCGGTGATCGGGCGGGCGGCGGCGTTTCGGGAGCGGATGGCCGCGCGCGAGGACTGGCGCGAGACGCTGGTGGTGAGCCACTGGGCGTTCATTCTTGCGCTCACCGGGCAATCGCTGATGAACGGGCAATGGATCGAGTACGATCCGCGCAGCGCGCCGCCGGGCGAATTGCGCTGGCATCCGTGACCTCACGCACCGATGCAATGACACTGTTACAATTGGGCGGTAAGGCAGGATCGACATGATGTGCAGAACGCCTCCCCTCCCCGCCTGTTTTCACGCCTGCCGGCCTTGCGATCTGTGATCGGCGCGAGGCCGTTGGTTCGCTTCGGGCTTCTGGCAACGCCCTTGCTGCTTGCGGGCTGTGTCGTGGGGCCGTCGTTTCATGGCCCGAAACTCGCGGTGCCGACCGCTTTCCTCTCGCCCTCGCGCGCGGCGCCGGCGTGGCCGAAGCCGGGATGGTGGCGCAATTTCGGGTCGCCCGAACTCGATTCGCTGGTGGAGGCCGCCAAGCTTCATAATTTTTCGGTGATCGAGGCGATCGATCAGCTGGAGGCGGCGAACGCGCAGATCGAGGTATCCGGATCGCCCTTGCTGCCGAGCATTACGGGATCGGGTAGCGGCAACTTCCAGCAGGCCGGGACCGGGGCGGCGGGTGCGTCTTCGCGCTCCGCCTTTTCGCAGTTCGGCGGCGTGGGATCGGGCAAGAATTCGACCACGCACAGTTATTCGGCAAATTTCCAGGCCTCGTATGAGCTCGATTTCTGGGGCAAGAATTACGATGCGCTGCGGGCGGCGCAGGCCAATGCGGCGGCGGCGCAGTTCAATGCGGCGACGGTTGCGCTGACCGAGGAAGCCTCGGTCGCGACCACGTATTTCCAGGTTCTCGCTTACGAGGATGAACTGGCGATCGCGCATCATAATCTCGATGCCGCGCAGGGTCTGCTCGCTCAGTTGAAGGCGGAATTCAAGGCCGGCGTGGTGGATGAGCCGACCGTCGCGCAGCAGGCGGCACTGGTCGCGAGCGAACGGGCGACGATTCCGAATCTGGTGTCCGAGTTGCGCCAGCAGGCGCTGGGGCTGGGCATTCTGACCGGCAAGGCGCCCGAGTTTCTCCGGGTCAAGGGTGGATCGCTCAACGACATCGTCGTCCCGCCGCTGCGACCGGGATTACCGGCCCAGTTGCTTGAGCGGCGGCCGGACGTGGCCGAGGCGGAGGCCACCCTGATCGGCGCCAATGCGACGGTTCGCGGCGCGTTCGCGTCGTTCTTTCCCTCGATCACGCTGACCGGGTCGGGCGGGTGGCAGAGCACGGCGCTCAATACGTTGTTCAACCCCGGCTCGGCCCTGCTCTCGGCGGTGTCCTCGTTGAGCCAGCCGATTTTCGAGGGTGGCGCATTGACCGGCACGCTCAACGTCGATCGGGCGACGTATCGAGAGGATGTCGCGAAATATGAGCAGGCGGTGGTTCAGGCGTTCACCGATGTCGAAACCGCGATGACGGCGCTGCATTACGCGACCGACCAGGAGCATCTGCAGCAGATCGCGGTGCAACGCGCGCAGGCGGCGCTCGACGGGGCGCGGGCGCAGCTTCAGGCAGGCGTCGTCGATGTCAGCACCGTGCTCAATGCCGAGGAGACCCTGCTTTCCGATGAGAATACTTTGGAACAATCGCGGCTCACGCGGCTGGATGCGGCGGTGAATTTGTACAAGGCGATGGGCGGCGGCTGGGTGTTACCAAAGAACGAGGTGCGATAATCATGGCGAGACGCCGGGGCAGAGTGATCGTTGTCGTTGTCGTTGTCGTGCTCGTGCTGGTCGCCGTCGTGGTGATCCGGCTGGAGCACGGGACCGGCAAGAAGAAACATATGGCATCGACCGCGATACCCGTGACGGTCGCGAAGGCCGTTGTGCAGACCGTACCGGTCTATCTCGATGCGCTCGGGACCGTGGTGCCCTACCGCACAGTGACGGTGCAGCCGATGATCACCGGGCCGCTCGAAAAAGTCCTGTTCCATGAGGGGCAGTTCGTGAAGAAGGGGCAGGAGATCGCCGAGATCGACCCTGCCCCCTATCAGGCGACGCTGGCGCAGGCCAAGGCGAAGCTTGCGCAGGATCAGGCGAGCTTGGTCAACGCCGAATTGCAGGCGCGCCAGTACGCCTCGCTGGTCGCGCAGAATTATACCTCGAAACAGCAGGCGGCGACCGCGAATGCCACGGCGGCGGAAGACCGCGCACTGGTGATGCAGGACAAGGCCAGCATCGAATCCGATCAGATCAGTCTGGGATACACCAAAATCACCGCCCCGATTTCGGGCATCACCGGAATTCTGCAGGTCAATGCCGGGAATATCGTCAACCCGAATCTGTCGAACGGGATTGTCGTGATCAATACGCTGCAACCGGTTTCGGTGCAGTTCAGCCTGCCGCAGCAGGACCTGCCGCAGATCACGGCGGCGATGAGCAAGGGCAAGGTCGATCTCGTCGCGACGGCGGAAGGCAATCCGCAGACCGCCAAAGTGCTCGATCACGGGGTAATTTCCGTGCTGGACAACACGGTGAGCGCCAGCACCGGGACGCTGACGTTGAAGGGCAATTTTCCCAATCCGAAGCTCGCCTTGTGGCCGGGCGCCTATGTGAACGTCCGCACGCTGGTGCGCACCATCCCCAATGCGGTGACGGTGCCGCCGGTCGCCGTGCAGCAGGGGCCGCAGGGAAGTTTCGTGTTTCTGATCAAGCCGTCCGCCGCGGGCCACAAGAACCCGACGGTGATCGATCAGGCGGTGACGATCGGCTACGAGGATGAAGCGACGATCGTCATCACGAAAGGCATCACCGCCGGCGAGGAGGTGGTGACCGAAGGGAATTCCCGACTCAAGGACGGCTCCAAGGTCAAGATCGTCACCGGTGCGGGCGCTGGCGCGACCTCCGGGACCGGCGCGCCGACACCGGGCGGTTCTGCGTGAATATTTCGGCACCGTTCATCGGCAGGCCGGTTGCGACCACGCTGCTCGCGATCGCGATTTTTCTGCTCGGTGTGCTCGGCTACCGCTCCCTGCCGGTCTCCTCCCTGCCGCAGGTGGATTTTCCGACGATCCAGGTGGTGACCAAGCTGCCCGGAGCTTCGCCGGATACCGCCTCGAAACTGCTCACCGCCCCGCTCGAACGCCAGTTCGGGGAAATCGCCGGTCTTTCCTCGATGAGTTCGATTTCGAGCCAGAATACCAGCGCGATCACCCTGCGGTTCGATCTTTCGGTTTCACTCGATACCGCAGCCCAGAACGTCCAGGCCGCGATCAACGCCGCCTCGGGCACACTGCCGCCGAATTTGCAGTATCCTCCGACCTATACCGAGGTGAACCCGGCGGATGCGCCGATCGTGAGCATTGCCCTCACCTCGACGACCGTGCCGATCTACACGATCGCGAACGCGGCGCAGACCCAGATCGTGCCGAAGCTCTCGGAAATATCCGGGGTCGGCAATGTCTCGGTCGAAGGGGGGATGACCAAGGCGATCCGTATCAATGTGAACCCGGCACGGCTCGCCGCCTACGGGCTGTCGCTCGAGGATGTCCGCAACGCCATTTCCAATGCCAACCAGACCGGCGCCAAGGGCGCGTTCGATGGCAAAAATCAAGCCTACACCCTGGGCGCCAACGACCAGATCACCGCGCCCGCGCAATACCGCAACCTCATCATCGCCTATTCCCACGACGCGCCGGTGCGGCTTTCGGCGGTGGGCACCGTGACGGACGGGCTGGAAAATAACCAGCAACTGGGCAGCTACAACAACGTCCCCGCCGTCGTGCTCGACATCCAGCGCCAGCCCGGCGCCAATATCGTGAGCACGGTGCAGCGGGTTCAGTCGGCGCTCGGCGAATTGCGCAAGGATCTGCCGCCGGGGATCAAGGTGCAGATCGTCGCCAACCGGACCGGCACGATCAAGGCTTCGGTGAATGACGTGCAGATCACCCTGATCACATCGGCGCTGCTGGTGATCCTGGTGATTTTTCTGTTCCTGCCCAATCCCCGCGCGGTGCTGATCCCTGCGGTGGCGCTGCCGCTCTCGATCGTCGCGACCTTCGCGGTGATGAGCGAGCTTGGCTATCAGCTCGACAATTTGTCGCTGATGGCGCTGACTGTGGCATCGGGATTCGTGGTCGACGATGCGATCGTGATGATCGAGAATATCGTGCGATTCATCGAGGCCGGCGAAACGCCGATGCGCGCGGCGTATCTCGGCTCCCGGCAGATCGGCTTCACCATCGTGTCGCTGACCATTTCGCTGGTTGCGGTTTTCATTCCGCTGCTGTTCATGCCGGGGGTGATCGGGCGGCTGTTCTCGGAGTTCGCGGTGACGCTGGCGATCGCGGTGGTGATTTCGGCGGTGATTTCCTTGACGCTGACGCCGATGATGAGTGCGCGGCTGCTGCGTCCCGCCGATCAATCAAAGCCCGGGCGGGTGGCGCGCGCCGCCGAGGCCGGGCTGCTGGCGCTGCGGAACCGGTATCAGACCGGGCTGGACTGGAGCCTGCGCCATCGCCGGTTCATGATGCTGCTGTTCGGCGCGACCATCGTGATCACGGGGATCCTGTTCTACGTCATTCCGAAGGCGTTGCTGCCGCAGGAGGATACCGGCGCGATCGTGGCGGTGACGCAGGGCGCGCAGAGCATTTCGCTCGATGCGATGAACAAGCTGCAATCGCAGGCGGTGGCGACCATTCTGCGCAACAAGGCGGTGGCCGGGGTGACCTCGCTGCTCGGTTCGGGCCTGACCAACCCGACACCCAATACCGGGCGGCTCAACATCACCCTCACGCCGTTCGGCAAGCGGCCGGGGATCACCACGGTGATCAGCCAGTTGCAATCCTCGCTGGCCGGGATTCCGGGGCTGAACATCTATATGCAGCCGGTGCAGGACATTACCTTGTCGTCCCGGATATCGCCGACGCAGTACCAATATACGCTGACCGACACGAATCAGACCGAACTCGATCTCTGGGCGCGGAAAATCCAGGCGGCGATGGCGAAGCTGCCGCAACTGGCGGATCTGGCGAGCGATCAGCAGAATCAGGGACTTGAGACGTATATCAAGGTCGATCGCGCCGCCGCCGCACGGCTCGGGATCAGTATGGCGACGATCGAGGCGGTGCTCTACGATGCGTTCGGCCAGCGCCAGATTTCCACGATCTATACCCAGAACGCGCAGTATCGCGTCGTGCTCGGGGTCGATCCGCAATATGCGTCGTCGCCGCAGGCTCTTGCCAGTATCTATCTGCCGGCGAGCGGCCTGAGTTCGAGCAGCAGCACCACGGCTCTCGGGCCGGGCGGATCGGTCAGCGGCAATTCGACCACGACGGCAGGCTCCGCAAGTTCGACCACTTCGAGTTCGGGTACCGCCAACAGCAATACACTGGCCAACCTGCCCGCGCAGGTGCCGCTCACCCAGGTGGCGACGATCGAGCGCAAGTTCGGACCGCTGGCGATCACCCGGGAGGATCAGTTTCCCTCCGTGACGCTGAGTTTCAACCTTGCGAACGGCTCCTCGCTCGGTGCGGCGGAATCGGCTATTTTGGGGGCGGAGCGCAAGCTCGGCATACCCGAGACGATCTCAGGCTCGTTCAGCGGGGCCGCAGCGGAGTTCCAGACCTCGCTGGCGCAGGAGCCGTGGCTGATTCTCGCCGCACTGGTGGTGATCTATATCGTGCTGGGCGTGCTGTATGAATCGACGATTCATCCGTTGACGATCCTTTCGACCCTGCCGTCCGCCGGGGTCGGCGCGTTGCTGGCGTTGATGATCACCGGCACCGAGTTCACCCTGGTGGCGCTGGTCGGCATCGTGCTGCTGATGGGGATCGTGAAAAAGAACGGTATCATCATGGTCGATTTCGCGATCGAGGCCGAGCGTAATCGCGGGCTTTCGCCGGAGGCTGCGATCATGGAAGCGGCGATCCTGCGGTTCCGGCCGATCATGATGACGACGCTGGCGGCGCTGTTCGGTGCGGTGCCGCTGGTGCTCGAAGGCGGGGCGGGATCGGAACTGCGCGCACCGCTCGGCATCACGATCATCGGCGGCTTGCTGCTCAGCCAGTTGCTGACCTTGTTCACCACGCCCGTGATCTATCTGGCGATGGATCGGCTGCGTCCGGCGTCGCGGCTGGCTTCGGCCAGCGAGACCAATGGGCCGGGCGCACCCGCCCCGGCCGAATAGGCGATGAGTTTTTCCGAGCCTTTCATCCGGAGGCCGATCGGAACCGCGCTGCTCGCGATCGGGATCATGATCGCGGGGATTCTGGCGTATGGTCAGTTGCCGGTTGCGGCGGTGCCGAGCATTCCGATTCCCGCGATCGTGGTTTTCGCTTCCGAGCCCGGCGCTTCGCCCAGCATCATGGCCAGTACGGTGGCGGCACCGCTGGAGCACACGCTCGGCACCATTCCGGGGATCGACGATGTGCGCTCGATCAATTCGGTCGGGTCGTCATCGGTGATTCTGTTGTTCGACACCGATACCAACATCAACACCGATGCCCATGCGGTGCAGGCCGCGATCAACGCAGCCCTGCCCAATCTGCCCTCGGCGATGCCGAGCCGGCCGTTCTACAAGGAGTTCAACCCGGCATCGCGCCCGGTGCTGACCCTGGCGCTGACCTCGAAGACGCTCAGCCTCGGCGATATCTACAATGTCGCCGACACGGTTCTGGATCAGCGGCTTGCGCAGGTCTCGGGGGTTGCACAGGTCAATCTGTACGGCGGGGGGTCGCCCGCCGTGCGGATCAGGTTGAATACCCAGGCCCTTGCCGCCGCAGGCCTCACCAGCACGGATGTCTATAATTCGGTGCGAAGCGCCAACGAGACCGAGCCGCTCGGCGTGCTGCAAGGCCCGCACCGCGCCAGCATCATTACCGCCAACGGCCAGTTGAGCACTGCGGCGCAATATCGGCGGATCGTGCTGAAAACCAAATCGGGCGCGCTGCTCCAGCTTTCGGATGTCGCCTCGGTGGTCGATAGCGTGGCAAATACCCAGCTTGCGGCCTCGGCCAACGGCCAGCCGGCGATCACCATCGAGATCACCAAGACCGCCCAGGCCAACGTGATCAAGACGGTCGAGGGGATCAAGAAGCTGTTGCCGGAGGTCGAGAAATTTCTTCCGCCGTCGGTGAAATTACAGATCATGACGGACCGGACCACCACCATCCGCGCGAGTGTGGCCGACATCCAGCTGACCCTGCTGATCACCATCATTCTCGTGCTCATGGTGGTGACGCTGTTCATGCGGCGGCTGACCCCGACAATTGCAGCGGGGGTGACGGTGCCGCTTTCGCTTGCGGGTACGGTGGCGGCCATGTGGGCGCTCGGGTTTTCGCTCGACAATTTTTCGCTGCTGGCGCTGACGATCTGTGTCGGTTTCGTGGTGGACGATGCAATCGTGATGATCGAGAATATCGTCGCCCAGCACGAACGGGGCCTGACCGGGATCGAGGCGGCGCTGGTCGGGGCGAGGCAGATCGGGTTCACCGTGATCTCGATCACGGTCTCACTGGTCGTCGTGTTCCTGCCGCTGACCCTGATGGGCGGGATCATCGGCGGGCTATTCTACGAATTCGCCATGACCCTGTCGGTCGCGATCGTGATTTCCGGGCTGATCTCGCTGACCGTGACGCCGATGATCTGCGCTCATTTCATGGGGCGCACGCCGAAGGTCGGACGTGATTCGCGGCTCGCGCGCGGGATCGACCGGCTCTACAACCGCAGCCTCGCCGCCTATGTCCGCAGCCTCGACTGGGCGCTCGATCACCGCTGGCTGATGCTCGCGAGTTTTTTCCTGACCATCGTTTTGACCATCTTTCTCTACATGAAAATCCCCAAGGCCTTTATTCCGGAGGAGGATACCGGGCTGATCATCGCGCAGACGCTGGCACCATCGGATGTTTCGTTCCAGCGGATGCAGCGGCTTGAGGCGCGGGTGGTCAAGGTGATCGATGCCAATCCGGCGGTGGCGACCACGACATCGCGCATCGGGGTCGCGAACGGATTTTCCTCGGCCAATCGCGGCACCATGTTCATCGGGCTCAAGCCGCTCGATCAGCGCAACATCTCGGCGCAGAACGTGATCGTTCAGTTGCAGAAGAAGCTCGCGCATATTCCCGGCATCTCGACCAACATGCAGGTAGCACAGGATATTTTTTTCGGTGGACAGTCGAATGGCGGCGAATACAGCTTCTCGGTGATCGATACGTCGCTCGACGGGCTGGATACCGTGACCCAGCAGATCGAGACGAAGTTGCGGACGCTCAAGGACATCAACAATATCTCGACCGATCAGAACAAGGCTCAGACCGAGATCATGATCGATATCAACCGCAACGCCGCAGCACGGCTCGGGGTCTCGATCGCGGCGATCGACGGGGTGTTGCAGAACGCCTTTGCGCAGCAGCAGATCTCAAGGATCTATGAGGCGCAGAACCAGTACGAGGTGGTGATGAAAGTCCCTGCCGACCTCGATCGTTCGCCGAGCAACCTCAGCCACATTTTCGTCGCCGGCAGCAAGGGGCCGGTGCCGCTCGACCAGGTCGCAACCTACACCCGCACCACCGCGCCCCTGTCGGTGACGCATCTCGACAGCGAGCCGGCGGGAACGATCAGTTTCAATATCGCCAAGGGGAGTTCGCTCGGCCCTGCGGTCGCGAAGGTGAAGGCGGCGATCGCCGAACTGCCGTTGCCCGACACGGTGAAAATCCAGTTCGGTGGCAATGCCAAGTACTTCCTCAAATCGCTCCAGACCGAGCCGTTGCTGATCCTTGCCGCGATCGTTGCGATCTATATCGTGCTCGGCGTGCTGTATGAAAGTCTGAGCCAGCCGCTCACGATTCTGTCGACCCTGCCTTCGGCCGGTGTCGGCGCGCTGCTGGCTTTGCTGATTACCGGCACGCCTCTGTCGGTGATCGGGGTGATCGGGGTGTTCCTGCTCATGGGGATCGTGAAAAAAAACGGCATCATGCTGGTCGATTTCGCGCTCAATGCCGAGCGCACCGGCAATATGGGGCCGGTGGATGCGATCCGCGCCGCCTGCGTCGAGCGTTTCCGCCCGATCATGATGACCACGATCGCGGCGATGCTCGGTGCCTTGCCCCTGGCCTTCGCGGTCGGCACCGGCGAACAGCTGCGCCGCCCGCTCGGGATTGCGGTGATCGGCGGGTTGATCGTCTGCCAGGCGCTCACGCTCTACACCACGCCGGTGATCTATCTGGCGCTCTCGGGGTTCGGCAAGCGCCGCGCGCGCCGAATCACCACGATGCCGGCCGAATAGGGTTCAGGCTACAGCCGCGTCCGGCTTGGCTATTTCGTGATCCGCGTCACAGTGTATAGTTTCGGACCTTATGTAAAAATGGCTGGCGCTGTATAACTGCCCGCCCACCAAAATGGATGCGTCGCCATTCTTCCAAATATTTAACGACGGACCGACTTAACGAAACCATTAAGATAGGAGAATTTAATCAAATGACCCTCTTATCCGATTGTCCTGCCGATAATGTCGTGCGCTTTCCGGTGGAAATGTCCCACCCGGACCTCGACACCCTGATTGCAATCGAGCCTGACGTGCTGTTCGTCGATGAATTATCGGAGCGCCACGGTCTCGACATGCTGCCCTTTGATTCGATCGAGTCCGGTGAGATCGAAGGCAACGCGTTGATCGATCGTCTATGGCGGCATCACCCGGCTGACGCCCAGGCCGAACTGGCCCGATTTCACCGTGCCGCGATGGCCGAGGCGATACGGCTCTGCCTTCGCGCGCGCGAAGCCGATTCGCGGGCCGCGAGGCTCCGGCGCGAGGCGGATATCGCGTCCGCCTGTCAGCGACCGGGGCACCTTGCTTCGGAGCAACGCGCCATGGCCGCAGAGCACGACGCAGCGGTGCGGACACTGGCGGCGATTGCCGCCGCCCATCGTGCGCGCGGGATCGATGCCGCAGTGACCATGGCACCGTACCGGGGCCGCGCGACATCCTGTTTCGGCATTCTCGATATACTGTAATCCCTCATTTGCCCGGGCGGGATTGTGCGAGCTGACGATAGAGCGATGCGTAGCGTCGTGCCGGCGCGGCCCAGGAGACGTCGAGCGCCATCGCGTTGCGCTGGATCTGCTGCCAGACCGCACGATCGGCGAACAAGGCGGCGCAACGGCGGATGCCATCGCGCAGTCCGGCAGCGGTGACCGGCGCGAACTGAAGTCCGGTGGCAACCCCCGCGCCGAGTGCCGCGGCATTCGCATCGATCACGGTGTCGACCAGACCACCGACCGCGGATACCAGCGGGATCGCGCCGTAGCGCTGGGCCGATAGCTGGGTGAGGCCGCACGGCTCGAAGCGCGATGGCACCATGACGGCATCGGCACCTGCCATGATCTGGTGAGCCAGCGCCTCTTCGAATCCGAACATCACCCCGACACGGCCGGGGTAGCGGGCGATCGCTTCGGCCAGAGCCCGCTCGATCGCCGGGTCGCCGGTGCCGAGGACCACGATCTGGGCATCGAGCGACTCCAGCAGCGGCAGCGCTTCGATGATCAAATCGATCCCCTTCTGAGCCGCGAGCCGGCTTACCACGCCGAACAGCAGGGATTCAGGGTGCGGCTTGAGACCCATTCGCGCCTGAAGTGCGACCTTGTTGGCGGGGCGAGCCTCGATCGTGGATGCGTCGTATCGCGCGACGAGTGCCCGATCCGTGGCGGGATTCCAGTTTGCGGTATCGAGACCGTTGAGAATGCCGTGTACCACGCTGCTTCGCGCGCGGATCAGGCCATCGAGCCCCATACCGCCCTCCGGCGTGGCGATTTCGACCGCGTAATGCGGCGAGACGGTGGTGATCGCATCGGCGAATTGCAGACCGGCCTTGAGGAAACCGATCGAGCCGTAATATTCCACGCCGTCCATTGCATAAGCCGCGACCGGCAGGCCGAGCGCGCCGAGCAGATAGGCGGGGAATTGACCCTGATAGGCCAGATTATGAACCGTCATGACGCTCGGCGGCGCAGGCAGACCATCGTAATGAAGATAGGCCGCGACCAGACCGGCCTGCCAGTCATGGGCATGAACGATATCCGGCACGAATCCCGAAATGGCACCACGCGCCACCAGTGAAGCTACCCGGCTCAACGCGGCAAAGCGCTGGGCATTATCCGGCCAGTCCACGCCGTTGGAGGCGAGGTAGGGATTGCCGGGCCGGGCGAACAGATGCGGGGCGTCGAGCGCAAAGAGCGGCAGCCCATCCGGTTCACCTGCCACGATGCGCGCGGGGCCGCCGAACAGATCGGTGATGTCGAGCGCGACCGCACCAGCCCCGAGCGCAGCCATAACGGCGGGATAGCCCGGTACCAATGCCCGCATGGTGATGGACTCGGCAGCGAGCGCCGCCGGCAGTGCGCCCATCACATCGGCAAGACCGCCGGTTTTTACCAGCGGATAGATCTCCGAACCGACCGAGAGGATTTTCATGACCGGATCGGGATTGTCACAGCCGGTCGATCATCGCCTTCGTGATCAAGCAGACGCCTTTCTCGGTGCGGCGAAAGCGCCTTGCATCCTCTTCGGGGTCTTCACCGACCACGAGACCTTCCGGAATGCGCACACCTCGGTCGATCACCACATTGGTCAACCGCGCATGGCGGCCGACATCCGCGTCCGGCAGGATCACGGCGGATGTCACCTGCGAAAACGAGTTGATCCGCACATCCGTGAACAACAGGGACCGCCGCAAGGCCGCACCGGAGATCACGCAGCCGCCGCAGACCAGCGAGGACACCGCAAGGCCGCGCCGACCTTCCTCGTCATGGATGAATTTGGCCGGTGGCGTTCCTTCGGTATAGGTCCAGATCGGCCAGGACCGGTCATAGATATCGAGGGCGGGGACGAAATCGGTCAGGTCGATATTCGACTCCCAATAGGCATCGATCGTACCGACATCGCGCCAATAGGGTTCGGCCTCCTTGGATGAACGGACGCAGGAGCGCGAGAAATGATGGGCCATCGCCCGGCCTTCCCGCACGAGGCGGGGGATGATGTCGCGACCGAAATCATGCTCGGAATGGGGATCGGCGGCGTCGTGGCGCAGGAGATCGAACAGGAATTTGGTCTCGAACACATAGATGCCCATGCTCGCGAGGGCGACATCGGTGCGGCCTGGCATCGGCGGCGGCTCGGCCGGTTTTTCGAGGAAGGCGAGGATCCGGTCGGACGTATCAATGTGCATCACGCCGAAGCCCGTCGCCTCGGCGAGCGGCACTTCGACACAGGCGACCGTGACATCCGCCTTCTGGGCGACGTGCTGCTGGAGCAGCATTTCGTAGTCCATTTTATAGATATGATCGCCGGCCAGAATGATGATGTGAGCGGGCGCGATGCTCTCGATGATCTCGATGTTCTGGTACACCGCATCGGCGGTGCCGAGATACCAGCTATGCTCCGAAACCCGCTGGCTGGCCGGCAGAATGTCGAAACTCTCGTTGCGCTCGCGGCGAAAGAAGGTCCAGCCGAGTTGCAGGTGGCGGATCAGGCTGTGCGCCTTGTACTGGGTGGCGACGCCGATATGGCGGATGCCGGAATTGAGCGCATTGGACAGCGCGAAATCGATGATTCGCCATTTCCCGCCGAAATGCACCGCCGGCTTCGCGCGCTTGTCGGTCAGGTCGTGCAGACGCGAGCCCCGCCCGCCAGCGAGGACGTAGGCCATCGCGTTCCGCGACAACGGGGTACTTTTGCCGTTTCCGATGATCATCGCCTGCTCCCTTCAGTTGTGGCCCGCGTCGTTGGTGCGCGGGTCCCGGTCTCTATTGGATCATGTGGTCTCCAGACCCGTGGTGCGCCAGATGTTCTGCGCATAATCACCGATCGCGCGGTCCGACGAAAAATAGGCCATCCCGGCGGTGTTCAGGATCGACGATTTCCACCACGCCTCCTGATCGAGCCATTTGCGGTCGACCGCCCGCTGGGTGGCGGCGTAGGAATCGAAATCGGCGGTGACGAGGAAACGGTCATCGCCGCGCAATTCATGGACCAGCGGATGAAACCTGGCGGAGTCATCAGGTGAAAAGACCCCCGACCACACCGCATCGATCACTTCGGCGAGCGCCGGAGAGGCGCTGATCGATTGCTGCGGGCGCCAGCCGTCCCGCTTGCGCGCGGCGACCTCGGCGGCGGTGAGACCGAAGATAAAAATGTTCTCATCGCCGACATGATCGCGGATCTCGACATTGGCGCCATCGAGCGTGCCGATGGTCAACGCGCCGTTCAGGGCGAATTTCATGTTGCCGGTGCCGGATGCCTCCATGCCGGCGGTGGAAATCTGCTCGGAGAGATCCGCCGCCGGGATGATCATTTCGGCGAGGCTGACATTGAAATTCGGCATGAACACGACCTTGAGCAGGCCGCGCACCGTCGGATCGCTGTTGATGACCCGTGCCACATCGTTGATCAGCTTGATGATCAGCTTGGCCTGATGATAGCTCGCCGCCGCCTTGCCCGCGAAGATTTTCACCCGCGGCACCCAGCCCGCCGAAGGGCGGGCGCGGATCGCATCGTAGAGAGCGATGGTTTCGAGAATATTGAGAAGCTGGCGTTTATATTCGTGGATCCGCTTGACGTGGATGTCGAACATCGCATCGGGATCGAGCTTGATCCGCATCCGGTCGCGCACCCATTTCGCCAGGGTGATCTTGTGGTTGCGCCGGCAGGCGATCAGGCGGTTGCGGAACCCGGCATCGGTTGCCAGATCGCGCAGTCCGGCGAGCTCGGCAGGATCGTCACACACATGCTCGCCCAGCGCCTCCACCAGCAGGCGGGTGAGGCCGGGATTGGCCTCATAGAGCCAGCGCCGGAAGGTGATGCCGTTGGTGACGTTGGTGATCCGCTCGGGGAACATCCGGTGCAGATCGGCGAACACCGTCTCGCGCATCAGGTCGGTGTGCAGGGCCGAGACGCCGTTGATCCGGTGGGACCCGATGAAGGCGAGCGTGCCCATTCGCACCCGGCGACCGTGGGATTCATCGATCAGGGACAGCCCGGCGAGTTTTTCGTTACTGCCCATGCCGAGCAGGCGAACCTGTTCGAGGTGTTCGGCGTTGATCAGGTAGATGATCTGCATCTGGCGCGGCAACATCCGCTCCATCAGCGGCACCGGCCAGGTTTCCAGCGCCTCGGGCAGCAGGGTGTGATTGGTGTAGGAGAACGTGCCTTTGGTGATCTCCCACGCATCCGCCCAGGGGATGCCATGAACGTCGATCAGCAGCCGCATCAGCTCGGCCACCGCGATGGAAGGGTGGGTGTCGTTCAACTGGATCGCGACCTTCTGCGGCAGGAGGCGCAGATCCTTGAACTGTGCGATATGCCGGCGGAGCATGTCCTGCAGCGAGGCGGCGGCAAAGAAATATTCCTGGCGGAGCCGGAGTTCCTGCCCCGCCGGGGTTGCATCTGAAGGGTAGAGCACGCGCGAGATCGATTGCGCCCGGACATCCTGCGCCAGCGCGCCGACATAATCGCCGGCATTGAAGGTTTCGAGCTGAAGCGGATCGACCGCGCGGGCCGACCAGAGCCTCAGCGAATTGACGTGCCGGCCCCGCCAGCCGACCACCGGCGTATCGTACGCGACCGCGCGCACCACCTCGCCGGGGTGCCAGACGTGGCGGGCGTCGCCATTATCGTCGCGCACCGCCTCGACCGACCCACCGAAGCCGATATCGTAGGACACTTCAGGCCGCTCGAACTCCCAGGGATTGCCGACGGCGAGCCAGTCTTCCGGGAATTCGAGTTGCCGTCCGTCGTCGATCGCCTGCTTGAACAAGCCGTTATTGTAGCGAATGCCATAGCCGTATCCCGGGATGGCGAGTGTGGCCATGCTTTCCATGAAACAGGCGGCGAGTCGCCCGAGACCGCCATTGCCGAGGGCGGCATCGGGTTCGGCATCGCGCACCCGGTCGAGATCGACGCCGAGACCGGCAAGCGCGCTGCGGGTGACATCGACCATGCCCAGATTGGTGAGCGTGTCGAACATCAGCCGGCCGATCAGGAATTCCAGCGAGAGGTAATAGACCCGCTTGTGACCGCGATCGTAGATTTTATTGGTGCTGGCAATCCAGCGCTCCACCACCCGGTCGCGCAGGGCGAGGGCAAGGGCCACGAACCAGTCCCGGTCGTTCGCGGTTACTACGTTTTTGCCGACGCCGTAGATCAGTTTCGCAACGATCGCCTCGCGCCAGTCCTCGCTCGTGCGGATCGGTGCCAGCGGCGGCGGATCGGCCGAGAGGGGCTTTTTCGCGCGCCTGGTCGGGTCGATGCGGTCCTGCACCGGCGAGTTATCCATCGAAAAGTCACCTCTTTGTTTATTGCGTTAGAGCCTCATAATCAGACTGCCACGGAAACCGCCTTGCCCGCAATCAAACTTTGCACTGCACCATCAAGCGGCCAGCGTGGCCGGCAGTGCGCCGCCAGATCATCGGATGAATACCCGGCACGACGCCGTTCGATCGCGGCCCAGGCGACCATCGTTGCGTTGTCGGTACAAAGACGGAGAGGTGGTGCGATCAGGGTAAGCCCTCCTGCCGTGGCAGTCGCTTCCAGCCGCCCACGGATCGCGCGATTCGAGGCGACGCCCCCGGCGACAACCACGCAGGTCGCATCGGGCATCATCGCCAGCGCATGTGAAAGGCGATCGGCCATCGCCTCAACCACGGCGGCCTGAAACGAGGCGGCGATATCCGCTGCCATCCCGCGTGGCAGGCTGCCGGGCGGCAGGCGTGAGACGATCTGTGCCACGGCGGTCTTGAGGCCGGAGAATGAAAAATCGCAACCCGCCCGCCCGAGCAGCGGGCGCGGCAGGGTAAACCGGGCCGGATCGCCCTCGGCTGCGAGCGCTTCGAGCGCCGGGCCGCCGGGATAGCCGAGGCCGAGCAGTTTCGCGACCTTGTCGAACACCTCGCCGGCGGCATCGTCGAGCGTCGTGCCGAGGCGGCGATAGCGCCCCACCGCCTCGACCGCGATAAGCGCGGTATGGCCCCCGGAGACCAGCAGCAGCAGGTAGGGGAAATCCGGCGCCCGGGCTGCAATGCCGGGGAGCCGCGCGGTCAGCGCGTGGGCTTCGAGATGGTTGATGGCGTAGAACGCAGCACCGGTCGCCAGCGCCATCCCCTTCGCAAATCCGGCACCCACGATCAGGCCTCCGATCAGACCGGGCCCCACCGTCGCCGCGATTCCGCTGAGGTCGCGCGCCGCGATCCCCGCTTCGGCGAGAGCGGCGCGCACCATCGGCGCCAGAGCGGCGAGGTGCGCGCGCGCAGCAATTTCGGGCACCACGCCACCGAACGGGGCATGATCGGCGATCTGACTCGCCACGATCTCGGCGCGCACCCTGCCCTCCCCGTCGAGCACGGCGCAGGCGGTTTCGTCGCACGAGCTTTCGATCCCCAGCATCATCGCGGGTGGATCACGCCCGTTCGTGTCATCGGAAACTGACATTTCCACTTTTCTTTCCATGACGTTCCTTTAAAGCAAGGCCGATGGACCAGGAAACCACGGCTGCACCCAAAGTCGCCCCCCATACCGGCCGCCTGCCCTTACGGGTCGGCACGCGCGGCTCGCCGCTGGCGCGCAGACAGACCGAGATGTTTCTCGCGGCCCTGCGCGAGATCTGTCCGGCACTCGGCTACGCGCCCGATGCCTTTCAGGCCGAGATCATCAGCACCACCGGCGATCAGGTGACCGACCGGCCGCTCGCCGATATCGGTGGCAAAGGATTGTTCGCGAAGGAAATTCACGAGGCCCTGCACGACAAGCGGATCGATTTCGCGGTGCACTCGCTCAAGGATCTCGAAACCACCCTGCCCGACGGCATCATTCTCGCCTGCACCATGAAGCGCGAGGACGCGCGCGATGCGCTGATCCTGTCGGATGAATATCGGATCGAGGAGGGGGCCGAAATCTGGTCGGCGCTGCCGGCCAATGCGCGAATCGGCACATCGTCGGTCCGGCGTCAGGCACAGCTGCTCCATGCGCGGCCCGATCTGAAAATGGAATTGCTGCGCGGCAATGTGCGCACACGACTCGATGCCGCACGGACCGGCAAGTACGACGCGACCCTGCTGGCTCTGGCCGGGTTGCGCCGGCTCGGCTTCGAATCGGAGGTTTCGGCGGCGATCGATCCGGAAGCGATGGTGCCCTCGGCCTGTCAGGGGATCGTGGGCATCACGGTGCGGGCCGAGGATGCCGCCCTCGGCGATCTGCTCGCGATGATCGAGGACAAGGAAGCCAAAGCGGTGGCCACCGCCGAACGCGCCTTGCTCGCCGCCCTCGACGGCTCCTGCCGGACGCCGATCGGCGGTTATGCCCGCCTGTTGCCGGATGGCACGCTGCATCTGACCGGTCTGACCGCCCGCGCCGATGGGAGCTTCCTGCTCAAGCGCAGCGACGTCGCCGATGTGGCCGACGCCGAACGGCTCGGCACCGAACTCGGCGCCTCCCTGCGACGCGACAGCCCCTCCGACATTTTTCTTGACTGAACCGCTGACCGTACTGGTCACCCGCCCGGAACCCGGCGGCAGCGCGACCGCCGCCATCCTGCGCGAGCGCGGCTACGTGCCCGTGCTGGCACCGTGCCTGACGATCGAACCACTCCCCACCACATTTCCCTCGCGGTGCGATGCCATCGTGATCGCCAGCGCTCAGGCGCTGCCGGGCCTGCCGCACGCGTTTCATCCGGTTCCCCTCTTCGCGGTCGGTGATGCCACGGCGGACCGGGCCCGCCACGCCGGGTTTCAGAGGGTTCACAGCGCCGCCGGTACCGCGAAGGAACTGGCCTCACTCGTTGCGCGCGCCATGCCGCAGGCGGCGCGCCTGCTGCTTCCCTGCGGCGAGGGGCATAGTCTCGATCTCGCCCGCGCCTTGCGCCTCGCGGGGCTGAAAGTGAGCCGGCGGGTGGTCTACCGGTCCGCACCTGCGCCCTTCCTCGCTCCGGCGGCGCAGGCGGCACTCGATGCCGAGGAGATCGACCGGGTGATGATCTTTTCGCCGGCAACCGCGCGGCGTTTCGCGTCGCTGGTAACAAGCGCCGGGCTGGCGCGGGCCTTGCACCGCGCCATTGCGGTCGCGATCAGCCCTGCGGCGGCAGCCCCCCTCGCCCGCCTCGGCTTCGACGCCATCCGCACCGCGGTTTCACCGGATCAGGATCACATGCTATCGCTGCTGCCATGACCGATCACGATCCGAGCCCCGATCCCGTACCGAATTTCACCCTCCCTGCTGCCGCGTCCGCAGGATCGACGGTCGAGCCCGAGGCCGACCGGCCCGAACCGATCGGCACCGCTGCGGCCGAACCCGCGCGCACCCGCAGATTGTCACTGGGGCTGATCGGCGTCATTGCATTTCTCCTGCTGGCCGGGGGCGAGGCGTGGCTGTTCAGGACGATTGCCCGCAACGATGATTCCACCGCATTGGCCGCGCAATCGGCACGGATCGCCGAGGTCGATCAACGCGTCGATCGGCTGGAATCCCGAATGGCGGCGCTGGAGGATAAAGTCGACCATCTCAAGGCAGCACCGGCAGCGCAACCCGCCCCCGCCGCCGTGCCGCAGGCGCCCGCCGCGCCGAGCGTGCCGCCCGAACTGGCCAAGGAGATCACCGCGATGCAGGCCAGCATCGCCGCGCTCTCGACCACGACCCTCGCCGATCACGCCGCCATGGCGGATCTGCAAAGCAAGGCGGCGGATCTGCCCAAGCTGGCCGATCAGGCCAAAACCATGGCCCGGCTGGCGCAGGCAAGCCTTGCGCTGCAGAACGGCGACCCGCTCGGTCCGCTTGCCAATGCGCCGGACGCGTTGATGCGCTACGCGACGGCGCGTCCACCCACGATCGGTGCGCTGAAAGCCTCGTTTCCCGCTTACGCACGCAAGGCCGAACGGGCCGGCGGCGAGGTGACCGCGCATGGTGGTTTCTGGCGTAATGTCAAAGGTCATATCGAAAGCCTGGTGACGATCCGGCACGATCACGACGTGCTGGTGGGCAGCCGGGCCGCCGGGGCGCTCGGAAAGGCTCAGACCGATCTCGACGATGACGATCTCGGGGGTGCCGTTGCCGCACTGAAAGAATTGCCTTCACCGGCCAAGGCCGCGATGGCTCCGTGGACCCGGCAGGCCGATCATCTGCTTGCCGCCCGCGCGGCACTGGCGACCATGGCAGGGCAGAGCTGATGCTTCGCGCGTTCGGTTTCGCCCTTGTCGCGATCATCGTCCTGGCGCTGGTCTGGTACGTTGCCACACTGCCCGGCCATGTGACGATCGACTTCGGCCACTATGCCGCGACCGCCTCGACGCCGATTGCAATCCTGCTGCTGGCGATCGTGGTTTTCGTCGGCGTGCTGATCGTCGGCATCATCCGCGCTTTATTGCGCTCGCCCGCGCGGCTCGCCCGGCGGCGGATGATTACACGGCGCAACAATGCCGATGCCGCCTCGTTGCGGGCCCTGTCCGCGATGGCGGCGGGCGATGACCGGACCGCAGGCAATCATGCGCGGATCGCCCGGCAATACGCGCCGGATGCTCCGCTCACCTTATACGTGGCGGGTGAATCGGCTCGTCGGGCGGGGGATCATGAGGCGGCGGATGCTCATTTCGCTGCCTTGGCACAGCATCGCGACGCCGGATTCCTCGGCTGGCGCGGACTGGTCCATCACCGGACGCAACTGAGCGGCAATGCCGCGGCACTGGCCGAAGCCGAGGCGCAGGCGCGCCAGGCCGCAACCGCCTACCCCAATTCGGTCTGGCTGCGGGATCAGCGGGTGCAATTGGCGCTCAGCCAGAGCAATTTCGCCGATGCCGCACGGCTCGCCACCGATAAGCCGGCGCGGGCGGCTCTGGCCATCATGGCCTCGCGCACCGCGACATCCGGCCCACTGGCGATCGACTGGGCGAGGGACGCTGTACGGTCGGCGCCTAATCTGGCTCCGGCCTATCTCGCTCTCTACGCCGCGCACGAGCGGGCGGGGCATTTGTGGCGGGCCCAGAGGGCGCTGGTTGCGGGCTGGAAAGCCGCACCTCATCCCGACCTCGCGACCGCCTATCTTTCGACGATCAAGCTGCCGCTCGACCGTGCCCGTGCGGCGCAAAAACTCGCCAATGCCAATCCCGGCCATCCTGAGAGCGAAGCCTTGCTGGCGCAGACGGCGCGCGCGGCGGATCTGGCCGGCGAAGCCCAGCGCCATGCCGCCAAAGCCAATGGGGTCGCGGGTGCGCGGTGGGTGTGTGCCGCCTGCGAAACCGTCCACCCCGAGTGGCAGGCCAGTTGCCGCAAATGCGGCACTATCGGCAGCCTCGCCTGGATTACCCCGCCACCCGACCCGACGACGACGGCCCTGCTCCCGGCGCCGCTGCCGGCAGACTGAGGTTTGCCATCCGCTGGCGCATGAACCGCATTTCGATTGCGTAATGCAATATCGCTGCCGCGCCGATCGACATAGCCAGCGTGAGCGGGCCCCATAGCAGCGAAAACATCACCGGGTCGGACGCCGTCATCCGCCCGATAACCACGGCGAGCCCACGGCCCACCGGTTCATTGACGAGGTAGAGCGGGTATGAAATCGCGCCGAGCCACAGCATCGCGGGATGACCCAGCGCCCACGCGACCGGCCGGACGAGGCTGAACCGGGGCGCGCGTTGCGCGGCAATCGCGATGACCCAGATCAGCGGAGGCAACGCCTTGCCCAGCATCGCCAACCCGCTGGCATGGCTCGCCCCGAGCAGCATCGCGATCACCACACTCATCCCCATCAACCCGATGCCGCCCCCGCGCCACATCCGCGCAGCCGCGATGCCGATGGCGAAATACGCTGCCTCGTTGGGCAGGAACGCGCGCGGAAACTGCCAGCCGAACGGGGCCAGACCGGCATAACACCTGCTGACCACGGCAACCGCGAGGCACAGCAGGGTCAGACGCGTCAAGCCCCGGCGATCCCCGCCGGCCCATGCCATGAGTACTGCGATCACGACGTAGAACTGCCATTCGGTCGAAAGACTCCAGGCCGGACCCAGCAGGGCGAATTCGGCATCGGGCAGCAGGCCCTGCGGGATCATCCCTTGCAGCAGCGTGGCGTGCACCGCGACATGAACCCATAGGGGGCGGGGCAGTCCCGCTTGCCAGATCTGATGCGCCGGATCGCCGGGGTGCAGCCATGGCATCACGGCGAACGGCGACGGACCGGCAAGGACCACGATCGCAAAGATCAGGACGACGAAATAGACCGGCAGCAGCCGTCTCGCCCGCGCGGCAAGGAAGGCCGTGACCCGCCCCTCGAAACGCGACATCGATTGCACGATCACCAGCCCGGACAGCGCGAAAAACAGATCGACCCCGGCGAGGCCATGACTGACCAGAGCCTCGACGATCCGGCCAAGGAACGGCGGCCACGGTATGAACGGCGCGATATGCCCCAGCATCACATAAACCGCCAGCAGGCCGCGCAAACCATCCAGCCGATGCAACCGGCCGAGCGGTGACACTGGGCAATCGTTATGCAACCGTGTCGTCATAAGGCGAATATAACACAACTTTTAGTTGCGCGTAATCCGTCTTGATCGGGTGCGGATCGACAGGATCGATCAGGGGCGGCGACCGCCCGGCATCAGAGCCGGCGCTGGCCGGAAATCGCGTGATAGATCACCAGCACCACGACCGAGCCGATCACCGCGACGAACAGGCTGTACAGATTGAACCCGGTAATCGGCGCCGCACCCAGGGCCGAAAAGATCGCGCCGCCGACCAGCGCGCCGATGATGCCGAGCACCATGTCGACCAGCGGCCCCTTGCCGGCATTGTCGACGATCAGGCTTGCGATCCAGCCGGCGATCAGGCCGAGAACGATGATGGCGAGCAAACCCATGGCGCAAACTCCCTGACTGCGGAAACTCCGTTCATATCCAATGGGCCGACCGCCGCGCAAGGGCGGTGAGCGGACCCACCGGTCACGGTGCGTCGCCCGGCGCGGGTTGCAGGCGGCGTGCCTCGATCCCCTGCCAGATCAGCAATACCGGAATCGCGACAATCAGATCACGCGCCCGGCGCAGCAGTGAAACCGAGAGCGCGACATCGGGGGGAATACCGAATACCGCGCCGAGCAGCGTGTAGGCCGCTTCCTGCACGCCGATGCGCCCGGGGATGAAAAAACCGGCAGCGAGGATCGCATGAAGCAAGGCCTCGATCGCCAGAGCATCGATCGGGGAGATATTCTGGCCGAGGGCATGGAACGCAACATAGGAGGCAACCCCGGTCGCGAACCAGCAGAGCAGATGGAGCGCGCCCGCCATCAGCATCCGCCCCGGTCGCGCATAGATCTGATCGAGCGCGGCCTGAAGGCGTTCCATCCTGACCGATGCACTCTCGGCCGAACGCCCGGCAATCCGCATCGCGAGACCGCGAAACAGCCGCCCGCCGCCCTTCTGCACGAACAGAAAGCCGATCGCGCCGAGAACAGCCACGGCAAGACCGAGACCGACCGGACGAAGCAGATCGCTGTGAGGTGCCAGAAACGCGAGCAATCCGAGCCCGGTGGCGATGAAGATGAGTTCGGCGAGGAACTCGATGGTCACATCGGCAAGGGTCGAGGCGGCGGCGTCGGCAAACGCCACGCCCCCGAGGGCGATGGCCCGGCCACCGAGGATGAACCCGCCGACATGGGAGAACGGCAGGAACTCGCCCGCCGAATCCCGCACCATCCGCCCCCAGTACAGCAGCCAGAATCGCCCGCCCGATCCGCTGCGCAACAACAGCCGCCATGCACCCGCCAGACCGGCGATCACCACGAGCTGCACCACGAAATAGAGCGTGAAGCCCCAGGCGCTCACCTGCTCCAGCGCGTGCACGATGCCGCCCCATCCCAGCCAGGCGATGGTGATCGTGAACAGCGCGAGCCCGGCGAGCGCGAAGGCTGCGGGCCAGATGCCGAGACGGCGGATCACCCGATCCACCCCGAGGACGATCGCATACGCAGTTTCACCAGATCAGCTCCTTGAACCGGATCGCTCATAACAAAATGTAACCTTCCATGATACCGCATCACATCGGTGCGATCGGGCTTTTTTGCAGTCGCCCGAGTTTCTCGGTATGCCACCGCCGGGCCCACCGCTGTGGCGCAATCCGTTATTCCCCCTTATCCTGACTGAACCCGATGATGACCGCCCCGATCCTTCCTGACGCACGACCGACCCTGGTAACCGGGGCTTCCGGTTTCATCGGCGCAGCGGTCGCGCGGGCGCTGGCGCGGCGCGGCTTTCCCCTGCGCCTGATGCACCGGCGGACCAGTGACCCGACCAATCTGGCGGGACTGCCGGGCGAACGTATCGTGGGCGATCTGACCGATCCTGATTCGCTGGAGCGCGCGGTCGAAGGCTGCCGGTTCGTATTTCATGTCGCCGCCGATTACCGGCTGTTCGTGCCGGATCCGGCAGCGATGCAGCGGGTCAATATCGGAGGCACGACCGCGCTGCTGCGGGCGGCACGGGCAGCGGGCGTCGAGCGGGTGATCTATACCAGCAGCGTCGCGGCACTGGGGCTGACGCGGGATGGCTCGCCCGCCGATGAAACCACACCGCATGTCGCAGCGGATCATGTCGGCACGTACAAGCAATCCAAATATGCCGCTGAGATCGCGGTGAGAAACCTGGCCGCTGGCGGCCTCGACGTCGTGCTGGTCAACCCGTCCACACCGATCGGGCCGGGCGATCTCAAACCGACACCGACCGGTCGCATGGTGCGCGATGCCGCGCGCGGGCGCATGCCGGCCTATGTCGAGACCGGAATGAACATCGTGCATGTCGATGATGTCGCGGAGGGGCACATTCTCGCCCTGCTGCAGGGCAGGACCGGTGAGAGCTATATTCTCGGCGGCGAGAACCTGATGCTGTCGGATATCGTGGGCATGATCGCGACGATGGCCGGACGATCCCCACCCCGTGTCAAACTGCCGATCGCCCCGCTGATGCCGATCGCCGTCGTGATGGAGTTTTGGGCGAACCGCACCGGCACGGACCCGCTGATGACCCGCGACATGCTGCGCATGGCCCGGCGCCTGATGTTTTTTTCCTCGGCAAAGGCCATCGCCGCGCTGGGCTACGCGCCGCGCCCCGCCGCCGTGGCTGTGCGTGATGCCATCGACGATCTGGTGCGCCGCGGGGTGATCGCGCAGGATCGCATTGCGGCGCGCGTGGTGGAGACGGCATGATCCTCACGATCGTTGCGTTGCTGATCTGGGTCTATCTCTACGCGCTGCATGGTCGGTTCTGGGAAAGTCGCCCGGAACTGGCCCCTGCCCTGGCCGTTTCTGGGCTACCGGTCGACATCGTGATCCCCGCACGCGACGAAGCCGGCTCGATAGGCACCGTCATCACCTCACTGCTGGCCCAGGATTATCCCGGTCCGTTCCGGGTCTTGCTCGTCGATGACGGCAGCACCGACGGAACCGCTGCAATCGCGCGGGAGGCCGCGCGGGGCGATCCCCGTTTCGTCCTCATCGAAGGTCGTGCCAAGCCCGCCGGCTGGTCGGGCAAGCTCTGGGCACTCGGCCAGGGGATCGACGCTGGTGAGGCGCCGGTCGTTCTGCTCACCGATGCCGATATCGCCCATGATCCAAACCATCTTTCGACCCTGATGGCCCGGCTGGAAACCCCGTTGCGCGGGGCGCGGCTGGACATGGTTTCCGAAATGGTGCGGCTGAACTGCGAAAGTGCGGCGGAACGCGCCCTGATCCCGGCTTTCGTGTATTTTTTCCAGATGCTGTACCCCTTCGCCCGCGTGAACGACCCGCTTTCGGCAACAGCGGCGGCGGCAGGGGGCGTGGTGCTCATCCGGCGCGAAGCGCTGGAGCGGATCGGCGGCCTGGCTGCGATCAGGGGCGCGCTGATCGATGACGTGACACTCGCCCGGCGGGTCAAGCAGGGCGGCGCGATCTTTCTCGGACATTCGGCGCTGGCCCGGTCGATCCGCCCCTACCCGGATTATCGGGACATCCGCGCGATGATCGCGCGAACCGCCTTCACCCAGCTGCGGTATTCCTACGCGTTGCTTGCGCTCACCATTGCGGGGCTGGCCCTGGTCTGGCTGGTGCCGCCGATCGCCATCATCTTCGGCGGCGGTGCCGAGAGGCTGTTCGGATTGATGGCCTATGCCATCGCGGTGCTGACATTCCAGCCGACCCTGCGGCGCTATCATCTGGCCTGGTATTGGGGCCTCGCGCTGCCTTTGATAGCGCTCGCCTATATGGAGGCGACCATCGCCTCCGCGTGGCGGCATGCCACCGGCAGCGGCGCCTCGTGGAAGAACCGCGACTATGGAGCCGGATCGTGAGCGCTCTCATCGACGATGTCGAACTCGCCTCCGGCAAGGGCAAGGACGACGAGAATTTTCCGGTCGCCTCGATCCTGATCCGGCGCGACCTCCGCCGCCACGTTCATGCCTATTACCGTTTTGCCCGCAACGCCGACGACATCGCCGATCATCCCCGCCTCACCGCCGCCGACAAGATCGCCCGGCTCGACGTGATGGAAGCCGTCCTCACCGGGGCCGCCCCGACCGGATCGGCGTCCGCCGCCGGGCTGCGCGCGAGCCTCGCCGAAACCGGGGTCGATCCGGTGCATGCGCGGGAGTTGCTCGTGGCGTTCCGCCAGGATGCGGTCAGGCATCGTTACGCCGACTGGGCGGACCTCATGGATTACTGCCGCTATTCCGCTGCGCCGGTCGGGCGCTACGTGCTGGCGCTGCACGGTGAGAGCACGGCGAGCTGGCCCGCGTCGGATGCGCTGTGCGCCAGCCTGCAGGTGCTCAATCACATCCAGGATTGCAAACGCGATCTTGCGGAGCTCGATCGGTCCTATCTGCCGGGTGACTGGCTGGCGGCAGAGGGACTGACCGCCGAAGCGGTTGACGCCCCCGCCGCCTCGCAAGGGCTGCGCCGTGTGTTCGACCTTATGCTCGACGCGACCGCAGCGCTCAACCGGACCGCAGCGGGGCTTCCCGGTCAGGTCCGCAGCCGCGGCCTGCGGATCGAAACCGCGATCATCGCCGGGCTGGCCCAGCGCCTGCACCGGCATTTGTCCCGGCAGGACCCGGTCGCCGGGCGGGTCAAACTGCGCCCGGCCGATGCGATCGGCGCGATCGCCGTCAGCCTGCCGCGCATCCTGGCATGACCGACCGGATGGATGACGATGCAGCCTTCGTCGCGGCGGTGACCCGTGCGGCGGGAACCTCGTTCTACCGGGGCATGACCGTGCTGCCCGCGCGCCGCCGCACCGCGATGTACGGTATCTATGCGTTCTGCCGCGCCGTCGACGACATCGCCGATGAGGAAGCGCCGCTCGAAACCAAACGGGCCGGGCTCGACATCTGGCGGCAGCGGATCGACCGCCTGTCCGAAGGCGGCGACGATCCCGTCACCCGCGTCCTGCGCGATGCCTCCCTGCGCTATGCCCTGCGTCAGGCGGATTTCCACGCGGTGATCGACGGCATGGCGATGGATGCCGGCGCGCCGATCATCGCACCGGATGCCGCGTTTCTCGACCTGTATTGCGACCGGGTGGCGTCCGCCGTGGGGCGTCTCGCGATCCGGGTGTTCGGCGAAGTCTCGCCCGATGGCGATCTGGTCGCCTATCATCTCGGCCGCGCGCTGCAATTGACCAATATCCTGCGCGATGTCGGCGAGGATGCCGCGCGCGGGCGCATCTACCTGCCGCGCGAGGCGCTCGTCGCGGCGGCGGTTCCGCTCGATCCCGCCCTGATCGTGGCGAGCCCGGGATTACCGCACGCGATGGGCCGGATCGGCACGGAAGCATCCGGGCATTACGCCGAGGCGGAAGCCGCCATGGCGCGTTGCGCTCCCGGTGCCGTGCGCCCGGCGCGGATGATGGGCGCGGCCTATCGGCCTTTGCTGGAGGGAATGCGGCGGCGCGGCTTCCGCGATCCCACCCGCCGCCCGCGCCTGCCGGCCTGGCGCAAGGCGCTGCTGGCCGCCCAGTTGCTGATGTTTACCGATCGCCGCGCATGAGCCGCATTCACGTGATCGGTGCGGGTCTCGCCGGACTGTCCGCCGCGACATCGCTCGCGGCAAGGGGGGCGAGCGTGGTGCTCTACGAGGCGGCGAAATGGGGGGGTGGCCGTTGCCGCTCCTACGACGACCTTCAACTCGGCTGCCGGATCGACAACGGCAATCACCTGCTGCTGTCCGGCAACCTCTCGACCAAAGCGTATCTCGACCGGATCGGCGCGGCCGATACCATGACCGGCCCGCCGCAGGCGGTATTTCCCTTCATCGATCTGGTATCGGGCGCCTACTGGGCCCTTCGCTTGAACCAGGGGACGCTGCCATGGTGGGTGCTGCGCCGGAACCGGCGGGTGCCCGATACCCGCGCGCGCGACTACCTCGCTTTGCGCCGGTTGCAGAAGGTCGGACCGGACGATCTCGTCGCGGACCTGCTCGGCGATCTGGGCCATCTCTATGAACGTCTGCTGGAACCTCTCGCGATCGCGGCTTTGAACACCAAACCCGCCGTCGCTGCCGCGGCTCCGCTCGCGGCAGTGGTTGCCGAAAGCATCGTCCGGGGTGGTGCGGCATCGATGCCGCGTTACCCCGCGATCGGCCTGTCGGAAAGTTTCGTCGATCCTGCACTCGCGTTCCTGCGGGATCATCGGGTCGAACTCCGCTTCGGAGCGCGTATCGCCGGGCTCACCATCTCCGACGATCGGGTGACCGGCCTGGTCGGACCGCAGATCGACGAGATCGTCGCCCCGAACGACCGGGTCGTGCTCGCAACTCCGCCCTGGGTCGCCGCCGATCTGATCACCGGCCTCGTGGTTCCGGACCAGTTCGAATCGATCCTGAACCTGCATTTCCGCGCCGGAATCGATTCCGGACCAGCCGGCTTCTACGGCCTGATCGGCGGGGTCGCAGAATGGGTCTTCGAGAAGACCGAAGTGGTTTCCGTCACCATCAGCGCCGCCAATGATCGTCTCGACACCGACACCGATACGCTGGCCGCCGAAGTCTGGGCCGACCTGCGGCGCGGCTTCGGCCTGCCGCGCACCATGCCGCCCTATCGGGTGGTTCGGGAGAAGCGCGCGACGTTCGCGGCGACACCGGCGCAGCTCGCTCGCCGCCCCGGTCCGCGGACGCGCCTGAACAACCTGTTTCTCGCCGGCGACTATACCGCCACGACGCTGCCTTCCACCATCGAAGGCGCGATCCGGTCCGGGGAAACCGCCGCCAGCTTGATCTGACCCTGATTTGCGTAATTCCGAATTCCCGAAACCCGCGACCCGCCTGCAAACCGCAACGACCCATCAGGCGGTCGCGGCCGATCGATAACTCCGATGATCTGGTCAGCGGTTTTCGATAAGTCCGGTAAAATCAGCCAGATGCCATGACCTTTTCATCTGTATAGGTAATTTTGCAACACATGCACCGATAAATCGGGGCAATCATCCGGTTCCATGAAATCGGCTTGACCGGATGCCAGCCCGACGCGCAATTGTCACGAAACTACAAAAGACAGTCGTGGCGGTTCGCCCCGACTGGCTGTCACGTCCGGCGTTCACGTCTGGCGTTCCGGGTGGAGGATAAGCATGGCCGAAGATCCGCGCGTCCGGATCTCATCGTCGCAAATGTGGGAGTCTGGTTCAGCTTGTCTGCGCCCGTCCTTCCCGGCCGCGCCCGAGGCGGATCGGCGGATCATCGAGAAACTGCTGCAACGCGAGGGCGATGCCGCCCATCGGCGCCGCATCGTCCCCCATCGCGGACACCACAAGTTCGACATCGCGCATGATCGCGGCCAGGGCATTCCGCTCCAGCGCCCGATGCGCCGCATCGAGCAGCGCGGGTGCAAGCCGGGCCAGGCTGCCGCCGAGCACGATCCGACGCGGGCTGACGATATTGATCAGATTGGCCAAAGCGAGTCCCAGATAGGTTCCCGCCTCATCGAGCACCGCGCGGACAACCTCGTGTCCCGCTTCATGGTCACGCAGAATCTCCGCCACACCCCCGACCTTGTGGCCACGTGCAGCGAGTTCGGCGCGGATCGCGCGCTCCGAGACATAGGCCTCGAAACAGCCCCGCGCGCCGCAACTGCAGCTTCGCCCCTCGGGCACCAGCTTCATATGGCCGATTTCGCCGGCAAGCCCATGCGGCCCGCGATAAAGCTCGCCCATCATGTACAACCCGCCGCCGATGCCGGACCGCCCCATGATGTAGACGAAGTCGGTGATATCCCGACTGGCGCCGAACAGATGCTCGGCGATCGCCGCGGCTTTCACGTCGTTTTCCAGGCGGATGGGGCAGGCGAGCAAACGCGCGAGGTCGGCGGCGAAATCGAGATCGCGCCATCCGAGATTCGGTGCGAAGACCACGCTGCCCTCGAGCGACACCAGCCCCGGCAGGGCCACGCCGACGCCGAGCAGCGCATCGCGTTTCGCTTTGACGCTGCGCAACGCCGCCGCAATACCCTCGCGCACCGCGCGCGCGGCGCGAACCGGGTCATCACTGCCCGGAACACTCACATCGGCGCATTGGGCGCCATCGATGGTCGCGAGCACAATCCGGATCGTATCGGGCTCGATCCCGATTCCGGCGAGGTAGCCGGCGCGGGCATCGATGCTCAAGGCAATCGTCGGGCGTCCTGCCCGTCCGGTCGGCGCATCCGTCTCGCGCCGCACGATGCTGGCCGCTTCGAGATTGGTGATGATGATCGAGATCGTGGCGGGGTCGATGCCCGATGCGCGCGAGAGAAGCTGCTGGGAAATGCCGGGCGTCTGGCGGATGATATGAAACAGCCGCCCGGTGTTTATCCGCCGGATCAGCGCGGAGTTGACGCGTGTCCGGGTCATCCGCGATGCCCGTTGTTAGCAGTTGCTTTCATGGCCATTTTCCCTGATCGCGGCGGTTTCGTTTTCGTGTTGACACCGTTTGCGCACCTCACTAAGGGTTTCTTAAAGAGTAAAAATAATTCACGCAAGCGCGGTATCGCGGCGCGAAACGTGGGTTTGGAGGGGGATGAAACATTGGCACGATCGATCACCGCTGCGGCAAGCATTCAGGCCTATCCTGCGGTCTCGCCGTTCGTGCCGGCAACCGATGCTCATTCCCATCACCTCGGCCGTCATCTTCCGGCGGCCGCTGATCGATCCTGTCCGGCGCCGAGGGCGCGGCACCGGGGCGCTCGCACGGCGTCTATGCAGGGCTCGCCACAACTTGACGTCAAGCAACATGGAGGTCCTTTTGTACAATAACCAACCAGTCAAGCCACGGCGTCGGCTTGCGGCGACCCTCGCCGCCGCCACGCTGTTCGGCACCGTGCTCGGTGTCGGCACCACGGCCTATGCGCAACAGGCGGCACCGGAAGTCAATCTGACCCCCTCGCCGATCCAGCAGCTCGGGCAGACCCTCTACAATGACGGCATCTACCTGAACTCGCGTTATCTCGGCGAATTTGCAGGGTCGGTCAGCGGCGGCCAGCGCCAGGGCACCGATTATGCGGGCGAGCTGAATTTCGGCGCGACGTTCGACATGGAAAAACTCGCCGGCATCAAGGGCGGCTCGTTCCACGTGCTGTTCACCCAGCGTCACGGCAACAATCTAGCGGCCCAGACGATCAATAACAGCGTGTCAGTCCAGCAGATCTATGGTGGCGGGCAGACCGCGCAGCTCACCATCTTCACCTACGAACAGAAGCTGTTCGACAACATGGTGGATATCGAGGCCGGCCGTACCGACATGCCGGATAGTTTCGACGTGTCCTCGTTCTATTGCGATTTCCAGTCCAACGCGATCTGCGGCAATCCGCCGGACATGGGCAAGATCACGACGACGAATTTCTACGCCGTCGCGGTGTGGGGTGGCCGCCTGCTGATCACGCCGACTCCGAACCTGTACTTGAAGGTCGGCGCCTATCAGTCGACCAACAATGAAAACCCCGATGCCCATCACGGCTTCTACTGGGGAACCGAAGGTTCGAACGGCTATCTGCTGCCGGTCGAACTCGGCTACAAGTGGAAAACCCCCGGCGCGATCGCGAATAACCGTTACGACATCGGCGCCATCTTCGACCGGGCCAGCTACACGGCACCTTATTATGGTCCGGGCACCTACAACAACGAATCCGCCGTCTATGTTCAGGGTCAGCAAATGGTCTACCAGACCAGCCCGAACTCGCCGCGCGGCGTTTATGTGTTCGGCGAAGCCATGCTGGGCACCGCCGGCGGCAAGCAGGTCTCGAACCTGCAGGCCGAAGCCGGCATGATCTGGGAAGGTCCGTTCGCGAGCCGCCCGAATGACAATATCGGCCTCGCGGTCAGCGGTATCCACTACAATAACCGCTACCTCAACTCGCTCTACCAGACCCGTCTGACGGAGGGCGGTGCAGGATATCCCGATCACAACCTGATCATGACCGAACTGCACTATTCCTGGCAGGCTAATAAATGGCTGAACATCATGCCGAACTTCCAGTACATCATCAATCCGGACGGGCAGGGCTTCTCGACCTACTCGACCCATAACCTGCCGAATGCCGCCGTCTTCGGCATTCAGCTCTATGTCGATCTGCCGACGCTGTTCGGTATCCCGACCAAGTCCTGATTGCCTCCGCTTCCGCGGCAAACCCCGGTGCAATGCACCGGGGTTTTTTCATGTCCGTATCGTGATGATTTCCCTTGTCGCCAGCGTATCGATGTGATCTGACAGGCATACGCCACGGTAGCCGACCCACTGCCCGTCAGACAGGACCCCGTCGCCATGCCGATCGAGCCGTCAATCCGCACGACCCTCAACGAGCCCGAAAATGTCTGGGATTATCCGCGCCCGCCCCGGCTCGAACCGATCGATCTGCCGATCCGCATCGTCCTCGGCGGCGATGTCATCGCCTCCACCACGGCAGGATGGCGCACCCTGGAGACCAGCCACCCGCCGACCTACTATCTTCCTCCCGGCGCCTTCTCCTGCGCGATCGAAGCGGCCGAGGGCGGCAGCTTCTGCGAATGGAAAGGCCGCGCCGCCTACTGGACCCTGCGGCACGGCAACCACATCGCCCGCAACGCAGCCTGGAGCTACCCTGATCCCACGCTCGATTTCCTCGCGATCAAGGATCATCTCGCGGTCTACGCCAGCCGCGTCGATGCCTGTTTCGTCGGCGACGAGCAGGTGCTGCCGCAACCCGGCGACTTCTACGGTGGCTGGATCACCGCCAACCTGATCGGCCCGTTCAAAGGCGCGCCCGGAACGACGGGCTGGTAAATGGCGTTCGATGTTGCAGTGCGGCGACCAGCTTGGTATTGGCCCCCATGTTGACCCCTCCATCCCTGCCCGACCCAGTCCTGCCCGGCTCAGTCCTGTCCGACAACGATCCGGCTCCCGCGACCGATGAGCGCCCTGCCCTGTCGTTTCCGATCGAAACCCCGGCGCTGCAGCGCGCGTTGCGCGACCGCGGCTACGCCGAGCCCACCGCGGTCCAGAGCGCGGTCCTGCAACCGGATGCCGAGGAGCGCGACCTGCTGGTGTCGGCGCAGACCGGTTCCGGCAAAACCGTGGCTTACGGCCTTGCCTTCGCCGCCACCATCATGGCCGATGGAGCCTTGCCCCCGCCCGGTGCGCCGCTCGCCCTGATCATCGCGCCCACCCGCGAACTCGCGATCCAGGTCCATGCCGAACTCGCCTGGCTCTACGAACATACCGGCGCCCGCGTGGTCTCCTGCGTCGGCGGCATGGACCCGCGCCGCGAGCAACGCGCGCTGTCCGCCGGATGCCACATCGTGGTCGGCACGCCGGGGCGCCTGCAGGACCATATCGAGCGCCGCCATCTCGATGTCAGCGCGCTGAAGGTCGTCGTGCTCGACGAAGCCGATGAAATGCTCGATCTCGGGTTTCGCGACGAGCTGGAATTCATTCTGGGCACCACGCCCGAAGATCGCCGCACCCTGCTGTTTTCCGCAACCATCGCCCGCGAAATCGCCGCCCTCGCCCGGCAGTATCAGCGCGACGCCCTGCGGATCGACACGGTGGCCCGCAATCAGCCCCATGCCGACATCGATTATCGCGCCGTCCGCATCGCTGCCCACGAGATCGAACATGGTCTGGTCAACCTGCTGCGGTTTTATGAACGCGGCGGTTGCCTGGTGTTCTGCTCCACCCGCGAATCGGTCCGCCAGTTGCACGGCCGCCTGCAGGAACGGGGTTTCGCCGTCGTTGCCCTGTCCGGCGAGTTGAGCCAGACCGAACGCAACACCGCCCTCCAATCCCTGCGCGACGGTCGCGCACGGGTCTGCATCGCAACGGATGTCGCCGCTCGCGGCCTCGATCTGCCTAATCTCGATCTGGTCATCCATGCCGATCTGCCAACCAACAAGGCAACCCTGCTCCATCGTTCGGGCCGCACCGGGCGCGCCGGGCGCAAGGGGATGTGCGTGCTGCTGGTGCCCAATTCGCGCCGCCGGCAGGCCGAGGCACTGCTCGCATCCGCCAATATCAGGGCGACCTGGGAAGATCCCCCGGCGGCGGAGGCCATCCGTGCGCGCGACCAGGCACGATTGCTGACCGATCCCCTGCTGACCGAAGCCCCGCTCGACGATGATCTGGCACCCGGGCAGGATCTGCTCGCCCGGTTCAGTCCCGAAATCATTGCCGCCGCACTGATCCGGCTCTACCGCGCCCGCCTGCCCTCGCCCGAGGACATCGCCCCCCCGCCGCCCGAGCGGCCCCGTTTCGAACGATCCCGGGTCGAGCGGGCCGCCCCCGAAGGCGCGGGCGCGCCACGGTTCCGATCCGGCCCGATGGTCTGGTTCCGCGCCGATGTCGGACGCCGCAAAAATGCCGATCCGAAATGGCTGTTGCCTCTGATCTGCCGGGTCGGCGGCGTCACCAAGCGCGATATCGGCGCCATCCGCATTTTCGACCGGGACACGAAGTTCGAGATCGCCGAGGAGATCGCCGTCGAATTCCTCAAATCGGTGACCGCCGCCAACAATCCCGATATCAGGATCGAACCCGCGCTCGATGTGCCGGATGCCGCCCCGCCTCGGACCGGCCCTCAGCCCGAACGCGGCCCCAAGCCGCCCTGGCGCGGCCGCCCCAACAAACCCGGCTCCCCCCGTCCCCCCGGCGACAAACCGAACGAACAGGCGCGCCGGCGGCGTAACAAGGCGAACAACGTCAAATAAACTCACCCCCGCCGCGATAGGCGATGCTTATTACCGTGATTGTTTATATCGCCTTAACTTAATCGATCCGGTTTGCTAAGCATCCATCGGTCTGGACGCTCCGCCCGCGCGGTGGGTCCGGTTGCACGGAAACTTGTCGCACAACGCGGATTGGAGAACATCATGGACGGAGACAGGATGACCACATCGGGCAAATGCCCGGTCCTGCACGGGAGCAATACGTCGAGCGAGATGATCGACATGGAGTGGTGGCCCAAAGCCCTCAATCTCGACATCCTCCATCAGCACGACAGCAAGACCAACCCGCTGGGCAAGGATTTCAACTACCGCAAGGAACTCGAAAAACTCGACGTCGCCGCCCTCAAACGCGACCTTCACGAGTTCATGACCGAGAGCCAGTCCTGGTGGCCGGCCGATTGGGGCCATTACGGCGGGCTGATGATCCGCATGGCGTGGCACGCGGCGGGGTCCTACCGCATCGGTGACGGGCGCGGCGGTGCCGGCACCGGCAACCAGCGCTTTGCGCCGCTGAATTCATGGCCCGACAACGCCAATCTCGACAAGGCGCGCCGCCTGCTCTGGCCGATCAAGAAAAAATACGGCAACCGGATCAGCTGGGCCGACCTCATCATTCTGGCGGGGACCATCGCCTATGAGTCGATGGGCCTGAAGACGTTCGGTTTTGCGTTCGGCCGCGAAGACATCTGGCACCCGGAAAAGGACACCTACTGGGGTGCGGAAAAACAGTGGCTCGCCAGCAGTCAGGAACGTTATGCGAGCCATGATCGCACCTCGCTGGAAAATCCCCTCGCCGCCGTCCAGATGGGCCTGATCTACGTCAATCCCGAAGGCGTCGACAGTCACCCCGATCCGCTGCGCACCGCCCATGACGTTCGCGAAACCTTCGCCCGCATGGCGATGAACGATGAGGAAACCGTCGCCCTGACAGCCGGTGGCCATACCGTCGGCAAATGCCATGGTAACGGCAACGCGGCCGATCTCGGTCCGGCTCCGGAAGGTGCCGGCCCCGAGGAGCAGGGGCTCGGCTGGATGGTCCACGCCCATCGCGGCGTCGGGCGCGATGCGGTCACCAGCGGCCTCGAAGGCGCCTGGACCACCCATCCGACCAAGTGGGACAATGGCTATTTCGACATGCTGCTCGGCCACGAATGGGAATCGCGCAAAAGCCCCGCCGGTGCCTGGCAGTGGGAACCGGTCACGATCGCCGAAACCGACATGCCGGTGGACGCCGAAGACCTCACGACCCGCCGCAACCCGATCATGACCGACGCCGACATGGCGATGAAGATGGACCCGGTCTATCGCGAGATTTCAGAGCGGTTCCACAAAAACCCGGACGAACTTTCGAAAGCCTTCGCCCGTGCCTGGTTCAAGCTCACCCATCGCGACATGGGACCGAAAGCACGCTATTTCGGCCCGGACGTTCCGGCCGAGGATCTGCTCTGGCAGGACCCCGTCCCGCCCGGCCCGACCGGCTACGATGTCGATGCGGTCCGCGCGCGGATCAAGGCCAGCGGTCTGTCGTCCAGCGACATGATCACCACCGCCTGGGACAGCGCCCGCACCTTCCGCGGTTCGGACATGCGCGGCGGTGCCAACGGAGCCCGCATCCGTCTCGCACCGCACCGCAACTGGGAAGGCAACGAGCCTGCCCGGCTTGAACGGGTTCTGGCGGTTCTGGAACCGATCGCAGCGGAGTCCGGCGCCAGCATCGCCGATGTCATCGTTCTCGCCGGCAATGTCGGCATCGAACAGGCGGCGGGTGCTGCGGGTTTCGACATCACCGTGCCCTTCGCTCCGGGACGCGGCGATGCGACCCAGGACATGACCGATATCGACTCCTTCGCGGTTCTGGAGCCGATCCACGACGGTTACCGCAACTGGCTGAAGGCGGATTATTCCGTCAGCAGCGAGGAGCTGATGCTGGAGCGGACCCAGTTGCTCGGTCTCACCGCCCCGGAAATGACCGTACTGGTCGGCGGCATGCGCGTGCTTGGCACCAATTTCGGCGGCACGAGGCACGGCGTCTTCACCGATCGCGAAGGTGCGTTGACGAATGATTTCTTCGTCAACCTGACCGACATGGCCAATCGCTGGGTACCGGCAGGCGGCAATGTCTATGAAATCCGCGATCGTGCCACCGGTGCGGTGAAATGGACCGCCTCACGCGTCGATCTGGTGTTCGGCTCGAACTCGGTGCTGCGTGCCTATGCCGAGGTCTATGCCCAGGACGACAACCGCGAGAAATTCGTCAAGGATTTCGTCGCCGCCTGGACCAAGGTGATGAACGCGGACCGGTTCGACCTCGCCTGATCTCGCCTGCGTTCGGACCGGATGCCCTCGGGCATCCGGTCGCCCTGCCGGCCCGGCGCGACCGGGCCCGATATCATCAGCCCGACTATTCAGCTTGTAAGCGAAACTACGGTCGTCTGCGGCGGCATATCCGGCTGCACCGTCGGCCAGCGCGTCGCCGGGTGGGCGAAATCCGCATTGGGCGTGGCACCGGGATGACGGGCGACGGTGAAGCCGGTGCGGCCCTGCGGACCGAACGCCGCCCCGCCGATCGCCCCGCCGATCGGCGCCAGATACAGCATATCGAGCGCATAACGCCCGTAGCCGGTCACGTTCATGACGAAAAGGCCATCGGCGGTATCGGTCACCGCCCCCCCCTGATCGGTCCCGACATGCAGCCGATGGGCGGCATCGAAATTCAGGGTATAGGGCGATCGCAGCCAGGCCAGAGATCCGGGGGTGTAGCGTGCAGTGGGGTCGGTGTTGGGGTTGCCGCCGAGCAAAATCACCCGTCCGGCGAAGCGGGATGCCGCCAGATCACCGCCGGCGGGTGCCAGCGCCAGAATATGGCCGGCACCGTTACCCGCGCGGGGATTGAGCGCATCGACCTGATCGACCCCGCGCCCCGGATTGCCGGAACAGGCGAGGTAGAGCGTCCCGTCCGCGCCGATCGCCATGCCGGCGGGCGCATCGAACCGCGCCCCGTCCGATGCCGCTGAAAGCGTCGCCGTCAGGCTGGTCAGCCCCGGCGGCAGATCGCGCCAGACGATGCTGGACCCTTCGAGCGTTGCGACCGCGAGGGTTCCGGCATCGAGCGCGCCGGACCCATCGCCGATCGGTGCGGCACCCTTGAAGCGAAACAACCGCCCCATCGGCGCATCTTCGGTCATGAAAACGATGGCCGAACCGTCACCCGCCATGCCGCAGGCGGTTCCGGCGCGCGGCATCCGGCCCAACGCCGTGCGCTTGGCGGGAAAGGAGGTCGGGTTCAGCGCATCGAGTTCGACCACCCAGCCGAATCCGGCACCCACCGTCGGGCTCGAAAATCCCGCTGCCTTGTCAGCGAGGCGGGCAACCCATGAGTTGGTCCGCCCCTCGGGCAGCAGCACGGTATTCCACGGCGTGACGCAGCCGATCCCCGGTGCCAGAACGCCCTGAACGCTCGGGCCGATCGAGGCCGCGGCCGGGCCGGTGATCGTGCACAGGGTACCATCCGTGATCCGGCGGGACTGGTAGCCGCCATCCACCACCACCCAACGGCCACCGCGCTGTGACAGGTTGAGAACCGAGGCGCCCTGCATTTTGCCCGCGATCCGGGGCCGGTCGACCCCGCCGGGAAACACCATTCGTGGCGCAACGTCCGGATGGCTCAGCACCATCACGATCCGGGCGATGCCATCCTGGGCCTGGGGCGGGTTGACGATGCCGGCGATGATCGCGTCCCAGCCGAACTGCCGCGCCGCTGCCGCCTCGGTGACGAACCCGGGCCGGAACGGCGGCGCATTCGCCAGCACCGGATCGCCCCAGCGAATGATCACATCGCGCTGCAAGCCAGGCGCCACCACATCGTCGAGCTGTGGCGCTTCGGGATCGGCACCCGGTGTGAAACTGTTGGGTGTGAGGGGCGACGCGGACTGCGCGTGCGCGATCCGCAGGGCCGCGATCCCGGCCATTGCGCTCGATCCGGCCAGCAGGCGGCGTCGTGTCGTCATGCTCAGAACCCCGAGAGCCCGCTGCTGCCGCTGGCACCGCCGATATCGGAACTACCGGTCCCGCCGAAGCCGCCCGCACCCGCGCCGAGACCCGGATTATAGTGACCGACGCCCCCGACAAGCTGCTGGAACAGGCTCGCGGTGCCGCCCGGCGCCTTGGTCGCGCCTGACGCCATCGCAACCCTGACCGCCTGCTTCTGGTTGACGTTACGGATCGACTGCAACACCCCGCCATCGTTGAAATGCAGCACCACGACCTTCTGGCGCAGCACCCCCTGGGTCTGGCCGATCCGCCGCTTGGTCACCTGGCTCGCATACAGCCAGTCGTTGCGGTTGAAGGTTTCATGCAGGGTCGGCGTTCCCAGCAGCGCCGTGGCATCGGCCTCGGTCGAAACCCCTGGGGTCAACTGCTTGAGTTGATGTTCGGACACCGCATTGCCCCGGTAGTGCGGTGCGGCCGAGAATACCGCGCATCCGGCCAGCGCGGGCAACAGCATCAGGGGCAGCAGGCGGTGGAGCTTGATGGCGGGTCTGCGCACGCGGCTCAATCCTCATTCTCGACAGATCTATAAATGACGGGCATTGGCCTATCATCGCGGTTCTATGGGCGAGCTTCCGGCTTCGCGCAAGATGCGGCATTATGCCCCGATGACCGACCCGATCCAAGCCCCGCTCTCGTATAAAGTCGATCTCGCCCGGCTGGGCACCGCCCCGCTGCCGGTCACGGTCATCGCCGATGAAGCGGCGTGCGCAGGTATCGCCGCCGCGTTCGGACTTCCGGCGATTGCCGCCCTGCGCGGCGATTTCGTGTTGAGCTCGGTGCGAAATCCCGGTGCGGCGGATCACGCAACCGCCACGCTGGCCCTCAAGGCCACCGTGATCCAGACCTGTGTGGTGACGCTCGAACCTTTCGAGCAGACGATCAGCGAACGCGCGGTCCTCCTGATGCTCACCGAGTCGCAGGCCGAGGCACTCGATCTCGATCAGGCGCCGATCGACCCGGAGGCACCCGACGAGATCGTTGCCAACGGCACGATGGTCGATCTCGGCGCGGTGTTGACCGAGCAACTCGCTCTTGCGCTCGACCCGTATCCCCGCAAGCCGGGCGTCGCGGCACCCGAGGAATATACCGCACCGCGCATCGGCCCGTTCAGCGCGCTTGCCGCCCTCGCGGTGAAGCGCAAGAATGACGAGCCGCAATGAGGAACGGTAGCGGCGCGCAAACCAGCGCTGCGCTTGCCCGTGCCGGATGGCTCTGCTAGACGCCGGGGTCTTGAACCTCCCCTTGCGGGGCGGTAGCGCGTTGCTGCGCCGCCGTTACAGAAAATACGAGAGTTGATATGGCCGTACCCAAGCGAAAAACCAGCCCGTCCCGCAAGGGCATGCGCCGGAGCCATCAGGCCCTGGTCATCCAGCCGCACGCCGAATGCAGCAATTGCGGCGAGTTGAAACGCCCCCATCACGTCTGCGGCCATTGCGGTCATTACGACGGTCGTGAAGTCGTGGCCGCCGGCAAGGACATCAAGGGCACGGTTCGGGTCTGAACCGACGGTGACCGCCCTGCTCCCGGCTTTCCGCGCGGACCACCGATGACGACGATGACCGATCAATGACCATGGCTGAAGGGGCGAGCGTGCCGGTTCTCGCGGTCGATGCCATGGGCGGCGATCACGCACCCGAGTCGATCATCGCGGGACTCGATATCGCGGCGGTTCGTCATCCGAAGGCGATGTTCCATGTCTTCGGTGACGAGGCGCTGATCCAGCCGCTGATCAGCAAGGGCAAGCACCTCGCCGGGCGTGTGGTGATCTGCCCGACCACTGAAATCATCGCCGACGATCTCAAGCCCACCGCAGCGTTGCGGCTGCGCAATGCCTCGATGCGCCGGGCGATCGATGCGGTCGCTAATGGCGAGGCTGCCGGGGTGATCTCGGCCGGCAATACCGGCGCGATGCTGGCGCTCGCGAAAATCGTGATCAAGACCATGGCGGGGATCGACCGTCCGGCGATGGCGGCAATCGGGCCGTCGGCCAAGGGCGACGTCGTCATGCTCGATCTCGGCGCCAACATGATCTGCGATGCGCGCAACCTCGTCGAATTCGCGGTGATGGGCGAGATGTTCGCCCGCACCGTGCTCGGCCTGCCGAAACCCACCATCGGCCTGCTCAATGTCGGGTCCGAGGAAATGAAGGGCGACGAAACCCTCAAGCGCGCCGCCGAGGCGTTGCGCGCCGGCCCGATCGGCCCGCAATTCCACGGTTTCGTCGAGGGGCACGATATCGCGGGCGGCACCGTCGATGTGGTGGTAACCGACGGCTTTACCGGTAACGTCGCCCTCAAGACCGGCGAAGGAGCCCTGCGTCTGGTCGGCGACCTGCTGAAGCGCGTCTTCACTGCCAGCATCTCCGCCAAACTCGCCTATGTGCTTGCCAAGCCCGGTTTGAACCGGCTGCGCGAGTGGCTCGACCCCCGCCGCTACAACGGGGCGGTGCTGCTCGGGCTCAACGGCGTCGTGGTCAAATCGCATGGCGGAACCGATGCCGAGGGCTTCGCCCATGCGGTCGATGTCGCGATGGACATGATCGTCAACCGGTTCAACGAGCGGATCAGGGACGGGCTGCGCCAGCACGACGATCGGGCGGCGCTCGTCGCCGAGCCGGCAGCGCCCGTTGCCACGCCGGTTGCCCCGCCGGTCGCCACACCGATTGCCTTCGGGCCATGAGCAATCCCGCCACTACGCTGGACGGTATCGGCGGCTACCTCCCCGAACGGATCGTCTCGAACCAGGAATTGGCCACGCGGGTCGATACGTCGGATGAATGGATTCGCGAGCGCACCGGCATCACCCAGCGCCACATCGCCGCACCCCACGAAACCGCCGCCTTCATGGGCGAACAGGCGGCACGGCGCGCGCTCGACGCCGCCGGGATCGAAGCCGGATCGGTCGATGCGATCATCGTCGCCACCTCGACACCGGATCAGGGGTTTCCGGCCACCGCCGTGACCATCCAGAGCGCGCTCGGCATCACCGCCGGTTTTGCCTTCGACATCTCCGCCGCCTGCTCCGGCTTCGTCTACGCGGCCTCGATCGCCGATGCGATGATCCGGGCCGGGCAGTGCCGCACCGCGCTGGTCATCGGGACCGAGGTTTATTCGCGCATCCTCAACTGGCAGGATCGCGGCACCTGCGTCCTGTTCGGCGATGGCGCGGGAGCAGCCGTTCTCCGGGCGAATACGGCGGATGCGCCGCGCGGAATCATTTCGACCCATATCCATGCCGATGGCCGGTTCGGCGACATCCTTTATATCGACGGCGCGACCGGGCAGACCGGCAAGCCCCAGCATCTCGTGATGAACGGCCGCGAAGTGTTCCGCCACGCGGTGCCCAAGCTCGCCGGTGCGGTGGACGAGGCGCTCAAGGCCAATGGTCTCGGCCATGCCGATATCGACTGGCTGGTGCCCCATCAGGCCAATCGCCGGATCATCGATGCCATGGGCAAGCGGCTGAACCTCCAGCCGGAGCAGGTCGTCGTCACGGTCGATCGTCACGCCAATACCTCTGCCGCCTCGATCCCGCTGGCGCTCGACGATGCCATGAGGGATGGACGGATCAAACCCGGCCATCTCATCCTGATCGAGGCGCTCGGCGGCGGCCTGACCTGGGGTTCGGCGCTGATCCGGATGTGACCGGTGCGGCCAGCGTGGCCGAAATGTCGAATTCTCCTTCAAATCCAGTCTCTTTCGGCCCAGCGTCCTGAAACTGGTTGACCGGTCCGGCTTTCTTGCTAATCTTGACCGATGAGCACCTTGACCCGCGCAGGACTGGCTGAATCGATCTACGCTGCGGTAGGGTTGTCGCGCAACGAATCCGCCGAACTGCTCGAATCGGTGCTCGACCGGATGAAATCCGCTTTGGCGGAAGGGGATTCCCTTAAAATCAGCGGGTTCGGGACGTTTTCGGTGCGCCAGAAAGGCCGCCGGATCGGCCGGAACCCCAAGACCGGAAAGGAAGTTCCGATCCTGCCGCGCCGCGTTCTGATCTTTCGCCCCAGCCAGATCCTGCGCGAAGCCGTGGATCACGGCGAGGCACCTGATCGGGCCAAATCTGCGGCATCCGGCGCTTGACGATGGATACCGATCCGTTTGCGATGGAGGGCGATGAAGCGAGCCGCCTTCGCCCGCGTAAATCCGCCGAGGCATATCGCACCATCAGCGAGGTGGCGGACGAACTGCATGTTCCGCAGCACGTGCTGCGCTTCTGGGAGACCAAGTTTCCCCGAATCAAGCCGCTGAAGCGCGGTGGCGGACGGCGCTACTACCGCCCTGACGATGTGGTGCTGCTGCGGCGAATCGCCAATCTGCTTTATATTCAGGGCTATACGATCAAGGGTGTGCAGCGGCTGCTCAAGGAAGGCGGCGGTGCCCTGCACGACCAGATCCCACCGGCATCGGAGGAGGAGCGCGCCGCCGCCGCCGCCGAACGTGCCGCCACGGCGAGTCTCGCGGCCACTGCCGTGCCGCGCGCCGACCTGCCGGAACTGCCGATCCATCACACCCCGCCATTGGCCTCGCCGTCGCCCCCCGCCGCATCGGTGGACACCGATGATGCCCGTGCCCTGGCTCATGCTCATCGCAACAACGCAATCCTGCGACGCACATTGCGCGCGACACTCGACGATCTCGAACGTTTGCGGCGTCTCGTCGCCGGGTGAGGTTTGCCCTCCCGGTTTCAACTTGCTAAGGACCATCGGGTCGGAGCGTAGCGCAGCCTGGTAGCGCATCAGTCTGGGGGACTGGGGGTCGTGGGTTCGAATCCCGCCGCTCCGACCAATCGCTTTCCCATCGGCTACTGTCAGGGTCAGCCGTTCGCCATCGCGATGTAGTTTACCCCGACATTTCGTGATTCCCTGAACCCGCCCGCGAGCGGCCGGGGCACCAGCCCGGCGACATCACCGAAGCGCAGCCCGGCATTGCGGCACAGCGTCGCGAGTTCGCCAGGGGTTATGAAGCGCGCCCATGAATGGGTGCCGACCGGCAGCAGTCTCGCCAGATATTCGGCCCCGAGTTTCGCCACGGCGAAGGATTGCGCGGTGCGGTTCAACGTCGAGATGAAAACAAGGCCGCCCGGTTCGAGCAGACCGGCGAGATCGTCGAGGAAGCCCTGAGGGTCGGGCACATGCTCGATGACCTCAAGCGCGGTAATCACCGGAAACCGCACTCCTTCAGCCAGCAGATCGCCGGTTTCCGCCGCGCGATAGGCGATGGTCAGACCCTGGGAAGCCGCATGGGCCCGTGCGGCGGCGATCGCAGCACCGGCGGCGTCGATCCCGGTCACGTCGCAGCCTGCGCGGGTCAGGCTCTCGGCGAGAAGTCCGGCACCGCAACCGACATCGAGCACACGGACCGGATGATCGCCGAACCGGCGGCGCACGCGTTGCATCACCCATGCGGTGCGGGCGGGGTTCATCGCGTGGAGCGGGCGCATCGGGCCGGTGCGGTCCCACCAGCTGCTCGCCAGCGCATCGAATTTGTCAACCTCGCGCCGGTCGGCGGCGCCGCTTCGTTCCGTGATCATCATGCGTCCTTGCATTGCCCTCTGCCGCCTTGCCCGTTATGTGAACCCGCGAGGGCGAAGCGGCAAGCGCTCCGCGCAACGCAAGCAAAACTCCCCAGACAAAAACGACCCAGGGCAACGAACGGATTGTTATGGCGCGCATCGTGATGAAATTCGGCGGCACATCGGTCGCCGATCTGGACCGGATCCGCAACGTCGCCGCCCGGGTGAAGCGCGAGGTCGATGCCGGGCACGAGGTCGCGGTGGTGACTTCGGCAATGGCGGGGGCGACCAATCAGCTGGTCGCGTGGTGCCAGGACCTCTCGCCGCTCTACGATGCGCGGGAATACGACACCGTCGTCGCGACCGGCGAACAGGTGACGGTGGGGCTGCTCGCGATCGCGCTGCAGACGCTCGGCGTGGAAGCCCGGTCCTGGACCGGCTGGCAGGTTCCGGTTGCGACAGATGGCCAGCACGGCAAGGCGCGGATCGCTTCGATCGACGGGGCGGAACTGATCCGGCGGATGCAGACGGGTCAGGTGCCGGTGATCGCGGGGTTCCAGGGGATCGGGCCTGACCGGCGGATCACCACGCTGGGACGCGGCGGGTCCGATACCTCGGCGGTCGCGGTGGCGGCGGCGATCGGGGCGGACCGGTGCGACATTTATACCGATGTCGACGGGGTTTACACCACCGATCCGCGGATCGTGCGCAAGGCGCGTAAACTTGCCGCAATCACGTATGAGGAGATGTTGGAGCTCGCTTCGGTCGGTGCGAAAGTGCTGCAGACGCGGTCGGTCGAGCTCGCGATGAAGGAACGGGTGCGGGTTCAGGTACTCTCAAGTTTTTCGGACGCTCCCGGAACTCTGGTTGTTGATGAGGATGAGATCGTGGAACAGGAAATCGTGGCCGGTATCGCCTACTCGCGGGATGAAGCGAAGGTCACCATCCGCCGGGTGCCGGACCGGCCGGGCATCGCGGCTTCGGTGTTCGGCCCTCTGGCCGAGGCGAGCATCAATGTCGACATGATCGTGCAGAACGTCTCCGAGGATGGCACGACCGACATGACGTTCACCATGAACAAGACCGAACTGCCGCGCGCGCGGGCGGTGCTGGAGGCGATGCACGCCGAAATCCAGTACGCCGACCTGTCGATCGATGCGGATGTCGCGAAGATTTCGGTGGTGGGTGTCGGCATGCGCAGCCATGCCGGCGTGGCCGGGACGATGTTCCGCGCCCTGGCCGGCCGGGGGATCAACATCCTGGTCATCTCGACCAGCGAGATCAAGGTGAGCGTGCTGATCGCCGCCGAATATACCGAGCTTGCGGTGCGGGCGCTGCATACCGCTTACGGGCTGGACGTGGTCTGATGGGCACGCTCGATCGGCTCTGGGCGCGCGGGTGCGCCTTCCTCGGCACTGAAACCGCCATCATGGGTGGTGCGATGAGCTGGGTGAGCGAGCGGCATCTGGTCTCCGCGATTTCCAATGCCGGCGGGTTCGGCGTGATCGCCTGCGGCTCGATGAACCCGTCCCTGCTCGATGCCGAAATCACCGCGACCAAGGCGCTCACGGCAAAACCCTTCGGCGTCAATCTGATTACGATGCACCCGCAATTGCTCGACTTGATCGAGGTGTGCATCCGCCACGAGATCGGCCATGTCGTGCTGGCGGGTGGCGTACCCTCGGGTGCCGCGGTCCGGGCGGTGCGCGACAGCGGGGCGAAGCTGGTATGCTTCGCGCCCGCACTGGTGTTGGCGAAGCGGCTGATCAAATCCGGGGCGGATGCGCTGGTGATCGAAGGTTCCGAGGCGGGCGGGCATATCGGACCGGTGTCGCTGACCGTGCTCGCGCAGGAGATATTGCCGGTGATCCGCGAGGTGCCGGTGTTCGTCGCCGGCGGGATCGGGCGGGGTGAAGCCATTCTTGCGTTTCTGGAAATGGGGGCGTCGGGTGTGCAGCTCGGCACGCGATTCGCGGCGTCGAGCGAGAGCATCGCGCATCCGAATTTCAAGGCTGCATTCATCCGCGCCAATGCGCGCGACGCGGTGCCCTCGGTGCAACTCGACGCGCAATTTCCGGTGATCCCGGTGCGCGGCCTCGCCAATGACGGGACGCGGAATTTTCTGGCGCATCAGGCGGCGACCCTGAAGCGGTTCCAGTCGGGGGAGCTGACCAAAGAGGCGGCACAGCTTTCGATCGAGCATTTCTGGGCCGGTGCGCTGCGGCGCGCGGTGATCGATGGCGATGTCGAACAGGGCTCGGTGATGGCGGGGCAGTCGGTCGGGATGGTCACCGCGATCCAGCCGGTTGGCCAGATCATCGCCGAGCTGATCGCGCAGGCCGAGGCGGCGCAGGCGGGCCGCATGGGGACATTCGCGGATGCTCGAAGCAACGCCGCCTGACCCGCTGATCCCGCCCGATGCGGAACCGTTCGCGGCGGCGCGGCGGTTGTTCGCCAAACTGCGTGAGCGGCTCGCCGCGGGCAATTCCAGCCTTGCTGAACTCACCGAACTGATCGCCACCGAACTCGATATCGCGGTCTGCTCGATCTATGTCGCGCGGCCGGGCGAAATGCTCGAACTCGCGGCGACCCACGGGCTGCGGATCGGCGCAGTGGGGCGGACCCGCCTGCGCGTCGGGGAGGGTATCGTCGGGCTCGCGGCTGCCCGGGGCGAGTTGATGAACCTGCCGGATGCCCAGAACCATCCGGAATTCGCCTATCGGCCGGAGACCGGCGAAGACCGTTACGCGGCGATGCTTGCGGTGCCGATCCGTCGCGCCGGGCGCATTCTGGGCGTGATCGCGGTGCAGAATGTCGAGCCCCGGCAGTATGAGGGGTTCGAGGTCGAGACGATCTCGACCATCGCGATGCTGCTCGGTGAGATATTGTCCGCGCAGGGTGCGGGCAATATCGCCCCGACTGGGTTGGGGGATTCGCTGTCGCGGCGTTATGCCGGGCATCCGCTGGCCGGGGGCATCGTGCGCGGACGGGCTCTGCCGTTCGGCCGCTCGACCGGTCCGCGCCATGTGCTGGCCGATGATCCGGCGGTGGAGACCGACCGGCTGGAGCGCGCGATGGCGGAGGCGGAGCAGAGCCTCGATGCGCTGATGGCGGATCATTTGCCGAAAGGCCATGCGACGCGCGAAGTGCTGGAGGCCTACCGGCTGATTTCGCAGGGGACCGGCTGGCTGGAGCGGGTCCGGACCGCGATCGGCGACGGGCTGACCGCGGAGGCGGCGGTCGATCAGGTGGGCTCGGAACTGCGGCGGCGGATGCGCAAGATCGCCGATCCGTATCTGCGCGAGCGGTTGGCCGATGTCGAGGACATGATCGAGCGGATGCTCAGCGCCCTGGGCGCGGGCACCGCCAAGCCCGACGATGCGAGCGGGATGATTTTGATCGTGCGCCGGCTCGGCCCCGCCGAGCTGCTGGACTGGCACCGGCGCGGGATCGCCGGGGTGGCGATCGAGGAGGCGAGTTCGGGCGGTCATGCCGCGATCCTGGCCCGGGCCCTCGAAATTCCCGCTCTCGCAGTCGAGGCCGGTGCGACCGAAGCGGCGCAGGCGGGCGATACCGTGCTGCTCGATGCCGATTCGGGCGCACTGATTCTGCGCCCGGATCCGGAAGTGACCAACCTTTATGACCGGGCGCTGGCGGCGCGGTCGGAGCGGGCGGCGGAGCTGAGCGCATTTCGCGACCGCCCGGCCGAAACGCAGGACGGGACGCGCCTGACCCTGATGCTCAATGTCGGCCTGGCGTTCGAACTCGATCAGCTGGCGCGGACCGGCGCGGAGGGGATCGGGCTCTACCGGACCGAGATTGCGGCACTGGCGGCGGCGCGGGTTCCCGGGGTGGCGGCGCAGGCCGCCGATTACCGGCGGGTGATCGAGCGCGCGGGCGGACAGCGGGTGGTGTTCCGCACGCTCGATCTCGGGGCGGACAAGATGCTGCCCGGCGAGGCGGAGGATGGGGTGGAGAACCCGGCGATGGGCTGGCGTTCGCTGCGCGTGGGTCTCGATCGTCCGGTCATTCTGCGCAAGCAGCTGCGCGCCCTGCTGATGGGGGCGGCGGGGCATCGGCTGTCGGTGATGTTTCCGATGGTGGCGACCGTGGCGGAGTTTCGCGCGGCGCGAGACCTGCTTGAGGCGGAGGCGGCCAAGCTCGACGAGCGGCCCACCGATATCGAGATCGGGACCATGCTCGAAGTGCCGGCGCTGCTATTTCAATTGCCGGGATTGCTGGCGGAGGCGGATTTCATTTCGCTCGGCACCAATGATCTGATGCAGTTTCTGTTCGCGGCCGACCGGGGCACGCCGCGGCTCGCCAATCGCTACGACATATTGTCGGCACCGGTGCTCGAACTGATCGAAGGGCTGGCGGCGGCCTGTGCGGAGGAAGAGGTCGGATTTTCGATCTGTGGCGAGGCGGCGGGGCGACCGCTGGATGCACTGGTGTTCGCCGCGATCGGGGTGGATACGCTCTCGATGTCGGGTACGTCTATCCTGCCGGTCAAGGCGATGCTGGCGGCGACCGACCTTGCGATGATGCGACCGGTGCTGCGCGAATTGCGGCGCGCCGGGGCCGCCGGAACCTCGCTGCGCGAGCCGTTGACCGGCTGGGCGCGGGAGCATGGTTTGCCGATCTGAGCGGATCAGGGTAAACATCTGATTGGATTGGTGTTGGCCACCGCACAGCCGACGACGATGTCAGTTGGGCTACGGATGATATCTGCGATGAACAGTATGAACGGCAACCGCGATACCGGCATGAAGATTCCCGAATTCCAGACTTCGGATCTGAGCGGCCCTGCGCGGGTGGGGGCCGAACTGCGGGGCGTGCGCGAGCGGCTGGGATGGAAACTGCCGGACGTCGCGACGCGGTTGAAGATCCGGCTGCCGTTTCTCGAAGCGATCGAGGCCGGGGATTTGTCCGCCCTGCCCGCCCCGGCATATGCGGCGGGATTCATTCGCTCGTATTCCGAGACGATGGGGTTGGACCCCGACGAGATTTTGCGCCGGTTTCGGGCCGAAGGGATGACCCGCCCGAAACAGCCGACCCTGAGCTTTCCCGAGCCGGTGCCGGACCGGGGGGTTCCGCCGGGGGCGATTGTGTTTTTGGTCGCGGTGATCGGGATCGGGGCGTATTTCCTGTGGTACCGGCATTCCGAACACGAGTTGAAAATGGCGCAGATGGTGCCGGCGGTGCCGGCGAAGCTCGCGCCGCTGGCGGTGCCGAAGCAACCGGTTCCAAAAGTCGTGACCGCGCCGAAGCCGGCTGTGACCGCGCCATCGACCGCGACTCCGGCGAGTGGAAATCCGGATACGGCGGTCGCTTCGGGGCAAGGCCAGACCCCGGCATCGGCACCGACGGATAGTTCTGTCGCGACGAACGGTGCGGCGGGCCCGGCGGCGCTTGCGGTTGCGGCATCCACCGGGACGTCGGGTTCGGGTCCGGCCAATGGGGCATCGACGGGCTCGGTCGCGGCGGGGACCGCTTCGACCGCTTCGCCTGCGGCATCGGCAACGACCGCACAAGGGATATCGGGGGCCGCGGCACCGCTGGTGATCAGTGCGAGCGCGGATAGCTGGGTGCAGGTGCAGGGGCCGAGCGGCACGATCCTGTTCAGCCGGGTGCTCAAGGCCGGATCGACCTGGCCGGTGCCGGACGAACCGGGACTGACCCTGACGACGGGCAATGCGGGCGGCACCGAACTGATTCGTAACGGGGTGACCGGCGCGCCGCTCGGCCCGGTTGGCGCGGTGATGCGGCATGTGCCGCTGACCCCGGCAGCGGGGGCGACTGCGGGTGCGAAAGGTGCGAGCGCCAGGAGCACCGCGCCGGCAACGCCGCCGACTGGCTCGGATACGGCGAGCACCGGAGCGACGGGCACTGGAACGACAGGCACTGGAACAACAAGTACCGGGGCAACAGGTACTGGGGCGACAAGCACCGGTGCGCCGACTTCCTCACAATAACCGCGAAAGCCAGATTATGAACTACCGCGAATACCAGATGATCACCCGCCGCAAATCCCGCCAGATCAGCGTGGGCCCGGTGAAGGTGGGGGGTGATGCGCCGGTTTCGGTGCAGACCATGACCAATACGCTGACCGACGATGTCGCGGCGACGGTGGCGCAGATCCACCGGGCCGAACGGGCAGGCGTGGATATCGTGCGGGTGTCCTGCCCGGACGAGGCGGCGACGGCGGCGCTGGCCGATATCGTGCGGCAGGTGAACGTGCCGATCGTTGCCGATATCCATTTCCACTACAAGCGCGCGATCGAGGCGGCGAAGGCCGGGGCGGCTTGTCTGCGGATCAATCCCGGCAATATCGGGAGCGCCGAGCGGGTGCGCGAAGTGGTGAATGCGGCGCGGGATCATGGGTGCTCGATCCGCATCGGGGTCAATGCGGGTTCGCTGGAGCGGCATCTGCTGGAGAAATACGGCGAGCCGAACCCCGAGGCTCTCGTGGAATCGGCGCTCGAACATGCGAAGATTCTGGAAGATCACGATTTCCACGAATTCAAGATCAGCGTGAAAGCCTCCGATGTGTTCATGGCGGTGGCCGCGTATCAGCAGCTCGCGGATGTGTGCGATCACCCGCTGCATATCGGGATTACCGAGGCGGGCGGGCGGCGGACCGGGACGGTGAAATCCTCGATCGGGCTCGGTTCGCTGCTGTGGGCCGGGATCGGCGATACCATGCGGGTGTCGCTCTCGGCGGAACCCGAGGAGGAAGTGCTGGTCGGGTGGGATATTCTGAAATCCCTCGGCATCAGGCATCGCGGGGTGCGGATCATTTCGTGCCCGTCCTGCGCGCGGCAGGGGTTCAACGTGATCGATACGGTGGCGAAGCTGGAGGACCGGCTTGCGCATATCGAGACGCCGATCACGCTGTCGATCATCGGCTGCGTGGTGAACGGACCCGGCGAGGCGCTGATGACCGACCTCGGGGTGACCGGCGGCGGCAACGGGCGGCATATGGTGTACGCGGCGGGCAAGACGGATCATACGGTCGAAGGCGAGACGATGATCGACCATGTGGTCGAACTGGTCGAACGCCGGGCGGCGAAATTGCAGGAGGCGGCGGCGCTGGCCAAACAGGAGGCGCAGGCTGCGGAGTGAACGCCGCTCACGGCGTTTCGTTCAGAAATTTTGCCATGACGGTGCGCACCGTCTCCTGATAGCCCAATGTTCGGTGCTGCGGGATGGGATAGGTAAGGATAGGAAGGCTTCTTTTTTGTAAAAAAGAAGCAAAAAACTTTTTTTCGCTGGGTCGCGGGCGGTGAAACGGTCACAGGCCCAGATTAACAAAGTTTTTTTGCTTCTTTTTGTTCACAAAAAGAAGGCTCTTCTTTGCTTTTTTCCCTTACTTGTTGCGATAACGTAACATTATAGGCGTGCGAAGTTGCCTTCGGTCAGGGGCAAATTTTTCGATATTTTCGTCGGGGTGGCCAGAAGCGGTTGCCGGGGCCGAAATGGACGCCGTGGTAGTTGGCGTCGGGGATGCGGATATCGGCGGGGTCGAGGGGGATCGGCCAGATGATGCGTTTGGGTTTGGGGTTGGGGTTGGGTTTGCGCTGGCGTCGCTGGCGGGGTGGCGGGCGGAGGTGGTCGGGGAGGTTCACGCCGAACATGCGGCAGATCGGGCGGAGGATGCGACCGAGGCTTGGTTTGGCGGCGAGCAGGGCGATCAGCTCGGGCGAATTGACGAACGCGATCAGGTCGTAATGGGCTTGGGCGGCGACGACGCCTGTGGTCGGCGTGGTCGGCAGCAGATGCAGAAGCCAGGCGAATTGGGTGGAGAACGGTGAGGGTTTGCGCGGGCGCGATGGTTTCGGCGGCGCGGTCTCGGTGGTGCCAGGTGCGGGATCGCGGATCGGGCGCGGTGGTGCGGCGGGTTTGCCAGCGGATTGGGCGAAGCGGATCACCACGCGGTTGAAATAGCCCAGCAACAACGTGACCATCGGCATCGCGGCCCGGTGGTGCTGGGCCAGCCGGACCGCCTCGCGATGGAACCCCGCAAAGATGGCTTTGAGGGTTTCGGTCAAGGCTTCATGAGGGCGGGTGCTTCGGTCACATGGGACTATAAGCATAACGGGCGGGGGGTGAGAAAGCCGGAAAAGGGCAGGCGAAGGCCAAGGAAGGGCTACTTTTTTGAAAAAAAGTAGCAAAAAACTTTTGTTAGTTGGGGCACGGGCGTTCGAGAGGGCATGGGCCCAGATTCAAGAGAGTTTTTTGCTTCTTTTTTGCAAAAAAGAAGCGCTTCCCTTCCCTTCCCGGCCTTACTTCGAAAGATCGCTCCCCCCGGTTTCCGGGGTCATCAGGATCGCGACGATCGCGGCGGCGGCGTAGGCCATGACGAGGAGGCCGATATAGATGAAGGCGTGTTTGATTCCGACGCTTTTGAGGATCAGGCCGGCGAGGATGGGGATGAGGCCGCCGCCGTAGACCTGGGAGATCTGGTAGCCGGCACTGGCGCCGGAGGCGCGGTAGCGGGTGGGGAAATTCTCGGTGTAGAAGGCCGGGATGGCGCCGTAGCCGAAGCCGAACACGAAGCCAAAGCCGATGATTTCGGCGATGGCGGCGAGGATGAGCTGGTGGGTGTTGATCAGGTAGAAATAGGGGATTGCGAAGATCAGGAAGGTGATGGCGGAGGTGAGCAGGACGGCGCGGCGGCTGATGCGGTCGGCGAGGAAGGCGCCGATGATCATGAAGCCGAGCATGAAGGCGGCGGCGAGCAGGCCGATGGCTTCGGCCTGTCCGGCGGTGAAGCCGACGACTTTCATGTAGCTGGTGCCGAAGACGAAGCAGAGGAAGAAGGCGCCGCTGAACATGGCGTTGACGACCGAGGTGCGCAGGATGCGGCCCGGCATTTCGCGCCAGACCCGGGCGGCGGGGTGGTCGAGGATCTGGCGGTCGGCTTTGAGGGTTTCGAACAACTGGCTGTCTTCGGTGCGCAGGCGGATGACGAGGCCGACGATGGCGACGAGGAAGCCGATGACGAAGAAGATGCGCCAGCCATAGGCGATGAACGCGGCTTCGCTCATCAGGGATTTGACGAAGATGACCGAGCCGAAGCCGAGGAGCAGGCCGATCGGGATGGCGAAGCCGACCCAGGCGCCCCAGAAGCCGCGATATTTCGAATGGGCCGCCTGTTCGATCACCCAGGTGGAGGCGGTGCCGAATTCGGCGCCGAAGCTGATGCCCTGGGCGAGGCGGAAGATGATCAGCAGGATGGGGGCGGCGATGCCGATGGTGGCGTAGGTGGGGGTGAGGCCGATGAGGAGGGTGCTCACGCCCATCAGGACCAAAGCGCCGACCAGGGCGTTCTTGCGGCCGGCGCGGTCCGCCAGATTGCCGAAGATGTAGGCCCCGACCGGGCGGATCATGATGCCGATGCCGTAGACGCCGATGGCGGCGGCGACGGCGGCGAGGGCGTGGAGTTTGAAGAAGATGCCGCCCCAGACCGTGGCGGCGATGATGCCGGTGACCAGGAAATCGTATTGTTCGATCACCGAGCCGACGATGCTGGCGATGGCGACGCGGGTGATCTGGCGGGTGGTGGGCGCGGTGGAAGGCATGGCGAGTCCCCTTTTCATGTCCCTGTCCGGTTCTGCGGCGGCTCGATGTGGCATCCGTTGGTTCCGGTGGTTTCGGCTATGGCAGAGCGTTCATGCGGCAACAACCGCGCGGGATGCATGGCGCGGGGTGATTTTTGCTTATTTCGGACGGGTCAGACATCGTTCGCCATGCCGGGGGCGGTGAAGCGGCGGAGGAGGCGGACGAAGAGCGGCATGGCGAACATCAGCATGACGACGCGCAGGACGTGGACGGCGAGGACGAAGGTGACATCGGTGCGGCTGGAAATGGCGAGGGCGAGGGCGGCGTAGATGCCTCCGGGGACGGTGGCGAGGTAGCCATCGTAGGCGCTGACGCCGGTGAGGTGGGCGAGCAGGACGCCGAGACCGGCGCAGATGAAGTTGACCAGAATGATGAGGGTGAGCGCGGCCGGGAGGGCGCGGCCGACCTGTTTGAGGCGTGAGAGGGTGAATTTGAGGCCGGCCTGCCAGCCGATCAGCGCGTAGGCGAGGTCGACCAGCGGGAGGGGGACGATGGCGCCGGGAGCGATGCCGGAGAGGGTGATGGCGCCCGCGATGATCATGGGGCCGAGCAGGGTGCCAGCGGGGAGCCGGGTGACGCGGGCGAGGAGGAGGCCGAGCGTGCCGGACAGGATGAGGATGGCGAGGCCGATGAACCACGGGGCGGTGGCCGGATGGGCGGCGGCGGCGTGGTGATGGGGGGGATGGAAGGCCAGGGCGACGATGAGGGGCATGCTGGCGGTGACGAGGCCGACCCGGAGGTATTGGACGATGGCGACCATGCGGTCATCGCCGCCGAACTGGGCGGCGAGGGAGACGATGGCGGACGCGCCGCCGGTGGTGAGGGCGAGGGCGCCGGTGATGGGATCGACATCGCGGCGGAGGCTGAGCAGGAGGCCGGCGGCGATGCTGACCAGGAGGGTGGCGGTGGTGACGATGAGGACCGCGACGATGTGGCCGCCGAGGGCGCGCAGGGTCGAGGTCTGGACCAGCATGCCGATCATGGTGCCGAGGACGGATTGGGCGGCGATGACGAGGCGGGGGTTCACGCCATCCGGCGCGAAGCCGCGCAAGGCGAGGATGGTGGCGATGAACAGCCCGGCGAACAGGGCGGCGGAGGGGATGTGGAGTGCCGCGAGGCCGATGGTGGCGAGGAGGGTGATGACGATCAGGACGAGCCAGCGGCGCAGCAAAGGCGGTGCCGGAATCGGCGGGAGATGGATCATCCGCGGTGTGGGGTCACTGGGTGTGGGATCACTGGGTGTGGGGTCACTGGGTTTGGGGTCACTGGAGGCCTCGGGCGATACGGTAGCTCGTCTGTCATAAATGGCGGGGGGGGACAATGGTGGCGGCGCGGTGATCCGGAGTATGGAGGCATTGCCCTCACTGATGGACCCCTGCGATGCGCGCTGCGATTTATTACGCCCCTGCCCTGTCCGATCCGCTCTGGGCGGCGGGGACGTGCTGGCTGGGGCGGGACCCGGAGCGCGGGGTGGCGCTGGTTCAGCCGGATTTTGCGGGGATTGCGGCGGCGACGGCGGCACCGCGGCGGTATGGGTTTCATGCCACGATCAAGCCGCCGATGCGGCTGGCGTTCGGGCTCGATGCGCTGATGGCGGATGTGCGGGAGTTGCTGGCCGGGGTGGCGCCGTTCGAGATGCCGGGGTTGCGGGTTTCACGGATCGACGGGTTCATTGCGCTGACCGAGATCGAGCGGAGTGCTGCGCTTCAGGCGGTGGCGGATTTGTGCGTGACCGGGCTGGAGCGGCATCGGGTTGCGGAATCGGCTACCGAGATGGCGCGGCGGGCGGGGCGGCTGGATGAGCATGGGCGGGGACTGCTGGCGCAATACGGGTATGGGCATGTGCTTGACCGGTGGCAGTTTCATATGACGCTGAGCGAGCGGCTGGCGGATGGCGATGCGCTGGAGGCGGCGGCGCGGGGGTATTTCGCGGCGGCGCTGGGGATGGCGCGACGGGTTGAGGGCGTGGCGGTGTTTGTCGAGGATAAGCCGGGCGCGGCGTTCAGGCTGGTGGGGCGGGTGGGGTTTGGTGAGGGGAAGAAGAAAAGTTCTTTTTTGTAAAAAAGAACCAAAAAACTTTCTTGAATTGGGGCACGGGCGTTTCGACAGCACAGACCCAGATTAACAAAGTTTTTTTTGCTTCTTTTTTGTTCACAAAAAAGAAGAACTTACTTTTATCTGCCTGCGACGCTGGCGTTTGCGTGGGCGGTTTTGGTGCCGTAGCGTGCGGGCAGGATTGGTGTGGGGGGGTGTGATGAGGCTCGATGAGGGGACGTCCGGGGTGTTTGCGATTGCGGCGACGCCGTTTTTGCCGGGTGGGGCGATCGATGAGGCTTCGGTCGATCGGCTGACGGATTTTTATGTCGGGTGCGGGGTTTCCGGGCTGACGATATTGGGGATTATGGGCGAGGCGCCGAAGCTGGATCAGGCGGAGGCGCTGGCGCTTTCGGACCGGGTGATCCGGCGGGCGGGGGTTCCGGTGATCGTGGGGGTTTCGGCGCCGGGGTTTGCCGCGATGCGGGGGCTGGCGCATGGCGCGATGGCGAGCGGGGCGGCGGGGGTGATGATTGCGCCGCCGCCTTCGTTGCGGACGGATGATCAGATCATTTCGTATTATCGGCAGGCGGTGGCGGCGATCGGGGCGGATGTTCCGTTCGTTATTCAGGATTATCCGCTGACGCTGAGCGTGGTGATGACGCCGGGGGTGATCCGGGCGATTGTGATGGAGCATTCGTCGTGCGTGATGCTCAAGCATGAGGATTGGCCGGGGTTGGAGAAAATCTCGGCGCTGCGGGGGTTTCAGCGCGAGGGGTCGATGCGGCCGCTTTCGATTTTGACCGGGAATGGCGGGTTGTTTCTGGATTTCGAGATGGAGCGCGGGGCGGATGGGGCGATGACGGGGTATGCGTTTCCCGACATGCTGGTGGAGCTGGTGGCGCGGGCCGGTGCGGGTGAGCGGGAGGCGGCGCATGATCTGTTCGATGCGCATCTGCCGTTGATCCGTTACGAGCAGCAGCAGGGGATCGGGCTCGCGGTGCGGAAATATGTGCTGTGGCGGCGGGGGGCGATTGCGCATGAGACCCAGCGGGCGCCGGCGGCGGGGTTGAGTGCGGTGGCGCGGGCGGAGATCGAGTATTTGCTGGAGCGGTTGGGGCGGCGGGATCGGCGGGCGGTTTTGGGTTAGGCGGATTCGAGGGCGTTCACGACCATTGCATCGAGCCCGCCGGGGGTTTGGCGCGCGGCGGCGATGTCCGCCCGGGACCAGCGGTGGGTGCAGGTGCCATTGCCGAGGAAGAGGATTTCGGAACAATCGTCGCCGATGGTGCCGAGCATGTGGGTGGATAGAATGACGCCGTGACCGGCGGCGCAGAGGGCGGCGAGGACGTCGTGCTTGATGTGATCGGGGGAACGGCGGTCGTTGAAACAGGCGGCGAAGCACTCGGTCAACCGGATCGCCCGATCGGCCGCACCCAGCAATAGAGCATCGGCATCCGAGGTGATCGCTCCACCGTCAAAGTCAGCAATCACGACCCGGCCCGGACCTCCCCAAATTCAAATCGCACCGCGCTACACTCCGTCTGCATCGGGGATACTCCTCTACTCGTGAAATTCCTTTGTCGCAGAAGAACTTTCACCGCTGTTTTTGGTGGTCCGGGGCGTAAAGGCATGGGGCGTTTTGGCTTCGCGCCGGTCAAATGTCGTGCTAAGTAATTATTTATGTCTAGTGCGATCAAATTCCCGGCTCGGATGAGTGTGGCGGAATTCTTGGATTGGTGTCCTGAGGACGGCCAGGTCTGGCAGCTTGTCGATGGTGAGCCGGTGGCGATGGCGCCGGCGAGTACGACGCATGCTCGGATTCAGGCGGAGATTGCGCGGTTGATCGGCAATCATCTGCTGGAGCGGGGCAGTGCTTGCGAAGTGCTGATGGCGCCCGGGGTTACGCCGCATCTGGAGCGTGCGCATAATGTGCGAGTGCCGGATATCGGGGTGAGTTGTTCGCCGGGTGGGGATGACGGGTCGCTGTTGAGTGCGCCCGTGTTGCTGATCGAGATATTATCGCCGAGCAATCATCGGGAGACTTGGGCGAACGTCTGGGCCTACGCGTCGATACCGAGCGTGCGTGAGATATTGGTCGTCTCTTCGGTATCGGTCGGTGCGGAGGTTTTGCGACGGCGGTCAGATGGCAGTTGGCCGGAGCAGGCGGAGGTTGTTTCCAGTGGCGAACTTCACTTGGAGAGCATCGGTTATGTGACGCCTTTGATGGCGTTTTACCGTACGACGCGGCTCAACACGCGTCGCTAAGGCGCGCCTGATTTCGTTTAGGTATGCAGCCCGGGCGCCGATCAGCCCGAGGACGAAAAGTTTTTTGCTTCTTTTTTTCAAAAAAGAAGTGCTTGCCTCCCCTTCCCTTCCCTCCCTTTCGCTTCAAGCCCGTCGGCGTTTGCGTTTTTCGGGGATGGGGGGTGCGAGGAGGGGGGCGAGGAAGCGGGCGGTGTGGGAGCGGGGGATGGTGGCGATGTCTTCGGGGGTGCCGGCTGCGACGATCTCGCCGCCGCCGTCGCCGCCTTCGGGGCCGAGGTCGATCACCCAGTCGGCGGTTTTGATGACTTCGAGGTTGTGTTCGATGACGATCACGGTGTTGCCGGTGTCGACCAGGGCGTGGAGCACTTCGAGGAGTTTGCGGACGTCTTCGAAGTGCAGGCCGGTGGTGGGTTCATCGAGGATGTAGAGGGTGCGGCCGGTGGCGCGGCGGGCGAGTTCCTTGGCGAGTTTGATGCGCTGGGCTTCACCGCCGGAGAGGGTGGTGGCGGATTGGCCGAGTTTGACGTAGCCGAGGCCGACTTTCAGGAGGAGTTCGAGGCGGTCGCGGATGCGGGGTTGGGCGGCGAAATAGGCCATGGCTTCTTCGACGTTGAGGTCGAGCACGTCGGCGATCGAGAGGTCGCGGAATTTGATTTCCAGGGTTTCGCGGTTGTAGCGTTTGCCTTTGCAGGTGTCGCATTTGACGAACACGTCCGGCAGGAAGTGCATTTCGATTTTCAGCACGCCGTCGCCCTGGCAGGCTTCGCAGCGGCCGCCTTTGACGTTGAAGGAGAAGCGGCCGGATTTGTAGCCGCGGGCGCGGGCTTCGGGGAGTTCGGCGAACCAGTCGCGGATCGGGGCGAACAGGTCGGTGTAGGTGGCGGGGTTGGAGCGGGGGGTGCGGCCGATCGGGGATTGGTCGATTTCGATGATTTTATCAAGCTGGTCGAGGCCGTCGATGCGGTCGTAGGGGGGGGGCACCTGGCCGGAGCCCATCAGGCGGCGGGAGACGGCTTTGTAGAGCGTGTCGATCACCAGAGTGGATTTGCCGCCGCCGGAGACGCCGGTGATGCAGGTGAAGACGCCGAGCGGGAAGGCGCCGGTGACGTTTTTGAGGTTGTTGCCACGCGCGCCGATCAGGCTGAGCATGCGGGCAGGGTCGATGGCGCGGCGTTGTTCGGGGATGGCGATGCCGCGGCGGCCTGAGAGGAAATCGCCGGTGAGGGAGCGGGGGTTGGCGGCGATTTCGGCGATTGTGCCTTCGGCGACGAGTTCGCCGCCGTGGATGCCGGCGAGTGGGCCCATGTCGATCACGTGGTCGGCGCTGCGGATGGCGTCTTCATCATGCTCAACCACCAAGACCGTGTTGCCGAGGTCGCGCAGGCGGCGGAGGGTGCCGAGGAGGCGTTCGTTGTCGCGCTGGTGCAGGCCGATCGAGGGTTCGTCGAGCACGTAGAGCACGCCGGTGAGGCCGGAGCCGATCTGGCTGGCGAGGCGGATGCGCTGGCTTTCACCGCCGGAGAGGGTGGCGGAGCCGCGCGCGAGGGAGAGGTAGTCGAGCCCGACATCGACGAGGAATTGCAGGCGTTCGGTGATTTCGCGGAGGATGCGTCGCGCGATGTCCTGGCGTTGGGGGGTGAGGGTCTCAAGGGTGCGGCCGAACCAGATGCGGGCGTCCCTGATCGAGAGGTCGGAGACGGCGGCGATGGTTTCGCCGTCGATTTTGACCGCGAGGGCCTGGGGTTTGAGGCGGGCGCCGTGGCAGGTTTTGCAGGGGCGGTCGGCCTGGTAGCGGGAGAGTTCCTCGCGGACCCAGACGCTGTCGGTCTCGCGCATCCGGCGTTCGAGGTTGCGGACGACGCCTTCGAAGGATTTGCTGACGCCGTAGGCGCGCACGCCATCCTTGTACTCGAAGGCGATTTCGGACTCCCCTGCCCCGTAGAGAATCGCGTCCCTGATTTTTTGCGGCAGGTTTTCCCATGGGGTCGATAGTTTGACCTTGAAGAATTTGGCGAGGCTCGCGAGGGTCTGGTCGTAATAGGGGGATTGGGCGTTGGCCCAGGGGGCGATGGCCTGCTGGGCGAGGGATTTCGTTTCGTCCGGCACGATCAGATGGGGGTCGAAGAAGGTTTCGGTGCCGAGGCCGGCGCAATCCGGGCAGGCGCCGTGGGGCGAGTTGAAGCTGAACAGGCGGGGTTCGACTTCCTCGATGGTGAAGCCGGAGACCGGGCAGGCGAAGCGGGCGGAGAAGACGGTGCGTTCGCCGGTATCGGCGTTTTCGGCGTAGACGATGCCGTCCGACATGGCGAGGGCGGTTTCGAAACTGTCGGCGAGGCGCTGTTCGATGCCCTCCTTGACCACGACGCGGTCGACCACCGCTTCGATTTCGTGTTTGGTTTTTTTGTTCAGGGCGGGAACTTCGGCGATTTCGTAGAGTTTGCCGTCGATTTTCACGCGGGTGAAGCCGCGGCGCTGGAGTTCGGCGAGTTCCTTGCGGTATTCGCCCTTGCGGTCGCGCACCACGGGGGCGAGCAGGAGCAGGCGGGTGGAATCGGGCATCGCCATGACGCGATCGACCATCTGGCTGACGGTCTGCGCCTCGATCGGCAGGCCGGTGGCGGGGGAATAGGGCACGCCGACGCGGGCCCAGAGCAGGCGCATGTAGTCGTGGATTTCGGTGACGGTGCCGACGGTGGAGCGGGGGTTTTTCGAGGTGGTTTTCTGTTCGATCGAAATGGCGGGGGACAGGCCCTCGATGCTGTCGACATCGGGCTTGCCCATCAGTTCGAGGAACTGGCGGGCATAAGCCGAGAGGCTCTCGACATAGCGGCGCTGGCCCTCGGCGTAGATGGTGTCGAACGCGAGGGAGGATTTGCCGGAGCCGGACAGGCCGGTGATGACGGTGAGCTGGTCGCGCGGGATGCGGACATCGACGTTTTTCAGATTATGCTCGCGCGCGCCGCGAACGACGATGAAACCCGACCCGGTCATGCTTTTGTTTCCGATATGTTCATGGTAGATATGGCGGCAAAATCGGGCTGTGGGAAGGGGTGGATGGTGCGGTGCAGGGATGATCGAGAAAGGGTAGCGAGCGCTTCTTTTTTGGAAAAAAGAAGCAAAAAACTTTTATTTATATAGGCTTGTGCGGTTTTGTTGGCACCGGACCCAAATTGACGAAGTTTTTTTTGCTTCTTTTTTGTTCACAAAAAAGAAGGCCTTTCTTTGGCTTGACGCATTGGACCACCGGTGACACGGGTTGCGAACGGAACACGATAGGGGATCGACGATGGCGGGTAGTGTGAACAAGGTGACGCTGGTGGGCAATCTGGGCAAGGACCCGGAGGTGCGGACCACGCAGTCGGGGATGAAGGTCGTCAATCTGGCTCTTGCGACGTCGGAATCGTGGAACGACAAGGCCAGCGGGGAGCGCCAGGAGCGCACCGAGTGGCATCGGGTCGTGATCATGAACGACCGGTTGGCCGAGGTGGCGGAGAAATATCTCAAGAAGGGCTCGAAGCTTTATCTGGAGGGCAAGTTGCAGACGCGGAAATGGACCGATCAGGCGGGGGTGGAGAAATTCACGACCGAGGTGATGCTGGGGCGGTTCGGCGCGGAGATGGTGTTGCTCGATCGGCCCACGGGCGGCGGCGCGATGGCGGGCGGTGGCGATAGTTATGGCGGGGGAAGCAGCGCGCCGGCGCGGCGTTCGACGGGTGGCAATACCGGTGGTGGCAATATGGGCGGTGGCAATATGGGCGGTGGCGGCGGATGGGATTCCGGGCGGGGGAACGATCTCGACGATGAAATTCCGTTCTGAGGGCGGGATCAGCCGCCGAGGAGTTGCGCAAGCATCTGCGGCGGCAGGTTGATGTTGGAGTAGCCCTGCGGGAGCTGGAAATCTTCCGGGGGCTGCGGGGCTTCGGCGATTTGCAGGGCGGTGACCTGGGCCGAGCCTTTCGAGTCCTTGCCGGTGGCGGCGAGGACGATGCCGCTTCGGGTGATGCAGGCCGAGCCGTCACCCTTGCGTTTGAGGATCAGGTAGCGGGTGCATTGGTGGCCGGCGATGGTGGCGTCGCCGAGGCGGGTGAAATGGGCACCGTTCTGATCGAGCGCCTTGTGGATCACGCCCGAGAGGCCGGGAACCGCGACGATGGCGTGCATCTGCGGGACCACGATATCGGCGGAGCCGGCGGCGAGGTCGAGCAGCACGGTCACGCCGGTCGCCTGGCCGGAGAGGCTGACGGCGCGGAGCATCCGGCTGGAGGCCTGGTAGCGCACCCGCCAGGTCTGGGTCGGTTTGCCGGGCTGGGTGACCTGATAGACGCCCATGGCATCGCGATCGGGGATCAGGCGCGGGGCGGCGAAGGCGGGCACGATGGCCGCGCCGGAGAGCAGCAGCGCGGCGGCGGCGATTTTGAAATTCATGGCGAATCCTCGGAACTCTTCGAACGCATCGCCTCGATATCGTGCATGATTGTGGCAGGATCAAGCGCGGCGTTCCAGCGCGCCGGGATCGCCACCGCTTCGGCCAGCAGGGCGTGATAGTGGGCGCGGCTGACTTCGTGCGCGCCGAAGCGGGCGAGATGGGTGGTGAGGAACTGGGTGTCGAGCAGGGTGAAGCCCGAGAGGCGCAGGCGGGCGACCAGATGTGCGAGGGCGAGTTTCGAGGCGTCGCGCACGAAAGAGACCATGCTTTCGCCGAAAAAAGCCCCGCCGATCGCCAGACCGTAGAGGCCGCCGACGAGGCGGGGACCACTCCAGACTTCGATGCTGTGGGCGTGGCCGCGATAATGGAGTTCGACGAACAGACGCTCGATTTCGGGGTTGATCCAGGTTTCCGGACGCACCGCGCGTTCGGCGGCGCAGGCGGCGATCAAAGACGGGAAATCACGATTGCTGACGATTTCGAGCGGGGTGGTGCGCAGGGTGCGGAACAGGCGGCGGGGCAGATGGAACCCGTCGAGCGGCAGGATGCCGCGATGTTCGGGATCGAGGAAATGCAGGTGCCGGGAATGGCGGGTTTCGGCCATCGGGAACATGCCGAGGCGGTAGGCGCGCAGGATCATGTCCGGAGTGAGGTGGAGATTGCGCGCGCTCATGGCGTGTTGTCGCGCGAAACTCAGGCGGCGACAACCGCGCTCACCGGTTGGGTCGCGCCGTCGAACCGGGCGCGGGCGATTTCGTACACCACCCGGTCGAGCCGGGTCAGGCGCTCGATTTCGGCCTCGGCCTCCGCGGTGATGGTGACGGTTTCGGTCCGGCGGAACCAGCCGCTGGGGTCGGTATGGTTTTCGGCGGCGATGTTGCCGCGCACCGGGGCTTCGGGCGGCTTTGCGCCGATCAGGGCGGCGAGGCGATGGATGCTTTCGTCCATCCGTTCGGTGATGCCGACGAAGCCGATCCGGTCGAGGGCGGCGACCGCCTGATTGAGGGCGGCGACCGGCGAGCGGATCAGAGGATCGATGGTGGCGCCGGTCGCGTAGCGTCCGGTCAGGCGGCGGACGTAGAAATTGTCGATGTAATCGCGGAGCAGGGGTTCGGGGTCGCGCAGGAAACCGAGCAGGTCGTTGCGGTGGGCGGACCCGACCACGGGATCGTGTTCGATGTCGTCGACCATGGCGGGATTGACCGCGCGCCAGTAGCGGTACAGCGAGATCAGGCGGGCGCGCGGGTCGCGCAGCATGGTGAAGATGAAGCGCTCGGGTTCGATTCGTTCGAGGGTGGGCAGGCCGAAATGACCCCAGAGCAGGGAATATTTCGTGATGTCACGGCCGATGCCGGGCGGGGCGCGATAGAAATTATGCGGGGGCGCGGCGCGCAGGGGGTCGGGGTCGATCTGGTCGGGGTGGAACTGCCCGGTGAGCCATTTGACCACGGCGACGCCGCCGCATTTTTCCAGATGCAGGAAGCCGAGTTTCGGGCCGGTCCAGGCGGTGAAGATATTGCCGAGGAGATCGGGGATCGGCGGGACCGGGCCGGTTCGTTCGAGATCGTCGATGGTCATGCCCTGGTTTTTGATGAACCACATCATGCGCAGCAATTCGGGCAGGAGGGACTCCATATCGGGCTGGAGCATCAGGCCGCGCAGGAGGGCGGGCATCCGGACGAATTTGGTGGCGACGGCGCGGCGGAACAGATCGGCTTCGGCCCCGGTGGGCCAGCGGCCCAGGGCCATGCGGAGCAGAGGGCGGGTGGAACCGCGGAGCAGCGTCCGGGTCAGCAGGGTGCGGGTCAATCGGGCGCGAGACCGACCGCCGGAAGGCGGCTGGATGGCAGGATCGGGATCGGACATGCCATTTGACTAATGTGTTGCATTGCAGCGGGTCAAGCATCGAACATTTGCGGAATGTTACGATCGGGAGACACGCCCGCGTGAGGCCGAGGTCTTGCAACCCGTGATGGAGATTGTCAGAACGGATCGGCGTCAACCCTCGATCGACCTGTTGGAGTGCCCGGATTGAAAATCGCGATCATCGGCGGCGGCTATGTCGGCCTGGTATCGGCGGCGTGTTTTGCCGAATTCGGCGTCGAGGTGTGTGTCGCCGAGACCGATCCGGCGCGGCTGGATCGGCTGCTGGCGGGCGAGATGCCGATTTACGAGCCGGGGCTCGATGCGCTGGTGGCGAGCAACCGGGCGGCGGGGCGGCTTTCGTTCACCGGGGCGCTGGCCGAGGCGATTGCCGGGGTTGAGGCCGTGTTCATCGCGGTGGGCACGCCCTCGCGGCGGGGCGGCGGCCATGCCGACCTGACCTATGTGTTCGCGGCGGCGGAGCAGGTGCTGAAGGCGCTCGATCATCCGGTGGTTCTGGTGACCAAATCGACCGTGCCGGTCGGCACCGGGCGGAAGCTGGCGGCGCTGGCGGCGCGGCTGCGGCCTGATCTTGCGGTCGAGATTGCGTCGAACCCGGAATTTCTGCGCGAGGGCAGCGCGATCGGCGATTTCATGCGACCCGATCGGGTGGTGGTGGGGGCGGAGACCGAGCGGGCGCGGGCGGTTTTGCGGGCGCTGTACCGGCCGCTCAATCTGATCGAGACGCCTGTTCTGATGACCGGGCTGGAGACTGCCGAACTGATCAAATACGCGGCCAATGCCTATCTTGCGATGAAGGTGACGTTCATCAATGAAATGGCGGATCTGTGCGAGGCGGTGGGCGCGGATGTTCATGACGTGTCGCGCGGGATGGGGCTGGATGGGCGGATCGGGCGGAAGTTCCTGCATCCCGGGCCGGGATTCGGTGGCTCTTGCTTTCCCAAGGATACGCTGGCTCTGGCGCGGATCGCGCAGGATGCCCGCGCGCCGAGCCGGCTGACCGAGGCGGTGGTGGCGGTGAACGAGGCGCGCAAGGCCGGGCTCGGGCGCAGGATTATCGATTTCGCGCTGGCGGCGGGGCCGGCGGGCGAGGATTTGCGGGGCCGGCGGATCGCGGTGCTCGGCCTCGCGTTCAAGCCGGAGACCGACGATATGCGGGATTCGCCCGCGATTCCCGCGATCGAGGCGCTGGCGGAGACCGGGGCGGTGATTGCGGCCTACGATCCGGCGGCGATGAGTGCGGCGAAACCGCTGCTGCCGGGGTCGGTGGTTTATGCCGAAAGCGCGTTGCAGGCAATCGAGGGTGCTGATCTGCTGGTGGTGATGACCGAGTGGAACGAGTTTCGCGCGCTGGCGCCGGCGCGGCTGGCGCAGGCGATGGCGGGGCGGGTGATCGTGGACCTGCGCAATATTTTCGATCCGGCGGCGATGCGCGCGGCGGGATTCGTGTATCATGGGGTGGGACGCGGGCAGCGCCCGGTGACTGCCGATGCTGACGCGTACGATGATGATGCTGACGATGACCATGCCGTGATGGGCAGAGATGAGAAGGACCTTGCCGATGGATGATGTCGCCACCGCTCACGAGGGGCAGACCGCCGGACCGGCGGGCGAGGAGGCGGTGCGGCGCGATCAGCATGGGCTTGCGATGATCGGGGCGTATCCGGATTTCGCCAATCCCGATCTGGTCGAGACCATGCCGCTGACCGCGCGCACGCTGATCGATATCGGGTGCGGCGGCGGGGCGATCGGGGCGGCGTATCTGCGGCGCAATCCGCGCGCGCGGATGCTGGGCGTGGATATCGATCCCGGTTCGATCGAGGTGGCGCGGACCCGGCTGACCGAGGCGGCGGTGTGCGACGTGCAGACCGAGGCGTTTCCCTTCGATTTGTCCGAGGGGGTCGACTGCCTGGTGTATGGCGATGTGCTGGAGCATCTGGCCGATCCGTGGGCGGTACTGGCGCGGCATGTCGAGGTGCTCAATCCGGATGGGACGGTACTGGTGTGTTTTCCCAATGTCGAGCATTGGAGCATCACCTACCGGCTGCTCAAGGGCAGTTTCGATTATGAGGATGCCGGGTTGCTCGACCGGACGCATCTGCGGTGGTTCACCCCGCGCACCATGGGGGCGGCGCTGGAGCGGGCCGGGCTGACGGTGTGCGATGTGCGGCCGCGCCCGGTCGATCCGACCGAGGCGGCGCGGTTTGTCGAGGCGATGGGACCGGCGCTCGGCGCGCTGGGGATCGATACCGGGGATTATCTGAACCGGGCGGCGCCGATCCAGTTCGTGTGGCGGGCGAAGAAGCAGCCGCGGCCCCGGCTGGTGCTCGGCGCCACCATGCTGCCGCCGGTGGGCGGGGTTTCCGATGCGCGGGTGATCGAGCCGGTGCGGGCGATGGCGACCGATGCCTCGCTGCTGACCAGTATTCGCCCGGAGAGCGAGCTGACCCCGATATTCGAGGGCGGGGCGCAGGTGGCGGTGCTGCACCGGCCGCTGCTGCTCGGCGAGCCGGGGCTGGCGCGGGTGCGCGAGCTGATCCGGCGCGGGTATGTCGTGGTGTCGGAATTCGACGATCATCCGGGATTTCTGGAGGCGCGCGGGGTTTCGCAGGCGGATTTGCTGACGTTCACGGCGGTGCATGCGGTGCAGACCAGTACCGAGGCGCTGGCGGCGGTGCTGTGCGGGTTCAATCCCGAGATCGCGGTGTTTCCGAACGCGGTGGCGGAACTGCCGACGCCGGTGAATTTCGCCGATCCCGAGCGGATGACGCTGTTTTTCGGGGCGCTGAACCGCGAGGAGGATTGGGCGCCGTATATGCCGGTGCTGAACGAGGTGCTGCGGGCGGTGGGGGCGCGGCTTGCCGTGACCGTGGTGCATGATCGCGGGTTTTTCGATGCGCTGGATACGACGGAAAAGACGTTCGTGCCGACCTGCGATTACCCGACCTATCGGGGGCTGCTCGCGCAGTCGGAGATTTCGTTCATGCCGTTGCAGGATACCGTGTTCAATCAGGCGAAATCGGATCTGAAATTTTTGGAGGCGAGTGCGGCGCGCGTGGTCTCGCTGTGCAGCCCGGTGGTGTATGAGGCGAGCGTGCGCGAGGGCGAGACCGGGTTGCTGTTCCGCAGCCCGGATCATCTGCGGATGCAGTTGCTGCGGCTGCTCGCCTACCCCGATGCGGCGCGGCGGCTGGCGGAGGCGGCGCGGGCCGAGGTGAGCGCGGGGCGGATGCTGGCGTATCAGGTCCGGGCGCGGACCGACTGGTATCATGCGCTGTGGGCGCGGCGGGAGGAGTTGACCGAAGCGCTGCGGGCCCGGGTGCCGGCGCTGTTCGCTTGAGCACATCCGGCGTGCCCGGGCGGGAGGATGGTGACGTGCCGGCGGGCGGCATCCGGATCGACTGGCCGGCATCGGATCAGCCGGCGTATCAGGGGGTGTGCCCGAATTGCGGTGCGGCGGGGGACAAGCCGCATGTACTGGATGTGGCCTGGGTGGCGCCCAAGCTGCCGCAGGGCGATCGCAAGCCGGTTTATATGTGTCCATCCTGCACCGCGCGGTTCTATCCGCCGCTGAAGGTGCCGAATTATCATGATCCGGATGTGATGGATTGGGGCTGGCATCAGTTTCACATCCAGCAGGGCGCGGGGCTGGTGCCGATCACGGCACCGCTCGGGCGGATCGACCGGCCGGGGGGCACGCGGTTTCTGGAGATCGGGTGCGGGTACGGGTTCGGGCTGGATTTCGCGATCCATGCGCTGGGCTGGGAGGGGATGGGCATCGATCCGTCGCCGATGGCGCGGCTGGGGGCGGCGGATCTCGCGATCGAGATCCGTGATGGGTATTTTCCGCAGGCCGACCCGGAAGCGCGGATCTGGGACGTGATCGCGGCGACCGAGGTGATCGAGCATGTCGAGCAACCCCCTGCCCTGCTGGCAGCGTTGCGGGCGCGGCTGGCGCGCGACGGGGTGTTGCTGCTGACGACGCCGGATGGCGAGGCGATCAGGCGCGAGACGCCGGAGGCGGCGCTGGCGCAGTTGCTGGCACCGGGCATTCACATGGTGTTTCAGACCGAGGCGAGTTTGCGCCGGTTGTTTGCGGCGGCCGGGTTCGGCGATGTCGTGGTCGGGCGGGACGGGCTGACGCTGGTGGCCTATGCCGGGGCGATCGCGGGGGTGGTGACCGACGAGCGGGCGGATCATCGGGCGCGGTTTCGGAATTATCTGGCGGCGCGGGCGGCGGCGGTGCCGACCGGGAGCGATCTGGGGCTGGGGTTTGCCGGGCGCGCGATGTTCGAGGCGGTGGTGGATCTGGATTGGGCGGCGGCGCGGACGGCGCGGGGTTTGCTGTGGCCGGCGATCAGGGCGCGGTTCGGGCTCGATCTCGATGAGTTACGGGAGGTTCCGGCGGATTTTTTCGGGATCGGGCTGGCTGCGCTGAAGGATGCGATGCCGCTGAATCTCGGGATGATTTTATACGCCGAGGCGAGCCGGTTGCGCGCCGAGCCGGTGCTGCGACCGCAGGCGGGGGCGATGTTCACGCTCGCGGGCATGGCGGCGCAGGCACTTCATTCCGCTCTGGCACAGGCGACGCTGAACGACGGTCTGGCCGAGGAACTGGTGTGGCGCGGGGCGGCGGAAGCGGCGATCGAGGCGGCGCGGGTGGCGGCACCGGAGACGCTGGGGCGGGTTGATTATCTGCGGTCGCTGCCGGTCGGGCGGGGTGAGCTTGCGGCGGCGACGTGGCGGGTGGTGGTCGAACTGGTCAATCAGGGGGCGATCGATCCGGCGCGGGAGATGGTCGGGCGGTATGGGCTGCTGGATGAGCTGGATGATCTGCCCGCGCTGGTGCGGCGGGATGCGATGATCGTGCGCGGGCAGATGGCGCTGGCGCCTGACGGCGATCCGGCGGAGGCGATGATGATCGCGGGGATGATGGATGCCGGAGAGACCGCGGCGGATGAGATTTTGCTGGGTGGGTTCGTGCGCCTGACGAATGGCGGGCGGTACGGGGAGGCGGCGCTTCATATCGGGGCGGTGAGTGCCGCGGCGCTGCGGCGCGAGGATGATGTGGCGGCGGATGCGCGGGCGGCGCTGGCGATCGTGATCGAGCGGACCGCCGATCCGGTGGCGGTTCCGGGACTGCTGCGCGGGGTGGCGCTCGATCCGGCGCGGCGCGATCAGATCGTGCTGGAGGCGTTCTGCCGGCTGGTCGATGCCGGGCGGCATGAGGAGGCGATACTGTTCGTGGATGCCGAGAACATCGTCAGCCGGGCGGTGGCGCGCGATGATGTCGCCGGGCACGATGCGCGGCTGGCGCTGGCGCTGCTCGATCTGGCGACCGGGGACCCGATGGATGTGCCGGCCCGGCTCGCGGGGCTGGCGATTGATGAGGCGCGGCGGTGCGAGCTGATCATCGGGGCGTTTTCGCGGCTGGTGAATGCGGCGCGGTATCAGGATGCCGAGGCGTTTGCGCGGGCGGAGGGGATCGAGGCGATGGCCGATCCGGCGACGTTGGAGGGGCTGGATGCGGTCATCGGGCTTGCGATTCTCGACCTTGTAACCGGCGATCCGGCGATGGCGCCGCGACGGATTGCCGGGGTGGGGATCGATGAGGAGCGGCGGCGGCAGATCACGCTCGGGGCCTTCGTGACGCTGGTCAACCGGGGGCGTTACGACGAGGCGATTGATCTGCGGGAGGGCGCGCCGATCGAGGCGTGGGCGCGGCGGGGGGATGACGAGGATGGGGCTGATGCGTCGATCGCGCTGGTCGCGCTTGCGCTGGTCAGGGGCGATCCGGCGGATGTGCCGCATCTGGTCGCGCGCCTGCCCGGTTTGACGGCGGTGGCTTGTGCCGATGCGCGGGCGCAGGCCGCGTTGCGGTTGATCCATCTCGGGCGCGAGGACGAGGCGCGACCGCTGTTCGGGATGATCGATATTACCCTGCTCGATCCGGCGAGCCGTGCCGATCTGATCGCGACGGAGGCGAGATTCGCGGCGGAATCCGGCGATATCGAGGGGCTGGTGGGATTGCTCGACATGCTCGACGCCGATGCCGAACCGGCGCGGGTTCAGGCGCTGGCGACCGCCGGGTTCGTCACCGCCGTGGCGAGGGGGGATTTTGCCGGGGCGGGGCGGCTGCGCTCGCGGATCGAAAAGGATTTTGTCAATTACGCGAAGGCGACGACGGAGGGGTTGCGAAGTGCCGGGTATGCGCTCGGCGTTCTCGATCTGCAGGAACCGGCGCAGCCGCACCGGGCCGAAGCGGCCTTCGCTGCGGTGCGCCGGGGTTTTGCGCTGGAGCTTGGCGAGGGCGAGGCGGCACCCGCGCTGTTCTGGGAGTCGCTGCGGGGCGAGATCATCGCGCTGCACCGGACCGACCGGGCGGCGGAGGCGACCGCGTTGGGCCGGGCCATGCTGAAGCGGTATCAGGGCGCTCCGGATGATCTCGCGGCGGAACTCACCGGCGGGGGGCACGATGATGGCGGTGTTGCGCCGGCTCTGGCTCGGGGTCAGCGCGGTTCGTGCGGCGGTCACGCTTGCGGTGGCAGGGGTGCTCGGGCGGTTGCGCAGCCCGCATCAGGTGATCGTCAGCAAGCCGGTCACCGGGATTTCGCTCGGGCCGAAAGTGGTGCTGTTTTTGCACTGGGATCGCGGCGGGCGGGTTCGCGAGGCGTTGTTCAGCTATATCGCGCAACTGGCGGAATCGGGACGGTCGGTCGTTTTCGTGACCAATGCGGGCAAGATCGAGCCCAATGCCGAGGCGCGGCTTCTGACCCTGTGCGCGGGCGTGCTGGTGCGGCGCAATATCGGGTATGATTTCGGCGGCTGGCGGGACGGGATCGAGACGCTGAATTTGCCGCAGGCGGAGACCGAGGAGATCATCATCGTCAATGACAGCGTGTTCGGACCGGTGCGACCGCTGGAGGCGACGCTGTTACGGCTCGATTATGCCGAGGCGGATGTCTGGGGACTGACCGAAAGCTGGCAGCGGCGGTATCATCTGCAGTCGTATTTCGTGGCGTTCGGGCCGCGGGCGATCCGCTCGGCGGCGTTCCGCAAATTCTGGGCGCAGGTGATCCCGGCACCTTCGAAAGCCTATGTGATCGGGAAATATGAGATCGGCATGACCCAGGCGATGATCAAGGCGGGGCTGCGGGTTTCGGTGCTGTGGCCCTATGAGATGTTGACCAAGCAGATCAGCCGCGACCAGTTGACCGAGTATCTGGCGGGAGACGGATCGACGCGCAACGATCCGCTCGACCTGACCCGCTGGCTGCATGTGCTGCGGCTGCGCGATGCGATCGCCCGGCGCAAGCCGCTCAACCCGACCTCAGATTTGTGGCGGCATCTGCTGCTGTCGGGGTATCCGTTCATCAAGCGGGAATTGCTGCGCGACAATCCGACGCGGGTTGAGGATGTCGGGGATTGGGCGGATGTGCTGCGGGATACGCTCGGGGTTGATCCGGGGCCGATCATTGCGGATTTGCGGACGATGCTGAAGGGGGATGCGCCGTGACGCGGGGCTTCTGTCGGGGTTAGGGGTGGTCGCGACCCTGCGCATGCTGGGGCGGCTGGTGGTGTTCGTGGTCTGGACGCTGGTTCTGCTGCCGGTGCAGATGGTGCTGATCCGGCTGCCAGGGGCGGGCAAGCAGCGATTGCCGATGCGCTACTGGGGCGGGGTGGCGCGGATCGTGGGGTTGCGGCTCGATGTCAGCGGCGCGGTGGCGCAGGGAGACGGGCGGCCGGTGATTTTTGTGGCGAATCATAGTTCATGGCTCGATATCGTCGCCCTTGGGGCGGTGCTGCCGGGGTGTTTCGTGGCGAAGGCGGAGGTTGCGCGCTGGCCCGGGATCAACTGGGTGGCGGCGGCGGGGCGGACGATTTTCGTCTCGCGCCGGCATCGCGCGGCGGCGGGCGAGCGCAATGCGATGCAGGAGCGCCTGGCCGCCGGGGATAATCTGATCCTGTTTCCCGAGGGCACGACCTCGGACGGGGCGCGGGTGATGCCGTTTCATCCGACATTCCTCGCCCTCGCGGGGGATGCGACCAGGCCGATCGTGCAGGCGGTGACGATCGTTTACGACCGGATGGACGGGTTGCCGATCTGCCGGCGCAACCGACCCCTGGTGGCGTGGTATGGCGATATGGACATTGCCTCGCATTACGCCGAACTCGGACGGCATGACTGGCGGGCGCGGATCGTGATCGATCCGCCGCTGGTGGTTGCGGGCGGGCGCAAGCAGCTCGGCGCGGCGCTGGAGGCACGGATCGGGGCGGTTGCGGCGCAGATCCGCCAGGGGCGGGACGTTGAAGCCGAAGCGTCATCGGAAAAGTCTTGACATGACGGGCGGTCGGTCTGCGATACTCGATTGATGGACTCGGACCATGGACTCGGGGCAGGTATCATTCAGGCGCGCTTGACCGCATCGGCAACTCGGCACATCGACGGGCTGATTTCATGCCCGGATGATCAGGAATGACCGAAACGACGACCCGCACCGCCACTACCCGACCCGTCTTTGTACGCCATGACGACGCCGCGTTACGCACCCTGCATATCGTGACCTGGGGCTGCCAGATGAACGCGTATGACAGTCTGCGGATGGCGGATGTGCTGCGGCCGATCGGGTATCGGGAGGTCGCGACCGACGATGCCGACATGGTGATTTTCAACACCTGTCATATTCGCGAGCGGGCGGCGGACAAGCTGTTTTCGGCGCTCGGGCGGTTGCGGGCGGTGAAGGAGGCGCGCGGCGGGCGGATGATGATCGCGGTGGCGGGGTGCGTCGCCCAGGCCGAAGGGGCGGAGATTTTGCGGCGGGCGCCTTATGTCGATCTGGTGGTCGGGTCGCAGGCCTATCACAAACTGCCTGAACTGATCGCGGCGGTCGAGGCAAAGCGGGCATCGGTGATCGGGGCATCGGTGATCGATACCGCGTTTCCCGCGGAGCAGAAATTCGATTTCCTGCCGGAGGATCAGTCGGGTCAGGGGGCGATCGCGAATATTGCGATCCAGGAAGGCTGCGACAAGTTCTGCACGTTCTGCGTGGTGCCCTATACGCGCGGGGCGGAGCAGAGCCGGCCGGCGGCGGCGATCATTGCGGAGGCGAAGCGGCTGGTCGCTCGGGGGGCGCGCGAGATTGCGCTGCTCGGCCAGAATGTGAATGCGTGGCACGGCGAAGGGCTCGATGGGCGGGACTGGTCGCTGGCGCGGCTGCTCGATGCGCTGGCCGAGATCCCCGAGATCGGGCGGCTGCGCTATACCACCTCGCACCCGCGCGACATGGGCGATGATCTGATCGCGGCACACCGGCGCAATGCCAAGCTGATGCCGTTTCTGCATCTGCCGGTGCAGTCGGGGTCCGATGCGATCCTGACCGCGATGAACCGGCGCCATACCGTTGCGGGGTTTCGCCGGATTATCGAGGCGTTGCGGGCGGCGCGGCCCGACATGGCGTTTTCGAGCGATTTCATCATCGGGTTTCCCGGCGAGACAGATGCCGATTTCCGGGCGACGATGGCACTGGTGCGCGAGGTGGAGTTTGCGCTGGCCTATAGTTTCACTTATTCGCGCCGGCCGGGAACGCCGGCTGCCGATGCGGTGGCGCAGGTGGCCCCTGCCCTCGCGCATGAGCGGCTGCTGGAATTGCAGGACTTGTTGCGCGATCAGCAGCACGCATTCAACCGCGCGCAGGTCGGGCGGCGGTTCGAGGTGCTGTTCACCGGAGCGGGGCGGTATCCCGGGCAGGTCGCGGGGCGTTCGCCTTATCTGCAACCGGTCGTGGTCGCCGGGGCCGGGGTTGCGGACGGTGCGATCGGGCCCGGGACAATGACCGAGGTGACAATCACATCCGCCAATCCCAATTCACTGATGGGCACAATCAACCAGGAGCAAATCGCCGCGTGAGCCAGATCATCGCACCGCCGGCTTCATTATCCCGCACTTTGACGTTCAATAACAACGGCTTGCTGTCCGTTCTTGTCGGAGATCACGACCGCAATCTCGCGCGGATCGAGCAGCGGCTCGGTGTGCGGGTCGCGTGCCGGGGCAACCGGGTTTCGATTTCGGGCGAGGCGAGCCGGGTGGAGGCGGCGGAGAGCGCGCTTTCATCGCTGTATCAGAGGCTTGCCCGCGGCGAGGCGATCGATGCCGGGGAGGTCGATGCCGCGGCGCGGCTGGTCGATCCGGGTGCCGATCCGCGCCTGCCGCTTTCGGACCTGCCGGCGATCCGCACCCGCAAAGGGGCGGTGGGGCCGCGCAGCCCGGGCCAGACCGGATATATCGAATTGCTGGCCAAGCACGAGATGGTGTTCGCGATCGGGCCGGCGGGGACCGGCAAGACCTATCTGGCGGTGGCTCAGGCGGTGGCGATGCTGATTTCCGGGCGGGTCGAGCGGATCGTGCTGTCCCGCCCCGCCGTCGAAGCCGGGGAACGGCTGGGGTTTCTGCCGGGCGATATGAAGGAGAAGGTCGATCCCTATTTGCGACCGCTCTACGATGCGTTGCAGGATCTGCTGCCGGGCGATCTGATGACGCGGCGGATGGCGGCGGGCGAGATCGAGATCGCTCCCCTCGCCTTCATGCGGGGGCGGACGCTTGCTCATGCCTTCGTCATTCTCGACGAGGCGCAGAACACCACACCGGTGCAGATGAAGATGTTCCTGACCCGGATGGGTGAAGGCACCCGGATGGTGATCACCGGGGATCTGTCGCAGATCGATCTGCCGAGCGGGGCGCGGTCGGGCCTTGCCGATGCGCTCGACACGCTCGAAGGTGTACCGGGGATCGGGGTTGCGCGCTTCGGGGTGGGCGATGTGGTGCGCCACCCGCTGGTGGCACGGATCGTCGAGGCGTATGAGCAGCGGATGACAGCGCAACAGGAACGCGAACGCGGCCGCTGATGGAGCCTTCCGAACCTTACAGTAAATTCCCCTGCGCCGGGGTTCCGGCGCGGGGGGACATCATTATCGCCGATGCCGGATGGCGCCGCCATGTGACCGCACCCGAACGGGTGGTGGGCCGGGCGCTCGCGCTCGCGGGTTGCGCGCCGACCGTGGTGCTGAGCGACGATGCGACGGTGCGGCGGCTCAACGCGCGGGATCGGGGGCGGAACAAGCCGACCAATGTGCTGACCTATGAATCGCCGCCGGAGATTATTCTCGCGCTCGGCGTGGTGTTGCGCGAGGCGCGGGCGGCGGGGCGGCGACCGGCGCATCATCTGGCGCATCTGGTGATGCATGGCGCGCTGCATCTCGCGGGCGAGGATCATCACGGGGCGGGCGAGGCGCGGCGGATGGAGCGGCTGGAAACCAGGTTGCTGGCGCGGATGCGGGTGCCGAACCCGTGGAAGCATCAGTCGTGAGCGGGTCGTGGTTCACCAAGCTGCTGCACAAAATCCGCGAGCGGCCGGATTTGCGCCAGCAGATCGGCGATCTGATGGAGGAGGCCAATGCCGAGATCGATGCCGAGGATGGCGGGGGCACCGGGCTCGACCGGCAGGAGCGCGCGCTGATCGCGAATGTGCTGCGGTTGCGCGGCTTTACCGCCGATGACGTGATGATCCCGCGCGCGGACATTGTTGCGATGCGGGCGGATGTGACGCTGGATCAGGCGATCGATCAGATGCGGCGCGAGGGACATTCGCGGGTGCCGGTGTATGGCGAGCATCTCGATGACGTGCTCGGGATGGTCCATGTCAAGGATGTGCTGGGCTATACCGGGCCGGCTCCCGCGTTTTCGCTGCGGGCGATCCTGCGCAAGCCGTTGATGGTGGCGCCGCAGATTCCGGTGCTCGATCTGCTGCTGCAGATGCGCCAGCGGCGGACCCATCTGGCACTGGTGATCGACGAATATGGCGGGGTCGATGGGTTGGTGACGATCGAGGATCTGGTCGAGACGATCGTGGGGGATATCGACGACGAGCATGACGAGGTCGAGGGGCCGCTGCTGATCGAGCGCGAGGATGGCAGCGTCGATCTGAATGCGCGGCTGCCGATCGAGGATTTCGTCGCGGTGTTCGGCGACGTGCTGACCGAGGAGGAGCGCGAGACCGATATCGACACGGTGGGGGGCCTCGTGTTCACCATGGCGGGACGGGTGCCGATCCGGGGTGAGGTTTTGAGCCATCCTTCGGGGATCGAGTTTCTGGTGACCGATGCGGATGCGCGGCGGATCCGGCGGTTGCGGGCGCGGAAGGTGGACGCGGAGGCGGCGTGACGGGGTTTTCCGATCGACCGCGACGCCGGGAGGATGCCAGCCGCTGCCAGCGGGCACGCTATACGGTGCAGACCCGGTAGTTGCGGCGTCCGGTGAGTTTTGCCTCGTAGAGGGCGATGTCGCAGTTTTTCAGTAGGGATCCGAGATCGATGCCGTGGTGGGGCGCGTAGGCGACGCCGATGCTGGCGCTGATGGAGAAATCCATCGCGTCGATCTGGTAGGGCGCGCTGAGATGTTCGATGATCCGGCTGGCCAGGGCGGTGGCGCTGCCGGGTTCACCCGAGCGGTCGATGACCGCGAATTCGTCGCCGCCGATGCGGGCGATCCGATCGCGCTCGCGCACGCAACTACGCAACCGTCCAGCCACGGCGCGCAGCAGCGCATCGCCCGCCGGATGACCCCAGGTGTCGTTGACCGCCTTGAAGCCATCGAGATCGATGCAGAGCAGGGCGAAATGCTCCTCATTTGACGCAAGGCCCTCGAAGGCGTGACCGATCGATTGCTCGAAACTGGCGCGGTTGGGCAGGCCGGTCAGCATGTCGTGGCTGGCGAGGTAGGCGATTTTCGCGGCACTTTCACGGGCGATCGTGACATCGGAGCCGACGCCGCGATAGCCGAGGAAATTGCCCTGCGCATCGAATTCCGGAGCTCCGGTGAAGGACCACCAGCGCCGCTCGCCATGGGCACGGCCCTCGACCACGCAATCGCGGAAATGGCGGGAGGCGGTCATGCAGCTTTGCAGTTCGTCCAGCGAGGCGTGATCGGAGGCGAGGGTGCCGTCATGGGCATTCCTGAGAATGTCGATGAAGGGGGCGCGCTCCAGATCCATCGATGAGGCGTCGAGCGCATCGGCGAAGCGGTCCGAAACGTCGCGCAGCCGGCCGAGACTGTCGGTGCGCCAGAGCCAGTCGCTCGCGGTGCGCTCGAAATCGCGCAGGAGCAGCCTGATTGTGGCGGCCTGATCTTCGACCCGGAGTTGTTCGGTGAAGCGCTCCTGGAACAGGCGGGAGAGGTAGATGGCGCTGAAACTCACGAACAGGGCGTAGAAGGCGAGCAGTGAGCCGATGAAGAGAAAGAAGCGATCACCGGTTTGAGCCAGGGCGATGAACGAGCCGGCGATGATCGGGAGCATGAAGGCCAGTGCCGCGCGCACCAGGGGGGCGACGACCACGCCGGTGCAGATCAGGCCGGTCACTGTGCCGGTGATCAGGAGTTGTTCCCTGGAATCGCCGGTGGCGAAGAGTTCCATCGGCATGGTGCCCCAGAGCAGGCCGAGCGCGCCGCCGCCGGCAACCGCGGCTGTCATGGCCGTTCGGGGTGAGCGCGAGGAAGAACCGGCCCAGCGCGAGCATCCGAACAGGATGGCGAGGACGACCGACTGGATCGCGAGGAACAACGCGATCAGATAGGCGTGGTCGCCGTAAGGCCAGAAGGACAGGACGACGACGAAAACCGTCGCTGCGCTCGCAAGCGCGGAGATCGGTGCGAGCCGGACCGCCGCGTCGATCTGCGCCACGCGGAAGCGATCGGAAGCACCGGACTCCCGAAGCGGTGGGTGTAAGTTTTTCATGACATTCGGGAATCGGTATGGTTCAGTTGGCGAAACGAGGGAAGCGTTGTCACGGAAAGTTGAACGGGATTCGTCGCGTGGGGATCGCAGGTTCGAAGTATCGGGCAAGTGAATGCTCCTTCCAGGATCATACGGAGCGCCGCAGGGCGATTTCGGTAGCATGTCAGCGCCGCAATAGTTAATAAAAAATGAAATTCATAAAAATAAGGCCAAAAATCTATTTATTTGATCAAAACAAACGTCAGTCGGCCAGATACAAAAGAATAATTGTAGTCAGCCGCGCGCGCATTTAAGCCAGTGAGACTTGCATGGGCAAGTGTGAAAATCATCAGGAGCGAAAAATGTACGCATTACTCTATGGAGACACGATTCTCGATCGGGGCGCGTTGCGCGAGTTCATGCGCGCCCAGGTGCGCGGCGCGCCGCTGCTGCGTGCCTGCGCGGAGGGAGACACCGCGGCGGTCGCGGCACTGCTTTCGGGGTTCTGGCCGTTCGTGGATGCGTTCGAGAAGGCGATCGACCGCCAGGTGGCGGGCTTGCCGATCCGGCCGCTGGTGGAACGGTTCGGACGCGAGCGGACCCATGCGTATTTCGACATGGCGCGGGCGGCGGTTCGGGAAATGCATGAGGAAGAGGGCTCCCACGCGTTGCTGTGGCAGGAGGGGGCGCGGGCGCGCCGGGTCGATCTCGCGGAATATCAGCTTGTCGATGGCGTCGAGCGGCTGGTGGCGCAGGCGACCACGCGCGATCCGGTGGCGTTTTTCTGCTGGCTGGCGGGGACGGAATACATTGCCGAGGAAATGGCGGCGTATCTATGCGAGTCGCCGCGATTCCTGGCATTGTTCCCCGAGGGGCGGTGGACCTGGGGCGAGGCGCATACCGAGGTGCATGACGGGCCTTCGCATCTCGAAATCGACGAGGATCTGGCCCGGGCCTATCACCCCTCCGACGATGATGCGGTGGCCAGCCGGGCGCTGTGGGATGGGATCGTGGCCTGTCAGGCGCTGTTCGCCGATGCGGCGGCGGATGTGTATGATCGGATGAATATGCTCCAGCCGGCCTGAGAGCGGGTTTTGACCTGAGACGTGCCGGGACGTGACCGCGTGGCGGCGGTCATGTCCCGGAGACGGCTGCGCGATGCGGCGCTCAGCCGCCGGTCACGCTCATGTGGCGGGCGACGGCGGGGCCGCTGCGGGTGCGGTCGATCACGAAATCATGGCCTTTCGGCTTGCGCGCGATCGCGGCCCTGATGGCGTCTTCGAGGATCTGATCGTTATCGCTCGCGCGCATGACGCCGCGCAGATCGGCCGCGTCGTCCTGACCGAGGCACATATAGAGGGTGCCGGTGCAGGTCAGGCGGACGCGGTTGCAGCTTTCGCAGAAATTATGGGTGAGCGGGGTGATCAGGCCGAGCCGCGTACCGGTTTCGGCGATGTCGAAATAGCGCGCCGGGCCGCCGGTGGCATAGGTGCTCGGCGTCAGTGTCCAGTTGGCGGCGAGGCGTTGGCGGACCACGGACAGGGGCAGGTACTGGTCCATCCGGTCGCCCTCGATCTCGCCGAGCGGCATGGTCTCGATCAGGCAGAGGTCGAAGCCGTGGTCGCCGCACCAGGCGAGCATGGTATCGAATTCGTGTTCGTTCACGCCTTTCAGGGCGACCGCGTTGATCTTGATGCGCAACCCGGCCTGTTTCGCGGCCATGACGCCCTCGATCACCTGGGGCAGGCGGCCCCAGCGGGTGATCGATGCGAATTTCGCCTCGTCCAGCGTGTCGATACTGACATTGAGCCGGCGCACCCCGGCGGCGGCGAGTTCATCGGCGTAACGCGCGAGCTGGCTGCCGTTGGTGGTGAGGGTGAGTTCGTCGAGCCCGTGGCCGATCTGCAGCCCGAGGCGGTTGACCAGCGCCATGACCCCACGGCGGACCAGAGGCTCGCCGCCGGTCAGGCGCAGCTTGCGGACGCCGAGGCGGATGAAGGCGCCGGCGAGACGTTCGAGTTCCTCGAGCGATAGAAGATCGCGCTTGGGCAGGAAGCTCATGTCTTCCGCCATGCAGTAGACGCAACGAAAATCGCACCGGTCGGTGACTGAGATGCGAAGATATGTGATACTGCGTCCGAACGGGTCGATCATTTCTGTAATGTTTACCTTCCCGACGCCAAACGCAAGTGAGGGTTCCCGCCCGATGCGAGGGGGCGACCTGCGATGATCGCAGCCCGGCACGGCTTGACCGGCACGGCCAGTCTGCACCATATCACTATGGCTAATGTATGTCGGCACCGCCGAGGCACGAACTTGGCCGCCTGCCGCTCTCTCTGAGGTATGATCATGACGCTCCCGCTGATGCCGAAAGCCACCGCCGTGTGGCTGATCGAAAAGACGGCCCTGACCTTCGAACAGATCGCGGATTTCTGCGGCATGCATCCGCTGGAGATTCAGGCGATCGCGGATGGCGAGGTCGCGCAGGGGATCGTGGGCTATGATCCGGTGGCCAACAAGCAGACCACGGCGGAGGCGATCAAGCGGTGCGAGGCAGATCCTGCGGCGCGGCTGAAAGTGCTGGAGGCTGCCAATCCGGGGGCGCGGCGGAGCAAGGGCGCGAAATATACCCCGGTCGCCAAGCGGATCGACCGGCCGGATGCGATTGCGTTCATGCTGCGCAACTATCCTCTGGTGCAGGATGCGGCGATCGTGAAGCTGCTTGGCACCACCAAGGAGACGATCCAGAAGGTGCGGGAACGCAGCCATTGGAACTCGGCCAATATCAAGCCGCGCGATCCGGTTATTCTGGGCTTGTGCAAGCAGTCGGACCTGAACGATGCGGTCCATGCGGCGAATGCGCGGGCGGAGCGCGAAGGTCAGCCGATTCCGGCACCGCTGCCGATGATGAGCGAAGACGAAGCCGCCTGAGGATCGACCCGAGCCGACGATGCGGCTCGGGCCGGTGGAGACATCACTGGCGAGTTCGGATCCGCTCCATTTCCTCTTTCAGACGGAGTTTTTCGAGTTTGAGTCGCGAGAGGCTGTCATCATCGGGACGGGGGCGGCGGTCCTCATCGGTGATCCGGGCATCGACGCCGGCGTGACGTTGTTTCAATGACTCAAGCCTCGCTTGCAAACTCATCATCGACTCCTTTCCAAGAGCAAAAAGCAACTGGTTCGAAGAACTGGTCTCGTCGTTCCGGGTCTCACGCTGCCGTGAGGCACCGGTTTTCGAGACTAGTCCCCTGCCCCGGGGTTTGTCATCAAACTTTTATGCAACGCCACCGAAACACGATGGATACCGATGCGGTGCGTGGTTTTGCGGATGAATCGGGAGTAGGACGGTGCCGCGACCGTGTGCTAAGGAGCCGTTCATGCTGACCGACAAGGATAATCTGCTCCGCCAGTTGCACGGGTTGCGCAGCGAGCATCGCGACCTCGACACCGTGATCGCCCGGCTCGGCGATCAGGCTCTGATCGACCAGTTGCAGGTTCAACGGCTGAAAAAACGCAAGCTGCTGCTGCGCGACCAGATCCTGCGGCTCGAAAGCCGGTTGATCCCCGACAGCATCGCGTGAGGGGCGCATGATCGGGATCATCATGGGCAGTCGGTCGGATTGGCCGACCATGAAATTCGCCGCCGATATTCTGACCGAACTCGGCGTTGCGCATGAAGAGCGCGTGGTCTCGGCGCACCGCACCCCGGAACGCATGGTTGAATACGCCAAATCCGCGCGGGGGCGCGGCGTGCGGGTGATCATCGCCGGGGCCGGTGGGGCGGCACATCTGCCGGGGATGGTCGCCTCGCTCACTTCCCTGCCCGTTCTTGGCGTGCCGGTGGAATCGCACGCGTTGCGCGGCGTCGACAGCCTGCACTCGATCGTGCAGATGCCGGGCGGCGTGCCGGTGGCGACTTTTGCGATCGGCAAGGCAGGGGCGATCAATGCCGGGTTGTTCGCGGCCGCGATACTTGGTTTGTCCGACCCGGCGCTGGCCGCACGGCTGGATGGGTGGCGGGCGGCGCAGAGCGATGCCGTGCCGCTGACCCCTGAAGACTGAGATGATGAGATTTCCGCTCGCGCCCAACGCCACGATCGGCATCGTCGGCGGCGGCCAGCTGGGCCGGATGTCGGCGATGGCGGCGGCACGGCTCGGCTACCGGTGCCACGTGTTCACGCCCGAACCGGATGCCCCGGCCTCGCAGGTCGCGAGTGTCACCACCCTCGCCGATTACGACGATCATGCCGCTCTGGCGCGGTTTGCCGATCAGGTCGATGTCATTACGTTCGAATTCGAGAACGTCTCGGCGGAAGGGCTCGATCTGCTGGCGGAGCGCCGCCCGGTGCGGCCGGGACCGGATATCCTGCGGCTCAGCCAGGACCGGATTGCCGAGAAATCGTTTCTCAATCAGGCGGGCGTCCGCACCGCGGCGTGGGCCGCTGTGACCACGCCCGATGAGCTGCGCGATGCGATCGCGACGATCGGCCTGCCTGCCGTGTTGAAAACCACCCGCCTCGGCTACGACGGCAAGGGCCAGGCGCTGATCCGCACTGAGGGCGAGGCCGAGATGGCCTTTGCCCTGCTCAATCCCAAGCCGCTGATCCTCGAAGGATTCATCGATTTCGCCTGCGAATGTTCGGTGATCGTCGCGCGCGGCGGCGATGGCGCGAGCACGGCGTTCGATACCGTGGAAAATCGTCACCGCGACCATATCCTCGACCTGACGTTGGCCCCTGCCCCGTTCGATCCCGAATTGCGGCGCGAGGCGCAGGAGATGGCGTTGCGCGTGGCGGACCGGCTCGGCCTGATCGGGCTGATGGCGGTCGAGTTTTTCGTCGATGCCGCAGGGAGGCTGCTCGCCAACGAGATTGCGCCGCGCCCGCATAATTCCGGGCACTGGACGATCGATGCATGCCCCGCCAGCCAGTTCGAGCTGCATATACGCGCGGTTGCGGGACTCGCGCTGCCACAGGCGATCCGTCATTCCGACGCGGTGATGAGAAATCTCGTCGGACCCGCCGATATCGCACTGTGGCCGGAGATCGTCGCGGCACCGAGGCTGATCCCGCATCATTACGGCAAGACCGCCGCGCGGGAGGGCCGCAAGCTCGGCCATGTCACCACGCTGTTTCCCCACGGCGCGTTGCCGGGGGCATTCGGGATCGCCGCCGCGCTGGGACCGCTGGCCGGAGAGTTGGCCGGAAGCTGAAGCGCTCCGTGTCAGCGAAAGCTGATCAGGTCCAGCCGTGTCAGCGTGGTGTGGGGGCCGACCGCCGGGGCGTTGAGCAGGTCCCAGGCGACATACTGTTGGGCATATTCATGGCGGGATGACATGCCGTCATACGGCAGGACGACGCGGTAGCCGCGATAGGCCGCTTCGCTCGCGGTGGCGAGCACGGCTCCTTCCGCGGCGGTGCCGGTGATGATCACGGTCTTGATCCCGTCCTTGCGAAGCAGGGCAGCGAGATCGGTATGGAGGAATTTGTCGGGGCCGGATTGCACCGCCGCTTCGCCGGGCAGCGGCCTGAGAGCCGGATTCACATCTGTCATCGTCCCGCTCAGGACGTAGGAATAGATGATGGTGGCGTGTGCGGCGCGGGCACGGGCGAGCAGGCGGGCGACATGGGGGATGGTGGCGAGGCAGGTCGGGCGGGTGGACGCGCTGCAGGTCTGGCTGACGAAATCGAGCAGGAGGAGTGCCGTGGTCCGGGGATCGAGCGTGACCGCCCGGACCACGGGGGATGGCGGGATCGCGGCACGGCCCCAGCCGGCAACCGTTCCGTCAGCAAAGGCGGGGGCGGTTGCGGCGAGGACCGCGAGGGATGCGGCGATGACCCGTTTCATCGGCGCGGACTACAGAATGTCCTCGATCCGGATCGGGGTGCGGCGGATGCGTTTGCCGGTTGCGTGATAGATCGCATTGGCGATCGCGGCGGGCATGCCGACGATGCCGACCTCGCCGACCGCCTTGGCCCCGATTGCGTTGACCACGGGATCGTCCTCGTCGAGCATTTCACACACGACCTCGCCGATATCGGCATTGGCGGCGATATGGTAGGAGGCGAGGTCGGTGTTGGCGAAGCGGGCGCGCGGGCGGTCCACCTGGGTTTCCTCGAGCAGCGCCGAACTGGCGCCCCAGATCATGCCGCCGATCAGATTGCTCCTTGCGGTGCGGGGGTTGATGATCCGCCCGCAGGCGAACACGCCGACCATGCGCGCGACTTTGATGGTCCGCAACAGGGGGTCGATCCGCACTTCGGCGAATTGGGCACCGAACGAGAAGGAGACGTGGCTGGAGCCGACCGGGCCGGCGAAGGCCATGCCGCCGGAGAGTCCGTGACGCATGGTTTTCTCGTCCATGTCGTCGGGTTTCCAATCGGCCTGTTCCTCGATCACGCCGCCCGGAAGGCCCGCGAGGATATCGCGGATCGCGCGGCGGGAGCCATCGGGGAGGACCACATGGCGGTCGGCGATGGTCATGCCGGTGCGATCCTGATCGCCCGCGACGGTTGCGAACAGGCGTTCCCGCACCGCGAGGGCTGCCTTGTGGACCGCCGAGCCGGCGGAGCCGGTGGTGATCGAACCGCCGGAGACCGGGCCGGAGGGATGACGGGAGTGGCCCATCTCGACGCGGATTTCGGAATCCTCGATCCCCAGCACATCGGCGGCGACCTGACCGAGTACGGTATAGGCCCCGGTGCCGACATCGTGCGCGGCGCAGAAGACGTGGCACGAGCCATCCGCTGCGATCCGCACGCGCGCGGACGATGGCGCCATTGCGGAGGGGTAGGTCGCGGTGGCGCAGCCATAGCCGACCAGCGCGCCGTCGCTTGCGATCATCGAGCAAGGCTCGGGCGAGCGGCGGTTCCAGCCGAAAATTTCGGCTCCGCGCCGGAAGCAGGGCACCAGCGAGCGGCTGCTCCACGGCAGGCCGCTCACCGGGTCGCGCTCGGGTTCGTTCATGATGCGCAACTCGATCGGGTCGATCCCGAGTTGTTCGGCGAGTTCGTCCATCGCGGATTCGAAGCCGAAGAAGGACGGGGCTTCGGCGGGGGCGCGCATGAAACCCGGCGTGTTGACATCGGTTGCGACGGTTGCGCCGTGCATCAGGATGTTGGGCGAGGCGTACATTTTCGAGGTCGCTTCCATCCCCATGAACGAGACATGATCGATCGCGGCACTCTGGCCGATCTCGTCATGCATCACGGCGGTGAGTTTGCCGTCTTTGGTCGCGGCCAGCCGCACCCGGCTTTCGGCAGCGGGGCGGAAACTGCCGACGGTGAACATCGCCTCGCGCGAGACGACCAGCTTGACCGGGCGGCCCAGCCGCCTGGCCGCCATGGCGACCAGCACGACATGCGGCAGGATCGAGGCCTTGCCGCCGAACGCGCCGCCGACATACGGGCTTTCGACCACGACATCATCGACCGGGATGTCGAACACCTTGGCGAGGCCGGCGCGGGTGCCCATCACCCATTGGCTCGGCAGATTGACGTGGAGCTTGCCGTCGACCCAGGCGACCGATGCCGCGTAGAGTTCGATCGGGTTGTGGTGCTGCGCCGGGGTGTAATAGGTCGCGTCGATCTTGACCGGGGCGGCGGCGAAGGCGGCCTCGGCATCGCCGACCTCGATGGTGGACTCATCCATCGGGTCGAGTTTGCGGCCGGGGGCGTCGAGCGCGGCGTTGGCGGTCTCGCTCGCATAGTCGATCTCGACGAGGCGGGCGGCTTGCTCGGCGGCTTCCTGGGTGTCGGCGATGATCAGTGACACGATCTGCCCGGCGTAGTGGATTTCATCGGAGGTCAGCGGCAGGAACGAGGATTGCATGTGGCCGCCCTTCATCACGAAGGTTTCCTCGCCGAGATCCTCGTTGAGGCTGCGATGGGTCAGGACCATCTGCACCCCTTCGACCGCTTCGGCTGACGCGGTATCGAGGCGGGTGATCCGTCCGCGCGCGACCTTGCTCAGGGTGAGCGCGGCGTAGGCGGTGTTGGCGTGGGGGAAATCCGCCGCGTAGTGCGCGACCCCGGTGACCTTTGCCAGCGCATCGCGCCGGACGACCGGTGTGCCGATACTGCCATCCATCAGATTTTTCCTTTCGCGACCAGGGCGGCGCGGGCGACGGTGCGCGCACCCAGTTCGATCTTGAATTGATTGTGCCGGAGCGGTTTCGCATCGGTGAACGCGGCGTGGCCGGCTTCGATGGCCAAAGCCTCGTCGAGCCGCCGGCCGATCAGCACCGCCTCGGCGGCCTGGGCGCGCCACGGCTTGCTGGCGACCCCGCCGAGGGCCACGCGGGCGGCGATGACGGTTTCGCCGTCCGTTTCGAGGGCCACCGCCGCCGAGGTGAGGGCGTAGGCGTAGCTCTGGCGGTCGCGCACCTTGATGTAGGTGGAGCGTTTGCCGGACGGGGTGGCCTTGACCAGGATCGCGGTGACGATTTCGCCGGGCCGGAGGATCGACAAGCGGGCGGGGTCTTCGCCATAGGCGGTGTGGAAATCCGCGAAATCCACCACGCGGCGGCCCGAGTCCGAGGCGATTTCGATGGTGGTGTCGAACGCGGCGAGGGCCGTGCCCCAGTCGCCCGGGTAGGTCGCGATGCAGCGATCGGATGTGCCGAACAGCGCCATTTCGCGGTCTTCGCCATCGAGCGCGGCGCAGCCGGAACCGGGGGTGCGCTGGTTGCAGTCCGAAACGCCATCACGGAAATAGACGCAGCGGGTGCGTTGCAGCAGGTTGCCGCCGAGGGTGGCGGCGTTGCGGATCTGCTGCGAGGCGGCGAGTTGCAGGCTTTCGACCAGAGCGGGATAGTTGTGTTTGAGGAACGTGTTTTCCGCGACGTCCGCCATGCGGGCGAGCGCGCCGAACCTGAGCGTTTCACCCTCGACCTCGATCTCCGCGAGGCCCGGGATATGGGCGATGTCGATGACCTGATCGGCTCCCGTGAGATCGCCGCGCATCAGATCGACCAGCGTGGTGCCGCCCGCCATGATCGCGCTGTGGGGATGACCGGACTCGCTGATCGCCTGATCGAGCGAGGTGGCGCGGCTGTAGGTGAACGGGCGCATCAGGCGGCCTCCGCCATGGTGGTATCCGCGACGTCGCGGATGGCCGCGACGATGTTGGGGTAGGCGGCGCAGCGGCAGAGATTGCCCGACATGTATTCGCGGATCTCATCGTCCGATCCGGCGTGGCCTTCCTCGATACAGGCGATGGCGGACATGATCTGCCCCGGGGTGCAGTAGCCGCACTGCAATGCATCGTGGGCGACGAAGGCCGCCTGCATCGGGTGGGGCGCGCCGTTGGCTCCCTGGAGACCTTCGATCGTGGTGATTTCCGAGCCCGCCGCTGCCGCCGCGAGCATCAGGCAGGAGAGCTGGCGGCGGCCATCGACATGGACGGTGCAGGCACCGCAGGTGCCGTGGTTGCAGCCCATTTTGGTTCCGGTGAGGGAGAGATGTTCGCGCAGCGCATCGAGCAATGTGGTGCGGGGGTCGAGCTGGATGTCGTGGTTTTGCCCGTTGACGTTCAGAGTGATCCGCATGCGCGGACCGGTTGCTTTCTGGCCGCTCATGCGCCGATCCCTCCAAGGCCGATATATTTGATTTCGAGATAATCCTCGATCCCGTATTTCGAGCCTTCGCGGCCAAGGCCGGAGGATTTCACCCCGCCGAACGGCGCGACCTCGGTGGAGATCAGGCCTTCGTTGACGCCGACGATGCCGTATTCCAGCGCCTCGGCGACGCGGAAGATCCGCCCGATGTCGCGGGCGTAGAAATAGCTCGCCAGACCGAATTCGGTGTCGTTCGCCATGTCGATCGCTTCCTGTTCGGTCTTGAAGCGGAACAGGGGTGCGACCGGGCCGAAGGTTTCCTCGCGGAAGATCAGCGCGTCGCGCTTGACGTCGGCTAGTACGGTCGGCTGGAAGAAATTGCCGCCTTTGGCATGGGGCTTGCCGCCGGTGACCACGCTGGCTCCGTGCTTGAGGGCATCGGCGATATGCTCCTCGACCTTTTCGACCGCCGCCTGGTTGATCAGCGGGCCCTGGGTGACGCCCTCCTCCATGCCGTTGCCGACCTTCAAGGCCTCGACCGCCGTTTTCAGTTTGGCCGCGAAGGCGTCGAACACGCCGTCCTGGACCAGGATGCGGTTGGCGCAGACGCAGGTCTGCCCGGCATTGCGGAATTTCGACACGATCGCGCCCGCGACGGCTTCATCGAGATCGGCGTCGTCGAACACGATGAACGGGGCGTTGCCGCCGAGTTCCATCGAGGTCTTTTTCACGCTCGGCGCGCATTGGGCGAGCAGTTTCGCGCCGATTTCAGTGCTGCCGGTGAAGCTCAGCTTGCGGACCGTGGGATTGCCGGTGAGTTCGCCGCCGATCGGTCCGGCGGGACCGGTGATGACGTTGCACACGCCGGGTGGCATGCCCGCGCGTTCGGCCAGAACGCCGAGGGCGAGGGCGGAAAACGGGGTCTGGCTCGCGGGGCGGATGACGCCGGTGCAGCCCGCCGCCCAGCCGGGACCGGCCTTGCGGGTGATCATCGCGGCGGGAAAATTCCACGGCGTGATCGCGGCGAAGACCCCGATCGGCTGTTTGAGCACCATGATCCGCCGTCCCCTGGCGTTCTGCGGGATCATGTCGCCGTAGATGCGCTTGCCCTCTTCGGCGAACCATTCGATGAACGAGGCGGCGTAGGCGATTTCGCCCTTCGATTCCGCGAGCGGCTTGCCCTGTTCGGCGGTCATGATGACGGCGAGATCGTCCTGATTTTCCATCATGAGGTCGAACAGCTTGCGCAGGATCGCCGCGCGTTCCTTGGCCAGCATTGCACGCCATGCCGGCAGGGCGGTGTCGGCGGCTTCGATCGCGCGGCGGGTTTCGACCTCGGTCATCGCCGGGGCACGCCCGACCAGTTCGCCGGTGGCGGGGTTGAGGATATCGAAACTCCTGCCGCTATCGGCACCGACCCATTTGCCGCCGATCAGATTGGCTTCGCGCAACAGGGTCGGGTCGTTCAGTTTCAATGCGCTGGGTTGGTTCAACATGACATGCTCCTCAAATCTCTTGCGCCACATGGTAACGATGATCGGGAAACGGAACCCTCAGGGCGCGTTTCAGCCGCGCAATGCACCCCGGATGAAGGCGGCGGCGGCGTCCAGCGCCTCGCGGCCTTCGGGCAGCAGGCTCTGGAAAATCGGCCAGGCATGCGGCACCACCGGCCAGACCCGCAGCAGGCTGATGACCCCGGCGGCGCGGGCCTTGTCATCGAGGCGGACGCTGTCGTCGCGCAGGACCTCGTTCGCGCCGACATGGATCATCATCGGCGGCATACCATCCATCGCGCCGTAGAGCGGCGAGGCGTAGGGCGTGGTGGCGTCGGCCCCGTTCAAATAGAGCGCTGCTCCCTCGGCGATCCGGCTTCCGACGAGCATGGGGTCGCGCCCGTCGTTTTCGGTGGCGCTCGCCCCGGTGCCCGCGAGATCGGTCCAGGGCGAGAACAGCACGATGCGCGCGGGCATGGGCAAACCCTCGTCGCGCGCCTTGAGCAGCACCGCGAGCGCGAGGCCGCCGCCGGCGGAATCCCCGGCGATCGCGAGGCGGTCCGGCGCGATGCCCTGTTCGAGCAGGCCGCGATAGGCGGCGAGGCCATCCTCGACCGCTGCGGGAAACGGATGCTCGGGGGCGAGGCGGTAATTCGCCGCGAAGACCCGCACGCCGCGCCGGGCGAAGCCGCCGGTGATCGGGCGATGGGTTTCCGCCGAGCAGACCATATAGGCCCCGCCATGCAGATAGAGCAGGGTGACGCCGGGCCGCGCGCCCGAGGCCGGCTCGACCCATTCGCCCGGAATTCCGCCGATGATCGCGGCGGTATAGCTGACGCCGCGCGGCACCGGCAGGCGGGTGCGGAATGCCTTGCGGATCTGCGCGGGGTCGGATGCTTTGCCGAGCGCGCGGCGGACCTGATAGCGCAGGACCGGGTTGAGCAGATGGGCGGCGAGACTGGCCATGGGGATTATCCTTGGTTTGCGGATCGGCGTGTTGAAGAGCGGGGGGACAGGGCGTCGAGACGGCGCTGGATGAGCGACCATGCGCGCACGGGCATCAGGCGGGCGAGACTGTCGATCGCCAGCGCATCGGCGCCGATCAATACACGGGGGCTGCCGCGCTCGATGCCGTCGAGAATGACGCGGGCTGCGGTTTCGGGCGGGGTGACCAGCGAGGATTCGAACGCCTTGACGCCGATGGCGGCATCCTCGGGGTTCATGCGTGCGGCGAGGCGGGCGTTGCGGGCGATATTGGTGCGGATGCCGCCGGGATGGACGATGGTGACGCCGATATCGGTTCCGGCGAGTTCGTGGCGCAGCGATTCGCCGAAGCCGCGGATCGCGAATTTCGAGGCGGAATAGGCCGATTGGAACGGCGGCCCGACCAGGCCGAACACCGAGGAGAGGAACACGATGCGGCTTGGGCCGGGATGGCGCAGGCTGGGCAGGAAGGCGCGGGTCAGCCGCACGGCGGCACGGAAATTGACGTCCATCAGCCATTCGAACTCGGCTTCGTCCATCTGTTCGAACGAGCCGACCAGCGCGACCCCGGCATTGTTGATCAGCAGCACGGGCGGCGGATGATCGGCGGCGACGCGCGCGGGCAGAGCCGCGATGGCCGCGGCGTCGGTCAGGTCGAGGATATGGGTCGAGATTTTCGCGCCGAACAGTCGCGCCTCGGCGGCGATGCGGGCGAGGCCGTCGGCGTCACGGTCGATCAGGGCGAGGTCGGCACCGCGCGCGGCCAAAGCGAGGGTGAGCGCGGCACCGATGCCGCTGGCCGCTCCGGTCAGCACCGCGACCCGCCCGTTGACGCTCATCCGCATCGCGACCTCCTCGGCATTTGGACATTGTTAACCCGATCCTTCTAAATGGTCGCATGGCGATCAGACTCCTAGCCCCGGCCACCATCAACCGAATCGCCGCCGGCGAAGTGATCGAGCGTCCGGCGGCGGCGGTCAAGGAACTCGTCGAGAACGCGCTCGATGCCGGGGCACGACGGATCGCGGTCGGCATCGAGCGCGGGGGTATCGCGCGCATCGAGGTGAAGGATGACGGGTGCGGCATTCCCGAGGCCGAACTCGAACTCGCGATCACCCGCCACGCGACCTCGAAGCTGACCGATGAGGCGCTGGTGCGAATCGCGACGCTCGGGTTTCGCGGCGAGGCGCTGCCCTCGATCGGCGCGGCGGCGCGGCTGACCCTCACCTCGCGGCCGCGTGGGCAGGACAGTGCGGCGCGGATCATCGTTGCGGGCGGGGCGGTGGGGGCGGTGATGCCGGTGGCGGGGCCGGCCGGGACCAGCGCGATCGTGGAGGATTTATTCTACGCCACCCCAGCGCGGCGGAAATTCCTGCGCTCGGTTGCGGCTGAGAGCAGCGCGTGCGCGGATGTGGTGCGGCACCTGGCCCTTGCCGCCGCCGAGGTCGCGTTCCGGCTCGATATCGACGGCGCCACCAGTTTCGACCTGCCGGCGCAGGACCGGCAGGCGAGGATCGCGGCTTTGTACGGGCGTGGCGATGCGCAGGCGATGATCGCGCTCGATGCGGTGCGCGAGGATGTGACGCTCAGCGGGTTTATTTCGCCCGCCAGCCTCACCCGCGCTTCGGCACGACATCAGCACATGATGGTGAATGCCCGCCCGGTGCGCGACCCGCTGCTGCGGATGGCGCTGCGGGTGGCCTATCGCGAGATCATCCCCGCCGGGCGGCATCCGCTGGCGGCGCTCTGGCTCGAAATTCCGCCGGAAAGCCTTGATGTCAACGTCCACCCGGCCAAGTCGGAACTGCGCTTCGCCGCGCCGGAGGCGATCCGCAGCCTGGTGATCGGCGCGATCCAGCGCCACCTCGCCACTCCGGCGGCGCTGGGTGCGGCACCGTCCCTGCGGCTCGAACCCGCGCGCCACCGGGCCCGGTTTTCCTATCCGGTGGCACCCTCACCGCAGGCGCGGGGCTTCGCCGAGGCGGAAGCGACACTCGGTTTCGCGTTGCCGCCGACGCTGCGCCGGATTGAGCCGGAAGCGGCGGTGGCGGAATTTCCGTTGGGCAGCCCGATCGCGCAGGTGTTCGACACCTATGTTCTGGCCCAGGCGGCCGATGGCACGCTGGTTCTGGTTGATCAGCACGCGGCGCATGAACGGCTGACCGAGTTGCGCCTGCGCGCCGAACGCGAGGCGCTTGGCATCGTCAGCCAGGGGCTGCTGTCGCCGATTCCGGTTGATCTCGCGGCGGATGATGTCGGCCGCCTGCTCGACGCGGCGGGGTCGCTGGCGCAACTGGGGCTGGTGATCGAGGGTTTCGGTCCCGGCGCGGTGCTGATCCGCGCGATTCCCGCCGCGCTCGGCGACGCCGATCCGGTGGCGCTGGTGCGCGATATTGCCGATACGCTGGCCGAGCAGGGCAGCGCGGTCGGGCTGACCACGCGGCTCGATGCGCTGCTGATCCGCCTCGCCTGCCACCGTTCGATCCGCGCCGGGCGACGCCTCGGCCTCGATGAAATGGCCGCCCTGCTGCGCGCGATGGAGACGACCCCCCTCGCCCAGACCTGCCCGCACGGCCGCCCGACCGTGCTGAAACTGACCCGGAGCGATCTGGAACGGATGTTCGGCCGCGCGGGCTGATGGGCCGGATCGGCGGCATTCGGCGGCGTAAGGCTTGCTCAAAATTTGTTGCAATGACGGGAACGTGATCGACAAGATTGGTTGAGTGTTGCTTGTGACGCCAAAATTAAGCTGTTAGCGTCAATATCGGCTCATAAAATTATCATTATTGAAACAAAAGATTATTTATTGAGCAATTGGATCTGGTTTTGACTTCACATCTTTTCCGGAGAGACTGAATGTCTGGTACGACCCTGGCGAGCGCGGCGAGCATCGTTTCCTCCGGCCTGACCCTGACGGGAAATCCCAATACCATCACGGCGACTGAGACGATCACCACTCAAGGGTATGGTGCCGCCGTCAGCGGGGCCTATGGCACATTGTTCACCCTGCTCAATCTCGGCTCTGTCGAGGGCAACAGCGAGCAGAGCGGGATTTCGCTGACGCAGGGTCTTGTCACCAACGGGGTTGGCGGTTTCGTCGAGGGCAGTGTCGGGGTTTATATCGGCACCGGGACGCTGGTGAATGCCGGGACGATCATGGCGCTCGGCACCGGGGCCGCCGTGTCGTTCGGCAACGGCAGTGCCGATGCGCTGACCGTGGTGCAGGGCGGGGTGATCGATGGCGGGATCGCCGGGTTCGTGCAGGGCGACAGTATCGATCTCGCGGGGATTACCGCGACGAGCGAGAGTTTTTCCGCCGGGACGCTGACGCTGTACGATCAGGGCAGCGCGGTGGCGAGCCTTTCGCTGGTGGGTGGATTCAATACCGGGGAATTCGGCCTCTACACCGATGGCCAGGGCGGTACCAACATCACGCTCGGCGCGGAAACGCTGAGCGGCAGCTATAGCGGCCCCTTCGAGCTCACCGCGCTGGCCACCACGATTTCCAGGGACACGAATTTCAGTCTGAACAGCGGCGGGATCAATTCGACGCTCGATCACGGCGTGACGCTGGTGAACGAGGGCAGCATCGTCAATGCCGGTTTTTACGGCAATGCGGTGAACATCTCCGAGGGCATCGTGACCAATGCGGTCTCCGGGGTGATCGATGTCGATTCCGGGGCTGGTTCTGGGGTGTCGCTCGGGACCGGCACGCTGGTGAATGCCGGGACGATCGCCAGTAATACCGGTGCCGGACGGGCGGCCTATGTTTTCAACGGAGCGTTGATCAATCAGGCCAGCGGCGTAATCATTGGGCCGACCGCTGCCGGGGTGAACAGTGGCACGATCGAGAATTTCGGGATCATCGCGGGTTCGGCGAGCGACGGGATCGGGATTTATGTCGGGCTCAACCAGCAGGCCAGCCGGATTACCAACGCGGCCTATGGGATCATCGAGGGATCGCTCGGGATCACCCTGGTCGGTGGCACCATCGTCAATGCCGGGCTGATCCGCAGCACGGCACCCGGTGGCACCGCGATCGCGATGGGGATTTCCGATACCGACCTCGTGGTCGATACCGGATCGAAAATCGTCGGTAACGTCGCGGGTTTCATCGCGGGGGATACGATCGACGTCGCAGGGGCGGCGATCACGCGGGAAAGTTTTGCCAACGGGGTGCTGACCCTTTCCGGCAAGAATGATGTGGTCGAGACCATCGCGCTGGCGGGCGAGTTGAACAGCAGCGAATTCACCCTCAGCAGCGACGGGATCGGCGGCACCAATGTCACGATCGGGCGCGAGATCGTGACCGGCAGCTACGGGACGGGCTTCACCCTCAGCGCGTTGCAGACCACCTTTGCCGCTTCGGCTTATGTGGGCGGGACTGCCGGCGTCTATGGCTCGGGCGCACGGACCTGGACCGTGGTGAACAAGGGGGTCATTGCCGATAGCGCCGGGGATGGGCTGTTGCTCGGCGATCAGGCGACCGTGACCAATATCGGCACGATCATCGGCACCACCGGGGTGGATATCGGGGTCGGCACCCTGACCAATTCCGGCGTGATCACCGGGACCACGGCGGATGGGGTCTATCAGAGCAGCGGGTCGCTCACCAACAAATCCGGCGGCACGATCAGCGGCAAATACGGCGTGTTCGTCGATAACGCGACCGTGGTGAATGCAGGGCTGATCGAAGGCAGTGCGGGCACGGTCGGGTATGGCGGCGTGGCGCTCGCCGGGGTGCTGGACAACAAGGCGAGCGGGGTGATCGTTGGGCATTACGGGGTCTATGCGAGCAATGGCACGGTCATCAATGCCGGGGTGATCGAGGGGACCGCCGGGATCGGGTTGGTGCTGGGCGGCGGTGCCGAGACCATCGTGGTCGATCCGAAATCGACCATCATCGGCGCGATCGCCGGCTTCGCGGCGACCGATACGCTGGATTTCGCCAAGACCAAACTCGATGCCGCGACCTTCGCCAATGGCTACCTGACCCTTTCGGAACAGGGCACTGTAGTGGCGACCTACGGCATGGTCGGGCAGTTCACCGGCGATGAATTCGCCCTCGCCTCGGACGGGCATGGCGGGACCGATGTCACGCTCGGCGCGGCCACGGCGACCGGCGTCTATAACGGGTTGACGCTGACCGCACCCTCCACCTCGTTGGCGCCGGGGGCTACGGTGTCGAGTGCTTCGACGGTCGCCTCGGTTTTCGGCTCCTCGCTTGCGAGCTGGAATGTGGTGAATTCCGGCACGATCATCGATACCGGGACCGGCGACGGGGTGAAGCTTGCGGGCGTCGGCACGCTGACCAATCGGGCCGGTGGGTATATCACCGGCTATAACGGGGCCTACGTCAATACCGGCACGGTCACGAACGAAGGCACCATGACCGGGGCGTTCAACGGCGCGGAAGTCATTTTCGGGACGCTGGATAACCGGGCGGGCGCCACGCTTTCGGGGGTGTTCCGCACCTATGTCTATAACGGCACGATCATCAATGCCGGGACGATCGAAAGCACCGGCGGCGCGGCCGGGACCGCAGCACTCACCGGCGGATTCCGCGGGACGGTGATCGATGATCCGGGTGCGGTGTTCATCGGGCAGGTGGGCGGCGCGACCGAGACGTCCGGGATCAGCCTGCTCGAACTCGGGTCGGGGGCGACCGAGGGTACGCTGAGCGGCTACGGTACCCAGTTCGTCGATTTCCACACGCTGGAGGTGGCGACCGGCGCGACCTGGGAGATCGCGGGCAGCACCACGATCACCGGCACGCTGATCAATAACGGTACGATCATCGAAACCGCCGCCGATACGCTCGACATTGCCGGCCCTATCGAGGGGACCGGCAGGATTGTGTTCGATCCGACCACTGGCATCTTCAACGGGCCGGTCGGTGCCGGACAGGTGATCGAATTCAGCGGTGCCGGCAGCACCATCGTGCTCGGCGACCCGACCCAGTTCGCCGGTACGCTGAGCGGGTTCGCGGCGGGGGATGTGCTGAGCCTGCCCAGCCTCACCGGGCTGACCGGTGCCACCTACAGCAATGGCACGCTGGTGCTGACGGTCGGTTCGGCCACGATCGATCTGGCGGTGACGAATTCGCCCGGGCTGAGCGCGGGCGTCGGCATCGTTGCGGGTCCGGACGGGCCGCAGCTCGATGTTCACTGCTTTGCCACTGGCACGCGCATTGCGACCGCGCGGGGCGAGGTCGCGGTGGAAGCCCTGATCGTGGGCGATCTGGCGCGGCTGGCCGATGGCGGGTTCGCTCCGATCGTCTGGCGCGGTCAACGCGATTTGTCGCCCGCGCGCCATGCGCATCCTGAGGCCGTCAATCCGGTGGTGTTGGCAGCGGGTGCGCTTGCCGACGGGGTTCCGGCGCGTGAGCTGCGGGTTTCGCCCGATCACGCCTTCTGGCTCGATGGCCATCTGATCCCGGCGAAGGCGCTGGTCAATGGGGCGACGATCCGTCAGGTTGCGGTCGATCGCATCACCTATCACCATGTCGAACTGCCGCGACACGGCGCATTGCTCGCCGAGGGGGCGGCGGCGGAATCCTATCTCGACAGTGGCGACCGCGCGGATTTCACCGGCGGCGGCGGGGCGGTCCGGCTGCATCCGGATTTCGCCCAGGCGATGCGGGTGGCGTCGAGCTTCGCACCGTTCGTGGAGGCGGGGCCGGTGGTCGAGGCGGTGCGGGCGCGGCTGCTGGCGCGGGCCGATCTCGTTTTGACCGACGATGCGGCGATGCGGATCATGCGGGTTGCGGCGGGCGCGGTGGTTGCCTCGCGGCATTTCATTCCGGCGGAACTTTCGGCCGATCCGCGCGACAGGCGGCGGCTCGGGGTCAAGATCGCGGCGATCGCGGTTGGCGGGCGGTCGATCCCGCTTGATCATCCCGCACTCGCAGACGGGTGGCACGCCTGCGAGGCGGATGGCCGCTGGACCGATGGCGCGGCGCTGATCCCCGCTTCATTGCTCGGTGACGAGGGGGTCGATGCGATCACGATCACGCTGGCGGGGGCAGCGCGCTACCGGATTGCGGCATGAGGCGGCTTGCCATGTCGCGCGCGATTTGATCAGATCGGGGATGGACATCGAAACCCCGATCCGATTTTCGGATATCACTGCAGCCACCCCCACGAGGGAGACGCTGGAACGCGATTACGCCGCGATCAACGCGCTGTTCGACGATGGCGATATCGCCGAGGCGGCGGCGCGGTTCGACCGGTTGCGCCGCGAGATCGGCACGTGGGGCGCGCTGGTCGAATTGCGGTTTCAGCAAAATACCGATGATGCTGAAGCGAAGGCGGCGCTCGATTATCGGGATGAATTGCTGCCCACGGCTCAGAATCATGAGACTGGCTTGAAGCAGCGCATGCTCGCTCATGATGACCGCACCGCGATCGTGAATGCGGCGGGGGCTCATGCCGTCGCGTTATGGGAACTCGATGTCGGGACATTTCGCCCCGAGATCGAGGCCGATCTGGAGCGGGAGGCCAAGCTTTCGGCGCGGTATACCGAACTGACGGCGTCGGCGCAGATCCAGATCGATGGCCGGATCGTGAATTACGAGGGGATGGCGCCTTATCGGGAACATCTCGATCGGGCGCTGCGGCATGAGGCGGAACGGAAGATTGATGGGTTCTTCGGGGATAATGCCGCGGAGCTTGATCAGATTTATGACGATCTGGTGAAATTGCGCCATGGTATGGCGCGCAAGCTCGGCTACGATAATTTCATTGCACTTGGCTACAAGCGGATGCGCCGGCTGGATTACGGACCCGATGATGTCGCGCGGTATCGCGACGCGATTGCGGCGCATGTGACACCGCTGGTCGCGCGGCTGATGGAACAGCGGCGCGAAACCTTCGGGTGGGACAAGGTGTTCGTCTGGGATGAACGGATCGTCGATCCGCTCGGCAACCCGACGCCGCTGGGCGGGCATGATGAGTTGGTTGCGGCCGGTCAGGCGATGTATGACCGGATGGACCCGGAAATCGCCCGGTTTTATGAGGCGATGAACCAGGGTGGGTTTCTCGACCTGAAGAACCGGCCCGCCAAGGGCAACGGCGGGTTCTGCACCAGTTTCGATACGGTCGGCATGCCGTTCATTTTTGCCAATTTCGTCGGGACCAGCGGTGATATCGACGTGCTGACGCACGAGATGGGCCATGCGTTTCAGTATTTTTCCAGCCGGGCTCTGCCCAGCGTCGATTATGTCTGGCCGGGGAGTGAGACGGCCGAGATTCACTCGATGAGTTTCGAGCTACTGACGTACCCCCATGCCGGTCTGTTGGTAGGCGAGGCCGCGGCGGAGCGTTATCGGCGGATGCACTTGGTCAGTGTTTTGCAGACCCTGCCGCGGATCGCATGCCTCGATCACTTCCAGCACGAAATCTACGCCAAGCCCGAGATGACCCCGGCGGAACGTCGCGCAACATGGCGGCGGCTCGAACATCATTACATGCCGTGGCGCGATTACGGCGATCTGGCCAATGGTGCGGATGGTGGGTGGTGGCAGGAGGTGCTGCATTTATATCTGGTGCCGTTCTACATGATCGATTATGCGCTGGCGCAGTGCTGCGCTCTGCAGTTCTGGACACGGTCGCGCAAGAATTACGCGGTGGCGCTTGAGGATTACATCGCGCTGTGCCGCCGTGGTGGGTCGGCGCCGTTTCTGGAACTGGTGAGGTCGGCGGGGCTGATCTCGCCGTTCGAGCCCGGTGCGCTTGAAGACTCGGTTGCCGAAGTATCGCGGAGTCTTCTGTCCTCGTAGGGGCGTAGATTAAATTGCGGTCAAGTCCATAATTTTGCCGCTCCGCTGCCTAAAATCGCCACGGTTGCGTGACCATTCCTTCGTATGGGCTCCACCGCAGCGAGACGTTTATTGGCACTCCGACGACGCGAAATGATCGCGAGCGAGCTTCCGCTCGAACAGCAGAGCGCGCTCCGCTTCATTCTCGGCGCGGCACGGCGGCGGCTTTGGTCGCATATCGTGGTGCTGCTATCGGTGATGGTGGCGGTGAGCTGCTCGATCGGTTCGCAATATGCCGTCAAATTCATGGTCAATGTGCTGGCGGCGCACCGGGTCGATGAGGTCTGGCTGGCGTTCGGGTTGCTCGCCGGGTTGATCGCGGCGGATAATCTTGCCTGGCGGGTCGGCGGCTGGGTTGCTGCCCGGGCCTTCGTGGTGGTGACGGGGGATATCAGGCGGCGGCTGTTCAACCATATGCTCGGCCATTCCCACGGTTATTTCGCGGAACGCCGGCCGGGAATGCTGGCGGGGCGGATTTCCGCGACCGGGAATGCGGTGTTCCGGATCGAGAGCCTGACCTTCTGGAACGTGCTGCCGCCCCTGTTCGCGGTGTTCGGCGCGATGCTGCTGCTGATTTCGGTCAATACCGTGATGGGTCTGGCCGTGGTGGTGGTGGCGCTTGTGCTCGGCATCATTCTGAAGCGGATGGCCGAAGGTGGCGAGGACCTGCACAAGGATTATGCGGTGAAGGCCGCTTCGGTCGATGGCGAACTGGTCGACGTGATCAATAATGTCGGCGTGGTCCGCGCCTTCGGTGCGCTGCGGCGCGAGCGGCGGCGGTTTGCCGGGCGGGTCGGCAACGAGATGAGCGCGCGGCAGGAGAGTTTGCGCTACCTCGAAAAACTCAGGATTTTTCATGCGGTGTGCACCGCCGGGCTGACTTCGGCGTTGCTCGCCTGGACGCTGCATCTGTGGGTGATCGGCAAGGTTTCGCCGGGCGATGTCGTGCTGGTGACCACGCTGGGGTTCACCGTGCTGCACGGCACCCGCGACCTCGCGGTGGCACTGGTCGAAATGGTGCAGGATTTCGCGCGGCTGACCGATGCGCTGAAGGCCCTGCTGGTGCCGCACGATATGGTGGACGACCCCGATGCGCCGCCGCTCGAAGTGCGACGCGGGGCGATCAGTTTCCGGCATATCGAGTTCGCCTATCCGGACAGCGATGTGCTGCTCCGCGATTTTTCGCTCGATATCCAGCCGGGGGAAAAGATCGGTCTGGTCGGGCGTTCGGGGTCGGGCAAGACCACCCTGCTTGCGTTGCTGCAGCGCCAGTTCGACGTGCCGGAAGGCCAGATTTTGATCGATGGCGAGGATATCTCGACGCGGACCCAGGCTAGTCTGGCGGGGGCGATTGCCGTGGTGTCGCAGGATGTTCAACTGTTTCATCGTTCGGTGATGGACAATATCCGCTACGGCAAACCCAGCGCCACCGATTCCGAAGTGCGGGCGGCGGCGGAGGCGGCGGAGTGCATGGATTTCATCCGCAAGCTGCCGGACCGGTTCGATACCATGGTGGGTGAGCGGGGGATGAAATTATCCGGCGGTCAGCGCCAGCGGATCGCGATTGCGCGGGCTTTTTTGTGCGATTCACCGATTTTGCTGCTCGATGAGGCTACCTCGGCGCTCGATTCGGAATCGGAGAAATCGGTGCAGGAGGCGCTGGCCCGGCTATCGCACGGGCGCACGGTGATCGCGGTGGCGCACCGGCTTTCGACGGTGAAGGATTTCGACCGGATCGTGGTGATGGATGGCGGGCGAATCCTCGACGAAGGGGCGCCCGATGCGCTGGCCGCACGGCCCGGGCCGTATCGGGACCTGCTGGCGCATCAGGGCATGCAAATCGCGTGATCAGCCCCCCTGCCCGATCGTCTGGCGGGTGAACGCGAAAGCGAGCGCGTAGAAGAACGCGCGCTGCGCGGCATCGGCACCGGCGCCGTGACCGCCTTCGGCCTGTTCGTAATACAGCGCATCGTAGCCGAGCGATTGGAGTTTCGCCGCCATTTTGCGGGCATGGCCGGGGTGGACGCGGTCGTCACGCCGAGTCGTGTTGATGAAGATCGGCGGGTAGTGCTGGCCCTCGCGGACCAGATGATAGGCTGATATCTCGCGCAGGAAGGCCCAGTCCGCCGCGACATCGGGGTCGCCGTATTCCGCGATCCACGAGGCGCCGGCGAGAAGTTTGGTGTAGCGGCGCATGTCGAGCAGCGGGACGGCGCAGATGATCGCCCCGAACGCATCGGGGTGGCGGGTGAGCATGTTGCCGACCAGGAGCCCGCCATTGCTGCCGCCCGAGCCGAGAATCCGCGCCGGGGTGGCGAGGTTGCGCGCGACCAGATCGGCAGCGACGGCGGCGAAATCGTCCTGTGCGATTTTTTTGCCGGCGCGGATACCGGCCTGATGCCAGGCCGGACCGAATTCGCCGCCGCCGCGGATATTGGCGATGACGTAGGCCCCGCCGCGCGAGAGCCAGAGTGCGCCCTGGGACGCGAGATAATGCGGGGTCAGGGAGATTTCGAAACCGCCATAGCCGTAGAGATAGGTCGGGAAACCGCCTTCGGGCGGCCTGGTGTCGGGGGCGATCAGGAAATAGGGGATGGCAGTGCCGTCGGCGGCGATCACTTCGTGCTGGTGGACCACGAGCCCGGTCGCATCGAACTGGGACGGGAGGTGCTTGAGGCGTTCGGGCGCGGTGAAAGGCGTGCCGAGCATCAGGCTATCGGGGGTGAGAAATCCGCTGACATCGAACAGCAGGGCATCGGAGGCTTCATCGTCCACCGCGAGTTCGCGCACCGCGATGCTGCTGTTGGCGGGCAGGCCAGCGATCGGGCTGCAGGCCCAGTCTTTCGTGGCATCGGCATGGTCGATGGCGCTTGCGACGTTATCGAGCATGCCGAGGACGATGCCGGATTTGAGGTTGATCCAGCTTTCCAGCGCGCGTTTCGGGGTGGGCGTGAAGACGGCACGGAAGGCGCGTGATCCGGCGATGAACGCCTCGATGCCGATCACGAGCAGGCTGCCGGGGGCGAACCCGGCGAAGGGCGAGCGTGGCCGAATCAGAAGGCGGTGGTGGCCGATATCGATATCCGCATCCTCCGGCAGGTCGAGCTCGACCGGCGCACTGCCGGCTGCATGATAGACGTCGCGCTCGCGGTAGAAGGCGATCCGGCGGGTGAGGAGGACAAAGCGATGCGCGGGGTCGTGGCTGATCGCTGCTGCGGAGGCCATGTCGTTCGCCGCGACTTCGAAAATCACCGGAGCGTCGGCGATCGGCGTGCCGCGCCGCCATTGGCGCACGGTACGGGCGTAGCCTGATGTGGTGACGTCATCGCCGTAAGCCGAGGTCAGCAGCACGGTATCGGCATCGAGCCAGGCGATCGCGGTTTTCGCGCGCGGGACGGTGAAGCCATCCGGCACGAAGCTGCGCGTGATCATGTCGAACTCGCGGACGACGCCGGCATCGGACCCGCCGGGCGAGAGGGTGATCAGGGCGCGGGCATGAGCGGGGCGGAGGGTCTGGGCGCCGTGCCAGACCCAGCTTTCGCCTTCGCTGGCGCAGAGCGCATCAAGATCGAGCAGGATGTCCCAGTGCGGCGCGTCGCTGCGGTAATCGTCGAGGGTGGTGCGCCGCCAGATGCCGCGCGGGTGGGCGGCGTCGGTCCAGAAATTATAGACGTGGGGGCCGCGCTGGACGATGGCGGGAATCCGCGCGTCGGATTCGAACTGGGCGGTGAGGATGTCCTTGTCGTGGGTGAAGTCAGGGTCGCACAGGCGGGCGATGGTTGCGCGGTTCTGGGCTTCGACCCAGGCGATGGCGTCCTCTCCTTCGATGTCTTCGAGCCAGAGAAACTTGTCCGGTTCGGCGAATTGATCGGCGGGCGACGTCTGATCCATGGTCGTGATGGTCTCCGCTGGGGGCCCAGCCGAAGCCGGATGAGGGAATTGAAATGTCGTGACCCTGTGATCATGCCCGCGACATGACCACGTAGGCAAGGTCACTTCGAGGAGGGTTCCATGTCGAAAACATTGAAGTCGCGGGTATTCGGTGCGTTGGCGCTGGTGCTGGCGGCGGGATCGCTGGCGGGATGCGCCTGCGGACCGTTCGGGATGAATGCGTGCGGCTATGGCTATGGGCGCGGGGGCTATGGCCATCCCGGGCCTGGTGGGTATCGTGGCGGTCCCGGCGGTTACGGCGGAGGGCCGGGTGGCTATGGTCATGGACCGGGACCCGGTGGCCCGCCGCCTGGGCCGGGTTATCACTAAGCCGGATTATCGGGATGCAGGACCGGGCCGCGATGTGATGTCGCGGCCCGGTTTTACGATTGATAACGTTGGTGCTCAGTAACCGGGGCCGTTATTGTAATAGCCCTGCGGCGGTGGCGGCGGCGGGGGCGGACGGTTGTAGCCGGGCGGGGGACCGCCGTAGCCACCATTATAGCCGCCATTATTGTAGTAGCGCGGCCGCGGTGCCTGCGGCGTGGTGAGGGCACCGCCCAAGGCACCGACCGCGCCGCCGATCAACGCGCCGGCTGCCGGGCTGCCGCCGGTTGCCGCGCCGATCACGGCACCGGTACCGGCGCCGATCGCGCCGCCGCCGAGGGCACGCTGCCCGGGGCTGTAGGGGTTGGTACATCCGGCCAGAGCCAGTGCCGTCGCCAGGATCGCGCCGGCAAGACCGGCGCGGCGCCAGCTTCGTGCTGGGATTGTGGGGTTCATGGTCATCCTCCGTTGGAACATCGTGGATATAGAAACGAACAATGGCTAACAAAGGGTCGAAAGATGGCAATTTAGCCGCGATCTCACGAAGGCGGTGCGGCGGGCGCGCCTGTGGAGGTGGTGCCGTTTTTGTGGAAGGCGATCGGGATGATGAACTGCATGGTCGGCGGCGAATGGGCCGGGAGGCGTTTCAGCATGGCTTTGCCGATGGTGGCGAGGGCCATGTGATCGAGCGAGGCGGAGCCTGAGGACCGGACGACCCATTCGCTCAGGACGTGACCCGCGCGATCGACGATGAAGCCGTAGAAGCCGACGCGCTGGACGCCGGGCGTGGCGAGCAGACGTTTGGCGTCCTGCGCCAGGGTGGCGCGGGTTTTGGGCGAGAGCGGATGGGCCTGTGCCGATTGGGTCGGTGCCGATTGGGCCGAGGCGATGCCGGGTGACGCGGCGAGCAGGGCGAGGCCGAGGGCGGCAATCGAGGGGGTGATCCTGTTCATGCGATCACATTCCGGGGTTTTGGCGGCAGGGGCAAGCCAGCGGTCGTCGCGCCGCTCGTAATCGGGGTGGGGGCATCCTACCTGCCGGGGAGATAATGAGGAGAGTTTCATGACGCATATTCTGATCGTGACCACGTCGCATACCCGGATTCCCGGTTCGGATGATCGCACCGGCGTGTGGTTCGAGGAGCTGGCGACGCCCTATTATGCGTTCATCGATGCCGGATGCGCGGTGACGCTGGCCTCGGTGCGGGGCGGTGAAATTCCGATCGACGGGCGGAGCCTCGCCGAGACCCCCCTGCCCGCTTCGGTCCAGCGGTTTCACGAGGACGAGGCGGCGCTGGAGGCCGCACATCACAGCAAGCCGGTCGATGAGCTGACCGTGACCGATTACGATGCGCTGTTCCTGCCCGGCGGGCACGGCACGATGTGGGATTTTCCCAATAATCCGGCGCTGGCGGCGGCGATCGTCGCGATGCTGGACGATGGGCGGATCGTCGCTTCGGTGTGCCACGGGCCGGCGGCGTTTTTAGGGGTGCACCGGATCGATGGATCGCCGCTGATCAAGGGGCGGTCGATCACCTGCTTCACCGATAGCGAGGAAGCGGCGGTGCATCTCGATGACAAGGTGCCGTTTCTGCTCGAAGCGACGCTGCGCGAGGCGGGCGCGCAGGTTTCGGTCGGGCCGGATTTCGCGCCGCACATCATGGAGGACGGCACGCTGCTGACCGGGCAGAATCCGAAATCATCCGAACCACTGGCGCAGGCGGTGGTCGCAGCGCTCAAGGCGAAGCGGGCACAGGCGGCCTGAGGTTCAGAGCGCGCCCCCTCGGCGTCCCACCGCGGCGCCGAGGCGGAGGCGAAGGGCGTTGAGTTTGATGAAGCCGGCGGCGTCCTGCTGGTTGTAGGCACCCTGATCGTCCTCGAAAGTGACCATGCGGGCCGAGTAGAGCGAGTTCGGGCTTTCGCGGCCGATGACGATGACGTTGCCTTTGTAGAGTTTCAGCCGCACCGTGCCGGTGACCGAATGCTGGCTGGTATCGATCAGGGCCTGGAGCATGTGGCGTTCCGGGCTGAACCAGAAGCCGTTGTAGATCAGCTCCGCATAGCGGGGCATGATGCTGTCCTTGAGATGGGCGGCTTCACGGTCGAGGGTGATGCTCTCGATTGCGCGGTGGGCGGCGAGCAGGATGGTACCGCCGGGGGTTTCATAGACGCCGCGTGATTTCATGCCGACGAAGCGGTTTTCGACCAGATCGAGCCGGCCGATGCCGTTATCGCGTCCCAGCGCGTTGAGGCGGGTGAGCAGGGTTGCGGGCGAGATGGCTTCGCCGTTGAGGGAGACCGCATCGCCCTTGGCGAAACCGATCGAGATGATGGTGGCGACATCGGGTGCGGCTTCGGGGCTGATGGTGCGCTGGTAGACGATTTCGTCGGGTTCCTGCGCGGGGTCTTCGAGGAGTTTGCCTTCCGAGGATGAGTGCAGGAGGTTGGCGTCGACCGAGAACGGGGCTTCGCCGCGTTTGTCCTTCGAGATCGGGATCTGGTTGGCTTCGGCGAATTCGAGCAGTCGGGTGCGGCTGGTGAGGTCCCATTCGCGCCACGGCGCGATCACCCGGACATCGGGTTTGAGGGCGTAATAGGCGAGTTCGAAGCGAACCTGATCGTTGCCCTTGCCGGTCGCGCCATGGGCGACGGCATCGGCGCCGACCGCTTCGGCGATTTCGATCTGGCGCTGGGCGATCAGGGGGCGGGCGATCGAGGTGCCGAGGAGATACTGGCCTTCGTAGAGGGCGTTGGCGCGGAACATCGGGAAGACGAAATCGCGGGTGAAGGTTTCGCGAAGATCTTCCACGAAGATTTCCTTGACGCCGAACATTTCGGCCTTGCGGCGGGCGGGTTCGAGTTCCTCGCCCTGGCCGAGATCGGCGGTGAAGGTGACCACTTCGGCCTGATAGCTGGTTTGCAGCCAGCGGAGAATCACGCTGGTGTCCAGCCCGCCGGAATAGGCCAGCACGATCTTTTTCACGCTCTTGTCTGCCATCGTCGTCATCCTCGTGAACACTGCGCGCGCCCTATCAGCCGCAGGGACGCAGGACAAGGGTGGAACGGGATCAGGTATCCGAACGGGCGTTCTGCCGAGGGCAGCGTTTGGGCATTCTGACCGGTGGGTTATTGGTGTTCACTTGGCACGCCCGTACTTAATCAGCAATTTCCGATAAGGGCTTTGCGACGTCTTCGAGGGATTTTCCGGCGGAATCGGGACCGATGGCAGCTTCGGTGAGTGCGGCGATCAGCATCAGGGCGCTGCCGAGGAGGTAGCCGTCCATGACGTTGGCACGGTTGCCGCTGCCGATCAGGGCGCCGAACAGGATCGGGCCGATGATGCCGCCGAGCGCGGTGCCGAAGGCGTAGAACAGGGCGATGGCGATGGCGCGGATTTCGAGCGGGAAACTCTCGCTGACCGTGAGGTAGGCCGAACTTGCCGCTGCCGAGGCAAAGAAAAAAATGATGGTCCAGGCGGCGGTCTGGCTGGCGGCGGAGAGGATACCGTGGGCGAACAGCAAGCCGGTGATTGCCATGAGCAGCCCGGCGGCGGCGTAGGTGAAGGTGATCATGATGCGCCGGCCGATCGTGTCGAAGAAACGGCCGAGGATGAGGGGGCCGGCGAAATTGCCCAGCGCGAAGGGGAGAATATAGAGGCCGACCTTGCCGTTGGGTACGTGGTAGAATTTGGTCAGCACCAGGGCGTAGGTGAAGAAGATCGCGTTGTAGCAGAAGGCCTGCGCCGTCATCAGGGTGATGCCGAGCACCGCTCGCTGGCGGTAGCGGGTGAACAGGGTGTGCAGGCCGATCGCGAACCATGATTTGATGTCCGTGCGCAGGCGGATGGTTTTCAGCGGGGTGGCGGGGGGTGCCGCGCCGACCCGGGCCTCGATATCGGCAACGATGCGTTCGGCTTCGGCGGGTTGCCCATGGGTCATCAGCCAGCGCGGGCTCTCGGGGATGAAGCGGCGGAGCAGCAAAGCGATGAAGGCGATGAGGCCGCCGATGATGAAGGCGGCGCGCCAGCCATAGGCGACCGGGACGATCGCGGGATCGAGTGCCGCAACCGCGCCGAGCGCGCCGAGGGCCGCGCCGATCCAGTAGCTGCCGTTGATCACGAGATCGGTGAAGCCACGGCGGCGGGCGGGGACGAGTTCCTGGATGGTCGCGTTGATCGCGGCATATTCCCCGCCGATGCCGGTGCCGGTGATGAAGCGGAAGGCGAGCAGAGACGTGAAGTTCCACGCGAGGCCGGAGGCGATGGTGGCCAGCAGGTAGACCAGCAGGGTGATGGTGAACAGGCGCTTGCGGCCCAGCCGGTCGGTCAGCCAGCCGAAGAACAGCGCGCCGAGCACCGCGCCCGCGACATAGGCCGAGCCGAGGGCGCCGACATCGGCGCTGGTGAGGTGCATGTCCGGCGCGCGGGCGATGGCACCCGATAGCGAGCCGACCATGGTGACTTCGAGACCGTCGAGAATCCACGTGACACCCAGGGCGCTGACCACCAGCCAATGAAAGCGGGACCAGGGCAGACGGTCGAGCCGTGCGGGGATCGCGGTCTCGACCGAGGGGGCCGAGACCGCAGAGGCGGGCATGGTCAGAGGTGCGGGCCGAGGCGCAGGAGATCGGCGGCGCCGAGGCGGTCGTTCGCGGTCTGGGCCTGATGCCAGTACGGGTATTGCAGGGGCTGCTGGCTGACTTTGTCGAGCGCGGCGGTTTCCTCCCCGGTGAGGGTGAGGTTGGCGGCTTTGAGATTGTCGGCAAGTTGGGTTTCGTTGCGCGCGCCGATGATGACCGAGGTGACGGTGGGGCGCGCGAGCAGCCAGGCGAGGGCGATCTGCGCACCGGAGACGCCACGAGCGTCGGCGATTTTCACCAGAACGTCGATGATGTCCCAGAGTTTCGCTTCGTTGTGGATCGGCGGTTCCTTCCAGCCGGCGAGCTGGCGGGTGCCTTCGGGTGCTTTCTGGTTGCGGCGGTGCTTGCCGGAGAGCAGGCCACCGGCGAGCGGGCTCCAGACCAGCACGCCGAGCCCCTGATCGTGCGCGAGGGGCAGCAGCTCGTTTTCGGCTTCGCGGGCTTCGAGCGTGTAGTGGATCTGCTGGCTGACGAAGCGCTGGCGGTGGGCGGCATCGCTGAGGGCGAGGGCTTTCATGATGTGCCACGCCGAATAATTCGAGCAACCGATGTAGCGCACCTTGCCGTGGCTGATCAGGGTGTTGAGCGCTTCGAGGGTTTCCTCAAGCGGGGTGATCCCGTCCCACTGGTGGACCTGATAGAGGTCGATATGGTCGGTGCGCAGGCGTTTGAGGCTGGCGTTGCAGGCTTCGATGATGTGATGGCGGGAGAGGCCGGCGTCGTTGGGGCCTTTGCCCATCGGGAATCGGACTTTGGTGGCGAGCAGGACGCCGGATTTGCGCACGCCGCCCAGCGCTTCGCCGATGATCTCCTCCGAGCCGCCGGTCGAGTAGATGTCGGCGGTGTCGATCAGGTTGACCCCGGCATCGAGGCACATGTCGATCTGGCGTCTGGCTTCGTCGAGGCCGACATTGCCGACTTTCTCGAACGCGCCCTTGCCACCCATTGTCATGGTGCCGAGGGTGAGGGCCGAGATTTTCAGGCCGGACCGGCCGAGTTGACGATATTGCATTCTGGCTCCGTGTGATCGGTGAGGTGACGTCGGGCCTCATGTCGGGTCGGAGGGGCGTGGTCTCAAGGCCGGCGCGGCGGCGGGGCCGATCATGACAGTTGCGCGACGGTTTATTGAAGCTTCGGTGAAACCAGCCGGTTTGGCCGGCTGAGCGATTGCTTGCCCTTTGTTCATCTGGTTTGAGCGCGGCGAGAAACGAACCGTAACAGGCGGTTTGAGGCACACCGAAGGAGAACGACGTGGCACATCATGCGCCCGCGAAAACACATGGAAAACGCACGGCTTTTGCCGTCCTGCTGTTGTCGGGCACCGCTCTGGCACCGGTTGCGGCACGGGCCCAGGCGCTCAATGCTGGCGCGGTGAATGCGGGGACAGTCAGCGCGGCGGGGACAGCCACGCTGGCGGGGGCGACCACTGCGCCGACCCACAGGAAACTGTTTCATTCCGGCACCACCACCCGCGTGCTCAACCGCCAGATCATGGACGCTGCCGGGCCGGTGGCCGGGGCGGCGCAGGTGCTTTCGTACTCGCCGGGGGTTTCGGTAACCGGCTATGGCAATAGCGGTTCGACCAAATACACCATCACGCTCGATGGCGTGCAGCAGGGCTGGGGCGGGTATGGCGGGTTCACCGGGACCGGCTCGATCGCGGTGACGCTCGACGGGATTCCGGTGGTCGATCCCTCGACCAATCTGTGGCAGTCGAACACCATTCCGCAATCGGGGATGATCCAGGATACCGCAGTGACCTATGGGCCGGGCAACCCGGCGGATCGGTGGTACAACAATATCGGCGGGGGCGTGGAGTATACGCCGGTGCAGCCAACCGCGACGCCGGGCGGTGATGTGACGCTGACTTATGGCAGCTACGGGCAGAAGAATATCGAATTCGATCTGCGCACCGGGGTTTACGATGGCTGGTCCACCGTGCTGGCGGGCGGTGCTGGAAACGGCAACAGTTTCAGGACCGCGCCGGATGGGTTTCAGAGCCCAACCGAGAATTACTCGATCTACCTCAAGAGCGTGAAGCACTTCAACGGCGGGAACATCCCAGGGGAATCGCACTTGAAATTTTCAGAATAAGGGGGGCTTGCGTGACTGAGCGGGAGCGATTCTACCGACGGCGTGTGAAACACTTCAGGGGAGGACACGTTGGAGGAATTTGCTGCGTGCTGGCAGGGTTTGGAAGATCCGCGGACCAGTAATGCCGCTTTGCACAACTTCCATGAGCTTTTGATGATAGCCTTGTGCACGGTTCTGTGCGGTGGCCAATGCGCTGTCGACATGGCGCTGTTTGCCCGCGCGAAAGAGTCGTTTCTGCGGGGGTTTCTGAAGCTTGAGAACGGACTACCCAGCCATGACACGTTCAGCCGGCTATTTCGTCAGATCGATCCGGAGCAGTTCAGCGCTGCGTTTCAGCGGTTCATGGCTCGATTTTCCAAGACGATCGAGGGTGTTGTGGCGATCGATGGGAAAGTCCTTCGTCGATCTTTCGATCATGCCCGCGGCAAATCGGCGTTGCATATGGTCAGCGCTTGGGGTTGCGAACAGCGTCTCGTGCTGGCGCAGATCGCCACAGACGTCAAATCCAATGAAATCACCGCAGTGCCGAAACTGTTGAAGTTGCTATCATTGAAAGGCACGATCGTGACAACCGATGCGTTGAACTGCCAGCGTGCGATCGCGCAACAAATCGTCGATCAAGGAGGTGATTACGTTCTCGCGCTGAAGGGGAACCAAGGCAACTTGCATGGTGATGTCTCCATGTTTCTCAACGGCGTGCCGTGCGACGAAACCAATACGACGCGCACAGTCGATGCTGATCATGGTCGTATCGAGACCCGCACCGCAACCGTTTCAGACGATATCGCCTGGTTGCAGGAGGGACACCGATGGCCGGGTCTTGCCGCCATCGGCAAAATTGTCCGTATGCGCGAAACCTCCACCAAAACCACGACTGAGACCGCCTACTACCTGCTCAGCACTGTGCTCTCCAGCGAACGCTTCAATGAGGTTGTCCGGTCACATTGGGGCATTGAAAACCGGCTCCATTGGAGGCTCGATGTCGTCATGAACGAGGATCAGGATCGAAGCAGATTGGGCAATAGCCCAAATAATCTCGCAGTCCTGCGACATATGGCCCTGAACGTCATGCAAAAAGAGAACGCCACCAGGGGCTCCCTGCGCGGCAAATTCAAACGGGCCGGATGGGATGATGCCTACCTCACCAGCCTCCTACAACTATTCTGAAGTGCGATTGCCCTGGGGAACATCCAGTTCGGCGGGTATTTTGCGCGGAGCGCGGGGTATCGGGTGCCGGTGATCCCGGTCTCGCCGATCGCGGGGGTGACGGTGACCGGCAATCCCGGCGTGGCGGGATCGACGCTGTATAGTCAGCAGAGTTCGGGGTATGATAGCGCGCTGCCGTTCAATACCTACGAAAAATTCGACACCAACGCGATGTGGCTGGTGTTTGCCAAGGAGAATGTGGCGCTCGACGATACCACGACGCTGCATAATCTGACCTGGTATGAAAACATCACCCGGGTTCACTCACGGCTGAACGATTTGTACAATACCGGTCCGCAGGTGAGCGAATACAACGATCCGCATACCAATATTTTTGGCGACAAATTGTGGATCACCAAGGATTTCACCGACAATACGGTGGATATCGGCGGGTACTATATCCACGATACCTACAATTCGCGGAATAATTTTTATAACGTTCTCGATGGCGGTAACAAGAATACCGTCAATATCGGCGGGAAGATCCGCTCGTCCTATTTCACTCAGGATGATTTCGCGGCGTTCGCGCAGGATGATTTTCATCCGATGAAGGCGTTGCACATTACGCCGGGGGTGCGGTTCGTAAGTTTCCAGACCGGGTATTCCAACGGGGCGTTGCAGGATTTCACCTATGCGCCGGGGGTGGTGCTGTCCTCGCATTGCCCGCTCGATGGGAGTTCGACCAAGGGGAACACCACGGATCAGGGTGCGAGTTGCGGAGCGAATGAGAGCCGCAACGGGGTCGAGCCGTCGATTTCGGCGAATTTGCAGGTAATGCCGTGGATGTCGCTTTATGGCAGCTATGCCGAGTCGCTGCGCACACCTTCGGTGGGTGGCGGTGGCGGATTGTTCCAGAAGGTCGATCCGACCTCGTATCATCTTGAACTGGGCCAGGATTTTCAGGCGGGGGCCAAGTTCAAGGTCAGTCACCAGGGGATTTTGAACCATTTCATTGCCGGGATCAGCTATTTTCATCTGCGGTATGCCAAACAGTCGATCAATTATACGCTGGCGAACGGCAATACAATCACGGCGAACGGTAGCTCGATCTATAAGGGCGTCAATCTGTATTTCGACGATAACCCGATCTACAGCCTGTTCGTCTATGGCAATGCCTCGATCAACGATGCGGTCTATCAGACCTATGTGACCGGGGCCGGGGCGGCGAATGCGGGGACAAGCTTCGGCGGCAGCCATGTTCCCTATGTGCCGCGGGCGAGTTTCAATCTCGGCGCGTATTATCAGGATGTGGTGGGTGACACGCTGATCGAGCCCCGGGCGTGGTATCAGTTCACCGGCACGCAGAACCTGTTCAACAACTTCACCGGCGCGCCGAGTGCGCAGAAAATGCCAAGTTACGGGACGATCAACCTGTCGCTCAAGGTCGCGGTGCCGCTCACCCTGCCCTATGCCGGGCGCAAGACGCTGGATTTCAAGCTGACGGCGCTCAATGTCGCGAACAATCGCTACAATGAATACGAGTATATCGGCACCGGCGGTTACTTCGGCGCGGCTCAGGCGGGGCAGTATCTCTACGCCTATCCGGGCGCGCCGCTGACGATTTACGGCAGTGTCGGGATGCATTTCTGACCGGCGATAACTGTCATCGATCCTTCACACAATTGCGGCGCAGCTTCGGATAGGACTGCGCCGCGTCTGTAACCGCCGGAGACAGCGAAAGTGACCTTTGCCTATATCGTTCATCTCGCCAATTATTCCGATGGCGTGCTCTATGTTCTGGCCGGCCTGTTCGTGATCGCGACCGCGGTGATGCTGGACCGGGTGTGGTATCTGCGGCGGGCGATCCTGCGCGGCAATACGATCGTGACGCGGATGGCGCGGATGGGGCAGATGGTGCCGCAGGATATCGCGGAGCTTCGCGATTTTGCCGGGCGGCAGCCGGAAGCCGTGCTGCTCGATACCGCGCTGCATCATATGGACGATGCCGATCCGACCGCGATGGGCAACCGGATGGACGAAGCAATCATGCTGGTGGCACCCCGGCTTGATCAGCGGCTGTGGGTTCTGGATACGATCGTGACGCTGGCACCGTTGCTCGGGCTGTTCGGCACGATCATTGGGATGTTCCATGCGTTTTCGGTGCTTGCGGCGCCGGGGCACGCGCCTGCCGAGGTGACCGGCGGGGTAGCGGATGCGCTGGTGGCGACCGCGTTCGGGATATTGATTGCGATGCTCGGATTATCCGCGTTCAACATGTTGCAGAATCAGGTGCGGCTGACGCTGCATCAGCTCGAAACCATCAAGACCATGGTGCTCAACCGGACCGACGGGGCGCTGCTGGTGCCGATGGTGCGGGCGGGTGGCGCGATGCGGGCGGCGGCGGAATGAGCCAATGAAACTTCGTTATTTCGAGGCGCGCAAGGCACGGGTCGAGATTATTCCGATGATCGACGTGATGCTGTTTCTGCTGGTGTTTTTCATTATCGTGACGCTGCAGATGATCCCGGATGCCGGGGTTTCGCTGCACCTGCCGACATCGAGCGAGACCGCACATTTGAAGCATCCGAAATTCACAGTGAACATTCTCAAGGATGGCACAGTGAAGGTGAAGGACGAGGTGTTGACCCCGGCGCAACTGACCGCGCTGTTCAAGGCCGATGGCGACACGGCGCGCACGCGGGTGACCATAGCGGCCTCGAAGCAGGTTGCGTTCCAGCATTTCGTGACGGTGATGGATGCGGCGCGCAAGGCCGGGGTGAGCGATATCGGGATCGCGGCTCAGCCGGTGGCGGGGGCGCACTGATGTCGGGCATGGGGGCGGTCGAACGTTATGTGCCGCCGTATCAGCAGCCGGACCGGTTCGGGTTCGCGCTGCTCGCGGCCCTGGTTTTGGAGGCGGTGGCGGTATTGGGGGTCGTGCATTTTGCCGATCGGGCCGGGCCGGTCGCGGATCATCGGCCACGGATCATGAAAATCCAGATGCTGGCACCGAAACCGCTGCCGAAGCCGTTGCCGCCGCCGCCCAAACCAGTGCCGCCGCCACCGAAGGCGCTGCCGCCACCGCCTCTGCCGGTCGCGCCACCCCGACCGATGCCGCCACCGCCGCCGAGGCCGGTGCCACGACACGTTGCGCGCCCGATCCCCCGTCCGCATCCGGTCAAGCCCGCGCCGGCTATCGTGCCGCCACGACCGCAACCGCCGCCGCCCGCGCCGGTGGTATCGGCCGCCGAGGTGGAGACCGCGACAGCGCGTTATGCGGCGCTGGTCCATTCATCGGTGCAGGCGGATCTGCGGGTGCCCGAGATGGTGAGCATGATGCACCTGCGCGGAGTGACCGTGGTGGCGATCACGATCGCGCCGAGCGGGGCGCTGATGGGCGTCTCGGTGCTGCGCTCGTCTGGCGCGCCGCCGATCGACCGGGCGGCGGTGGCTTCGGTGCGGGCGACGCGGTTTCCGCCGTTTGCCGCGGCGATGCCGCATCATCCGATGGTGTTCCGGCTCGCGGTCAGGCTCAGCGGCGGCTGATCAGTCGAGGAAGAGCTTGCCGGGGTTGAGGATACCGCGCGGGTCGAGGGCGGATTTGATCGTGCGCATCATGGCGAGGGCCGAAGCCCCGTGTTCGCGGGTGAGGAATTCGCGTTTGCCGATGCCGACGCCGTGCTCGCCGCTGGCGGCACCACCTAGCGCAAGGGCCTGGCCGACGATTTCACGGTCGAGCGCCCAGGCGCGGGCAGCACCTTCCGGCGTGTCGGGGTAGAGGATCAGGACGTGGAAATTGCCATCGCCGACATGGCCGACGATGCAGGCATGCAGGCCTGAGCGGGTGACGGATTGCCGGGCCTCAGCCATGGCTTCGGCGAGGTTGGAGATCGGGACGATCGTGTCGGTCGAAAAGGCGCCGTGGCCGGGATAGGCGGCGCGGGCGGCCCAGTAGGCGTCGTGACGGGCTTGCCAGAGTTTGGTGCGAGCTTCGGTTTCGGTCGCGAAAGCGAAGCCCTGGCCGCCATGGGTGGCGGCGATCGCTTCGGCCATGGCGGCCTGTTCGGCGACGCTGGCTTCGGTGCCGTGAAACTCCAGCAGCAAGGTGGGGCGGGCGGCGAGGTCGAGTTTCGAGTAGGCGATGGAGGCGGCCATCTGGGCGGGGTCGGCGTATTCGATGCGCGCGAGGGGGATGCCGGTCTGCATGATCTCGATGACCGCATCGATCGCGCCACGTTCGCTCTGAAAGCCGCAGACGGCGGCACCGATGGCCTCGGGAATGCCGTAGAGGCGGAGCTGGATTTCGGTGATGATGCCGAGCGTTCCCTCCGAGCCGATCAGCAGGCGGGTGAGGTCGTAGCCGGTCGAGGATTTACGGACGCGGCCGCCGGTATCGACGATGGTGCCGTCGGCGAGGACGGCGCGCAGGCCGAGGACGTTGTCGCGGATGGTGCCGTAGCGGACCGCATTGGTGCCGGAGGCGCGGGTCGCGCACATGCCGCCGATGGTGCAGTCCGCGCCGGGATCGACCGGAAAGAACAGCCCGTGGTCGCGCAGGTAGGTGTTGAGTTGTTTGCGGGTGACCCCGGCTTCCACCCGGCCATCGAGATCGGCATCGTTGACCGCGAGAATTCGGTTCATCCGGCTGAGATCGAGGCTGATGCCACCGGCGACCGGGGTGACGTGACCTTCGAGCGAGGTGCCCGCGCCGAAGGCGGTGACCGGGGTGCGGTTCTCGTGGCAGAGGGCGAGGAGCTGGGCGATCTCGGCGGTGGTTTCGGGAAAAATCACCGCATCGGGCAGGGTGGTCGCGGCGTTGGCTTCGCCATGGGCGTGGGTTTCGCGGATCGCGTGATTGAGGCTGAGCCGGTCGCCGAACAGGGATTGGGCGGTGGTGATGGTGAGAGCCGTTTCCATGTGGCGAGGTTAGGCCGATCGGGGCGGGTTTGGAAGCGGCTGTGGCGGGATTTGACATCGCAGGCGGAAGTCCCGCAGGGCAGTGGGACGAGCCGGAGGAGACGGGGCGATGGATGGGATCAGGAACGATGTTGCGCGCCGGGTCCTGAGCGTTCTGCTCGTGGTGGCATTTGCCGCCGTGGTGCTGGCGCGGATTCCCTCGATCGAGATGCATGGCGGGCGGTTCTGGGCCGAGGAAGGCACGGTGTATTTCAGCTCGGCGTGGCATCGGCCCTGGTATGTCACGTGGTTCACGGTGGCGGCGGATGCAGGGTACTGGAACTTCGCGGCGGGGTTCGGCACGTGGCTCGCGCTGAAATGGGGCGGGGTGCTGCATGCCCCGATGGTGACGATCGCCTTTGCCCTGCTGATCCAGTGCCTGCCGGTTTACGTGATCGTGACCCATGAATTTCCGTGGCGGCGGTCGGTGATCGCGACGGTGGTTGCGGTGCTGTTCTGTGCCATTCCGCCGGTGACCGGCGAGGTCTGGCTGAACACGATCACCAGCCAGTTTCATCTGGCGCTGGCAGCGGCGCTGATTTACGCGGCACCGCCCCGGCGGGTGGCATTTGCCGTGCTGGATTGCGCGATCCTGGCGTTCGCGGTGATTTCCGGGCCGGCGACCAGTTTTCTGATGCCGCTCTTCGTGATTGCGGCGGTGATCGGGCGGCAGCGTATCGTCATGGTCGAGGCGGCGATCGTGTTCGCCGGGTTCTGTATCCAGCTGACGGTGTTCCTGCTCTATCCGCTGGCAGAGCGGGGCAGCCATTTCGGCCCGGGAGAATTGCTTTCGGTGATCAGCCTGCATGTGGTGGTGTTGCAGATGCTCGGCCTCGTCCTCGCGCGGGATTTCGCGGCCTATCTGCATGCGGTTCATCACGCCGGTGCGTGGTTATGGGCGGGGCCGCTGATTTTCGTGGCATTTTACGGTGTGATCGGCTGGGGGATTTTCCGGACCAGGAGTGTTGTGCTGTTGCGGTTGTTCGCGGCTGGCCTCGTGTTCGTGCTGGTGTCGTTTTACGAGGCCTGGGCGGGGTCGTTCATCGGGTTCATGCACTTGCTGTCCGGCGGGCGCTACGGGTTTGCCCCTGAGGTCTCACGACTCCCCTCATTCCTATATCGTACCGAAGGTTTCGTTGAAAACTGACTGTTGAGCGAGGTTTTGGGCGAAGTTTTCGATCAATGGGCGGAGACGATGCTCTGGCATATTGGGGATGAGCTCGTAGAGCATGCATCCTTGCCGAAAGAGCGAGTGGGTCCGCCGCTTTGAGGTATTGGATTTGAGGTGCCTGTCGTAGCCGAGAGCTTCTCCGGTGGCACCGAGCAGAGTGAGCAGGGCGACAGCGAAGGCATTGAGCAGCCACAGGCGATCGCGCCGCTCCGGGGTGCTGACGTGGAGGGCGCCCATCCCCATGCCGAAGCGTAAATTTTTGGTGTCGCGGAAACCCGGTTCAATGGTCCAGCGTTTCGCGTAGAGATTGATCAGTTGGCGCGCGGTATCATCGGTGGTGCTCGCGGCCAGGCACCACGGTTCCTTCATACCTTTGTCCCGCACGCAAACCACCGTGCCGACGGTGAACCGTTCCGCGGTGACGGCGGCTGCGCGGAGTGTTCTGGCGCGTCCGGCGGCCATCACCCACTCAGCGGCTGGTCTGGCCTCACCGCTCGCCGCGGTAACCAGGATATTGCCGCGAAAGCGGATCACGTAGTCGAACTTCAACTCCTCCGTCAGCACCCGGTAGAGCTTATGATCGCCGAACCCACGATCGGCGACGATGCAGACGCTTGTTTCGGCCGGCACGATTTCCGCCAGCGCGACCAGCAAGCGGTATTCCTCTTCATTGCGCCGGTTCTTCAGATTGGCCTTATCAACCGTATGCCAGATCAGCGGCGTCGCGCGACCGTGCGAACTCAGCAGCGAGAGCATCAGCGTCGCCTGACCATCGGCGTCGAATTCGGTCCAATCCATCGCGACAACGAAACGCTCACGCGTCCCGATCACGAATGATACCCACCGCCGCAGCACGACGTCCAGGTCAATCCCGGGGTTCGAGAGCATGCGATCGACCTGCTTGATCGCATGCTTGGTCAGTCGCCCACGTGCCAGAGCCAGCCCCTGGCCAATCGCGCCAATCGCCAGCGATGCGGTCTCGATGACCCCCAGTGTTGCTCCTGCCAGGGACAGGATCCGCTTGGCATGCAGGTCCTCCCCCAGCAAACCTTCCAGAAAGCGCTGAACATCGTCAAACGACATGGGTCTCCTCCTGGCAGCCATCCGATCCTCCAGAAACCAGACTGATTGCCGGGCAACCTTGGAATCGTGCACCGAGGAACAAGGGCAGCCACAAAATTCGAACGAAAAGAACCTGGATCAACCGATCCCGATTCCTTCCGAAAATCCAACCCGGCGCTCTCGATTCTCTTTAAGCGATAATTGCGGAATCAATATGAGGGGATCAATGAGCCCTGAGGTTCTCGATTCGCTGTCGGTTCTTGGAGTGGCGGTGCTGGCGCAAGGCGGATTGCGGCGCGGGTTCGTCGCAGCGACGGTGTTGCTGTTCGCGATCGGCGTGATCGATTTTCGCAGCGACGTGCTGTTTTTCGCCGAGGGGCCGGCATGGCCAGCTCAGGTGGCGCTATGGCGCAAGGATCCCCGACATTTCCTGTTGATCTGGCCGAACGCACCGTGGAAGGTCAATCTGCGGGCGGGGACGTGGAGTATCCAGCATCCTAACAAGGTGTAGCGGGTCCGGTTTTGCTGCCAGCAGCACGGCGTGGGACGATCAGCCAGACCAGACTTGCCACGCTGAACCAGAACAAAATCCAGGCGACCGGCTCGAATGGCGGGGTGAAATGGAACGCGATGCGGTTGCGGCCCTGCTTCAGGTCGATCGACTGGACGATGCCGTGATCGGGCGTGATGGCGACCTGATGGGCGTTCACCGTCGCGTGCCAGCCGGGCATGAATAACTCCCGGCGAACCAGCCGGGCTGCGCCGGTGCAGGTGGCGACGAGGGCATTCCGTCGTTGATCCTGCAGGGAACAGGATGATCCGCTGGTGGTGTAGTAGGGATCGGCACCGTGCTGTTCCCAGATGGACATCAGCTTGTCGCGGTAGACACGCTGGAAGCCGGTTTGATTCGATTGGGTATCGAAGCTTACCAGTAGGCTGCGATCGGGTAAGATCTCGCCGCTATTTGTCGTCAGGGTCGTCTTGCCCGGCGGAGCGGGCGGGAGCCAGAGCGCATCGGGGTGGTTGCCGCTCGTGTGGGTGACGGTGATGGTGAGTTGGTCGCCCGGTTTGATAACGAGCGGCGGGTTTAGCGGGATTCGGAACATGCTGTTGTCGGCGGATTGCGAAAGATTGCGCTGGCCGGAACTGCATGCGTCATCGGCGCACACGGTCGTTGCCAGAACGCCGCTTGCCGTGTTGCCATAATTGCCTTGGAAAAAGCTGATCCGCGTGATCGTACCGAGATGCGAGAACGCTGCTGGAGCAACGAGGTGCCAGGTCAGGCCGTCGCCACGATAGAGCCGTTCGGGGCTACGCTGTCCCGCTTCCGACGGCAGGGTAAGTGAGGGCGACATCTGCTGCCCGGGATCTGCCACGACATAGCGCACGCCGAGAAACTGGTAGGAGGTCGCGAAGCGATGCAGATCGGCAATAGCTGTTCCTACTTTCATGGGGGGAAACGGTGCCCAAAAGATACCGCCGTTCTGACTTGCCGCAGACGGGAACAGATGCGTCTCCACGTATCGACTCCAGTTGAGTGCGACCGGCAGATAATTGTGATTGATGTTGGCGATTTCGAAATAGGCGCTGTAATTCGGTTGGATGGGACCGACTGTGTAAAAGCGCTGAAGACCCAGATGGGATTTCAGGAATTTGATTGCGGGCCAGTCGATTTTTCCGGGGGGCTGTCCGGATAACTGGGGCAGCATCATCATAGCCATCGTGTAAACCACGAGTGTTCCACCAAGCAGCGCTTGGCGTCGCGGGCCCGCGATGCGCAGCCAGATGAATGTCGTGAACGCGATCGCGGCGAGTTGAAAAGCCGTCGCCATTACAATCCACCGGATCATGTAGGCGAGATTGACCGACGACCAGTGCCAGATCGGCAACCACGGCCACGCCAGCGCCACACAAAGTCCGATGAGAAACAGTCCGGCAACGACCGCCACGAGGTAGGTCCGGATCTGAGGGGTCGGATTATCGAGTCCCCCCGCAATCAGAATCACAGCCGCAAGTTCCCATGCGGGAGAGGAATATCGGAAAAACTCGGTATCCTTCATGAACGGAAGCGCGTTCATCATCGTCATGACGGGCTCGAAACCGAACATCTTGCCCAATGAGAGTAGAATCCAAATTACCAACAATACAGCAATGGGACGGTCACGCATCGTCAAGGCACCGAAGGCGGCGAAGATCAAGGATAAGACGCCGACATAGCCGCCAGTGCCGCCGGCAATTTGTAGCAGAAGATTGTTGCCGAGATTTGTACCGAGTGGACCATAAATGTGAGGCACGATTATTTGTGCCATAGCATGGATGTTCAGAAATACATTTCCGATAGTGTGTGTTTGAAAAATATCGGTTAGTGCCGCGAAATCGGTGAAGGCGATAATTTGAGGGCCAGCGATAAAGAGGCCGAGGATACCGCCGATAGCGACCCGGCGAATGAACCTTAGTCGATCAGCATCGGCGTAGAGCCGGAATGTTGCCCATAGGAGGGCCATCAATCCATCGATATAGGCGGCTTCGGGAAACCCGCCCAGAATGGAACCGCCGATGCCGCAGGCGATCAGAACGATCGCTGTCCGGCCCTCGCGTGGATTTTTCCGGGAGTCCGAATGGTCTCCGCTGGTGCGGGCACGCTCAATTCCGAGCAACAGCAACGGCAGGAACGGGATGACGTTCAGTATCGTTTCGCCAGGAACGGCTTGGAATGTGCCGTTGAATTCGTAGAGCAAGGCTCCGACGATCGACGTTGCCCTACCGAACCCCATTTGCCGAAGGAGTGCGAATGTCATGAGTCCGGCGAAGCTCTGCAACACCAGTTCTAACCAGAATATGCCATTCTGAAATGCCAACAGGAGAACGAAGGGCAGAAACATCGCTGCGGGCTGCATTTCGCCGGCGAGAGGCAAGCCTATACCGGAGTATGGGTTCCACCACGGAATGCGGCCATGGAGCCAATCGATCGCGGCCAGCTTGCCGAGGGCTTGGTTGGTCCAGCCGACATTCGGATCACCGAAGGGCCAGCCCGCGACCATTTGCGGACCAACTCCCGAGACGACTCCCGAAACTGTCCAGATTGGATTTGAGCTGAGGCCTGTGAGTAGGGAGGCCGATTGACCTAGCAGAGGTGCGACGATTAGAACGAGAACGCTTAGCAGCGTGGCGCGATGGGTCGAGAAAAACATAGACATACTCGACATTCGAGGCCCACGTAGGTCAATCCTCAAACTTTATACCCCTTGGCAGCAAGAACATTTCAGTCATGGTCATATGCACGGAATGAGTAAGTCCCGGAAGTGGCGCGAGCAATGTTTCGCCAAGCGTTCCACTCGCACAGTGAGCCAATGAAGCCCAGCCGAAGGGCTCTGCGTCTCGACCGGATCATTCTGGTCGCCCTTTTCGTCGTGCTTACGATGGTGACAGGTTTCCGGTTGGCCGTGCTCACGCCGATCGGGCAGGTTGCCGACGAGCCAGCTCATATTGCGCGCGCTGCGGCGCTGCTGCATGGGCAGTTGCTCGGTCAGCGGGTACCGTTCACGCCGCCGGGCAAGTCGACTGTGACCGTGCCGGCGGTGCGCGTCGATTACGGATTGCTGAATGCGTCGATCGGTGAAATGGGCGCATCGTGCGCCCATCCCGGCACTGCCGTGCGGACAGCCGATCTGCCATGGACGCGCAATCAAATCATCGACATCGATTACAATACGGTCCAGTATTTTCCGGCTCTGTATCTGCCCGGAACGATCGGGATCGCGATAGGTCGCCTCCTTGGTCAACGCCCGCTGGCAGCGCTGTTTTCCGGACGAATAGGGATGCTGCTCGCTTACGTGCTGATCGGGGCGCTGGCGGTCGGAGTGGCGCGATTCGGGGCTGGGGTGATCTTTGCGACCCTCTCGCTGCCCATGGCGCTCAGTCTGGGCGCGTCCTTCAATCAGGATGGTCTGCTGATCGCGCTCAGTGCGCTCGCAGGGGCAATTCTAACAATTGATCCGGTGCGGCACCCTAAAACGCGCTGGTGGTTTTTGCCGATCTTCATGCTGGTGATCGCTTCCAAGCCACCCTACGGTCTTCTGCTGTTCATGGCGCTGACACCTCTGGCGGCACCACACCGGTGGCGGCGCGCGTTCCTTATAGCGATCTGGGGCATCCCCCCCCTGATCTGGGTCGTCGTGATGGCTCACGTGTCATTGATGCCGTATCTGCTCGGCCCCTACAAACCCGGGCCGCTCTGGCCTGGGCAAGCCGGGGCGGTGTTCACCACGACGGCCCCCCTCGCCCAATTGCGGGTTCTGACCGCAGATCCACTTCGGATCGTGACATTGACCGTTGGCTTATTGATCGATAGCGGCGGATTTCTGATCAAATCCGGGATCGGCATGCTGGGGTGGCTGACGGTAGATTTGGCGCGATGGGCGTATGTCGGGTGGGGATTAGCACTTGCTGCCGCCGGAGCCGGGGTGATTGCCGCGCGAGCCTCGGACGGGGCGCGTTGGAACTGGCTCGACTCGGTGTTTTCAATCGTCCTCGTCTCTTGCAGCGTGATAGCCATCGAACTCGCGGTCTATCTGAGTTGGGATAAAGTAGGCAGCGCCGTGATATATGGGCCGCAAGGCCGGTATTATCTTTTATTCCTTCCCTTTCTGATGCTTGCGATCCCCCGTTTGGGAGGGCGATTCTCACGCGTGATGGTTGCCGCAAGTGTCGTTCCCGCTGTCATCATGGCGGTGATCGACATGTTTTATCTTCCGGGGTTGATGGCGCAACGCTTCTGTCTCGGATGATCTGACGTGCGGTCGCGCGGCATTTGCCTTTTGCCGATGGCTTGGCCAGACAGGGGGTTCACCGGGAGATGTTGGGATGACGCCTTTGATTGCCGTTCTGTTCGCCGTGATGCAGGGGGCGACCGAGTTGTTTCCGGTTTCCAGCCTGGGGCATGCGGTGATCGTGCCGAAGCTGTTGCATTGGCATATTGACCAGCATGCGGCGACGTTTCTGCCGTTCGTGGTGATGCTGCATGTGGGGACAGCGACCGCCCTGCTCGCCTATTTCTGGCGGGATTGGTGGAACATGCTGCGCGGCGTGCTCGGGCAGGGCGATGCGCGGGCGGTGAATGCGGAGCGGGGGTTGTTGCTGCGGCTGGTGGTGGCGACGATCCCGGCGGTGGTGATCGGGTTCGCGCTCAAGAAGCCGATTGCCCATTTGTTCGCGAGCCCGATGATCGCGGCGGGGTTCATTATCATCAATGGCGGGTTGCTGCTGGCGGGCGAGCAGTTGCGGCGGCGGCGGGCGGCGGGCGGATTCGGGATCGGGCAGTTGACGCTGTTCGATGCGTTCGTGATCGGGTTGTTTCAGTGCCTTGCGTTTCTGCCCGGTCTCTCGCGGTCGGGTGCCGCGATCGTGGGCGGGTTGACGCGGGGGATCGATCATGAGGCGGCGGCGCGGTTCGCGTTTCTGATGGCAACCCCGGTGATCGCCGGGGCGACGGTGGTGGAGGTGCCGAAGCTGTTGCATCATTCGGCGGCGCTGCACGGTATGTTCGGGATGGCGGTTCTGGCGGCGGTGGTGGCCGGGGTGGTGGCGTATTTGTCGACCGCGTTCCTGATGAAATATTTCCGGGATCATGACCGGTGGGCTCTGGGGCCGTTCGCGGCGTATTGCGGGGCGTTCGGGGTACTGAGCCTCGTGCTGCTGTCCGCCGGGATCTGATGCCGCCACTCGCACCCGAGGCGAAGCGGCTGATGGCCGCGCGGCTGGCGCGAAGCCTCGCCCAAGGGGCGCTGGTGGTGGATTTCGCGCTTTATGTCACCAAGCTCGGGTGGAGTGCGACGTATCTCGGTGTGGTGTTCGCGCTGGCGATACTGGTTTCGGTGGCGATTACCGCGACGATCGGGCCGTTGAGCGACCGGCTGGGGCGCAGGCGGTTCGTGCTGGTGTACGAGGCGATTTCGATCGTTGCGGCGGTGATCGGGCTGACCAGTCAGGCGCCGCTGCTGCTGGCGTTCGCCGCGATAATCGGCGGGTTCGGGCGCGGGGCGAACGGGTCGGCCGGGCCGTTCGGGCCGGCGGAGCAATCATGGCTGTCGGGGTATGTCGCGCGGCGGGATTTCGGTTCCGTCCTGTCGATCAATGTCGCGATCGGGTTTGGCGGGATGGGGCTCGGCGCGCTGCTGGCCGGGACGATCGGGCTGGGGCGGGATTTGTTTTTGTTGCCGCTGGCGGCGTCGCTGGTGGCGGGGGCGTTGCTGATCATGACGCCGGACCGGGTTTCGCGGCCGGAGGCGGTGCGGGTGAACGAGGCAGCGGATGCGAAGGCGGAGAACGGGCTGTTGTGGAAGCTCGCGGGGCTGAATGTGCTGAACGGCACCGGGATCGGGCTGAGCGGGCCGTTCATGTCGTGGTGGTTCGCGACGAAGTTTCATGCGCCGGTGAGTGCGGTGGGTCCGGCGCTGGCGATTGCGTTGTTTGCCGCGGCGGGAGCTTCGTTGACCTCGGGGCAGTTGACCCGGCGGTTGGGCACGGTGCGGACGGTGGTGCTGATGCGCGGGATCGGGCTGGTGAGCCTGTTCGCGCTGCCGTTTGCGCCGAGTTTCGCGGTCGCGACCGGGATTTATGCGGTGCGTTCGGCGTTCAACCGGGGTACCGCCGGGGCGCGGCAGGCGGTGGCACTGGGGATCGTGCGCGGGGATCGGCGCGGGTTGGCGGCGAGCGTGAATAATGTTTCGGTGATGGTGCCGCGCGGGATTGCGCCGGCGCTGGCGGGGGTGCTGTTCGATTCCGGGCTGCTGGCAGCGCCCTTCCTGCTGGCGGGGGTGTTTCAGGGTGTGTATCTGCTGCTGTATCCGAGAGTGTTCGGCGGGCATGATCCGTCGCGGCCATGAAGTGAGGATGGGATGAGGTTGGTTAAGCAAGCATTTCTTTTTTTGAAAAAAAAGAAACAAAAAAACTTTGATTTTTCTGGGGCAGTGCAGGTGAAACCAACAACGACCCAAATTACAAAAAGTTTTTTGCTTCTTTTTTCCAAAAAAGAAGCCCTCCCCTTCCCTGCCCTGTTACTTGCCATGCTTCTCCCCATCACGGCGCAAGCTGCGGTGAACCTCGCGGCCGTACCGATCGGGCGGATGGATCTGCCGTGGTGGCGCGCGCGGTTCGAGCATACGCTGGCCGAGGCGCGGGCGGATCGGGGGGCGAAGCTGGTATGGCTGGGGGACTCGATCACGCAATATTGGCTGCGGACGGGGGACAAACCGTATCTGCAGGTCAAGCCGGTGTGGGACCGGTATTACGGCAAGTATGATCCGCTGAATTTCGGGTTCATCGGGGATACGACGTCGAGCGTGATCTGGCGGATCGATCATGGCGAGTTCGATGGGCTGCATCCGAAGCTGGTGATTCTGATGATCGGGGCGAACAACCTCGGTGCGACGCATTGGGGCGCGCATTTGACTATGCCGGGGATCGAGGCGGTGGTAAATGATCTGCACCGGCATGTGCCGGGGGCGAAGATCTTGCTGCTGGGGATTTTGCCGTCGATCCGATCGGCGTGGATTTCGGCCGAGACGACGAAGATCAACCGGGAGTTGGCGCTGGTTTATGCGCATAGCCGGCTGGTGACGTTCAGGAATGTGGGATCGGTGCTGGAGGTGGATGGCAAGCCGCTTGCGTCGCTCTATGTCGATCCACGGATGACGCCGCCGGAGCCGGCGCTGCACCCGGATGCGACGGGGATGCGGCGGATTGCGCGGGCGATCGCGCCGACCGTCACACGTCTCATGCAATAAAGCCGGATTGCCGCCGCGCGCGGCAATGCGATATCAGACACGACCGATCAGGAGAGCGAAGCCATGAGCACCACGTCAGCCCGCAAGCCGGGACGCCTGTTTTTTGCCAATCCCGGCCCGACCAATATTCCCGACAGCGTGCTGCGGGCGATGGACCGGGCGACGGTGGATTTCATGGGGAGCGATTTCCTCGAAGTCTATGATGAGGCGGTGGCCGGGCTGAAGCGGCTGTTGTTCACCGAGGGCGAGGTGTTCGTCTACACGTCCAGCGGGCATGGGGCGTGGGAAGCGACGCTGCAGAACCTGTTTTCGCCGGGGGACCGGATATTGATGCCGGAAGCCGGCTATTTTTCGCGGACCTGGGGGGCGATGGCGCGGCAATACGGGATCGAGGTCGAGATGCCGGAGACCGATTGGCGGCGCGGGCCGGAGGCGGCGCGGATCACCGAGCGGCTGGTGGCGGATAAGGGGCACGAGATCAAGGCGGTGTGCATCGTTCACAACGAGACATCGACCGGGGTGGCGCTCGATCTGAAGACGATCCGCGAGGCGATCGACGCGGCGGGGCATCCGGCGCTGTTTCTCGTCGACACGATTTCCTCGTTCGGCTCGTTCGAGTTCCGGATGAAGGAGTGGGGGATCGATGGTGTGGTGGGCGGCAGCCAGAAGGGGCTGATGCTGCCCGCCGGGCTGGCATTCACCGCCGTTAGCGCGAAGGCGCTGGAGGCGCACAAACGGGCGACGATCACGCGGTTCTATTTCGACTGGACCAAGATGATGGCGCGGCGGCACCGGAGTTTCGTCGGCACCGTGCCGGTTTCACCCTTCTACGGGCTGCGGGAATCGGTGCGGTTGATCGAGGCCGAGGGGATCGAGGCCGTGTGGCACCGGCATCACCGGCTGGCAGAGGCGACGCGACGGGCGGTTTCGATCTGGAGCGGCAACGAGGGGGTGAGTTTCTATTGCGCCGATCCCAAGCGCCGCTCGGATTCGGTGACGGCGGTCAAGATGCCCGACGGTCACGACGCCGAGGCGGTGCGGGCGATCGCCTATGACCGGTTCAATGTCTCGCTCGGCGGCGGGTTGGAGCCGTTGGGCGGCAAGCTGTTTCGGATCGGGCATATGGGCGATCTGAACGAGCCGATGATTCTGGGCACACTCGGCGTGGTCGAGATGTCGCTGCGGCTGGCGCATGTGCCGCATGCGCGCGGCGGGGTGGATGCCGCGATCGATTATCTGGCGACGGCCTGAACCGTGATGCGGCGGTTGACCAGAATGTAGAGAACCGAGGGGACGATCAGGCCGACGATCCAGGAGATGTCGGCCCCGCCGAGCGCCTTGGCGATCGGCCCCTCGTAGAGATCGGCGTTCATGAACGGGATTTCGACCAGAATGCCGATGGCGTAGACCGCCATGGTCTTCCAGTTGATCGCACCGTAGATGCCGCGCGGGTCGTAGATCGCCTTGATGTCGTAGCGGGCGCGGCGGACGAGATAGAAATCGGTCAGGTTGATCGCGGTCCAGGGCACGAAGACGTAGAGCAGCAGAAGCAGGAAATTGGTCATGGCGCCGACGAAATTGCCGCCGGCACCGATCGCCAGGGCGCTGCCGATGACGGCGGCAGCGGCACCGACCGCGACGCGCAATGCCATTCCCTGGGCCAGAATGGTGCGGGTGAAGCCGGTATCGCCGCCGGAGGTCAGGACGGTCGCGACCGACATGGCGGTGCCGTACAGGTTGAGCACGTTGGCACCGATGATGCCCAACAGGATCACCAGCAGCATCAGCCAGGTCCAGGAGGCACCGAGCAGGGACGCGAAATAGCCGGTGGTATCGGCATTGGCGGCCTTGCTCGCGATCAATCCGGCGAGCAGGCCGAGCGCCATCATCCAGATCGAGGCGATCACGGAACCTGCGTAGGTGTAGGCGGAACTGCGAAGGAACGAGGTGTTGGCTGGCAGGTAACGGGAATAATCGGCAACGTAGGGGGCGTAGGTGATCTGCCATGTCGCATAGATCGAGATGCCGAGCACGATCATGGCAAGCGGGGCGGGTTTGGCGGGAGCGAGCGGTGCTGCGATGTAGGTGCGCAGCAGAACGATCGTGACGATCGCGAAGACGATCAGAAACACCAGTGCCATGATCCGCTCGTAGCGGTGGATCAGATCGTAGCCGAAGATCAGCAGCAGGAAGGTCGCGGCATCGGTGATGACGATGCCGATGGCTTGCGGCACGCCGAACAGGTGCGCGGCGGCCTCGCCACCCAATACCGCGCTGAGGGTGAAGAAGCCGACATAGAGGATGATGACGAGCACGACCGGCAGGTTGGCGCCGATGACGCCGAACTGGGCGCGCGACTGGATCATTTGCGGAATGCCGAGTTTCGGGCCCTGCGCGGCGTGGTAGGCCATGAAGATGCCGCCGATGACGTTGCCGAGAATAATCGCGGCGAGGCCGGAGACCAACCCGAGACCGAGGGACCCGGCCACGAGGCCGGTCGCCACCGTCGTCATCTGCATATTGGCGGAGAACCAGAGGGTGAACAGCGAGGCGGGCTTGCCGTGCCGTTCGCTTTCGGGAATGAACTCGATGGCGCGACGTTCGAGCATGGGACGGGTCCTTGCTATTCGAAGCGTTATGAAGACCCAAAATTTCCGGTCATGTCAATTGAAAAGACATGTCTATACAAGCGGGCAAAAATCGTCCGGATCAGTCGCGTCCAAAGCAGAGGAAATGGGGATTTTCAAAACCGTGCTTGCCGTAGGTCATCGGCCGGTCGTCCATGGTGACGACGCGCCCGCCTGCGGCTTCGAGCAGTGCCTGCGGGGCGGCGGTGTCCCATTCCATGGTTCGGCCGAGGCGGGGGTAGAAATCGGCGACACCTTCGGCAAGGCGGCAGAATTTGAGGGCCGAGCCGATATTGGTCAGGTGGGCGATTTTGTAGCGGGCGAGGTATTCGGCGAGTTTCGGGTCGTCCGCATAGTGGCGCGAGGCGTAGACGGTGATGCCTTCGGCGGGCGGGCGGCGGGCGGCGATCGGTTCACGGCCGGCAGCGGTCTGGCGCCAGGCACCCTGGCCGACGATGCCGCCATAGATGGTGGATTGGGCGGGAGCGCCGACCGCGCCGAGGCGGACGCGGCCCTCGACGACCAGGCCGACGCAGACAGCGAATTCATCGCGTCCGGCAGCGAATTCGCGGGTGCCGTCCAACGGATCGACCAGCCAGAAGCGGGGTCCGGGATCGGTCAGGCGGCCAGCGGCAACCTCTTCCTCCGCGATCACCGGAATGTCGGGCGTGGCTTCGCGCAGCCCGGCGAGGATGATGCGTTCGGCGTTCATATCGGCGCGGGTGACCGGGGAATCGTCGGATTTGCTGTCGATGGTGAAGCCGGCGGCGCGGACGGCGAGAATCTCCCGCCCGGCGGCTTCGGCGAGGGAGGCGGCGAGTTCGAGCAATGCGGGTTCGTTCATGCGGCGTGCTTATCGCCGGGGTTGGAAATCCGCAAATTGGGTTGCATGATGCGATCCACGATTGCAACGACTGCTCAGGAATGGAACGCATCAGCATGATCGATATCGCTTTTACCCGTGCGGAGCTGCCGAAATCCGGCGCCTTAGCCCTGCTGCTCGGTGAGGATGGGGGATTGACCGGCCTGGCCGCCGCACTCGATGCGGCGCTGGACGGCGGATTGGGCCGGGCGATGGCGGCGGCTGCGTTCAAGAGCAAGCGAGGCCAGAGTGCGACGCTGCTGGCACCGGGGGCCGGGCTCGATCGGGTCGTGCTGGTGGGGTTGGGCAAGTCCACGGAAATGACCGCCCATCAGGCCGAGATCGCCGGCGCGAAGGCGGTGGCGGCGCTGATGCGCGACGAGGCGGCGGCGATCGGCGCGGATGGTTTGAGCGCCACAATGCTTGCCCACGTTGCGCTGGGGGCGCGGCTGCGGCGGTATCGGTTCGATAAATATCGCACGACGATGAAGGAGGAGCAGAAGCCTAAACTGGCGAAGCTGCGGATTTTGGCCGGTGACGAAGCGGCGACGGGGACGGCGTATCAGCCGCTCGCGGCACTGGCCGCCGGTGTGGAACTCACCCGCGATCTGGTTTCGGAGCCGGCGAACGTGCTGTTTCCCGCGGAAATGGCGGACCGGACCAAGGCGCTGCGGACACTCGGCGTCAAGGTCGAGATCTTCGACCGGCGGGATATGGAAAAGCTCGGATTCGGCGCGCTGCTCGGGGTTGCCATGGGCAGCGACTGCGAACCGCGCATGGTGGTCATGAGCTGGCTCGGCGCATCCGATCCGGAGGGGACCAGCAAGGCCAAGAAGGGCAAGATCGCGCCGAAAGACCCGATCGTGTTCGTCGGCAAGGGCGTCACGTTCGATACCGGCGGGATTTCGATCAAGCCGGCGAGCGGCATGGAGGACATGAAATGGGACATGGCCGGCGCCGGCACCGTGATCGGGCTGATGGCGGCTCTGGCCGGGCGCAAGGCGAAGGTGGATGCGATCGGGCTGGTCGGGCTGGTCGAGAACATGCCGTCCGGCACCGCGCAACGGCCGGGAGATGTGGTGAAATCCGCATCGGGACAGACGATCGAGGTGCTGAATACCGACGCCGAAGGACGGCTCGTGCTGGCGGACGTGCTCTGGTACGCGCAGGATCGGTTCAAGCCGCGCTTCATGGTCGATCTCGCGACGTTGACCGGGGCGATCATCGTGGCACTCGGTAACGAGAACGCGGGCCTGTTCGCGAACGACGAGGCTCTGGCGCAGAACCTGCTCGATGCCGCGAAGGCGACCGGCGAAGGCTTGTGGCGGATGCCGCTGGGCGAGGCTTATGACAAGATGATCGATTGTGATATCGCGGATATGAAGAATATCGGCGGCGGTCGGGCCGGCGGCTCGATCACCGCGGCGCAGTTCCTGCAGCGCTTCGTCAACAAGGTGCCCTGGGCGCATCTGGATATCGCGGGCATGGCCTGGGCGGGCAAGGACGGCGCCGTGGCGCCCAAGGGCGCGACCGGGTTCGGGGTGCGGTTGCTCGACCGGCTCGTCGCGGATCATTACGAGCATTAACACGCGGGGTGGCTGCATCTCCGGCGTTCTGCCCGGGGGTGCGCCGCGTGTGCGGCTGGCGGCGGCGGCGACACCGAAGCCCCTGCCCCGGCTCGCGATCGACTCGCCGGCGCTGGTTTCGGAGCACTGGGTGCGCTTTCATGCCGAAGCGGCGCAGCCCGAGGCGTTCGATCTGGCGGCGCATGGGCCGATGCCGGTACGGCTCAACGGGCCGGGGTTGATCTGGTCGGACGAGCATTTGCTCGATGATAACGAGTTTCTGCCGGTTTACGTGCGGCCCGAAATCGATCGGGATGGTTCGGCCACACGCGAACGGCTGGCAGCGCTGCCGGTGCGACGCGAGGCGCGAACCGGGCTGGTATTTCACGGCTGGGGCGTGCGGGTCTATGGGCATTTCCTGATCGAAATGCTGCCGAAGCTGCTGCTCGCGGCGCGGTTCCCGGCCCTGTTCGAGCGGATACCGCCGGTGCTCGACCGGCAGATGGCGCCGTGGCTGATCCGGATTTTGCAGGATCATTGTGATATCGATCCGGAACGGGCAATCTGGTTCGATTCAGCGGTGGAACAGCTGGCGCTGGAGCGGGCGGTGGTGCTGCCCCTGCTGACCCGGTCGGCAGGATATCATCCGGTGACGTCCGGGTTGATCGACGGCTTCGCCTCACGGGTCGGAGTGGTGGCGGATGGAACGCCGGAGCGTTTGTTCGTCGCACGCGGCGATTTCAGTAATCCGGCGGCACCGCAACGGCATCTGGCCAACGAGGCGGCACTTGCGGAGATCGCGTGCGCGCGGTTCGGGTTCCGGATGGTGCGCCCGGAGCAGTTGGATTTCGCGGCACAGGTCGGGCTGTTCGGACAGGCACGGGTCATCATCGGGCAGGCAGGATCGGGGATGCATAATGCGCTGTTCGCACAGGCGGGCGCGCGGGTCGGGATGATCAGGTTTCCTGCACCGGACCAATCGGCGATCGCGGCTTTGCGGGGGCAGCGGATCGCGTATCTGACCGAAGGGGTGAGCGAGACCGAACCCGCCGTGTATCACGCCGATCCCGCGCTGTTCACCCGGTTCGTCGAGGCGCTGCTCGATCAGCCGTGACCGGCGATGCGGTCGGTCAACGCGAGGAGCAGGCCGGTGACGACGAAGGCGATCATCAGGCCGCCTTGGAACATCACCACACGGTCGGGTTCATCGCGGATTTCGAGAAACACGCGCAGGACGTGGACCGCGGCGATCGCGGTGATCGAGCCCATCAGCTTGAGTTTCAATCCGCCGAAATCGATATTGCCCATCCATTCCGGGCGGCGGTCCCCGGCGGCGAGGACGATGCGGGCGACGAAATTTTCGTACCCGGTAAGAATGACCAGGACGACGAGATTGGCGGTGAGCGAGAGGTCGATCAGCGAGAGCGTCGTCATGATGACCTTGGTTTCGGTCATGGTCGGCAGTTCGGGCGCGGCGTGGATCAGTTCGATCACGAAGCGGACCACCAGCAGGGCCAGCAGCACCAGCATGGCGAGGTAGAGCGGCGCGAGCAGCCAGCGGCCGCCGAACAGCAAAGCTTCGACGATACGGACCAGTTGATTGGGTTTTGGTTCAGTCTTGGGTTCGGGTTCGGGCATCGGAAATCTCCAGGCGGGCGGCATCGAACACCAGTTCGGCCTGACGCGCCAGACGGCGCAGGCTTTCGGCGGCTGATGGGGTGGCGACATCGCCGGGTGTGGGCAAAGCAGGACCGCGCGCAGGGTCGAACGCGGCGTCCAGCCAGTCGCGCCAGCGCAACCACAGAGCGCGCTCGGCTTCGGGGGGCGATTTGTCGAGGTTGAGGATTGCGAGGCGTCCGGCGGTGCGGCGCAGCGCGGCATCGGTCACCAGGGCGGAGCGGAGCAGCGGATCGTGCCCCCGGTGCGGTTCCATCAGGGCGCGCGAGATCGATGCTTCGAGGTTGTTGCTGGCAAGACCAGCCTGACGGCGGGCGGCTTCGGGCGGCGATACGCGATCGAGCAGGGCCGCGAAACTCGCACCGAGATAGGCGCGATGGGCGGCGATCGCGGCATCGCGCGCGGCACCAAGGCGGTTGCCCTCGAAACTCGGCCACAGGACGAGGTTGGCAGCAACCGCGAGCAGGCCGCCGGCAAGGGTAAAGCCGACACGCGAGACCGCGATGGTCCATTGATCCAGCCCCGGTTCGATCTGTTCGATCAGCAGCACGATCATCGGCGTGAGAACCGCGACATAGGCGCTGTAATTGACCCCGCGGATCGCGAAGGCTGCGAGGGTGAGCGGGATCATGGACAAGGCGAGTTCCATGCGGGTGTGGCAGACCAGACCGATCAGGGCGGCGATGACGCCCCCCGCCGCAGTGCCGCCGACGCGTTCAATCGCCCTGATCCAGGTTGCCGAGAAATGCGGCTGGAGCACGAAGATCACAGTGATGGCAAGCCAGTGGCCGAACGGGTTACCGAGCCAGAAGACGAAGCCAAGCACCGGCGTGGTGACGATGGCGGTGCGCAGGGCATGGCGCAGCGGCACCGAGGAAAGGGTCGCGTTCGCGCGGATCGGGCCACTGACAGCTTCGCGCCAGCCGGTGGTGCCGCCCTCCGCGAGCGCGACCGGGCCAGGCGCATTGGAGACGGTGACGATAACCGATAGCCGGTCGGCCACGATATCGAGGAGCCGGCGGATCGGAACGGCAGGATCGATCGTTGCGATGTCGTCGCGCAGGCCGCGCAGGGCGGCGCGGATCGGCGGCGTGTCGAGCGAGCGATCGGCCTCGATCGCGGGCGCCAGGGTGGCGAGCAGCGGCGCGAGGTCGGCGAGCGCCTTTCGCGCCGTCGGGGCATGAGCGGGATCGACCGCCATGGCTTCGCCGACCGCGATCATCGCGCCGAACATCTGATCGAAAGTGGCGAGGCGGAGTGCGAGGGCATTGGCGCGCCGGCTTGCGGCACCACGCCGGCGGATGGTGGCAAGCGCGATGCCGCGTGCGCGCTCGATCGTGTCGCGCACGATCCGGCGATGCCCCCGCGCGTGATGGTCGAACCCGTCCTCGTCGATGACCCGATCATCGGCGAGGTCGATCAGGTCGCCAGCCAAAGCGGACAAAGCGACCGCGAGATCGGCGAGGGCCGCACGGGCGGGATGGAACGGACGAATGCGCCAGAGGGCGAGCGTAAGAATGGCCGCACCCGTCGCGCCCGCCCAGAAGGCGATACCGGGTGCAATGGCGGCGCGAAGCGAGGGCAGCGGGGCATCGAGCGCGAGAACGATGGCAACCGCGAGCAGGTTGCCGGTCTGGAGCCCGGCCTGACCATAAATCCGGGCAAAACTGCACGCAAAGATCGCGAGGCCTGCGGCGAGGATGGCGATGACCGGGCTGTAGGCGAGGATCAGACTGAAGCCGGAGAAGCTGATCGCACCCAACACCCCGAACACCAGCATCGGCGGAAGACGATCGCGCACCGCACCGCCCGGATCGGCAAAACAGGCGAGCAGAGCGCCCAGCGCGGCAAGACCGAGTTGCGGCAGGCCGAGCAGGGACCCCAGCGCCATGGTGCCGGCAACCGCAATGGCGGCGCGAATGCCTTCAAGCAGGGAAATCGCGCGGAAATTGAGAGTGAGTCCCGCGAGGGCGGGGAGGCCCGCGCGGGACTCGGCTGGGGGGGATGAGAACAGGGAAGAAGAAGGCTTCTTTTTTGTAAAAAAGAAACAAAAAACATTCTTTATCTGGGGCATGGGCGCCTTTGACGGCACGGACCCGGAGGAGAAAAGTTTTTTTGTTTCTTTTTGTTCACAAAAAGAAGTGCTTGCTTACCTTTATCAAGCGCCCGATCACCCCGCGCCATCGCTCGACCCGAACACGCCGGAGCGGGGAAAGCCATTCGGCGGCAGGCGACCAGCCTGACCGCGCGCGCCGAGCCATTCGGTGAGTTTGGGTTCGGTACGAATTTTGTCGCCGAGTTTCCAGGTCAGGCCCTCCGCGAGCGTGAAGCCCTTGGCGTCGGCAAGGCCGCCATCCTTGTATTTCTGCAAAATAACGCCGGCTCCGCGAGCCATTTCGGGAATCTGGTCGACCGGGAAGACGAGGAGCTTGCGGTTCTGCCCGATGATGGCGAGGTGGTCGCCCATCAGTGGCAGGCAGAGTTTGGCGTCTTCCCCGGGTTTGGTGGTAAGAATCTGCTTGCCGGTGCGCTTTTCGGCGGCGAGTTCGGCACCGCTCACGATGAAGCCGCGCCCCTGGGTGTTCGCGACGAGGTAGCGGGCGGCGGGGTCGGCCACGAAGAGCGTGACGATATCGTCGTCGTTGCCGAGTTCGATCATCAGGCGGATCGCCTGACCGTCCCCCCGGCCACGCGGCAGGTCGGCCGCGCGGATGGTGTAGATACGGCCATTGGAGGCGAAGACCGCGACACGATCAACGCTGGAGCAGCGGAGCAGGAATTTCAGCCGGTCGCCTTCCTTGAACTTGAGGTCGGCATCGGCGACGGCGTGGCCCTTGAGTGCGCGAACCCAACCCTTTTCCGAGAGAATGATGGTAAGCGGCTCGCGTTCGATGAACGCCTCTGCGGCGACGTCGATGACGCTGGGAGCAACGCCGATGCTGGTGCGGCGGGCACCGAGCGGCCCGGTGCCGAATTTTTTGCCGGTGGCTTCGATCTCGGCCTCGATCCGCGCCCAGCGCTTTGCCGGATCGTCGAGCATGGCATTGAGGGCTTTCTGTTCGGCGGACAGGGTCTTGTGTTCGCGGCGGAGTTCCATTTCCTCAAGCTTGCGCAGGCTGCGCAGGCGCATGTTGAGAATGGCTTCGGCCTGGGTATCGGTGAGCACAAAGGCCGCGATCAGGACGGGCTTGGGTTCGTCCTCGGTACGGATGATGCGGATGACCTCGTCGAGATTGAGGAAGGCCTTGATGTAGCCATCGAGGATTTCGAGGCGGCGGGCGATGGCGGCGAGGCGATGGCGGGAGCGGCGTTCGAGCACGACGTGGCGATGATCCAGCCACGCCTGGAGCATTTCGACTAGATTCATGACGCGCGGGGTGCGGTTGGCGTCCAGCACGTTCATGTTCATGCTGAAGCGCTGTTCGAGCGCGGTCGCACGGAACAGGCTGGCCATCAGCATGTCGGGATCGACGGTGCGCGATTTGGGTTCCAGCACGATGCGGACGTGCTCGGTGCTTTCGTCCCGGATATCGGCGAGCAGGGGGAGTTTTTTCTCGGCGAGGAGTTCGGCGACCTGTTCGATCAGGCGGGATTTCTGGACCTGGTAGGGAATTTCTGTGACGACGATCTGCCACATGCCGCCCTTGAGGTCGGATTTGCTCCAGCGGGCACGGACCCGGAGACTGCCGCGCCCGGTTTCGTAGGCGACGCGGAGGGTTTCGCGGTCTTCGACCAGTTCGCCGCCGGTCGGAAAATCCGGGCCCTGAACGAAAGCGAGGAGGTCGGCGACCTTGGACGCGGGGTTGCGGATCAGATGGATGGCGGCGGCGCAGAGTTCGCCCGCATTATGCGGCGGAATCGAGGTCGCCATCCCGACCGCGATGCCGGCGGCGCCGTTGGCGAGCAGGTTGGGGAAGGCGCCGGGCAGAACGACGGGCTCGGAATCCTCATTGTCGTAGGTCGGGCGGAAATCCACCGTGTCCTCGTCGATCCCGTCGAGCAGGGCGGCGGCGATCTCGGTCATGCGGCTTTCGGTGTAACGCATGGCAGCGGCGTTATCGCCGTCGATATTGCCGAAATTCCCCTGCCCTTCGATCAGGGGGTAGCGCGACGCGAAATCCTGCGCGAGGCGCACGAGGGCTTCATAGATCGACATGTCGCCATGCGGGTGGAACTTGCCCATCACGTCGCCCACGACGCGGGCGCATTTTTTAAACCCGGAACCGGGGTCGAGCTTGAGCTGACGCATCGCGTAGATCAGGCGGCGGTGAACCGGTTTCAGCCCGTCCCGCACGTCCGGCAACGAACGGGACATGATGGTGGAGAGCGCATAGGCGAGGTAGCGCTCGGACAGGGCCGTGGCGAGCGGGGTGTCCTGGATGGTTCCGGTCAGATCATCCGGCATTCGTGTCTCCGTTTATCCGTCGTGTCACGAGGTCATAGAGGGCGACCCGCGCGGAGGGAAGCGGCGCGTGACGGGCACCGAAGGCATCGCGGGCGAGGAAGTGACCGGTCAAAGCCAGACCGTCACGGCAGGCGGGAAAATTCGCCGGTTCATCGGCGATCAGGAAGGACGGCAGGGGGAGCAGGCGGGATTGCCAGATTCCTGCGGCAGCGCGCGAGACGGCGCGACCGGTGCGCGGGGAGACGAAGGCGAGGTCTTCGGTGGCGCCGGTGACGGCACAACCCGTCAGGTCGAGCCCGTAGCCGAGTTCGCGGAGCAACTCGATTTCGAAGCGGACCAGTGCAGGCAAAGCGGCATCCGGAATGGCAATTCCGGCGAACAGGCGGGCGAGGCCGAGGAACGCGGCGGGGTGGGCTTCGCGCTCTGGCAATACCCCTGCGGCAACCGCGCAGGCGGCCCGGAGCACGGCGAGGGCCAGCGTATCGTTCATCGCCAGGGCGGCGGCGGGGTGGACCAGTTCGCCGGTCAGCGTGCCGAGCTGTTCGGGCAGGCGGGCGACCCAGCGGGCGGCGATGAGATTGCCTTCCTGCCAGATGGCCGCACCCTTGCGCGAGGCACCCCCGCGCGCAAGGCCGTGCCAGGCGCCATGTGCTTCGGTGAGCACCACGGCGCGTTGATCGCCCTCACCGTAGGGGTTGAGGCTGAGGACGATGGCGGGGCTGGACCATTCCATAAATGCGCTCAGGGTAAGAAGGGCACTTCTTGCTTGTAAAAAAGAAGCAAAACCTTTGTCCAATCCAGGGCACGGGTAACTTCACAGCGACGAGCCCAACAAACAAAAATTTTTTTGTTTCTTTTTTTTATAAAAAAAGAAATACTTTCTTCTACCCCTCACCCGTCATCTAATGCCCGACCCCAGCACTTCGGCCCATGCGAAGCCGTTGGACTGGGCGTGCGCCATTTCGGTGCTGAATTCGACTGTCGCCGGCGCATTGATGGGGGGTAGATCGACTTTCACCATTTGCTGGGAGTTGGCGGGGAGGATGGTTTCACCGGTAGCGATGATGCCGGTCTCGCAGGTGACGGTGATACGGAACCGGACGGGGTTCGCCGCTTCGTGGTTGACCCGAAGCTGCGTTTCGAGTTGGCGTTCGCCGGCGAGGGTAATGTGGAGAACGAGCCGGGGCGGTTGCTGGCCATGGGGATTGGGGTGCAGGCGAAACCCGGTGTCGCCGATCGGGAAGAAAGCCCAGGCGTCGGGGGCGATATTGTGGCGTGCCATTTTCATCGGCGGACCGCCGAGATCGAAAACGGGGCGGGGATGGCCATGGGCAGCGGAGGGGACATCGTGGCGGATGATGGTTTCGGTGTTTTCGCCGGTACGGCGCAGGGCGACGAGACGGGTGCCGGCAAAGCCAGCGGTGATGTCGGGATCGTCGAGGTCCGGGCAGACGCGCTGATCGATCAGCAGAAGGTCGGCATGGTCCCAGCCGAGCAGGCGGTGGAGATCGGAAAGCGACATGCTGCCGATGCCGCCCCGGGGGTCGGGCCGCAGGGCCGGGATACCGGTTGCAGGATCCGCGATGGCGGTAAAGCGGGTGGGGTGAGCGGTGATTGCGGTCCGCAGCCCGATGATGCGCCGCCAGGGCAAGGTATTGAGCGCGTGAAGCCGGGCATTGGCCGGAAAAGGTTCGACGCTCGCAATGGTCGCACCTGGAAACGCGTGCGCGAGGGCGACACTGCGATAGCCGCAACCGGCGCCGATCTCGATGATCCGGAACGGGGTGAAATCGAGCTTGAGGCGGGGAATCGCGTGCTGCATCGCTTCGGTGAGATGCGCGGCATCAGAGCCGCCGGCCCGCAGCCAGAGCGCCTCGGAAATGCCGGGCCAATGGCTCGCGATCAGACCGATCTGATCGGCAGGCACGATCAGATCGGCGGGCTCCGCTGGCGGCTGATCGTCACCGGCCAGTTGGCGGGCGAGACGCTGGCGGGTGGCGAATGGCAGGGTCGCGGCGCTCACCCTATCGCGGCTTTCGCGATGCCGGCGAGGTAGGTGGCGGCACGGGGCAGGATGGCGTCGTTGAAATCGTAGTTCTGGTTATGCAGGAAAGCCCCCGATGCGGCGGGGCCGTTGCCGATCCAGGCATAGGCGCCGGGAATTTCGCGAAGGTACCAGCCGAAATCCTCGCTCGCCATGGTCGGCGGCAGATCGGTGCGGACCGGCATGCCCAGCGCCGCCGCGACACTGCGGCCGAGAGCGGCCTCGTCGGCGTGGTTGATGGTCGCAGCGACGGTGCGTTCGAACGTGACCTCGGCCTGGCAACCCAGCGCCGCGGCCGTCCCGGTCGCGACCTCGCGGATGCGTTCGGCGACCCGGTCGAACACGGCCGGGATCAGGGCGCGGAAGGTGCCGCGCATGGTGACGGTTTCGGGGATTTGATTTTCGGCTTCGGCGCCCTGCAGGATGCAGAGTGAAACCACAGCAGCATCGAGCGGGTTGATGCTGCGCGCCACGATCGATTGCAACGCGACGATGACGTGACCAGCCGCAACCACCGGATCGGCGGTGAGATGGGGCATGGCGGCGTGGCCCCCGTGACCGTGAATGGTGATGCCGAGCCGTTCGCCCTGCGCCATCATCGGGCCGTCATGGATCATCACCGTGCCGGCATCGAGGCCGGGCCAGTTATGGTAGCCGAAGATCCGCTCCATCGGAAAGCGCGAGAACAACCCGTCCTCCATCATCGCCCGCGCGCCGCCATAGCCTTCCTCGGCGGGCTGAAACACGAAATGGACGGTGCCGGACCATGAGGGATCATCCCGCAACAGCAGGGCCGCACCGAGCAGGGAGGCGGTGTGGCCATCGTGCCCGCACGCGTGCATCACGCCGGGATTTTGCGAGGCATAAGGCAGGTTGGTGGCCTCGGCGATCGGCAGCGCATCCATGTCCGCACGAAGCCCGACGCTGCGATTGCCGCCGCGCCGCAGCGTCGCCACCACCCCGTGGCCGCCGATATCGCTTTCGAACGGGATGCCGAGTTCACCGAGCCTCGCACAGACGAAGGACGCGGTTTGCTTCTCGTGGAGTGAGAGTTCGGGATGACGATGAAGGTGATGACGCCATTCGGTGAGAAGCGGAGCAATGCGGTCGGCAAGGGAGTCGGGCATGCGGGCACCTGTCGTTGAGATATAAGGATAAGCCCCCGGTTCGCGGCTCGGCAAGGGGTTGTCGAAGTGGGCTCGTTGTTCACAGTGGTCGAGCCCACCAATCCAGCGCCTCCCCAAGCCAGGGCCACGCGAAATCACGGCACCACGATGGCCCAAGGCGAACGGCACGCTGCAAAAGATCACCGGGGATGCGGAAAAAATAGTCGCCCGGAACCGGGTGCCGGCGTAAGACCGACGTTAAAGCCTTTGACCGCCTCGCCTCACGGGAAACGCAAATATGGATAAGCCAGTGCCGAAGCCGGACCGGAAATCGATCGCCGCGTGGGATCGCGCCAAGCGCGACGGTCGGGTGCGCGCCCTGATCACGGCCTACGACTATCCGTTCGCCCGGCTGGCGAGCGAGGCGGGGATCGATGGTATTCTGATCGGCGATTCTCTGGGAATGACCGTTCAGGGCCATGAGGATACCCTGCGCGTGAGTCTGGAGCAGATGATCTACCATACCGAGATCGTCGCGCGCGCGGCGCCGGAGTGTCTGATCATGGCCGATCTGCCGTTCGGGTCGTTTGAGAGCTCACCGTCAAAAGCGTTTGATAGTGCGACATTATTGCTCAAGGCCGGCGCCGATATCGTCAAGCTCGAAGGCGGGGCGGCGATGGTCGAGACGGTGGGGTTTCTGAGCGCGCGGGCGGTGCCGGTCTGCGCTCATATCGGGCTGACGCCGCAGCATGTTCGCCAGTTCGGCGGGTTCCGCAAGCAGGGCAAGACCGCCGATGCGGCGGCGCGGCTGCGGACGGATGCTGTCGACCTTGCCGAGGCAGGAGCGCGCATGGTCCTGATGGAAGCGATCCCCGCCGATCTGGCGGCGGAGATCACGCGGGCGGTGCCGGTGCCGACTGTCGGGATCGGAGCGGGCGGCGGGACCGATGCGCAAATTCTGGTGCTGCACGACGTTCTGGGGCTGACCAGCGGCTACGTGCCTGGTTTCGCACGAACCTACCTCGATGGATCGCGCCTCGTGCGCGAGGCGATCGAAACCTACGCCACCGACGTGCGCGCGCGGCGGTTCCCGCAATAGCGGATCAGCCGGGCGCGGTCGGCCCGGTATTCTGGGGAATTTCGATATAGGTTTTCGACGCGGTAGGTCCCGCACCGAAGATGCCGCAGCCGGAAAGAGTGGCCGCGAGGATCGCGCCGATCACCAGCATGACGACGGTGCCGCTCCGCTGCCCGGCCCTCGTATTCCGGTTCATATCGTTTTCTTGCATGGCTGCCTCCCGATTGCGCGGTATTCGGGAGCGATATTCACATGATTGGCCGGTTTGGCAATGGCAGGACCGGCGCGGGAGCGGTGGAATGAGCGAAATCGACCGGAGGGCGGCTGCTCCTCCGGTCCTGTTCGTTCAGCGCGAGTAGAATTCGACGACCAGATTCGGTTCCATCTGGACCGGATAGGGCACGTCGGCGAGTTTCGGGGCGCGGGTGAAGCGGCCCTTCATCGCGCGGTGATCGACTTCCATGTATTCCGGCACGTCGCGTTCGGCGCTCTGGGTAGCATCGAGCACGACGGCGAGTTGCTTGGATTTTTCGCGCACTTCGATCGTGTCGTCATCGCGGACCTGATAGGAGGCGATATTCACGCGCTTGCCGTTGACCAGAACGTGGCCGTGGCTGACGAACTGGCGGGCGGCGAAGGGGGTGATCGCGAATTTCATCCGGTAGATCACGGCATCGAGCCGACGCTCCAGCAATTCGATAAGGTTTTCCGAGGTATCGCCCCGGCGGCGCACGGCTTCCTCATAGTATTTGTAGAACTGCTTTTCGCCGATATTGCCGTAATAGCCGCGCAGTTTCTGCTTGGCCATCAGCTGCACGCCGAAATCCGACGGCTTCTTGCGGCGCTGACCGTGCTGGCCGGGACCGTAATCGCGCTTGTTGATCGGGGATTTGGCGCGGCCCCAGAGATTGACGCCGAGGCGGCGGTTGATCTTGTACTTGCTTTCGGTACGCTTGGTCATGCGCGCCGGACTCCTTCGTTAGCGGGCGAGATTTCGCCTCATGTTGCACCGGTAGGTTTCGCCCCGCCCGCAGGCGCGACAAAACGGGCCCACACCGACCGCCACCTAAATGGGGGATGCGTCCACGTTCCCAGCAATGATCGGGGATTAGGCAGGGTGGCCCGGAAAGTCAAATCGCGGGCACCGGAACGATCGCGATGCGCGACTGCCACCAGCAGATGAAGGGGGTGACCAGCAGTTCCATCACCATGCCGAACCACATGGTGCCACCGGGGCTGCCGTGGAGGAACACGCTGGCGAGACGGGACAGGCCGCCGATGAACACGATGAGCGTCAGCAACCGGATGCGGTTGGTATGGTGCTCGATATGCGGGATGCTGGCGTAAAAAATCAGGCCGATCGCGAGGAGCAGGCCGGACAAATAAGCGAACATGCTGGTGATGTCCGGCAAGGCATTGGGTTCCCCGACGAAGCCCGGCCCGAGCAGAATACCGCCGAGGCCCGCGCCCACGGGAACGATGCCCGCGATAGCGATGGCGATCTGCAGGTTGCGGCGGGTGAGTTTGGTCATCGCTTGCAGATACGCCGACCCCGGGCCGAAACAAGCTCAGATCGACAGGTCGGCCCGATCGCGGACCCAGCGCGGGACGCTGCCGAGCAATTCGAGGCTGATGCTGGTGGCGGCGCGCGGCAGGGTCAGTTCGGCGCGATCGGTACTCCAGAGGCCCCGGTCGCCCGGCGCACGAGGATGCCACCCCTGCCCTGCCCAGTTCGCGATTTTGCGGCCATCGGCACGGAGCGTACCGGCGCAGAGGCCAAGCGCGCGGCGATCTTCCGAGGCCGGATCGGTATCGCTCGCCATGCCGGTGCGGCAGCGCAGGGTGAGGCGCGTGGCGGGATGGGGCAGATCGAAGATCAGGCGCTGTCCATGGCGGCGCGGGGCGATGCGGCGCGGCATCGAGGGCAGGATCGCTTCGGCCACCGGGCCATGCACGATTTTATGCCCGAGCGCGGTGGCACGGCGGTGCAGGGCAGCGCGGGCGGCGCGGAGTTCGACCCCGCCGAGGATGAGCGGAGCGCATGAGGGCATCGGTGCGCCGGGTGTGCCGAGATGTTCGAGGAAGCGGTCGCGATTGCCATTGTCGCGATAGGTTTCGGTCTGCAGCCCTTCGGCGAAGACGATCGTGTGACGGTCGAGTTCGACATGGTAATAGGTCACCGCGAAACCGGTGTCATCGCGGGTGATGGTCGCGTTGTTGACCAGCAGGATCGCCGGGACCAGCGCACCGGCACCAAGGATAGCGTGAAGCGGCGAGACCGCGAGAGGTCGGCGCGGACGGCCCGGGCCGAAAGCACCGGGAGCGACGACCACCGGGCGAAGCAGGTGCGCGGCGGGATCGCGCGCAAGGTCAATCGTGCGCCAGCCGATCCAGCGGATCGCACGCGGAATGCCGTCGCTCGTGACCAGCGCATCGCCGGGGCGGAGGGTTTCGACCGCGCGGTAGCCGTTCGGGGTAAGCAGGCTGGTGCCGCGGGTGAAGCACGGCATCGCCCCGCCGACCGTGAGCAGGGTTCCACCGGTCCCGTCGGCGGCGATGGTCGGCGTTCCCCCATCGAGCGCGAATTCCTCCGAGGGCTGGGCGATGCTCACAATGTTGCCCGATACGCTGACCAGCGAGGGAGCGATGCCGATCAGATCGACCGCATCGCCCGCGGCAAAACCCGCGACCGCATCCTGCAGGGCGGCGACATTGCCGATCACCAGCATTCCGGCCCCGCCGGCGAAGCTGATCGTCCCGCCGCTCTCCGAACCCGCGAGATCGAGCGTGGCGCCGGTGGCGATGGTGGCGTTGCCGGTCAGGGCGGCACCGAGATCGAGCGTACCGCCGCTGGCTTCGAGCACACCGTTCGCGACCAGCGAGATCAGACCGACACCGGTCGGGATGGCACCGATGATGCCATTGCCCGCGATCGTCGCGGTCGTCGCGATGGTGAGGCTGCCAGCGGCGAGAGTACCGGCGGCGAGATCGAGCATGGCGCCGGCGGCGAGACTGGCCGCACTCAGAATGGTCGCGGCCCCGCCCGTCAGGGTAGCCTGGCCGGATTGGTCCAGAGAGTCGGCGGTAAGCGTGCCCGCGAGGTCGAGGCTGGCGGCGGCGGCGATGGTGATCGTGCCACCGCCGAGCGTCTGGCTGGCCTGACCGCCGATCGCCAAGGTGCCTCCCGCGAAGTCGATACCAAAGGGGGTTTCGAGCGCGGCGCTGCCCGACAGGGTAATGACACCGCTGGCGATGGTGGCGGCATCGATGATCGCCTGGGCAGCGCCATTCAGCGCGATGGTTCCCGCGACGAGATCGAGCGTACCGAGTCTGAGCGTGGCGGTGCCCCCGGCGCGGATCAACCCGGCGGCGGCACCCCCGAGCGTGGCGGCGGCGAATCCGGCATCGCCCGCGAGATCGAGCGTGGCGTTGCCCTCCGCACCGAGATCGAGGGTCTGGCCGAGCAGGAGGCTGCCGGTGATGTCGATCAGGCTGGACGCGGCAGCGGCATTGCCGCCCGCAATGAGGTTGCCCAGCGCGTAGACGGTGCCGGCAATCCCCAGCGTGCCGCTGCCGCTGGTATCACCGATAACGGCAGCGCCCCCGAGGGTAACGACCGCATCGGCGTCGAACAGGGCGAATCCGCCATGGTCGATCGCCAGCGCGGTCCCTGCGGTGCCGGCAAGATCGAATTCGCCGGTAAAATCGTAGCCGCCCGCGATCGAGGCTTCGCTCGCAACACCTGGGCCGATCACCAGCAGCGGCGCACCGGCATGGCTCGCGAAGCTCGCGATGTTGCCGGCAGCGGGACCGATGCCGGCGGACCACGAATTGCCGGCATCGAACCGGGCCCCGCTCGCCGCGGTGAAATCGAGCGTGGCGGCAGGGGCGAGATCGACCGCAATGGCCGCACTTAATCCCGCAAGCCCGGTGCCGCCGGTAAAATTCAAAACATCGCCGCTGCCGGTCGCAGGCGCGGTGTAGGCGAGCGTGCCGAGTTCGCCATTGAGGCCGAGCGCGGTGGCGGCGGACAAAGTGAGCGCGCTGGTGGCCGCACCGCCGTCGCTGAGCGCGCCGTGGCTGGCGCTGATGGTCAGGACCAGCCCGGCACTGCCATTGCCCGGCACGATCAGGCCGAGACCTTCGATCGGCGTGGCGACCCCATTGACCGCATCGATGATCGCGCTGCCGGCGGCGGTATCGTTCAGCGTGAGGGCGGCGGTGTCAGCGCGCAGGCCGATGACCTGATTGCCGGCCTGATCGGTCTCGACCTGCGGCGAAAGGCCCGCAGCAAGACTCGCATGGAGCGTGACGATTTCGCTGCTGGCGGTGTTGCCGATCACCGCCCCTTCGACCTCGAAGGAATTTGCCGTGATGTTGAAAATCGACAGGCTGGTGAGGGTGGACAGGTCGATCCGGTCGCCCGGCAGGAAGCCGAGAATGGTGCCGGCGAAGCTCTCGGGATTGTCGAGCACCAGCACGCCACCCTGTTCGCCGAGCGTGCTGGCGTAGGTGGTGGTGTCCTGCCCGTTCGAGGCACCGGGGGCGAAACTGATCGTGGCGTCGTTCCCCACCGTGATCGGGGTCGGGTTGAACACGCCGTAAAGCGAGGGAACCGCGCCGAATTCGAGCGAGGCGCCGGGGTCAACGATGAATTGCGCGCCACCGCCGACGCTTCCGGCCAGAACCTCGAACGGCGACGGACCCAGGGCGATGACCGTGCCGGGGCCGACGATATTCTCCGAAATGCTGAAATTGCCGGCAATCAGCGTGCCGGCCCCGGCCAAAGTGGCATTGGTCGCCAGCGACAGGGCGGTGATCCCGAGACTGGTCGCGGCGGAATCGGCCTGCAACGTGCCGGCGAAGTCGATCAGGCCCCCGGCGGCGATGCCGATCGGGCCCGCAAGCGTCGCGCCCCCCGGCAGCAGGGCGGTGCCGATGGCGTCGAGTCCCGCGATCGTCATGGTCCCGAAATCGGTCAGCGCCGCACCGGCGCCGAGGGTGACGTTACCGGCGCCAAGCGTGGCGCTCGCGCCCACGAACAGGCTGGCGCCGGTCAGGATCAAATTGCCGCCGATATCGAGATAGGCCGACCCCAGACGCAGGGCGCTCGCCGTGTCGAGGGACGTATTCCCGGCAATCCCGATCGCAGCTTCGAGATCGGCGGTCCCGGTGAGGATTAGGCTCTGCGCGACACCCTGGCCGGTGATGGTGGCGCTGGCAATGGTCACGCCGGTGCCGAGGGCCGGGCTCTGCCCGTCGGACCACGCGGCAGCGGTCTGCCAGGCGCCGCTGGTCGCGGTGAAACTGGCCTGGCTGGTCGCGAGACTGCCGGTGGTGCTGTAGCTGAGACTGCCCGAGGTATCGGTGATCGGCAACGGGCCGCCCGTCTGGCGAGCGACGTATTGCAGGACGCCGCCGGTGGCGGAATCGAGGGTAACCGCGCCGATCGCGGCGCCAAGTGCCGCGAATTGGGCACTGGTCGCGGACAGGGTGATCGCGTCGGTCGCATTGCCGGTAATGCCAATACCCGGAGCCGCAGCGGGGTCGAGCAGAAGGATACCGGCAGTGGCGTCGAGCGTGACCGTCAGGGTTTCCGGTGATGCGCCGATCTGGCCGAGCGCGCTGGCAGGATCATCCGCGAGGGTGAGCCCGAGCGGTGTGGCAATACCCGAGGCGAGCGCGAGGCTGGTCGGCGGGGTGATGAAGGCCGGGGGATTGTCGGGCAGGACATCGACCGCGATTGCCGTGGTCGCGCTCGCACTGCCGTCGGTCGCGGTGACACCGAGGATGGCGCTGCCCGTTGCGGTCGGGCTGAACGTCAGGCTGGCGAGACCGGCGTTGATCTCGGCGAGACTGCCGCTGAGGGTGAGGCCACCACCGCCGTCGATGATGGTTGCACCGCCGCTGCTGCTCGCGGCAAGCGCGATCGAACTTGTCAGGGTGATGCTGATGCTTGCGCTCGTGTTGCCATCAATGAGCGCAAGTCCGCCGGGGGGCAAAAGATTGAGCGATGAGAGGGTCAGCCCGTCGATCAGGTCGATGGCGGCCGGACCGATGATCTGCAATGTCGAACTCATGGCGACTCCGGCGCAGTGAAACCCGGAGCGTACAGATCAACCAAAGGTTGTTCAAGAGGCGGTTGCGTGATGACCGGCCAGGGTCGCGTCGATCGGCGACGCTCCTTGGCCGGTCATGGAAAGATTCAGAAAAGGCGTCTCAGGCGCGCTTCCACCAGCCGCGCTTGGGGGCCGCGACCGGTTCATCCGCCCCGATCACCACGGGTTGTATCACGGCTTTGACCGGTTCCGGCGCGGGTTCCGGTTCCTTGACCGGGGCGGGTGCCGGCTCGGGTTCCGGTGCCGGTGCGGGCGGCTGCTCCGGCGGCGACCGCTGCGGTTCGGGTTCTGGACTGACAGACTCAGGAACGGCCTGCGCGGCTTTAGCCCGCGAGGGGCGCCGTGGCTTGACCACCTTGGCTTCCGCCTGTTCGGCCGCCTCGAAAATATCCGCAATATCGGTGAAGACCGGCAGCACCGGCGCGGGTGCGGGCGCCTCGCCCGGCGTGGCGGCACGGCGACGGCGCGGCGCGCGACGCTTGGGCCGGTCGCCCTGCTCGGTCTCCGCGTTCGGGTCGAGCAGCAGTGGTTCGGCCGGTTCGCTGACCGGCTCGACTGCGGGAGACGCCACGTCCGGTATTGCGACATCCGCCACAGGCTCGGAGATTTGGACCCGCTCGTCGTCGATCGTCGCGTCAGCCTCGATGCGGTCGGCGACCGGCTGGCCGAGGCGGGCGGCAAATTCCGCCGGCAGTTCCGCAAGATCGGGCTGTTCGGCGTCGGCTGCCGGAGCGACATCGTCGCGACGGCCGCCACGGCGGCGACGGCGACGGCGACGGCGGCCCCGTTCGGCCTCCTCCGCCGTCTTCTGCTCGCCGGTCATGCTGACGTTGCGTTCACCGCTCCCGGTTTCAGTCTCGACATCCTCATCCGCCTCCGCCGTATCATCGCCGTCGAACGCGGGGGGCGCGATGGCGCGGTCAGGGGTGGTTTCGATCGGGCGGGGGCTCGTCTGGGTCCGGAGTTTCTCAACCTTGAACTCGGCGGGGACCTGCCCGTCGGCCACGAAATGCACGGTCATGTCGAACCGGGCCTCGGTGGCGGCGAGCTGGGCGCGCTTGTGGTTGAATATATAGAGAGCCACCTCCGGGGCGAGATGCACCGAAATCTCGGCGGCCTGGCGGGCGGCCTCGTCCTCGATCGCGCGGAGAACCGCGAGCGCCGTGCTCGCCGTGCTGCGAATATGGCCAACCCCCGCGCAATGCGGGCACGGGATCAGCATGGTCTCGGAAATCGAGGGGCGCAGGCGCTGGCGGCTCATTTCCATCAGTCCGAAATGGCTGATGCTGCCGACCTGAATGCGCGCACGATCGTTTTTCAGCGCGTCCTTGAGCTTGCGCTCGACCATCGCGTTGTTGCGGCGAACCTCCATGTCGATGAAGTCGATCACGATCAACCCGGCGAGGTCGCGCAGGCGGAGCTGGCGGGCGACTTCCTCGGCAGCTTCCATATTGGTGCGAAGTGCGGTGTCCTCGATATTGCGCTCGCGGGTGGCACGCCCCGAGTTGACGTCGATCGCGACCAGCGCCTCGGTCTGGTTGATCACGAGATACCCGCCGGAACGCAACTGCACCGTGGGCTGGAACATCTGATCGAGCATCTGCTCGACCTGGTATTTGGCATAGAGCGGCTGGCGATCATTCCACGGAATGACTTTCTTGACCGCGGCAGGCATCAGCATCCGCATGAAGTCGCGCGCGGTCCGGTAACCCTCCTCGCCCTCGACCAGCACCGTGTCGATATCGCGGGTATAGACATCGCGAATGGTGCGCTTGATCAGCGTCGCTTCCTCATAGACCAGAGCAGGAGCGATCGAAGCAAGGGTCTTCTCGCGTATATCATCCCACAGGCGCAGCAGATATTCGCAGTCGCGCTTGATTTCCGGCTTGGGCCGCGCGGCCCCGGCGGTGCGGACGATCATGCCCATGCCATCCGGAATATCGAGCTCGGTCATCACCTCCTTGAGGCGGCGGCGATCCGCGACCGAGGTAATCTTGCGCGACACGCCGCCGCCGTTCGGCGAATTGGGCATCAGCACCGAGAAGCGTCCGGCGAGCGAAATATAGGTCGTCAGCGCCGCCCCTTTGGAGCCGCGTTCCTCCTTGACGACCTGAATCAGAATGATCTGGCGGCGATGGATGACCTCCTGGATCTTATAGGAGCGCAGAGCGCGCATCCGCCGCCGCTCGCGCGCTTCGTCCGCCCCGTCATCGGTTCCGCCAACCTGTTCGGGCGGGGCAGCGGGGGCTGCATCGGTCAGATCCTCGGGCGGCGGCCCGTTGCTGGCGAGTTCGGCCTCGATTTCGGCAGCCGCGCCGGAGACCCGCTCGGGTTCGGCGTGATCATCGATCCGGTCCGCAGTGTCATAACCCACCCGCTCCGCCTCGATATCGCCGTCGATCCCTACCGGATCGGCCCCGTTCTGATCAGAAGGAGGTGGCGCATCCCCGATCGCGATTTCAGAAACACTCGCCGGGCGACGCGCCGCCAAAGCCTGAGCCGGACCGTCATTGTCCTCGGCATCCTCGGCCTCGACGCGGCGACGGGCTTCCTCAGCCTCCATCGCCAGCAGCTTCTGGCGGTCCGCGACCGGGATCTGATAATAATCGGGATGGATTTCCGCAAAGGCCAGAAAGCCGTGGCGGTTGCCGCCGTACTCGACAAAAGCGGCCTGCAGGCTGGGTTCGACCCGGATCACCTTGGCAAGATAGATATTGCCCTTGATCTGTTTTTTATCGGCGGTCTCGATATCGAAATCATCGAGGCGGTTGTTATCCAGCACCACCACGCGGGTTTCTTCCGCGTGGCTGGCATCGATCAGCATTGTTTTGGTCATCGACGAAAAAACTCCTGCGCGCCGGCGGCGGGACCGAAAGGTCGCCAGCGTGCAGGCGCGGGTGATTGTGTGTGAAGCGAATTATGGCTTGGTCATTCATGGTCAAGGGCCGGAGCGCTCGTCGCGGCAAACCCCTCGCGCGGGGCATTGCTGGGTGTGAATGCGACAAAAGACGCGTGCATCGGTCCTTATCTCGTGGGGGGACGCCGAACGATCGGCGCAACCCTGGGTGGCGGTGGACCTATCCTGCTGAAAATACGGCGTGGATAGAAGGAAATGATCAAGGGGAAGCGTCGTTCGAACTGAAGCTCTGCGCCGAACCCGTTGATAGCTTTATTCAATGACGCAATTGCGACGTTCGCGCAAGTGTCGCCGCCCGGATCAGACGGTGGAGCGGCTGCCGAGGCTGTAACGCGTGCCGGGATGGACGAACTGGCTCTGCGTCGCCGGAACGCCATGGCTCCAGGTCCGCCGCCACAGGATCAGGCAGGCGGGATCGTCGGTCGGGCCTAATTCGAGCAGTGCGCGGATATCGGCGTCCGGCGTGGCGGCAAAAGCGGTGTGCTCGACCTCGGTGGCCGGGCCGATCCGCAGGAGGTAGCGCGCGGTCGTTTCACTGGTGAAGTCGGCATCGAGGTAATCGGGCGCGAATTTCGGCGACACCAGCCGGTCTTCGAGCTGAACCGGCACATCGTCCTCGAAATGCAGCACCACCGAGTGAAAAATCTTGGCCCCGGCCCGCAGGTCGAACCCCATCGCCTGCGCTGCCGAAGCGCGCACCGATTCGAGGGTGATCAGCCGCAACCGGTGGCGATGGCCACGGGCGGTGATGTCCTCGGCAATGTCATGAACATGCAGAAACTCCTGCCGCGGCCGCACCGCGCAGGCGAAGGTGCCGACCCCCTGGATCCGCGAGACGATCCCCTCCGCCGACAGCTCGCGCAGGGCGCGATGTACGGTCATGCGCGAAACCCCGAATGCAGCGGTGAGTTCGTGCTCCGACGGCAACCGTCCTTCCGCACCCCAGACCCCGGCGGCGATGCGGCGGACGAGGTCGTTCTTGACCTGCTGGTAGAGCGGCAGGCGCGCCGGAGCACCGGAATCGTCCTCGCTATCGGCCATCGATCAGAAGAGGGCCGCGAAACGCTCGGGCACCCGCCAGAGCTCCGCGCTGTGAATGCCGAGGTCGATCCGGTAATCCTGCGACTCGCGACCGGCCCGGCTCGCCGTCACCCGTTCAAGATGCGCCGCAACTACTGGATCATGCCGCTCGGCACGGGTTTCGCCGATCCGCGATGCGTCCCCGAACCCCGCGAGGAGGGCAAGCCAATCCGCATCGCCCATCCGCTGATGGCGCGCCTGATCGGGATGCGACCACGGTTGCGCCCGGGACCGCTGCAGCCGCCTAAGCCCGATATCGCGATCGGCGTAGCGCAGATGGAACAAATAAAGGTCATCGAACGGCGCTGCATCCGGCATGCAATGAAATCCGGGCGACCAGTCGAGCCTGCGGTTGGTCAGAGCGGGTTTGCACATGGCGCTATCGAACCACACGTAGCGTCGTTGCGCCAGAACCGGGCGGTGCGGATCGAGCCCCGGTTCCTCCTCGACATGCTGGAGTTCGAGCCCGATCATCGAAACGACATCGTGCCGGCACGCGGCGGCATAATGGGCGAGATCGGGGTAATGCGCCGGATCGGCGACCACCAGCTCGTCGATATCGACATGCAGGACATAGCGGTACCGCCCGAGCAGGCTCCGCGCGAACCGGCGGATGAGATCGAGATGGTGGTTGTCGTCCTGCGGCGAGCGCAGCAGGCGGACCACATTGGCCCCGCCGGTTTCGCCCTGCGAGCCATCGTCGCTGCCGTGATCGAGCAAGTAGCAGTTTTCGAGCCCGACCTGACGGCGGTAATGTGCCAGCCAGATCGGCAGATACCCCGCCTCGTTGTAGAATTTGCAGATGATGGCAAGAGGTTTCACGTCAGCGCGCTCTGGGTGCGCACGACCTCGCCGACCAGATTGCGGGCATCGAGAATCCGGTCGAGATCGGCCCCCGGGAGCGCCTCGGCGGCGAGTTCGCGCACGGTCCGCCCGGTGGCAAGCGCGATTTTCGCGAGGGCGGAGGCGCGCTCGTAACCGATATAAGGGACCAGAGCAGTCACGGTCGCGGTGCTGGCTTCAAGATGTTTCAGACAGTTCGCCGGATTTGCCTGAATGCCATCGACGCAGAGGGTCGCGAAAACCTCCACCGCATTGCGGATCATTTTCATCGAGTCGAGCGTGTTATGGGCGATCAGCGGCTCGAAGGCGTTGAGCTGCAACTGCCCGGCCTCGGCCGCGAGAGTGATCGCGACGTCATGGCCGATCACCTGATAGCAGACGATCGTGATCATTTCCGGAATGACCGGATTGACCTTGCCGGGCATGATCGAGGAGCCGGGTTGCAGCGCAGGCAGGCTGATCTCGCCGAACCCGCCGCGCGGACCCGAGGAGAGCAGGCGCAGATCGTTGGCGATTTTCGAGAGCTTGGTGGCGATGCGCTTGAGCACGGCGGAAAACATGATGAACCCGCCCATGTCCCAGCTGGCTTCGAGCAGGTTGGCCGACTGCACGAAGGGGATACCACTGAGATGCGCGAGCGAATCGATCGCGAACGGCCCATAGGCAGGATCGGCGTTGATCCGGGTGCCGATCGCCGTGCCGCCGAGATTGATCTCGGTGAGCAGCCTGGCCGCTTCGTCGAGCCGCTGGATGTCTTCGCGGATGGTGGAGGCGAACGCGCCGAATTCCTGGCCCAGCGTCATCGGCACCGCATCCTGCATCTCGGTGCGGCCCAGCTTGATCACATCGGCGAATTCGCCCGATTTGCGCTCGAACGAGGTCGCCAGCTGATCGAGCCGGGCACTCAGCGCATCCTTGCCGAGCAGCACGGCAAGGCGGACCGCGGTGGGATAGGCGTCGTTGGTCGATTGCGACATGTTGACGTGATCGTTCGGGTGGACCCGGAAATCGCCGCGCACCCCGCCGAGCAGTTCCGAGGCGCGGTTGGCCAGCACCTCGTTCATGTTCATGTTGGTCGAGGTCCCTGCCCCGCCCTGAATGACATCCACCGGAAACTGGTCGTGCCATTTGCCCTCGATGATTTCACGCCCCGCCTTGTCGATCGCCTCCGCAATCGCGGGATCGAGCTTGCCGAGACGCGCATTGGCACGGGCGGCAGCGGTTTTCACCATCGCGAACGCGACGAGCAGATGGTGATGCTGGCCGATGGTGAGTTCCGAGATCGGGAAATTGCGCAAGGCGCGGGCGGTGGAGGCGCCCCAGTAGACGTCGTCCGGCACTTCGATCGGCCCGAGACTGTCGTGATCCATTCTTGGCATCGTGTGTCCCCGTTGAAGGTATCGTTCAGCCCGGTCCGGTTCGTTGCAGATGAGCATAGATGAAACGCTGCGCCGCGCCACCGGGCGTGTTGTGGGTATGGGCGCGTCGGGCGATCAGGGTGAAGTCCGGTGCCAGCAATTCAGCCATACGATCGGCGTCGTAACGCACCACCGGCAAGCCGCTGCAACGCTCCGGCCCGTCGGGCGCGAAGGTCGCGAGGATCACATGTCCGTGGGGCATCACCGCGCGGCGCAGCGTGGCGAGGTAGGACGCGCGGTCCTGCGGATCGGTCAGGAAATGGAACACGGCCCGATCGTGCCAGAGCGCATAGTGCTTTTGCGGTTGCCATGCGGTGATGTCGGCCTCGATCAGCGTGACCGTGGCCGGCAGGGAGCGCGCGGCCTCATCGAGCGCGATCCGCGAGATATCGAGGATCGAAAGATCGCGATACCCCCGCGCGTACAAAGCTTCCGTCAGTCGCGAGGCCCCGCCGCCGATGTCGATGATCGGGGCGTCAGGCGCGAGAGAGCAGGTCTCGACGAGGTCGAGCGACGTTGTGGGCTCGGCTTCGAACCAGCTGACCCGGTCGGGCGGATTGCGGGTATAGGCGGCGTTCCAGTGATCGCGCCGCCCGGCTGGGGTGGGGTCACTCGCCATGTTCGGGCTCCGGCGAAGGCTGGTGGCGGCTATGGGCAAGTTCGGTGATCACCCCGTGCAGGGTGCGCAGTTCCTGTTCGGTCACTTCGCCACGCTGGAAAAAATGCCGCAGGTTGCGCACCATGCCGGGGCGCTTCGGCGCATTGCGCAGAAAGCCCGACGCATCGCATTCGGCGATCAGGTGGGTGAGGAAGTTTTCGAGTTCGCCCTTGGTCGCGACATGGGTCTTATGGGTGATCATGTCGCGCGCCGGGGTCTCATCGCACGCCATCCACCATTCATGCGCCATCACCATCACCGCCTGGGCGAGGTTGAGGGACATGAAATCCGGGTTGAGCGGGTAGCGGATCAGGCTGTCGGCATGGGCGATATCGTCATTGTCGAGCCCGGCGCGTTCCGGGCCGAACAGAAGACCCATGCGCAGACCGCGATTGCCGATCTCGCGAAGCTCGGCGGCGGCACCGCGCGCGGTGAGCAGGGGTTTGACGATGTGGCGTGGCCGTGGGCAGGTCGCGAACACGCGATGGAGGTCGGCCACGGCATCGGCCACGCTCTCATGCACGGTGGCGGCTTCGAGGATGCGATAGGCCCCGGAGGCGGTCCGCATCGCCCGATCCTGCGGCCAGCCGTCGCGCGGAGCGACCAGGCGGAGGTGAAACAACCCGCCATTGCCCATGGCGCGGGCAACCGAGCCGATATTCTCGGCAAGTTGCGGGCGGATCAGCACGACGACCGGCGAGGGATCGATCGGGCGGAGATCGGCTCCTTCGTCGCGGGCGGTCATCGGGTCAACGCTTCCGGACCGCAGTGCCCGTGCCCCCAGCAAAATCCTCGACGATCAACCCCATGCTCTCGATTTCGCTCCTTATACGGTCAGCGGTCACATAATCTTTGCGATATTTGGCAAGCATTCGCTCGTTTAAAAGTTGATCAAGGCGGTTCTGGTCAATACCACCGCGAAACCAGTGATCTGCAGACTGATTAAATAACCCCAACAATTTGCCCGCTGCGTAAAGTTCCGACGCTCTGCCCGAATCACCTTTCATGGCACCATCAGCGAGCATATGCATTACGGCAATCGCCCCCGGCGTATTAACGTCGTCCACCAAGACATCAACGAACGCTGGAGGGGGCTCCATTGCTTCAGTAGCCTTTGGATGCGCCTCTAAAGCGCGATAAAACCGGTCCAATTCGCGCTTCGCGTCGGCCAGCGCGGCATCGGTGAAATCCAGCACGCCGCGATAATGGGTTTTCAACAGCAGAAACCGCACCGCCTCACCCGGCGCGATGGCCAGCACATCCTGCACGGTCCTGAAATTGCCGAGCGATTTCGACATTTTCTCGCCGTCGACCTGAAGCATCGCATTATGCATCCAGACCCGCGAAAATTCCGAACCGGGAAACGCGCAGCACGATTGGGCAATCTCGTTCTCATGGTGCGGAAAGATCAGATCGGTGCCGCCGCCGTGAATGTCGATGGTCTCGCCGAGATGCTGATGGATCATCGCCGAGCATTCGATGTGCCAACCGGGCCGCCCCCGTCCCCACGGGCTGTCCCACCCCGGCAGATCATCCGGCGAGGGTTTCCACAGCACGAAATCGCCGGGATCGCGTTTGTAAGCGGCGACATCGACCCGCGCACCCGCCAGCAACTCATCGGTCGAGCGCCCCGAAAACTTGCCATAATCGGGGTCGGAGGCAACCGCGAACAGCACGTGGCCTTCGGCGGCATAGGCATGACCCCCCGCGATCAGCCGTTCCACCATCGCGATGATCTCGGGAATGCTCCCGGTCGCGCGGGGTTCGATGTCGGGTGGCAGGGCATACAGCGCGGCCATGTCGTTGTGAAACCATTCGGCGGTGCGGGCGGTGATGGCCCCGATGGACTCCCCGCTCTCGCGGGCGCGGGCGTTGATCTTGTCATCGATGTCGGTGATGTTCCGCACATAGGTCACGCGCGGGTACACAAGCCGCAGCAACCGAACCAGAACATCGAACACCACGACCGCACGGGCATTGCCGATATGGGCGCGGTCGTACACCGTCGGCCCGCACACATAGATCTTCACATGTTCGGGATCGAGCGGGGCAAACACCTCGCGACGACGGGTTCTGGTATTGTGCAGCTTGATTTGTAGCATGGCGCGGATGTCCTACCCGGCTTCAGGGAAGTCAACCATCCTCGATTGACAGGACCAAACCGGTCCGGTATCAATTCCGTCACCATATGAGAATGGTTCTCATTCTCATATAATGCCGGAGGAATGCATGTCAGAAACAACCACCGCGCCCGTGCGCCGCCGCTCGCGCCTGCCGTTTCTCGCGGTGTTCGGACCCGGGCTCGTGGTCATGCTGGCGGATACCGATGTCGGGTCCGTCATTACCGCCGCACAATCCGGCGTCGCCTGGGGCTACCGGCTGCTGCTGCTGCAATTCATTCTGATGCCGATCCTCTACGTGGTCCAGGAACTGACCGTGCGGCTGGGCATTTTCACCGGCAAGGGCCACGGCGAGTTGATCCGCGAGACCTTCGGTGCCAGTTGGGCCTGGCTTTCGGCGGCGGGGCTGACGGTCGCCGCGATCGGCGCGCTGCTCACCGAGTTTTCCGGCGTCGCCGGGGTCGGTGAACTCTATGGCGTGCCGCGCGGCGTTTCGGTCGGGCTGGCAGCGATTTTCCTGCTGATCATCGCGCTGACCGGATCATACCGGCGGGTCGAACGCATCGCGATCGCACTCGGCCTGTTCGAATTCGTGTTCTTCGCGATCGCCTATCTCGCCCATCCGAGCCTCCATGAAATGGCGGCGCAGGCGCTCAACCCGGCGCTCGGCAACGCCAACTACCTCTATCTCGTGGCGGCCAACATCGGCGCGGTGATCATGCCGTGGATGATTTTCTATCAGCAATCGGCGGTCGCGGACAAAAAACTCATCCCGGCCGATTTCCGCTACGCCCGCTGGGATACCGCGATCGGCGCAGTGGTGACGCAATTGGTGATGGCCGCCGTGCTGGTCGCCGCTGCGGCAACGATCGGCGCCAAAAACCATCAGGCGAGCCTGAACAGCGTGGGTGACATCGCCCACGCGCTGACCCCCTTCCTCGGCAAGACGGTGGGGAATCTGGTATTCGGCATCGGCGTGCTGGGAGCGGCCCTGATCGCCGCCATCGTCGCCTCCCTCGCGCTGGCCTGGGGGCTCGGCGAGGTCGCCGGCTATCGCCGCTCGCTCGAAGACCACCCGTTGCAGGCCAAATGGTTCTACGGAGTCTATGCGTTCTGCCTTATCGCGGGCGCCTTGCTGGTCGCTCTGGTACCCAACCTCGTTTTCCTCAACATCGCGGTCGAGGTAATGAACGCGCTACTCCTGCCGCTGGTGCTGGGCTTCCTGATCGCCCTCGCGGTGCGCGCCTTGCCCGCGCATATCCGCCTGCGGGGATGGTATCTCTGGCTCACTCTGTTTCTGGCAACGCTGACTGCGGGCCTCGGGGTCTATGGCGGTATTTCAGGAGCCGGGATATTCTGATTGCATGATGAAACTGCGCGCCCTGATTTTCGACGTCGACGGAACCCTCGCCGAAACCGAGGAACTCCACCGGATCAGCTTCAACGCCACCTTTGCCGAGGTCGGGCTCGATTGGGAGTGGGATCGCGCCATGTACCGCGACCTGCTGGCGGTAACCGGCGGCAAGGAACGGATCAGATATTATATCGACTCCTTCTATCAAAGCGTAGATCTCGCACCCGAGCGGATCAGGCAGATCCATGAGCGCAAAACTGCGATCTACACATCCCGCATGGCCGAAGGCGCGCTGGCACCCCGGCCGGGCATTCTGCGGCTGATCCACGAGGCGCGCGAGGCCGGGGTCAAATGCGCGATCGCAACCACCACGAGCCGCCCCAACATCGACGCGCTGCTCCAATCGGCCTTCGCACCGGATGCGGTCTCCTGGTTCGACGCGATCGCCGCCGGTGACGAAGTCGCCCGCAAGAAGCCGGCCCCCGATGTCTACACCCTCGCGCTGGAACGGCTGGGCCTCGCGCCGGAAGAGTGCCTCGCGATCGAGGATTCCCGCAACGGGCTTGAGTCAGCCCGCGCGGCGGGGCTGGACTGCATCATCACGGTCAGCCCCTACACCGATGGCCAGGATTTTTCGGCAGCCTTGCGGATCGTCGATCATCTCGGCGATCATGAGACCCCGAATGCAGCGGTGGAAGGCGGAATGGTCACACTGGCCATGCTGGAGACGATGCGGCGGTAGAGAAAGCGGCGAGGCGCTACCCCGAATTGGCGATCGCCAGAACACCGATCATCAGCGCGAAAATCAGCAGAATCGCCGCGATCGCAGAAAGTCCCGGATTCTCCGCCATCCGGGCAGCGATTTCTTTTCGCGGCATCGCAATCAACATGCGGATCAACGTGACCAGCATCATCAAGGCGATGAGACTACGAAAAATTATACCGATCGTCACGATTGGCTCCGGATTCGCGGTCCACGCCGATCGAAGGATCGTTGCCTGACCAAAAGCGCCACGAATATAGCCACGCTGACACTTCCGGAAGTTTGGTGAGCCCGGAGGGAATCGAACCCTCGACCCCAAGATTAAAAGTCTCGTGCTCTACCAGCTGAGCTACAGGCTCTCACCAAAACAGGATGCCACGCTAAGACTAGATCGCGCGGCTTTCGTCAACCCCGGCTTGCCCACCAAGGGCCGCCCTGCGCGGATTATCGGCGCAAGGCGGCCATGAAGCCGGCAGGGCTTTACGATTCCCGATCAGATCAGGCGGCGAGTTCCATCTTGATGATCTTGGTCGGATCGGTCACACGACCGCTCTGCCCGTGGCCCTTCTTGATCTGATTGACGTACTCCATGCCCTCGGTGACCTGACCGAACAGGGTGTATTTGTCATCGAGGAACGTGGCGGGATCGAAGCAGATGAAGAACTGGCTGTTGCCGCTGTTGGGGTCGTTGGCGCGGGCCATGCCGAGGGCGCCCGTGAGAAAGCTCGCCTTGGTGGTGAACTCGGCGGGAACGTTCGGCAGATCGCTGCCGCCGGTGCCGGTGTTGGTCGGGTCGCCGGTCTGCGCCATGAAGCCCGCGATCACGCGAAAGAACTCGCATCCATTATAAAATCCACGCCCGGTCAGGGTCTTGATCTGGGTGCAGGTCTTGGGTGCCAGATCGGGGCGGAGCACAATGGTGACGCGGCCGAACGGCAGGGTCATATAAATCGTGTTGGCCAGATCGGCGGGTGCGGCAGTGGCGGTATCGGACATGAAAACTCCAGCGAGGGGGGAAGCCGCCGTGGCGGCAAGAATGGTACGTCGTGTGATCATTTTGTTCTGCCAACCCTTCGCAGGGTTCTCTCCAAAGTCAGTTTCGGGACGAAACTCGATATGTCGCCGCCCAGTTGGGCGATTTCCTTGACGAAACGTGACGAGATGAATTGCTGGCGCTCGCTCGCCATCAGGAAAATCGTCTCGATTTTCGGATCGAGACGGGCGTTCATACCGGCCATCTGGAATTCGTAGTCGAAATCCGAGACCGCGCGCAACCCGCGCACGATCACATGCGCGCCAAGCTCCTGCGCGAATCCGATCAACAGCGAATCGAAAGCGCGCACCTCGATGATGGTACCGGTCCGCGCCGCAATCGGCTCGATCTCCGCACGCACCAGTTCCACCCGCTCGTCGCTCGGAAACAGCGGCCCCTTCCCGGCATTGCGCGCCACCCCGATCACCAGCCGCGCACACAGCGTTGCGGCCCGGCTGATGATATCGACATGGCCATTGGTGATCGGATCGAACGTCCCGGGATAAAGCCCGGTCAGCCCGCGCTCAGCCACCGGATTCGTCCTCGCCCGGAGCATCCCCGCCGTCATCGAGCACCGGAAACACGCTGGTCACCTGTTCATCCTTATCGACCCGCACGAGCGTCACCCCCATCGCCTGCCGCCCCGTGATCCGCACCTGATCGACCGGCGCGCGGATCAGCTTGCCATGATCGGTCACGAGCATGATGTCGTCCCCGGCGCGCACCGGGAAACTCGCAACCACCGCGCGGCCATTGCGCGCGGCAAGGGCGATATTGGTAATCCCCTGCCCGCCCCTGCCGGTGACGCGATATTCATAGGCCGAGGACCGTTTGCCGAACCCGCCGGTGGTGACGGTCAGCAGCATCTCTTCAGCCGCCGCGAGTTCGGCGGCCCGTTCCGGCGACAAGGTGATCTCAGCCGTGACCTCCTCGGGCTCGACGGTTTCGACATCGGCATCCTCGCCATTGTTCCGGCGCTGGGCGGCGGCGAGTTTGAGGTAAGCGGCGCGCTGATCGACGTCGGCATCGACATGACGCAGCACCGAAAGCGAGATCACCTCGTCCTCACTGCCGAGCCGGATGCCACGCACCCCGTTGGAATCCCGCCCCGCGAACACCCGCAACGTCTCATCGGTGATCTGAAACCGGATGCACCGCGCAAGCCGGGTGGCCAGAAACACGTCATCCCCCTCCCGGCAGGTCGCAACACCCACCAGATGATCCCCCTCATCCAGCTTCATCGCGATCAACCCGGACGAGCGGACATTGCGGAAATCCGCCAGCCGGTTGCGCCGGACATTGCCCGCAGCGGTGGCGAACACGAGGTGCAGATCGTTCCACAGGCTCTCGTCCTGCGGCAACGGCAGCACGGTGGTCACCGCATCGCCATTGAGTTCCGGCAGGATATTGACGATCGCGCGCCCCTTCGCGGCAGGGGCGGATTCCGGCAGGCGCCAGACCTTTTCGCGAAACACCTTGCCGCCCTTGCTGAAAAACAGCACGAACTGATGGGTATGGGCGTTGAAGCTGCGGGTGATCACGTCATCCCCGCGCATCGAAGCCGCCGCCCGGCCCCGTCCGCCCCGATTCTGGGCGCGGAACGCTTCCAGCGGGGTGCGCTTGATGAACCCGTCCCGTGTCATGGTCACGACCATCTGGCCGGGCTCGATCAGGCTTTCATCGTCCTGATCGGCGACGCTGTCCTCGATGCTGGTGCGTCGGGGCGAGCCGATCCGCGCCCGCACCGCCACCAGTTCCTCGCGCATCACTTCCAGCCGGCGCGGCCGCGAGCCAATGATCGCAAGCAATTCCCCGATTTTTTCCCCGACCTCGCGCAACTCGCCCTGGATCTTGTCGCGCTCCAACCCGGTCAGGCGTTGCAGGCGCAATTCCAGAATGCCCCGCGCCTGCGCTTCGGTCAGCCGCACCGTGCCGGCCTCGGTCACCTGGTTGCCGTGATCATCGATCAGCGCGAGCAGCGGCATCACATCGCCCGCCGGCCAGTCCCGCGCCATCAACGCCACCCGCGCCGCCGCCGCATCCGGCGCGGCGCGGATCAGGGCGATGACATCGTCGATATTCGCAACCGCAATCCCGAGCCCGACCAGAATATGCGCCCGGTCGCGCGCCTTGTTCAGATCGAACCGCGCGCGGCGCAAAATCACGTCCTCACGGAACGCGATGAAACAATCGAGCGCATCGCGCAGCCCGAGTTGCCGGGGCCGCCCCGCATCCAGCGCCAGCATGTTGATGGCGAAGCCGGTCTGCAACTGGGTGAACCGGTACAACTGGTTGAGCACCACCTCCGGCGTCGCATCGCGCTTGAGTTCCACCACCATGCGCATCCCGTCGCGGTCGCTCTCGTCGCGCAGATCGGAAATCCCCTCGACCTCCTTGTTGCGGACCAGTTCGGCGATCCGTTCCAGCAGCGTCGCCTTGTTGACCTGATACGGCAGCTCGCTGACCACGATGGCAAGCCGGTCCTTGCGAATCTCCTCGATCGCCGCGCGCGCCCGCACCACGATCGACCCCCGCCCGGTTTCGAACGCATTGCGAATGCCCGAACGCCCGAGAATCATGGCACCGGTCGGAAAATCCGGCCCGGGGACGATCTTCATCAGATCATCCAGCGTCGCCTCGGGGTGTTCGAGCAGATGCAGCGTCGCATCGATGATCTCGGTCGGGTTGTGCGGCGGAATATTGGTCGCCATGCCCACCGCGATGCCGTTGCCGCCATTGACCAGCAGATTGGGATAGGCGGCGGGCAACACACGCGGCTCATTGTCGGATTCATCGTAGGTCGGCTGGAAATCGACGGTATCGCGATCGATATCGGTCAGCAGCGCCATCGCCGCATCGGCCAGCCGCGCCTCGGTATAGCGCATCGCCGCCGGCGGATCGCCATCGACCGAGCCGAAATTGCCCTGACCGTCGATCAGCGGCACCCGCATCGAAAATCCCTGCGCCATCCGCACGGCGGCATCATAAATCGCGGCATCGCCATGCGGATGATACTTGCCCATCACATCACCGACCATGCGGGCCGATTTGCGATACGGCTTGTCCGGCGTGTTGCCCGATTCGGCCATGGCATACAAAATCCGCCGATGCACCGGCTTCAACCCGTCCCGTGCATCCGGCAGCGCGCGCGAAACGATCACGGACATGGCATAATCGAGATAGGAACGGCGCATTTCCTGCTCGATGGTCACGGGCGACAGGCCGCGCGGGCCTTCGGTAGTCTCGGATTGGTCGGTCATGCGGATGTCATATCATTTATGGTGAACACCGGCGAGAGGACGCCCAATCAAGCATATATTCGTGATTGGACATATGGGTGGCTCCATCCCCATTTCCGTCGCCGGAGCCGCCGGTGGGGGTGGCCACAAAAGGGGGGATCAAGGATATGCGAATCCACAGTCTCGCGGCAGGCGCGCTGGCATGCGCAACAATGGCGCTGCCGATGCGGGCACACGCCCAGGCGGCCACGAGCCCCGATTTCATCCATATCAGCGGCCAGATCCGCTCCTATTATTTCAGCCGCCTGACCGGATCGCCGCGCAAGGACAATCAGAACGCCTACAGCCTCGGCGGCATCCTGAACGTCAGCACCGAACCGGTTCTGGGCGGCTTCAGCGCAACGGCGAGCCTGTTCTACGCCAACTCCCTCGGGGCCAACGGGCGCAATCCGGCGACCATCGATTCGACCCTGATGGGCACCGGCCCCACCCTGGCATCGCTCGGTCAGGCCTATCTGCAATACCGGAACGATTTCCTGCTGCTCCGCGCCGGCGATCAGATCATCAAGACCCCCTGGATGGGCCCGCGCGATTCGCGAATGTTCCCCCAGACTTATCAGGGCGTGTTCGTGGCGGTGAAACCGGTCAGGGACATCACTCTGGTCGGCACCCGGGTATTCGCCTGGCAGTCGCGCACCTCGTCACGGTATGCTCAGGACAACCTCTATTACGCGACGCAGTACCAGAACGACGATCTTTACGGCACGGAAGGCGTCCTGCCCCGCACCGCAGCCCCCGCCCCGGGCACGCTCGCCTTCGGGGCCACCTACAAAACCCACAGGGTGGACGCGACCGCATGGTATTATAATTTCTACCAGTTCGCCCGGATGTTCTACACGCAGGGCACCTACGATTTCGGCCATGACGGCGCGGTGACACCTTTCGTCAGCGGCCAGTTCCTGCGCGAATGGTCCGGCGCCGGCATGTTCTCCCGCTATGATGCGGTCATGTTCCATCAGCCCGGTCACGATGTCGATACCACGCTCGAAGGCATCGAAGGCGGGGTGAACATCCCGCACGGCAAGCTCTTCCTCGGGTACGACGTCCTCCAACCCCACCCCGGCGCCTTCGGCGGCGGCGCGCTGGTTTCGCCCTACGAGAACTACAAGGTGATGTACGCCTCCTTCATGTCGACCAGCCTCGTCACCTTCGGACCGGGACACGCCATAGCCCTGGGCGCGGACTACACCGCCCTCGACCGCCGCCTGTCGCTGATGGGCGCGATCGCCGATTTCAACACCTATTACAGCGGCGATATCCATGCGCTTTATGCCAGCGTGCAGTATCGCCCGACGAAGCTGAAGAACCTCACCATCCGCGACCGCATGGTCATCAACAAATGCGCGAATAATCTATGCAACGAAACCAACACCTACGGATCACACGATTTCATCTATAACCGGGTGATGCTGGCCTACCGGTTCTGATCCGTCTCACATCCGGCCGGAAAGCCCCGCGGCGATCACCGCGAGCCGATCACCCAGGCTGCGCGGCCGCATTGGGTCGCCGCGTCGCACCCGCTGCAAATCCCGCCGCGCCAGCACGGCCGGCAGTGCCGCCGCGAGTGCAGCGCGCGGTGGCCGGTTCGCCAGCAGGAGCCGGGCAATATCGGGCAGATCGCGCAGCACCCCCGCATCCTCGGGCAGCAGCACCCGTCCGTGCGCCCTGAGCGCATCACCGGCTCGCAAAATCGCCACGATCCCATACCCGGTCCCGAGATCATCGAGGCACCCCAGCCCCGCCGCATCATCCACTCCGAGGCACCGTCCGGCCATCCGGCCCAGCCCTCCGGCGGTCCCGCGCACATAGGCCATGAACGCGGCCCCGCCCGCAATCGGCTCCGCCTCGGCCTCCCGCGCATCGACCAGCGCCGCCAACGCTACCGGATCGAGCGCGCCCGCCCCGATCGCCTCGCGCACAAGGTTGGCAACCGGATGATCGCGCGTCGCCCCTTCCACCACCTCGCGCCACCAGTGCAGCCGGATCAGCGCGAGCGGGGCCGAATGCGCCACCTCGCGCGCCCGCGCCAGTTCATGATTGAAAGCATAAAGCGTCAGCAGCCATCGCCGCCGCTCCGGTGGTGCGAATAAGGCACCGATAAACCGGTCCGGATCGGCCCGGCGCACCAGCGCGGCCAACTCGGCATCAGTCATTGCATCAGGCGATCGATGCTTGACGCGGCCATCGCCCGACCATAGCTACCGGTGACGCAACCGGTGCGGCTCGCGTGCCGGCGGTCAAGCAGAATCCTCAAACCGGATCGGAGATGCCACAATGGCGTTCGAACTCCCCGCATTACCCTATCCCCACGCAGCCCTGGCGGGCCACGGCATGTGCCAGGAGACCATGGAACTCCATCACGACAAGCACCACCAGGCCTATGTCACGGCACTGAACGGCTTCGTTGAAAAACATGCCGAACTCCAAGGCAAATCCCTCGAAGAGATCATTCACCACACCCACGGCAAGGCCGACATGGCCCCGGTGTTCAACAATGCCGGCCAGCATTGGAACCATAATCTGTTCTGGCCGATGATGTCACCGACCGACGGCGGCAAAATCCCCGCCCGGCTCGAAGCCAAACTGACCGAGGATTTCGGTTCGGTCGAGAAATTCAAGGAAGCGTTCAAAACCGCCGCCACCACCCAGTTCGGCTCCGGCTGGGCCTGGTTGATCCTGAAACCCGATGGCAAGCTGGCGGTGACCAAGACCCCCAACGGCTCCAACCCGCTCGCCACGAAGGAAGGCAAGGCCCTCCTCGGCATCGATGTGTGGGAACACTCCTACTACCTCGATTTCCGCAACCGCCGTCCGGATTATGTGACCAACTGGCTCGATAAGATCGCGCATTACGCCTACGCCGAACACCTCATGGCGTAACAACGCCAAGGAAGCGCTTCTTTTTTATAAAAAAGAAGCAAAAAAATTCCTGAATCGACAAGAGTTTTTTGGTTCTTTTTTGCAAAAAAGAACCGCTTCCTTATTTCGTGGCCTTCTTCACCTCAGCCACCTTGCCCGCTGGCTTCGGATCGCCCAACACTGTGCTGATCGTGCTTCGCAGCACCGTCACCCGCACATTGGGCGCGATATCCACCTCGATTTCCTCCGCGCCGTCCACCGCCTTGGCGACCTGCCCGATGAACCCGCCCCCGGTCACCACCTTGTCGCCGCGCTTGATCGCGGTCAGCCGGATCTTCTGCGCCTTGGCCTGCTGCTGCTGCGGACGGATCAGAATGAAATAGAAAACGATAACGATCAGAACGAGCGGCGCGAAATTGATGAGCGCCGACATACCGCCCGAATCGGCAGCGGTGGTTGCGGCATAGGCGGTGGCGATGAACATGAATGATACCCTGATCTGAAACGGTGATGGTTGCCCTTGGTCGCGCGGGACCATAGTTTGGCCGCCCGCCCCGTCAAGTCAGGACCCTGCATGGACCACGCCGTGACCGATCTGCTCGCCCGCATCGCCGACGCTCTGGAACGGCTCGCACCACCGGCCCCACCCCGTGCCTCGCTCGCCGACCACGATGCCTTCGTCTGGCATCCGTCCCGCCAGGTGCTCGAACCGGTCGATCACGTCGCCCGCGTCGATATCGATCTCCTCAAGGGCGTCGAACGCCAGAAGCAGATCCTGCTCGACAACACGATCCGCTTCGCGCGCGGTCTCCCCGCCAACAACGCGATGCTGTGGGGTTCGCGCGGCATGGGCAAATCCTCCCTGGTCAAAGCCGCCCACGCCGCCGCCAATCGCGAAATCCCCGGCAGCCTCGCCCTGATCGAAATCCACCGCGAGGATATCGGCACCCTCCCCGCCCTGCTCGACATCCTCCGCCGCGACTCCCGCCGCGCCCTCGTTCTGTGCGACGATTTGTCCTTCGAACGCGAGGATGCCGACTACAAAGCCCTCAAATCGGTGCTCGACGGCGGCATCAAAGGCCGGCCCGAAACCGTGCTGTTCTACGCGACCTCCAACCGCCGCCACCTGATGCCGCGCGACATGATCGAAAACGAGCGCAGCACCGCCATCAACCCTTCCGAGGCGACCGAGGAAAAAGTCTCTCTGTCGGACCGGTTCGGCATCTGGATCGGCTTTCACAAATGCGACCAGGCACAATTTCTCGCGATGGTCGAAGGCTACGCCGAAAAATTCCGCCTGCCGATCGAGCGCGAGCCGCTCCACGCCGAGGCGATCGAATGGTCGGTCACCCGCGGTGCCCGCTCGGGGCGGGTGGCGTGGCAGTTCATCAGCGATCTCGCCGGCCGCCTCGGCCACGATATCACGATGGCGGATGCCGATTTTTCATAAAATTTATTTTTGTTGAAAATTGCTTGCCTGCCACCGATTACGCAAGGGATGACAAGCAAAAATGCCACCCGGCGCAACGCCTCCCTCACACGCAGCCCATCATTGCGTCCCGCGCTGGTGCAATGCGGCATTTCGGCACAGGCATTGCTTGACAGCCCATATGGCAAACGGATTACAGACACCGAAATCATCGATCGGGCATGGCTGCCGCCACCCGGTCTTCAATTCACGATTAGGCCATAAACTGGCTGGAGAGCCCGCTGATGCTTGATGGCGCGACCATGAATGGCGGCCTGCCGCCCTGGGAACCCGATGAACTCGGCCTGCCACGGGCCGGCATTTTCAGCATCGTGCTGATGGCGGCGGTATTCGGCGGCATTTTCTATGCCGCCAACCACATGCCGCACGTCAAAAAGCCGGTGGTGCCGACCACCTTCGTCCATATGGTGCAGCTCCCCAAACCGAAACCACCACCGCCGCTGCCCAAACCGCCGCCGCCGGTCCCGGTGCCGGTACCCAAACCCATTCCGCACCCGATCGTGCATCACGTCTCGCCGAAACCGACCAAAATCCCGGTGCCGGTGAAACACGTCGTGATCCACCACCCGCCGCCGCCGCCCCTGAAAAAGCCGCCGCCGCCCCCGGCCCCGCCACCGGCGCCCGCCTATAATTTCGCCAATTATGCCGCCGGCCTCCGCGCCCCGATCCAGCACCTCGTCCACGTCAGCCGCGCGATGCGGATGCTGAAGCTGCAAGGCACGGTCTATATCGAGTTCTCCCTCACCCCCGCCGGCCGGCTGATTTCCGCCAGCATCTACAAAAGCAGCGGCAACCCCCTGATCGACAAAGCCGGCCTCGAAGCCGTGGAACGCATGCACTTCCCGGGATTTCCGGGCAGCGCAAACAAGACCTTCGCCTTGCCGATCGAGATCCTGCCCGAAGGATAAGACGGACAGGCTGCAACGAGTCCAATCAACCCCGCCATCTGGCGGGGTTTTTTTGTGCAAAATAAACTCCACCTATGCAAAATACGCCCAATAATTAGTCATCTTTTTCTACCAAACATCAAAGCTCGCTCACTTCACAAAATCGTGATAATTTAGCCATTCGTAATCCAAGTAACAAAACCGTCATCGTCTTCGGAATTATGTTACTCCCATCTTCTTGTGAATGACCGAAACTGTCGAGCCGATCCGCCAATCGGCATGGAACGCAGTGCCAAGCCGCAATCTCTTACGAAGTTTTCAGAATGTGGCCGAATTGCCCTAGCGAAAAAATCACGCACCCTAAATTATACGGAGGTCAGCCATGCAAAGCGGTGATGGCTGTCGAATTTTTCTCTGATCAGTCTGGGAGACTTGAATGATGATATCGCGATCCGGCCGTCACCGAATAATCCTGCTCACCGCCTGCTCGGTCGCGAGCGGCATGGTGTTCTCGGCCAGAGTCTGGGCGCAAACCGCACCGGCCCCCGTGATCGTTCCCGATACCGGTGCCGGCCCGATCATTCCGGGCGGTCCGGCAACGCCCGAAGCACAGGCCGTTCATATTGCGAAAATCAAAAAATATTATCGGGAATTGCTGCTGAAGGAAAAGAACGTCTCCACAGCAGTGTCCCATATCGACAAAAAGCAGATCGAATCGACCGGCACGCAGCAGGGCTCGATCCAGTCCCTGTTGAAACAGACGCCGTCGGTCAACGAATACCAGCAGAATATCGGTCAGGGCGTCCCCGTTCTCACGGTTCGCGGTGTCCGCAACTCCCAGTTGGCCTCGACCTTGAATGGGCTGATTCCCTTGCAGGATCTGCTCTCAGGCGGCCAGGGCGCCTTTTTGAATAACAATCTCGGGTCGCCCATCACGCTTGGCCAGTTGGAAAGCACCACGGTCTATCCGGGCGTCGCGCCGCCGGACAAGCAGGGCTTCGCGACCATCGGCGGCACCATCGCTTACGAATCCAAAAAGCCGACCGCCAAGCCTTACGCCGAGATTTTCGGCGGCATCGGGTCGTTCGACTCCAGCAATGCCGGTTTCGAAATCAACACCGGCGATATCGGCCAAGGGATCGATGCGCCGCGAGCCATTCTGCGGTATAACCAGAGCTACACTTACGGCTTCCCGGATGGCAACTCCATCCGCTCAGGCGACATGTATTTCCAGGTCGAGAAGCCCTATGATGAGGGTTTGTCCCACATGTCGGCGACCGTCATCTACAACCGCGCGGACGGTTACATCACGACCGCTCCCCTGCCGGTGCCGCTCCAACAGGCCAACAGCTACAGCTACAATTTCCCTCATTCACTGACCTACACGAGGGAGAACAACAAGTATCTGACGGCGATATTGCACGACGAGACCTATATCAACCCGCACCTGATCCTTGAGGGCAGCCTGTTCTATCTGCGTCAGCCGAGCACCTTCACCAGTTATCAGAACCCCAACACCATCGCCTATAATCCCGCCTTCCCCTACCAGGTCACGTTCCAGGTGCCCTATTTTGCCGATGGCCCGGTCGGACCCGGCACCGGCTTCTACTACAACCCGCCCTTCTTCACCTATAATCCGTTGGCCACCTTCGGTAGTTATACCGCTGGCGAGTCTGCCGAAGTCATTACCGGGGGGACCCAGACAATCGGTTTCAGCCCGCGCGCCAACATTTTCCTGCCGCATAACGACATCACGGTCGGCGGACTTTTCACCAAGTCAATGGGGTTGGGCGGAGCAAGCTACGTCTATGGTTCGGAACCGATGCCGCAGATCATCGGCTACAACTCGATCTCGTTCGGCGGCGGATCGCAACGGACCATCTATACCGTATTCGCTCAGGACAAGATCAATCTGTTCCACAACAAGCTCCACATCGAACCCGGTATCCAGTTGACCGGCGTGTATAGCAGCGCGATCGCGGCCTTCTCCTACTCGCAGGCCGACATCAATACCGGCCTGACCAGCAACCCGACCGGCAACTACAAGCTGCAGAACTACGGCAAACAGGCCGACCCCTATTTGGGCGTGACCTACGATTTCCCGCACAATTTCGTCGGATACGCCGAATACGGCAAAGGTGCCCGCTACGCGCCGATCGACGACTATACCCTCGGCACCGCCAACTCCCTCGGCATTTCCAGCACAACCTCCGCGCCAAAGCCGGAAGTCGTTCACGCCTACACCGCCGGTATCCGTTACGACACGCCGGATTTCTACCTGAACCTCGATACTTTCTACCAGAAGGTCACTGCACAGTTCTCGTTCTACACCAACTACCAGACCGGCGTTTCGAATTACTCCAATACCGGCGCGTCAGCCTATCACGGCTATGAAATGTCGACGAAATACCGCCTGACCAATGACATCGAACTGTTCGGCAATGCGTCCTATACTCAGGCCCAATATCTCAACAATTTCTTTGCGAGCGTAACGCCGTTCCAAGGGCAGTTCGGCTACGCATTCAAGGGCGAACCCCTCGCCGGTGTGCCGAACTGGCTTGGTAATTTCGGCGTCGAATACGATCACGGTCCGTTCTCGGCTCGCCTCAGCGCATCCTATACCGGGCAGCAGTTCATCACCTACGACTTCGCACCCCAACTGCCGGACAATCCGGAAATCGCACCGCCAAGCCCCAATTCAAGCCTGGCGCTGGCAACAACGCCTTACTACGCAGTGCCCCAATCCGTACTCGGCAACAAACTCAGCGGCTTCGGCCCGATTCCGCAGAACTTCAAATTGCCGTCCTATTTCCTGGCAAACGTATATCTCAGCTACAAACTTCCGATGCATGGTTACGAGCATCTTCAGTACCTCAAGTTCTCGCTGAACGTACAGAACCTTCTGGGACTGCATTATTATCAGCATTACTTCCTCGCACCGGCGGAACTGCCCCTGAATGGCGGATTCGCACTCACGCCAACCTACGCATCGTCCTATGTCGGAATCCCGCGTTCGATCTTCTTCAACGTCACCGCGCGATTCTGACAAAACTGACACGACTGAGAAAAACCGGCCAATAGGCCGGTTTTTTTCTACCCGGAATTCCAAAACGCCCCGGATTGCGTTCCATACCCATCCAAATTCACACAATTGTGATATTAAGGTGACAAAAACTGTTCACCGAAATGAGTAGGCACTCTATCGACGCATTTTCGAAAATAAAAATCGTTTGTAGCCGACTTTGAGATATTTTTTTGAAATTTAATAAAACCCATTTCATGAATATGTAACGATACGAAAGCGGAAAGGACATAGCTGTGTCCTGAACGCTCTAGCCAGCAAAAACCCCCCCATGCGACATGCGCGCCTCTGCACCGCGTTTGCTGACATGCGCGATCAAAATTTGGATTCGGGTTCACCGCCCCTCAGGGGCTCTGGGAGTTGTCTATGCAAGTTGGAACGAGGCGAAAGCGCATTCTGCTGATCACCGCCTGCTCGGTCGCGAGCGGCATGGTGTTTTCGGCACGGGTCTGGGCGCAAAGCGCGCCCGCCCCGATCATCATCCCCGCCACACCGGCCACCGGTAACGCCCCGATCATTCCGGGCGGCGCCACCACGCCCGAGGCGCAGGCGGTCCACATCCAGAAGATCAAGAAGTTTTATAAAGAACTTCTGCTCAAAGAGAAAAACATCGCCAACGCCGTTTCTTCGGTCAACCAGAAACAGATCGAGGCCGAGGGCACTCAGCAGGGCTCTATCCAGTCGCTGCTCAAACAAACTCCGTCCGTCAACGAATACCAGCAGAATATCGGCCAGGGCGTTCCCGTGTTGACGGTTCGCGGCGTCCGCAACAGCCAGCTCGCTCAGACGCTCGATGACGTCCCGCTTCAGGACCTCATCTCCGGCGGCCAGGGCGCATTCCTCTCGAACAATATCGGCTCGCCGATCACGCTGGGCCAAATTTCCGGCACCACCGTCTATCCGGGCGTCGCCCCGCCGGACAAGCAGGGATTCGCAACGGTTGGCGGTACGATTGCCTACACGACCAAAAAGCCGAGTGACAAGCCTTCCGCCGAAATCTTCGGCGGCATTGGCTCGTTCGACACCAGCCATGCCGGCTTTGAACTAAACACCGGCAACATCGGCACCGGTATCGATGCCCCGCGGGCCCTTCTGCGCTATAATCAGAGCTACACGGCAGGTTTTCCGGACGGCAACTCCATCCGCTCCGGCGACATGCTGTTCTCGCTCGTGAAACCGTACAACGAGGGCCTCTCCCACGTTTCGGCAACCATTATCTACAATCGCGCCCAGGGATACATTTCGGCGTTCTCGCTCCCGACCACGCTGCAACAATCGAACAGCTACAGCTACAACTTCCCGCATTCGCTCAGCTTCACGAATGAGAACAATAAATACCTCACCGTCATTCTCGGCGATCAGACCTACGTCAATCCGCACCTGATCCTGAGCGGCAAACTGTTCATGATCCACTCGTCGGATGTGTTCACGAGCTACATGAACCCGAACGTGGCCGGCACCTACTCCTACGACCCATCGTTTCCGTATCAGGTGAATTTCCAGGTCCCCTACCTCGCTTACGGCGCACTTGGCCCGACGGCACTGGCCAATGGCGTGTCAACCAACCCGTCGGGCTATCGCCCCGGCGCCTTCACCTACGACCCGTACCAGTTCGCTCCGGCCGGCTGCAGCCCGACCAACCCGACCTGCTATTCCTACGGCGAGGCGGCAGAGGAGAATATCGGCCACTCCACCACCATCGGCTTCGCGCCGAAGGCGAACATCTTCCTGCCGCACAACGACATCACGGTGGGCGCCCTCATCGCGAAGGAATCGAGCGGTGGTGAAGACTTCATGTACTCGACTGCCGATATGCCGAACGAAATCGGGTATAATTCGGATTCATTCGGCGGCGGCATCCAGCGGACACTCTACTCCGCCTACGCGCAGGACCGGATCAACCTGCTGGACAACAAGCTGCATCTTGAGCCCGGCGTCACGTTTACCGGCGTCTATACCAGCAACATCACCCAATACAGTCTCCAGGGCCTCCCTGCGAAACTCCAGAATTTCGGAGCCGTCGCCGAACCCTATTTCGGAATCAGCTACGATCTTCCGCATAATATGGTTGCCTATGCCAGCTACGGAAAATCGGCACGGTTCGCGCCCGCAACCGACTACACCCAGGGCGTAACCGGAAGCACAACCCAGGCTCCGACACCGGAAATCGTTCACCTGTACGAGGCGGGTCTTCGTTACGATACGCCACGTCTTTATTTGAACGCCGATGTCTATTACCAGAAAATCAACGACCAGTTCTCGTTCTATACCAACTACCAAACTCTGGTTTCAACATACGCAAATACCGGCGCAAGCCAGTATCACGGCTATGAAGCATCCGGAAAATTCCGTCTGACTCACGACCTCGAATTTTTCGGAAATGCCTCCTACACCCAGGCGCAATACCTCAACAGCTTCTTCGCGCAGGACACGCCATTCGAGGGGCAGTTCGGATATGCGTTCAAGGGTCAGCCGCTGGCCGGCGTGCCGAACTGGCTGGGCAATTTCGGTGTCGAGTTCGATCACGGTCCGTTCGAGGCTCGCCTGAGCGGCCAATACACCGGCCAGCAGTTCATAACCTTCGATCTGCCGTCTCAGTTGCCTAACAGTCCTACCATCGTCCCCGGCGCTCCCAACAGCGCTCTGGCTCTGGCGACCACGCCCTACTATCCCAACACTCAGGCCAATCTGGCCAACACGCTGGGCGGCCAACCGAACATTCAGAACTTCAAACTGCCGGGCTACCTGCTGACCAATCTCTATCTGGCCTACAATCTGAAGCTGCACGGATACGATCATTTGAAAGAGCTGAAGTTCTCGATCAATGTTCACAACCTGCTTGGCCTGCACGCCTACGAACATTACTTCCTCTCGCCTGCGGAAATCCCGCAGGGTGGCGGCTTTGCGTTGACCCCGAGCTACGCCTCGGCCTTCAACGTGATCCCCCGCTCGATCTTCTTCAACGTCTCGGCGAAGTTCTGATCACCTGAACGAGGCTGCCGAAGGGGTGGCATCCGTGCCACCCTTTCGTGCGATTCGGCATGAAAACATCATGCCCCGGCATTGAAAATTTCAATTCCCTTCGCATGTGCGAAACTGTTTTCCAAACCTTAACTTATTTTGCATTTCCGCTTTGCAAGCCTCGGTATTTCTGCTTGACGAGCGTTCCATGGATCGGCGAGAGCAAAGAATGACCATGCGGCCAGCACATGTGCAGACAGGTACGAACAACCGGTTCACCCGCCTGCGCCGCTGCCTCCTCGCCGCCGCCCTCTCTCTGCCCCTCCCCGCCCTCGCCGCCGCCCCGCAAGCCTGCGGCACCGTCATCGTCCCCCCCGGCGTCGGCCTCGGCACCCCTCCGGCCTCCGTCACCTCGCTCAACCCGTTCCTGATCAGCAGCGCCTATAACGGCGAGGCGTCCAGTCTGATGTATTACGGGCTGCTCTACATCAACCGGGACCACAAAATCGTTTGGCCCCGCAGTCTCGCCACCAAAATCGATGTCTCGAAAAATAACACCGTTTTCACCGTCACCATGAAACCATGGAAATGGTCGGATGGCCGCCCGGTGACCACCAGGGACGTCAAGTTCACCTACGACCTGATCAAGCGCCTCGGGCCGACCTATCCCGGGTATAATTCGGGCGGTGTTCCGAACCTGATCAAATCATTCGATATTCTCGGTCCGGAAACGTTTTCGGTCACCCTGAAGCACCCGGTCAATCCCGACTGGTTCGAACTGCTCGGCCTCGCCCAGTTCGTGCCCTACCCGGCCCATGCCTGGGGCAAATACACCATCAATCAGATGTGGCGTCATCAGTCCGATCCGGCATTCTTCAAGGTGGTCGATGGCCCGTATCAGCTCGTGAAATTCAAGCTGGGCCGCTTCATCGAATTCGCCCCCAACCCGACCTACCAGGGTCATAAATCGCAGATCCGCCGGTTCATCATGACATTCCTCCACTCGTCGGGATCGGAGATCGAGGGAATGCAGAGCGGCACGCTGGATGTCAGCAACCTCCCGTTCTCGCTCTGGAATGCCGTCGCAAAATTGAAAGACGTGCGCCGGATCAAGATGACGCCGAATTTCGGCTTCCAATTCATCCAGTTGAACTACAAAAACCCGGCCGTGCCCTTCTTTCACGACGTCAGGGTCCGGCAAGCGATGGCAGATGCCATCAATCAGGAGCAGGTGGTCCATGTCCTGTTCCATGACGCCTCCAAACCGGAATACGGCCCCATCCCGGTCATCCCCTCCACGTTCCTGCCCCCATCGGAAAAGGCCGGAAAATATCCGATCGGCTACGATCCGGCCAAGGCGCGCAAATTGCTCGACGAAGCGGGCTGGAAGCCCGGCCCCGACGGCATCCGGGAAAAGAACGGAAAAAAACTCGCCTTCACCCTCCTGACCCCCTCCGGCGGCACCACCTCGACGCTCTGGACCGAAATCCAGCAACAGGATTTGCGCGCGGTCGGCATCGACATGAAGATCCGCCAGGTCACGTTCAATCAGTTGATGGCGCTCGATTACCGGCCTCTCACATGGGAAGCCATGGCGTTCGGATGGTCGCTCGGCAGCTTCCCGTCCGATGCCGCGCAACTCGGCTCCAAAGGCAGCTACAATCAGGAAGGCTACAACGACAAAAAGATGGACGAACTTCTCGCCGCGGTGACAACCACGCCCGGCCTGTCTGCCTTGTACGCCTACGAGAAATACGCGGTCGAGCAACAGCCGATCATTTTCCAGAACGATACCGGTGTCGTCGTGCTCGCCCGGAAAGGGCTGCGCGGCATCCGCAAGTTCATCAGCCCCACCGGTGGCTGGTCGCCGCAATATCTCCATTGGACCACGCCGGACTGCGCCTCGCAGGTCGCGGATAACGTCGCGCCATCTTCACCGTGAAGGCTCCGCCATGCTGCGCATGATCGTCAACCGCCTTCTGACCGCTCTCCTGTCGCTCGCGATCCTCATCACCATCGTCTTCTTCATGACCCACGCCACCCCGGGCGGTCCGGCCTATTCCATCCTCGGCCAGAAAGCGACGCCCGCCGCCGTGCACGAGCTTAACGTCCGCCTCGGCCTCGCCGCCCCGCTCTGGAAGCAATACGTCATCTGGTGGTGGCATCTGCTGCAGGGCCGTCTCGGCTATTCCTACCTGCTCAACCGCCCGGTCACCCAACTGGTCGGCGACTACATGATGAACACCCTGGCCCTCTATATCGGCGCCATCCTGCTCGCCCTGATCCTCTCGATCGGCCTCGGCCTGCTTCAGGGCGTCACCTACGAGCGCTGGCCCGCCCGGGTCATCGGCGCCCTCCAACTCTCGCTCTATGCCCTGCCGACCTTCTTCGTCGGCACCATGTTCATCCTGTATTTCGGTGTGAAATGGGGCGTCCTGCCCACCGGCGGCATCACCAATCTCCGCCTCGAAAACCCCGGCCTGCCGGACTATGCGCGCCACCTCATCCTGCCGGTCCTCACCGTCGGCCTGCTCGGCGTCGCCGGGCTGTCGCGCTATTTCGGCACCTCGGTGCATGAGGAACTCGGCAAGGATTACGTCCGCACCGCTCTGGCCAAGGGCCTCACCTTCCGCGCCGTGCTGTTCAAGCACGTGCTGCGCAACGCCCTGCGCCCGCTGGTCACCATTCTCGGCCTGTCCTTTCCCGGCATTTTCGCGGGCTCGGTCCTGGTCGAAACCGTCTTCAACTATCCCGGCCTCGGCTACCTGCTCTGGCGATCCGCATTATCGCAGGATTACCCGGTCATCTCCGCCATCGTCCTGTTGATCGGCGCGCTCACCGTCATCGGCAACTTGCTGGCGGATCTGGTCAACGGCCTGCTCGACCCCAGGGAGCGCTTCGAATGAGCAATTCACTCGCCACCGCCATCACCGCCCCCGGCGGCGCACTGCGCCGCTCCGCCGCCGAACGCGCCGCCATGTGGCTGGGCGACCGCGGCACGCTGGTCACCGGGCTGGTGCTCGCCGTCCTCATCCTCGGCTTCAGCCTGCTCGGTCCCTATCTCTACACCGCCAGCCCCTACGCCATCCACGGCCATCACGCCCTGCAGGGCCCGAGTGCGACATTCCCCCTCGGCACCGACCAGATCGGCCGCAACGAACTCGCGCGCCTGATCGCCGGCGGGTACGCCACCCTCATCGTCAGCATCCCCGCCGCCATCCTCACCTTCGGCCTCGGCATCGTCTACGGCCTCGCCGCCGCCCTCAGCCCCTCCTGGATCGACAAGGTTTTGATGCGCGTGCTCGATGCGATCCTGGCCCTCCCCGGCCTCGTCGTGCTGATCTTCTTCTCCGCCCTGTTCCAGCCGGGCAATTTCGAACTGATCCTGCTGCTCGGCCTCACCTCCTGGCCCGGCCTCGCCCGCATCGTCCGCAACGAAGCGATCGCCCAGCGCAACCGCGATTTCATCCTCGCCACCCGCCAGTTCGGCGGCGGCACCTGGTACGTCGCCCGCGTCCACATCCTGCGCGTGATGGCCCCCATCCTCGTGGTCAACGCAACCTTCCTGGTGGGTGACATGGTGCTCGCCCTCTCCGGCCTGAGCTTCCTCGGCCTCGGCGTCCAGCCGCCCTACACCAGCTGGGGCGGCCTGCTGCAAACCGGCCTCAACCTGATCGCGCTCGACCCGTGGTGGATGATCCTGCCCGCCGGCCTGATGATCTTTCTCTCGATCATGGCCGCCAACCTGATCGGCCAGGGCCTGCTCGCCCGCTTCGGTGCCGCACGATGAGCACGGTCCTCTCGCTCGAACATCTCTCGGTCGCCCTCAAGCGCGGCCGTGGCCGCCCGATCTCGGTGCTCGACGATATCAGCCTCACCGTCAACGCGGGCGAAATGACCGCGCTGGTCGGCGAAAGCGGATCGGGCAAAACCATCGCCTCGCTCGGCGTCATCCGGCTCCTGCCCCGCAGCGCCGAAATCACCGGCAAGGTCATGCTCGCGGGCACCGATCTCGCCGCTCTCACCGAATCCCAGATGCGCAAGGTTCGCGGCCGCGACATCGGCATGGTGTTCCAGAACCCGCTCTCGGCGCTCAATCCCACCACCCGCGTCGGCAACCAGATCGCCGAAGTCTATCGCCTCCACACCGGCGAGTCCGATCGCGCCGCCCGCGCCCGCGCCCGCGAACTGCTCGGCGAAGTCGGCATCCCCGACCCCGCCGACCGGCTCGACGACTACCCCCACCAATTCTCCGGCGGCATGCGCCAGCGCGTGATGATCGCGATGGCCCTGGCCTGCTCGCCCAAACTGCTGATCGCCGACGAACCCACAACCGGCCTCGATCTGCTGGTCGCCCGCCAGATCCTCACCTTGCTCAGCCGCCTCCGCCGCGAACACAGCATGGGCGTGCTGTTCATCACCCACGACCTCTCGATCGTCGAGGAACACGCCGATCAGGTCCACGTCCTCTACGCCGGCAAATCGGTCGAATGGGGCGGCGCCCGGTCCTTTTTCGCCCAGCCGCGCCATCCCTACAGCCAGGCCCTGCTCGGCGCGGTCCCCCGCCTCGGACAAACCCGCCTCGCCAGCATCCCGGGCAACCTGCCGGACCCGGAATCCCGCCCCCCCGGCTGCCGCTTCGCCCCGCGCTGCGCCTTTCGCGAACCCGCCTGCGAAACCGCCTACCCCGCACCGGACACCACCGGCGGCACCATCTTCGCCTGCCGGCGCGCCCGCGAGATCGACCCCGCCGCCCTGCTCGATGCGGTCACGCCCGAAGCCGCCCCCGCCGCCCCGGTCAACCGCGACACCGCCCTCGAAGTCACAGCCCTGGGCGTCGATTACGAACGAACCGCCACCAGTTTCATCCAGGGCGTCCTCGGCCGCAAGGACAAGATGCGCGCGCTGGAGGACATCTCCTTCACCCTCGGCCAGGGCGAATGTCTCGGCATCGTCGGCCAGAGCGGCTCGGGCAAATCCACCCTCGGTCGCGCCGTCCTGCAAATGATCCCCTATCAGGGTCACGTTATCTTGAACGGCGAAGCCTTCGATGCAATGCCCCGCGCTCAGCGCAAACCGGCCCGGCGGCGCATCCAGGTCGTGTTCCAGGACCCCAAGGAATCGATGAACCCGCGCATGCGGATCGGCGACATCATCGCCGAACCCCTGAAACTCGCCGGGATTCGCAGCAAACGCGCCCGCATGGACCAGACCGTCGCCCTGCTCGACCGGGTCGGCCTGTCCGATCGCATGATCAACCTGTTTCCCGGCTCGGTTTCCGGCGGCCAGGCCCAACGCATCGCGATCGCGCGCGCCCTCGCCACCAATCCCGGCATAATCGTGCTTGACGAACCGACATCGAGTCTCGATGTTTCAACCCAGGCTCTATTGTTGAACCTTTTGAAAGATTTGGCGCGTCAAGATGGTTTGAGCTATATGCTGATCAGCCATGACATTGCCGCGGTTAGTTACATGGCCGACCGGATTGCCGTTTTGAACGGCGGCAGGATGGTGGAATTCGGTACCGCACAGGAAGTGCTGACCAGCCCACGCAACGCCTACACCAGGGAACTCATTGCCGCCTCCCCGCATTTCCGCACGAACCAACCGGGCGGAGCGCTTGATATAATGGAATTCTTACCCTCAACCGCCCAGCCGTCCGCCGTATAGACCGCGACCGCGCAGCCTCTGGAGATGAACCGATGAACGAAATTGTCCGACTTGTCCTGCTCACGGGTGGCCTGCTCGCCGTCATGCCCGTGCTGCTGCTGATCACCCTCGTGGTCGCCTTCGAGCGGCTCTGGCTGCTGAAAAAGACCATCAATTCCGGCAGCCGCATCCACGCCCGCCTCCGCGAGATCGGCTACGGCAATCTCGAAGGCCTGCGCGAACTCGCGGAAGCCAACAGCAAGACCCTTCAGGGCCACCTCATCGTCACCGCCCTCGCCTCGCGCGGCGAAACCGCCGACGAGCTCGATTTCCACCTCGAAGAGGAAATCATGGACGCGATGCCCCGGGTCAATCGCGGCCTCTGGATTCTCGACACCTCGGTCACCCTCGCCCCGCTGCTCGGCCTGTTCGGCACCATCATCGGCATGATCCAGGCCTTCAACGTGCTCTCCCAGCACGGCGGCCCGGCCAAGGTTACCGGCGGCATCGCGGATGCGCTGATCTCCACCGGCGCCGGCCTGCTCATCGCGATCATCGCGGTCTATTTCGTCAACTACTTCAACTCGATCGCCCAGCGCATCACCCAGCAGCTTGAACTGATCAAGGTCATGCTGGTCAACCGTTTCCACACCCGCGGCCTGAGCGACGGCGCGACGAGCACGATGGCCCAGACCCGCGCCGCCGAATACACCGCCGCAGGGGTCTGATCATGCGCCACAGACGTCACCCTCAGGAGCGCAGCCGACCCCGGCTCGAAATCGTCCCGATGATCGACATCATGATGTTTCTCCTGGTGTTCTTCGTCATGATCGTGCTGAAAATGATCCCCGATTCCGGCGTCAAGCTCCAGCTCCCCGGCGCCTCGACCGCCAACGAGCTGAAGCCCACCCAGATCGTCATCATGATCGACCCCAACGGCGGCCTGCACGTCAAGAATCAGTCGATCACCCGCGCGGGGCTGACCACCTACCTGACCGGCCTGTACGACACCAAGAAAAAGATCGACGTGATCATCGCGGGCGACAAATCGGTGAAATACGAGCGCATCATGCAGGTGATGAACTCGGTGCGGAAATCCGGCATCACCGATGTCGGTCTCGCCACCAAGCACTGACGCGGCCCCAGCGGCGGCGGACACGCCAGCGGAGGATCTGCGCGCGGCGTTCCTGGCCTATCTGGCCAGTGAACGCCGCGCCGCTCCCAAAACCATCATCACCTATGGCGGCGACCTCGCCGAATTCCTCGGCTTCCTCACCGCCCATCTCGGCGCCGAACCCACCGCAGCCGACCTCGCGGCCCTCACCCTCACCGACCTGCGCAGCCACCTCGCCCGCATCGCGACGAACGGCGTCGGCAACGCCACCCGTGCCAAAAAACTCGCGGCGATCCGCAGCTTCTACCGCTATCTGCACCTCCGCCACGGCATCGCCAACCCAGCCCCCGGCCTCAGCCTCACCCCGCGTGCCCGCAAACCTTTGCCCCGCGCCCTCACCACCCCCGATGCGAAATCCGTCGTCACCGCGATCGGCGATGATGCCGCCACCACCGCCCTCGCCATCCGCGACACCGCGCTGATGGCCCTGCTCTACGGCGCCGGATTGCGGATCGACGAAGCCCTGTCGCTCAACATCGCCGACCTCCCGCCCGAGGCCACGCCCCTGATCGTGCGCGGCAAGGGTGGCAAGCAACGCATCGTTCCCCTCCTCGCCACCGTGCGCGAAGCTCTCGCCGCATGGCGACGCATCCACCCCGCCGCCGCCCCGCAATCGCCCCTCTTCCTCGGGGCCCGCGGCGCGCGGCTCAACGCCGGTGTGGTCCAGCGCCATCTCCGAAACTTCCGCCGCGCCAACGGCCTGCCCGAACACGCCACCCCCCACGCCCTGCGCCACTCCTTCGCCACCCACCTCCTCGCCGCCGGGGCCGATCTCCGCTCGATCCAGGAACTCCTCGGCCACGCCAGCCTCTCCACCACCCAGCGCTACACCGATATCGACACCGCCCAGCTCATCTCGGTCTGGCAGAAATCCCACCCCCGCGCCTGAGCCGGCATCCCGTCCGGCCAAGACAAACCGATCCCGAAGTGTTATCCCTGTCCATCATCGATAAGGGACGGAAACCATGACCCAACAGAACCGCTTCGAAGGCCAATCCGCCGTCATCACCGGGGGCGCCGCCGGCATCGGCCATGCCGTCGCGCACCGCATCATCGCCGAAGGCGGCCGCGTCGCCATCTGGGACCGCGACCACGCCGCCATCGCCGCCGCCCGCGCCACCCTCGGCGATGCCGCGATCGGCTTCACCGTCGATGTCACCGACGAAGCCTCCGTCGAACAGGCAGCCAGCACCACCCACGCCACCTTCGGCAGCATCGACATCCTGGTGGCCAGCGCCGGCATCACCGGCCCCAACACGACGACATGGACCTACGAGACCGATGCCTGGCGCCAGGTCATCGAAATCAACCTGATCGGCATGTTCATCACCAACAAGGCGGTGGTGAAACGCATGCTCGAAGCCAATACCGGCCGCATCGTCAACATCGCCTCGATCGCCGGCAAGGAGGGCAACCCCAACGCATCCGCCTACAGCGCCTCGAAGGCCGGGGTGATCGGCCTGACCAAATCCCTCGGCAAGGAGCTCGCGAAAACCGGCATCACGGTCAACTGCGTCACCCCCGCCGCCGTCAGGACCGCCATTTTCGACCAGATGACCCAGGAGCACATCGACTTCATGCTCTCGAAAATCCCGATGGGCCGGTTCGGCACCGTCGAGGAAATGGCCTCGCTGATCTGCTTCCTCGCCTCGCGCGAATGTTCGTTCAGCACCGGCGGCGTGTTCGACATCTCAGGCGGCCGCGCCACCTACTGACCCCGCTCACCCACCCGGCACCCCCGCGGCATTGACATAAAGCGCATAGAGCGACCGGCTGGACGCCATGAACAGCCGGTTGCGATGCCGCCCGCCGAAGCACACATTCGCACAGCGTTCCGGCAGCGCGATCCGCCCGATCGCCGCGCCGTCCGGGTTGAATATCATCACCCCGTCGAGCGCCGCGCTGCCCATCCCCCACCCCGCCCAGATATTGCCATCCACATCGCAGCGTATCCCGTCCGGCGTCCCCTCCGTCCCGGCATCGATCAGCACCCGCCCGTTGCCGATCGCACCCTCCCCCGTCACATCGAACACAAGGATGCGCCGATGCGGCACCCCGCGCGACTCCACAATATAAAGCCGCCGCTCATCGGGCGAAAACGCAAGCCCGTTCGGCCCGAGCACATCATCCGCCACCAGCGTGACCGCCCCGTTCCCCCCGTCGATCCGATACACATGGGCCCCGAGTTCCGCACGCGCGATCCGCCCCTCGTAATCCGACCCCAACCCGAACGGCGGATCGGTGAACCAGATGCTGCCATCCGATTTCACCACCACATCATTGGGCGAATTCAACCGCCTGCCCTCGAACCGATCCGCCAGCACGGTCAGCGACCCGTCATACTCCGTCCGCACCACCCGCCGCCCGCCGTGCTCGCACGTCACCAGCCGCCCCTGCCGGTCGCGGGTATTGCCATTGGCGAACCCGCCCTCGCGAAACACCGAAACGCTGTCATCGGTCTCATCCCACCGCATGATCCGGTCGTTCGGAATGTCGCTCCACAGCAAATATCGCCCATCCCCGAACCACACCGGCCCCTCGCACCAGCGCATCCCGGCCGCAATCCGTTCCACCGCCGCATTGAACAGCCGGTATTTCGCGAATGACGGATCGAGCGTCTCGATCGCCGGATCAGGATAACGCGACGCCGGAACCCACCCGCTCATCGCGCCCCCACCATGCAAAGCCGCACCCCGCAACGCCCGGACGCGCCAATCCTGCCCGTCAACCTTCCTGATTGCCGCCTTTTCATTTGAAGCATTTCCCCATCCTTCCCAACTTGGCAACCATCATTCAAGGAGCCCGATCATGGACGTCACCGCCCGCCAGAAAGCGATCCAACAGCAAGTCCGCGACGCCGACAAGGCGCGCCCGCCGATCGAAATGCAGGGCGCCATGCAGGCCGGCGCCCGCCGCTACCCCGAACCGCCCTTCCCCGATGAATCCCGATCGAAACCCGGCATCGAAACCGGCCAGAGCCTCGCGCCGATGTACGACGCCCCCTACTGGAAAGGCTCCGGCAAGCTCGCCGGCAGCGTCGCGATCATCACCGGAGGCGATTCCGGCATCGGCCGCGCCGTCGCCATCCTGTTCGCCCGCGAAGGGGCCGATGTCGCCATCCTCCACCTCGCCCACGAACAGGAAGACGCCGACGTGGTCAAAGCCGCGATCGAGGCCGAAGGCCAGCGCGTCCTCACCATCGCCGGCGACGTGACCGACCGCAAATCCTGTTTCGACGCCGTGGCCAAAGTGGTCGAGGCCTTCGGCAAAATCGACATCCTGGTGAACAACGCCGCCTTTCAGATGCATGTCAGCCGCTTCGAAGACCTCACCGAGGAGCATTTCGACCTGACCATCAAAACCAATCTCTACGGCTATTTCCACATGGCCCAGGCCTGCCTGCCGCACATGGGCGAGGGCGCGGCCATCGTCAATTCCGGCTCGGTCACCGCGCTGATGGGCAATTCCACCATCATCGACTACACCATGACCAAAGGCGGCATCCACAGCTTCACCCGCGCCCTCGCCGGCTCGCTCGCCTCGCGCGGCATCCGGGTCAACGCCGTCGCCCCCGGCCCGGTCTGGACCCCGCTCAACCCGAGCGACAATCCCTCGAAAATGGACAGTTTCGGCTCCAACACCCGCATGAAGCGCCCGGCCCAGCCCGAGGAAATCGCCCCGGCCTACCTGTTCCTCGCCTCGAAGCAGATGTCGAGCTTCATCACCGGCGAAATCCTCCCGGTGATCGGCGGCTATACCGACCGCTGAACCAAACCCTAGGTCGCGGTCGCCTTCGTCCCCCTGGCCAGAGGCGGCCCGATCAGCTCGCGCACCTTCGCCGCCGTCGTCGCAGTCGCCCAGTTGCCCGCCCCCTGCAGCGAGGCGACCACATCGCCCTTGCGATTGACGATCACGGTCAGTGGAATCCCGTTGACCTGAAACGCCCGCAACGCGCTGGAGGACGGGTCGATCAGCATCGGCACGCCCGTAATATCGTGTTTCTTGTAATACGGGATCACCGCCTTGATCCCATCGGAATCGACCGAGATCGGCAGCACCCGGATGCCGTCCGGCAGCAGCATCTTGTTGAGCACCACCAGCGAGGGCAGTTCCGCCCGGCATGGCGGGCACCAGGTCGCCCAGAAATTAACGATCAACCCTTCGCCCTTGTAATGTGCAAGGTCCAGCCGCCGCCCCGCCGCGTTCATGAAATGAAAATCCGGTGCCGGCTCCGGCAGGGTTTCCGCCAGATTCTGCGCCACATCGGGCAAACTCATCGCGAAAGCCGATTTGCCCAACCCGGCAAGCGCCGTTAAGTCAGGCAGCAACACCCCTGCGCCCAATGCCGCGAAATGCCGCCTTGAAAGTTTGATTGCCATGAACGTCGATGCTCCGCCCGAAAATATAACCAAGTCTGCATCTGACCATAACACCGGCGAAGCGCAAGCCGCGCGCCTGCAATGGGGCGGTCGATTTTCCGAAGGGCCGGCGGCGATCATGCAGGCGATCAACGCCTCGATCGGGTTCGATCACCGGCTCTGGCGCGAGGATATCGCCGGAAGTCTGGCCCACGCCGCCATGTTGGCGCATCAGGGCATCATCAGCCAGGACGACGAAACCGCGATCCGCAACGGTCTTGGCGAAATCCACGCGGCGATCACTTCACAAAAATTTACTTTCGACCCCGCCCTGGAAGACATCCACACCAACATCGAAGCCTGGCTGGTCGGCCGGATCGGCGAGGCCGGGCGCCGCCTCCACACCGCCCGCAGCCGCAACGATCAGGTCGCGACCGATTTCCGCCTCTGGGTCCGCAACGCGATCGACGCGATCGACCTCCAGCTCCGCGACCTGATGCGCGCCCTGGCCGACCGCGCCGCCGAACACGCCGGCACCATCATGCCCGGCTTCACCCATCTGCAAACCGCCCAGCCGGTCACCTTCGGCCACCATCTGCTCGCCTATGTCGAAATGCTCGCGCGCGACCGCTCCCGCCTCGCCGATGCCCGTGCCCGCCTCAACCAATGCCCGCTCGGCAGCGCGGCCCTCGCCGGCACCACCTTCCCGATCGACCGCAACATGACCGCGCAAGCCCTTGGTTTTACAGCACCAACTGCCAATTCCCTCGATGCCGTCTCCGACCGCGACTTCGCCATCGAATTCCTCGCCGCCCTCTCGATCATGGCGATGCACCTGTCGCGCTTCGCCGAGGAAATCATCATCTGGGTCAGCGCCCCCTACCGCTTCATCCGCCTGTCGGATGCCTACACCACCGGCTCCTCGATCATGCCACAAAAGCGCAATCCGGACGCCGCCGAACTCACCCGCGCCAAAACCGGCCGCATCTTCGGTGCCCTGCTCGCCCTGCTCACCGTCATGAAGGGCCTGCCGCTCGCCTATGCCAAGGACATGCAGGAAGACAAGGAAGCCGTCTTCGACGCGGCGGACGCCGCCGAACTCAGCCTCGCCGCGATGACCGGCATGGTCACCGACATGCAGGCCGACGAAGCGCGCATGCGCGACGCCGCCGGGGCCGATTTCGCCACAGCAACCGACCTCGCCGATTATCTGGTCCGCGACCTCGACCTGCCGTTCCGCACCGCCCACCACGTCACCGGCCGCATCGTCGCCATGGCCGAGGCGCGCGGCACCGACCTCGCCTCCCTGCCCCTCGCCGCCATGCAGGAGGCCGAACCCCGGATCACCGAAGCGGTGTTCGGCGTCATCACGGTCGAGGCCTCGGTCGCCGCACGCAAGGCGATCGGCGGCACCGCGCCGGACAACGTCGCCCGCGCCGCCGCCGCGTGGCAGAAGGCCCTGTCATGAAATACCTCATCCTGATCCTCGCCTGCGCCGCCCTCGCCGCCTGCGGTCGCGCCGGTGCCCCCTCGCCGCCCGGCCCGGCAAGCGCCATCACCTACCCGCACCAATACCCGTCGCAATGAACCATCACGCCGCCCTTTCCTCCGCCACGCTGCTGCGCGACCAGCCCTGGCACCGGCTGATCGCGGCGCGCCCCGCTCTGCGCTGGCACGCTCAGGACGGACTCACCTTCGATGATGTCCCGCTCGCCGCGATCGCCGCCGAACATGGCACCCCAAGCTGGATCTACAGCGCAGCAACACTCCGCAACCGTCTGACTTTGCTGCAAACCACCTTCGCGACTATCGGCCTCACCCCCGCGATCCGCTTCGCCGTCAAGGCAAACGACCACCTCGCCATCCTGAACCTGCTGCGCCAAGGCGGAAACGGGGTCGGTGCGGGCGCCGACGTGACCAGCGCCGGCGAATTCGCCCGCGCCGCCGCCGCCGGCATCGCCCCGGCTGCGATGGTCTATTCCGGCGTCGGCAAGCGCGAGGACGAAATCGCCGCCGCCCTCGCCGCCGGCATCGGCCAGTTCAACGTCGAAAGTGCCGAGGAACTGGCCATGATCTCGGCCATCGCCACCGCCGCCAACCGCATCGCCCCGGTCGCGCTGCGGGTGAACCCCGACATCGCGGCGGGCGGTCACGATAAAATCAGCACCGGCCGCGCCACCGACAAATTCGGCATCCCCCTCCATCAGGCCGCCGCACTCTACCGCCACGCCGCCCGCCTGCCCGGCATCCGCGCCATCGGATTTTCCACCCATATCGGCAGCCAGATCTTCAGCCCCACCCCGTTCGAAGCCGCCTATCACCGCATCCTCGATTTGATCGACAGCCTCATGGCGGAAGGTGCCACGATCACTGCTTTCGACCTCGGCGGCGGCTTCGGCATCCCCTATGATGACGGCATCGCCTTCCCGCTCGGCGCCTATGCCGCCATGGTCAAGCGCCTGATCGGCGATCGCGCACTCGACCTCACCATCGAACCGGGCCGCTGGCTGGTCGCCCCCGCGGGCATCCTGCTCGCGCGGGTCACCCTGACCAAAGCCACCGAAGCCGCCGATTTCACCATCCTCGATGCCGGCATGAACGATCTGATCCGCCCCGCCCTCTACGACGCCAATCACGGCATCGTCCCGGTCGGCGCGATCGATGCCGCATCCCCGCCGCGCCCCACCGAAATCGTCGGCCCGGTCTGCGAAAGCAGCGACCGGTTCGGCCGGTACGATCTGCCCGCCCTCAAACCCGGCGCGCTGGTCGCAATCCTCGATGCGGGTGCCTATGGCGCGGTGATGAGCAGCACCTACAATGCCCGCCCCCGCGCCGCCCAGATCTTGATCGATCGCGGGCAACCCCATCTGATCAGAATGCGCCAACCGATCGATCAGCTCTGGCATGACGAGATCATCCCCCACGCCTGACCCCGATCCCATCGCCACCCACCTCGCCCGCCTCCGCCGGCGGGCGCATCTCGTCCTCACCATCGAGGCGCTCGCCGTCGCATCCCTCGCCCCGCTCGGCGTGATCGCCCTGTTCCTGATCGCCACCCTGCTCGGCCTCGGCGGCTGGCGCGCCGACCTGATCGGCCTCCTCGCCTTGATCGCCGCCATCCTCCACGCCCGCCGCCACTACGCCCCACCCCTGCCAGCCGCGATCGACCGGCGGATCGAACACGATTCCCGCCTCTCGCACCGTCCGATCACCGCCTTCGAAGACCGCCGCGCCCTCGCAGGCTCCGCCTCCCTCACAGACTCGCTCACCGATCCGCTCACCACCACGCTCTGGCAGTCCCATCGCGCCCGCACCGATGCCGCGTTGCGCACCGCGCGAATCGGCCGTCCTACACCCGATCTCGCCGCCCACGACCCGCTCGCCCTGCGCGCCCTGCTGTTGCTCGCCCTGATCGCGGCCTGGATCGCGGCGGGCCATCAGGCCGGCCCGCGCCTCGCCCGCAGCTTCGACCTGCCGCGCCTGTTCCCCGGCAGCGGCATCACGGTCCAGGCCTGGATCACCCCGCCACGCTGGACCGGCGAAGCCCCGATCCTGATCAAACCCTCCGCCCACCCGATCACCGTCCTGAGCGGCTCCTCGCTCGCACTCATCCTGACCGGCGGCGGATCATCGCCCCCCGCCGCCGCCGCCGGCCCTCACGGCATCCGCTTCGCCACCATCGCAAACGGCAGCTACCGCGCCACCGTGCCGCTCACCGCGCCCACCACCATCACGATCGGCCCCTTCTGGCACCGCATCGCGCGTTACCGCCTGATCGTCGCAGCCCCCGTCCCGCCCACGATCGGCTTTACCATCCCGCCCTATCGCGACCCCGACGGCAAACGGATCGACTTCACCTGGAACGTCGCGAGCCCCTACGGCCTGACCGGGCTCGACCTCGCCTTCCAGCCCGCCAGCCGCACGCCCCCCGGAAAGCCCGCACCCCGCACCGACCACGCCGCCGTGCCCCACCCCTCGCCCACCCACGGCGAAGCCCTGCTCGACCTGCTGGAAAGCCCCTATGCCGGCATGGCGGTCGAAGCCCGGCTGATCGCCACCAACAAGGCGGGCCAGACCGGCACGTCCAGCCCCGCCCGCATCACCCTCCCCGCACCGATCCTCCATAACGCGACCGCGCAGGCGCTCGAAGCGATCCGTCAATCCCTCGCCCTCGATCCCGCACGCCACAATGCCCTCGCCGCCCGTCTCGCCACCCTCGCAACAACCCCCCCCGGCCCGATCACCCCCGGCACGAAACGCGACATCGCCAGTTTCGCCCCTCGCTTCGCCGCCGGCACCGCGCCCCATCCCGAAGCCCAGCTATGGGGCCTCGTGCAACGCGCCGAACAGGGTGCGGCCTTCCGCGCCGCCGAACAGCTCGCCGCCGCCCGCCGCGCCCTCGAAGCCGCCCTGAACAAGGCCCTCGCTGGCCATTCCACCGCCGCGACCCAGTTACAGAAACTCCTCGCCCGGCTCGACGCCGCCTCCCAGGCCCATCTCGCCGCCCAGGGCCAGAAATCCCTCACCCAGGCCCAGCTCGGCACCATGTCCAGTATCAGCGCCCTCGCCCAGCGCATCGCCGATGAAGCCGCCGCCGGGGATGCTGGACAGGCCAAGGCCGACCTCGCCAAACTCCGCGCCATGCTGCGTCAGGTCCAACAGGAAAAACCGGTCTCCGCCGCCGAGCAGGCCCGCCAGCAGGCCGCCCATCAGGCCGAAAGCACCCTGTCGAAACTGATGCGCGAGGAAGCCGGGCTGATGGACCGCACCGCCCGGCAATCCCAGCCCCAACCGGGCAATCAACCGGGTAATCAGCGGGGCAACCGCGCCGGCCAGCCCACCCCCGCCCCGGACCAGGCCCTCGCCCGCGCGCAACAAGCCCTGCAGCAGCAACTCGGCGCCACCGCGACCAGCCTCGCCCAGGCCGGCATCCCACCCGGCCCGCAGATCGGCCAGGGTCAGCAGGCGATGCAATCGGCAACGGCCTCCCTCACCCGCGGTGACGCCCCCGGTGCCTTGCCCGCCGAACGCGCCGCCATCGCCGCCCTCCAGCAGGCCCAGAGCGCGTTGCAGGCGATGCGCACCGGCAAGGGTTCCGGCAGCGGCCCCTCCGGCCTCGGCCAACGCGCCTCAGGCGGCCACGGCCAGTACGGCAACCAGAATCACGGCGTCATCCGCCTCGGCCGCGCCGGCATCAAATCCGACGCCCGCACGATCCAGAACGAACTGATCCGGCGCGACGCCGCACCCGACCTGCCGCCCCCCGCCCACCAATACTACCACCGCCTGCTCGGCAACGATTTCTGACCGGTCGCCTACCGCGCGCCGCCCACCCGCAGCGTCAGCATGATCGGATGATGATCGGAGGGCCCGCGCCACAACACCCGCGCCTCACCCCGCTCCATCCCGCGCACCATGCACCGGTCGAGCCGGAACGGGATCATCCCGCTCGCCCGGCACGTCACCTGCCGTGGCCCGACATCGTGAAACCCCGCCAGCCGGATCGGTCCAAGCGCATTGTAATCGCCGATGATCGCCCCCGGCCCCACCAGATGCCGCGTGATATGGCGCAGTTGCAGCCGGTTCAGCATCTGCCCGTGCGACAAATGCACATTCGCGAGCGTCACCCCCTCGATCCGCACCATCTGCGCCAGCCGTGGCGGCACCCGCCCCGGCACCTTCGAGGCGGGCAGCCGCAGCGTCGCCGGCTCCTCGAACCGATGCCGGCTCCACGCCGCCAGCCCATAGGTCCGCCGCGCCATCGGCGCACGATAATACCACCCGCCGCACAGATGCGCGATCTCGCCGATCTCCTCGGTCGCCTCCTGCATCAGCATCACATCAGGCCGGCAGGACTCGATCAGCGAAGCCACGTCGCGCGCCTGCGCGCCCACATGATGCAGAAGGTTCCAGCTCACGATACGCATGATGATCTCCGCTGGCCCGGATCGGGAATCTCGTCGGGTTGACTTGTCTTTGCGCGCAAACCCGGCTTCATCCGGTCACGCCGCTCAACCGGAACAAACCGGTACAGGATATCCGCTCACATGCCGCTCAAAACACCGCTCCCGACCCTCACCGAAACACCCATCATCTTCATCGTTCACTGTCTGATCTCATTCGGGCTGACGTGGCATATCCTGCGGCGCAAATCAAACGTCCGCTCGGCAATGGGATGGATCGCCCTGGTCTGGCTGACCCTGATCACCGGCCCCCTGCTCTACATCGTCTTCGGCATCAACCGCATCTCCCGCAAGGCCGCGCGCCTCGCCCAGATTGCCCCTACCACCGAAGGCCGGCGCGGCGTCACCGCCCTGCTCGAAGCCCCCGCGCCGATCCAGACCCTCGCCACCATCGCCGGACAGATCACCGGCATGCCCCTCACCGCCGGCAACCGCATCACCGTCTACCACGGCGGCCGCGCCGCCTACGGTCCGATGATCGGGGCGATCGAACAGGCCCAGCACAGCGTCGCCCTCGCCGGCTACATCTTCCGCAACGACGCGGTGGGCCGCCGCTTCATCGCCGCCCTCACCCGCGCCCATCAACGCGGCGTCGCCGTCCGCGTCCTGATCGACGGAGTCGGCGGCGGCTTCTTCACCGCGCGCGCCTTCCGCGCCCTCCGCGCCGCCGGCGTGCCCTGCGCGCGCTTCCTCCACAGCTACGCCCCGTGGCGCATGCCCCTGCTCAACCTGCGCAACCACAAAAAACTCCTCATCCTCGATGGCACCTCCGGCTTCACCGGCGGCCTGAACATCGGTGCCGAAAACCGCGCCCCACCCGACGCCCCCGGCAGCGTCGACGATGTCCAGGTCGGCGTCACCGGCCCCGTCATCCGCCATTTGCTCGGCACCTTCGCCCAGGACTGGAACTTCACCACCAACGAATCGCTCGAAAGCGAAATCTGGTGGCCCGATTCCCTCCAGGCCCCAGGCCCCACCCTCGCCCGCGGCATCCGCTCCGGCCCGGACGCCGATCTCCACCACATCGAAACCCTGCTCGGCGCCGCCCTCTCGCTGGCCGAACACCGTGTCCGCATCGTCACCCCCTATTTCCTGCCCGACGACCAGCTCCGCTCCGCCATCGAGCTCGCCTGCATGCGCGGCGTCACCGTCGAAATCGTCATCCCCGAACACTCCGACCACCGCCTGATCGACTGGGCGGTCCGCGCCCATCTCCGCGCCTCGCGCCAGCTCCGCCCCCGCGTCTTCCTCGGCGCCACCCCGTTCAACCACGCGAAACTGATGACGATCGACGGCATCTGGAGCCTCGTCGGCAGCTCCAACTGGGATGCCCGCAGCCTCCGCCTCAACTTCGAATTCGACCTGGAATGTTACGACCCCGCGGTCTGCGCCGAACTCGACAGCCTGATCGACGAAAAAATCGCCCGCAGCCGCCCGATCGCCGATGCCGAACTCGCCGCCGACCCGCTCTGGAAGCGCCAGCGCGACGCCGCCGCCCGCCTGCTCCTGCCCTATCTCTGAACCCCGGGAAATCTGGCTGGGGAGGGAGGATTCGAACCTCCGAATGGCGGAATCAAAATCCGCTGCCTTACCACTTGGCTACACCCCAATCCGTGCCGAACTGATATTGGTTTGCCGCCCGCTCGGCAAGACCCGCAACCCCGATGTTGCAAATCGGCCATATTCACCGCGCCGATAACCCGCTAAATCCCCTTGCCTTCAGGGAGAACCGCCATGGAATTGATCGCCGCCCGTCTCAACCGCATCAGCCCGAGCCAGACCATCGCCATCAGCACCAAGGCGCGTCAGCTCAAGGCCGCCGGCCGCGACATCATCAGCCTTTCCGCCGGCGAACCCGATTTCGACACCCCCGCCCACATCAAACAGGCCGCCATCGCCGCCATCGAAGCCGGCGACACCAAATACACCGACGTCGCAGGCACCATCGCCCTCCGCCGCGCCGTCGCCGCCAAATTCAAACGCGACTCCGGGATCGACTACAAACCCGAGGAAGTCATCGTCTCCACCGGCGGCAAACAAGTCATCTTCAACGCCATGCTCGCCACCATCCAGTCCGGCGACGAAGCCATCATCCCCACCCCCTGCTGGGTCTCCTACCCGGACATCGTGCAACTCGCCGAAGGCAAACCCGTCTTCGTCCCCTGCAGCCAGAACCACGGCTTCAAACTCCGCGCCGAAGATCTCGAAGCCGCCATCACCCCGAACACCAAATGGCTGATCCTCAACTCCCCCTCCAACCCGACCGGGGCCGCCTATTCCGCCGAAGACCTCCGCCCGATCTGCGACGTCCTCCTCCGCCACCCCCACGTCTGGGTCTTCACCGACGACATCTACGAAAAACTCACCTACGATGGCTTCAAGCCCGCCACCATCGTCGAAGTCGAACCCGCCCTGCGCGACCGCACCGTCACCATGAACGGCTGCTCGAAAGCCTACGCCATGACCGGCTGGCGCATCGGCTTCGCCGGCGCCCCCCTCGCCCTGATCAAGGCAATGGACAAACTGCAAAGCCAGTCCACCTCCAACACCTCCTCGATCTCCCAGGCCGCTGCCGTCGCCGCCCTCAACGGCCCGGAAGACGACATCGAAATCATGCGCAACACCTACCGCGACCGCCGCGACCTCGTCGTCGCCATGCTCAACGACGCCCCCGGCCTCACCTGCGCCACCCCCGAAGGTGCCTTCTACGTCTTCCCCTCAATCCACGGCTGCATCGGCAAAACCACCGCCGCCGGCACCAAAATCACCGACGACGAAACCTTCGTCACCGCCTTGCTCGACGAACACGGCGTCGCCACCGTCCACGGCTCCGCCTTCATCTACCCCGGCTACTTCCGCGTCAGCTACGCCACCTCCACCGAAGCCCTCCGCGAAGCATGCACGCGGATTCAGAAGTTCTGTTCGGATATGAAGTAGGCAAGTTGTAGGATGGGCAGAGCCCTCGCGAAGCCCATCACGTTCCAGTCACCACAAGTCGTAGGATGGGCAGAGCCCTTGCGAAGCCCATCACTCTCTAATCACCAATAAAACAAGTCAATCAAGCCGTTCTTTTTTATAAAAAAGAACCAAAAAATTTTTTCGAATTGGGACTGGGGCTTCGGCTTAGCTTCAATCCAATAGACGCATTGCACCCCGCCGACCGACGCATTACAATCCCACGTAGCCAGCGCTCGCCGCACCAATGCCTCGTCACGCCGCAGGATCAGCACATCGATATCATGATGATCCCTGATTGTCCGGCCAGCCGCATAATTCAGAACAATCCGTCACCCCAACCAAAGCCCCGTCCCGGAGTCGTAGGATGGGCAGAGTCCTTGCGAAGCCCATCACTTTCTAATCACCACATGTCCGAAGCCAAAATTTTTGAAATCTCCCCGATCAGCCCTACGGCAGACGGAATAAATCGCCCGCATCAATCTCCCCCGACCGCCCGGCGATCCCATAGCCCCACACCACCCCCGATTAAAAAAAGTTTTTTGCTTCTTTTTTACCAAAAAAGAAGTCTCTCCTCTCCTTACCTCCCCTTACCTCCCGTTACCTCGCCTTCCCCAGCCCACGCCCACCCTTGCCGTCCGCCCCCACTCCCCCTACAAGAACAAACAACGAACATTAACCGCCCATAAACCCCGACTCGACGCAAGTTATTTTTCTCGCAAAACTTGATCTGGTAGCGATTGCGCGATGCCCTCCCAATATGTTGTTATGCCCCCCGCCGAACCGATTGGAGTCTCCGCTGCAATGAACGCCATGTCCCGTGCCGACCAGGCTCTGCTTGAGCCCACGCTGCTCGAAACCGATATTCAGCTGCAAGGCGGCCACCAGATCAAGGTGGATCGTTCGCGCGATGCTCTCCTGACCGATTTCGGCCGCGCCACGCTCGACGATCGTTATCTGATGCCCGGCGAATCCTATCAGGATCTGTTCGCCCGCGTCGCCTCCTATTATGGCGACGATCAGGCCCACGCCCAGCGCCTCTACGATTACATCAGCAAGCTCTGGTTCATGCCCGCCACCCCCGTTCTGTCCAACGGCGGCACCTCGCGCGGCCTGCCGATTTCCTGCTTCCTCAACGAAGCGTCGGACAGTCTGGAAGGCATCGTCGATCTCTGGAACGAAAACGTCTGGCTCGCCTCCAAGGGCGGTGGAATCGGCTCCTATTGGGGCAATCTCCGCTCGATCGGCGAAAAAGTCGGCCAGAACGGCAAAACCTCCGGCGTCGTCCCCTTCATCCGCGTGATGGACAGCCTCACCCTCGCCATCAGCCAGGGCTCACTCCGCCGCGGCTCGGCAGCGGTCTACCTTCCCATCTCCCACCCGGAAATCGAGGAATTCATCGAAATCCGCCGCCCCACCGGCGGCGATCCCAACCGCAAGGCCCTCAACCTCCATCACGGCATCCTGATTTCGGACGCTTTCATGCGCGCCGTCGAAGCCGACGACAAATGGTCCCTCACCTCCCCCAAGGACGGCGCCCACGTCCGCCACATCTCCGCCCGCGCCCTCTGGGTCCGCATCCTCACCGCCCGCATCGAAACCGGCGAGCCCTACATCATCTTCTCCGATCACGTGAACAACGCCCGCCCCGAACACCACAAACTCGCGGGTCTCGAAGTCAAAACCTCCAACCTCTGCGCCGAAATCACCCTCCCCACCGGGCTCGACCAGCACGGCCAGCAACGCACCGCCGTCTGCTGCCTCTCCTCGATCAACCTCGAAACCTGGCTCGAATGGCACGAAAACCCCCAGTTCATCGAGGACGTCATGCGCTTCCTCGACAATGTGCTGCAGGATTTCATCACCCACGCCCCGGACAGCATGGCCCGCGCCAAATACGCGGCCATGCGCGAACGCTCGGTCGGCCTCGGCGTCATGGGCTTCCACTCCTTCCTCCAGGCCCTCAACATCCCGTTCGAATCCGCGATGGCAAAAGCCTGGAACATCAAAATCTTCAAACACATCCGCACGGGTGCGGACCTCGCATCGAAAACCCTCGCCAAGGAACGCGGCCCCTGCCCCGACGCGGCCGATTACGGCCTCATGGAACGCTTCTCCAATAAAATGGCAATCGCCCCCACCGCCTCCATCTCCATCATCGCCGGCAACTCCAGCCCCGGCATCGAACCCATCGCCGCCAACGTCTTCCTCCAAAAAACCCTCTCCGGCAGCTTCTCCGTCCGCAACCGCCACCTCCAGCAACTTCTGGCCTCCAAAGGCCGCGACGACGACGCCACCTGGTCCAACATCACCGTCACCAAAGGCTCGGTCCAACACCTCGACTTCCTGACCGACGACGAAAAAGCCGTCTTCAAAACCGCCTTTGAACTCGACCAGCGCTGGATCATCGAACACGCCGCCGACCGCACCCCCTTCATCTGCCAAAGCCAATCCATCAACGTCTTCCTCCCCGCCGACGTCAACAAACGCGACCTCCACCAAATCCACTACCAAGCCTGGAAACGCGGCGTAAAATCCCTCTACTACTGCCGCTCCCTCTCAATCCAACGCGCCGACTCCATCAGCGAAAAAGTAGAACACCGCACCCACCTCGAAGCCGCCAACAACACGGGGCACGTGCCACTGCCGCTGGTAGCCGCCACTACGAACTACGAAGAATGCCTGGCCTGCCAGTAAGGTAAAGTAAGGCGAGGGCTCTGCCCTCGACCCGCTGGGGCCTTAGGCCCCAGACCCCGCTTTCATAAACTTTGCTGGACATAAGCGTTTTCCAAATTTGGACTACATTTGGCAAATCTTATCGAACAACGCATCGCCCTCGCACGAACGAACCAGAACCCGTTTGTGATATGCCAGATGAAGTCTGGTTGGCTAGTTGCAGGCGATGTGCAACCGCTACCGGGATATTGCCTACTTTTGGCAGATCCTGTTGTTCCAAGCATAAACGATTTGGATGAGGCAGGACGTATCAATTATCTATTGGATACAATCAGGGCTGGAGACGCGATTTTAGCCTGCACTACGGCCGCTCGTGTGAATTACGAGACTTGGGGTAACAGTGAACACGCATTACATACGCATATCACGCCCCGATACCCTCAGGAATCCCCCCATTTTCCATAGGTCCAGGTATTGCGCCGATTCGCTGCGATTCTCTACCAAGCGTTGGAATGCATGGATGAGGGTGGATCATGGGAATTGCAGCATCGAAAAAGCGTGATGGTGGGCGGTTGAAGGACATCCGCGCATTCATTGACGAGTTGTATGCCCACGATCTCCACGCCAAACGCGTTGACTCCCTGTCTGCTGCGACACTGGGCGTGATGACCGGCGCGTCGCTCGCCGTCGCGATGATCGGTCAGGCGTTGGCACAGGCGCGCGGGCTGGTGACCAAGCACGCGATCAAGCAGGTTGATCGCATGCTCAGTAACGAGAGTATCGACGTCTGGGAAAGCTTCGCCCGTTGGGTACCGCATCTGGTGGGTTCGCAGACCGACATCGTCGTTGCCATGGACTGGACGGATTTCGACGGCGACGATCAGGCAACGTTGGCGCTCAACCTGGTGAGCAAGCATGGCCGGGCGATGCCTCTGTTGTGGCTGTCGATGTGGAAAGAGGAATTGAAAGATCAGCGCAACGCCATCGAGGATACTTGCCTGCGCCGCCTGTCGGAGGTTGTCCCGCCCGGCTGCCGCGTGACCATCCTGGCCGACCGCGGCTTCGGTGACCACAAGCTGTTCGCGTATCTTACGGAGCTTGGCTTTGCCTATATCATTCGCTTCCGCGGCAACATCCATGTCACCGATGCCGCAGGCGAGACGCGAACCGCGGCGGACTGGGTCGGCAAATCGGGCCGGGCGCGCAAACTGCGTGGTGCGCGCGTCACCGCCTCGCACGCCTATCAGGTCGGTGCCGTGGTGTGCGTACATGCGCGTGACATGAAGGAGCCGTGGTGCCTGGCGAGCAGTGACGCCGTGGCGTCTGCAGGGACATTGATCAAGCAATATTCCCGGCGCTGGACGATCGAACCCAGCTTCAGGGACGTCAAGGATTTGCGTTTTGGGATGGGGATGGCTGAGATCCGCATCGCCGAACCAGAGCGGCGCGATCGGCTGCTGCTCATCAGCGCGTTTGCGATGGCGCTGCTGACCATGCTCGGGACGGCAGGCGAGAGCCTGGGAATGGATCGACAGCTCAAGTCCAACACTTCGAAGACCCGCTCACACTCGTTGTTCCGTCAGGGGTGCATGCTCTATGAATTGATCCCGAACATGCCGAAGCACCGGCTACTGCCCCTGATGCGGCGGTTCACGGAAATGCTGCGCAGCAGCGGCATATTCGGCAATTCCATGCCGGCTACGTAATGAGGGGATGAGTGAGCCCGATACCAGGATGAGCCGGAGGAAAAACGTATTCGGCCGGCTTGCATGGGATATATTTGGTCTGAGTCGCGTCGTTTCGATCCTATACGTGACCGTTCATTCGTTGATAAAATGAAAGGGCTGCTCGCGCCATTTACTGTTGAAGCCTAAAGAGCAAGCCGTAGCAAGCCGTAGGATGGGCAGAGCCCTTGCGAAGCCCATCGATCACAACACCACACTCGATCCGACTACCTCCTAAACCCGTCACCTCAAAATCAATCCGGCCTCACCCATCACCCCCCACATCCGCCACCACCCCATCCCCTGCCCAATCAACCGGATACTGCCCCATCGCCACGGCCCGATGAAACGATGAATACGGCCAATCGGCCACCCCGGCCACAAGCCCATGCTTCACCGGGTTGAAATGAATATAATCGACATGCGCCGCATAATCCGCATCGTCGCGTATCGTATGCTCCCAAAACCGACGCTGCCAAATCCCGCGCTCGCGCTTGCCGATCCGGCTCACCGATCGATACTCCCCCGCCGGTATCCGCCGCGAAAACGCGATCTTTATCGCGTTCCACCGAAACGAAAAATCGGAATCGCCCTCAGGTAACGTCCAAATACAATGCAAATGATCCGGCAACACCACAAACGCGTCGATATGAAACGGCGCCCGCGCCTTGGCACCCCGCACCGCCGCACGCAAACCATCGATATGTCGGACAAGCATCTCACTGCGCCGGTCATAAAGATTGACCGTAAAGAAAAAACACCCGCCCGGCACCCGATTACGACGATAGTCCATCACGCCTCGCCCCCGCCATCATCAAGCAAACCGTAGGATGGGCAGAGCCCTTGCGAAGCCCATCGATCACAACCCCAAAATCGACCCACCTCCCGCAAAAAGGCAAGGCAAAGGGTTCTTTTTTGCAAAAAAAACCAAAAAACTCTTTCGAATCTAGGCCCGTGCCCTCTCGAACGCCCGTGCCCCAACTAACAAAAGTTTTTTGCTACTTTTTTTCAAAAAAGTAGCCCTTCCTTACCTTCCCCTGCCTTCTTGCCGCTTTCTCACCCCCCATCGCCTATGCTTATAGTCCCATGTGACCGAAGCACCCCGCCCTCATGAAGCCTTGACCGAAACCCTCAAAGCCATCTTTGCGGGTTTCCATCGCGAGGCGGTTCGGCTGGCCCAGCACCACCGGGCCGCGATGCCGATGGTCACCCTGTTGCTGGGCTATTTCAACCGCGTGGTGATCCGCTTCGCCCGCTCCGCCGGCAAACCCGCAGCGCCACCGCGCCCGATCCGCGAAGCCACACCGGACAACGCGGAGACCGCGCCGCCGAAACCCTCGCGCCCGCGCAAACCCTCGCCGTTCTCCACCCAATTCGCCTGGCTGCTCCATCTGCTGCCGACCACCCCGACCACGGGCGTCGTTGCCGCACAGGCCCATTACGACCTGATCGCGTTCGTCAATTCCCCGGACCTGATCGCCCTGCTCGCCGCCAAACCAAGCCTCGGTCGCATCCTCCGCCCGATCTGCCGCATGTTCGGCGTGAACCTCCCCGACCACCTCCGCCCGCCACCCCGCGAGCGACGCCAGCGCAAACCCAACCCCAATCCCAAACCCAAACGCATCATCTGGCCGATCCCCCTCCACCCCGCCGACATCCGCATCCCCGACGCCAACTACCACGGCGTCCATTTCGGCCCCGGCAACCGTTTCTGGCCCCCCAGACGAAAATACCGAAAATTTTGCCCCTGAACGAAGGCAGCTTCGCACGCCGATAATGTTACGATAACGCAACGAATAATCCGTGAACCTTCTTACGAATGATTGCCGGCATCGCAGTCATAAAAAATCCCGCCAATCCAAAGCCGGTGCGAAACATCGCCGGCCCCGGATCAGCGGGATTTCAGCTTCCGCAGAAATGCGGGCGTGTCGCCCTCAGACCCCCGCCGCCGCCGCAACTTCGGCTGCGAAATCGGTGGTTTCCTTCTCGATGCCCTCGCCGAGCGTGAACCGCACAAACCGCGTCACTTCGGCCCCGGCATTATGCACGATCTTCTGCACCTTGCTTTCACCGTCATGCACCCAGACCTGTTCGAGCAGCACGACATCGGCGAAATACTTGCGAACCCGCCCCTCGACCATTTTTTCGATGATCGCATCCGGCTTGCCTTCGGCCCGCGCCTGATCGGCGAAAATCGCCCGCTCCCGCGCCACCGCCGCCGGATCGACATCCGCCGCGCTGATCGCATCGGGCCGCGTCGCCGCGATATGCATCCCGATCTGCCGCCCCAGCGCCGCAAGTGCCTCTTCGGCCTTGCCCTCCAGCGCGACAAGCACGCCGATCTTGCCCAAACCGGGCTTCAGCGCCCCATGCACATACGAAGCCGCCGCGCCGTTCGAAACTTCGATCACCGCAACCCGGCGGATCGTCATGTTCTCGCCCACCGTCGCGATCAGATGCGTCAGTTCCTCGGCCACCGAATGCGACGTCCCCGGATAGGTCGCCGCCTTCAGCGTCTCGACATCCTCGCCCACGCCGAGCGCGAGCCTGGCCGCCGTCTCGACGAAAGCCTGGAACGCATCGTTGCGCGCGACGAAATCGGTCTCGGCATTCACCTCGACCATCGCCGCCTTGTTGCCCTCATGCGCAACGCCCACCAGACCTTCGGCCGCAACCCGGCCCGACTTCTTCGCCGCCGCCGCCAGACCCTTCTTGCGCAGCCAGTCCACCGCGGCTTCCATGTCGCCACCGGCCTCGACCAGCGCCTTCTTGCAATCCATCATCCCCGCGCCGGTCTTGTCGCGCAGATCCTTCACCATCGCGCCCGTTACTTCGGCCATGGTTATCCTCCTCAAAAAATCGAAACAAACTCAGGCGTGAACTTCGGCATCCTCATCGAGCGCGGCATCCGGCGGCAGCTCTTCGAGCGCCCCGAGATCGACCCCCGAACCGGCCATTTCGGCGCTGATCCCATCGAGCACCGCGCCCGCGATCAGGTCGCAATACATCGTGATCGCGCGGATCGCATCGTCATTGCCCGGAATCGGATAGGTCACGCCCTCGGGGTCGGAATTGGAATCCAGCACTGCAATCACCGGAATCCCGAGCTTGTTCGCTTCCTCGACCGCCAGCTTCTCCTTGTTGGTGTCGATGATGAACAGAATATCCGGCAGCCCGCCCATTTCCTTGATCCCGCCGAGCGCGCGTTCCAGCTTTTCCTTCTCGCGCGACAGGTTCAGGATTTCCTTCTTGGTCAGCCCCTGGGCCTCACCGCTCACGGTGTCTTCCATCTGGCGCAGCTTGCGGATCGAATTGGTGATGGTCTTCCAATTGGTCAGCATCCCGCCGAGCCAGCGGTGATTGACGTAATACTGCCCGCACCGCGTCGCCGCCTCGGCGACATGATCCGCCGCCGCCCGCTTGGTGCCGACGAACAGAACCCGCCCGCCGCCAGCCGCGACATTGCGCACTTCCCGCAACGCCCGCTCCAGCATCGGCACGGTCTGCTGCAGATCGATAATGTGAACCTGATTGCGAACCCCGAACAGATACGGCGCCATCCGCGGATTCCACCGCCTGGTGTTATGACCGAAATGCACGCCCGATTCGAGCAGTTGACGCAGTGAAACCTCTGGCATCGCCATGAGCGAAATCCTTTCTGTGATCGCAGGATGCGATCGTCCGGTTGAAACCTCCACGGAGCCATGCCTCGCGGCACCGGACCCCGATCCGGGGGAAGGTGCTCCGTGTGCGAATTATCGGCACCACCGTCTCGCAACGGGCCGACGCGCGCGGTATGACCCACCCGCCCCGCTTTCGCAAGTCCCCGCCCTAATTGATCGCGCGGCGCTGGTCCGGGCTGAATTCGGGGATCAGCCGCGCGAGCAGCGCGACACCCTGCGCCGCATCGCCCCGATCGACGATCGCCCCGGCCTCATCGAGCGCCCGCCCGATGATCGCGGCATCCGCCACCCGGGGTGCGGCCATCAACAAACCTGGATACCCGGTCTCGATCGGCTTCTCGGCGCCGTGGAACAACTCCTCGAACAATTTCTCACCCGGCCGCAACCCGGTGAACTGCACCGCGACATCGACATCCGGCCGCAGCCCGGCAAGGCGGATCATCTGCCGCGCCAGATCCACGATCTTGACCGGCTCGCCCATGTCGAGCACGAAAATCCCGCCCCCCTCGACCGGCAGCGCCGCCCCCGACGCGCCGACCACCGATGCCTGCAACACCAGAGCGACCGCTTCGCGCACTGTCATGAAATACCGCCGCATATCCGGATGGGTCACGGTCAGCGGCCCACCCCGCGCAAGCTGACGGCGGAACAGCGGCACCACCGAACCGGTCGAGCCGAGCACGTTGCCGAACCGCACCGTCACGATCTTCATCGACGCACGCTGCCGCCCCGCGACATCCAGCCCCTGCGCATACATCTCGGCGAGGCGCTTCGAAGCCCCCATGACCGATGAGGGGTTCACCGCCTTGTCGGTCGAAATCAGCACCATAAGCCCGGCCCCCGCCGCCCGCGCGGCATCCGCCACATTGCGGGTGCCGAGCGTGTTGGTGGCAATGCCTTCGAGCGGATTGGCCTCGACGATCGGCACATGTTTCAATGCCGCGGCGTGAAACACCAGTTCGGGCCGCACTTCATCGCACACCTGCACGATCCGCGCCCGGTCCCGCACATCCGCGATCAACGCACGCCGCCGCAGGGCGGGAAACGTCTCCGAGATTTCGAGATCGATCTGCCACAGCGCGAATTCGCTCGAATCGAGCAGGATCAGCGTATCCGGTCCGAACCCGGCAACCTGGCGCACCAGTTCCGACCCGATCGACCCGCCCGCCCCGGTCACCAGCACCCGCCGCCCCTGGATCAGCCGGGCCATCCCCTCCCGGTCGAGCGACACCTGGGGACGATTGAGCAGATCCTCGATCGCGATGGGCCGGAGCGAAGCCTCGCCGGCAATCGTCGGCGCCAGCGCGGTCGGGCTGGGGGCCCGCGCGAGCCGCAGCCCACGCGCCTCGGCGATCGTCATGACCTGCCGCAACCCCTCCCCGATAATCTCGCCACTCGCCACGATCAGCAGCGCCGGCGGCTGTTCGGTCGCGGCCAGCCGATCCAGCACGGCATCGAGCGTCGCCACGGTCCCGAGGATCGGCACGTTGTGAATCCGCCGCCCGGTCTCCCGCCCCGAGATCGACAGCAGCCCCACCATCCGCAGCTTGCGGTTGCCCGCCCGGGCCAGCGCCGCAAGAAACAGTTCCGCCGCCTCGCCATCCCCGAGCAGCAGGGCCGGTTCGGCATCTTCATCGGCGGTCTCGCGCGGCGCGCGGGCAATCCGGTACAACAGGCGCGGCGCCGTCAGCCCGAGCGCGAAGGTCAGCATCAGCAGGACCGGAAAACTCGCCGAGGGCAGCGCCGCGCCGACGCCCACCAGCAGCAGCACGATCAACCCGGCGGCAAGCACGGCGATCGAGGCAATCGCGATCAGATCCGGCAAGGCGGTGAACCGCCAATGCTGCCGCGCCAGCCCGAACGGCACCCCGATCAACCAGATCGAAGCGGTCCCGGCCAGCGGCAGGACCATCGGATTGGGGATCGGATGCGCCGGATCGGCCAGCCACCCGGCGGCGACCACCGCGAGGGCGGCGAGCAACCCGTCGAGAGCGAAATTCACCGCGATGCGAAACTGGCTGCGCCCAAACCTCATGACCCGCCTTGTGTAGCCGAAACTCAGGGCGATTTCATAGGGTACGGAACATGCTACCATAGAGTGATCAGTGGAATATCTTGAAGGAACGGGCGGCATGGCGGGCTCCATCAGGGCGATCAGGCACGACGAGACCTCCGGCGATCCCGCCCCGTTCGATGCCTTCCTCCGCGATATCCACCCAGAGACAGCATTGCGAGCCGCGATCACCGCAAGCTACCGCCGCCCCGAGCCCGAAGCGGTCGCCGCGATCCTCGATGAAGCGACCCTCGCCCCCGCCGATCAGGCGCAGGCGCAGCGGACCGCGCGCCACCTGATCACCGTGCTGCGCGCCCGTGGCCATAGCGGGCTGGTCGAAACCCTGCTTCAGGAATACGCCCTCTCCAGCCAGGAAGGTGTCGCGCTGATGTGCCTCGCCGAGGCGCTGCTGCGAATCCCCGATACCGCGACGCGCGATGCCCTGATCCGCGACAAGATCGGCGCGGGCAACTGGCGCAACCATCTCGGCGAAAGCCCCTCGCTCTTCGTCAACGCCGCCACCTGGGGCCTGCTGCTCACCGGCAAGCTAACCGCGACGGCGAGCGAAGCGGGGCTGGGCTCGGCACTGACCCGGTTGCTGACGCGGGGCGGCGAACCCATCGTCCGGCGCGGCGTGAACATCGCCATGCGGCTGATGGGCGAGCAGTTCGTCATGGGCCAGACCATCGGCGAGGCCCTGAACAATGCCCGCAAACGCGAGGCGCGCGGCTTCCTCTATTCCTACGACATGCTCGGCGAAGCCGCCCTCACCGCCGCCGATGCCGGGCGGTATTATCGCGATTACGAACAGGCGATCCACGCGATCGGCGTCGCCGCCGCCGGACGCGGCCTCTATACCGGGCCGGGGATTTCAGTGAAACTTTCCGCCCTGCATCCGCGTTACAGCCGGGCACAGCGGGGCCGGGTGATGACCGAGTTGGCCCCGCGCCTGACCGCGCTGGCCCTGCTGGCACGGCGCTACGATATCGGGCTGAACATCGATGCCGAGGAAGCCGACCGGCTCGATCTCTCGCTCGACCTGCTCGAACGCCTCTGCTTCGAGCCGGAACTCGCCGGTTGGCACGGGATCGGCTTCGTGGTGCAGGCGTATCAGAAACGGGCTCCCCGCGTGATCGATTTCCTGGTCGATCTCGCCCGGCGGAGCGGCCACCGCCTGATGGTGCGGCTGGTCAAGGGCGCCTACTGGGATTCCGAAATCAAGCGCGCGCAGGTCGATGGGCTGGAAGGCTTCCCGGTCTATACCCGCAAGATCCACACCGATGTCTCCTACCTCGCCTGCGCGCGAAAAATGCTGGCGGCGGGCGCTGAAATCTTCCCTCAGTTCGCGACCCATAACGCCCTGACGCTGGCCAGCATCCACGCAATGGCGGCCCCTTACGCGCCGGGACGCTATGAGTTCCAGTGCCTGCACGGCATGGGCGAGGCGCTGTATGACGAGGTGGTCGGGCCGCAGAAACTCGGCGTGCCGTGCCGGATCTACGCGCCGGTCGGCACCCATGAGACCTTGCTGGCCTATCTGGTGCGGCGGCTGCTCGAAAACGGCGCGAACAGTTCCTTCGTCAATAAACTGGCCGATCCGGAGGTTGAGATCGAGGCGTTGCTCGATGATCCGGTTGCGGCAAGCCGGCGGATCATCCCACCCGGCGCGGGTCACGAAAAAATCAGCCTCCCCGCCGCGATCTTCGGCAGGCGACGCAACTCATCCGGCCTCGACCTCTCGAACGAACAGCGACTGGCGGAACTGGCCACCGGCCTCGCCGCCGGCCGCACCATCGCGTGGTCGGCTGGCGCGGATGGGGCGGAGGCAGCCGATCCGGTGCGGGTGATCGTCAACCCGGCGGATCGCGCCGATCGGGTCGGCACGGTGGTCGAGGCGACATCGGCGACGATCATGGCGGCGCTGGCTTCGGCCACGGCATCGACATGGCGATCGGTGCCGGCGGCGGACCGGGCGGCCCGTCTCGAACGGGCTGCAGAACTTCTGGAGGATCGCCGCGCGATCCTGGTCGGGTTGATCGCGCGCGAAGCCGGCAAGACCATCCCGGCAGCGCTCGGCGAGGTTCGCGAGGCGGTGGATTTCCTGCGTTACTACGCGGAGGAGGTTTCCAAACTCGATGATGCGGCGCATCGTCCTCTGGGGGTCGTGGTCGCGATCAGCCCGTGGAATTTTCCGCTGGCGATTTTCACCGGCCAGGTCGCGGCGGCGCTGGCGGCGGGCAATGCCGTGCTCGCCAAGCCCGCCGAGGAAACCCCGCTCATCGCCGCCGAAACGGTCCGCATTCTGCACGAAGCCGGGGTGCCGCGCGATGCCGTCACCCTCGTCCCGGGCGACGGCACGGTCGGGGCCGCTCTGGTCGGGGATGCCAGGGTCGGCGGCGGCGTCTTCACCGGCTCGACCGGCGTGGCGCGGCTGATCCAGCGACAACTCGCTTTGCGGCTCGATGCGACGGGACATCCCGTGCCATTGATCGCCGAAACCGGCGGCCAGAACGCGATGCTGGTCGATTCATCCGCCCTGCTGGAGCAGGCGGTCGGGGACATCGTGACCTCGGCCTTCGATTCGGCAGGCCAGCGCTGTTCGGCCCTGCGCATTCTGCTGGTGCAGGAGGATATCGCCGATGCGCTGATCACCATGCTGAAAGGCGCGATGGCGGAATTGAGCCTCGGCCGGCCGGACCGGCTGGACAGCGATATCGGACCGGTGATCAGCGCGGCGGCGCGCGAGGGCATTCTGGCTCATGTCGCGGCGATGCGCCGGTCCGGGTACCGGGTGTTCAGCATCCCGCCGAACGATACCTGCCAAACCGGCTGGTTCGTCCCGCCCACGATGATCGAAATCCCCGATCCTGGCGTGCTGGGCGCCGAGGTTTTCGGGCCGGTGCTGCACATCGTGCGGTATGCCGCGCGTGACCGGGACCGGATGATCGATGCGGTGAATGCGCTCGGCTACGGCCTGACCTTCGGCATCCACAGCCGGATCGACGAGACGATCGAGCACGTGACCCGGCGGATCACGGCGGGGAATATCTACGTCAATCGCAACATCATCGGCGCGGTGGTCGGCGTTCAGCCATTCGGCGGCCATGGAATGTCGGGTACCGGCCCGAAGGCGGGCGGGCCGCTCTATATCCGCCGGCTGATGGCGCAGCACCCCGGTTTCGATGAGCGGTGCGGGATGACCATGGAATTGCAAGGTCCAGTCGGTGAACAGAATATCTATCGGCTCCAGCCGCGCGGCACCGTGCTGTGCCATGCGGCGACCGCAGCGGGTGCCGCACGTCAGATCGCGGCCTGTGCTGCGAGCGGCAATGACGCGCTGGTGCTTTGCCCGGAGCCGCTCGCCGCGACGATCGGTTCAGCCCGGCTCGCCAACCGGCAGACCCTGTCATCCGAGCGGTTCGATGCGGTGCTGTTCGAGGGCGATGCCGCGACATTGCGTGACCTGCTGCACGATCTCGCCCGGCGGGACGGGCCGATCATCCCGGTTTACTGCGGAAATGCGGATGGGGATTATCCGCTGGCCTTCCTGAGCGTGGAGCAAGCGGTGAGCATCAACACCGCGGCGGCCGGCGGAAATGCGAGCCTGATGGCCATCGGTTAGCGGGACGATCACATGCAAAGCCCAAGGCCCAAATCAAACAGAGTTTTCTGGTTCTTTTTTGTAAAAAAGAACCCTTCCACCTCAACCTCCCCGAAGCCCCGCCCCGCAAACTTGCGATCTTGTCAGGAACCGGCAGGTCCATCTCCATCTTAAATGCCGGACCTCGCCGTAATACGATCATCACGCGGATAACAGCCATGAGCACATCCACCATTCGTCGCCGTCCTTCGATCTTCGCGGTACCCTGGCGCACACCGGCTGGGCGGTTTTCGTGGCTGAAGCTCGTCACCCTGATTTTATGCATCGCCCCGGTTCCGTTGATCGGATGGCAATGGGCGACGGACAATCTGGGGGCGCGCCCGGTTCATCATGCCATGCTGGAAACCGGGTTCTGGGCGATCCGGTTTTTGATCCTGTGCCTCGCGGTCACCCCGGCGCGGGCATTGTTCGACTGGACGCGGGTGGTGATGCTACGCCGCATGCTGGGGCTGGCGGCAGCATTCTATACGTTCGCGCATATCGTGCTCTACGCCGCCGATCAGGATTTCGCGCTCGGTTTCGTGCTCAACCAGATGCTGACGGTATTCTATCTCATCCTCGGGACGATCGCGACGGTCGGGTTCATCGCCCTGTCGCTGACCTCGACCGACCGGGCGATGGCCGCGATGGGCCGGCGCTGGAAGCTGCTGCACCGGTTGATCTATCCGATCGCGATTTTATCGCTCTGGCATTTCTTTCTGACCCAGAAGGTCGAAATCGGCATCGCGGCGGTCCCGGCGGGGTTGTTCATATTCCTGATGCTGTGGCGGACCACCCTGCCCGGGTTTCGCCGCTCGATCGGCGGGGTGGCGATACTGGCCGTGGCGAGCGTGGCCCTGACGGCGCTGGGCGAGGCGGCATGGTATGCGCTGAACTCGGGCATCAATCCGTGGCTGGTGCTCGATGCCAATTTCACCACGGCGCGAACCACGGCGGCGATGTTCGTCGCGGCGGATCTGGTCCTGCTGATCGTCATCATGGCCGGGCGTCGTGCCCAGCTCCGCATGGCGCGAGGCGACGGCAAGGTTTAGCGTTTCACGAGGCCGGATCAGCGCGAGCGCCGGTTTGTCCCTCGCGCTTGGGTGAGGATTGCGTCGGACTCTCCACACGGGTCCGATGGCCGACTCGGCGCCCGGGCTGCTATGGTATGCCATGGTCCGACCCTCCCGGCGCAAATCACCGACCCTGCGTTTGACTCCGCTGATGGCGGGGGTGGGTGCCGCCGCGTGCCTCGCCGGGGCGATCGGGCTGGCCCTCGATGCCGGATTGGGATTGGCCCCGCTTCGGGCGGATGTGACCGGGATAGGGCGGTACGGCGATGCTGTGTTCGTGATCGATCCGGGACGCGCTCTTTTGCTGGCCTCCGTTGCGCTGGCAGCGGGGGCGTGGATGGTCGCGACGATCGGGCGGCGGGATACGCGGCCCGCGCCGGTGGCGATCGGGCTGGTTCTGGCGGGTGCTGCGGCGATTCTGGCGCAGGGATTGTTCACCGGGTTGTTCGCCGGGTTGGGTGCGCTGGTGCTGACAGCGCTGATGACAGCGCGTCGGCAGATGCCGCACGCTCTCTCGCTCGTGGTGATGCCCGCTGTGATCGTGGCGGTGGTCGGCTTCGATCTGCCGGGAGCGGCCCTGGATGCGGCGAGTCCGTTTCTGCTGGCTGGCGGTGCGATCGCGATGCTGGCGGGGGCGGTCGTGGCGACGCGGACGCTCGACCTGTTCCGGATGGCCGCGGCGCTGGCGCTGGGCTGGACCGGCCTGGCGGTGCTGTCGCTCGGACTCGGCGACCCCGGTGCGGCAGGGCTGGCGATCGGCGCCAATGCCGTGATCGTGGCGGCGATCGGGTTGATCGGGGTCACCTTGTTCGAAGCGACCGGCACGGTCTCGCTCGACTGGTTGGGCGGTCTGGCGCGCGGCATGCCGCGTTTCGCCCTGCTGATGCTCGGGGTGTTCGGGTTCGTGGGCGTGCTGCCGCCCGGGCCGGGATTTGCCGCGATGGCGGGCGTGATGGCCCGTGCGATCCGGGAGGGCGACGTGATGATCGTGGCCGCGCTCGGGGTCTGGATCGCTCTGATGGCGTTTGCGGCATTGCGGGGGTTCGGTCTTGCCGCGCTGGGGCGGCCGCGCAGCCTGCGGGCGGCGGCGGCGGAGGATGCCGAACGGCCGGTGCTGATCGCATTGGGGTTGCTGCTGGCCGGAGGTTTGGTGCTCGGCCTCGCCCGATGGGCCGATTTCGTCCTGGCGGTCGCGTTGATCGTGATCGCATTCGGGGTTCGGGCCTGGCTGGTCCGGTCGGAGCCAGCCGAAATTGTCGGGTTCGATGACGGTTTCGCGCGTCCCCCGGCGTGGCTGCCCTTCGGCGATCCGGCGACCCAGATCACCGCAACCGGCTTCGCTCTGGGCATGGTCGCGCCGGCATGGGCGGCGCGCTGGACCGGAATGTCCGTCACTGCGTGGCGGCGGTTGCGGGCGCGATCCGGTTGATGGGCGGATCGGGAGACGTCATTGTCCGGCTCTTCGCCGTCGGTATCGGGTTCGCGGCGATGGTGCTGATGGCCGCGGCACTCGCCCTGATGGACGGGCGGCTGCAGGCGATGCGTCTGGGGGTGGGGTCGGGTCCGTGGCGTCAGCCCTTGCGGGACCTGACCAGGCTCGGTCGCAAACGCCGGCTCCGCCCCGGTTTCGCCTCACCGCTCTATCCGGTCTGGCCGGTGGTCGCGGCGACGGCGACGATCGCGGCAGCTCTGATCGTCCCCGGGTTTGCGTTTGGCACGTGGCGCGGCGTGCTCGCCTCACCTTGGGCGCTGCTCGGCCTGATGGCGATCGCGGCGGCGGTGCGGATCGCGGCGATGCTGGAATCCGGCGCGGCGATGCGCGGGTTCGAGGCGGCAAGGAGCAAGCGGAGTCTGATTGCCGCGCTGGCGATATGGGCGGTCGGGTTCGGGGTTATTGCCATACGGGGTGGCGGCGACGCGCTCGGCAGTATCGGGGCGGGTCTGGCGGCGTCCGCCAGCGCAGGGCCGGGTGACGCGATGCTGACGGTGCTGATTGGTCTGGCTCTGGCGCTGAGCCTCGGCGGTTTCGGATTTGCCACGCCGGGCGATTACGCCGGACCGGAGCGCGCGCTGTTCGTGGCGGAGGCGATGCTGCGGCGCGTGGTGCTGATTTCGGCGCTGGTTGCGGTCGTTGCGCCGATGCCGATGGCGGATGCGAGGCTGGTCGCAACCTGGCCCCTCGGCATGCTGGGGTGGATCGTGAAGGTTGCGGTGGTGGGGGTGGTTTTGGTGGGGTTCGCGCCCCGGCGCTATGCGATGAGACTGGCGGCGGCGGCGCTTTGCGGCGCGCTGGCGCTGGTGGTGTTGGAGCAGGCCCGGACCGGTTTCTGGATCGTGGTGCTGGGGGCGGCATGTGTCGTCGCCGGATTAGTCTGGCTGGTGCGATCGCGCGGTGCGGTGGATGACGGGGCGCTGAGGGCGGCGAGCCTCATGCAGGGCGGGGTCGCTCTGGTTGGATTGGCATTGGCCGATCCGGCTGGGGTGGTCCGGGGTGTGGGGCCCGGGACCGGTGCGGTTCTGATCCTGCTCACGATCGGGCTGGTGCGGGTTGCGGGGCTGCTCGCGGGTCCGGGCGGGTGGGTGCAGATGGCAGGGTTGATCGCTCTGGCGGGACTGCCGCCCTTCGCGGGGTTCGCCGGGGATTTCGCGGTCGTCGAGGCGGCGATGCGCGACTCGGTGTGGCTCGGGAGCGCGTTGCTGGCGGGACTGGCTTTGGCAGGTGCGGTGCTGCTGGGCGCAATCGGGATCGTCCCGGCAAATGATCGCGCGGCCCGGGCGGGACGCGGGGTGGCTGCGGTGATGCTGATCGTGGCGGGGTTGATCGGGGTGGCGCCCTGGCTGATCGCGGGGATCGGATGACGCCGGACGATGGCGCGGTGACGGGCTGCGAGGTGCTCGACCCGGCCGGGTGGGCGGCATTGGGCCAGGGTGATTCATCGCTGACCCTGTGCGGGCTCTTCGTGTCCGAGCCGAGAGTTTATGCGTGTTTCGAGGGACCGGGCGGGACGCGGCTGGTGGCGTGCGAACTGGTGGAGCGGGCTTATCCGACGTTGACGGCAGGTTTTGCGGCGGCGGGATGGTTCGAACGGTTGGGCTTCGATTTGACCGGGGTCCGCGCGATCGGGGGCTCCGACCAGCGGCCGGCGATCAGGCAGGGCGCTGCGGGCAGCGATGCGGCGTGGCCCCAGTTTATCGAGACAAGGGGCGAAGGCGGGTATCAGATTGCGGCGGGGCCGGTGGCGGGGACGATTGCGACACCGGTGCACCGGCGGTTCACGATGGATCGGGCGCGGGTGGTCAGCCTCGAACATCGGCTGGGATATACGCATCGGGGGATTGCGGGATTGATGCGTGGCAAGTCACCCCGGGTCGCGGCGCGGTTTGCCGCGCGGATTGCCGGGGATGCGACCGTTGCGCACGCGACCGCCTTTGCCCGGGCGGCGGAGGCGGCGAGCGGCGTTGCGATCCCGGCGCGGGCGCGGGGATTGCGCACGGCGATGCTGGCGGTCGAACGGGTGACCACGGATCTGGTGGCGCTTGGCGATGCGGTGGAACGGGCGGGCGATGTCACCTACGCCGGTTTGCTCGGACGTGCGCGCGAGGCGATTGCAATGGCGCTGGGCGAGGTTTTCGGCCATCGGCTGATGATGGATATCGTGGTGCCGGGCGGCGTGGCGTTGGACGCACGGGGTGAGGCCCTGCCACAGCTGTACAAGGCGCTGGACGGAGCGGTTTTCACCGTCCGCGCGTTCGGCTGGCAGCGGGTGAGGCGCGACCTTGCGGCGGCGGCCCCCGTCGCGATGGCGCGGGCGCGGGCGGTTCGGGCGATGGCACAGGCGGCGCGGGCGGGTTTCGGCACCCTGCCCGAAGGGCCGGTGGCGCTGGCGCTGCCGAATGCGACCGGCATGGCCGTGGGGGTGGCGGAGAGCGCACGGGGGAAGGTGCATCATTGGCTCGATATTGTGGACGGCGAGATCCGTGACGGATTCGCGATCGACCCCTCGGCGCGGTTGCTCGGCGTGCTGGAGGCGGCGGTGGTGGGGCTGGATTTCGAGGCCGCCGATGTGCTGATGGCCTGCTACGGACTTTCGACGGGAGCGATCGATGGCTGATCGGCCGGGGGACGACGGGGGTCGTGGTGACGGGGCAGCCGGGTTGCTCGCGGCGCGGCTGGCGGAGGCGGGCAGCGTGCTGCTGGGCCGGAGCCTGGCGGTGCGACATGTCGATGCCGGTAGCTGTGGCGGGTGCGAGATTTCGCTGCGGGGCGCGCGGGTGCTGCGGGAGGGGCTGACCCGGTTCGGGATTTCGATGGTCGATGACCCGCGGGAAGCCGATGTCCTGCTGGTGACCGGGGTGGCGACGGCGACGCTGGCGGATGCGGTGCGCCGCACGCTGGAGGCGATGGCCCCGCCGCGCTTTGTGGTCGCGGTCGGCGATTGCGCGCTGGATGGCGGGGTGTTCAAGGGGGCGCCGAACGTAGTGGGGGGTGCGGAACGGGTGGTGACCGTCGATCTGCTGATCGCCGGCTGCCCGCCCTCGCCCGGGCGGATCATTGCCGGGCTGGTGGCGCTGGTCGAGGCGAATGCGCCGCCCGTGAAGCGGCGGAGCAGGATCGAGCCGCATGCCTGATCTGGAGCATGAACGGCGGATCGGCGGGGTCGTCGCGGGGGTCGATGAAGTGGGGCGGGGACCGCTCGCGGGGCCGGTTCTGGCGGCGGCGGCGATCCTGCCGGTTGCGCTGGATGCGCGGATTCTGGACATGATCGATGATTCCAAGAAACTGACCGCCGAGCAGCGCGAGGCGGCACTGGCGGCGATGCTGGATGGGGGAGCGTTGGTGGCGCTGGGTGCCGCATCGGTCGCCGAGATCGAGCGGATCAATATTCTGCGGGCGAGTTTATTGGCCATGCGACGGGCAGTCGGGCGGCTGGCGCTGAAGCCCGATCATGTGCTGGTCGATGGCACGATGGTGCCGGACCTGGCGATGGGATGCACATGCATGATCGGCGGCGATGGAATTTCGGCCTCGATCGCGGCGGCCTCGATCGTTGCGAAGGTCGCGCGGGACCGGCTGATGAGGCGGCTCGATGCCCGCTACCCGGGTTATGCCTGGGGGCGCAACGCTGGATATGGAACGCGGGCGCACCGTGATGCCATCGTGACCCTGGGGATCACGCTTCATCACCGGCGCGGCTTTGGCGCGTTATTAAAGCGTTAGGCGATCAGGCGAATTTCTGCTCCGGGTGGCGAAGGTGCCAGAGGCGTTCATGCGCGGCGACGAGACTCTCGATGCTCTTGCGTCGATTGGCATCGGTGTTAGTCGAGCGACGGGTGACCATGCGTTCGAGGATGACCAGGAGTTGTTCCGCGACATCATAGTCGTCCTGATCGCAGGCGTGATGGAATGCGATCAGGATTTTATCGGACAGCCGACGGGTATACCGGGCTTGGGTTTTGTCGGCCTTTCCGGGCTCGTCGGCGAACTGGTCGATAGCTCAGGAATCCCCCCATTTTCCATAGGTCCAGGTATTGCGCCGATTCGCTGCGATTCTCTACCAAGCGTTGGAATGCATGGATGAGGGTGGATCATGGGAATTGCAGCATCGAAAAAGCGTGATGGTGGGCGGTTGAAGGACATCCGCGCATTCATTGACGAGTTGTATGCCCACGATCTCCACGCCAAACGCGTTGACTCCCTGTCTGCTGCGACACTGGGCGTGATGACCGGCGCGTCGCTCGCCGTCGCGATGATCGGTCAGGCGTTGGCACAGGCGCGCGGGCTGGTGACCAAGCACGCGATCAAGCAGGTTGATCGCATGCTCAGTAACGAGAGTATCGACGTCTGGGAAAGCTTCGCCCGTTGGGTACCGCATCTGGTGGGTTCGCAGACCGACATCGTCGTTGCCATGGACTGGACGGATTTCGACGGCGACGATCAGGCAACGTTGGCGCTCAACCTGGTGAGCAAGCATGGCCGGGCGATGCCTCTGTTGTGGCTGTCGATGTGGAAAGAGGAATTGAAAGATCAGCGCAACGCCATCGAGGATACTTGCCTGCGCCGCCTGTCGGAGGTTGTCCCGCCCGGCTGCCGCGTGACCATCCTGGCCGACCGCGGCTTCGGTGACCACAAGCTGTTCGCGTATCTTACGGAGCTTGGCTTTGCCTATATCATTCGCTTCCGCGGCAACATCCATGTCACCGATGCCGCAGGCGAGACGCGAACCGCGGCGGACTGGGTCGGCAAATCGGGCCGGGCGCGCAAACTGCGTGGTGCGCGCGTCACCGCCTCGCACGCCTATCAGGTCGGTGCCGTGGTGTGCGTACATGCGCGTGACATGAAGGAGCCGTGGTGCCTGGCGAGCAGTGACGCCGTGGCGTCTGCAGGGACATTGATCAAGCAATATTCCCGGCGCTGGACGATCGAACCCAGCTTCAGGGACGTCAAGGATTTGCGTTTTGGGATGGGGATGGCTGAGATCCGCATCGCCGAACCAGAGCGGCGCGATCGGCTGCTGCTCATCAGCGCGTTTGCGATGGCGCTGCTGACCATGCTCGGGACGGCAGGCGAGAGCCTGGGAATGGATCGACAGCTCAAGTCCAACACTTCGAAGACCCGCTCACACTCGTTGTTCCGTCAGGGGTGCATGCTCTATGAATTGATCCCGAACATGCCGAAGCACCGGCTACTGCCCCTGATGCGGCGGTTCACGGAAATGCTGCGCAGCAGCGGCATATTCGGCAATTCCATGCCGGCTACGTAATGAGGGGATGAGTGAGGGTCGATAGTATCCTCATCAATCACTGGCTAATTCCGATCCAAAGATGAACTGATCGTCATCTTACCGGTTTCCTAACATTTGCCTATCCCGAAACGTGCTTAAAGCCAACAAAATACACCTTATGCAGCAGGGCAATCGCACTTCAGAATAGTTGTAGGAGGCTGGTGAGGTAGGCATCATCCCATCCGGCCCGTTTGAATTTGCCGCGCAGGGAGCCCCTGGTGGCGTTCTCTTTTTGCATGACGTTCAGGGCCATATGTCGCAGGACTGCGAGATTATTTGGGCTATTGCCCAATCTGCTTCGATCCTGATCCTCGTTCATGACGACATCGAGCCTCCAATGGAGCCGGTTTTCAATGCCCCAATGTGACCGGACAACCTCATTGAAGCGTTCGCTGGAGAGCACAGTGCTGAGCAGGTAGTAGGCGGTCTCAGTCGTGGTTTTGGTGGAGGTTTCGCGCATACGGACAATTTTGCCGATGGCGGCAAGACCCGGCCATCGGTGTCCCTCCTGCAACCAGGCGATATCGTCTGAAACGGTTGCGGTGCGGGTCTCGATACGACCATGATCAGCATCGACTGTGCGCGTCGTATTGGTTTCGTCGCACGGCACGCCGTTGAGAAACATGGAGACATCACCATGCAAGTTGCCTTGGTTCCCCTTCAGCGCGAGAACGTAATCACCTCCTTGATCGACGATTTGTTGCGCGATCGCACGCTGGCAGTTCAACGCATCGGTTGTCACGATCGTGCCTTTCAATGATAGCAACTTCAACAGTTTCGGCACTGCGGTGATTTCATTGGATTTGACGTCTGTGGCGATCTGCGCCAGCACGAGACGCTGTTCGCAACCCCAAGCGCTGACCATATGCAACGCCGATTTGCCGCGGGCATGATCGAAAGATCGACGAAGGACTTTCCCATCGATCGCCACAACACCCTCGATCGTCTTGGAAAATCGAGCCATGAACCGCTGAAACGCAGCGCTGAACTGCTCCGGATCGATCTGACGAAATAGCCGGCTGAACGTGTCATGGCTGGGTAGTCCGTTCTCAAGCTTCAGAAACCCCCGCAGAAACGACTCTTTCGCGCGGGCAAACAGCGCCATGTCGACAGCGCATTGGCCACCGCACAGAACCGTGCACAAGGCTATCATCAAAAGCTCATGGAAGTTGTGCAAAGCGGCATTACTGGTCCGCGGATCTTCCAAACCCTGCCAGCACGCAGCAAATTCCTCCAACGTGTCCTCCCCTGAAGTGTTTCACACGCCGTCGGTAGAATCGCTCCCGCTCAGTCACGCAAGCCCCCCTTATTCTGAAAATTTCAAGTGCGATTCCCCTGCCTTATGCAGCGTGAGTGTTGCAAGCAAACAGCAGAATCGAAGTCAATCTCGTTATTGGCAACTCCGAACTCAAACTTCGTCGCACATATTCTAATTTTTGACAAGACTTTTCTCGATTAGCTCGAAAGATCCCGGAAATCCGGGGGGATTTCCAGGATCGACCGGTTAGACTCCGGTAAGCAGCGACGGTTCCGGCGAGGTGAAGACGAAATCGGAGAAGGCGTCCTCCCATGAGCCGGTGGTGGAGGCCTTGCTGTATTCGGTTGCCCGATTCTCGAAGAAATTGGCATGTTCGACCGCGTTGAGCATTTCATCGAGCCAGGGGAGCGGGTTTTTCTCGACGTGGAACAGCGGGTTGAGGCCGAGCTGCTGGAGGCGGCGGTCGGCGATGAAGCGGATATAGCGTTTCACCTCCGCGCCGTTGATCCCTTCGATCGCGCCGAATTCGAAGGCGAGGTCGATGAAGGCGTCTTCATGATCGACGATGGTGGCGCAGGTCAGGTAGAGTTCGCGGCGTAGCTCTTCGGTCCAGATTTCGGGGTTTTCCGAGATGAAGGTGCGGAACAGCCGGATGATCGAGAGGCAGTGGAGGCTCTCGTCGCGCACCGACCAGGAGATGATCTGGCCCATGCCCTTCATTTTGTTGAAACGCGGGAAATTCAGCAGGATGGCGAAGGAGGCGAACAGCTGCAGCCCCTCTGTGAAGGCGCCGAAGGCTGCGAGGGTCTTGGCGATTTCGTGTTTGTTGTCGACCCGGAAGCCGTGCATGTAGTCGTATTTGTCCTTCATTTCCTTGTATTTCATGAAGGCGGAGTATTCGAGCTCGGGCATGCCGACAGTGTCGAGCAGATGGGAATAGGCGGCGATGTGGACGGTTTCGATGTTCGAGAACGCCGAGAGCATCATCAGCACTTCGGTCGGTTTGAAGACCTGGCTGTAGTGCTTCATGTAGCAGTTGTTCACCTCGACATCGGCCTGGGTGAAGAAGCGGAAGATCTGGGTGAGCAGGTTGCGCTCGCCGGCGGTGAGGTTTTTGTGCCAGTCCTTCACATCGTCGGCCAGCGGGACTTCCTCGGGCAGCCAGTGAACGCGCTGCTGGGTCAACCAGGCCTCGTAGGCCCAGGGGTAACGGAACGGCTTGTAGACCGGGTTTTCGGTCAGCAGGTCGAATTTGGTGGGCAGGACGATGGATGAGGGCGGGGTGATGATGGCGGACATGATGTTCCTTCGGGCGAGGCGAGGTCGGGGCCGCGCTGGTTCGGTGGTGCGATTCTGAAAGGTATTATGGACCCGGACGGGGGGTTCGGCAACCGGGAGACCGGCTGATTGGTGGTCGGTTGTACCATATATGTTTTGTCTGACGTGATTTGCCACCAGATGTAGTGTGGCGGCGCGGGAGATTGACAGCGGGGCCAGTGGCTCGGAGAGTCGGCGACGGATAGATCTGACAGGATGAACGATGACCGACGAGCCGCAGAAACAGGCCGAGAAGCTGGCGCAGACCCTGAGGGAAACGGGCCGGGAGGAACATGCATCGCGGTTCGCCGAGGTGCTTTCGGGCAATCTGGTCGGGCGGGCGCTGCTGGAGGCGTTGCGCGATGTCAGTGACACGGTGGTGGCCGGGGTCGAGGCGCTCGACCCGGCGGGGGTGGCGGCGCTGGAGGATTTCCGGCTCTCGCTGGACCGGCATCTGACCCCGGACGACGGCAGCAAACCGCCGGTCCCCTGATCAGGATTTGTGGGGCGCCGGGGAGGCGTTTCCGGCGGTTTGCTTCTGCCGTGATTCGACCTCGGCCACGGTTTTGACCAGGGCGGCATAGCTGATCGAGCCGATGATGCGGCGGTGGCCGATATACCAGCTCGGGACGTATTTCAGGCCGAGGGCGTGGCCCCGCGCGAGGTTGGAATTGAGCCGCGCGGTGACGGCGGGGGAGTTCATGGCGGTTTTAAGTTCCGGCCAGTCGATCCCGGCTTTGGCAGCGTCGGTTTTCAGGATCGCCATGGTGGGCTTGGGCTTCTGGCGCATCAGGATGTGGCGGAGTGCGTGGTATTTGTGCTGCAGTGTGGCAGCGAACAGGGCGCGCGTGCCGAGGACGCTCGGTTTGCCGAGAATGGGGAAATCGATCGGGACGTAGCGAATATCGGGATTCGCCTTCATCAGCCGGTTGAACCGCAGATTCATACGCCGGCAGGGCGGGCAGCGGATGTCGTAGAAATCGACGATGGTGAGGCGACCGGTGGGATTGCCGAACACCGGATCGCCGGGACGGATCAGGCTCGCGGCGGTGAAATCGGTCTGGATCACCGGAGGATTGCCGTTGTTCGGCGGCCTGCGGGTCAAATGGTGGGCGGTGATGGCGAGGGCGACGGCTATCAGGATGCCGCCGATGGCGAAGAGGGCTGCGCGCTTGATCATGGTGCTCCTTGTGGCGGGAGTTCGGCGGGGTTGGCAAGGTTTTTGACGATTATTCGTTGCGTTATCGTAACGTTATCGGCGTGCGAAGATGGATTCTGTCAGGAGTGAATTTTTCGGTATTTTCGTCTGGGGGGCCAAAAGCGGTTGCCGGGGCCGAAATGGACGCCGTGGTAGTTGGCGTCGGGGATGCGGATGTCGGCGGGGTCGAGGGGGATCGGCCAGATGATGCGTTTGGGTTTCGGGTTGGGGTTGGGTTTGCGCTGGCGTCGCTCGCGGGGTGGCGGGCGGAGGTGGTCGGGGAGGTTTACGCCGAACATGCGGCAGATCGGGCGGAGGATGCGACCGAGGCTCGGCTTGGCGGCGAGCAGGGCGATCAGGTCCGGGGAATTGACGAACGCGATCAGGTCGTAATGGGCCTGTGCGGCAACGACGCCGGTGGTTGGCGTGTTCGGCAGCAGATGCAGCAGCCAGGCGAATTGCGTGGAGAACGGTGATGGTTTGCGCGGGCGGGAGGGCTTTGGCGGCGCGGTGTTGGTGATGTCTGGCGCGGGTTCGCGGATCGGTTTGGGTGGCGTTGCGGGTTTGGCGGCGGAGCGGGCGAAGCGGATCACGACGCGGTTGAAATAACCCAGCAACAGCGTGACCATCGGCATCGCGGCCCGGTGGTGCTGGGCCAGCCGAACCGCCTCGCGATGGAAACCCGCAAAGATGGCTTTGAGGGTTTCGGTCAAGGCTTCATGAGGGCGGGGTGCTTCGGTCACATGGGACTATAAGCATAACGGCTGGGGGGTGAGAAAGCCGGAAAAGGTTAGGGGAAGGTAAGGAAGGCGAGGGAAGGGCTACTTTTTTGAAAAAAAGTAGCAAAAAACTTTTGTTATCTGGGCTACGGGTGGTGTCAGGGGCACGGGCCTAGATTCAAGAGAGTTTTTTGGTTCTTTTTTGCAAAAAAGAACCCTTCCTTCGGCTTCCTCCCCTTCCCTAATAAATCTCGGCGTAAATTCTCATGATCTGGGTTTCATCGGGGATGATTGGGTTATTGGCGGGGCTGCCGGAGGCGAGGGCTTGGGTGGCCATGGTGGGTTGGGTGCGGTCCCAGTCCGATCGGGCGATGCCGAAGGCGGAGGGGGTGGGGACGGCGAGGTCGTGGTTGAGGGTTTCGAGTGCTTCGAGGAGGCGGGCGCCGGCGAGTTGGTCGGCGTCGGTGTCCGGCGCGAAGCCGGCGAGGCGGGCGGCTTCGGCGTAGCGTGGCAGGGCGGCGTTGAGGGAGTAGCGGGTGACGGCGGGGAGCAGCATGGCGTTGGACAGGCCGTGGGGGACGTGGAAGTGCGCGCCGATCGGGCGGGACATGCCGTGGACCAGGGCGACGGAGGCGTTGGAGAAGGCGAGGCCGGCGAGGGTGGCGCCGAGCATCATGGCGGCGCGTGCGGCGCGGTTGTCGGGTTCGCGGTAGACGGTGCGGAGGTTGCGGCCGATCAGACGCAGGGCGGCGCGGGCGTAGCCATCGGAGATTGGATTGGCGCGGCGGGAGACCAGGGCTTCGAGGGCGTGGGTGAAGGCGTCGATCCCGGTATCGGCGGTGGTGCGGGCGGGGACGCTCATGGACAGTTCGAAATCGACGATGGCGGCGACCGGCAGGGCACCGAGGCCGGCGATGAGCATTTTTTCATCCGTGCCGGTATCGGTGATGACGGTGAAGCGGGTGGCTTCGGAGCCGGTGCCGGCGGTGGTGGGGATTGCGATCAGCGGCAGGGCGGCGTGGTCGGCGGCGTGGGGGACTTTGAAGTCGCGCATGCGGGCCCCCTGCCCTGCCGCGCGGAGGATGTTGATGGCTTTTGCCGTGTCGATCGGGGAGCCGCCGCCGAAGGCGATGATGCAGTCGATATCGAGATCGGCAGCGAAGCGCACGCCGGCTTCAATCACGGTATCGACCGGTTCGGGGACCGTGTCGCTGAAGATGGTGTGGGGGATGCCGGCTTGATCGAGCGGCGCGCGGATGCGGTCGATCAGGCCGAGGCTGACCATGACCGGGTCGGTCACGATCAGGGGGCGGCTGACGCCGAGGCGGTGCAGCATGGCGGCGATGCGCGAGGCGGCACCGCCGCCGATGTCCATGTGGCGAGGGGCGAAGAGGCTGATATCCATGATGCCGGTTCCTGTTGTTTCGGGCGATCATGAACCGGAACCGCTGAAAATCAACCGGGGGCGGGGTGGTGCGTTTTTTTTGTTGAGTTGGTGCTTTCAATCACTCTACAAGTAGAGTCTGGGGCGTTGCCTCAGCAGCCAAATGACCACGGATGCCGGACCAGTCCAAACGAAAACAAGCGGTTAGGAATGGTGCGGAGCTTTCTACAGTCTGTCGTGTTTACGGTGAATGCCTCAAGAATTTGCCGGAGCGCGGGATATAATAAAATAGAGCAGAGTCACTCCCTGAATTTGTACAGTAAATTATAAAAGATCACGTTACGGCCGGACATAACGACCGAGCGGTTCGAACTGTCATGACAATACCCGCTCATTCAAGGACGGGTTCAGGAGGAGACAAAATAAATGGCCATACGCAATCCCATCGAATGGATTTTTACCGCCCCGTCCGGTCCGGTTGGACAGATCGGTACGGCGACACCGGGGGAATATTGGCAGGAGCGTGCGCGTGACGGTGATCCGCAGGTTCAGCGGGTCGGGTGGAGCGATATCAGGATTGCGCTCGGGCGGGGGCTTGAGGATTTCAAGGCGAACCGGACCGATGTGGTGATGCTCGCGATCATTTATCCGATTGCCGTTCTGCTGGGGGTTGCGGCGATGGCGCGGCATGCGGTGATTCCGATGGTGTTTCCCGTCGTGTCCGGTTTCACGCTGATCGGGCCGCTGGCGACGATCTGGCTTGCCGAGTTGAGCAGGCGGCGTGAGGCGGTGGGGTCGGCATCGCTTGCGGATGCGGCCGGGGTGTTCCGGTCACCGCAGATCGGGGCGATTCTGGCGCTCGGGGCTTGCGAGATTTTGCTTTATTTCGCGTGGATCGGGACGGCGGCGGCGATTTTTCGGGCAACGATCGGGCCGGCGATGCCGCCGACGATGGGCGGGTTCGTCTCGGCGGTGTTCGAGACGCCGGCGGGTTGGACGCTGATTGTCGCGGGGGTGGGGACAGGGTTTGTGTTCGCTCTGATCGGGCTGGTGGTCGGCTGCGTTTCGATGCCGTTGCTGCTCGATCGTCATGTGTCGGTCGGGACGGCGGTGGCGATTTCGGTCAGGGCGTTCAGGACCAATCCGGGGACGATTCTGGCGTGGGGGTTTGTCGTGGTCACGAGTGTCGTGCTGGGGGCGATTCCGCTGTTGTTCGGGCTTGTGGTGGTGGTGCCGATCCTGGGGCATGCGACGTGGCATTTGTATCGCCGGATCGTGGCGAACTGATAACCGGGGATCGGACGTTTTGGTTGATTTATATTGAGTTAACGACCCCGAAAACGCCCGGTCCCAGCATAAAAAAGTTTTTTGGTTCTTTTTTACAAAAAAGAACCGCCTTCCTGCTCCCTTCCCTCACGCAAACTTCGTAGCCCGCCACCCCTCGGCCACTGGTTCGCATAAAATCGGTGTCGCGTTTTCGGTGCGGATGTCGAGTTCGAGGCCCATGACGCCGCGCAGGGCGCGGAAGAAGGCGCCGTGGGAGACGATGAGGAGGGGTGCGGGGGCGGTGAGCAGGTTGGACATGACGGTGCGGGCGCGGGTGGTGATGTCGGCGAAGCTTTCCGCACCTTCGGGGGTGGCGATGCCGTTGAGCCAGTCGGCGAACCAGGTGCCGAGGGGTTGGCCTTCCATGCCGCCGAAGACGACTTCGCGGAGGTTGGGTTCGGTGGTGAGGGGCAAGTTGAGGGTCTGGTTGACGATTTCGGCGGTGACCAGTGCGCGCTGCATCGGGGAGGCGATGACGGCGGTGATGCCGCGGCCTTCGAGCAGGGGGGCGGCTTGATGCGCCTGGGCGATGCCGGTGGCGTTGAGCGGGATATCGACCGAGCCCTGGGAGACGCCGCGCGCGTTGTAGTCGGTCTGGCCGTGGCGGAGGAACCAGAAGGGCGCGCGCGGCAGGGACATTATGCGAAGCCTTCGATGGCGAGGGCGCGCTGGACGGCGGGGCGGGATTTCATGCGGGCGTAGTGGGCGGCGACGTTGGGCGGCATGGTGGCGGCGCCGCGGACATCGGCCCAGAAGCTGACGTAGAACAGGGCGGCGTCGGCGATCGAGTAATGGTTGAGCAGCCACTCGCGGCCTTGGAGGACTTCATCCATGAGGGCGAAGCCGTCGTTGAAGATGCGGCGGCCCTGGCCACGGACGGTTTCCTCGTCGTCCTCGTCGCCGGAGGGGGTGAAGCGTTCGGCGCGGCGGATGCGGGCGAAGCCGTGGCTGTGCATGGTGCAGTTGCAATGGACCATGTATTCGGTGGCGCGGGCCCAGTCGAGCGGGTCCTGCGGCAGGAGGTTGGCTTCGGGGTTGGTGACGGCGAGGTAGCCGGCGATGGCGATCCATTCGGTGAGGGAGGTGCCATCATCGAGGATCATGACCGGGACTTTGGATTTCGGGTTGATTTGTTTGAACGCCTCGGAGAATTGTTCGCCGCCGGCGAGATTGACTTCGTGGCTTTGGTAGGGCTTGCCGATTTCCTCAAGGATGACGTGGGTGCCGATCGAGCACGAGCCCGGGGCGTAGTAGAGTTTCATGGCGTTTCCTTCCGGTTCAATCGAAGAGCGAACTGACCGAGGTTTCCTCGGAGATGTTGCGCATGGCGCTGGCGAGCAGCGGGGCGATGGTGAGGATTTTCAGGTTGGGCGGGATGGTGCGGGTGGGGTCGAGCCGGATGGAGTCGGTGATGGTGAGGCTCTCGATCGGGCTGGCGGCGATGCGGTCGAGTGCGGCGCCGGAGAGGACGCCGTGGGTGACGTAGGCCGAGGCGGAGACGGCGCCGCGCGCGAGCAGGGCATCGACCGCGTTGCAGAGGGAGCCGCCGGAATCGACGATATCGTCGATCAGGATGCAGTTGCGGCCTTCGACATCGCCGATGACGTTCATGACTTCGGAAACGCCGGCGCGCTCGCGGCGTTTGTCGATGATGGCGAGATCGCAGTTGAGGCGGCTCGCGGTGGCGCGGGCGCGGGCGACGCCGCCGGGATCGGGCGAGACGACCATGATGTCGCGGTTCGCGAAAAGTTTTTTGATGTCGCGGGCGAACAGGGGGGCGCCGTAGAGGTTATCGACCGGGATGTCGAAGAAGCCCTGGATCTGGCCGGCGTGGAGGTCGATGGTGAGGACGCGGTGGGCGCCGGCTTCGGTGATGAGGTTGGCGACCAGTTTGGCCGAGATGGGGGTGCGGGCGCTGGTGCGGCGATCCTGCCTCGCGTAGCCGAAATAGGGGATGACGGCGGTGATGCGGCGGGCGGAGCTGCGGCGCAGGGCATCGAGCGTGATCAGCAGTTCCATCAGATTGTCGTTGGCGGGGAAGGCGGTGGACTGGACGACGAAGACGTCTTCGCCACGGACGTTTTCAAGGATTTCGACATGGATTTCCATGTCGGCGAAACGGCGGATCAGCGCTTGGGTGAGATTCATGCCGAGTTGGGCGGCCACCGCCTCGGCGAGGGGTGGGTTGGAGTTGCAGGCGACGATCTTCATCAGGGATTCCAGTGGCTGAGGCGCGCCGCGCATGTAGCAATCGGGGGGGTGGATGTCCATGCGCGGGGGATGGCGTCGGGAAAGGGCGTGATGACTTGATCGGGCAAGATCGCCATTGCTTTGAGGCGTGGCGGGTCATATTCTCGTTATATGAGTCAGGGATTGTCGCTGCGATCGGACGTGGTGCTGGATGCGTGGCTGACACGCGATGTGTGGCCGCGGCGGATCGTGGCGTTCATCGTCGATTTTCTGCTGATCGCGGTATTGGGGTTCGTTGCGATCTGGGTGGTTGTGGTGTTCGGGATTTTGACGCTGGGGCTGGGGTTTCTGCTCGGGCATCTGCTGCCGCTGGTGCCGTTCGTGTATTATGTGGCGTGGCTGGTGACGATGGGGGCGGCGACGCCGGGGCAGCGGTTGCTGGGGCTGACGGTGCGCCAGGATGACAGCCTCGCGCTGGCGAACCCGGTGCGGCCGAGCCTGGCGCAGGCGATTGCGTGGACCGTGTTGCTGTATCTGTCATTCGCGCTGAGCATGGTGCCGTTCATCGCGGTGTTTTTCAACCGGCGGCGGCGGGCGTTGCATGATATTCTCGCGGGGGTGACGGTGGTGCATGCCAGTGCGCTGAACCGGGGGGTGTGAGGGGTGATGCATAAATCGCCGCAGTTTTTCTATGCGACCGCCCCCCTGCCCTGCCCTTACGTGCCCGGACGGGTCGAGCGGAAGGTGGTGACGGAACTGGGTGGCACCGGGGCGGAGGCGCTGCATGACCGGCTTTCGCGCGGGGGGTTCCGGCGCAGCCATAATATTGCGTATGCGCCGGTGTGCCAGGGGTGCCGCTCGTGCATTCCGATCCGCATTGTCGTGGCGGATTTCGAGCCGAGCCGGACGCAGCGGCGGATTGCGGCGGTGAATGCGGGGTTGCGGGCGTATGAAATGCCGCCGCGCGCGACCTCGGAGCAGTTTCTGCTGTTCCAGCGCTATCAGATGGCGCGGCATGGCGACGGCGACATGGCGGCGATGAGTTTTTACGATTACCGGGCGATGGTCGAGGATACCCCGATCGAGACCTGGCTGGTGGAGTTTCGCGACGAGGCGGACCGGCTGGTGGGGGCGTGCCTGACGGACCGGCTCGGGGATGGGCTTTCGGCGGTCTATTCGTTTTTTGCGCCGGAACTGGCACGACGCTCGCTCGGGACTCAGGCGATCATGTGGCTGGTGGAACGGGCGGCGGAGCTGGGGCTGCCCTATGTGTATCTCGGCTATTGGGTGCCGGAGAGCCCGAAGATGAGGTATAAATCGAAGTTCCATCGCACACAGGTGCTCGCGGGTGGGGCCTGGGTGGATCGCGACGCGGTGTTCGAGGCGCAGCTTGCGGCGCGGAGTGCCGCACCGGTCACGACGGCGTGACGCGCTGACCGGCGGTTGCCGGTGATCGGCGGTTGTATATCGCCGTGCGGGTTCTAACTCCCGACTGAGGGCGGTTTATGCTGCGTTGCAGCAGGACCCTCATGCTGCTTTGCGGCATTGTTCGAGGAGGGAAGATGACGGGTTCTGTTCAACCGGCGACGACGGCGACCGCTGGCAATCCGATTGCGCATGCTGCCGGCTCGGTGACGACGGCGTTGCATGGCTGGCCGCCGGCGGTGACGACGGCGATTTTGTTCGCGGCGGCGATTTTCGTGGCAGCCGTGTTGCAGGCGGTGCTGGTGCGGGTGATTCCGAAGAAGGTGCTGGCCAAACATCCGGTGCTGACGATCGTGGTGCGGCGGACCAAGTCGATCCTGTTCATGTTCATCGCGGTGATCCTGCTCGGGATCGTGGTGCCGGAATCGCCGATCGGGGTACGGGCGGAGAACTCGGTGCTGCATGTGCTCAGCGCGGTGTTCATCGCGCTGATCGGCGCCAGCGTGATGGTGAGCATCGACGTTTACACGACCTACAAGCTGTCGCGACGGCCCGATAATATTCAGGCTGACGTGATGGCGCGCAAGCATGTGACGCAGTGGCAGGTGTTGCGGCGGGCGAGCCATGTGCTGGTGCTGATGATTACCATTGCGGCCGCGCTGATGGTGTTTCCGGCGGTGCGGCAATATGGCGTTTCGCTGCTGGCTTCGGCGGGTGCGGCGGGGCTGGTGGTGGGATTGGCGGCGCGGCCGGTGCTGTCGAACCTGATTGCGGGCATTCAGATTGCGATCACGCAGCCGTTGCGGGTCGAGGATGCGGTGGTGATCAACGGCCAGTGGGGGTGGATCGAGGAGATTACCAGCACCTATGTGGTGGTGCGGATCTGGAACTGGCAGCGGATGATCGTGCCGCTGGCGTGGTTGCTGGAGAATCCGTTCCAGAACTGGACGCGCGACAGTTCCGAGCTGATCGGGACGGTGCACTGGAATGTGGATTATACCGTGCCGGTCGATAAGTTGCGGGACAAGCTTACCGAGATCGTTCATTCCTCGAAATTGTGGAGCGGGAAGGTCGTGGTGCTGCAGGTGACCCATGCGCTGGCCACGACGATCGAGCTGCGGGCACTGGTTTCGGCGCGGAACTCGGGCGAGGCGTGGGATTTGCGGTGCTATGTGCGCGAGCAGATGATCAAGTATCTGCAGGCGGAATTCCCCGGGGCGTTGCCGAAGCAGCGGGTGGAGATCGAGGGGCAGCGCGTGCCGGAGGGGGAGACGGTGCTGATGCACGATCACGTGAACGCGGATTGATCGTGGCGTGATGGACAGACCGGCTGTCGCTGTGTCAGTTCAGGATCGGCACGCAGGGTCGGAACGATGGAAAAATACGAGATCTATACCGTCAGGCAGGGCGACTGCCTGTGGGATATCGCCGGGGCTTATTATGGCCACCCGGTGCTGTGGCCGAGCCTGTATAGTTTGAATAACTGGGCGGCGGCGCACCATGTCGATCGGATCAGGCCGATCGTGAACCCGAACCTGATCTATCCGGGTGAGCGGCTGTTGCTGAAGCCGTTGCCGGTGCATCGGCTGAAGCCGTTGCTCGATGATCCGCGGTTGATTGCGATGGTGCCGCGCACCGAGCCAGCGCCGCCGCGCGGGAGCCTTGCCGGGATGTCCATCGTTAATCCGGCGAAGAAACTGGGGTTCAAGCCGTTCTTTGCGCTGTCCTACGATTTCGGCGATGTCGATGTCGGGACGTATGAGGCGGCGGGGTTTACTGCCGAGATCAGTTATGGCGGGAGCATCACGTTGCAGCCCGACAAGGATGCGGCGCTGGTGACGTTGAGCAATACCGGGGTCGAACTCGATTATGAGCGGGCGGCGCGGACCGTGGTGGGGCAGTTGGTTGGGGGTGCCAAGGTCAGATATGATCCGGCGGCGGCGAAAGCGGGGGGCGGGCGGCGGAATCCGCTCGGCTTTTCCTGCGCGCTGACGCGTGTGGGGCATGGCGGGGTGCCGGATTTCACGGTCGAGATCGACGGTGATGCTGTGACGTGCACGCTGACGTTTTATCCGGTGCACGGAAATTATCACGGATATGTTTTTTATTCGTCGGATTTTCGGGTGACAGCGAAGGTGACGAAGAATGAAGCCTCATCCAAAAATGGTGGCAGTCGAGGTTCAGGTCAGAATTTGAAGATTGTTCAAAACCTCATGCATGCACCTCGTCATCACTTGCCGATAATTACAGGAAAAACCAATTCTCTATCGATAAATCAAAATTATATCCAAAGCCCCGATCAGTTATTTGCCAAAGCGAAGACATTACCTATTTCTTCCATTGGTATGTTTAGTTTTATCTTCTTTACTGGGCTTCCAAATCTGAGTTCTTCTGTTATGAAAACAATCATCCATGACGATCGAGAGTTTGGGCAATACATTGAAAGAAGCTTGCGGCAGAAACCAAGACATCAAACAACATCGTTTCCTATTGCGCCACCAATCTGGGAATTTTTACCTGGATAGAAAGTCTTAGTTATTAATTAAACTTATGCCTCCTCAGCCATTCATTTGATTTTTCTTTAGCCAGAGCTAATTTATGTTTACTCAATATACTTGAGACTACCTTGAGATTGTGTTCTGGGGCGGCTTTATTGAATTGACTTGCAAGCTTTACTGCTGAAAACAAATAAAATGCCGACTTTTCGGGATCATATGGCACGCCGTTACCATTAAAATAAAGTACTGCAAGGTTATTCATTCCGCCTTCACCACCTAATTCTGCAGCCTTTTTATAGAGCTGAAATGCTTTGGTGACATTTTTACGAACTTCTTGACCGTTCTGATACATGGACCCCAAGTCATTGAGCCCACCAACATTGTCAGCGGCAGCGGAAATTTTGAACCAGTGTAATGCTAATTTTGTGTTAACTGGGACACCCTCTCCGTGAAGATAAATCTGACCGAGATTATTGGCAGCAGACGAATTTCCTTGTGCAGATGAACGCTCAAACAGTTTCGCAGCTTCTTTATAGTTCTTTGATACGCCAATTCCTATTTGATACATGTAACCTAATTGGCTTTCAGCAGCTGAGTTATGCTGATGTGATGATGCTGTGTAGTAGTGGAATGCCTTACTATAGTCTCGCTTGACGCCAAAACCATGGAAGTAGATGTTTCCAAGCTGATATTCGCCCGCAGCGTTACCCTGCTTGGCTGCTCGTTCGTCCCATTGACGCGCTTTGTCGTAATCGCGCGGTACACCGCGACCGTGCTGATAGGCCAGACCGAGTTCCGCCTGGGCCTGTGGGTCGCCGGCGGCGGCTTTTTGTTTGATTGTTTTGACCGATTGCAGGGTAACGGCTGTCGTGGCGTTCGCGTGCGCGAAGGCGGCGGGGGCGGCCGCCATTATGCTGCAAAACCAGATTATTGCCGGGCGTTTCATCGGGCGATCTCACACTGCTGCCGTTAGCCGAACCTAGTCCGGCAGCAGTGTTTGATCAAGGCGATAGCCTCAGGCGGCGTCGAAGGCGCGGTCGGCTTTTTTGCGGGAATGCGGGTCGAGGTGGCGTTTGCGGAGGCGGATTGCGCTGGGGGTGACTTCGACCAGCTCATCGTCCTCGATATAGGCGATCGCCTGTTCGAGGTTGAGGCGGCGGGGCGGGATCAGCAGCAGGGCTTCGTCCTTGCCGGCGGCGCGGATGTTGGTCAGTTTTTTCTCGCGGATCGGGTTGATGTCGAGATCGTTTTCGCGGGAATGTTCGCCGAGGATCATGCCGAGATAGACTTTCTCGCCGGCCCCGATGAACAGCGTGCCGCGATCCTGCAGCGAGAACAGCGAATATTGCACGCTCTCACCATCGGAATTGCTGATCAGCGCGCCGTTGCGGCGGCCTTCGAGCGTGCCCTTCCAGGGACCGTAGCCGAGGAAGTTTCGGTTCATCACGCCGGAGCCGCGCGTGTCGGTCAGGAATTCGCCGTGATAGCCGATCAGGCCACGGCTCGGGCTGTGGAAGGTCAGGCGCTGCTTGCCGCCACCGGAGGGGCGGATATCCTGAAGCTCGCCTTTGCGGCGGCTCATTTTCTCGACGACGATCCCGGCATAGGGTTCGTCGACGTCGATCAGGACTTCCTCCATCGGTTCCTCGCGCTCGCCGGCCTCGTTTTCGCGGGTGAGGACGCGGGGGCGGCCGATGGTGAGCTCGAAGCCTTCGCGGCGCATCTGTTCGATCAGCACGCCGAGCTGGAGTTCGCCGCGACCGGCAACCTCGAAGGCTTCGGTTTCGTTGGAATCGGTCACCTTGATCGCGACATTGCCTTCGGCTTCGCGGAACAGGCGTTCGCGGATCTGGCGCGAGGTGACTTTTTTGCCTTCGCGACCGGCCAGAGGACCATCGTTGATGCGGAACGTCATCGCGAGGGTCGGCGGGTCGATCGGGGTTGCGGGCAGGGCCGCGGTGATTTCCATGCCGCCGATCGTGTCGGGCACGGTGGCTTCCTTGAGTCCGGCGACCGCGATGATATCGCCGGCGGAGACTTCATCGACCGGAACCCGGTCGAGACCACGGAAGGCGAGCAGCTTGGTCAGACGGCCGGTTTCGACGGCGCGGCCATCGAAACTGATGACGCGGACCGGCATGTTGACGGTGGCGCGGCCCTGCTCGACGCGCCCGGTGAGGACGCGGCCGAGGAAATTATCGGTCTCCAGGATGGTGACGACCATGGCGAAGGGTGCATCTTCCGGCAGGTTCGGGGCCGGGACGTGGCTGACGATGAGGTCGAACAGCGGCTTGAGGGTTTCGCGCGGACCATCGAGCGTGGTGGTGGCCCAGCCCTGACGGCCCGAGGCGTAGAGCATGGGGAAGTCGAGCTGTTCGTCGTTCGCGCCGAGGGCGGCGAACAGGTCGAACACCTCGTTGTGGACTTCATCGGCCCGAGCGTCCGGACGGTCGATTTTATTGACGACGACGATGGGTTTGAGGCCGCGCGCGAGGGCCTTGCCGACGACGAATTTGGTCTGCGGCAGGACGCCTTCGGCGGCATCGACCAGAACCACGACGCCGTCCACCATGTTGAGGATGCGTTCGACTTCGCCGCCGAAATCGGCGTGGCCGGGGGTGTCGACGATGTTGAGCCGGACGTCGCCCCACTGGACGGCGGTGCATTTGGCCAGAATCGTGATGCCGCGCTCGCGTTCGAGGTCGTTGCGGTCGAGCGCGCGTTCGGCGACGTGCTGGTGGGCGCCGAACGAGCCGGATTGCTTCAGCAACTGGTCGACGAGTGTGGTTTTGCCATGATCGACGTGGGCAATGATGGCGACATTGCGCAGCATATTCTGGGTCATTACGTATCTTTCGGGGTTCAACGCGCTCCTCCTACACGTTTTGCGTTGCAAAAGCGAGCAGGGCAGCGCAGCGGATCTCGCATATGCGAAAAGGGGTGGCATCGGCCACCCCTTCGCTGATCCTTCGGTGAGGCGAGGCTGATTACATCGAGGAACCGGTGGAGTTGGTCATCTGGTTGTGCATGGTGCTGTCTTTCTTGCCCTGCATCGCGCTGCCGGGCATCGAGCCGTTGTTCATCGCACCGTTGTTCATGGCGCCGTGGTTCATGGCGCCGTGGTTCATGGCCCCATTATTCATGGCTCCGCCATCGGGCGCCATGCCGGTATTGCCCGGGACCGGCGTGCCCATGTCGGACGAGGCACCCATGCCGGGTTTGTGCATGCCGGGGCGGCCCATCATGCCCTGATGCATCTCCATCATGGCCCGATGGATCATCATGGAGGCCTGGTGGTAATCGCCGCCTTCGACCGCTTTGCGCGCGCCGCGCACCGCTGCGATGGCGGGGGTGCTGATCGGGCCGTTGACCGAGCCCTGGACGTAGGAGTTGGTCAGCATATCGGTTTCAGCGCGGCCGAGAGCGTCATGGGCGCGCATTTTGTTGTGCGACATCACCGCCTGCTGGGCGATGTGAAGGTATTCGCCGGCCGATGCGTTCATCGGCATGCCGCCGCCCATCGAATGGCTGATCATGCCGTGGTTCATCATGCCGTGGTGGTTCATGCCGTTCCGCATCGCGGTGTGGTGCATGCCGCCATTCATGGCGCCGTGGTGCATGGTCTTGCCCATGGTGCTCTGGCGCTCGGCCGGCATCGCCGTGTTCGGGTTGGGCGAGGACGGGGTCATGTTGCCGCTGGTCGATCCCGGCATCTGGCCGGTCACGCCGGTGCTGTTCATTCCGGCGGTGGGGGCCTGACCGCCTGCGGGGGTCTGGGCGAATGCCAGACCGCTCATCATGATCAGGGCCGAGCCGGTCATCAGAATCTTGCGCATATGTTTGGTGTCCTTCCTGCGATCACGCCAAATACGTGACGGCTGATATTTAGCCGAATTGGTGCCGGGGATTTGGTCCCGGCGGTTAAGCCTGCCGTAACGAGTTGGGGATAATGTTCGGGTCAGACAACCACGGGCAGATCACCGGGTGATTAAACCGGAGTCAGAATTATCGGGGCACGCGGCGGGAACAGGATGGATTTTTGTGCGGCTGACGCGAGCAGTTTTCAATATTGCATTGATCTTGTGGTTTTTTGTGTGGACCAGCCCAGTCGCGGGCGCGGTGACGGCAGACCGGGCCTGCGGAGTGGCGGCGCGGGCGGCCACCGTCGCGCGCGATCTGCCGCCGGGGATGCTCGATGCGATCGGGGTGGTGGAATCGGGGCGATCGGCTAGTGATCCGTCGGTCGGTGATCGGGGCGATCCGCTAAGGGTGCGCCGCCATGCCTGGCCGTTTACCGTCGATGCCGACGGGATCGGGCATTGGTTTGCGAACGCCGCCGATGCCGCGCGCTTCGTGCGGGTGAGCCTGGCGGATGGTGCGCGGGCGGTGGATGTCGGGTGTTTTCAGATCGACCTTGAAGATCATCCGGGTGCGTTCGCGAGCCTGCGGGACGCGTTCGATCCGGTGACCAATGCGGGGTATGCCGCCGGTTTCCTTGTGCGGCTGCATCGGCGGCTGGGATCGTGGCCGGCGGCGATTGCGGCCTATCATTCGGCTGATCCGTCACGTGGCGGCCCGTATGCGGCGCTGGTGCGGGCGGCGTGGCGGGGCGATGCAGGTGGCGCTCGGGGCGCGACGGGCGGGCGGCCTGTGGAGGATCGGCATGTGATCGTGCTCGGGCCGGTCGGGCGCGGCTTGCCACGGATCGTGACGCCGTGAGCGGGCGGCGTATGGGCAGACTCGCAGGATATTGTATAGGCGGGGGATGAGCGAAACGCTGCCGGGGCCCCGTTATGTGATGTCATCGAGGAGGCAATGCGGTGCGTTTCGGCTCCGCTTTGGCGGCATGATCGGGTTGTTTTGAAGCTGGCGAGCGAAACCTCCTTCGATGAGCGACGCGGGCGGTGGCGGGCGATTGCGCTCATTACGGTGCTTGGTTTTTCATCGGGGCTGCCGCTGGCGCTGTCGGGGTTCACGCTGCGATTATGGCTGGCGCGGGCGCATCTGCCGCTGGCGGCGATCGGGTTTACCGCAAATCTCGGCATTGCCTATTCGCTGAAATTCGTCTGGGCGCCGGCGCTGGATCAGTTGCGGGCGCCGCCGCCGTTTCGCGGGCTCGGACGGCGGCGGGGCTGGCTGATGCTGTTCCAGATCCTGCTGGCGGCGGCGATTGGCGGGCTGGCGCTGACCCATCCGGCGCATGATCTGGCGGCGACGCTGGTGCTGGGCGGGCTGGTCGCGTTTTTTTCGGCGAGTCAGGACATTATGATCGATGCCTGGCGGATCGAGTTTTTTCCGATGAAGCTTCAGGGTGCGGCGACCGCGGGATATGTGTGGGGGTATCGCGCGGCGATGCTGATTTCGGGCTCGGGGGTCATTGCGCTTTCGGTCGTGATCGGGTGGCAGAAAGCGATATTGCTGATGGTGCCGCTGCAACTGCTGGGCGCGGCGGCGACGCTGCTGTGCCCGGAACCGGCACCGCCGGTGGCGCGGCAGCTTTCGGTCGGCGCGCGGCTGCGGGCGGCGGTGGTCGATCCGCTGGCGGAGTTTTTTCGCAGGCGCGGGGCGGTGGTTATTCTGGCGTTCGTCGTGCTGTTCAACCTCGGTGAGGCGCTCGCGGGGGTGATGCTGGCACCCTATTACACCCATCTCGGGTTCAACCGGGCGGTGATCGCGATTGCGACCGGGCCTGCGGCGCTGGTGGCGGTGCTGGCCGGGACCGCGGCGGGGGGCGCATTGGTTGCGCGGGCCGGGGTGGGGTGGGCGCTGCTCACCGCGCTGACGTTCCAGACCCTGGCGCTGGTGCTCTATCCGGTGCTCGGGCTGTTTCCGCATCTGCCGCATATTCTGCTCGGGGTCAGCGTTGTGGAATCATTCGCGGGCGGGATTTCGGACGCGGCGTTCATTACCTATCTCTCGGGCCTGTGCAACAAGGATTATACTGCGACCCAGTATGCCTTGCTCTCCTCGGTGGCGGCGCTGGCGTTGCGCACGATCGGCGGATTTTCGGGCGTGCTGGCCCATGCGATGGGGTGGATTCCGTTCTACGAATTCACGATCGTCTCGGCTCTGCCCGCCATGGTGGTGATGCTGATCATTCTGCGGCGCTATCCCCCGGCGGAGCGGCGGATGCGGGCGGCGGGGGACTGAACCCGGCGGAGCGGGCCACGCGCGATCAGTGGATCAGGACGAAATGCATGGTGGCGATGACCTGTTCCTGTTTGGCGGTCGAGCCGGGGGGGAATGGCGGGACGCGGACGCCGCGGAACAGGCCGTACCAGGCCATGTCGAGCAGGGGGGCACCGGAGCTGCGAACAAGGTGAAGGTTGGTGACCTGCCCGTTGCGCAACACGGTGAAGCTGATCGTGACCTTGCCTTGTTCGTTCTGGGCGGCGGCGGCTTCGGGGTAATATTTGTGTTCGTTGACCCATTTGTTGAAGGCGCTTTCCCAATCGGGGCCGGCATTGCCCTTGAAGGTGATCGAGGGGGCCTGACGGGCGAGGTCGGACTGGGGCGGAGCGAGGTTGAGGGCTCCGGGCGCGCGGTTGATGATGGTGGTGGGGTGGCTGCCGAAGGACATGCCGTTCATCACCATGAATTTCCGGGGCGGCGCGGGCGGGGCGTGATGGGGGTGGGCCGGGATGGCGTGTTTCGGCGGGGGCGCGGGGATGATTTCCTTCGGCAGGTGGAAGGGAATGTCGGACGGGGATGTGAGATTGACCTGTGGCTGGGCCTGCGGCTGCGCGGGGGATGGCGGGGGCGGGGGCGGCGGCGGCAGGGTTTCCATGGTGGGCGGGGCCTTCACCGGAGCTTTGGGGGCCGCGTTATGGGCTGCGCTGTGCGGCAGGCCGGTGTTCTGGAACACCACCGCGATGCTGGATTCCGGTGAGGGCGGGGTCAGGCGCTGGCGGTGGACGGCGTAGAGGAGCAGGAGGATGATTGCCGCGTGGACGGCAAGCGAGATCGGCAGCGGGATGAACCAGTCATCCGCTTCGGGGCGGCGGCGCGCGAGGGCACGCGGCGCACCGCCCAGGCCGGGCCCGGTGGCGGGCGCCGGATCAGTAACCCGGATACGCGTAAGAGCCGGGTGGCGCATAGGCGGGCGCGCCATAGCCGTAGGATGGGCCGGAACCGCCGGCATAGCCTTCCATTTTATTGCCGTGGCCGACCATGCATTGGGCGTAGGCGACGTTGTACTGCGCCTGCATGGAGTCCGCGGCACCCTGGGCGTTGCCGCCGCCGGCGGCGCTGCCGAGCAGGAGGCCCGAGCCGGCACCGATGGCCGCACCTACCCCGGCATTGCCGCCGGCGGCTCCGAGCAGGGCACCGGCTGCGGTTCCGAGCAGCGTGCCGCCGATGGCGGTGTTGGTGGCGGACTGGCTGGCCATGGCCGCCCCGCTGCCGCTGCCGCTGCGCTGGCTCGCGTAATAGCGGCAGTAATTGTCGTCCTGCTGGAACGTGTTGAAACTCACGCCGGGGCCGGGCATGGCGACGACGGTGGGGGCGGCTGGCGGGGCGACGGTGCAGCCGGCGAGACCGGCAACGGCGATGGCGGCGATGGCAAGGGTGGTGATCGGCTTCATGATCGGATGCCTCGGCAAGGTTGATCGGTGAGTCTCAATTGCAGTTTGGGCGGGAAAACACAACGAGGTGTTACATTCCATTAAATTAATCCTGTCCCCGCTGCGCGATGCTCAGAGCCCTTCGAAGAACTCCTTGACCTTGGCGAAGAATCCCTCGTGCTCCGGGCTGCCGGACGTGCTGCCGCCGGCCTCGCGCTCGAATTCCTCAAGGAGTTCGCGCTGGCGCCTGGTGAGGTTCTGGGGGGTTTCGACCGCGACCTGGATGTACATGTCGCCGCGCTGGGTGCTGCGCAGGACGGAGAACCCCTTGCCGCGCAGGCGGAACTGATCGCCGGTTTGGGTGCCGGTGGGGATTTTGACGCGGGCGCGGCTGCCATCGATGGCGGGGACCTCGATTTCGCCGCCGAGTGCCGCCTGGCTCATGCGCAGGGGAACGCGGCAGAAGACGTTGGCACCGTCGCGCTGGAAGATGGCGTGCGGGCGGATGGCGACGTGGACGTAGAGATCGCCGGGCGGTGCGCCCTTGCCGCCGGCTTCGCCTTCGCCGGAGAGGCGGATGCGGGTGCCGTCTTCCACGCCGGCGGGGATGGCGACCGAGAGGGTGCGCTCGCGCGGCAAGGTGCCAGCGCCGGCGCAGACCCGGCACGGGTTGCGGATGGTGCGGCCCGCGCCGCCGCAGGTCGGGCAGGTGCGTTCGACCACGAAGAAGCCCTGCTGGGCGCGGACCCGACCGGCGCCGCCGCAGGTCGGGCAATTGTCGGAACTCGCCTGCTTGTCGGCGGAGCCGGTGCCGTTGCAGGCATCGCAGGCGACGCGGGTGGGGACGCGGACTTCGACCTTGGTGCCCGCGAAGGCCTGGGTGAGGTCGATTTCGACGGCGGCGCGGACATCGGCGCCGGTGCGTTCGGCCCGGCCACCGCCGCGCCGGCCACCCATGGCCTCGCCGAACATCTGTTCGAAAATATCGCCGATACCGCCTTCGAACCCGAAGCCGCCGCCGCCGAATCCGCCGGGACCGCCGCCGTTTTCGAAGGCGGCGTGACCGAATTTGTCGTAGGCGGCGCGTTTCTGGTCGTCCTTGAGGACGTCGTAGGCTTCGTTGACGTCCTTGAACCGCTGTTCGGCTGCCTTGTCACCGGGGTTGCGGTCGGGATGATACTGCATCGCCATCTTGCGATAGGCTTTTTTGAGTTCGTCGGCCGAGGCACCGCGCCGCGCGCCGAGCAGTTCGTAATAATCCGTCTTGGCCATGATGGCGGCTCAACCTCGAATTTCGATCGAAAACGACCTGTTACAACAAGAAAGCCCCGGACCATCTCTGGTCCGGAGCGTTAGGCTTCGTCAGCGGCGCTGGGGTTCGCTCAAGCCGATTTCTTCTTGTCGTCCACGTCCTCGAACTCGGCGTCGACTACTTTTTCGCCGGGTTTCGACGACTCGGCACCTTGTGCTTCGGCGCCGGGGCCTGCCTGCCCCGCTTCCGCCTGGGCCTTGTACATCGCCTCGCCGACGCGCATCGCGATCTGGGTCAGCCGGTCGGTCGCTGCCTTGATGGCTTCGAGATCGGAGCCTTCGAGCGCGGTGCGTGCCGCAGCCATTGCGGCTTCGGCCTCGCCCTTGTCCTGATCCGAAACCTTGCCCTCGTTTTCCTTGAGGGTTTTTTCGGTCTGGTGCACCAGGCTGTCGGCCTGGTTGCGGGCATCGACCAGTTCGCGCTTGGCCTTGTCGGTCGCGGCATTGGCTTCCGCGTCCTTGACCATTTTCTCGATGTCGGCGTCCGAAAGTCCGCCCGAGGCCTGGATGCGGATCTGCTGCTCCTTGCCGGTGGCCTTGTCCTTGGCCGAGACCGAGACGATGCCGTTCGCGTCGATGTCGAAGGTGACCTCGATCTGCGGCACGCCACGGGGTGCGGCGGGGAGGCCCATCAGGTCGAACTGGCCGAGGATTTTGTTGTCCGCCGCCATTTCACGTTCGCCCTGGAAGACCTTGATGGTCACGGCGGTCTGGTTGTCATCCGCGGTCGAGAAGGTCTGGCTCTTCTTGGTCGGGATCGTGGTGTTGCGGTCGATCAGGCGGGTGAAGACGCCACCGAGGGTTTCGATGCCGAGCGAGAGCGGCGTGACATCGAGCAGCAGAACGTCCTTGACGTCGCCCTTGAGCACGGCACCCTGGATGCCGGCGCCGATCGCGACGACTTCGTCCGGGTTGACGTTACGGGCCGGTTCCTTGCCGAAGAAGGCTTTGACCGCCTCGATCACCTTGGGCATGCGGGTCATGCCGCCGACCAGAATGACTTCGTCGATCTCGCCGGCGGTGACGCCTGCGTCCTTCAAGGCCGCGCGGCACGGGCCCATGGTCCGTTCGATCAGATCGTCGACCAGGGATTCCAGTTTCGCCCGGGTGAGCTTCATCACGAGATGCTTCGGCCCGGAGGCGTCGGCGGTGATGAAGGGCAGGTTGATTTCGGTTTCCTTCGAGGAGGACAGCTCGATCTTGGCTTTTTCGGCCGCCTCCTTGAGGCGCTGGAGGGCCAGCTTGTCCTTGCGCAGATCGATGCCCTGTTCGCGCTGGAACTCGGCCGCGAGATAGTCGATCACGCGCTGGTCGAAATCCTCACCGCCGAGGAAGGTATCGCCGTTGGTGGATTTCACCTCGAACACGCCGTCGCCCAGTTCGAGCACCGAGACGTCGAACGTGCCGCCGCCGAGATCGTACACCGCGACGGTGCCGGCCTGCTTTTTATCCATGCCATAGGCAAGGGCTGCCGCAGTCGGCTCGTTGATGATGCGCAGGACTTCGAGACCGGCGATTTTACCGGCGTCCTTGGTCGCCTGACGCTGGGCGTCGTTGAAGTAGGCCGGGACGGTGATGACCGCCTGGGTGACTGTTTCGCCGAGATAGGCTTCGGCGGTTTCCTTCATTTTGGTCAGGATATAGGATGAAATCTGGCTGGGCGCGTAACGCTGGCCCCGTGCCTCGACCCAGGCATCGCCATTGTCGCCGCGCACGATGCCGTAGGGGACCAAGCCCTTGTCCTTCTCGACGGTGGGATCGTCGAACCGGCGACCGATCAGGCGCTTGACGGCGTAGAGTGTGTTGGTCGGGTTGGTGACCGCCTGGCGCTTGGCCGACTGCCCGATCAGGCGCTCGCCGTTTTCGGCGAAGGCGACCATTGAAGGCGTGGTGCGCGCGCCTTCAGCGTTTTCGATCACGCGGACATCCTTGCCCTCCATGACCGCGACGCATGAATTGGTGGTTCCGAGGTCGATACCGATGACCTTACTCATAGAAACTTCTCCTTTGCAGCGGATGTGCCGGACCCGAAGCATCGGGCGCATCCCTTGTTTCACGCCCAAGATGTATTGAAGCGACCCTTCGGGCACAAGAGCCGATTTTGTGATTGCCGCTAAATTAACGGCAGGCGATCAAGATTTGGCTAAATTTCAGGCTTCGACATCGAGATGACTGCCATGCGGGGGTGCGGGCGCTTTCGCGACCACGACCATGGCGGGTTTCAGCAGACGACCGTTGAGCAGCCATGAGCGGCTCCAGGCCTGGATGATCGTGCCGGGTGGGGCATCGCTGGTTTCCTGCTCGGCCATTGCCTGATGGCGGTTGGCATCGAACATCGCGCCGACCGGTTCCTCGGCCTTGATGCCGTTGCGCTCCAGCATGGCGACGAAACTGCGTTCGACGCCCGCGAAACCGTCCCGCAATTTGGCCAGAAGCTCGGATTCGTCGGGTGCGGCTGGGGGCAGGGATTCGAGGCCGCGACGGAGATTCTCGGCGGTCTCGGCGACATCGCCCGCGAATTTCTGCACCGCGTAGAGCCGTGCATCCTCGACCTCGCGCCGGGTGCGGGCGCGCAGATTTTCCATCTCGGCCTGGGCGCGGATCCATTTGTCGCGGTACTCGGCGGCTTCGGCTTCGAGCGTGGCAATCCGCGCCTCGGCGGTGGGGGCCGCGTCGTTAAGGGAGTCGATGGTCTCGGGGGCCGGTTCGGCCTCGGGATGAATGGTATCGTCGTTCATGGCTGAGGAATTAGGATGGCTGCGGGCAGGACACAAGCGGGCTCATGACATGACCGCATCGAGCAGTGCGCGCGCGTACCGCGCCATGCTGCGGCAGGCGACGAAATCGCGGCGCTGCGCCTCGATCGGGGCGCGGTCCTGATCGAGGAGGAGTGCAAGCGCGGCAGCGATTTCGGCGGGGTCGGCGTTATCGTCGACCGGGTGGATATAGGCGGGCGGCTGGAGCGCTTCGGTCAGCGTGGCCGCTGCCACGCCGGGAAGGCCGGCGGCGGCGATATCCATCAGGGCACCGGAGATACTCCCGGGTGGGGCGCGCCGGAGTTGCAGGGCGGCATCGGCGGCGGCGAGATAGTCGCGATAGGCCTGTTCGTCCACCTGATCGGGACCGAGGGCGATCGATCCGGACGGGATGCCGTGCGCGTGGGCATGGGCGGCGAGCGCCGCGATCAAACCGGGATTGCCGGCGCCGACCAGGGCGAAGCGGCATGGCCTGATCGCGGCGAGGCAGGCGAAAGCGTCGATGGTGCGGTAGGGGTCCTTGCCCGGATGGACATGGCCGAAACTTACGACAAGCAGGTGATCGGGTTCGAGGCCGAGCCGCGCGCGCGCTGCGGCGCGGCCTTCCCGGGTGAGGCTGGCGGGGTCCGGCAGGCGGTACGGTGGCAGCGGCAGGAGAGCCGGTTGAACGCCGTGCCGCGCGGCGACGAAACGGGCGGTGTCTGCGGCGTGAACGATCAGGGGGCTTGCGGCTGCAGCGATTTCACCGATGAACCGGGCGGGCATCGCAAACTGGTCGAGTTCCCAGGAATCGAGGTCGCGATCGGTGACATCGCGGGCAAGTTCCGCGGCGGCGACGCCCCTTGCGCGCGCGGTCCCGCAGGCGCTGAGGTAAAAGCCCATCATGCGCGCATCGTGCAGGATCGCCGCCGCGCCGTAGTCGAGCAGAAGGCGCATTTCGGTGCGGTGGAAGATCGAATTGCCGAGGACCGTGATCAGCGCATCGAAGCGCGACGAGGTCATGATCGTGCCATCCGCCCGGCCACCGAACGCCACGCCTTCCGGGAGAACCGGTGCGGCGGTGTCGCTGAAGGCGGTGACCTCGGCAAGGTGGCGGATTTCGTCGAGCAGGCCGGCGCTGTGGTCGGCACAGCCGGAATAGGTGGGTGGCAGAGGCGACAGCAGAGCGATGCGCGGGCGGGCGGAGCGCAGGATCGCGGGGGCTGCGAGATGATCGAACGGGGCCCAGAGCCGAGCCCAGAACCGGGACGCGACGGCTTCAGTGGTGAAATCGCGCCAGACCGGGGCCTGGCGGTCCCTGATTTCGTGCCAGGCGGCATCGTCGGTGAGGAGCCGTCGCGCGGTCGTGCCGAGGGTTGCGGCATCGTCCGGATCGAAGCGGTCCCGGGCGGATGGGATGAGTTCGGCCTGGGCCGGTTCGTCGGCCGCCAGAACCGGCGTGCCCTGCGCGATCGCCTCGATCACCGGCATCGAGAACCCTTCAGCGCGCGAGGGGGCGATCACGAGCCGGGCGGAGGCATAGGCGCGGGCGAGTTCGGTATCGTCGAGCTGGGGTAGGAAGTGGAGCGAGTCCGGGGCGCCGCCTTTTGCCGTGTGACGTGCGGTGAGGCGCGCACGGGTGCTCGGGTCATGGATGCCGACGAAGCGGATCGGGCCGGGAAGCCTCGCATCGATGACGATTTCGGGGTTCTTGCGCGCGTCATCGCCGCTGACGATCAATGTGCCGGCGCGTGAGGTGAGATCGGGCGGTGAGCCGGTCGGACGCAGCGAGTCGCGGAGGGCGACGCCGGTGACATCGGTCTTGCCCGCACTTCGGGGGAGCACGCTGTGAAGCCGGGCGGCGGTGGCGTGGGAAATCGGCAGATAGCGGGTGTAGCGACGCAGCGCTGCGAGACCGGCCCTATAAGCGCGACGTTGATCGGGACTGGCGAGGTAAATCGCGGGATGGTCGAGCGGGATGAAATCGAGCACGACCGCAATGCTTTGGACGGGTACGCTTCGAGCGGGGGCATGAAGCAGGCGACGGATCGGGTCGGGCGGGAAGCTGAGCGGGGCGGGTTGCAGCAGGATCGCGCCGTTGCGACTTGCGGCATAGGCGGTGGTGGTCGCGTGATCGCCGAGTGCGGCAAGATCGGGCGCGGGCGGGGGCAGATGCGGGTCGAACAGGAGGGTGATGTCGAATCGCCGTGCCGGTTCGGCACCGAGCATGGCGGCGATGTGCAGCCCGATGCCGCGACGCGCGAAGCCGGGATGCTGCAGGCAGCGTGCATCGACGAGGACCGGAGGCTTCATCGGACTGGTGAAATCGCGTAGATGAGAGCGATGACCGATGACGCCGTTCGCGATCTGCCGCTGCCGGCCGGGCTCGATGCGGTGTTGCGCCGCATGATCGCCGCGCGCGAGGCGGCGCTGGGGGACGCGGAGGCGCATATCGCCGCGCGCAACCGGCGGATCGACGAACTCGATGCGCTGGTGACGGCGGTGCAAGCCGCGCTCGATGGCGAAATCGCCCATATCAGGGAGCGGAATCGCCGGATCGGCGAGCTCGATGCGGAGATTGCGGCACGGGACCGGCGGATCGAGCATCTCGAAGACCAGGTTGCGCGGCTGCATCGGCTCGCCGAGGAGCTGGTCTGGCCGGAGGGGCCGCGCGCCCTGCGCGCGGTGTTGCCGATGGCCCGGTTGGTCCGGCGGGTCATTCGACGCTGAACGAGACGTCACGCTGGCGGTGCATCATGTGTTCGCCGGCATCGACCAGGAGATTGATCCCGGTGATCGAAGGCGTGGTGACGAGGAACATGACGGCACGCGCGATATCCCCGGCGCTGGAACCGTGGCGCAGCGGGGTCGCTTGCTGGCCACGGACGAAATTTTCCGCCGACTGCTTCGCGCCGATCAAGGTGAGGCCGGGGGAGACGCCGCAGACGCGGATGTTCGGGGCCAGCGCCATGGCGAGCATTTCGGTGGCTGCGGCGAGGCCGGCCTTGGCGATGGTGTAGGCGAAGAAGTCGGGATTGAGGTTGGCGAGTTTCTGATCGAGGATGTTGACGATCAGGCCGCGCCGCCCGGGCTCGCCGTGAGCCCCCGCTACGCCATGACTTTCGGCGATCCGGGCGGCCATGTCGCGCGCGAGCAGCACCGGGGCGGCGAGGTTGGGGGCGAAATGGGCGGCGAGCGATTCGGCGGTGACGGTGGCGGGCCGGTCGAAGCTGAAATGCGAGGCGTTGTTGATCAGGATGTCGATCGGGCCGGCAAGAGCGGCGGCGCGCGCGATCAGGGTTTCGACCATTGCGGGGTCGGCGAGGTCGGCGGCGAGGGTGAAGGCACGACCCCCCTGCCCTGTTATGGTTGCGGCAAGCTCATCGGCCTCTCCGCCAGCGCTGCGGTAATGGATCACGACGGGATGACCGGCTGCCGCGAGGGCGCGGGTGATCGCGGCACCGATCCGTTTCGCGCCGCCGGTGATCAGGGCGGCGCCGGTGATCGGGGAGGCGGTCACGCGAACAAGGCGGCGCGGAGGGCATCCGGGTCGTCCAGCAGGGCGGTGGGGTGGGGATCGAGCAAGTCGAACAGACGGCGCGTGCCGAAATCGGCGAGTTCGACGTGCATCATGGCATCGACCATCGCGGCGTAGTTTTCGTTCAGGCTGGTATTGGCCGGATCGAGTCCGGTGATCACGATGAGGCCGGTGGGCGGGGCATCGAAGGCGATCATGCGCAGGTCGGGGCGGAACCGGCGAAGCAGCACCGGGACTTTCCAGACATCGCCGGCCCACCAGCCGGGGACGATGGCATCGCGACGGAGATGTTCGGACTGGTCGCGCGGGGTGATCAGCGCATCGATCGGCAGGCAGTCGTGCAGGACGATCGCGCTGCGGGGATGGCAGGCCCGCTCGGTGTTCGCGACATCGCGGAGCAGGTACTCGAAGTAATGCATGCCATCGAGGAAGGCGAGGTCGATCGGGCCGCCGAGGATCGCGAGGGGATCGTGAGTGGCGAAGAATTCGTCGCTGCCGCACTGGAACAAATGGCAGGCGGGCTTGGTTCCGGTGATGTCGCGGTCGATCAGGAAATGCGGGTCCACCGCGATCGAGGCGGCGTTCGCGCGTTGGAGCGACTCGCCGCGCCAGACGCCGATTTCGAGGTAGCGCGACGGCGCCAGAGCGGTGTGGAGGCGGCTGAGGCAGTCGAAATACTCGAGTCCGGCGTGGAACGGCATCACCTCGCTCGTTTTGGTGCCGTGGGTGATGGGGGCCGGTGAGGTGACGTCGGCGGTCATCGGGAGGTGGCGGCGCCGGTTGCGGTGTCGAGTTCGGCCTGGTTCATCTGGAACCCGACCAGCACCTGCTGCTCGGCGCTACGGGCGGCGCGGGGGAACATCAGGCGGATCGGGGTGGTGCTGGCCACGGCCTGCTCGGCCCCGTTGCGGAAGTCGAAGCTGACCGGGAAGACACGCTTGCTGATGATACGGTCACCCTGCGTGATCGCGATGAAATACGGCAGGGTCTGGCCGGTGAGGCGCGAGGCGGGGCCGTTGGTGGCGGCGAAACCGATCCGGAAGGTGACGCGTTCCATGTCCTTGCCGGCTGGGCTGCATTTGCCGGCGACGCCGGTGATCCGGGAATCGAGGGTCTGGTCCGCGATATCGGTCGAGGCACCCTGGTAGAGCATCACGCGGCTGGCCTGCTGGAGGACCGCGACCTGGGGGCAATACAGATCGGGCGTTTTGCTGCCGGTGCAGGCGGCCAGGCCGAGCGGGGCGAGCAGCACGGCGAGCGGGACAAATCGGGTCACGTGGGTCTCCTGGAAGAACATCACCCCTCCCTTGCCATCAAAACCGGGATCGGTCATCTCCGGCGGCCATGGCAGTTTATACCGAAGTCACCGACGATGCGCTGGCGGCGTTTCTGGAACGTTATGAAATTGGGCGCGTGGTGGCGTTTCGCGGCATCGCCGAAGGGGTGGAGAACAGCAATTATTCGCTGCGCACCACCGAAGGCGATTTCATTCTGACCCTGTATGAAAAACGGGTTGATCCGGTGGAATTGCCGTGGTTTCTCGGGTTGATGGAGCATCTGGCGGCACAATCCCTCCCCTGCCCGCTGCCGGTGCGGGCGCAGGACGGGGCGAACCTCAATCCGCTTGCCGGGAGGATCGCGGCGATCACCACGTTTCTGCCCGGGATCTGGCCGCGTCGGCCCACGGCGGCGCATTGCGGGCCGCTCGGCGCGGCGCTCGCGCGGCTGCACGAAGCCGGGACCGGCTATGCCGCCGAGCGAGCCAATGCGCTCGGGCCGCATGGCTGGCGTCCGCTGCTCGATCGGTGCGGGGAGAGCGCGGATCGGGTGCAGCCGGGGTGGGGTGTTGAACTCGCGGCGGCGCTTGACCGAATCCTTGCTGCGTGGCCCGAGGATCTGCCGCGCGGGCAGATCCATGCCGATCTGTTTCCCGACAACGTGTTTTTCCTCGATGGCGCGATCTCGGGCTTGATCGATTTCTATTTCGCGGCGACCGACTATTTTGCCTATGATATCGCGGTCTGCCTGAATGCTTGGTGCTTCGAGGCGGATCTGACGTTCAACATCACCAAATCGCGCGCGTTGCTGCGTGGATATCAGAGCATCCGGCCGCTTGCCGCGACCGAGACCGCTGCGCTGCCGGTGCTGTGTCAGGGGGCGGCGATCCGCTTTCTGCTCACCCGGCTGTACGACTGGATCAATACGCCGGATGGCGCGCTCGTGACCCGAAAGGACCCTATGCCCTATTATCGTCGCCTGCGTTTTCATGCTCAGACCCGATCGGCTTCCGATTATGGCCTTTGAATCCGAAAGCATCGTCGAAATCTGGACCGATGGCGGCTGCAAGCCCAATCCCGGTGCGGGTGGCTGGGCGGCGGTGCTGCGGTTCGGCGATCATGAGCGCGAGATTTCGGGCGGCGAGCGCCAGACCACCAATAACCGGATGGAACTCACGGCGGCGGCGGCGGCGCTCGAATCGCTCAAGCGGCCATGCAAGGTGCGGCTGCATACCGATAGCGAGTATCTTCGCAACGGCATCACCCGCTGGCATGCGGGCTGGGTGCGGCGGAACTGGCGCAACGCGCAGGGCGATCCGGTCGCGAATTACGAATTATGGCAGCGCGTGCTGGCGGCCGCCAAGCCGCATACCGTCGAATGGCTCTGGGTACGCGGACATGCGGGGGATGTGATGAACGAGAGGGTGGATGTGCTGGCGACCCGCGCAAGAGACGCTATTGTCGGCGGAGGCCTTTGACCCGGTTAATGTCAGGAGATTGTGATGAACGCCGCTGAACTTCGCGCCGTCCAGGCGCCGCTGAAGCAATCGTATCGCGATGACCCCGCCAGCGCGCGGATCGCGGCCCGTGCTGTCGGGCGGATCGATCAGGGGCGGATCGCCTGTGTCATCGAGTCGCCGCATGGCAGCGTCACGGCGGGATTGCACCCGGCGGCTGGCGGGGATGGGGCACTCGCCTGTTCGGGCGATATGCTGCTCGAAGCGATGGTCGCCTGCGCCGGGGTGACATTGGCGGCGGTGGCGACCGCGATGGGTGTTCCGATCAAAGGCGGCACGATCACCGCCGAGGGCGTCTGGGACGCGCGGGGTACGCTCGCGATCGACAGGACGGCACCGGTCGGGGTGACGGAAATTGCGCTGCGATTCGATCTCGAAACCGACGCCGATGCCGCCACCGTCGAACGCCTGATTGCGAGCACGGAGCGATATTGCGTCATTCTCCAGACGCTACGGAATCCGCCGGAGATATCGGTGGTTCGGGGTGGTCAGGGGTAGGAAGGCTTCTTTTTTGTAAAAAAGAAGCAAAAAACTTTTTTCATCTGGGTCTTGGGCGTTGGAACGGTCCTTTTTTGCTCGTTAAATTATAGAAGTACGGCACTATGTTGTGCGACATTTGCGAATGCCCGACATAGCTGGGCTTGCAGGGCGTCGAAACCGGCGGCGCGGGTGATCAGGACTTCGTTCATGTAGAGAGGCCGGGCGATCTCGATCTGGGCGACGTGGAGTCTCTCGCGTGGCCGACCGTAGTGGCGGGTGACGTAGCCGCCGGCGTAGGGGTCGTTCCGGCGCACACTCAAGCCTTCGGCGCGGAGCTCGCGTTCGATCAGACCGACGACCGAGCGGCCGCAGGCGGTGCCATGGGCATCGCCGAGCACGATATCCGGACCATGGCCGGGCGCGGCGTGGCCGTAGGGCGAGGGCATCGAGTGGATATCGAGCAGGAGGCACGCGCCGAACCGGGATTTCGTGGTCGCCATCAGATCCGTCAGGGCGTCGTGGTAGGGTTGCCAGCAGGTTGCGATGCGTGATTCGGCCTCGGCGAAGCGCAGTTTATGCCGGTAGATCGGCTCGCCGGAAGCGACGACGCGCGCGATGGTGCCGAGGCCGGCAGCGACCCGGGGGCTCGTGGTGTTGACGTGGGGGGGCAGCGCGTCCTCGAACATCGCCGGGTCGAGTTCCCAGGCTTCGCGGTTGACGTCGCAATAGGCGCGGGGAAATCCGGCGGCGAGCAACGGCATGCCGAGGGATGGCGCGCAGGCGCAGAGTTCATCGACGAAACTGTCTTCGCTCTTGCGCAGCGCACGGGCGTCGAGCCGGGATTCGGCGATGAAGGCGGCGGGATAGAGGTTGCCGGAATGAGGTGAGGCGATCACGACCGGACTCGTCTGGCGCGCGGGACGACGAATGGTGAAAGCGGTGGCGACCGGCGCTGAGGCGGCGGGATCGTGCATCCCGGTTTGCGGCAGATCGGGGGTGGTTACATCCATGGCCATCTCTGGCGATCATAAAGCCGATGCAATCCGGTGCGGTCAATGATATGTCAGCCGAACCTCACATGAACGTCCGGGAAGGACAGGCAGATGCCCGATATACTGGTGGTCACCGTCAATGAAGTGGCAAATGCCCGGATCGATCGCGTGATCGGGCCGGTATTCGGCACATCCATTCGAAGCCGGACGATCGTCGGCAATTTTCTCGGTGGTATCCGCGCGGTGTTCGGCGGGGCGCAGGGCGGTTACATCGCCATGGTCAATCAGACCCGGGACGAGGCGCTCGAAGCGCTGAAGGCGCATGCCGCCGCGCTCGGGGCGAACGCGGTGATCGGCATGCGCTTCGATTCAGGTGAATTCGATGCGGGTCAGGGTCAGGCGATGAACGAGGTTACTGCCTACGGAACGGCGGTGATCCTCCATCCGATCAACTGACGATCGCCCGACCCTGACCATTCAGCGAACGGGATCAATCGTGGGCGGTGGGGGCCGCGCCCGATAGTCCGGCGTCGCTGAGCAGTTGCCGGCGGAGAGCGGGGTTGCTCTGTGCCGAGGCGAGGACCTGATTGTACTGGCCGACCGACAATCCGTGTGACGTGATCGCTGATACGGCCTTTTGCTTCGCGCGCGCGACGATCTGCTGTTTGGTTGCCGGATTGGTTGAGGCCGTCAGTTTGGCAGCATAGCGCTGGTTGATCGCCATCACGTCGTGCATGGCGCGCCCGGCCCTGGCGATGGTCGCGCTCGATGCCGGGCCAGCCGGCATCATGGTACCCGAGGATGTACCGGGCGTGGTTCCCGGCGCCATGGTCTGCGCGAAGGCGGGAGCGGCGATCAGGGTTGCGGCCAGCAGACCCGCGCCGAGCCGGATTGATGAAATGGTTGCGTTACGGTGTGCCATGAACGACCTTTCGTTGATGGAACGCCCCACTGCAGGACGCTTTCATCACGAAGAGATGAGCAACGATCCTGCGGGTTCAAATTGCAATTAGGCCATGCGTTCGCAATGTCGCCCTTGTCATGCCGCCTGTGACTGGCCGATGATCCGCTGGAGATTGGCCACGATGTCCCGCGCCGCCGCGAGCCGGGCGGCCACGTCCATCTCGCGCGCGAGGACCAGCTTGTGGTCGGGTCGGAGCCGCAGGACGCCGGCGCGGGTGGCGAGCCAGGCGATCAGCCCGCCGGGATTGGCAAAGGAATTGCCGCGGAAGCCGATGACCATGCCTTTCGGCCCGGCTTCGAGTTTCTCGATGCCGATTTCGCGGCATGTGCGTTTCAGGGCGACGGTGGCGAGCAGATTTTCGACTTCCGGTGGCATCGGGCCGAAGCGGTCGACCAGTTCGGCGGCGAGCGCCTCGCTCTCGGCATCGGTGCCGAGCGACCCGATCCTGCGATACAGGCCGAGGCGCACCGGCAGATCGGCCACGTAGGTTTCGGGGATCAGCACCGGCAGGCCGAGGCTGATATTCGGCGTCCAGTCCCGGGCGCGTTCGCGCTCGCCCGTGCTGCCGGCGGCGCGCAGATCCGCCACGGCGTCCTCAAGCATCTGCTGGTAGAGTTCGATGCCGATTTCGCGGATATGGCCGGATTGCTCATCGCCCAGGAGGTTGCCGGCACCGCGCAGGTCGAGATCGTGCGAAGCGAGGGTGAAACCGGCTCCGAGGGTATCGAGCGTCTGCATGACTTCGAGCCGCTTTTGCGAGGAGGCGGCGAGTTTGTGGGATGCGGGCCAGGTGAGGTAGGCGTAGCCGCGCTGCTTGCCGCGCCCGACCCGGCCCCGGAGCTGATAAAGCTGGCCGAGGCCGAACAGGTCGGCGCGCCAGATCAGGATAGTGTTGACCGCCGGCATGTCGAGGCCGGATTCGATGATGTTGGTCGCCAGCAGGACATCGTATTTGCCCTCGCTGAACTCGGTCATCACCCGTTCGATCTCGGTGGGCGCGAGGCGGCCATGGGCGGTGGCGCAGCGGAGATCGGGGGCGATTTCGGCCAGACGCTCGCGCATCCGGTCGATATCCTCGATATGGGGAACCACGCAGAACAACTGGCCGCCGCGGAAGCGTTCCCGCGCGATGGCTTCGCGGATCACCAGCGCGTCCCACGGCATGATGAAGGTGCGCACCGCGAGGCGATCGACCGGCGGGGTCGTGATCAGCGACAGGTCGCGCACACCGGTGAGGGCGAGCTGCAGGGTGCGCGGGATGGGCGTTGCGGTCAGGGTGAGAACGTGGACATCGGCCTTGAGCTGCTTCAGGCGCTCCTTGTGAGCGACGCCGAAATGCTGTTCCTCGTCGACGATCAGCAAGGTGAGATCGGCGAAGGCGATCGATTTCGAGAGCAGGGCATGGGTGCCGACGACGATGCCGACCGTGCCGTCCGCCAGTTCCGCACGGGTTTTCGCCGCGTCCTTGGCCGTGACCAGACGCGAGAGTTGCGCCACCTTGATCGGCAGGCCTTCGAAGCGTTCGGCGAACAGGCGGTAGTGCTGGCGGGCGAGCAAGGTGGTCGGCACCACGACGGCGACCTGGGTGCCGGACATGGCGGCGACGAAGGCGGCACGCAGGGCAACCTCGGTCTTGCCGAAGCCGACATCGCCGCAGACCAGCCGGTCCATTGGTTTTCCCGACGCGAGGTCTTCCAGCACATCGGCGATGGCGCGGGCCTGGTCTTCGGTTTCGGTGTAGGGGAAGCGGGCGCAGAACTCGCCGAACGCGCCGTCCTCGGCGGCGAGCAGCGGGGCGTCGTGCAGTTTGCGTTCGGCGGCGATGCGGATGAGTCCGGCGGCCATGTCGCGGATGCGATTTTTGGCGCGTGCCTTGCGGGCCTGCCATGACGCGCCGCCGAGTCGGTCCAGCCCGACGCCGGCGGTTTCGGTGCCGAAGCGCGAGAGCAGGTCGATATTCTCGACCGGGAGGAACAGTTTGTGGTCGCCATCGTAGAGCAGGCGGAGGCAGTCATGCGGCGCACCATCGACGCTGAGGGTGACCAGCCCGTCGTAGCGACCGATGCCGTGTTCCTGATGGACGACCAGATCGCCCTCGGCGATTTCGGTGGCATCCGCGATGAACTGGTCGGCCCGCTGACGGCGGCGGGGCGGACGGGCGATGCGGGCGCCGAGCAGGTCCTGTTCCGCGACGATCGCGAAATCATCGGCGACGTAGCCGCGTTCGAGACCGAGCACGGCGAGCAGGACGGCGTCGCCCTGCGCGATCCGGGCTTCGGCGGCATTGTCGATCGGGATCGAGCGCATGCCGTGGTCGCGCAGCAGGGCGGCGAGCCGGTCGCGCGAGCCGGTGCTCCAGGCGGCGAGAATCACCTTGCGGCCGGCTTCGCGCCAGCGCACCGCCAGCGACTTGAATTCGTCGTAAACCGAGACACCGGACTGGCCCGCCGCCAGGATTGCGCCGGGGCGTCCACCGGCTTCGACGCCTGTGGCACCATCCGGCTTGCCGAAGGGGGAGAATTCGGTGGCCTGGCGCGAGGACAGGAGCCGGGTGAAGGTGGTCTGGTCGAAATAGAGCAATTCCGGCTTGATCGGCCGATAGGGCAGTTCGCCAGGGCGGGCGGGGGCCAGACGGGCCTGATAATGGTCCGCGATCATTTCGAAGCGCGCGGCGGCGGCGTCTCCGGACTGGTGGTCGAGGCTGATCGCCGCGTTGGGGACGTAGTCGAATATGGTTTCCATCGCACCCGCGAAGAGCGGGGCGAAATGCTCCATGCCGGGTTGGCGGCGGCCCTCGGAAATGGCGAGGTAGGTGGGGTCTTTCAGGGCATCGACGCCGAACGCCTCGCGGAACCGGGTACGGAACCGGCTGACGGAGTCTGCATCGAGCGGGAGTTCGGAGGCGGGGCGGAACACCAGCGAGGCGACCGGCTCGCCGCTGCGCTGGGTCCCCGGATCGAAGCGGCGGAGGGTTTCCACCACGTCGCCGAACAGGTCCATCCGGGTCGGAGCGGATTCGCCGGAGGGCCAGACATCGAAAATGCCGCCCCTGATCGCGAAATCGCCCGGCTCCATCACGGTGCCGACCCGGTGATACCCGTGCTGTTCGAGGAAACGCGCCAGTTCGTCGGGCGCGACCGATGCCCCCGGGGCGATGGCGAAACTCGCCCCCTTGAACTGGCTGCGGGGCGGGGTGCGCTGGACCGCCGCGTTGATCGTGGTCAGGACGATGCGCTGCGATGTCGCTGGATCGAGCAGGCGCGCCAGAGCGGAGACGCGCTCGGCCATGATCGCGGGATTGGGCGAGACGCGGTCGTAGGGCAGACAATCCCAGGCGGGGAACCGGATGATTTCGGCATCCGGCGCAAAGAAGCCCAGAGCGTCCGCGATGCGGGCGAGACGGGCATCGTCGCGCGCGATGTGAAGCACGACGCCGGCTTCTGCGGCGCGGCGGGCGATCAGCGCGGCGTCGAACCCTTCGGGCGCGCCATAGACGGTCAGCAGGCTCATCGTCCCTGCTTGCTCTGCGCCACTTCGGCGGCCTGCTCGCGGATGCTGCGGAGCATGGGGGAATCGGCATCGTCCGGAATCGGCAGGCGGCCGGTGAGCCAATCGGCCAGTTCGGCGTCCGGATGTTCCATCACGGCTTCGAACGCATCGAGCGCAACCTCGTCCATCGTTGCGATGTGCTTATGGGCGAAGCCGCCGATGACCAGATCGTTCTCGTAGGTGCCGCGATGGGTGGCGCGATAGAGCAGGCGGCGGCGGCGTTGGAGCAACGCGTCGGTCGGATCAGGTTCCATGATGACTTGCGATATAGAGGAGGGCCGCGCCACTGTCAGCCCGTGACGACAGATCCTGCCGATTCGCTCGCATTTTTCCGCGCGCCGCTGGACAGCCTGCCCGGACTCGGGCCGAGGCTGTCGGCGCTGCTGGCGCGCGCGGTGGGCGGGGCGACGATCGGCGACCTGCTGTTCCACCTGCCGGAGCATTTCATCGACCGGCGGGAGCGGTATCTGCTCAAGGATGCGGTGGCCGGAACGGTCGGCACCTTCACGGTCGAGGTGATGCGTCACGACAAGGGCGACCGGGCGAAATCGCCGCATCGGGTGGTGATCCGCGATGCCAGCGGGTTCGGCGAGATCACGCTGTTCCATGCCGCGCGGCTGGTTCAGTTTCCGGTGGGGGCGAAACTGACGGTTTCGGGCAAGGTCGAGCGGTTCAACGACCGGGCCTCGCTGCCGCACCCGGACTATGTGGTGCCTGCTGCCAATGAGGCGGGGTTGCCGCTGGTGGAACCGGTCTGGGGGCTTACCGCCGGGCTGGTGCCCAAAGTGGTGGCGCGCGCCATGAACGGCGCCCTCGCGCGGTTGCCGGATCTGCCGGAATGGCAGCAGGCCGGGGTGTTGCGAAAAGAGGGATGGCCCGGATTCGGTGTCGCTCTGCGCGCTTTGCAGGCACCCACGGATATCCCCGATGACAAGCCGGCTCGGCGCCTTGCGTATGACGAACTGCTCGCGCGCCAGATTGCCTTCGCCTTGATCCGCCGACGCCGGCGCAGGCGACCGGGCCGGTCGTTTTCGGGCGGAGAAGATTTGCGGCAGACCGCCCTCACCCGGTTCGGCTACCAGCCGACGCCTGCTCAGGCGGCGGTGCTGGCCGAGATCGACGCCGATCTGGCCGCACCGCACCGGATGCTGCGGCTGCTTCAGGGCGATGTCGGCTCGGGCAAGACACTGGTGGCCGTGCTCGCGATGCTGCGGGTGGTCGCAGCGGGGGCGCAGGCGGCGCTGCTGGCCCCGACCGAGCTTCTGGCGCGCCAGCATTTCGCGACGCTTTCGAGACTTTGCCCGGTGCCGGTGGCGTTGCTGACCGGATCGCTCAAGGCGGCCGAGCGGCGGCGGACGCTGGCGGGGATTGCCGATGGAACGATTCCGATCGTGATCGGCACCCATGCGATTTTCCAGAAATCGGTCGCGTTTCATGATCTGGGTCTGGCGGTGGTGGACGAGCAGCATCGGTTCGGGGTCGATCAGCGGTTTGCGCTGGGCGCCAAGGGGACCGCGACCGATATGCTGGTGATGACCGCGACACCGATTCCGCGCACGCTGCTGCTGTCGCATTGGGGCGAAATGACGATCAGCCGGATCACGGACAAGCCCGCCGGGCGCACCCCGATCCGCACCTCGCTGCATCCGGTGGGCAAGATGCCGGAGGTGATCGAGGCGATCGAGCGGATGATCGGTCAGGGCGGGCGGGTTTACTGGGTATGTCCGCTCGTTTCGGAAAGCGAGATGCTCGATATCGCCGCTGCGGAACTGCGTTTTCAGGCGCTGGCTGAGCGGTTCGGCGACCGGGTGGCGCTGGCGCACGGGCGGCAGCCGATCGAGGTACGGAGCGATGCGCTGATGCGGTTCGCGCGCGGGGCGGTGGATATACTGGTATCGACGACGGTGATCGAGGTCGGGGTCGATGTGCCGGATGCGAATGTGATGGTGATCGAGCATGCCGAACGGTTCGGTCTGGCCCAGCTGCATCAGTTGCGCGGGCGGGTCGGGCGCGGGAAGGCGGCGAGTTTCTGCCTGTTGCTGCATGACCGGCTGAGCCGGACCGGGCGACGGCGGCTCGCGATCCTGCGCGAGACCGAGGACGGATTCCGGATTGCCGATGAGGATTTTTCGCTGCGCGGCGGCGGGGATATTCTCGGCGCGAAGCAATCCGGCCTGCCGGGGTATCGGCTGGCGGATGCCGAGCGGGATGCCGATTTGATTCCGATGGCGCATCAGGATGCGGCCATGCTGATCGACGCCGATCCCGGATTGGCGGGCGAGCGGGGGCAGGCCGTGCGGCTCCTGCTGCATTTGTTCGATCAGGCCCGCGCGATCCGCGCGCTGGTGGCGGGATGAGCCGGCGTTATCCCGATGCGCCGCTGGTGGGGATCGGGATCGTCGTGCTGCGGGGCGATGAGGTGCTGCTGGTGCGGCGGGGCCAGCCGCCGGCGATGGGGGCGTGGAGCCTGCCGGGCGGCGGCCAGGAACTCGGGGAGACGGCCGAGGCGGCGGCGCGGCGGGAGTTGTTCGAGGAAACCGGCCTCAAGGTGGGACCGTTATGGCTGGCCGGAACCGTCGATTCGATCCACCGTGATGACGCCGGGCGCATCGAGTATCATTACACCATCATCGATTTTGCCGCGGATTATGCCGGGGGCGAGGCGCGGGCGGGCAGCGATGTCGCGGCGATCGCCTGGGTGCGGACTGCGGCATTCGAGGCTTACGGATTATGGGACGAGGCGGTGCGGATCATCGGCCTCGCCCGCCTCCTCCAGATCGGGCGTGGTGCGAATCCGGCTCTGGAGTAGCTCGCCCTTGCTTTCCAGCACCGGGTAGGCGGCGGCGGCGACAAGGTGGGTGTTCACCCGCTTGAGGTCGCGCAACATGTCGAGATGCAGCGAACTGGTTTCGGCGGAATCGGGGCGGCCTTCGCGAAGGCGCTGGAAATGCGCTTCGGTGGCATTGGCCTCGATGGCGCGGAACTCCTGCTTTTCGGCGGCGAGGCGGCGGGCAAGACGGGCATCGTCCAGGACGAAGAGTGCGGCGGCGGTGCGGATATTGGCGAGCAGCCGGTCGATCGCGCCGAGCAGCTCGGCCTGGCCCTGGGGGGAAAAGTCGAGACCGCGTTTGATTTTTTTCGAGATCAGCCCGAGCAGGTTGCGGTCGATGACATCGCCGGCGGATTCCAGATTTGTGGTGAAGCGGAGAATTTCCATCGCGCGCTTGTGGTCCTGATCGGTCATCGCGGCCTGATCGAGACCGACCACATAGGTTTTGATGGCGCCGTTCAACCGGTCGAGCACATCGTCGAGCAGTTTGGTTTCAGCAAGCTGCCGCCGGTCGCCCTTCTCGACGAGCTGGCGCAGGCCGGACAACATGGACTCGAGAACATCGACGAGCCGCAGGGCCTCACGCGCGGCACTGCCGAGGGCGATGAACGGGGTTTCGGCGGCCGAGGCATCGAGGTAGCGCGGGCGGGAGGGATCGGCCGGGTTGATCCGCGAGGGCAGGAGGCGGCGGAGCAACGCGGCGTATGGGGTGAGCAACGGAAAGAAGACCGCAGCAAGACCGAGGTTGAACAGGGTATGGAAATCGGCGACCGCGCGCGCCGGGTCGGGTTCGATGCGGCGCATCCCGTTCGCGATCCACGGCAGGAGCGGCATGACGACGGCGACGCCGAGCAGCCGGTTGAGCAGATTGCCGAGCGGGAGGCGGCGATGGGCGGGATCGTCGCCGGTAGCCCCTTCGACCAGCGGATTGATCGCGGTGCCGATATTGGCACCGAGGACGAGGGCAAGGGCCGCTTCGACCGGGATGGCGCCGCGCGTGGCGAAGGACATCACCATCAGCACGATCGCGACCGAGGAATGGGCAGCCCAGGTGAGGAGTGCGGCGATGATGACGTCGAGCAGGGGATAGGCGGTGATGAAATGCAGGGCGGAACGTAATCCTGCAGTGGCCTCATAGGGACCGAGCAGGCTGAGGAACTGGTGCAGGGCGAGCAGCACGAGGCCGAGGCCGATCAGCACCCGGCCGAAATCGCGCGGGCCCTGGGTCATTTTGCGGAACATCGCGACGCCGGCGAGGATCAGGATCGGCGCGACCGCCGTGACGTTGAAGGACAGGATCTGGACGATCAGGGTGGTGCCGACATTGGCCCCCAGCATCACCGCCAGGGCGGGCATCAGGCCGACCAGACTGTCGGCGGCGAAGCCCGTGACCATCAGGCCGGTGGCGGTGCTGCTCTGCAGGATCGCGGTGACGCCGATGCCGGCGAGGAAGGCGGAGCCGCGGTTGCGCAAAGCGGTATCGAGGAAGCCGCGGAGACGCGCACCGAAGGCGCGCTGCACCCCGGTCTGCACCATGCGGATGCCCCAGAGCAGGAGAGCCACCGCACCGGCGAGGTCGAGCAGGGTGAGGATGATCATCGGGCGATCATAGGTCAGGCCGATGACGGCACAAGAGGTTTCGCCTGGTCAGAATTTGACCTTCACTCCGACCACGCCGGCGATCGGTGCGGCGATGCTGTAGCTGCGCGGATTGCTGAAGCCGGGGTCCTGGGCGACGTAGACGCCGCCAGCCGGGGCGAACGTACCGTAATTATAGTAGGTGGCGTCGGTGATGTTATCGATCACGCCGAAAACTTCGAGCTTGGGCGTCAGGTGATAGCGGGTCGTGAGATTGAGCACGACATATCCGGGCAGCGGCGAGGTCAGATTGGCTTCGTCGCCATAGAGAAAGGTCGAGGTTTGCGCGACGCCCGACAGGCCGACCGACCATTTCGGCGTGACGTCGTAACTGCCGCCGAGCTTGAACAGGTTGCGCGGGATGCCGGGCAGAAAATCGCCCGGCAGGATGGTGATGTTGCCATCGGCATTCGCGGCGGGGTTGTTGGATTGCTCGGTGTAGCTGTCCTGATATGTCGCACTGACCCGCGAATAGGTGAAATAAGCGTGCCAGCGGGAGGCATCGAGGCGGAGGGCGAGGTCGAATCCGGCGCGTTTGACGTTGCCGATATTGCTGAAATAGCCGCTGCCGGTCGGGTTGTACGGCGACTGGAGGAACTCGATGTCGTCGTTGGTGATGGTGTGATAATAATCGAGATCGTAGCTAAAGGTTGAGCCGATCGGGCCGAGGGCGGCGCCGCGCAGCCCGAATGCGACGGTGCGGGCGACGATCTGGCGCAGATCGGGATCGCCCGAGAGAAAATTCGCGAGGGCGCAACTGTCCTGCGGGCTCGCGCAGGAGAGTTCCGCCGGGGTGGGTGCCGCGTTGGCTTCGGAATAGCCGCCATAGATCGTGCTCAACGGGGTGACATTGTAGGCAAAACCGATGGCGGGGTTGAAATGTTCGTAATAGTGACGCCCGGACAGGCCAGCCCCCGGCGCGTTGGGGTCGGGCGGGTCCTGATCGTGCAGAGCGATGTTGGCGATGTTGAAACGACCGCCGGCGGTGATCGATAATTGTTTCGTCAGGTTGAGCGTGTCGGAGAGATAGGCGCCGTAATAGGCGTTGCGGATGACGACGCCGACCGGGACGGTGCCCGGTTCGTCGACCAGATAGCCGGGATTCGGGATGCCGGGCGGGGTGTAATAGACGCGTGAGATCGTGGTTATGCCGCCATCATAGGCGGCGGCATCGTATGTGGTGAAGCCGCCATCGTAGCTGAGCCCGGCGATGATGTGGTTGTGCAGGCCGAATACCGGCGCGGTGTTCGAAATCTGGAGCGATCCGCCATAGCCGTTGGTGTTGGTCGAATTGAGGTCGAGCTCGCCATATTGATAATAGCCTGCGGCATCGGGCCGGGGCAGAAAATTCGGGATCGGCGCGCCGCCACGCATGGTGCTGACCGGATTGCCCGGACCGCCCTGGCAGAGATAACCCGCATCGGGTCCCGGACCGCAGGGAAGGTCGTTGGGGCCGTTGCCGTTGACCAGATGTTCGAGAAGATAATCGTAATAGAGCACGCCCTGGATCGAGGTGGTTTTGCTGATCCGGTCGTTCAGCGTCGCGGCGAGCTTGGCGTATTTGTCGGCGATCAGGTTGGGGCCGGTGAATTGGGCCGCGGGATCGACCGCGAGAATCTGGACCGGCACCGTGCCGGGACCGTTCAGGACCGAGTTCGCCAGCGTCGCGTTGATGTGCAGTGTGGCATGGGTGCCGCGCCAGCCGAGATCGCCATAGAAATTCTGCAGATCGGAGGATTGCAGATCGCGCCAGCCTGCTTCGTGCCGTTCCTGCAGATCGACATAGGCGGCGACATTGCCGTGCCGGACGCCGTATTGAAGGTTGGCGTCGATCTTGCCGAACGAACCGCCGGATAATTCGAGTTCGCCGCCGTGATACGTGAAGCCATTCTTCATCGCGATATCGACGGCACCGCCGAGCGCGTTCAGCCCGAACAAGGGGTTGCCGTCTTCGACGGTGAGGGAATGGATCGCGGCATCCGGCAGGGCGCTCATGATCGCGAGATCACCGAACGGCACATTGAACCGGGCGCCATCGACATAGACGCTGAGACCGGCCGGGGTGCCCTGGATCGGAGAGAGCTCGAAGCCGTGATAGAGGATATTCGGCTGGTAGGGATTGGCCTGGCTGTTCACGAGATTGACGCCGGCGGCCTGGCGGTTGAGCGCCTGAGCGACATTGGCGGTGCCTCCGGCACTGAGGTCGTGACTGCCGAGCACCTGCACCAGGGCGGGGAATTTCGCGATGTTGATGCCGCTACCGGCCAGCGGCGAGGCATCGACCGTGATTTTCCGGATAGCAACGCTCGATGGGGGCGGCGCAGCAACCACCACGACCGAAGCCGGCGGAACCGCCTGCGCATTGGCGTTGGTGATGCCCGACATCGCAGCCACCGTAATGACTATGAATCGCGCATGGCGGGGTGTGGCCAATTTCATGGTCCTGATAAGCCTCGGTTGCCGATAGATTGTCCCCTGACGCCCTGCTACGTCATTGAACTCGTTCGGACAAGCTCTGCGAGAACATTGGTTCCCGTTACGGTACCGTCTCCGATTTCTGCATTGGTGCAATGCACAAATCGGCGGATAACGATCTTTATATCGGCAATGTCCGATATACATATTGGTGCATGACGATTGAAGGCACTCTGGATCCGGCGTGTGGACTGGACGAGGGAATCAAGGCTCTCGCCCATCCGGTACGGCGGGCGATATTGGCGAAGCTGCGCGAACCCGAGCGGTATTTTGCGGCGCAGGCGCAGCCGCTCAGCCTCGGGGTCTGTGCCGGGCAGATCGAACAATCCTGTCCGCTGTCGCAGTCCAGCATTTCGGCGCATCTGGCCGCTTTGCAGGCGGCCGGGCTGATATCGGGGCGGCGGGTCGGTCCCTACGTGTTCTTCAAGCGTGATGACGAGGCGATCGAGCGGTTGCTGGCACTTCTGCGTGCAGCACTCGATCAGCCGGCGTGCAACTCTGAACCTGTGCAATCATCCTGAAAGGCTGATCGATGTCGATTTTGTTCGAACCTCTGAAGGTCGGGGCGTTCACGCTCCGCAACCGTGTGATCATGGCACCGCTGACCCGCGCGCGGGCGGGCGATGTGCGCATTCCGAATGCGCTGATGGCGGATTATTATGCGCAGCGCGCCGGGGCGGGGATGATCCTGTCTGAAGCGATCTCGGTCACACCGATGGGTGTGGGCTATGCGGCGACGCCGGGGTTATGGGCAGAATCGCAGGTGGCCGGATGGCGTTTGATCACCGAGGCGGTGCATCGCAAAGGGGGGCTGATTCTCGCCCAGCTCTGGCATGTCGGGCGGATTTCCGATCCGTTGTTCCTGAACGGTGAACTTCCGGTCGCGCCGAGTGCAATCGCGGCCGAGGGTCATGTCAGTCTGGTACGGCCGGAAAAACCCTATGTGACGCCACGCGCCCTTGCCACGGATGAGATCCCGCCGGTGATCGAGGCGTATCGCGTCGCGGCGGCCAACGCGAAGCTCGCCGGGTTCGACGGGGTCGAGATCCACGGGGCGAACGGCTACCTTCTCGATCAATTCCTGCAGGACAGCACCAATCAGCGGACCGACCAGTATGGCGGCTCTCTGGAAAATCGTGCCCGGCTGATGCTCGAAGTGACCGACGCCGTGATCGGCGTGTGGGGTGCCGACCGGGTCGGGATGCATCTGGCCCCGCGTGGCGATGCACATTCGATGGGCGACAGCGACCGTCTCGGCACGTTCACCTACGTCGCCCGCGAACTCGGGCGGCGGGGGATCGCCTTCATCGCGGCGCGGGAGCACAAGGCGGCGGACTGGATCGGACCGCAGTTGAAGGCGGCGTTCGGCGGGGTCTATATCGGTAATGAAGGCTTCACCAGGGAAAGCGCGGAAGCGGCGATTTCAGCGGGCGAAGTCGATGCGGTCGCGTTCGGCAAGGCCTATATCGCCAATCCGGATCTGGCGGAGCGGTTTGCAGCCGATCTGCCGCTGAACGCCCCGCTGAGTGTCGCGAGCTTCTATCAGGGGGGTGCTGAGGGCTATACGGATTATCCGGTGGCACAGAAAGCCGCCTGATGCGGGATCGGCCGGGGCCTTGGGGCCCCGGTTTTTTCGGGGAGATGGAGCAATGCGGTTCAAGGATCGACGGGTGGTGGTGATGGGCGGCAGCCGGGGTATCGGCCTCGCCATTGCCAAAGGTTTCGCTGCCGAGGGGGCCAATGTCGCGATCTGCGCGCGCGGGGCGGAGGCGTTGGAGGCGGCACGCAAGGATATCGGCAGCCACGGCCGCGCCGTCTTTGCCGCCCGGTGCGACCTCGCGGACGGCGCTCAGATTTCCGCGTTCATCCCGGAGGCGGTTGGCGCGCTGGGCGGGATGGATGTTCTGGTGAACAATGCGTCCGGCTTCGGCATGACCGATGACGAAACCGGCTGGGATGCGTCGTTCCGGGTCGATATCATGGCGATCGTGCGGGCGAGCCAGGCGGCGCGGGAGTTTCTCCAGGCCGATGAAGGCGGCTCGATCATCAATATCGCATCGATCTCGGGGATGCGGGCATCGACGCGCAGCGGGCCCTATGCGGCGGCGAAGGCGGCGGTGATCAATTACACCATGTCGCAGGCGGCCCAGATGGCGCGGCAGAAAATCCGGGTGAATGCAATCTCGCCCGGCGCGATCGAGTTTCCCGGCGGGGTATGGGACCGGCGCAAGCGCGACAACCCTCATCTCTATGAGGCGACACTCGCCTCGATCCCGTTCGGCCGGTTCGGAACCGCCGAGGATATCGCCGATGTCGCGTTGTTCCTTGCCTCGCCCGCCGCGCGCTGGATTACCGGGCAGAATATCGTGGTGGATGGCGGGCAGTTGCTCGGCTGACCTCCGCGACTTCGTGATTGCCCACCCCCCGCATTGCCGTGTTAGGGACGCGATATGGCAACACGCAGCATCGGAGTCGCATTGTCGGGTTCGGGTCTGCTGCTCGGGGCGCATATCGGGGCCCTTCGTGCGGTGGAGCAGGCGGGGTTTGCCATATCGGAAATCGCGGGAACCAGTGGTGGCGCGATCGTTGCCGCGAGCTATGCGGCAGGGGCGACACCGGATGCGCTGGAGGCGATGTATCTCGCCGCCGATTTTCGTGCCCTGCTGCCGTTTCGGAATTACGCCGTCGCGGCGGTGCGGCTGCTGCTGACCAGGGGACTGATCAGCCCGGCACCGTTCGAGGCATGGCTGAGAACGACGCTCGGCGAAATGACGCTGGGACAGACCCGGATTCCCTGCACCATCGTGGCATCGAACCTTACCACCGAGGCGAGCGAGATCTGGCGCAGCGGCACGACCCCGGCCATGAAAATATGGCAGGCGGTGCTGGCCTCCGCCGCGTTTCCGCTGGTGTTTCCCCCGGTGCAGATGAATGGCGCATGGCTGCAGGACGGTGGATTGTTCGATGACATTCCGGTCGATCTGCTCGGCACCACGCCGCGCCTCGGCGTGGTTGTCGGCGGGCGGCCGACGCCGCTGGTGGGCACGCCGAGCCTGATCGGGCTGCTGATGCGGGACATCGAAACGCTGTTTCTCGCCAATTCCGCCCATGTCGTCGATAGTGTTCCCAAGGATTGTACGGCGATCGCTTATGTGGAGGGTGTGGACGTGCCGATCTTCGATACCGCAATCTCGGTCGCCACAAGGCAGAAACTGATCGCCGCCGGTTCCGAGGCCGCGTTGGCGGCGCTGCGGACGCTGGTCGTGTCAAACGCAGCGGCGGCGGCAGACAGAGCCTGAGAGTATTCCGGAAAACCTGAGTTGGACCGCGGGTTCAGTAGTTGAACTGGTATTTCAGCCCGATGCTCTCGCCGTTATTGCTGCCGGCACCGCCGCCGGTTCCCACTTTGGTATCGAGTTTCAGGCCCTTGTAAAGGTTGATCTCGACCTTGGCGGTGGACCCCTGCCCTGTCGCCGACTGGCTGGCCCCGACATAGACGCCGGGGGCAACGTAGCGGCCCGCATTGACTGTGGGCGACGAACTGGTGCTGGAACCCCCGCCGAGTGAAAGTTCATCGAGGCCGAGCGCCTTGCGCACCCCGCCGAGCGGTCCGCCGCCGCTGCCGCCGATCCCCGCGAGCTGGGCGAGCGAGGCGGCCAGCGAAACCGCCTGGAATGCGGACAGGCTCTGCGTGCCCGTGCCATAAAGCAGATGGGACAGCACCTCATCGGAGGGCAGCGTGGGGCTGCTGGAGAGTGAGATTTTCGGAGCGGTCGGCGTGCCGGTGACGGCAAGCGTCGAGGTGATGCCATCCGCGGACGAGTTGGTCGCTTCGAGGTCGAGGGTCGGCATGAAGCCGCCGCCGTTGAAGTCGAAGGTGCCTTTGGTGAATTTGAGGTTCTTGCCCCCGAGCGAGAAATAGCCGCGGATCAGGTGAAAGCCGCCCGAGGGGACCGGGTGCGCCGCGGTACCGGCCAGATGCAGCGCGCCGCCGAGATTGGCGAAAATACCGTCTCCGCGGATAAAGACCTGATTTTTCGCAACGACATTGAGGTCAAGGCCGATCGGCGGTGCCGGAGTCGGCGGGGGCGGCGGTTTGGCACCGGGGCGGATGATGTTGAGCGTGGTGACCGAGGGCGGCAGGCCTTTGGGGATTTCGATGTTGGCGCTGTTGATATCGATGGTGCCGCCGAGGCGCATGGCGGTCGGTGGTGTAACCTGACGTCTGGAAATTCATTTTGGGTTGGGAGTTGGTGCCCTTGCCGGGGCATGCCCCGGCAAGGGCTGTTCATTCTGGTATTCCATGCAGTTGTTCACACCAACATGGAGACCGATGAATGGACGCCAAAAAGGATACGATTATCGAGGCACTTTTGGAACATCTGATCGAAAACGGCGCAGGCGATATCGCCACGGTATTTGCCAGGACCTTCGAACTCGCCATGCAGATCGAGCGCGAACGCTTCCTCCACGCCAGTCACTACGAGCGCAACCCCGATCGTCAGGGTTACGCCAATGGCTACAAGCCCAAGCGGATCGATACCCCGGCCGGGTCGATCACCGTCGATGTCCCCAAAACCGCCGGTCACGTGGGCGAACCCTTCTACCCACAGTCCCTCGAACGCGGCCGACGCTCGGTCCGCGCCGTCATGGTCGCCGTCGCCGAAATGTACATCAAAGGCGTCTCCACCCGCGACGTCGAGGCCGTCATGCGCGAATTCGGCATCGAAAGCCTCTCCTCCGCTCAGGTCAGCCGCGCCAGCAAGCTGCTCGATGACGAACTCGCCGCCTGGCGCACCCGACCCCTCGCCGAGATCCGCTACCTCATCCTCGACGCCAGATATGAAAAAATGCGCGATAATGGCGTCGTCCGCGATGCCGCCGTGCTCTCGGCCATCGGCATCGGACCCGATGAACGCCGCCGTGTCCTCGGCGTCTCGGTCGCCCTTTCCGAGGCCGAAGTCCATTGGCGTGCCTTCCTCGAAAGCCTCCATCAGCGTGGCCTGCGAGGCGTCGAATTCATCGTCTCCGATGACCATGCCGGATTGCACGCCGCACGCCGCGCCGTCTTCGGCGCCGCACACTGGCAACGATGCCAGTTCCACCTCGCCCAAAACGCCATCCACCACGCCCCCAACCACGCCATCCGCAAACGCATCGGCGCAGAACTCCGGACCGTCTGGAACGCAAATTCCCTCGCCGCTGCCCAGATCGCTCTCACAACCCTCGTCAATGCCTATCGCGACACCGCACCAAAGCTCGCCGATTGGCTCGAACGAAATATCCCCGAAGGCCTCACCGTCTTCACACTGCCAGAACCCCACCAGCGCCGGCTTCGCACTTCCAACCCCATGGAACGCGGCATCCAGCAGGAACTCAAACGCCGCACCACCAAAATCAGGGTCTTCCCCAACGAAGCCTCCCTCGAACGCCTCGTCAGCGCCGTCCTCGTCGAAATCGATGAAAAATGGGCCGCCGACACCAAGGGCTACATCAAGTGGGACTACCAGGATGCCTGACCCCCGCTCGCCCTATTTTCCAGACATCAGGTTGCTCAATCTGGCGGTCTTGACCGCCCCTGTGATCGAGAGTGCGCCGCCGAGCGATTCGGTGATGACATCGCTCGAAATCGGACCGGCATTGTCGAAGGCGATCCGGATATCGACCGGCATCGGGGCCTGAAGACCGATGGTTCCGTGCCCGGTGATCGTGCCGTGACTGGCGGTGGCGTCGAGATGATCGAGCGTAACGGTCTGTCCGGCGGCGGTGATCAGGGCGCTGATTTTGGTGAGGTTGAGGCCGGATGTGACGTTTTCCACACTGCCCCCGGCGAGGGTGATGCTGCCGGAGGCGCGTGGGGCGGCGGCGGTACCGCGGACGCGCAGGTTCGGCGTGATGACGCCGGTGACGCGGGTGCCCTGGGCTTCGGTGATCGGATCGACCAGACGCAGATCGGTCCGGCCGGTGACCGCGAGATCGATCGCACCGGTTTTGGTCAGCGGGACCGTGCCATCGACATTCAAATCAGCCCGCGTCCCGAGGGTGAGATGGGCGGAACCATGGGCGGATGTGGCGTTGAGGGTTTCATGGGCGGTCAGGTCGGCGGCCGGAAGTGAGGCCGTCGTGCCATTGAGCAGACGCATCCCGGTCGCGGTCAGGTCGATGGTGCCGCGCGGTGTGCGCGGGGTGCCCGAGAGATTGGCGTTGGCGTTGATGATGCCGCGCGCGTCGAGTTTCGGGTCGACCGCGTGAACCAGCGTGGCGGAGACATTCGAAAGGCGGGCGGTGAATGCCATCGGTCCGGTCATGGCAAGCGGTGCGGTGCCGTTGAGGTTGAGGCGGGCGGTACCGAGCGTCGCGGCGATGGTGCCGCGCATGGCGTGACCAAGCAGGGTTTCATTGGCGGTGAGGCTGGCAGGCGGCAGACCCGCGCCGGGGCCGGAGACCACCCCCAGATCGCGCCCGATCAGTCTGACCGTGCCGGTGGGTGCGGTGAGGCTGCCGGTGATATGCGCGTTCGCATCGATCATGCCGTGGGCGGCGAGTTTGGGGTCGGCGGCACGGGCGACCGATGCCGGGAGATTCTGGATTGCGGCAGTCAGGTCAAGGTTGGGGCGAAGGCTGCCATTTGCGGTGATGCGGGCATTGCCGCCAAGACCACCGAGGCCGAGGGCAAGGTGATGCACCTCGAACCCCGGTTTGGCGATAATCGTGGCCGGGCCGAGCAGAGTGGCGGTTACGCCGCGCGCGGCGGCGGTGAGGCTTGCCAGGTGAACGATGCGGTCCTTGCCATCGAGCGTGCCGGCGAGCGCGAGATTGGCGGGTTTGCCCGCGAGGTTGGCGAACCGGCCTTTGGCGGTCACGCCGAGGGCGGCCTCGGTGCCCTTCGCGGTGAGTGCAAGATTGCCGGTCACTTGCGGGGCGCGGAGGCCCGTTATGGTGGCGCTGGCATCGATCGCGGGGTCGGAGTCGATGTGATCGAGACTTGCATTAATGATCGCGTTGGTCAGGCCGATGGAACGCCCTTCGGCGATGTTGGCCGCAGTGAGTTTGATCGTGGCTGGACTGCCGGAGGCATGGGCGAACTCGGCATCGATCGAGCCGGCGAGTGCGATGTTCAGCAATTTGCCGAAATCGGCGAGTTTGGTGATGGCGATGTGCAGGTGACCATCAGGCAGTTTGGCTCCGGGGGCGCGGGTGATGACGCCGTGGCCGGTGAGCGATTTCCAGGTGAGATCGTGGAGCGCGACATCGACGGCACCGGCGGCGCTGCGCGCGAAATCGGCGTCGATCGCGAGCGGCGCATTGTCGAGCGAGCCGCTTCCGGTGATGCTGCCGCGTGGGGCCCTGGGCAGATGGGTCATCGCGATCGCGACCTTGAACGGGCCGGAGGGGATCGACTTCGTCGTGATGGCGCCGGTGATGAGGGTGTGGAGCGTAAGGTCGGTGCGGGGCCCCTGAAGGTCGAGATGCTCGGTCACGTGGCCGGTGAGTTGAGGGTCGATCAGCGTGATATCGGGCTGGGTGAGGTTGCCGTGCAGCGCGATGGTATCGGCATCCACCATCCCGGCGAGCCGCGCGGTGATCGCCGCGGCATCGATCGTGAGGCTATGGATGGTGGTGGTGCCGTCATCGAGCGTGATATCGCCAGCGATGGTCGCCCGCTTGCCGACCAGCGTGGGAATGGGTTTGGCGCCGTTGGTGATTTCGATGGCGTCGTCCACATGGATGTTCGTCGCACTCCCGTTCTTGTTCGCGACCAGATGCAGGACGTTCCTGCCATCGAGCTGGCGGTGTCCGATCGCGGCATACGGGGCGATCTCGGGAATGGTGAGGGTGACATTTGCCGCCGGGGCGACGCGTGACAGATCAACGGTGCCATCGGCATGGGCGTGGAGGGCACCGAGGGCAGCGACGAGGGTCAGTGCCGCGTGGTGACGGGGACCATCGAGGCCGATGGTGACATCGAGCGGACCGGCAAGGGCTTTGTTTGCGGCGATGCCCGAAAGCGTCTCGATCATGCCGCCCTGCGGTTCGTGCAACGCGATTTTGGCGGCGACCGTGCGGGGATCGACCGTCGCGTCGATCGTGTAATGGCCCGGCTGATCGAGCGAGGTCGCACGGAGGGCGACGGCGACATGGGTGAGCGAGGTTGCGACGGCGTGACCTGCGAGGCTCAGCGCGACCGGATGGCCGATCACCGGCTTGCCGAGATCGATGCGGGCGATGTCCAGATGGTCGATGATCGCCGAGCGGACCGGCAGGCTGAACGAGGACTTGGTTTTCGGCTTTTTGGCCGAAGGCACAGGAAGACGGGCGAAGTCGATCCGCTTGGCCGTAAGATCGCGCACATCGACCGCCCGGTGCAACAGAGCGAACGGCGACCAGCGGAGGACGACATCGTCAATCGTGAGATACGTGCCCCTGGCGTCGGAAATGCGGATGCTGCGTGCGGCGATATATTCGGGGAAATGCCCGGCAAGACCGGCGATTTTGACCTCGCCGCCGGTCAGACTGTCGATTTCCCGTGCGGCGAACGACCGCCCTGCCCCGGTGTTCAGAGCGATGTCGAGCGCGAGCACGGCGAGGATCGGCAGGGCGATCAGGATCGCGATGATGATGCCGACGATTTTCAGGGCGCGGCGCATCAGAACGCCTGCCCCAGACCGATATACACCGCTACCGAAGCCCCACCGGGGGGCCGGTTTACCGGGACGCCGACATCGACGCGGATCGGGCCGATGCCGGTGTAATAGAGGAAGCCAAGCCCCACGCCGACGCGCAGGGTGCCGGTGAAAGGCGTGCCGGTGGCGGATACCTGCCCCGCATCGATGAACGGTGCGATGCCGAAATGCTTGCCGATCCGCTGGCGGAATTCGGTTTCGACGGCATCGATGGCCGTGCCGCCTTCGGGGATGCCATCGTAGAATAAGGGCCCGACGGTCTGATAGGTGAAGCCGCGCACGGTGCCGGTGCCACCCGCGTAGAAACGCTGATCGGGCGGGATCTGGAACTGACTGGCCCCGAAAATCCGCCCCACCAGGCCCCGGAGCGCCAACACGCCGCGCCCGGGCGCCTCAAGGTTGATGTAGGTGTTGCCGATCAGTTCGGTGATGGTGAAGGCGGTCGATCCGGCACCCAGAGCCACGGTGGGTGTGACGTGCAACGACACTTTCACGCCCCTGGTCGGGTTCAGCAACGAGTTCGCGGTATCGTAGCGCAGGGTCAGCGGGATCTGACCGAGGCGGTAGCTCCGGCTCACCCCTTCCTGATCGACCTTTTCGAAGATGAACCCGGCCCCGTAATCGACCGACAGATGTTTGGTCAGGATACGGGTGACCTCCGCGCCACCGAGTTCGGCCGTGCGGGAGTAGGCAGGGAGGTATTCCTTCAACGCCTCGATCGTTGCGGTGATCGACTGTTTGCGCGTGAGGAAATCAGGCACCTTGTAGATCGCCTTGGCGTCGTAGCCCGGTTTGATGACATAATTATGCTTGCCGTAGGTGGCGTCTTGGGTCGATCCGGTCCCGCCGATCCCTGTCGCCCCCAACGAGAAGGTCAGGTTCTGTGCCTCGCCGAACAGATCGCGATCCATCCACGAAACATCGGCATCGATCCCGAGATCGGTCGAATAGGACGCGCCGATGGTAACCGCGTGCAGCTTCTGCTCCTTGACCAGAAACGTGACCGGAACCTGTCCGGGGGGATTGGGCGCATCCGCGGTATGGGTCGAGACGGAGGAAAACACGCCGAGGCCGAGCAGGCTGTTACGTGCATCGTTCAGGGCGGTTTCACTGTAGGGCTGACCGGGCCGGAGTTTGATGTGGCGCGCCATGAAGCGGCCATTCATTTTCTGCATCCCGGTGAAGGTGATGCTGCCCACCGCGACATGAGCGCCCATGGTGACAGGGTATTTGATGGCGAGGGTATGGCGCACGGTATCGGCGATCGCGATCGGATCGGACACTTTGGCGAAGGCGTAACCGTCGTTGCGCAACTGCGTTTCAAGCTTGGCGGCGGCACCGATGACCGGGGCTGCCTTGGCCGGGGCACCCACCTTGATGTCGAGCGCCTTGAGCGCGGCGGGGTCGGTCAGGCCCGGCGTTTCAATGCTGCTGATACGATAGAGCGGCCCCTTGTCGAGCGTGACGACGATGCTAGCCGGCGGCGACGCAGGCGCCCGACGCAACAGACGAGGCAAAGCGGGGTCGTTCAACGCATGCCCGTCGATCGTGACATGGGCCGCACCGGAATCGTAACCTTCGCTCTCCATCACCGTGACGAATTTCTTCTGGTCGGCCCCGGCGCGGCCAATCAGCGCGAACGGCCCGATTTTCAGCTTCTTGCGGAGGGTTTCGAGGCTGGAGGTCGCCTTGATCAATTTATCGAGCGATTTGTCTCCGCTCGGCTTGAACGTCACCTTGTAGGGCTGCGGATCGGCCGCGTGCGCGACCGGGATGCCCATGCCGATGAGCAACGCGGTGCCCACGAATGTTCCGATATGCTTGCCCGGAGTGGCAAACCTGCGCTGCGACCGACCATTCATCAGTCCTGAAATGGCGCATAAATTGGAATCGGACCACGCCGAAGCCGTAACGAGACCCTCACGATCCCGTGATAGTCATGATTTCCCGTGTTTGTTCGCCCCTTTCGCGGGGTCCGCGGTGAAACCGAGGCTGGAGAACGCGGCTTTCATGTGGGGGGGTAATTCCGCTTCAACGCTCAGCGTTCCACCCCGCGGATGGGGCAGAACCAACCTGCGGGCGTGGAGATGCAACTGCCGCGCGAATCCCTCGGCAAAGGCGCGATCCTCGCCATAGGGCGCGTCGCCCAGGATCGGCGTTTTGATCGCGGCACAATGGGCGCGCAATTGATGGGTGCGTCCGGTCAGCGGCTGAAGTTCGAGCCAGGAGAACTTGCGCCCGGCATTGTCAATCGTGCGGTATTCGGTGACGGCCTTGACCGCGCCTTCGGCATCACGGCCGACCGGCTTGGTGCGGGCGCCCTGCGAACCGCCGATACGGGCAAGTGGCAGGTCGATCTGGCCTTCGAGCGGTACCGGCAGACCCACCACGATGGCCCAGTAGGTTTTTTCCATGTCCCGCCCCCGGAAGGCGGCGGCGAGCTTGCCGGCGGCGAAGGCATTGCGGGCGAGGATGAGCACGCCGGAGGTATCCCGATCGAGCCGGTGGACCAGGCGGGGGCGCTCTTCCGCGCCGAACGTCAACGCGTCGAGCATGCCATCGAGATGCCGCGCGATGCCCTTGCCGCCCTGGGTCGCGAGACCAGCCGGCTTGTCGATCACCAGCACATCCTCGTCGCGATACAGCACCCGGGCCAGCAACTCCTTGGTGTCGTACGCATCCATCGCGACGATCTGGCGCTGGCGGGGCGCGGTGGCCGGGTCGGGGAGCGGCGGGATACGCACGGATTGCCCTTCGGCGACATGGACCGAGGCTTCGATGCGCTTGCCATCGAGGCGGATCTGCCCGGTACGGCACAATTTCTGGATGGCGCCCTGGGTCAGATGCGGATGATGACGGCGAAGAAACCGGTCGAGCCGCATATCGGCCTGGTCGGGTCCGACGGTGATGGTTTGAACACTCATGCCCGCTCTTCGCGCAACTTGCTCCAATGGTCCAGCCGGCGCTTGATTTCGTGCTCGTGACCACGGCCCTGCGGACGATAGAATTGCGTGCGCTCGATACCATCGGGGAAGTAGTTCTGGCCCGAGAAAGCATCCTGGGTATCGTGATCGTAGGCATAGCCGGTCCCGTAGCCGAGATCTTTCATCAATTTGGTCGGCGCGTTCAGGATATGCGCGGGGGGCGGCAGGCTGCCGGTGCCCTGCGCCGCGCGTTTCGCCGCGCCGAACGCCCGGTAGCCGGCGTTGGATTTGGGCGCGGTGGCGAGATACAGCACGAGTTGCGCGATTGCGAGATCGCCCTCCGGGCTGCCGAGCCGCTCATAGGCTTCCCACGCCGCGATCGACTGGGTGAGCGCCGCGGGATCGGCGAGGCCGATATCCTCGACGGCGAAGCGGGTCAGCCGGCGGGCGATGTAGCGGGCATCCTCACCGCCGACCAGCATCCGTGCCAGCCAATAAAGGGCGGCATCGGGGTCGGAGCCGCGCATCGATTTATGCAGCGCCGAGATCAGGTTGTAATGTTCCTCGCGATCACGATCGTACAAGGCCGCGCGACGGGCCACGAGATCGGTCAGCGCCGCTTCATCGAGCGGGACCGTGGCCCGGGCGGCGAAGACCTGTTCCGCCATGTTCAGGATTGCCCGCCCATCGCCATCGGCCATCGCGCGCAGACTGGCGCGGGCGGCCGGGCTGAGCGGCAGGCTGGTGCCGGCCCCAGCCTCGGCTCGCGCCAGAAGGAGTTCGAGTGCCGCATCATCGAGGCGCTTCAGCACCAGGACCTGGCAGCGCGAGAGCAAGGCCCCATTGAGTTCGAACGAGGGGTTCTCGGTGGTCGCGCCGACCAGCGTGATCGTGCCATCCTCGACCACGGGCAGAAACCCGTCCTGCTGTGCCCGGTTGAATCGATGGATTTCATCGACGAACAACAGCGTGCGATCTCCGGTGCGGCGCCGGCGCGTCGCCTCCTCGAACACGCGTTTGAGATCGGCGACGCCGGAAAACACCGCCGAGATCTGCACGAAGATCAGACCAGCGCGATCCGCCAGCAACCGCGCGATGGTGGTTTTGCCGACCCCGGGCGGTCCCCACAGAATGAGCGAGGCGAGCGATCCGCGCTCGAGCATCCGCGTCAGGCTACCCGCCGGGCCGACCAGATGGTCCTGCCCGACAACCGCGCTCAACGCGTGTGGCCGCAGCGCCTCCGCCATGGGTGCGGCACCGCCCCGCCCCGCAGGAGGCAGCGTTTCGCCGAACAGATCGTCGGTGGAGGGAGACTGGCGGGGCATCCCGCCACTATAGGGCAGATGCTGCCGATTGGCACGGGTGGACGGTTGCCAATCGGAAAGGACCGGATGGACATGATGGGTTCAGCAGCCCGCATATGAATGAAAAATATGCATTTGATCCGCGTCATCCTATAACCACTATATGAGCCATCAACAAAGCCCAGGGAGTTCCGCTATGGCGATAATCGACCCTATCCCGGTTGCAGGCCGGCCCCGATCGAACCGCGCACGGTCATGGCCATGGATCGGCATCGTCGGGTTGAGTCTGGTGGCACCGCTTTCCGCCTGTGCCGGCAATACCGATACGTCCAACGCGGCTCAGGAGTTGGTCGATCGGTCGACGCTCACCGTTGAAACGATGCTCGGCAATGGCTCGTCGCAAGCCAATCAGGCCACCCAGTTCCTGCGGCGCGCCAAGGCCGTCGTGGTTTGCCCCCGCATTTTCAAGGCCGGCTTCTTTATCGGGGGCGAGGGTGGCCAGTGCGTTCTCGTGTCGCGGGCGGCAACCGGCTCGTGGTCGGACCCCGCATTCTACACGATGGGCAGCGGAAGCTTCGGCCTGCAGATCGGTGTGCAGGACGCCGAAGTGATCATGATGCTCATGAACGACACGGCATTGACCGCCTTTCTGAACAGCCAGTTCAAGATTGGCGCCGATGCCGGGATTTCGGTCGCAACGATCGGCGCGGGCGTTGGCGGGTCCACCGGGACCGCGCTGGGTGCCGACATCATCACCTTCGCCAAGGCAAGGGGATTGTACGGCGGGATTTCACTTTCGGGATCGGTCTTTTCGAACGACTCGGCCCTCGATCAGCAATATTACGGTCAGATCATCGATCCGCGCCAGATCGTGGTCACGATGAATGCCAACAACGCCGGGGCCAATCCGCTTCGTGCCATGTTGGCGAAATTCGGCGGCTAAATCGTATCCCCGGGTTTGTGAAAGGCACTGTTCCTTATCATGCCACAGCCGGCATCCCCTTTCTGGCGCACGAAACGCCTGCAGGACATGACGACCGCCGAATGGGAATCGCTTTGCGACGGCTGTGGGCGATGCTGCCTTCACAAACTGAGGGACGAGGAGACCGACGCTCTCGAATACACCAACGTGTCGTGCCGTATGCTCGACATCACGACCTGTGCCTGCAAGGACTACCCCAATCGAGCCCGGGAGGTGCCGGATTGCATCAGTCTCACGCCGGACGCTCTCGCCGAGATTGATTGGCTGCCGCCTTCATGCGCCTATCGCCTCGTGGCCGAGCATCGCGATCTGCCCGCGTGGCATCCGCTGGTGACCGGAAATCCCGACACGACGCGGCTTGCCGGTGCCTCGGCGGCGGGACGTATCATCAGCGAGGTCGATGCTGGTCCCTTGGAGCATCACATCGTGACATGGCCGTCACAATGGCCGGGCAGATCCGCGCGGTGAGATCCGCGTGCAGTATCGACGAGACCGTGATCGTGGCGGGAGTCACGGCCTCGGTCTGCTGGCGTCGCAGTTCGCGCGCGCGGCGGGTGGCGCTGAGGGTCGATCCGCAGGCGGGAACCATCGTGATCACTTTGCCCGTTCGTGGTTCGCGTCGCGCCGGGCTGGCTTTGCTTCGTACCCACGAGGAATGGGTGGCAGAGCGTTTGTCCAACCTGCCGACCCCCATCGTGATGGCGGCGGGCAACAGCATTCCGGTGTGCGGTGAACCGCATTTGATCGAGTACGATCCGGCTCATCGCGGCAGGGCGACGATCCGCGACCGTCGCATCCGGGTCTCGGGGCAGCCCGAGTTTCATGCACGGCGGGTGCGGGATGCCTTGCACATTCTGGCGACAGAACGGTTCACACACCTCGCATCGATGAAAGCCGAACAGATTTCCCAACGCCCGCGGCAGGTCAAGGTCAAGGACACGCGTTCGCGATGGGGAAGTTGCACCGCCAACGGCGTATTGATGTTCTCCTGGCGGCTGATCATGGCACCCGAGTTTGTTCAGGATTACGTGATCGCTCATGAGGTCGCTCACCTGCGATACATGAATCATGCGCTCCCCTTCTGGAAACTGACCGAGGAGCTGACAATATATCGCGAAGAGGCAACGAACTGGCTGACATCCAACGGGGCCAGCCTGTTGCGCACCGCCTGATCGCAGCGCAAACAGCGCGCCATCACTATCGAGGTATTTTCATGAAAGCCGTTGCTTTTACACATTCCCTTCCGATCGAGGTCGACGACGCACTGATCGATATCGACCTGCCCGAACCCACCCCGCGTGGACACGATGTGCTGGTTGAAGTGCGGGCGGTTTCGGTAAATCCGGTCGACAGCAAGTTGCGTCGTCGGAATGAACCGCTTGGCGATGCACGCGTGCTCGGCTTCGATGCCGCCGGTATTGTCCGCGGTGTGGGTTCGAACGTGACGCATTTCGGCATCGGGGATGAAGTTTATTATGCCGGAGCGGTCGATCGCCCCGGAAGCAACGCGGAATTCCACATTGTCGACGAACGTATTGCCGCGCGCAAACCCAAATCCCTCTCCTTTGCCGAGGCGGCCGCCCTGCCGCTGACATCCCTCACCGCCTGGGAGATGTTGTTCGATCGCTTCGGAATCCCTCAGGACCGCTCGACGAACGATACGCTTGTCGTCGTCGGAGGCGCAGGTGGGGTGGGTTCGATGGCGATCCAGCTGGCCCGCCGACTGACCGGCCTGACCGTGATCGCAACCGCCTCCCGGCCCGAAACCATCGAATGGTGCAGCGCGCTTGGTGCCCACCACGTCATCAATCACCATCAGGATTTCGCCGCTCAATTGGCCGCGTGCGAGGTCAGCCCGCCATCGTATATCTTCTGCACCAATCATGCCGAACTTCATTGGCGCAATCTTTGTCACTCGATTGCTCCGGAAGGCAAAATTGGAATTATCGAGTCGACATCGCCGTTGGATCTCAACGAGATCTTCAATAAATCGGCATCGGTTCATACCGAATACATGTTTGCCCGATCCCTCCATCATACGAAGCGGATGAGCGAACAACATCATATCCTGCAATCGATCAGCCGCCTGGTCGATCAGGGCGTCATTCGCACGACCATGACGTCCAATTTCGGCACGATCAACGCCTCCAATCTACGCCGCGCCCATGCCGCGATCGAAAGCGGGACGACGCGGGGCAAAATCGTGCTGGAGGGATTTTGATGTGGCGCTTGTCACCCTCGCAAGCGGATCTGCCGCGCGAAGGGTGATGCTGCTGAACGCTGGCGTTCCCATCGAGGTCGCTGTTTCCGACCTCGATGAAACCCAATACAAAACCGCTGCCCGGACGAACCATGACTCAGCCGAGATGCTGGCACTCTCGCTCGCGACGGCAAAGGCGCTCAGGGTTTCAGCGACGCGCAGCACGATCGTGATCGGCGCGGATCAGGTTCTGGAATGCGATGGCATCTGGTATGAAAAACCCCGCAATCTTGAAGAGGCCCGGGCTCACCTTCAAACCCTGCGCCGGCGCACCCACCGTCTCGCAACGGCAGTGGCGTGTGCATGCGAGGGAAAACTCGTGTGGCACCATGTCGAGTCACCCAGCCTGACCATGCGCGACCTCAGTGACGCGTTCATCGACGATTATATCGAAGCCGAAGGAGCGCCGCTGCTAACGACCGTCGGGGCGTATTTTTTCGAAGGAAAAGGCGCGCAGCTGTTCGAAACCGTCACGGGGAGCCATTTTACCATTCTAGGACTGCCGCTGTTGCCCTTGCTCGGGTTTCTTCGTCAGTCGGGTGTCCTGGCATCGTGATCGTCCGATTTCGTCTCAGCTTCGATTTCCTGCTGCTCCCGCGCCGCATTGGCTGATTCGAGCGCCGCGATACGCGCGGAAAGGCTTTCGACTTCCAGAATGGCCTTGGTCGCGATCTCGTTCGCAACCTCGAACTCTTCGCGCCGGACCAGATCGAGCTTCCGGATCGCTTCATCGACCCGCGCCTTGATCAGGGCGGCGGTTTCGTCGCGCAGTCCGCTGAATGCGGATAATGCGCCGCCGGCGACGCCCGCGAGATCATCGAAAAACTTCGGTCGTTCGGTCATGGGTCACTCTCCTGTTAGCTGGTGATGACTGATCATCGGTCACTGCGTATAAGCCCTCCCATGATATTGGTCACGGGCGGCGCAGGTTTCATCGGGTCTAATTTGCATGCCGCGCTTTACGGGCGAGGCGCGGAGGCGGTCGTCGTCGATCATCTCGGGGTCGATGGCAAATGGCGTAATCTTCAGAAGCACCCTCCCTCCCTTGTGGTCGCCCCTGAACATCTCCCGGCGTTTCTGGCGAGCGCGCCTCCGCTGGACGCGATCGTCCACCTGGGTGCGATCAGCGAGACCACGGCGTCCGACGGCGATAGCGTCTGGCATACCAACGTGACGCTCAGCCAGGAACTCTGGCGCTGGTGCGCCGAGCATGATGTCCGTTTCATCTATGCCTCATCGGCCTCGACCTATGGCACCGGCGCGGCCGGGTTCGATGATGCGTTCGATCTCGAACATTTACGCCGGCTGCGTCCGCTCAACCTTTATGGATGGTCGAAACACGCCTTCGACCTCTGGGTCGCCGGGCAATGCGCTGCGGGACGCAAGCGACCGCCGCAATGGGTTGGCCTCAAATTCTTCAACGTCTATGGGCCGAACGAGTACCATAAGGGCGCGATGATCTCGGTCGTTAAGGTCAAACATGACGAGATCGCCGCCGGACGCCCGGCAACCCTGTTCCGGTCGGATCAGCCGCAGATCCCCGATGGTGCCCAGGCGCGGGATTTCATCTGGATCGATGATGTCATCGCCGCGCTGATGTTCCTGCTCGACCGACCGGGCGTATCAGGCCTGTTCAACCTGGGCACCGGCACCGCCCGCACTTATGCGGATCTGGCGAGCGCTGTCTTTGCAGCGCGCGGGGAAACCCCGAACATAGAGTTCATTCCCATGCCAACCCGTCTGCATGGGCAGTATCAATCATTCACGGAAGCACGGATCGATCGCCTGCGGGCGGCGGGGTTCGAAACACCTTTCACCAGCCTGGAACAAGGCATCGCGGCATACGTCTCCGAGTTCCTGACACAAGCGGATCCATATCGATGAACCATGTCTATGTCTGGCCCCATTTCGACCCGATTCTGGTCAAGATAGGCCCGTTTGCGATTCACTACTACGCGCTGGCCTATATATCGGCGCTGGTGCTGGGCTGGCAGCTGATGCGCCGGCTGGTCCGGCAACGCCCGGCGGTTGCGACGCATGAACAAGTCGACGATTTTCTTTCATGGGCAACGCTCGGTGTCGTGCTGGGCGGGCGCATCGGCTATATTCTGTTCTATCAACCGGTCTATTTTCTGGATCATCTCAACCGGACCTATGCGGTATGGGACGGCGGCATGAGTTTCCATGGCGGGATGATCGGCGTGGCCGTCGCGATCCTGATCTATTGCCATCGCCGCGGCCTCGACCCCTGGTTCTTCGGCGATCGCGTGGCAGTACCCGTCCCGATCGGTCTGTTTCTCGGTCGCATCGCGAATTTCATCAATGGTGAACTCTGGGGGCGGCCGGCACCCGCGTGGTTTCCGTTCCGGATGATCTATCCTCAATCCGGCTCCGATGTGCCGCGCTACCCCTCGGAACTGATCGAGGCGACCCTGGAAGGACTGGTGCTGTTCGTGGTCCTGTTCACGCTGTCGCGTAGCGAACGCATTCGGAGCCAGCCGGGATATCTCGCCGGTGTCTTCGTGCTGGGTTACGGCGTGGCGCGCACGACAGCGGAGTGTTTTCGCCAGCCCGACTGGTTTCTCGGTTATCTGATGTTCGGGCTCACGATGGGGCAGTTGCTGTCGCTGCCGATGATCGCGATCGGGATTGCCATGATCTGGCGGGCGAAACGAGTATCGCGCAACGCCGCCGCCCTGCCCGCGTGATCGAACGCCTCGATCACTTCATGGCGCGCGCCAACGCTCTCTATTACGCAAACCATGATCCGTTCGATGATTTCGTAACCTCCCCTGAAATTTCCCAGGTTTTCGGGGAAATTCTGGGGTTGTGGGCGGGTCAGGTCTGGACGATGCTCGGCGCGCCGTCCCACGCCATTCTGGTGGAAGCCGGTCCGGGCCGGGGAACCTTGCTGATCGATGCTCTTGCCATTCTCGATCGCGCGTTGCCGGCGTTTTCGAGCGCGATCAGCCTCCATCTGATCGAAACCTCACCGCGCCTTGCCGCTGCATTGCAAACGAAACTGCCGGGGGCGCAGATCCATCGATCGTTCGATGACATCCCCGGCGGACCGCTGATCCTCCTTGCGAACGAGTTTCTCGACGCTCTGCCGATCCGCCAGTTCGTCCGCCGCGAAACCGGGTGGGTGGAGCGGTACGTCGCGAACGGCGCTTTCGTCGAATATATGGCCGAAATCGATCTGCCGCCGCATCCGGTCGGAACCGTTCTCGAACGTAATGAAGCCGCCGCCGTCTTCGTGAACGGCGTTGCAGGTCACATCATGCGCCATGGGGGCGCGGCTCTGTTCATCGACTATGGACCCTCCCGAAGTGCACCCGGAGACACATTACAGGCGATACGACACGGACAATCGGCCCCTCCCCTGATCGATCCCGGTACCGCCGACCTGACGGCGCATGTCGATTTCGAAGCCCTGGGAATTGGGGCCGCCGGAACGGGCTGCGTGGTCGCCGGGCCCATCGCACAAGGCGCGTTTCTCGCCTCGCTCGGCATCCATGAACGGACCGCCCAGCTCGGACGCTACGGCAGCCCGGACGATGCATTTCGATTACTCGCGGCGACGCAGCGTCTCACCGCACCGGAAGCCATGGGAAGCCTGTTCAAAGCCTTCTCCTTCCGTCACCCCAGCCTTCCCGCCTTACCTGGATTTTCCCAATGACCGAATTCCTCACCGAACCATCGATCGTTGCCCCGCACGGATTTTTCACCCGCAACGGCGGAACGTCCTCGGGCAACTTCCATAGCCTGAACTGCGGCATGAGCAACGGCGATGATCCTGCATGCGTCGCTGAAAACCGCAGGCGTGCCGCCCAGTCCCTCCACATCGATCCGGCCGGATTGCTCGGTGTCAAACAGGTTCATGGCAACGAGGTCGTCACGGTGACCGCAGCGTGGCCATACGGGCACGGACCGCAGGCAGACGCTCTCGTGACCGATCGCCCCGGTCTGGCGCTCGGCATCATCACCGCCGATTGCGCGCCGGTGCTGTTCGCAAACCCGACCGGCACCATCGTCGGCGCTGCGCACGCGGGCTGGCGTGGTGCGCTGGCCGGCGTGATCGAGGCGACGGCTGCCGCCATGCGGGCGCTCGGCGCGCAGGGCATCACCGCAGCCATCGGCCCCTGCATTCATCAGGAAAGCTACGAGGTGCAGGATGACCTGCGCGGCGCATTGATCGCAGCGGATGCCCGCAACATCCGCTTCTTCAAGGATGCTGATGAACGCCACTGGATGTTCGATCTGCCCGGCTTCATCGCGGAGCGATTGGCGGGGTGCGGCATCGCATCGAAAATTCTGCCGCATGATACGCTGAGCGATGAAACTCACTTCTTCTCCCACCGCCGACGCACCACACGCGGTGAAGGGCCCGGCGGGCATCAGATCTCGATCATCAGGACTGCCGCATGAAGCGGCTCGCCATCCTTGTCATCCCTGCACTGCTGGCCGGATGCGGCACTCTTCCGCAACCGTTCCTCGGTCGTCCTGGCCCGGAAGCCTCGCGACTTTCGGTCCCGCCGCCGCCGGTATTGATCATTCCCCCGGCGCAGGATGCCCTGTTGGGCAACGCCGCCGCCGCGCATTATGCGCAGGATCTGGCCACAGCATTGGTCGCGCAGGACGTGCCCAGCATCGCGCGGCCTTCCGAAAAATACGATTGGCAACTGATCGCCCGGGCGCGGATCAAAAGCGATCAGGTGATCCCCTCATTCGCCATCATCGGCCCGACCGGACGGGTTTACGGCCACGCGACCATGGCCCCGGTGCCGGCTGAATCCTGGGCGAATGCCACACCTCAAACGCTTGAGGCCGTTGCCACCGCCGCCGCGCCGATTCTCGCCCGCCAACTCGGAACGATCAATGCGAGTGTGCAGCAAAGCAACCCGAAATCGCTTGAGAACCGGCCGACCCGCATGATGATCGCCGGGGTGAAAGGCGCGCCGGGTGACGGAAATCACGCTCTGGCACTGGATGTCCGGCGTGATCTGGCCCAACAGGGAATTGTGATCGTAACGAACAGGCACGATGCCGACTTCATTCTTTCAGGGCTCGTCAAGGTCTCACCCGCCCCGGTCAAGTCCGGGCAATCCCCCTCGGACATCGTCGAGCTCGATTGGTTGGTCCGTAGCCAATCGGGCGCGTTTATCGGCAAGGTCAGTCAGCTTCACGACTTGAAGCCGGATCAGATGGCACCGTATTGGGGCGACGTCGCCGTTGCCGCCGCCCAGCAAGCCGCCCTCGGCATCAAGCAGGTCGTTGTCAATGCAATTCCAAAACGCGTCGCAGCGCCTCACGAGGCAACGGGAGCGGCGGCATCCGCCAAACCTGGGACAGGGCCTGGATCGTAAAGGCAATCTCGCGGCATCCCGTGACATCGAAGGCAGCAGATCCATCGGTCCATCGGAACCACCGGCGTCCGCGTTGCTCCGCCTCGTAAAAGCCCGGGCCAAAACGCGTGTCCGACGCTCCCACCATTCTGCCGTCCAGCATCACCTCGGTAATCGCAATCCCCAACCTCCGACGATCGACCGAGGCCGGATCGATATCGGCCGCACATGTGGAGGAAGACTCGATCATGACCACCGACGCACCGGGCGGCAGTCGAAACGACAACTGCCCGTTCTCCGCGTCGATCGAATGAAGCCGGCATCCATCGGCAGAGACCGAATACGTCCCTTCAACGCGACGTCCGCCGAAATCGCAGACCCGATCGTGCAGTCGCTGCCTCACTGACAGGAGAATCGGCCCGTCCATCACGAGAGGAGCGCAGGCGCGTTCGCGGTCCCAGCGCAGAGGTTGAAAATCAGGATGCAACGACACCGTCCCTTTCTGCCGGGCGAAATGATGGCGGTTGCCACAATCGAGATAGGTTTCAGCCGGCAGGGTTTCCGCCCAAATGACATCGTGCCGGTCCAACTCGATGTGATGATAGACGACCTCAGGCCGGTCGACCTGCCGCACCGATACACCGTTGATCAGATATTTGGCTGGGATGAGAACGTTCTCGCAGTAGAGCGCGTGGTCGGGCGAGACGTAGAGGTCGCGCGACGGAATGCCCGGCGCGAACGCCCCTTCCGTAATCAGCACGGGCAACACCGCTTCCGGTGCCGCGTGCCGATCGCAATCCACCCGCCGGTGCCCACACCACACGATGGGCCGCGCTTCACCATTATGGGTCACGACCAGATCGCCCTTGCGCAAATCCTCAACGCGCTTCGGTCCGGCCGGAGTCAGGATCAGCGTGCCGGCCACGAAGCAGGGCACGATGATTTCGTAGGTTTTCAAGCCCCCGGCGATGCCGTCGGGGATGATCGCCAAGGTCGAGGGCGGGGCCACGAAATCGAGAACCAATTCCGATGCGCCGCCGGTGATGGTAAAATCAGACCCATCGAGCGTGCCGGAAATTGTCTGGCCCGACCCATAGCCGGTGATGTCGATCGTGTCGCCTTGGGCAAACCCCGCAATCGTCGCCGCAAAGGATCGGCTTTGATTGAAGCTCAGGACCGAGCCCGTTGCCGAAAAATCGATGGTCTCGCCGGCCTTCACCACATTGCCGAGCGTCAGGCTTCCCCCGGCGAGATCGACCGTCCCGGTTCCCGCGAGGGTCGAACCGATCGTCAGGGAGTCGCCGGGCATTTCGATCAACGAGCCGTTGTTGACGACAAGGCTTTGCCCCGACAATGTGGACTGACCGCTGAATTCCCATTGGGCGCCCGGGCTCAATGAAATGGTCGAGAACGAGGTAATTTCGTGCCCGACCGCATTCATCATCCCCGGCGTCGTGCCGCCGAAGACGACATTCGCGACAGACCCGCCATTGGCGATCCCGTCGAGCACGGCGCCCGGCAGCAGTTCCAGAAGGCTGGGATGGGTGGCGTTCTGTCCGGGCAAAAACGAAATGGCAAGCGAGCCGCTTGCGGATATCGTCCCGCTGTCAATCACGGTCACGCTGACTGGATTGGCCGCGACCAGGACACCGACCTGACCGGTAATCGTCCCTTGATTGTAGAAGTCTGCGTAGGTGCCGATGGAGACGCCTGCTTGTCCGCCATCGATCTGTCCTTGCGAACTGTTCGTCGCCGAGGCAAGGTTCAGAAAGAGGCCGACACCTCCGCTGCCCCCGGTATTCTGATCATTGATGAGACCGGCATTGCTCAACGTCGAACTTGCAGGCCCCTGCCCCGAAAATTTCACCGCTTCGGATGATGTCGTCCCGCCGCTGATCGTCCCTCCGGCCTCGTTATCGAGCGTCACTATCGATTGCGACAGCAAGACACCACCTGAGGCACCGAATATCTGCCCGCTATTGGTGATATCCACCGTTCCAGCCGTGGACGCGACGCCGTATCCTCCCTGGGATTCGATGGTTCCGGAATTATCCAGTTCACCCCCGGATTTGAGCGACACGCCCGTTCCCACATCCGCGAGGATCGTGCCGATATTGTCGATGACCCAGGCTGTGCCCGCGAATACGCCATCGCCGGTTGCCGCGGCGATGTCACCGGCGATCGTTACGGGATTTGCATAGACCGCAGAGGTCAGTGTAATGCCGTGCGCAAGGGTTGTAGTTATTGTAGTAGACACGACACCTCCCAGGTTTTGCTGCGATCAAAACATGCAATCTGAGGGTGTATTTAACGTTAAACCTTAAGTTGTGTAAAGCGAAAACGCTAAGGCTTTGTTAATCTCTTTATATAGATAGCGCTTGTCCTGGCATGAAACTTCGAGCGGTTGTCAGCGCGGCTTCGTATTTGAGTTGAAATGATCGTAAACGATTTGGGCGATCGTCCGATTGATTCCCGAAACCGCCTCGAGGTCGCGCAACCCCGCTTGCCTGACCCCCCGCGCCGACCCGAAATGGTTGAGAAGGGCTCGCTTGCGCGCCGCACCGATGCCTTCGATCTCGTCGAGTTCGCTGCTGGATATTTTGCGGCTGCGTGCCGCCCGATGCGTCGTGATCGCGTACCGATGAGCCTCATCCCGCAAACGCTGAAGAAAATATAAAACCGGATCGCGCGCGGGAAGCTGAAACGGCGCCTGCCCTGCCAGGTGAAACCATTCGCGCCCGGCATCCCGATCCGGGCCCTTCGCAACCGCCACGAGTGTCAGATCGCTGATCCCGAGGTCGTCGAGAACGGATTGCGCCGCAGACAATTGGCCCGCCCCGCCATCGATGATCACCAGATCCGGCCATGTCCCTCCGGCGCGGTCAGGGTCCTCCGCCATGGCGCGCGAAAACCGCCGCGTGAGAACCTCGCGCATCATCGCGAAATCATCACCCGGTGCCATCGCACTCTTGATCGAAAATTTCCGGTAGGCCGCCTTCATCAATCCTTCAGGTCCCGCAACGATCATCACACCGTACGGGCTGCTGCCCATGATGTGCGAGTTGTCGTAAACCTCGATCCTTTCCGGCGATCGGTCGAGACCGAACAGTGCGGCGGTCGCGGCGAGCAACTTCTCCTGTCCAGCCGACTCCGCCAGTTTGCGCTCCATCGCCTCTCGTGCATTGGTCTCCGCGTGCTTGATCACGGCCAGTTTCTCACCGCGCTGGGGCACCGCAATCTCGACTTTGCGATCGGCTTTCAACGTCAGGGCTTCTGCCAGCAACCCGGCTTCCGCGAGGGGATGGTTAAGCAGAATCAAAGCGGGTGGCGTCTTGTCGTCGTAGAATTGCGTGATGAAGGCAGCCAGAACATCGGCGGCATCCTCGCCCCGCGCCTGTGACGGAAAGAAACTCCGGTTCCCGTTGTTGCGCCCGCCGCGAATGAAAAAAACCTGCACGCAGGACTGCCCCGCAGCCTGATGGATCGCGATCAGATCGGCGTCGGCGATCGACTCGGGATTGATCACGTCGCTACCCTGGATATGGGTGAGACCTCTGATCCGGTCCCGGATCGCCGCCGCGCGCTCGAATTCGAGCGCCTCCGAGGCCGCTTCCATATCCCGCGCAAGATCCTGCTGAACGGTGCCCGCGCGGCCCGACAGAAACCCGCGCGCCTGCCCCACCAGTTCAGCATAATCAGCTTCCGAGATCCGGCCGACGCATGGCGCGGAACAACGTTTGATCTGGTAGAGCAGGCACGGTCTCGATCGGTTGGCAAACACGGTATCGGCACAGGTTCGGATCAGAAACACTTTCTGAAGGGCCTGGATCGTCTGATTGACCGACCATGCCGACGCGAACGGCCCCCAGTAACTTGCGTCGCGCGTCTGCGTGCCGCGGTGCTTGGTCAGCCGGGCAAATCGCGGATGATGGGTGATCATCAGCCAGGGGTAGGATTTATCGTCACGCAGCAATATGTTGTATTTGGGCTTCAGCCGCTTGATCAGATTTGCTTCGAGCAGCAGGGCTTCCGCTTCGGTATGCGTGGTGACGATTTCCACACTCGACGTTTCAGAGACCATGCGGCGAAGTCGCTCAGGCAACCGATGCGGTTGCGTATAGGCAACTACCCGTTTTTTGAGGCTGCGCGCTTTGCCGACATAGAGAGCCTCACCCCCACTTCCCAGCATCCGATACACGCCCGGGCTGGATGGCAGGGTGGCCAACGCGTGCAAAATCACATCACTTCCCATCGCGACCCGCTTCCCTTTCGCTTGATTTGCCGTGCGTCGTTCGCTGCGATCGCTCTGTGGATAACTCTGTGAATAAACCTCCGGAACCGACGCACCGCCAGGTGGTGTAACCTGACGTCTGGAAATTCATTTTGGGTTGGGAGTTGGTGCCCTTGCCGGGGCATGCCCCGGCAAGGGCTGTTCATTCTGGTATTCCATGCAGTTGTTCACACCAACATGGAGACCGATGAATGGACGCCAAAAAGGATACGATTATCGAGGCACTTTTGGAACATCTGATCGAAAACGGCGCAGGCGATATCGCCACGGTATTTGCCAGGACCTTCGAACTCGCCATGCAGATCGAGCGCGAACGCTTCCTCCACGCCAGTCACTACGAGCGCAACCCCGATCGTCAGGGTTACGCCAATGGCTACAAGCCCAAGCGGATCGATACCCCGGCCGGGTCGATCACCGTCGATGTCCCCAAAACCGCCGGTCACGTGGGCGAACCCTTCTACCCACAGTCCCTCGAACGCGGCCGACGCTCGGTCCGCGCCGTCATGGTCGCCGTCGCCGAAATGTACATCAAAGGCGTCTCCACCCGCGACGTCGAGGCCGTCATGCGCGAATTCGGCATCGAAAGCCTCTCCTCCGCTCAGGTCAGCCGCGCCAGCAAGCTGCTCGATGACGAACTCGCCGCCTGGCGCACCCGACCCCTCGCCGAGATCCGCTACCTCATCCTCGACGCCAGATATGAAAAAATGCGCGATAATGGCGTCGTCCGCGATGCCGCCGTGCTCTCGGCCATCGGCATCGGACCCGATGAACGCCGCCGTGTCCTCGGCGTCTCGGTCGCCCTTTCCGAGGCCGAAGTCCATTGGCGTGCCTTCCTCGAAAGCCTCCATCAGCGTGGCCTGCGAGGCGTCGAATTCATCGTCTCCGATGACCATGCCGGATTGCACGCCGCACGCCGCGCCGTCTTCGGCGCCGCACACTGGCAACGATGCCAGTTCCACCTCGCCCAAAACGCCATCCACCACGCCCCCAACCACGCCATCCGCAAACGCATCGGCGCAGAACTCCGGACCGTCTGGAACGCAAATTCCCTCGCCGCTGCCCAGATCGCTCTCACAACCCTCGTCAATGCCTATCGCGACACCGCACCAAAGCTCGCCGATTGGCTCGAACGAAATATCCCCGAAGGCCTCACCGTCTTCACACTGCCAGAACCCCACCAGCGCCGGCTTCGCACTTCCAACCCCATGGAACGCGGCATCCAGCAGGAACTCAAACGCCGCACCACCAAAATCAGGGTCTTCCCCAACGAAGCCTCCCTCGAACGCCTCGTCAGCGCCGTCCTCGTCGAAATCGATGAAAAATGGGCCGCCGACACCAAGGGCTACATCAAGTGGGACTACCAGGATGCCTGACCCCCGCTCGCCCTATTTTCCAGACATCAGGTTGCTCAATCCACCGCCAAGGATTTTCACAGCCCTCCAACCGAGGCCGAAACGTCTGGCACGAGTTCATAACATGTTGATTTTGTTTATTTATCGAGTCAGGATTATGGCACGAAGATTACAAACCATAGAGCTACTGACCTGTTTTTGCCTGATATTTACGATAGTGGACAAGTTCAAAACCCTGCATTCCAGACACGGTGTTCAAATATGCCTGTATCCTGTTCGGAACAACAGTGCACGCGCAGCCATGCTGCCTCGTCCGGTCCCGTGAGGTCACCGCCATTGTCCGCCCGCATCACCTGGAGCAAAAGAACACGGCACCTCAATCTGACATCCTCGATCCGCCGCGGGCACGCGCCGGACATCGGACCGGAGTAGTTCAATGGCACTCGACCCGACGTCATCTCAAATGTCCGGTTCATCGGACCCGAACGGCTCACTGGCCATCCACCCTCTGCGACCCTCTGAACGCGACGGTTTTCTCGAATCGCTCGGATCGGCGGCGGCGGCCTTCGTTCGGGCCCAGGGCTTCACGGCAAAACCTCACACGCTCGCGCTGATCCCCGGCCCCGATGGGCTGGCTGGCGCGTTGCTGGGTTTAGGAGACGATCGATCCCCGTATGCCTTCGGCTCGGTGGCCGCGATGCTCCCCGCTGGACAGACGTGGCATCTCGCCGAGGGCAGTTACGAACGAGACGATGCAGCTCTCGGAATCCAGCTCGGCCGTTATCGATTTGGACGATTTCGCTCCACAAACGAGCCCGCCGCCATCATCCACCTGCCCGGCCCCACGCCCCGTGCGGATGCATTGGCTGCTGCCGTTTGCTTCGCCCGCGATCTGATCAATACCCCCGCAAACGTTCTCGGCCCGGCAGAACTGGCCGACGCCGGGGCGGATCTCGCCGCGCGATTCGCTCAGAAATCGATCCGGATCGTCGACGATGCGCTAACCACTGGCTACCCGGCGCTCGCCGCTGTCGGGGCGGGTTCCGCGCGTCCCCCGGCGGTTCTGCGATTCACCTACGGAGATGACCCCTCCCACCCTCTGATATCGCTCTGCGGCAAAGGCGTGTGTTTCGATTCGGGAGGCTACGACATCAAGCCGAGCGCCGGAATGCTGCGGATGAAGAAGGATATGGGAGGGGCCGCGATCGTGCTGGGTGTCGCCCAGGCGATCATGGCTCTGGGTATCCCCGTGCGTCTGGATGTTCGGATCGGATGCGTGGAAAACAGCATTTCCGGTCATGCCATGCGCCCGCTCGACGTGATCCGAACGAGATCCGGCCAGACGATCGAAATCGGCAATACCGATGCCGAAGGACGCATGGTGCTGGCCGACCTCTTGACCGACGCTGCAGACTCCGGGCCGGACTGGCTGATCGATTTCGCAACCCTCACGGGAGCCGCACGGGTCGCCCTCGGTCCCGACCTTCCTGCCCTCTTCAGCAATGACGACACACTCGCTCAAACTCTCCTCGATTCCGGCAGTCGTTCCCACGATCCTCTCTGGCGGCTCCCCTTGTGGGCCGGTTACGATCAATGGCTGTCCAGCCCGGTTGCGGATTCGAATACGGTCGGATCGAAGCCGATGGCGGGTGCGATCGTGGCGGCTCTGTTTCTTCAGCGCTTCATCCCCCCGGCCCGCAAATGGGCTCATGTCGACACGTATGCCTGGAATGATCAAACCCGTCCCGGACGCCCCGACGGTGGCGAAGCCCAGGCGCTCCGCGCTGCGGTGACGGCGATTGAAAGTTTCGCCAACGATGCAACCAGATGAATTGCGCCAAAATCGCGGCAGCCGCGCTTGCAACGGAGTTGCAATGTTTTCATGTTTCGATGGCTTGTAGCACTCCCTCACGTCCCATAACTGTTGCGTAGTCGATCGTTGTTGATGTGCGATGACATCGCGACTTTCGATACACGGCCAAGAAGCTGAAACTTCTTGAAAAATCCCTCGTCAGGTTACCGCCGAGCGATGCTGCCGTTGTCCGTTGAACGATAAGGAGTGCAACCCATGGCAACACAAATGACGTCCGACGATCTGGTCGGCATCTTTCGCGACACGATCGTCGCCCTCGTGCGTCGCGACGGCGTCGATCTTTCAGCGCGGCAGCTTGGGGTGTTTCTCACCTGCTATCTGAACGAGGGTGCCCATACGGTTCGTGGTCTGGCGGGACAGTTGAATGTCTCCAAACCTGCCATCACCCGCGCTCTGGACCGTCTCTCCGACCTCGATCTGGCGCGACGCAAGGTTGATCCAACCGACCGGCGCAGCGTTCTGGTGCAGCGCACGACCAAGGGGTCCGCGTTTCTTCGCGAGATCAGAAACGTGATGGGCGAAATGATTGCGTCGGGGCGGAACTCGACGGAAAATGCCCCGCGCCGTCCTGCCGCGGCGGGCTGACGCCGGTAGCGAAGGAGAGCACGTTGATCACCCGCCGTCTCACGATTTCCACCTTGGCGACAGCCACGGCGCTCGCACTCGCCGGGGCGCAGGGGCGAGCGGCGGTTACCTCCCAACCTGATCAACCGGTTCTCGACCGAGTTCAGTCGTATCTGAACGGGTTGAAAACGATCACGGCGCGCTTCATGCAAGTCGGCCCCGATGGGGGCGTGCGTACCGGCCACGCCATTGTCCAGCGGCCGGGAAAAATGCGCTTTCAATACGACAAGCCAAATCCACAGCTTCTGGTCGCAGGATTCGGGTTGCTGGTGTACCACGACCCCGCGCTCGACCAGACGACCAATATCCCGCTTGGTTCCACACCCCTGGGCATTCTGCTGGATAAGCACATCACCCTGAGCGGCTCCGTCACCGTGACCAAGGTCTCTCAGCCGCCCGGCGAAATTCAGGTGACGCTCATACGAACCGGCAAATCTCAGCAAGGCCACATCACATTGGTATTTTCGACGGACCCGATGGAATTGCGCCAATGGCGGGTAACCGACGCGCAGGGCCAACTGACCCAGGTGAGCTTGTATGATCTTAAAAACGCCCATCCGTTTCCGGACAAGGATTTTGAATACGTAAAAGGGTTTTCGAACTGACGATACCCAGCCTTCAGATCAGTCCCGGGGATACGCATTCCAGCCGCGCATGATCAAAGTGCTGACAAAGGGCACAAAATTTGGGACTAAAGCGCATGGGCGTCAGAACCGCGAAACTGATCGGCATTTCATGTTGCCAGAAATCGTTCGGCGTGTTCGCGATGAAAAACCACGCCGCGTCGGATACCTATGTGCGAGCGGTCGATCAGGTCGTGGGCGCGGTTCCCGTTCTCATCCCGGCGAATGGGCTGCATGCCGATGTTGAAACCCTGCTCGATCGCCTCGACGGCATCATTCTGACCGGAAGCCGAAGCAACGTCGCGGCAGCCTTCTACGGCGGCCCGCCTCAACCGCCCGACGACGCCCCGGAAGATCCCGAGCGTGACCAGGTCACGCTGCCACTGGTGCGAGGGGCAATCGGCCGTGGCTTGCCCGTCCTTGCCATCTGCCGCGGCTTGCAGGAACTCAATGTCGCCCTGGGTGGAACGCTCCACCAGAGGCTTCAGGACATTCCGACCCGTATCGATCATTCGACCCCGATGCAGCCCTTCGGTGCCGTGCGAACCGGCAAGGCCCATCATATCACCGTCAGATCCGGCGGCAGACTCGAACAGATCATCGGTCGCCGCTCTCTGGCGGTCAATTCACTGCATAATCAGGGGATCAACCGGCTGGCCCCCGGATTGCTCGTCGAAGCGCGGGCGATCGATGGCACCATCGAAGCCATCACCGGGACCGGCGGTGGCTACCTGTTGGGTGTGCAGTGGCACCCGGAATATGATTTCGACCACGATGAAGCGTCGCTCCGCATTTTCCAAAGCTTCGCCCACGCTCTCAATTCCGCAAATCAATGGCAATGAGACCCGAAATGTCCGATCTGGTAATCGACCGCCCTGAACCGGCGATGGTCCCCGTTCTGGGGGGCGGGGTTTTTCCCATACGCCGCGTGTTCTGCGTCGGTCGGAATTACGCTGCCCATGCGCGGGAAATGGGCTCGGATCCCGACCGGGAGCCACCGTTTTTTTTCACCAAACCAGCCGACGCCGTCCGGGCATCGCAACAAATCCCGTTTCCTCCCGCGACAAGCTCGCTCCATTTCGAGATGGAACAGGTCATCGCCCTCAAGAGCGGGGGGAGCATGATTTCATCGGCGGCAGCGCTCGATCATGTTTATGGCTACGCGCCGGGAGTCGATCTCACCCGCCGGGATCTACAGGATGAAGCCAAGTCGATGCGCCGCCCCTGGGATATGAGCAAAGGTTTCGATGACTCAGGACCGATCGGCGCGATCGTTCCGGTCAGCCAGTGCGGTCACCCGAAATCGGGGCGGATATCGCTCGATGTCAACGGACGCATCCGCCAGAATGGCAATCTGGCCGATATGATCTGGCCGGTACCGGACATCATCGCGTTCCTGTCCAACCTCGTGGCCCTGAAACCGGGCGATCTCATTTTCACCGGAACGCCGGAGGGGGTCGGTCAGGTGGATCGCGGCGATACGATTACCGGATCGATCGAAGGCGTGGGCAGTCTGACATTTCAACTGGTATGACATCGCGCCTCACCATCGCGACCTGGAACATAAATTCCGTCCGTCTCCGCCAGGATCTGTTGAAAAATCTGGTGCAGGAAGCGGCCCCCGATATCATCTGCCTGCAGGAAACCAAGGCTCCCGATCCTCTGTTTCCAGTCGATCTCGGTGCCCGCCTTGGGCTCCCGCACGTGCTCACCCGGGGCATGAAAGGGTATAACGGCGTTGCCATCCTTTCGAGAATGCCGCTCCGGCTGATCGAGGCAAGCCCTGACTGGTGCGGCAAGTCCGATTGTCGTCATATCGCCGCAGAGGTCGAAACATATGGCGCGCCGCTGACGATACAGAATTTCTATGTCCCTGCCGGTGGCGACATCCCCGATCGCGAACTCAACATAAAATACGGGCACAAACTCGATTTCATCGCCGAGGCTGAAGCGCATTTCAAATCGTTCCCGCCCCACCGGACGATCCTGGTCGGCGATCTGAACATCGCACCTCTGGAGCACGACGTCTGGAGTCACAAACAACTGCTCGGTGTCGTCAGCCACACACCGCCGGAAGTCGCCGGGCTGAACGCGTGGCAGGCAGCCGGATTTATCGACGCCATGCGATTTTTCGTGCCGGACGACCAGAAGCTTTACACATGGTGGTCATACCGCAACCGGGACTGGCGGACATCGAACCGGGGACGAAGACTTGACCATATCTGGGTCTCGAAAGATCTGCAGACGTCTCTCGCTGGACTCCGCGTCCTGACCGACGCTCGTGATTGGCCACGCGGGTCGGACCATGTTCCGGTCCTGCTCACGTTCGAAATCGACGAGTAACCTCCCGCTTCAGGGTCCGCTTCGCCCTCGCCATATCGCGCCCAAGGGCAATCAATCCAGAAATCTGAAGTGGATTGCGCGCCAGACTTCGAATGATCCGGCCCATCGCAATCCGACCGTCCTCATCGAGCGCCACGAGGCTCGCATCCGGCAACTCACGGTGCGCAGGATCGACGACAGCCCTTAACACCGCGAAGCCGATTGCATGCCGCACGGCGACCCGCGCAACCCCGACCGATTCGAGATCGACCGCCGCAGCTCCGCTTCCGGCATAAAGATCGGCCTTCGCCATACGGCTCGCAACGACCGCCGGGGCTCCGGTCAAACGTTGGACCGTGGCTCCGCCCAACATCGCAACAAGGCCAGGATCGCACCGAAAAACCTCGGAACCATCCACCACATCCTGCGGCACGATCAAATCGCCCGCCCGGCACGATGGCGCCAGACCGCCGGCAAGCCCGAAACTGATCAGGACATCGGCCCCACGATCCACCAGATGTTCCGCAGCCGCAGTAACCCCCGCCACCGTCCCCCCGGACGTCGCGACCAAGGCATCAACGCCCGACAACAGGCGCGCTTCGGCGACCAGTCCGGTCACAAAGCCGATCTTCACGTCGCTCAGCGCGGGCTGAGCACCATGACCATCTGCCGGTTCTCCATCTTGGGCATCTGCTCGACCTTGGTTTCGGTTTCCATATCGATCTTGATGCGTTCCAGAACTTTGACGCCAAGCTCCTGATGCGCCATTTCCCGACCGCGGAATCGCAACGTCACCTTGACCTTGTCGCCTTCCTCGATGAACGACTTCATCGCCCGAAGTTTCACCTGATAATCGTTTTCATCGATATTTGGGCGGACCTTGATCTCCTTGATCTCGATCACTTTCTGCTTCTTGCGGGCTTCGTTCTTTTTCTTCTGCTGCTCATATTTGAACTTGCCATAATCGAGCAGCTTGCAAACCGGCGGATCGGCATTCGGGCTGATCTCGACCAGATCGAGTCCAACCTCCGTCGCACGACGCTGTGCTTCTCTCGTGGTCAGCACACCCATCATCTCGCCGTCCTGGTCGATCAAACGAACCTGGGGCACCCTGATATCTTCGTTGACACGCGGACCTTCACGGCTGGGCGGGGTCGGCGGTGCGGGTAGTCTGGCTATATCGCTCTCCTGTCGTCGTTTCGAAGCAAGTTTAGTCTTACGTGGCTCTATACGATATCGGCCCCGGCACGCAACCGAACAAGTCGGGCTTTGCTCATTGCTGGCCAGCAAAAGGATCGAGGGGATAGGCCACGCTCATCAAGGTCAGTCCATCCGGCGGCGCGGTGGGACCGGCAGCCGCCCGGTCGCGGGCCGCCAGAACGGCGGCAATCCGCTCCACCGGCCATTTTTCCTCGCCGACCAGCTTGAGCGATCCCACGATATTCCTGACCTGATGGTGAAGAAAGCTGCGCGCCCCAACCCTGATCTCGATCCGATCACCCCGCCGCCCGATGTCGAGACGATCCAGCGTCCGAACCGGCGACCGCGCCTGGCACGCGGTTGCGCGAAAGCTCGTGAAGTCGTGGCGACCCAGCAAAGCGATCGCAGCGAGTTGCATCCGCTCGGCATCCAGCGGCCGCCTGACATGCCAGACAAACCCGGCATCGAGCGCCGGTCGCGCCGCCCGGTTGAGAATGACGTAACGATACTCCCGTGCGACCGCCGAAAATCGCGCACTCCACGACTCGTCCGAAATCACACCAGCCGCGACCACCGTGACGGCATGAGGCCGCATATGAAAATTCAGCGCATCCCTGACCGTTCGCGTCGTGAGCCCGTCTGGAAACTCGGCTTGCACCACCTGCCCCTCGGCATGAACGCCAGCGTCGGTCCGGCCCGCCGCAACCGTCACCGGCGGCGCACCTCCGCACAGATGCGCGCCCGCCTGCTCGACGACCTGCTGCACCGAAACCCCGTTCGACTGCCGCTGCCATCCCACGAAGCCGCGACCGTCATACTCAAGTTTCAACGCAAACCGGGTCAACCCAGCAGCGTCCCGGGCGGGATTGCATGACCGCGCAGGAAATCATCGGCCGACATCGGCCGCCCCCCTGCCCGTTTCACCGCCGTCACTCGCAGCGCCCCGGCACCGCAAGCAACGGTCAACCGATGATCGAGCACGGTACCGGGTTTCCCCTGCCCTTCCCCCACGACGGCCGAAAGTATCTTGAGCGGTTCGCCGTCGAGCCGCGTCTCGGTTCCCGGCCAGGGCGTAAGACCACGGACACGCCGATCGATCGCGGCCACCGGCAAGGTCCAGTCGATCTCCGCATCGGCACGGCTCAGTTTGGGCGCATAGCTCCCTGCCCCCTGCTGGGCAACCGGTACATAATCGCCGTCAATAACCTGAACGACCAGCCGCGCCCCCATCGCCGCCAGACGGTCATGCAAGGTCGCTGCCGTGTCGTCCGGTGCGATCGGCGTGGCTTCGGTGAGCAGAATGGCCCCGGTATCCAGCCCGGCATCCATCTGCATGATGGTCACGCCGGTGCAGGCATCCCCCGCGAGGATCGCGGCCTGGATCGGCGCAGCCCCCCGCCAGCGCGGCAGCAGGCTCGCATGAATATTGAGGCACCCACGCCGTGGCACCGCCAGCACCGCCTCGGGAAGAATGAGCCCGTAAGCCACGACCACGCAACATTCAGCATCGAGCCCGCGGAGATACTCGATTTCCCCGGCATTATTCCGCAAACTCCTCGGCGTTCGTACCTCGATGCCCAATTCATCGGCGGCCTCGTGCACAGCGCATTTTCTGACACGCAGCCCACGCCCGACCGGCTTGGGCGACTGGCAATACACGGCGGCGATCTCGTGCCCAGCCGCGCGCAATCCCCGCAACGCCGGCAAGGCAAAGCCCGGCGACCCCATGAAAACGAGCCTCATCCGCGGCTCGGACGGTCTTGGCCATCCTGTTTCTCGCGCAGATCCTTCGCGAGCTTTCGCAAAACGATGTTCCGCTTCAACGCGGATAAATGATCGACGAACAGAATGCCGTCCAGGTGATCGATCTCATGCTGAATGCAGGCCGCCAGCAACCCCTCCGCCTCGACGGTCCTGCGCTTGCCGTCCTGATCCTCGAAAGCCACCGCCACTTCAGCCGGGCGCGATACTTCCGCATATTGTCCCGGCAGCGACAGGCAGCCTTCCTCGCGGGCCTCCAGCCTCTGGCTCGCCCTGACGATCTCGGGATTGATCAGGATCATTGGCGCCGAAACCCCATCGGTCGCCAGATCGAGCACGACCACGCGCAACGATACCCCGATCTGGGGTCCGGCAAGCCCGATTCCCGGCGCCTTGTACATGGTCCGGAACATGCGCGGGACCAGATCGGCAATCTCCGCACGATCCGCCTCGGTCACCCGGCGTGCCTTCATGCGAAGACGCTTGTCGGGGACGATCAGTATCTCCGGAGTATCGTCAGCCACGGTCTCGCCCTCTCGATCATGAGCGCGATTTACCCCTGCTATGCGCACCGATCAATCGCTGCTTGCAAAATCTGCCGAATATGCCCAATTCAGGTTCACCGGAGTGCCTGTCGGGCTCCGTCTGTCTCGCTCGAAAGGAGGAGGCCATGACCACGAGAGTGTTTACATCCCCATTATTCCTGGGGTTCGACCATCTGGAGCAGATCATCGAACGCGCCGCCAAAACGTCGTCGGACGGTTATCCCCCCTACAATATCGAGCAACTGAGCACGACCAGCCTGCGGATTACGATTGCAGTCGCCGGCTTTATCATGGATGATCTTCAGATCACTCAGGAAGATAATCAGTTGGTCATACGAGGCCGCCAGAACGATGATACCCAGGGCCGGATTTTCCTGCATCGCGGCATTGCCGCGCGGCAGTTCCAACGGGCATTCGTCCTGGCCGAAGGGATCGACGTGAAAGGTGCCTGGCTCGATAACGGCTTGCTGCACATCGATCTGATCCGCCCTCTGCCGGAGGCCCGGATCAAGACGATAGCGATCGAAAAAGGTGCCCACACCCCGTCCGGTTTCGCAACGCCGCGATCTTTTGATGCGGAATTGCCGAAACGGAACAGCCATCAACACGTTCGTGAAAAGGAGTAGGTGCAATGAACGTCAAAACCCATGACGGCTCGACCGACGCCTTCCCCCTTCGCGCTTTCTTCGATCCACATAACATGACTGAAGCACAACTCGCGGAACTCGGTCTCGAACAGATCGCCTATGTCCGTCCGATCATGACCCCGAACGGGCCCGCCTATGGCGTTTTCTCAGCCAACGGCACACCGATGGCCATCGCGACCGACGGCAATCTCGCTCGGGCCGCCATCGTTCAAAACGAGATGGCCCCCGTTTCGGTCCACTGAACCTCAACGCCTCATGAAGCCGGGCTGTCCTAACCGCGACAGCCCGGTTTTCATGCCAATTCGGCCAGCAACGAAAGCTGCGCCTCGCGCGGCTCGGCATGGTCGGTGAGCGTGATCGGATAATCGCCGCTGAAACACGCATCGCAGAAAGCCGGCACCTTCGCATCACGTCCCGGCTGACCCAGCGCGCGGTACAGCCCATCCATCGAAATGAAGGCGAGACTATCGACGCCGATGAGTTTCGCCATTTCCGCCACACTGTTACGCGCGGCCAGCAATTTGCCCCGTTCCGGCGTATCGATACCGTAAAAACACGAATGCGTGGTCGGAGGCGACGATATCCGCATATGCACTTCACGCGCGCCAGCACTACGAACCATCTCGACGATTTTTTTCGATGTGGTTCCCCGGACGATCGAGTCATCGACGAGAATGACCCGCCGCCCCTCAAGGATCGCCCGGTTCGCGGAATGCTTCAATCGAACGCCAAGATGACGGATCTGGTCGGTCGGCTCGATGAACGTGCGCCCGACATAGTGATTTCGAATGATCCCGAGTTCGAATGGAATCCCGCTCTGCTCGGCAAATCCCATGGCAGCCGGAACCCCGGAATCAGGGACCGGCACGATCAGATCGGCATCGACCGGTGATTCCTGGGCAAGCTCACGCCCGATCCGCTTCCGCGCCGCATACACGGAATGGCCTTCCAGAACCGAATCGGGTCGCGCAAAATAGATATATTCGAACACGCAAAAGCGCGGTTTCTGCTGCGCGAAGGGCTTGAGACTGCGGACACCATTGCGATCGATGGCCACAATTTCGCCCGGCTCGATATCGCGAACGAACTCGGCGCCGACCATTTCAAGCGCGCAACTCTCGGACGCCAGAACCCAACCCGGATTGAGGGGATCGGCCCCATTGGTCTGGCCCAAGATCAAAGGCCGAACCCCAAGAGGATCGCGCACCCCGATCAACATGTCGTTGGTCAACGCAACGAGGGAATACGCGCCGGTGACCTGCTTGAGCGCGTCGATCAGGCGATCGAGTACGGTGGCATAAAGGCTGATCGCGATCAGATGAACGAAAACTTCCGAGTCGGTGGTCGACTGAAACAGACATCCACGCCGGATCAAGGCCCGTTTGAGCGTATGGGCATTGGTGAGATTGCCGTTATGGCCGACCGCAAACCCGCCGAATTCGAATTCGGCGAAAAGGGGCTGCACATTCCGTATCAGCGTCCCCCCGGTCGTCGCGTACCTGTTATGGCCGACCGCCCTGGTGCCGGGCAGACCCGCCATCACCTTGGTGTCGCCGTAATTATCGCCGACCAGCCCGATCCCCTTGTGGGCATGAAAGCGAACACCGTCATGTGTGACGATGCCGGTGGCTTCCTGGCCGCGATGCTGGAGCGCGTGGAGCCCGAGGGCGGTTATCGCGGCGGCGTCGGTGACATTCCAGACCCCGATAACACCGCATTCCTCGTGGAATTTATCATCGTCGAACCCACCGGGCGCGCTTGAAGCCTCAGCCGCACTCAAAGGCTGGTTCACGGTCCTGCATCCTTTACGACTTGATACTGTCATCTAATCGCCTGACCCCGTCATGTCGAGCGCTCAAACACATGGCTGCCTATATCACTGGCTGGCCGATCCCGGCGGCGAGCCGGATGCCGGCGCCGACGAAGGCGCCTCTCCCTTATCCGTCCCGGCGGTGGTGGCCTCGATCCGATGGTCCGCGCCAATCTTGTCGATATGGGGCTGATACGCCGCCGGCAGCAGCCCGACGATGAATTTCGACCCGCTCTCGGCATAGGGCAGGAATTTCGCATCGGTGATCCCTGCCGGCCACTCCGGTGGCTGAAGAAAAATCGACAAGCCGATATAGAGCAGACAAACGATCACCACGCCGCGCACAAGACCGAATGCAAGTCCCAGCGTGCGATCGATCCCCGACAGGGCGGAATCCCGCACCATCGATCCCAGCCATGTGCTGAGAATCGACAGCACGACGAGCACGACGATGAACACGAGACCGATCGAAAGCGGCAGGATCAGTTTCGGCTGATGCACGAAACCGGCAAGCTGCGTCTCCACCGCGGGATAAAACTCGAATGCCGCGAGTCCGGCGCCGATCCAGGCCCCGATCCCGAGAACTTCCCGCACCAGACCACGCGCCAGAGCGAGCAGCCCGGACAACACGACGATCCCGAGCGCAACCCCGTCAACCCACGTCATGACTCCAGTCCCCCATCCGATGACGATTTGCCGACGAGCGCGACGAGGTCGCTCAAATGGCCGAATTCGCTGAGCATGATCCCATCCGGCGACGCCGCCCGCCGCGCGCCGCCCGCCACACGCCGTGGCAAGGTCGCACGCTCAAAACCCAGTTTTGCGGCTTCCTTGAGGCGAAGATCGGTTTGCGCCACCTGCCGCAATTCACCGGACAGGCCGATTTCACCAAAAAATACACATTCCGGATCGGTCGGGACCCCGGTTGCCGCCGAAATCAGCGCCGCGGCAACGGCCAGATCGGCGGCAGGTTCCGAAACTCTCAGCCCCCCCGCGATATTGAGGTACACGTCATGCGCGGACAGTTTCACGCCACAACGGGAATCGAGAACCGCGAGCAACATCGAAAGCCGTCCCGCATCCCACCCGATCACCGAACGCCGCGCCGTCCCACCAGGATTCGAAGCCAGCAATGCCTGAACTTCCATCAATACCGGCCGCGAGCCCTCAAGCCCTGCGAATACCGCGCTGCCCGCGACATGCCCGTGCCGTTCCGCCAGAAACAAGGCGGAGGGATTGGCCACCTCAGCCAGGCCGCGCCCGGTCATTTCGAACACGCCGATCTCATCCGTCGCGCCGTAACGATTTTTCGTACCCCGCAAAATCCGGAACTGATGGCCGCGGTCGCCTTCGAAATGCAGCACCACATCGACCATATGTTCCATCACCCGCGGGCCCGCCAACGCGCCTTCCTTGGTCACATGGCCCACCAGCATCAACGCGAACCCCTGTGTCTTGGCCGCGCGGATCAGCGCAAACGCATTGGCCCGCACCTGCGTGACCGTCCCCGGTGCGGAATCGATGGTCTCATCCCAGATCGTCTGGATACTGTCGATCACCACAACGCGCGCCTGCTTTTCAGCGGAGAGTGCCGCGAGAATATCCGCAAGCACCGTCGCGGCGGCAAGATGAACCGGCGCTCCCCGCAATCCGAGCCGATCGGCCCGGAGCCGGATCTGCGCGACTGATTCTTCACCCGAAATATACAGAACGCGGCTGCCCGATCCGGCAAGGCGCGCCGCAGCCTGCAGCAGCAAGGTCGATTTTCCGATGCCCGGGTCGCCACCCACCAGAATTGCGGATGCCGGCACCATCCCCCCGCCCAGCACCCGGTCGAATTCCGCAATCCCGGTTGGAACCCGCGCGGGCAACGGCGTCTCCCCATCGAGCCCGACGAAATCGACACCACGTATGCCCGCCCGCACCGCCCGACGATCGTTCTGACCCGGCGAGGGCGTCTCGGGTTCGAGCGTGTTCCATTCCCCGCATGCCTCACAGCGGCCGGCCCATTTCGGAACGACATTGCCACAGGCGGTACACACAAACACGGTTGCAGGTTTCGCCATCACCCCATCATCCGCTGATACGTACCCATGGGCGGCGCAACCCTGCCTGTCCCCGCCCCCGGTGTCATGGCTCCGGTCAGGACGACCGCCAGCCGAAATGCCGGAACAGGAAAGCCCGCAAAGCCAGGAGGCTCGCTGCCGACACATCGACCGGTGCCACCGCTGTCGCCGCAGCCCCGGCGGCGGTGAGTTCGATCGCGCTCGCCGCCGCAGCCGCCCGCAATGAAGGTGTCCCGATCGCTTCCGTGGCGGCCTGACGCCACAGAGCGACCGTCCCCGGCGTCGTCAGGTGAGGTAGAACCATCACGAAGTCGATCCGGCTTGCCGCGGCCACCGCCTGATAGGCAGCCTCAAGCGGCGGCGCCAGCGGCGGATTCCGTCGCTCGATCGCCAAAGCATGAAGGGTCGGCGCGTCGGCATCTATCCGATCCGAACGGCGTTGATCGGGTCCATCGACCAGGCCGAGCGTCGCGATCGCAATGCCTCCCCCCGCTGCCAGCGGCGCCAGATCGGCGGGAATATCTTCACCGCTCAGCAACACGGCATCGACGGCACCATCGGCAAACGCCCGCGCGACGAGACTTGCGCCCCGCAGGCCGAAAATCGGCGAGGTCGCGACACCAAGACGGTGAAATGCCAGTATCGCGGCAAGATCGACGGCTTCAGGCGACGCCGCGGCCAGCTTGATCGGCGCCGGATCAGCCAGCCGCCGCATCCCCCCGCGCACGACCAGAACCGGCGCGCTCAACCCCGCCATCACCGGTATCCAGTCCCCCGGCTGGAAATGGACCCGCGGATCACCGGCGAGAAATGCAATGAGCGCCTCGCCCGGCATCATCGCCGCCGTCCGCCCGTCAGGAACCACCAGCGTCTGGAGCCGATTGGCCCCGGTCACGCCATCCTGCCCGCCGACGGTACGAAGCACGATCGGCGTCTGCGATGCCAGCGTCCCCGATAACCCCTGGGCCACCGCGCGCCCCCACCGGTCGATCCGCCCGCCATGGGGACCGCACAGCATCATGTTATATCCGGCAACCGATGCCCCCGGCGACTCTGCGATCACCATGGGTGACGCCGCCCGCCCGGTGCGTAACATCAATGCGCCGGCCCCGGCGGCTCCCAGCAATGCGCGGCGGCGCATCATGCCGCGCATCGTCGGTCTTTATTGATCGTACTGAACAAGCGCTTCAAACGGTACGTCCAATCGTCCCCGTCCCTGGAGAAAGGTCAGTTCAATCAAAGCGATCGCCGCGACAACATCCGCCTGCGCGTGTTTCAACAGCGAAATACCGGCGCTCATCGTGCCACCGGTCGCGAGCAGATCATCGACCACCACCACCCGTTGCCCCGGCTTTACCGCGTCCGCCTGAATCTCGATACGGTCCGTTCCATACTCAAGATCGTAATCGAGGCCGATGGTCGCACCCGGGAGCTTGCCGCGTTTCCGCAACATCACGAACCCGCAACCGAGTTTCAGCGCAAGGGGAGCAGCCAGCAGAAACCCCCGGCTTTCAACCCCGGCCAGAACGTCCGGCTGATACGCGCGGACCACGCTGGCGAGCCGGCCCATCGCCACCTGCCACGCATCGGCGTTGCGCAGCAATGTCGAAATGTCATAAAAAAGGATTCCCGGCTTGGGGAAATCGGGCACGCCCCGAATGTGATCTTTCAGATTCATCGCGCCCCTATAGCCGAGGGCGCGCAACCCGCAAACCATAAGCACGGCGCCTGCCCGATACCGTGACCAGAACCCGTCTCGTCACGATGCTCCGCTTCGGGTAATATTGGGGCTCGTCTATCATCAAACCGAGTCGCGATCCGTACCGGACCATGTCAGCGTCGCGAACCGGCAAACATCTTGCTTTGGGGTACTGCCAATGGATCGTCGGACTCTCCTCGCGCTTGCCGGCAGCTTCGGTGCCGCAGCCGGTCTCGTCAGCCCCCGCCTCGCGCTGGCAGCGGCCGAGGCCGATACCCCGTTTTCCCGCCGCAGCCTCGGCAAATCCTCCGCCCCCGTCACCGTCTATGAATATTTCTCGATGAACTGCCCGCATTGCGCGGAATTCGGGCTCAAGGTTCTGCCCAAAGTCATCAAAAACCTCGTGGACACCGGAAAAGTTTTCTACATCTTCAAAGACTTCCCCCTCAACGAAGACGCGGTCATGGCCGCCCAGGTGGCACGGAGCCTGCCCGCCCGCCAATATTTCGATTTCATATCGGAGCTGTTCCGCACCCAGGAACAATGGGCCTACGATCCCAAACTCAAGACCAAACAGGACTACGCCAACGCCCTGTTCCGCTACGCAGCCCTCGCCGGCATGGACCGCAGCACGTTCGATGCCGCACTCGCCAACAAAAAGCTGGAATCCTTCATTCTCAACGAGTTGAAAATCGGTGAGCAGCAATATCATATCGATGCGACACCGAGCTTCGTCATCAATGGCCGCAAGCGGGAAGGTGCGGTCGACTACAAGCAGTTCGCCCGCTGGATCGACGAGGCCTGACCCCCGTTGCCCGCCCGGTTTGCCCGTCTCCGCATTACCGGCTTCAAAAGCTTCGCCGACGCGACTTCGATTGAAATTCTCCCGGGCTTGACCGGTATCGTCGGGCCGAACGGCTGCGGCAAATCCAACATCGTCGATGCCCTTCGCTGGGCCATGGGCGAATCGAGCGCGAAATCGATGCGCGGCGGCGAGATGGATGACGTGATCTTCGCGGGTACCCTCTCACGCCCCGCCCGCAGTATCGCCGAAGTCTCGATCTCCCTCACCGAAACGGCAGGCCTTGCCCCCGCCCCGTTCCAGGCTGAGGCCGAACTCGAAATTTCCCGCAGGATCGAACGCGGATCGGGCAGCACCTACCGGGTAAACCGGCGGGAGACCCGCGCCCGGGATGTCGCGACGCTTCTGGCCGATCTCGCTGCCGGCGCCCGCAATTCCGCAATGATCAGCCAGGGCCGCGTCTCCGCCCTCGTCAGCGCCCGGCCCGATGAACGGCGGATGATCCTCGAAGAAGCCGCAGGCATATCCGGGCTTCACGCCCGCCGCCACGAGGCCGAACTCAAACTGCGCGCGACCGAGGATAATCTCTCCCGCGCCGATGATCTGCGCACCCAGCAGGAAACCCATCTGACCGCCCTGCGCGCCCAGGCGGCCCAGGCCCATCGCTATCGGGTGCTGTCCACCGAAATCCGCAACGCCGAAGCCGAATACCTCACCACCGAGCGTCTTATCGCCGAACAGCGGCGTCAACAGGCGCGTCGCGATCTCGAAGCCGCCAAGGCCGCCGTGATCGAGGCGCAGGCCCGCAAAGACGCGGCACTGGCCGCTGAAATCGCCCGCAACGACGACGTCCCCGCCCTGCGCCTCCGCGAAAGCGAAGCGCGCACGGCGCTGGAGCGGACCCGTATCCACTTCGAGCAGATCGAGACGGAAATCGCCCGGGTCCAGTCGCTCCGCATCGAGTCGCAGCGGCGGCTGGAGTCATTGCTCCGCGATCAGGACCACGCCGAACGCGCCCGCGCGGATGCCGAGGCCGCGCAGACACGCCTGGAACGCGAGGAACAACACCTCACCGCACTCGAGAATGCCACCCCGCAGCAGATCGACTCCGCCCGCGCGGCGGCAGCCTCCGCATCGGCTGCTCTCGAACGGGCCGAAGCCCAGGTCCAGACCGCGACCGATGCCGCCGCCCATTTCGCCGCATCACGGCAGGCCGTCACCAGCCGCCTCGCGCTCACGCGTGAAAAGGCGGCCCAGGCGAAACTGCGTGCGAACCAGGCCGCCGAGGCCCATCGGCGCGCTCAATCCGAACTCGTCGCCCCCGAGCAACTCGCCAGAGCCGCCGCCGAACGCGAGCGGGCCGAGACTGTCCTCCTGGCAGCCGAACAAGCCCTCGATCTTTGCCAAACGATCCTCGATGCCGCGGAACTCACGCGAGCCAAAGCCGCCGAGGCAGCCACCGCCGCCCGCGCCGGGGCGATCGCTGCCGATGCATCCCTCGCCACGGTCCGGATCGAGGCCGAGGCGCTGACCAAACTGCTCGCGCGCAAATTCAGCGAGGAAAACGACCCGGTCCTCGATCGGATCAAGGTGCCCCCCGGCTACGAAACCGCACTCGGCGCCGCGATGCAGAACGAACTCGCCGTCGGAACCCGCGCCGAAGCCGCTCGTCGCTGGCGGCAGCTCCCCCCCATCGAGTCGCAGCATTGTTTCGAACCGCTCTCGACCGTCATCCAGGGCCCGCCGGAACTCGCCCGCGCCCTCGACCACATCCTGCTTCTGCCCGACGGTGACGACGGCAATGCCCAGCAGAGCCGTCTTGCGCCCGGCGAAACACTGGTTTCGAAACAGGGCGAAGTCTGGCGCTGGGATGGTTTCACAGCCCGCTCCGGCGCCCCCGGCGAGGCAGGGATGCGCCTCGCCCAGCGAAACCGCCTCGCGGCGCTACAGGACGATCTGACAACCGCCACCGCCCACGCCGCCGCCTGCAGAACCGGGTTGCGTGACACCGAAGCCGCCGAGAGCGCCGCGCGCCGCGCCGAAGACGAGGCCCGCCGTCAGCGCAAGACAACGGAAGCCGAAATCGATCGCGCCCGGAACGCAAAGCGAACCCTCACCGAGGCAGCCGCCCACCTCGACGCCCAAGCGGAGCGTCAGGCCACCCGTGCCGCCGGCGCGGCAGAGGCGAATGCCCGCTTCGCCGCAGAATACACCGAAATCGCGCAGCAACTGGCGGACGTTCAGGCCGAGTCCGACGCTCTGGGCGATCCGCGCGACACCGCCGCCGCACTCGATACCGCGCGCCACGCCATGCAGGAAGCAAGGCGCGCCGAAGCCGCAAGCCGCAAACAACTCGATCAGCTCGTCACCGAGGCCGAGCAGCGCAAACGCCGCCTGGAACTGGTCGGTCGGGAACGTGCCGACTGGCAGGAGCGATCCCGCGACATCGCCTTCCGCCTGACCGATCTCGCGGCGCGCATCACCGAGGCGAAAGCCGCGTTGGCAGCGCTCCCCGACGATCTTCTGTCCGGTCAGGCACGCGATGCCGCCCGCGCCGCGACCGAGGAGGCCCAGTCGGCCCATCGCACCGCCAAGACGGATCTCGCCAATGCCGAACGCGACCATCAGCTGAGCACGGCGGCGGCAAGGGAGGCGGAACAAGCCGTCGCGACAACGCGCGAAGCCCTGATCGCAGCCGAATCATCCCTCCGCGAAGCCGATTTCGCCTGGGGCTCCATCGCGGAGCGCATGCTCGAACGCCTCGGCGTCGCGCCGGTCCTCCCTTCGATCGAAAACCCGACCCAGCAGAACGCGGACCGCGCGCGCCGGCGGTTCGAACGCCTCACCCGCGAACGCGAGGAGATCGGCCCGGTCAATCTGCGCGCCGACATGGAGGTGAGCGAAATCGAAACCCGCCTCGCCGCGATCGAGAGCGAGCGCGCCGAGCTTTCGACCGCCATCGCCAAGCTCCGCGGCTCGATCGGCAATCTCAACCACGAGGGGCGCGAACGATTATCGGCGGTATTCACCGAAATCGACCGGCACTTCCAATCCTTGTTCTCCCGCATGTTCGGCGGTGGCCGCGCGCATCTGGCCCTGACCGGATCGGACGACCCGCTTCAGGCCGGCCTTGAGATATTTGCCGAACCTCCCGGCAAAAAACTGGCGACCCTGTCGCTGCTCTCGGGCGGCGAACAGGCGTTGACCGCCCTCTCGCTGATCTTCGCGGTCTTCCGCTGCAACCCCGCCCCGTTCTCGGTGCTCGACGAGGTCGATGCCCCCCTCGATGATGCCAATGTCGACCGGTTCTGCACCCTGCTCGACGACATGTCGCGCGAAACCGGCACACGGTTTCTGGTCGTGACCCATCATCACCACACGATGGCGCGCATGGACCGGCTCTACGGCGTCACGATGCAGGAGCGCGGTATCTCGCGCATCCTCTCGGTCGATCTCGGTACCGCCGCCTCATTCGCCGAACGCCCCGAAGCTCTAGCTGCGGAGTAAGTATTTCATGATCGCGATATGTTGACTTCAACGCGCAGCACCGGTAGCAACCCCTCGCCGTCTCATGGGGCGGGCGTAGGGGTGTACGATGGGTGACGATCCGGCTCAGAGACCACAAGATCGGAACGATTTCGATCAGCGTCTCGCCGCAGCGCGCAACCGGGCCGGGCTTGATAAGCCCGAACCGGCGGCCGAGGCGAAGTCCGATGGTTCCAACCCGTTCAGCCTCGCGATGCGACTGGGCGCCGAAATGGTCGCCGCCCTGGTTGTCGCCGTCGCGATCGGCTACGGGCTGGACCGCTTGTTCCATACGGCACCCTGGTTCATGATCGGGTTTGTACCGATTGGCGCGATCGCGGGGTTCCGCAACGTCGTTCGTGCCATGGGAACGACCCCAAAAGACTGACCGGAGGAGGCTATGGCTCAAGAATCGGCGATCAATGCACTGGGACAGTTCCAGTTGACCACCGGTTTCGGCCCGGTCGGCCGGCTCGTGGGCTTTACCAACTCGAATGAAATGATGCTTCTGGCGGCAGCAATCATCACGATGCTGTTCACCGTCGCCCTGCGCCGCAAGGCGATCGTCCCGGGACGCATGCAGGGTCTGGTCGAGATGAGCTACGATTTCGTGCTCCAGATGGTCGACGACACCATCGGGTCCGGAGGGCGGCGGTTCTTTCCCTTCATTTTCACCCTGTTCTCCTTCATCCTGGTCGGTAATCTGCTCGGTCTGTTTCCGTATTTCTTCGCCTTCACCAGTCACATCGCCATCACCGGCGCGCTCGCCCTGTTCGTGTTCCTGCTCTCCACGACGGTCGGGTTCTGGTATCACGGTCTGGGCTTCCTGAAATTCTTCTCCCCGCCGGGCGTGCCGGGCTGGCTCCTGCCCCTGCTGATCCCGATCGAAATCGTGTCCTTCCTGTCCCGCCCGATTTCGCTCTCGGTTCGTCTGTTCGCCAACATCACCGCCGGTCACGTCATGTGGGAAGTCTTCGCCGGCTTCATGATCATGCTGGTGACCAGCCTCGGCGCTGTCGGCGTCGTCGCGGCGATCATCCCGCTCGGCCTCAATGTCGCCCTTACGGCTCTCGAATTCCTGGTCGCCTTCCTCCAGGCCTATGTGTTTGCCGTGCTCACCTGCCTTTATCTGCATGACGCCATTCATTTGCATTGAGACGGTCTTCTGCAGCGATACATTGCCTTCCAACGGCCAACTCGGCCATAATATTCCCCATCTCTGAAAGGATCTCGTCCAATGGCCATCGACTCAGTTCTTCTCGCTCGTGACATCGGTGCCGGTCTGGCCACCATCGGCGTTGCCGGTGCCGGCGTCGGTATCGGCAATCTGTTCGGCGCCTTCGTCGGCGCGGTCGGGCGCAACCCCGCCGCCCGCGACAAAATGTTCCGTGACGTCCTGCTCGGCTTCGCGCTGACCGAAGCGGTCGCCCTCTACGCTCTGGTCATCGCGCTGATCATTCTGTTCACCTGAGCCGCGTGATTTGGGAGTCCGCCTCATGCGCCTCATGATGACCCGCCGATCGATCAGAGTACTCCTCGGCGCCGTCCTCGGGCTGACGCCTTCGGCTGCAATGGCCGGAGGCAAAATGCCTCAGATGGATTTTTCGAATCCGCTGACGGGCGAGCAGGTCGTCTGGATGGCGATCATCATGATCGGCCTCTACTTCATTCTCTCACGTTGGGCCCTGCCGCAGATCGGCCAGGTTATCGAAAATCGGCAGAGCCGCATCCTGTCCGATCTCGATACCGCGCGCGCAGCTAAATCCCGTGCCGAGCATGCGGTTGCGGAACTCAACCTCGCGATCCGCAACGCGCGGGAAGCGAGTCAGAGCGCCATCGCCGAAGCCGTCAACGCCGCCAAGGCCAAGGCGCGGGAGCAATCCGCAGCGTTGACCGCCGAGCTCGACGCCCAGATCGCCCGCGCGGAAGCCGAAATCGACATCAGCCGCCAGCAGGCGGTCGCCGCGCTGCCACCGGTCGCCGAAGAGGTCACAGCGAGCCTTCTGCAGCGCCTGACCGGCACCACCGCCGATCGCGCGCGCATCGAGCGCACGATCGCCGCTATCCTCGCTTAGAAAGACCCAGTCATGGAATACGAGGCGTTACAAGGCGTAATCTGGACCAAGGGAACGTTCTGGGTCACCGTCGCGGTCCTGATCTTTCTGGCATTTTTCGGCGGCAAGATCATCCGCGCGATCATCGGCATGCTGGACCAGCGCAGCAACGCCATCCAGCACGCGCTCGATGAAGCCGCGCGCCTCCGTACCGAGGCCGAGGCCATGCTGCGCGATGCCGAGGCCCGACGCGCCGCCGCAATCGAGCAGGCCAAAGACATGCTCGATCTCGCCGCCCGCGAAGCGGAACGCCTCGCCGCCGAGCTGCTCGCAGACGCGCAGGCCGCGGCACGGCGCCGGGAAAAAATGGCGCAGGAGCGGATCGCCGCAGCCGAAGCGGCTGCCGTTACCGAGGTTCGCAACGCTGCCGTATCGCTCGCCGTCAAGGTGACGCAGACCGTCCTTGCCGAAACGGTCGATGCCGCGCACGACGAGACCCTGATCGATCAGGCGATCTCGGACCTTCCCCGCACCCTCCGCAAACAGGCGGCCTGACGCGCGATTGGCCGCGGGCATGGCGCAAACCTGCTCCGGTTGATATATCCGGGCTCCGGCGGCACGCGCAATTGTCCCTCCGCCGCCGATACATGAGGTTTTCCAATGGCTCGTCGCCGACAGCTCTACGAGGGCAAAGCAAAAATCCTTTTTGAAGGACCGGAGCCGGGAACGCTCGTCCAGTATTTCAAGGATGATGCCACGGCCTTCAACGCTCAAAAAAAGGGCATCATCACCGGCAAGGGTGTTCTGAACAACCGCATCAGCGAGTTTCTGATGCAGCGCCTGAGCGAAGTCGGTATCCCGACTCATTTCATCAGGCGTCTCAACATGCGCGAGCAACTGATCCGCGAGGTCGAGATCGTCCCGATCGAGGTCGTCGTGCGCAATATCGCGGCGGGCAGCATGTGCGCGCGGCTCGGGATCACCGAAGGAACCCGCCTGCCCCGCAGCATCGTCGAATATTACTACAAAAACGACGCGCTCAACGACCCGATGGTCGCTGAAGAGCATATCACCGCTTTCGGCTGGGCCAGCCCTCAGGACATGGACGACATCGTTCACCTCACCCTGCGGATCAACGATTTCCTGACCGGCCTGTTCCTCGGCGTCGGCATCATGCTGGTCGATTTCAAGATCGAGTTCGGTCGGCTTTGGGAAAACGAAGACATGCGCATTGTCCTGGCCGATGAAATCAGCCCGGATAATTGCCGCCTGTGGGACACCAAGACCAACGAGAAAATGGACAAGGACCGGTTCCGCCGCGACCTCGGCAAGGTCGAGGAGGCCTATCAGGAAGTCGCCAAACGTCTCGGCATCCTCCCTGAAGCCGGAATGCGCGACATGAAGGGGCCGGAGTTGATGCAGTGAAGGCCATCGTCACCGTTCGGCTGAAACCGGGCGTGCTCGATCCGCAAGGCAAGGCGATCGGCCACGCTCTTGAGGGGCTCGGTTTCGTCGGGATTGAGGATGTCCGGGTCGGGAAAGTCATCGAACTGGAATTATCCGAAACCGACGAACACAAAGCGCGCGACGCCGCCGAAAAAATGGCGCGCCGGCTTCTGGCAAACACCGTGATCGAGGATTTCGTCATCACGCTCCGCTGATGGCCTGATTGTCATCGCTGAGCCGCCTCCCCATTATATCGGCATGAAACGTACTCCCAAGGTCATGCGTGTTCTCGCGCGGGACTGAATCGGTCTATCCCGCACTCCGATCGATCAGGCTCTTTTATAATCGCTGGTATCGTCGCCTGCGGATGGATATCTGGTTCCCGCATGTGCCGCTGGCCCTGGCCGTCGGCATCGCGGGCGCCCTCGCGATATTGCCGACGGTTCGGCAGTACGCCGCCGAATATCTCCACCTCGACCTGAATCACCTGTTCAACGCCCTCCATCCGATTTCGGGACACGTCCCGGCATTGATTCTATCGGGTGTGCCGACGGTGGTGGTCGGCATATTGCAGATCCTGATCGCCGTCGGGTTGCTGGGCCGGTCGCGAATCGCCTGGCTGTCCGCCGTCGGCATCACCATCGCCCAACTCGCGCTGACCCTGCACACCGGGGCCGCGCCGATCCAGACCAGCGAAATCATCTATATCGTCGCCTTGCTGGTCGCCCTGATCCTCGCGCGCAACTCCTTCGCCCGATCCTCGCTCGCCGCCGGCACCCTCTTCGCCGTCGCGTCAGTCCTGGTTTTGATGGTCTATGGCGTGCTCGGCTCCTACCTTCTCGGCGCCGGTTTCACCCCACCGATCACCAACCTTCCGACATCATTTTATTTTGTAATCGTTACAATGTCGACCGTCGGCTACGGCGACATTCTGCCCAAAAGCGAAGAGGCGCGGCTTTTTGTCGTTTCCCTGATCATTCTCGGCCTCACTGTGTTCGCCACCGCACTGACCGCGGTGATCGGCCCGGTGCTTCAAGGCCGGATTAACGCCACGATCGGCCCCCGGAGAAAAAAAATGAAACGCGTCAACCATTTCGTCATTACCGGCCAGGGCGCGCTCGCCCGGAACACGGCCCGCGAACTGCGAAAACGCGGCGAACCGGTTTTGATCGTGATCGAGGATGGGGATACCAGCTTCGGCGACAGCGAGACGATCGTCGGCGACCCCACCGAACTCGAGACGTTGCGAGACGCAGGATGCGAACACGCGCGGGCAATTCTCGCACTATCCGATGACGATTCCGATAACGCGTTCGTCATTCTCGCCGCTCGGGAACTGGGCACCGATGCAAAGAAGGTCGCCGCCGTCAGCACCCGAAAAAATCTGGAGCGCGTCCGGCGCGTCCATCCCGACATGATCCTGGCCGCCCCCGTGTTCGGCAGCGAAGTTCTGGCGATGGCCCTGACCGAGGAAAAAATTGACGGTGACTGGCTCCTCAGCCGCTTTCTGGATGTCCGGCCCGCAACCAATTGATGCAGCCATCCCTGCAATCGTGGATTAGACACATCTTCAATGTTCCGGCGGCTGCCAGATCCTAACGGTGGGTCGCCCTTGCGATGCGGCCTTGAGCCGGGCCTGCTCCAATCCGCCCCTCGCACGCGCCAGAACGGCTACCGGATCATCGCCCGACCGTGGCCAGCGCGATGCGATGCCGATGGCCGCATGACGTCCGGTGCCGGTCAACAACGCGTCCAGCTTATTGACGATCCGATCCCCCCGCTCCGCCGCAATCAGATGATCGACGCCGTCGCACCAGGCGGCAAGCCGTGTCGGCCCGATGCGCCCGAGCAGATCCACAGGCCGCAGCATTTCCTGCAAACATGAAACCGATGCCCGCACCACCGCAGGCGATGCCTCGGCGGATGAGCCGCCGTCACATCTGACCCAGCCGAACGCAAACATGGTGCCCACCCGGTCCTCGACATCCAGCCGATCGAATCGTCGGTCCGCCTGTTCCATGAATCTCGGCAGCGACCACAACCCGGTTTCGGCATCGACCACATGACGACAATTATCGCCGGCATCAGACGACATACGTTCGATAAATCCGGAAAATCGTGGTGCGATCAGCCGGATCAGGTCCTTGTCATCATCCCCGAACCGACGATCGCCGCAGCTTCGCCACGCCAGCAGATAGGTGCCGCCGCGCCCCCCTCCCTCGTCACACCGGGAAATCGGCGCAGTGAATGTCTCCGCCCCCCCGATATCGGCCATACCAATCCCCGAAGGATAATCCACAAGGATAATATCGCCTCCCCGATCGGACGGCGACGATCGGCGCCCGATCAGAATCCCCGCATCGGTGAGTTCCGCCGCAACCAGCGCACAGGCGGCGGAACATGCCGTGACGGCATCGGGGAGACCATGCAGGGTATCGAGCAATCGTCGCAGATCCGCCATACGCGATTCGGGACCTGCCGATACGTCCCCGCCCGCTCCGCCCACCGTTCGGGGCGGTTCCACGTCATGTTTGGTTCGCTGATCCATCATCCCCACCTTGTCGCACCGAATACTGAACATCCGGTTAACGCCCACATCCGGCGTCAATCACGTCACGTTCCGCGCCGTTGACGATTGAGCAACCTGATGTCTGGAAAATAGGGCGAGCGGGGGTCAGGCATCCTGGTAGTCCCACTTGATGTAGCCCTTGGTGTCGGCGGCCCATTTTTCATCGATTTCGACGAGGACGGCGCTGACGAGGCGTTCGAGGGAGGCTTCGTTGGGGAAGACCCTGATTTTGGTGGTGCGGCGTTTGAGTTCCTGCTGGATGCCGCGTTCCATGGGGTTGGAAGTGCGAAGCCGGCGCTGGTGGGGTTCTGGCAGTGTGAAGACGGTGAGGCCTTCGGGGATATTTCGTTCGAGCCAATCGGCGAGCTTTGGTGCGGTGTCGCGATAGGCATTGACGAGGGTTGTGAGAGCGATCTGGGCAGCGGCGAGGGAATTTGCGTTCCAGACGGTCCGGAGTTCTGCGCCGATGCGTTTGCGGATGGCGTGGTTGGGGGCGTGGTGGATGGCGTTTTGGGCGAGGTGGAACTGGCATCGTTGCCAGTGTGCGGCGCCGAAGACGGCGCGGCGTGCGGCGTGCAATCCGGCATGGTCATCGGAGACGATGAATTCGACGCCTCGCAGGCCACGCTGATGGAGGCTTTCGAGGAAGGCACGCCAATGGACTTCGGCCTCGGAAAGGGCGACCGAGACGCCGAGGACACGGCGGCGTTCATCGGGTCCGATGCCGATGGCCGAGAGCACGGCGGCATCGCGGACGACGCCATTATCGCGCATTTTTTCATATCTGGCGTCGAGGATGAGGTAGCGGATCTCGGCGAGGGGTCGGGTGCGCCAGGCGGCGAGTTCGTCATCGAGCAGCTTGCTGGCGCGGCTGACCTGAGCGGAGGAGAGGCTTTCGATGCCGAATTCGCGCATGACGGCCTCGACGTCGCGGGTGGAGACGCCTTTGATGTACATTTCGGCGACGGCGACCATGACGGCGCGGACCGAGCGTCGGCCGCGTTCGAGGGACTGTGGGTAGAAGGGTTCGCCCACGTGACCGGCGGTTTTGGGGACATCGACGGTGATCGACCCGGCCGGGGTATCGATCCGCTTGGGCTTGTAGCCATTGGCGTAACCCTGACGATCGGGGTTGCGCTCGTAGTGACTGGCGTGGAGGAAGCGTTCGCGCTCGATCTGCATGGCGAGTTCGAAGGTCCTGGCAAATACCGTGGCGATATCGCCTGCGCCGTTTTCGATCAGATGTTCCAAAAGTGCCTCGATAATCGTATCCTTTTTGGCGTCCATTCATCGGTCTCCATGTTGGTGTGAACAACTGCATGGAATACCAGAATGAACAGCCCTTGCCGGGGCATGCCCCGGCAAGGGCACCAACTCCCAACCCAAAATGAATTTCCAGACGTCAGGTTACACCACCCCGTTGACAGCATCCTTTCTCCTGCCCATGGTCCGCCGCACCGCTCACGGAATAAAAGCACATGAACCCCGCCTCGTTGAAATCCGCCATCGCCGAATTATGGGACCGGCGTGAGAGCCTCACTCCCGCCAGCCCCAATGCCGACCGCGCTGCGATCGCAGCCGCACTCGCACTGCTTGACAACGGCGATCTGCGGGTCGCGGCACCGGAAGACGCAGGCTGGATCGTCCACCAATGGCTGAAACAGGCGATTCTGTTGTCGTTCCGGGTGATGCCCAACACGCCGATGCCGGGTCCCGGCGGTGCTCCCGTATACGACAAGGTCGCGATGAAATTCGCCGACTGGACGATGGATCGCTTCGCCGCCGCAAAAATTCGCGCCGTTCCCGGTGCGGTGGTGCGCTACGCCGCCCATATCGGCAGCGGCGCCGTGCTCATGCCCTGTTTCATCAATGTCGGCGCCCGCGTCGGTGAAGACACCATGATCGACACCTGGTCCACAGTCGGTTCCTGCGCGCAGATCGGCCGAAACTGCCACATCAGCGGCGGCGTCGGCATCGGCGGCGTTCTCGAACCCCTGCAGGCCAATCCGGTCATCATCGAAGATGACTGCTTCATCGGTGCCCGGTCCGAAGTTGCCGAGGGCGTCATCGTCGAGCGCGGCGCCGTCCTTTCCATGGGCGTCTTTCTCGGCGCATCCACCCGCATCATCGACCGTGCGACCGGCGAAATCACCTATGGCCGCGTCCCCTCCTATTCGGTGGTCGTACCCGGCAGCATGCCCGGAAAGCCACTGCCGGACGGTTCACCCGGCCCGTCACTCTCGTGCGCCGTCATCGTCAAGCGGGTCGATGCCCAAACAAGGTCAAAAACCGCGATCAACGAGTTGCTGCGCGCGTGATCCCGCACGATCCGCTCCCCCTCGCTCAGGCGCTGATCCGCTGCCCCTCGGTCACGCCGCAGGACCACGGTGCCCAGACCCTGCTGGCAACCACCCTTTCCTCCCTCGGATTCGCGATCGAACACCAGCAATTCGGCCCGGTCTCAAATCTGATCGCGCGCTGCGGCACCACATCGCCCCATTTCGCTTTCGCAGGCCATACCGATGTCGTCCCTCCCGGCGAAGGATGGCACCACCCCCCCTTCGCCGCCGTCATCGATGAGGGCCAGTTATTCGGCCGGGGCGCGGTCGACATGAAGGGCGCGATCGCCGCCTTCATCACAGCCGTTGCAGCCCGGCAGGCCACCGCCCCCAGCCACGGCTCGATCTCCCTGCTGATCACCGGCGACGAGGAAGGCCCGGCGGTCGATGGCACCACCCGCATTCTCGATCACCTCGCAGCCACGAGCGCCCTGCCCGACCTGTGCCTGGTCGGTGAGCCGACCTGTCGCGCCACGCTCGGCGACACCGTCAAAATCGGCCGCCGCGGCTCCCTGACCGCCCACATCACCCTCACCGGCACCCAGGGCCACGTCGCTTATCCCCATCTGGCCGATAATCCCCTGCATCGTCTGCTCCCGGCCCTCAAAGCGCTTCGCACCCGCACTCTCGACACCGGCAACGACTGGTTCGAACCCTCCAGTCTCCAGATCACCACGATCGATGTCGGCAATCCCGCAACCAACGTCATTCCCGGCACCGCACAGGCAAGCTTGAACATCCGTTTCAACAACGAGCACAGCGGTGAGACCCTCACCGCCTGGATACGCGAAACATTATCCCGCTTCGCCCCCCGCTCCACCTGCGACATCCGCGTTTCAGGCGAACCCTTCCTGACCGAACCGGGGCCACTGACCACCCTGCTCACCCATGCCGTCGAACGGATCACCGGCATCACCCCGTCGCTCGATACCGGCGGCGGCACGTCGGATGCCCGTTTCATCGCCAGGTATTGCCCTGTCGCCGAATTCGGGCTGGTCGGACGCAGCATGCATCGCACCGACGAAGCGGTACCCATCGCCGATCTGCGCGCATTGACCGAAATCTATGGTGCCATCCTCGACAGGGTATTCGCGTGAGCGGCAATCGCAGGCGGATCAAACTACCCGAAGGCAACGCCCTGCGCGGCATGTTCCGCCTGATCAAGGGCGATGCCGGCGGCCTGCGCGACTTCGGCAATTCCCCGGCCACATTTTCCGCCTCGCTGGCCCCGCTGATCGCCTTCCCTTTGGTCGGCGCCGCGTGGTTCGCCCTCTCCGGCCACTGGATGCTCGCGCTGGCAATGATGCTCTCCCGGGTCACCGCGGTTCTGCTGCAGCCCGTGGTCACCGAATTCGTCGCCATGAAGGCAGGCCGCAGCCAGACCTGGCTGATGACCAGCACCGCCCTGAACTGGTCGATCTGGCTGCTGCCCCTGCTGATCTTCCTCGCGGCCCTGATCGCCAATGGTCTGGTCACGGTCGGCATGGGTCAGTCCGACGCCATCTCGATCGGCGCGCTCTCGATCTTCGCCTATCTGTTCTGGATTCAGGGCTTCATCCTGCGCACGGGTCTGCAACTGCGCTGGTACACAGCCCTCGCCGTCGTTCTGGCCCTGAATTTCGTGATCCTCGCCATCCTCTATCTTCCCTTCGCCGTGCACCCCGATCTGCTGCCCCTCACTCTTCATCCCCCCGCAAAATGAGAGCGCGCGCGTAAACCTGCTTGCGCGGCAGGTCCAGAGCGCGGGAGACCGCCGCCACAGCATCCTTGATGCTCGATTCGCCCAGCGCCTCTTCAAGCGCCGCATCCAATTGATCCGCCGAAGCAACGTGAACCGGTGCCGGCGCGATCACCAGAGTGATCTCGCCGCGCGGAGCCACCGCCCGGAATGTCTCCGCCAGCTCGCTCAGTCCGCCGCGCCTGACCTCCTCGAACCGCTTGGTCAATTCCCGCCCCACCGAAGCCGCCCGGTCGCCCAGCACCGCAGCGCAATCCTCCAACGAGGCGACCAGCCGATGCGGCGCCTCGTAAAACACCAGCGTGGCATTCAAACCCGCCCGCTCCGCCGCAACGATCCGCTCCAGAACCCCGCGCCGCGCCACCGTCCGCGGCGGCAGGAACCCCATGAACAAAAACGGATGCGGCGGCAGCCCCGACAAGGCCAGCGCCATCATCGCCGCATTGGGTCCCGGCACCGCACTCACCACCAGCCCCGCCGCAATCGCCGCCCGCACCAGCCGATACCCGGGATCGGCGATCAACGGCGCCCCGGCATCGCTCACCAGCGCATATCGCCGCCCCCGCAGCATCGCCTCGACCAGCGGATCGGTCCGCCCCGCCTCATTATGATCATGCAGCGGCTGCACCCGCGTCCCGATGCCGTTGAGCGAGAGTAATGTAGCTGTAACGCGCGTGTCCTCGCACAATATGATATCGGCATCGCGCAATGCGGCCACCGCGCGCGGCGAAAGATCACCCAGGTTGCCGATCGGGGTGGAAACCAGCACAAGAGCGGGCCGCCGGTCCGTTTCGGGCGCATTCGATTGAACGGGAGCTTCTGATGTCACGACACCTATTAACGCCGCTGCGGCTTGCTCTGGCAACCGCCGCCGCCACATCCCTGCTCCTGAGCGGCTGTACCGAGCCGGCACCGGGCCTGCCCGGCCTGCCCATGAGCGGCGCAACCGCTGAGCCGCCCTCCGCCATCCCCGATACCGGTCGAACCTCGGGCCCGGTCGCACTGCTCCTCCCGCTCTCCGGTCCCTTCGCCCCGATCGGCCAATCGATCAAACAGGCCGTGCAACTCGCCTTCAGCGCGCCGGGCGCCCCACCGCTCGACATTCGCGATACCGGCGGCACGCCGCAGGGCGCCGCCGCCGCCGCATCCGCCGCCATCGCCGCCGGCGATGGCCTGATCCTCGGCCCGCTGACCAAAAGCGATACCCAGGCCGTCGCCTCGGTCGCCCACGCCGCGAACGTCAACGTCATCGCCTTCACCAATGATGAAACCGTCGCCGCCCCCGGCGTCTGGCCGCTCGGCATCACCCCCGGCCAGCAGGTCAGCCGCGTGGTCTCCTACGCCGCCGATCACGGCCGCACCCGCACCGCCGCAATCCTCCCCGATAACGCGTTCGGCCGCCTGATGGGCGCCTCGCTCGAAGCCCAGGCGCAAAACCTCGGCGAACCCTCACCCAACATCGGCTATTTCGATAACTCGTTCCAGAGCCTCACCCACACCGTCCGCAGCATCTCCGCGTTCGACAGCCGGGGCGCCAGCATCGAAGCCCAGATCCGCGCCGCCCGCGATCAGGACGATCAGGCCGGCCGGATCAGGGCGGCCAAACTCGAACGCGAGCCGATCCCGCCGCCACCCTTCGATGCGCTGCTGGTCGGCGCCACCGGGGAACAGCTCGCCGAAGTCGGCACCCTGCTGCCTTATTACGAGGCGGGCCCGCCGCAGATCCAGCTGCTCGGCCCGTCCCTCTGGGCCCACGATGCGACGGCGATGGCAACCCATGACAGTCTGCGCGGTGCCGTCTACGCCGCGCCCGACCCCTCGCTCGGCCTCGCCTTCGACCAGAAATTCCAATCCACTTACGGCAGCGCGCCCCCCGGCATCGACAAGATCGGCTTCGATGCCGGTGCCATCGCCGTCCTCGCCGCCCGCGAGGGCGGCTACACCATGCAGGTCCTCACCAACCCGTCCGGCTTCACCGGAACCGATGGGGTCTTCCGCCTCGATCCGGACGGGCACGTCCAACGCGGCCTCGCGGTATTCAAGGTCGAGCCCGGCGGCCCGCAGATCGTCTCGCCCGCACCGGCCACGCTGCCCCCGCCGACCAATCAGGAGGAGCCCGCCGCCCCGCCCACCAGCTGATCCCCGGCATCGCCATGACGCGCCGACACCTCAGCACCCTCGCATGGTCGATCGGACCGCCCGGACTCGTGCTGCTCGGCCTGATCGCCAGCGGCGCGATCGGTCGGCGCGATGGTCTCGCCTGCCTGCTGATCTGGGTCGTCTGGCTGGCGGGACGCGCCCTGTTCATCGCCCGGCAGGAACCCACACCACCGACCGTCCCGCCCGTCACCGCCACCATGCTGGTCTCGGACCCGGCCCACGAACAGCCTCACTCCAGCCAGATCCTGCTCGAACGCCTGCCCGACGCCCTGTTCCGCTACACTGGCCCGGTCGGCGCGCGCCGCATCGCGTGGCGCAACCCGGCAGCCCAGGCGGCCTATGGCGGCGAAGAATCCGCATTGCTGCGCCACCCGGTCCTGCGCACCGCTCTGGCCGCCGCCGAAACCAGCGACGGGCCGATCCGCACGACACTCAGCCTCGCCGCCCCGATGCCGCGCGACGTCGATGTCACCATCATCCCGACCGCGCCCGGCGATGCGGGTCCGCTCTACCTCCTGCTGACCGACCGCACCCACGAGCGGGGTCTCGAACAGATGCGCGCCGATTTCGTGGCCAATGCCAGCCACGAACTCCGCACCCCGCTCACCAGCCTGATCGGCTTCATCGAAACCCTGCGCGGCCCCGCCCTGGGCGATGCCGAAGCCCTGCCGCGATTCCTGAAAATCATGGCCGAGCAGGCCGAACGCATGCAACGCATCATCGCGGATCTGCTCAGCCTGTCCCGCATCGAAATGACCGAGCATCAACCCCCGGTCGATCTGGTCGAAATCGGTGCCGTTCTGCGTCAGGTCGCCGCCTTCATGGAGCCGATCCTGCGCAACGGGCGCACCACCCTCACCCTCGACATCCCCGAACCGCTGCCGCCGGTGCGCGGCGATGCCGGCCAACTCACCCAGGTCTTCGGCAACCTGATCGACAACGCGGTGAAGTACGGCGCCCTCAAGCACAGCGACGGCGGCGGCACGATCCGCGCCACCATCGCCACCACCCCGAGCGCCGGCCACCCCGCCCCCGGTCTGCTGATCAGCATTGCCGATGACGGTCCGGGCATCGCGCGCGAGCATCTGCCGCGTCTGACCGAACGCTTCTACCGCGCCGACAAAGGACGCTCCCGCGCCATCGGCGGCACCGGCCTCGGGCTTGCCATCGTCAAACATGTCGTCTCGCGCCATCGCGGCCGGCTGCTCATCGAAAGCACCGAACGGGTCGGCACCACCTTCCACGTCTGGCTGCCGCAGGGCCAGGAGCCGCCCCCGCGCAGTTGACCGGGGTGCATTCGCCCCGCCGCTGGGTTATGTCACATCATCACCACACGAAACCCCCAAGGACTCCCGCCCCGCCAATGACATCCCCGCTCCGATTCGCCTTCGGAAGCCTCGTCGTCGGCCTCATCGTGTTCGGCATCAAAGGCGCTGCCTGGTATGTCAGCGGCACGGCGGCGCTCTATTCGGACGCGCTGGAATCCCTAGTCAACGTGTTCGCGGCCCTGATGGTCATCGTCGCCCTGCGCACTGCGGCCAAGCCCGCCGATGTCGAGCACCCTTACGGCCACGCCAAGGCCGAACTCCTGAGCGCGATGGCGGAAGGCGGGCTGATCGTGCTCGCGGCGGTCCTGATCCTCGAACAATCCGCCCAGACCATCGGCGACCCCCATCTCCCGGCCAGCCCGGTTCTCGGCCTCGCGCTCAACGCCAGCAGCGGCATCGTCAACGTGATCTGGGCCGTGGTCCTGACCCGTTCGGGGGCCGCGCGAAAATTCCCGGCCCTTGAAGCCGACCGCTCCCACCTCGTCGCCGACGCGATCACCACGGTCGGCGTGGTCGGCGGGCTGATCATCGCCATCCTCGCCGATATCCCCCTGCTCGATCCGCTGATCGCGGTGGGCATCGCAATCCAGATCGCGGTGATCGGCGGGCGCACCATCCTCAACTCGCTGAGCCTCCTGCTCGACCGCGCGCCGCCGCCCGACATCGTCGCCCGCATCCGCAGCCTCGTCGGCACCCACGCCATCGGCGCGATCGAGGCGCACGACATGCGGATGCGCCAGGCCGGACGATCGAGCTTCCTCGAATTCCACCTCGTCGTCCCCGGCACGATGACGGTTTCCGAATCCCACCTTATATGCGATCGGATCGAAGCGGCACTGAAGGAAGAGATGCCCGGCGTCATCATCACCATTCATGTCGAACCCGATCACAAAGCTAAACATCAGGGCGTGCTCGTCGTCTGACCGCCCGGCAGAAGGACATCGGAATGCTCAGACTCGATCGCATCGTCACCCGCGGCGGCGATACCGGCGAAACCTCGCTGGCGGATGGCTCGCGCCTGCCGAAAAATCACCCCCGCATCCAGGTTCTCGGCGCGCTGGATGAAACCAACACCGCCATCGGCGCGCTGCGCGTCACCTGCGCCGACCGCCCCGAAATCGACGCTCTGCTCGCCCGCATCCAGAACGATCTGTTCGATCTCGGCGCCGATCTCGCCACCCCCGGCACCGCGCGCCGTGGCCCCGCCCTGACCGAGGAGTATCTGGCCAAGCTCGACGAGGCCGCCGGAAACCTCAACGAAACCATCGAACCGCTCCGCAGTTTCGTCCTGCCCGGCGGCACCGAAGCCGCCGCCCGCGCCCATCTCGCCCGCACCATCGCCCGCCGGGCCGAGCGCGACCTCGTCGCCCTCGCCGCCGACGAGCCGATCTCGCCGATCCATGTCCGCTACCTGAACCGGCTGTCGGACGTCATGTTCATCCTCGCCCGCCACCTCAACGACAATGGCCGCGCCGACGTCCTCTGGATGCCCGGCGGCGGCTGATCCCGCCGCCTCCGCTCAGAGCAGATGAAACCCGGCAACCTCGCCCTTTTCCAGCGTCAGCCCGGTCAGAACCTGATCGCCGTCATGGAGCGTGACCTCGAAAATATAGGTCAGATAAGCGCCGACCTTCTGCGTGGTGACGAACTTCACCGTATAGGGCTGGCCCAGCGGGATCTTGCTGTCGATCGCCTGCGCCTGCGCCGCAAATTTCGTCGAATCCACACTCGCCTTGAACGCAGGCGAGGCCGGTGCGACGAATTTGGCATAATCCGGATGCGCGATCGCCGCGAGCATCTGCGTCATGTCCTTCGTCGCCAGCGCCGTCCCGGACGTCGCCGCCCGCGCCCCCGGCATACCGAGCGTTGCCGCTGCGACCATCAACCCCGCGTAAACCGATATTTTCATAACCTGTATTTCTCCATGTTCCACCCACGTGAACCGCAACGCCAAATTGCGCCGATCGCGCGGCCCTGCCATCATGGCGACTTGATGGAGACCAATCAATGACCGACCATTTCCGTGGCCGCCTCGCCCTCGTGACCGGTGCCTCCAGCGGCATCGGGGCCGACATCGCCCGCCAGCTCGCCCAGCGCGGCGCCGACCTCATCCTCACCGCCCGCCGCGCCGACCGGCTCGAAGCCCTCGCCACCGAATGCCGCCTGTTCGGCGTCACCGTTCAAACCGCACCCGCCGACATTGCCGACCCCGCCGCGCGCACAGCCCTCGCCGAACGATTCCCGGCCACCGACATCCTGATCAACAATGCCGGCCTCGGCGCCTTCGGTGCGTTCAGCACCACCGACGAGGCGAAAATCACCCAGATGATCGCGGTCAACATCACGGCCCTGACCCATCTGACCCATCTGTTCACCCGCTCGATGACATCGCGCGGCTGGGGCCGCATCATGCTGGTCGCCTCCACCGCCGCATTCCAGCCGGTCCCGCTCTACGCCGTCTATGCCGCGACCAAAGCCTATGTCCTCTCCTTCGGCAACGCGCTCGACGTCGAACTCGCGGCCCAGGGCGTCCGCACCAGCGTCCTCTGCCCAGGCACCACCCGCACCGAATTCTTCGACGTCGCCGAACAGACCAAATCCGCCTTCGTCGAACGTTCCGCCATGACCAGCGCCGATGTCGCGCGGATCGGCCTCGACGGTCTCGCAAAAGGCCGCGCCACCATCGTCGCGGGCACCATGAACACCGCGATGACCATCGGCACCCGCCTCACCCCGCGCAGCCTGAACGCCCGGATCGCCTATCGGATCATGAAACCATGAGTAACGCTCAGACGATCCAGCCCTGATGAGCGGCGCGCAGCCGATCCACGCCGAACTCATCGCCGTCCTGGTCGCCGTCACCGCCGCCACCCCCCGATTCCTCACTCTGCTCGACGGCAGTGCCTTGCCCGCCGGCCCGCTCGAATCGGGTCACCGCTCGCTCCAGGCCGGCCTGCGCAGCTGGGTCGAACGCCACACTGGCCACGCGCTCGGCCATATCGAACAGCTCTACACCTTCGCCGACACCGATCGCAGCCGCGCCGGCCGCAGTATCTCGATCTCCTATCTCGGCCTCACCGCCGAAACCCGCGCCCCGCTCGGCGGCCGCGTCTCCTGGCAGGACTGGTACGATTATTTCCCGTGGGAAGACCGCCGCACCGCATCGGACCTGATCGAAACCCGCATCGCCCCCGGCCTCGCCCGCTGGGCCACCACCGCGGACCGCGCCGCCCGCGCCGCCCGCTGCTTCGCGCTCGATGACACACCCTGGAATGAAGACCTCACCCTCGCCCGCTACGAGCTACTCTACGAAGCCGGCCTGGTCCCCGAAGCCCAGCGCGACGGCTGCCCGCCGCACGGCGATCCCGTCCCCGGCCTGCACATGACCGCCGATCACCGCCGCATCCTCGCCACCGCGATCAGCCGCCTGCGCGCCAAAATCAAATACCGCCCGATCGTGTTCGAACTCCTGCCCGAGTTGTTCACCCTGCTCGATCTGCAACGCTGCATCGAAGCCCTGGCCGGCCACGCGCTGCACAAAGCCAATTTCCGCCGCCTGATCGAGAGCCAATCCCTGCTGGAAGAGACCGAAAGCTTCGCCTCCGGCCCCGGCCGTCCCGCCCGCCTCTACCGCTTCCGCGCCGCCATCCGCACCGAGCGCGCCGAAGCCGGCACCCGCCTGCCGCTCGCCCGGCCTTGACCTCGATATACTCAGCCTTAATATAAAAAGCGCAATCAGCGGCACATATCCCCGCAGATCGAGCCATAAATATACTCATTCCGAGTATAAGGACCGACCCATGAACGCGCTCGCCGACCCCGCCTATCTCAAACTCGCCCACCACATCCCGCCCGCCGAATGGGCATTGATGCACGAGGATGTCACCGCCATCCGCGCCCTCAAACGCGCGCGCAACGCCATCATCCTCGCCCATAACTACCAGACCCCCGAAATCTACCACGCCGTGGCCGACATCGTGGGCGACAGCCTCGCCCTCGCGCGCGAAGCCACCACCACCAGCGCTGCGGTCATCGTGGTCGCCGGGGTGCATTTCATGGCCGAAACCGCGAAACTCCTGAACCCCGGCAAAACCGTCCTCACCCCCGATTCCCGCGCCGGCTGTTCCCTCGCCGACAGCATCACCCCCGCCGATATCCGCGCCCTGCGCGCCGCCCACCCCGGCATCCCGATCATCGCCTACGTCAACACCTCCGCCGCGGTAAAGGCGGAGGTCGATTACTGCTGCACCTCCGCCAATGCCCGCCGCATCGTCGAACACGCCGCGCACGCCGCCGGCACCACCACCGTCATCATGCTGCCGGACCGGTTTCTCGCGGCCAACACCGCGCGCGAAACCGAAATCACCATCATCCCCTGGACCGGCGCCTGCGAAGTCCACGAGCGCTTCACGGAGGCAGATATCGCCCAGGTCCGCGCCCAATACCCCGGCGTTACGATCCTCGCCCATCCCGAATGTCCCGAACCCGTGGTCGCCGCGTCCGATTTCTCAGGTTCCACCGCCGCCCTTGCCGCCTACGTCACCGAACACCGCCCCGCCCGCGCCGCCCTGATCACCGAGTGTTCGATGGCCGACAACATCGCCGCCGCCAATCCGGCCACCGAATTCGTCAAACCCTGCAACCTCTGCCCGCACATGAAGCGCATCACCCTCGCCAACATCCGCCACGCCCTCGAAACCATGACCGAAACGATCGACCTCGACCCCGGCATCCTCGCCCGCGCCCGGATTCCGGTCGAACGGATGCTCGCAATTCCATGAAACACATCATCGGCGCCGGCATCGCCGGCCTCACCGCCGCCCTCGCGATGGCGCCGGAACCGGTCACCATCCTCACCGCCGGCACGCTGGAGCACGGTGCGGCCAGCCTCTGGTCGCAAGGCGGCATCGCCGCCGCCACCCTCCCCGACGACTCGATCGCGAGCCACATCGCCGACACCCTCGCCGCCGGCGACGGTCTCTGCGATCCCGCAGCCGTCGCCCGCATCATCAGCCAGGGCCCCGCCGTCATCGCATCGCTGCGCCGCCTCGGCGTCGCCTTCGACCCCGCACCCGGTCTCGAAGCCGCCCACTCCCACCGCCGCATTGCCCACGTTCAGGACCGCACCGGCCTCGCCATCACCACCGCCCTCGCCCGCGCCGTCCGCGCCGCCCCGCATGTCACCATCCGCGAACACACCAGCGTCACCGCCCTCCACGCCCCGGACGGCATCCTCGCAGGATTATGGGTCGCGCACGGCGCCACCCCCACCTACCTCGCATCCAGTGCCGTACTGATCGCCACCGGCGGCATCGGCGCGCTCTACCACCACACCAGCAACCCGCCCGGCGCCACCGGCACCGGCCTCACCCTAGCCGCCCGTGCCGGTGCCGTCCTGCGCGACCTCGAATTCATCCAGTTCCACCCCACCGGGCTCGACACCGGCCAGACCCCGATGCCCCTGATCTCCGAAGCCGTGCGCGGCGAAGGTGCGACCCTGATCGACGAAACCGGCCAGCGCTTCACCGCCGAACTCGCCCCGCGCGACGCCGTCTCCCGCGCCGTCTTCAACCACCTCGCCACCGGCCACCGCACCTATCTTAGCGCCACCTCGATCCCGCGCTTCGCCGCGAAATTCCCCACCATCGATGCCGCCTGCAAAGCCGCCGGCATCGACCCCGCCACCACCCCGATCCCGGTCCGCCCGCTCGCCCACTACCACATGGGCGGCATCGCGACCGACGCGCAGGGTGCCACCACCATCCCCCGCCTGTTCGCCGCCGGCGAAGCCGCCTGCACCGGGCTGCACGGCGCCAACCGCCTCGCCAGCAACTCCCTGCTCGAAGCCTGCGTCACGGGCGAAGCCGCAGGCCACGCCATGGCCGCCCTCACCCGCGCCACACCCGCCGCCATCCCGCCACGCCCACATCCAGCCACCCGCGCCACCGCCCCGATCCGCGACCTCATGAGCCGCCATCTCGGCGTGCTCCGCACCGATTCGGGCCTCGCCACGGCCATCGCTGGCCTCGCCCCCACCGCCGCGACCAACGATGCCGCCCTGCTCGCCCTGATGATCGCCCTCACCGCCCGCGCCCGCACCGAAAGCCGCGGCGCCCACGCCCGCACCGACCACCCCTCCCACGCCGCCACCGCAACACCCTCCACCATCACCCGCGCCGCAGCCCTCGCCGCCTGCCCCCACCGGATCGCGGCATGACCACCCCGCTCCCCCGCATCCTGATCGAACCCATCGTCCGCGCCGCCCTCCTCGAAGACCTCGGCCGCGCGGGCGACATCACCGCCGATGCCGTCATTCCCGCCGCCACCCGCGCCCGCGTCGCCTTCGTCGCCCGCGATCCCGGCATCGTCGCCGGGCTCGACTGCGCCGCCCTCGCCTTCACCCTGCTCGACCCCAGCCTCACCCTCGATATCCTCCTGCCGGACGGCAGCGCCCTCCACCCCGGTGATATTATCGCCACCATCGAAGGCGACGCCCGCGCCATCCTCTCAGCCGAACGCGTGGCGCTGAACTTCCTCGGCCCCCTCTCCGGCATCGCCACCGCCACCAGCGGCATCGCGCACTCCATCGCCCACACCAGGGCGCGCATCACCTGCACCCGCAAAACCACCCCCACCCTGCGCGCCCTGCAGAAATACGCCGTCCGCTGCGGCGGCGGCGCCAACCACCGCTTCGGCCTCGACGACGCGATCCTGATCAAGGACAACCACATCGCCATCGCCGGCGGCGTCGCCACCGCCATCGCCCGCGCCCGCGCCGCTGCCGGCCACCTCGTCAAAATCGAATGCGAAATCGACACGCTCGATCAACTCACCGAAGCCCTCCGCGCCGGCGCCGACGCACTCCTGCTCGACAATTTCGATCTCCCCACCCTCCGCCACGCCGTCGCCCTGATCGACCGCGCCGCCATTATCGAAGCCTCAGGCCGCATCACACCGCAAACCGCCCCCGCCATCGCCGAATGCGGCGTCGACCTGATCTCCGCCGGCTGGCTCACCCACAGCACCAGAGTGCTCGACATCGGACTCGATTTCCTGCCCTGAGGCTGGCATACCTTCGGCCATGACAAGGTCCTCCTTCACCACGGCCACCCTGCTCACCGCCGCAGGTGCCATCCCCTTCCTCGCGACCCTCGCCATCATCATCACTCAACCGACCAACGCCCCCGCCGCCACAGTCGCGATGATCACCTACGGCGCCTGCATCCTCAGCTTTCTCGGCGCGGTCCACTGGGGTTTCGCCCTCGAACCCGGCGGCATCGTGAACGACCCCAAACTCAACCACCAGCGCCTCGCCTTCGGCGTCGCCCCCGCCCTGATCGCCTGGGCCACCCTGCTCATCCTCACCTTCGCCGCCGCCCCCCGCGCCGCCACCGCCGTCCTCATCGCCGGATTCTTCGCCACCATCATCGGCGAAACCATCGGCCGCGGCCGCAACCTCGTTGCATCGAACTACCTCGCCCTGCGCTGGACCATCTCGATCCTCGTCCTCGCCGTGCTGATCATCACCCTGTTCATCGAAATCATCGGCATGCGGCACGCGTGAGGCAGAGGAAGCAAGCGCTTCTTTTTTGTAAAAAAGAAGCAAAAAACTTTTGAAAATAAAAGGATATTTAATTTGAAAAATAAAAGCTCAACCCTACAAAATTATATTTGTTATAAATTTTAATTTCTTAAAAGTAAAATAAAAATTTTACTCCGTAAGAGATAAATTTTATCCCGAAACTGGGTAATTTTTCTGATTCAGATATAATTTCGCTAAAATCCTGATACGCTCAAATTTAATTGAATTTTTGAGTAGCGCTGTTGGTAATTCTAATACTATACCCAGACGCAGCGATACGCGCCTTGCCTTCAGCGTATACGATGATGCCCCATAAGCTACGGACCGTACCCATGCCCGATCTCACCGGCTCCTGCCATTGCGGTGCCACCAGTTGGACCCTCGAAGGCGATCCCGGCTCGGTCACCGCCTGCAACTGCACGCTCTGCCGCCGCTACGGCGTGCTCTGGGCCTACGATTACGAGAACGAGCGCATCCGCGTCTCCGGCCCCACCAAAACCTACATTCGTGCGGACGACCCTAAACCCGGCATCGAAATCCATTTCTGCCCCACCTGCGGCAACGTCATCTGCTGGCGCGGCCTCGCCACCGACGCCTCGAACCGGCGCCGTATCGCCGTCAACATCCGCCTCGCCCCGCCCGAAACGGTCGCGCATCTGCCCATCGACCATTTCGACGGTCTCGAAACCTGGAAAGACCTCCCGTCCGACGGACGCTGCGTGCGCGATCTCTGGTTCTGAATAATCACAACGCCGCCTCGGCCCGCCTCACCGCCGCCAGCGGCGCCGCCGCGCGCCCGACCACCCGCCCCCCGATCACCGCGAGCCAGTCCCCGTCAGCCGGCGGCAACGGCAACAACCGGATGAGCTTGGCATCCCGGTCGAGCGCAACGGCGCGAAACGTCCCCCGCTCGGTCTCCATCGGCCCGTCCAAATGGATGACGCGGGCAATCGGATTGCCCGCGTCATCCAGTCCCAGCCATTCGCGGGCGCGTTCGCCCGCTTTTGTCACGATGCTGTCGCGGCCACGCACCCAGCGGAGCCGCATCCGGTCAGTCCCGTCCCTGCAGGGACATCGTCATGCACTCTTCGCCATGATCTCGTCGGCGATATTGCGCGGCACCGGATCGTAATGATGGAACTGCATGGTGAACGAGGCGCGGCCCTTGGTCTGGCTGCGCAGGTTCGAAATATACCCGAACATCTCCTTCAACGGCACCTGCGCGCGCACAATGATGGTCGAGCCCGAGCTCTCCTGATTCTGGATCATCCCGCGCCGGCGGTTCAAATCCCCCACCACGTCGCCGACATGATCCTGCGGTGTGGTCACCTCCACATCCATGATCGGTTCGAGAATAATCGGGCTCGCCTTCTTCATCCCCTCGCGGAAACAGGCTTTTGCCGCAATTTCAAAGGCCAGCGCGCTGGAGTCGACGTCGTGGTACTTGCCATCGACCAGCGTGTACTTGAAATCGACCGTCGGGAACCCGGCCAGAACGCCGGTATCCGCCTGCACCTTGATGCCCTTTTCCACCGCTGGGATGTATTCGCGCGGCACCGCACCGCCGACCACCTTGTTCTCGAAGATAACGCCGCCATTGCGCTCCATCGGTTCGAAAATGATCTTCACCTCGGCATACTGCCCCGACCCGCCCGACTGCTTCTTGTGGGTATAGGTCTCGGTATGCGCCCGCGAAATCGTCTCGCGATACGCCACCTGCGGCGCGCCGATATTCGCATCGACGCCATATTCCCGCCGCAACCGGTCGATGATGATCTCAAGATGCAACTCGCCCATGCCCGACAGAATCGTCTGCCCGGTCTCCTGGTCGGTCTTCAGCCGCAGCGAAGGATCTTCCCCGGCCAGCTTCTGCAACGCCAGCGTCATCTTCTCGACCGCTTCCTTGGTCTTCGGCTCGACCGAAATATCGATCACCGGCACCGGGAACGCCATGCGCTCCAACACCACCGGATCATCGGCGGAGGCCAGCGTGTCCCCCGTCCCGGTATCCTTGAGCCCGACGAACGCCGCGATATCCCCGGCATGGACTTCCTTGATCTCCGCCCGCTTGTCCGCGTGCATCTGGAACATCCGGCCGATGCGCTCCTTGTGATCCTTGGTGGTGTTCAGCACCGAATCGCCGGATTTCAGCGTGCCGGAATACACCCGCACGAAGGTCAGGGTGCCGTATTTGTCATTGATGATCTTGAACGCGAGGCCCGAGAACGGCGCATCCGGGTCAGCCTTGATCCGGCGCTGATGATCACCCTCCTCCTCGCCTTCCTCGACCGCAACCTTGATCCCAGGCACATCGACCGGGCTGGGCAGGTAATCGAGCACCGCATCAAGAAGCGGCTGTACACCCTTGTTTTTAAACGCAGTTCCGCACAGAACCGGGCGGAACGCGCCGGTGATCGTGCCGGTCTTGATCGCGCGCTTCAGCGTTTCGACCGAAACATCGCCTTTCTCGAAATACTCTTCCATCCCGGCATCATCGACCGATAGGGCGGTGTCGAGCAGCACCTGGCGGTGCTCCTTCGCCTGCTCCATCATCGCCTCGGGAATCGGCTCATCGTGGAATTTCGCGCCGAGATCGCCGCCCTCCCAGATGATCGCCTTCATCTCGACCAGATCGACCACACCGACGAAACTGTCCTCGATCCCGATCGGCAGCTGCAACGGCAGCGCAATGATATCGAGCTTCTCCTTCAACGTCGCGAACGCCCGGTAAAAATCCGCCCCGGTCCGGTCCAGCTTGTTGATGAAAATAATCCGCGGCACATTATACCGGTCCGCCAGACGCCAGTTGGTCTCGGACTGCGGCTGCACCCCCGCGACACCCTCGATAATGAAAATCGCCCCATCCAGCACGCGCAGGCTGCGATTCACCTCGATGTTGAAATCGATATGGCCCGGCGTATCGATAATATTGATCCGGTGCCCCTTCCACTCGCAGGTCACCGCCGCCGAGGTAATGGTAATCCCGCGTTCCCGCTCCTGGTCCATGTAATCGGTCGTGGTGTTGCCGTCATGCACCTCGCCGATCTTATGCGACACGCCGGTATAATGCAGAATCCGTTCGGTCGTCGTCGTCTTCCCGGCATCGATATGCGCGGTAATGCCGATATTCCGGATCAGGTCGAGCGGGTTGCCGGCCATGAGAGTCTCCAAATTTTAGCTGATCAAGATGAGTGACAGCGATTTCAACGAAAATCGGGCGCGACCACCGATCCAACACGGCAATCCACCCGATCACGACCGGCCTTCGACCAATCCTCCCCCAATAATGCCGCGCACCCGACCAATTTGCAACCCAACCACAGCGGCCCTCCGCACTCCCGCGTGCTGGCGGGTATGTGATCGTGCGCAGGGCGGGAAGGAAGGGTTCTTTTTTGCAAAAAAGAACCAAAAAACTCTCTTGAATCTAGGCCCGTGTCCTCCCGAACGCCCGTGCCCCAACTAACAAAAGTTTTTTGCTACTTTTTTTCAAAAAAGTAGCCCTTCCTTCGCCTTACTTACCTTCCCCTAACCTTTTCCGGCTTTCTCACCCCCCGCCGTCTATGCTTATAGTCCCATGTGACCGAAGCACCCCGCCCTCATGAAGCCTTGACCGAAACCCTCAAAGCCATCTTTGCGGGTTTCCATCGCGAGGCGGTTCGGTTGGCCCAGCACCACCGGGCCGCGATGCCGATGGTCACCCTGTTGCTGGGTTATTTCAACCGCGTCGTGATCCGCTTCGCCCAATCCGCCGCCAAACCCGCAGCGCCACCCAAACCGATCCGCGAACCCGCACTGGAAACCCCCGAGACCGCGCCGCCGACACCCTCGCGCCCGCGCAAACCGTCGCCGTTCTCCACCCAATTCGCTTGGCTGCTCCATCTGCTGCCGACCACCCCGACCACCGGCGTCGTTGCCGCACAGGCCCATTACGACCTGATCGCGTTCGTCAATTCGCCCGAGCTGATCGCCCTGCTCGCCGCCAAGCCAAGCCTCGGCCGCATCCTCCGCCCGATCTGCCGCATGTTCGGGGTCAACCTCCCCGACCACCTCCGCCCGCCACCCCGGGAGCGACGCCAGCGCAAACCCAACCCCAACCCGAAACCCAAACGCATCATCTGGCCGATCCCCCTCGACCCCGCCGATATCCGCATCCCCGACGCCAACTACCACGGCGTCCATTTCGGCCCCGGCAACCGCTTCTGGCCGCCCCGACGAAAATATCGAAAAATTTGCCCCTGACCGAAGGCAGCTTCGCACGCCCAAGTCGTTACGATTCCGTAATATTATCAACGACGTCAATGGCCACCTGCCAGCCACCGAACCGCCCGATTTTATCAGCCCGGTGCGCCTAAAACGCCGCCTCGCCGAAAATCCGGGTGACATCGCCGTGCCACGCACCGTGATACCGCCCGAGCCAATACTCCGCCTGGGTCGGCCCACCATCCGCGATCTCCTGCAACGGTGCGAGATACATGCGCTCATCCTCGCCAGCCGCGTTCAACCGCCCGCGCGCGCGCAACCCCTCGGCGGCGATCGCCACCACCTCACGCGCCAGATCCCGCAACGTGCCTTTGCCGAACGCGATATCCAGCCCCGATCGCGGCACCGCCTCGCGCAGCGCGATCAATTGCTCGTAGGAAATATCCCGCACCAGCGCATGAGCCGCCGCCAGCGCGGCATCGTCGTAAAACAAGCCGGTCCACAACGCCGGCTGGGCCAGCAACATCGCCGGATTGCCCGAATCGGCCCCGCGTGTCTCGATGAACCGCTTCAATCGCACATCGGGAAACGCGGTGGTCGCATGATCGGCAAAATCCCCGATCGTCGGCCCCTGCCCCTCGAACCCGGCCAGTGATCCCGCCATGAAATCCCGGAACGACCGGCCCGACACATCAATGTAGCGTCCATCGCGATAAACGAAATACATCGGCACATCGAGCAGATACTCCGCATAGCGCTCGAAGCCGAACCCCTCCTCGAACACTGCCCGCGGTATCCCCGAGCGCGCATTGTCCACATCGAGCCAGGTCTCCGCCCGGTTCGAAAGCATCCCGTCCGGCTTGCCCTCGCGGAACGGCCCGTTGGCGAACAGCGCGGTCGCCAGCGGTTGGAGCGCATACCCCACCCGCATCTTGCGAACCATGTCCGCCTCGGACGAAAAATCCAGATTGGCCTGCACCGTGCAGGTCCGCAGCATCATATCGAACCCGCGCGACCCAACCTTAGGCATGTAAGCCCGCATGATCGCGTAGCGCCCCTTCGGCATCCAGTCGAAATCCTCCTGCCGAGCAGTCGGATGAAACCCCAACGGCGCAAACCCCAATCCCAATCGCGGAGCAACGCGATGCACCCTCGCAATATGCGCATCGATCTCGGCCTTGGTCTCGTGCAGCGACCCCACGATCCCGCCCGACAATTCGAACTGTCCGCCCGGCTCCAGCGAGATCGAAAAATTCTTCCCGGTCAGCCCGATCGGATTGCCCCGATCCAGAATCGGCGTGAGCCCTTCCTCGGCCCCGATCGTCTCAAGCAATGGCCGTATCCCGCCCTCATAGCGCGGCGGTTGATGCCCGTTCAGGGTGAAACCGAAACTCTCATGTTCGGTGCCGATCCGGAACTCGTCGGCAGGTTTGCACCCGGCCTCGAACCAGGCGGCCAACTGGCTCGCAGATGTAATCGCCGTGGCATCGGCCTCTCCGGGGTTCGACAAGCGCGTCTCCTGATCTCAACTCTGATCCGGTGCGGCAAGGAGGCGCGCAAGTCCGGCGATGGCGGCGGTCTCGGCGCGCAGAATGCGCGGCCCGAGCGAAACCGGCGTAACAAACCCATGCCGTGCCATGCCGTCAAGTTCCCCCGGTGCAAACCCGCCCTCAGGTCCCACCAGCAACGCGCTGGCTTGCAAATGCCGCATCATCGCCAAAGGCGGCGCATCCCGCCGTTCCGCCGCAACGAACAGCTCCCGCCCCTCCGGAAACGCCGCCAGAAACCGCGCCAGTTCCACCGGCTCACGCACCTCCGGCACGCTCAACCGCTCGCATTGCTCCGCCGCCTCGGTCGCGATCGCCCCCAGCCGCTCCCGATTGACCCGCATCGTCTGGCTCCGCTCGGTGAACACCGGACAGATCGCCGAAACCCCGAGTTCGGTTGCTTTCTCGACGATCATATCCGTCGCATCCCGCTTCACCGGGGCGAAAGCCAGCCAGCAATCCGGCTCGGCCTCCATCGCCCGCGCCTGCGCCCCCACAGCGAGCTCCGCCCCGTGCCGGTCGATCCGCCCGATCACCGCCTCGAACTCGCCATCCACCCCGTTGAAAATCCGCAATCCGTCACCGGCACGCCGCCGCATGACGGAACCGAGGTAGTGCGCCTGCGCCTGGTTTATGCCAATGACGGCACCGGTCGCCAGACGCGGCTGCACATGAAGGCGAATGATCGAGACCATGCGAAACGCTCTACCAGCACAACGCCGATTTACCGATATCCGCAACACCGGCTGGGTCACCCGCCTGCCGCCCCGCATCCGCAACTACGCCCTGCTCGCAAGACTCGACCGCCCGATCGGGATCTGGCTGCTGTTCCTTCCCGGCCTGTGGAGCATCCTGCTCGCCGGCGCGACGCCCGAACGCAGCGCCATCCTGATCGCCCTGTTCGCGATCGGCGCGATCGTGATGCGCACCGCCGGCTGCACCGTCAACGACCTCTGGGACCGCAAGCTCGACCGGCTGGTCGCCCGCACCGCCTCGCGCCCTCTGGCCTCCGGCGCGATCTCGGTGCCCCAGGCGATCGTCTTTCTCGCCCTGCTCCTGATCGCCGGCCTCGTCATCCTGCTGCTGCTCGACCGCACCGCCCAGATCCTCGGCGTCGCCTCGCTGGCATTGGTCGCGCTCTACCCGGCTGCCAAACGCGTCACCTTCTGGCCGCAGATGATGCTCGGCTTCACATTCGGCTGGGGCGCACCGATGGGTTACGCCGCCGCCCACGGCAGCCTCGCATGGCCGGTCCTGCCCCTGTATGCCGGAACCATCCTGTGGATTCTCGGCTACGACACGATCTACGCCCATCAGGACCGCGAGGACGATGCCATGGCCGGAATCAAATCGACCGCCCTGAAATTCGGCGCCCGCACCCGGACCTTCCTGACGATCTGCTATGGCGGTGCCATCGCATTGCTCGCCATCGCCTTCATCCTCGCCGGGCTGAACGAACTGGCCCTGATGATGCTGATCCTGCCGGCCATGCTCCTCGGCTGGCAGATCGTCCGGCTCGACATCAACAACCCGGCCCGCTGCCTCGCCCTGTTCAAACTCAACCGCGATGTCGGCCTGCTGATCGCCCTCGCCATCCTGCTGGGGCAATGACCGCCCCGCAGGATTTCATCCGCGACGCGACCACCCTCACCGCCCCCGCCCTGATCCCGGATATCAGCCTCTACCTCGCGACCGAAATCACCCCGATCTGGCAGGCGACCGAAGCCTATCTCGCGGAGTCCGGCATCGCACCCCCTTACTGGGCGTTCGCCTGGCCGGGCTCGATCGCCCTCGCCCGGCACATGCTCGATCATCCCGATCTGGTCCGGGGCAAACGCGTGATCGACTTCGCCGCCGGTTCCGGCCTCGCCGCGATCGCGGCCCATCGCGCCGGAGCCAGCGCGGTCACCGCCATCGAGATCGACCCGATGGCCGGTGCCGCCATCGCCTTGAACGCCGCCTTGAACAAAGCGCCGGTAACCGTCCGGATCGGCGATGTCACCCGCACACAACTCGATGCCGATCTGATCCTGTGCGGCGACATTTGTTACGAAGCGCCGATGACCCGGCACATCTGGCCGTGGCTCCGGGACTGCGCGCGTGATGCGGATGTCTGGGTCGCCGATCCTGGCCGCGCCTATGTCCCCACTGCAGACCTGACCGAATTCGCCCGCTATATCATCCCCACCACGGCGGAACTGGAAAGCCGGACCAGCCGCGAGACAATATTGTATCGCGTGGCGCCTTCGCCCCAAGCGTAAAGTTTTTTGGCTTATTTTCCGAAATCGAAAGCGGCGGTTAACCCGGCCTCACTACATTGACATCTGGTTGACCCCTGCCACCTCGGGCAGTAAGCAAGTGCAGCATTTCGATATGTTTCTCCAACGATCGACTGATTGGTGATCACCATGCAAGATGTGCGTGAAGCCCTGATGCAGGGGCGCAATTCCGCCGGCAAACTCGTCCAACGCCCGTTATCGCCACATCTCCAGGTCTACAAGCCGCAGATATCCTCGGCTCTCTCGATCTTCCACCGGATCACCGGGGTGGCCCTGTCGTTCGGTGCCGTCCTGCTCGCACTCTGGCTGGCCGCCGCCGCAACATCCCCCCATGCTTTTGCCGTCGCTCAATCGCTGGTCGATTCAATCCTCGGCATGATCATCCTGTTCGGCTTCACCCTCGCCCTGTTCTATCATTTCTGCAACGGCATCCGCCACCTGCTCTGGGATGCCGGCTACGGGTTCGATCTGCCGACGATGTATCGCACCGGCTACGCCGTTCTCGCGGCGAGTGCGGGGCTGACGGTGTTGTTCTGGATCATCGGGCTGGTCATCCTATGAGCGCGCCGCGCGGCGATCAGGCGGTCCGGATCATGCGCTCATCGCTCGGGCGCGCCCGTGGCATGGGATCGGCGAAATCCGGACTCGGCCATTGGTGGGCTCAACGGCTGACCGCGATGGCATTGCTGCCACTGGCCCTTTATTTCGTGCTCTCGGTCTTCCTCCTCGAAGGTGCCGATCAGGCCGCGATGCTGCGCTACATGGCCGAGCCGTGGAACGCGGTGCTGTTCATCGCGCTCATTCTGGCCCTGTTCTATCATCTGCAACTGGGTTTGCAGGTCGTCATCGAAGACTACATCCACACCGAGGGCAAACGCCTCGCCAGCCTTCTCGCGATGCGCGCGGCGGTCGGCGCGTTCGGCCTGCTCGCGCTGCTGTCGGTTTTGAAACTGACTTTTTGATCATTCAGGACATCGTCTCATGAACGCCATGTCGAAGCCATCGCTCGGCGCCTACACCATCATCGACCATACCTATGACGTGCTGGTGGTCGGCGCCGGCGGATCGGGTCTGCGCGCCACCCTCGGCATGGGTCAGGCCGGGCTGAAAACCGCCTGCATCACCAAGGTCTTCCCGACCCGCAGCCACACCGTCGCGGCTCAGGGCGGGATCGGCGCCGCGCTCGGCAACATGGAACCCGATGACTGGCGCTGGCACATGTACGACACCGTCAAAGGCTCGGACTGGCTCGGCGATCAGGACGCCATCGAATACATGGTCCGCGAAGCGATCCCGGCGATCTATGAGCTCGAACATTTCGGTGTTCCGTTCAGCCGCACCGAGGATGGTAAAATCTACCAGCGCCCGTTCGGCGGCCACATGAAGGAATTCGGTGCCGCCCCGGTGCCTCGCGCCTGCGCCGCCGCCGACCGCACCGGCCACGCTATCCTGCACACGCTGTATCAGCAGAGCCTCAAGCAGGACGTCGAATTCTTCGTCGAATATTTCGCGACCGACCTGATCATGGACGATGAAGGCACCTGCCGCGGCGTGATGGCCTGGTGCCTCGAAGACGGTACGATCCATCGCTTCCGCGCCCAGTTGGTGGTTCTCGCCACCGGCGGCTATGGCCGCGCCTATCTGTCGTGCACCTCGGCGCACACCTGCACCGGCGATGGCGGCGGCATGGCGTTGCGCGCCGGTCTGCCGATGCAGGACATGGAATTCGTCCAGTTCCACCCCACCGGCATCTTTCCCGCCGGGTGCCTGATCACCGAGGGCGCACGCGGCGAAGGCGGCTACCTCACCAACGCCGAGGGCGAGCGCTTCATGGAGCGCTACGCGCCGACCGCCAAGGATCTCGCCTCGCGTGACGTGGTTTCGCGATCGATGACGATCGAGATCATGGAAGGGCGCGGCTGCGGCCCCAACAAGGATCATATCCTGCTGCATCTCGAAGGGCTGAGACCCGAGCAACTGCACGAGCGCCTGCCCGGCATTTCCGAAACCGCCCGCGTGTTCGCCGGTGTCGAGGTCACCAAGGCGCCGATCCCGGTGCTGCCGACCGTGCATTACAACATGGGCGGTATCCCGACCAATTTCCGCGCCGAAGTCCTCCGCCCCACGGCATCGGACCCGGACGCCACCGTTCCCGGCCTGATGGCGGTCGGCGAGGCCGCCTGCGTCTCGGTTCACGGTGCCAACCGTCTGGGCACCAACTCGCTGCTCGATCTCGTGGTATTCGGGCGGGCCGCCGCGCATCAGGCCGCGAAAATCGTTACGTCCGGTGCCTCGCAACCCAACCTGCCGCCGCGTGCCGGCGAAGCGTCGCTCGATCGGCTGGACGCCACACGTCACGCCAAGGGCGGTACAACCGTCGCCGCCCTGCGCGACAACATGCAGCGCACCATGCAGAACCACGCGGCGGTCTTCCGCAATTCGAAAACGCTCAGGGAAGGTGTCGATAAAATGTCCGGCCTCTGGCACGGTATGAAGGATCTCGCGATTTCCGATCGCGGCATGATCTGGAATTCCGACCTGATGGAAGCCCTCGAACTCCAGAACCTGATGGGCAACGCGATCACCACCATGGTCTCCGCCGAGGCCCGTCACGAAAGCCGCGGTGCCCACGCGCATGACGATTACACTGAACGCGACGATCATGAGTGGATGAAGCACACGCTGGCCCGTTGCACGCCGGACGGCGCGGTTTCGCTCGACTACCGCCCGGTCCGAATGCAGACGATGACCAACGACGTCTCGGTATTCCCGCCCAAAAAGCGCGTGTACTGATCAGGGGATTTGCACAATGGCCGAACTCACCCTCCCGAAGAACAGCCGTGTCACCCAGGGCCACACCTATAAGGCCGAGCCCGGTGCCACCCGCATCAAGACGTTCCAGGTCTATCGCTGGAACCCGGACGATGCGGGCAATCCCCATACTGACAGCTACGAAATCGACCTCGACAAATGCGGCCCGATGGTGCTGGACGCGCTGATCAAGATCAAGAACGAAATCGATCCCACCCTGACCTTCCGCCGCTCCTGCCGTGAAGGTATCTGCGGCTCCTGTGCCATGAACATCGACGGCACCAACACCCTCGCCTGCCTCAAACCGATCGATGACGTGACCGCCGAGGTCAGGATCAACCCGCTGCCGCACATGGCCGTGGTCAAGGACCTCGTGCCCGACCTCACCCAGGCCTACGCGCAATACCGCTCGATCGAACCCTGGCTGCAAGCCGATACCCCCGCCCCGCCGGACGGCGAGCGCCTGCAAAGCATCGAGGAGCGCGCAGAACTCGACGGCATGTGGGAGTGCATCCTGTGTTTCTGCTGCACCACCTCCTGCCCATCCTACTGGTGGAATGGCGATCGCTATCTCGGCCCTGCCGTTCTGCTCGCCGCCTATCGCTGGATCGCCGATTCGCGCGATGAAGCCATGGGAAAGCGTCTCGATGCACTGGAAGACCCGTTCAAACTCTACCGCTGCCACACCATCATGAACTGCACCCAGACCTGCCCGAAAGGCCTCAATCCGGCCAAGGCGATCGGCAAGATCAAGCAGTTGATGGTTGAGCGGCACGGATAGGGTGAAGCGAGCGCTTCTTTTTTGTAAAAAAGAAGCAAAAAACTTTCGCTCGGTGGGGGCACGGGCGTTTTCACCGGCACAGTCCCCGATCGGCAAAGTTTTTTCTGCTTAACCATCTTGATCAGCCGCATTTCGTCATGTACAAAACAGGAACATTGAGGCATGAGCGGAGGTTTTCGATGGCGCGCAATGCGGTGCAGTTACAAAAAGGGCTGAGCGAGGCCGAATTTGATCGGTTGTACGGCACCGAGGAGCAATGCCGAGCTGTCGTGATCAAGCTGCGCTGGCGCGATGGGTTTTCCTGCCCGATCTGCGGCGGGACAACCTACAGTGAAGTCAAGACACGCGACTTGTTCCAATGCAGCACCTGCCGTCGCCAGACCTCACCGATCGCGGGGACGATTTTCGCGTCGACCAAGCTGCCACTGCGCACGTGGTTTCGGGCGATGTATCATCTGACGCAGAGCAAACAGGGCATATCCTCGATCGAACTGGGGCGGCGCCTCGGTGTACGCCAGACCACGGCGTGGATGCTCAAGCACAAGATCCAGCAGGCGATGATGGAGCGCGACGGGCGCAAGCGCCTGAAGGGGCGGGTTGAAATCGACGACGCGGTCCTGGGCGGTGAGCGTTCGGGCGGCAAGCGTGGACGCGGGGCACCGGGCAAGACGCCGTTTGTCGCCGCGGTCGAAACCACCGATGACGGCAAGCCAGCACGCTTGAAACTGCGCCGCGTGGCCGGGTTCACCGGCCAGGCGATTTCACGATTTGCATTGAACAGCCTCGATCCGTCCTGCACCGTGGTCAGTGATGGGCTTGCCTGTTTTCATCGCGTGACCGATGCCGGATGCCAGCATCAGCCGACCCTGACGGGCAGTGGCCCCGCGGCCGTTCGCAACCCCGCCTTCAAATGGGTCAATACCGCGCTCGGCAATATCAAATCCGCAATCAACGGTACCTACCGGGCAATCAGCACCAAACACGTGCCGCGATATCTCGCCGAGTTCGAGTACCGCTTCAACCGCAGATACGACCTCGCCAGCATGATCCCCCGACTCGGCTACGCTATCGTCACGGCGCCGCCTATGCCGTATCGCTTGTTGAAATTGGCTGAGACTTATGGGTAAGCAGGAAGTTTTTTTGCTTCTTTTTGTTCACAAAAAGAAGTCTTCCTTCCCTCACTTCCTTTCGGGCAACACGCACAACATCTCATAAAGCAGATTAGCCCCGATCAGCGCGGTCGTCCCCGTGGTATCGTAAGCCGGCGCGACCTCGACGAGGTCGGCCCCGACCAGATCGAGTCCCGCACAGCCGCGGATGATTTCCAGCGCCTGGATCGTGGTCAGACCCCCGATTTCCGGCGTGCCGGTGCCGGGGGCGACCGAGGGATCGAGACTGTCGATATCATAGGTCAGATAGACCGGCCCGCTGCCCATCAGGCTACGCACCTCTTCCATCAGCGGCGCGAGCGAACGGTGCCAGCACTCCTCGACCGGAACGATCCGGAACCCCTGTTCGCACTGCCAGTCGAAATCGGTGGGTGCGTAGCCGGTCCCGCGCAGCCCGATCTGGATCGCGCGTTGCGGATCGATCGCACCATCCTCCACCGCCCGGCGAAAGGGGGTACCGTGGGCGATGCGTTCCCCGAACATGGTGTCGTTCACATCGGCATGGGCGTCGATATGGATGAACCCGACCGGCCCATGCTTCGCCGCCATCGCCCGAAGCACCGGGTAGGTCAGGGTATGATCGCCGCCAAGGATCAGCGGAATGCAGTCATGCCGGAGCACCTCGGCGATGCCGGTCTCGATCAGCCCGATCGATTTTTCCAGATTGTAGGGGTTGGTTGCGATATCGCCGAGATCGGCGACCTGCATCCGCTCGAACGGGGCCGCGCCGGTCGCCATGTTGTAGGGTCGCAGCATCACCGACTCGGCCCGGATCGCGCGCGGACCGAACCGTGTGCCGGACCGGTTGGAAGTCCCGATATCCATCGGCACCCCGATGAAGGCGGCATCGAGCCCGGCGGCGGTCTCGGCCTGGGGCAGGCGCATCATGGTCGCAATGCCGCCGAAGCGGGGCATGTCGTTGCCGCTGGTCGGCTGGTTGAAGTGCTGCGTCATAAGCCGCTCCCTATTTTGTGCCGAACAACCGGTCTCCGGCATCGCCCAGCCCGGGACGAATGTAAGCGTGTTCATCGAGCTCGCGGTCGATCGCGGCGGCAAAGATCGCAACGTCCGGATGTCCGCGGCGCAGCACCGCGACGCCTTCAGGAGCCGCGATCAGGCAGACGAATTTGATCGCCGAGGCGCCCGCGCGTTTCAACCGGGTGATCGCGGCTTCCGCCGAGTGTCCGGTCGCCAGCATCGGGTCGACCACCACGGTCAGGCGTTCGGCCATGTCCTCGGGAACCTTGAAATAATATTCGATCGGCGTGTGGCTGACCGGGTCGCGATAAAGCCCGATATGCCCGATCCGCGCCGAGGGCACGAGGTCGATCATGCCACCGAGAATACCATCCCCGGCCCGGAGGATCGAGATGAAGCAGAGTTTCTTGCCCGATACCTGTCGCGCGGTCATCGGCTCCATCGGGGTCTGGATATCGACCGGCTGGACCTTGAGGTCGCGCAACACCTCGTAGCCCATCAACAGGCTGATCTCGCGCGCCAGCCGACGAAAATCGCCGGTCGGCGTCTCGATGCTGCGCATCAGGCTGAGCTTGTGCTCGACCAGCGGATGATCGACCACCGTGACCATCGGATCGGTCATACGGCGGTCCCGGCCAGCGCGCCGCGTTTGGCGGCGGAACGGGGTGCCGGCGCCTTCGGCTTTGCGGCTTTTCGAACCGGCGCCGAGGCAGGCGGTGTCAGGGACTGCCCGGTGATCCGCTCGATCTCGGCACGGAATGCGCGCAGATAGGCCTTGAGATCGAGGTTGTCCGCAGCGTAGTCCCGCGCGCCGGCACCGAGCCGGGCGCTCAGCTTGCGATCTTCCAGCATCCGCAGGGTGGTCTCGGCGAGCCGGTCGTGATCGAGCGTCGGCGTCACCAGTCCGGTGGCTTCGTGGTGGACGAATTCGGTCACCGTCGCGGTATCCGAACCAATCACCGGCGCCCCGGTCGCAAGCGCCTCGCGCAGGCTCCACGATGCGACGAACGGGTAGGAAAAATAAACATGCGCGTCGGAACGCTGAAGCAGTTTCACATGATCATCATAGGCCACACGCCCCAGAAAATGCACGCGGTCCGGATCGATCCGGTCCCCGACCTCGGCCATCAACTGCGAGCGCCAGGTCCCGCTCGCCGGCGCGGCGCCATAGCTGACCTCGTCACCGCCCACGATCGACACGACGACATCGCGCCGCGCCGCCAGAACCGCCGGCAATGCCCGCATGAAGGTGTGGAACCCCCGATAAGGTTCAAGATTGCGCGCGACATAGGTGATCAGTTTCTGCTTCGGCCCGACCTTGAGGTTCCCGACCCCGAGATTGCGGCGCCGGGCCATCGGATCGGGTTTGCAGACATCCAGATCCACCCCTTCACGGATGATCGAAATCCGCTCGCGCGCCCATTCCGGGTAGGTCCGCCACTGCCAATGGGTCGGCGTCTGACCATGCTGTTCCAGCGCGATCGCCAGATGGTTCACCCCGTTCTTGGCCCGCACCGCGCCGTACCGGTCATCGGACATCGGGAATTCCGGATCGAAATTCACATCCGTCCCGTCGAGCCGGTAGTAGAACTCGAAATATCCCAGGATCGGCACGCCGGGGAACACATCGCACAGGTTGAGCAATTCGCCCCAGCCGTGATGGCCGATGATCACATCCGGCACGAAGCCGAGCGCCTTGATCTGGTTGGCACCGGCATACCCGGCCTCGGCACGGCGCATCGCGACGTCGAATTCGCGCGCGCTCGGATGCACCGCCGCGTGAGTGGCGGGCGGCCGCGCATAGGTCACCTTGCGCACGCCCGCGAGATTGTTGCGGTTCGGTTCGGTCATGAACACGATCTCATGGCCGCCCTCGGCCAACAGATCGCGCACAATATGGAGATACTGTCCCGGAAAGTGATTGAGCAACCTGATGTCTGGAAAATAGGGCGAGCGGGGGTCAGGCATCCTGGTAGTCCCACTTGATGTAGCCCTTGGTGTCGGCGGCCCATTTTTCATCGATTTCGACGAGGACGGCGCTGACGAGGCGTTCGAGGGAGGCTTCGTTGGGGAAGACCCTGATTTTGGTGGTGCGGCGTTTGAGTTCCTGCTGGATGCCGCGTTCCATGGGGTTGGAAGTGCGAAGCCGGCGCTGGTGGGGTTCTGGCAGTGTGAAGACGGTGAGGCCTTCGGGGATATTTCGTTCGAGCCAATCGGCGAGCTTTGGTGCGGTGTCGCGATAGGCATTGACGAGGGTTGTGAGAGCGATCTGGGCAGCGGCGAGGGAATTTGCGTTCCAGACGGTCCGGAGTTCTGCGCCGATGCGTTTGCGGATGGCGTGGTTGGGGGCGTGGTGGATGGCGTTTTGGGCGAGGTGGAACTGGCATCGTTGCCAGTGTGCGGCGCCGAAGACGGCGCGGCGTGCGGCGTGCAATCCGGCATGGTCATCGGAGACGATGAATTCGACGCCTCGCAGGCCACGCTGATGGAGGCTTTCGAGGAAGGCACGCCAATGGACTTCGGCCTCGGAAAGGGCGACCGAGACGCCGAGGACACGGCGGCGTTCATCGGGTCCGATGCCGATGGCCGAGAGCACGGCGGCATCGCGGACGACGCCATTATCGCGCATTTTTTCATATCTGGCGTCGAGGATGAGGTAGCGGATCTCGGCGAGGGGTCGGGTGCGCCAGGCGGCGAGTTCGTCATCGAGCAGCTTGCTGGCGCGGCTGACCTGAGCGGAGGAGAGGCTTTCGATGCCGAATTCGCGCATGACGGCCTCGACGTCGCGGGTGGAGACGCCTTTGATGTACATTTCGGCGACGGCGACCATGACGGCGCGGACCGAGCGTCGGCCGCGTTCGAGGGACTGTGGGTAGAAGGGTTCGCCCACGTGACCGGCGGTTTTGGGGACATCGACGGTGATCGACCCGGCCGGGGTATCGATCCGCTTGGGCTTGTAGCCATTGGCGTAACCCTGACGATCGGGGTTGCGCTCGTAGTGACTGGCGTGGAGGAAGCGTTCGCGCTCGATCTGCATGGCGAGTTCGAAGGTCCTGGCAAATACCGTGGCGATATCGCCTGCGCCGTTTTCGATCAGATGTTCCAAAAGTGCCTCGATAATCGTATCCTTTTTGGCGTCCATTCATCGGTCTCCATGTTGGTGTGAACAACTGCATGGAATACCAGAATGAACAGCCCTTGCCGGGGCATGCCCCGGCAAGGGCACCAACTCCCAACCCAAAATGAATTTCCAGACGTCAGGTTACACCACCCGGAAAGTTCTGATGGACGAACAGGAACCGCACGGCGCGTCGCTCAGCGACGGCCGCGTGCCACGGCCTTCACCTTCGCACGCGGCATCAGCGTGAGCCGCACGGCTTCGAGGGCGGCGAGACTCTCGGCTTCGCAGGTCTCGTCACTGCCGACCGGACCCGCCTTGGAACCGTCGATGAAGCTCGCCTCGCATGAAAGTTCGTATTGCTCCGCCGCCGCCCCCTGCAACCGCACCCGCAGCCCGAGAAGCGGCAGCGCCATGCCGCGGCTGCCGCAATAGGCTCCCGCTTCGACCCAGGGAGACAGCCAGCCGCGCCCGAGCACCGCCTGATACGAGAGATCCTCGGCGGCGATACCGTCTGGCGCCGAAATCGCGATGCCTTCGATCCAGTTGGCCGAACCGGGCTCGCCCAGCCAGTCACCGAATTTCGCACCGACATCGCCCCGGGTCTGGATATGCGCCAGAACATCCATCACCTCGGGTTCGACCGGCGCGGGTGCCGGTGCCGCTACCCCGTTTGCCAGGCGCATCACCTGCAGCCGCGGCGAGGCATCGGCGCGCCCTGCGATCTGATAGACCGTGACCAGCACCTGTGCCGGCCCTTTGGTGACGCGGACCAGCGCCGCATCGCCCAGACCATCGAGCCAGCCATCGGGACGAAACCCGGTGATCTCGACCCCGCCACCGCCGACCGGCGGCGGCGATACCCGTACCCCGGGCAGGCCCTGATCGGCGGTCGCACCCGCATTGGCCTCATTGACGATGCAGAACAGGCCGGTATCGAGGGTCATCAGATGTGCCGAAACCTTCAGCTCCTGGATCGATCCTGCCTGCAAGGCAGCAGCGGGTTCAGGCACCGGGGGCATCGCCGGAGTGGCGGCTGCGGTCTTGGCGGCGGATTTGGACATCAAGGCGTCTCCGTTAGGAATTCGGGTTGGCGAGTGCGAACGTGTCGTTGATCGGAGGTTGTAATCGATTATTGAGATTGCCTAAATCCGGCCGCCACGCAAGCAGGGTCTGGTTGATCCGTGCTGCCGGCAAACCGAGCGGGAGCAGAAAACCCCGACCTGTGGCTTTGATGCGCGCCGCCTGAGCGCCGAGATCGAACCCGGCGGCGTATAATCCGCCGCGCCACATCTCACCCAGGGCGAAACACCAGGTTTCCGGCCAGATTGAGGGCAGAAACCCCAGATGGGCGCCTGAACGGGCGATCAGCATCGCGGCCTCGCCTTCGGCATAGGCGCCTGTGATCATGACACGCCCGGTCTCGATCAGCGTCGGATCCCGCTCGCTGGTGCCGATCAGCACGAAACGCAAAGGAAGGTCGCGGGCCGCCGCATCGCGCGCACAATCGAGCAGCACGTCATACCCCTTGGCCGGACCGATCCCGCCGACCACGGCAATCAGCCGCGCCCCGGTTGCCGGAGGGTTACGCAGCGATACCGGTGCCCGATCATCTTCCCACGGGGTCACAGTGACGGAAATGCCCGGAAAATGCCGTCGCAGCCGCCGTGCGGTGTCCTCGCACGGCACGCTGACCCGGCGCGCCCCTCGCAACTGTGCCGATGAACGAGCCACCAGACCGGCAGGGCCGATCGGGTCGGTCAGTTCGCTGCCTGCCTCGGCAAGGCAGGAGGCACACGCCGCGACATCCGGCTCCCCGCAATAGCGCCGTGCCGGACCGATCAGGTTCACCCTCTTGCAGAAATGCGCGTAATCATGAACCACGAATTCAGCGGGAATCCCCAGCGCCGCGGGCAGATCGAGCAGGGATGGATCATGGCCGAGCATATGGTGGAACTCGACATAATCAGGATTCGCCGCGCGCAACACGGCGATCAGGGATGCGAACTGCGCCGGCAGCCGGTAACACAGATTTGGATACGCCGAAGCCGCCCGGTCGGTCAGTCGCGCGGTGCCGATGCCGCGTGCGCGCGACCCGGGATCGGAGAAATCGGGCTGAATCAGGATCGGGCAGACCCCCGCCGCGCGGAGCGCGCTCATCCGCGCCGTCACGATCCGCGCGATCCCGCCGCCGTGGTCATGCGAGACCAGGATGACCGACGGTCCCACCCCGACCTCTGCGCGAAACCGTGCCCGATCGAGCCGAAATCGCACCCGGCGGAGCGGGTCAGCGGCATGATGCGCCTCGATCAGGGCGTGATAGCCGGGATGGCGGCGTTCCAGAAGTTCGAGGTTTCGCGCGCAGAGCGCCGAACCGGCGGCACCGAACGAGACCCCGCCATGATGGGCCACGAACACGCCCGGCACCGCGACATTGCGGAACCCCAGGGCCACCGCGCGTCGGCACCAATCGTTCTCCTCGGCATAGCCCTGCGCGAACAGAGCAACGTCGAAACCACCGACCGCGCGCAAGGCGTCGTGCCGGATCGCCATACAGAAGCCGATCGCGGTGGGGATCGTGACAACCGCACTGCCGTTGACCCGGCGCGCCAGCCGATCGATCCGGTCGAGTGCGGCGCGGTCCGGCACGGGATTGCTGCCGCTGCGGTCCGGGTAGCTCAGAATGGTCGCCTCATTCGAAAGCGGTGTGGCGCTCGCGATATCATCACCGGCATAGAGTGCTGCCTGCAGTCGAGCGGGCGCGCCGGGCGGCAATTCGATATCCGCATTGAGCAGCAGAATATCGCAGCCCGGCACAAGCCGCCGCGCGAGACGAAAGCCAGCATTGGCGGCGGCGGGAAACCCCCGATTATGCCGCTGGCGCCGCAGCACGATGCGTCCCGCCACCGCCTCGGCGCGCAACCAGTGAGCCAAAGCGGGGTCCGGACTTGCATCGTCGATCACGATGATCGGCATCTCCGGTGCCGCCGCAACGGCTGATTCCAGGGCGATTCGCGTTGCCGCCTCATCGCGGTAAACCGGCATCACCGCCACCAGCGGCGCTCTGGTCCCCGGCATCGCGACTGTCCTGGATCGCGGGCGCACCACCGCAGCGGGCAGGTTGTGCAACGCCGGATCGATCGGCGTCCCGGCGACAATCTGCCCTTCGGACCCCACGATCCGGAACGGCGGTGCGAGGCCGCTCAGGCGCGCTGCGCCGAGGCGGAATCCATGGCGTGGCAGGAACCCTGATGCGGCAACCGGTTCGAGCACGGCGCGGGGACGGATCATGCGCGTGACGCCGCACCGATCGATCAGATGGAGGTCAGGCGCGGTCTCGGGTGCCGCCGGCCGAACCACCCACCCGGCCAGCCCGCCGCCTGCGGCGGCAACGATCCCGACGAGACGACGCATCCGGCCGAGATCGAGCGGGCTCCCCAGCATATCCGCGCCCGCGATGGTCGCCCGGAGAGACGCAACCGATCCGAGGTCGTGAGGCAGGCGATCCACCGGTCGCCCATCGGCCTCGAACCGCGCCTCCTCACCGCGCATGACGATGGCGGTTCCGCTCATCGCGATCCAGCCGGGATACCCCGCAGTCGCCGCCGTGCGGGTCAGGAAATCGGTAAAGTCCGGCGAGGGATCGATCACATGCCGCGACAGCAGCCTCGCGAGGGCGTCCGCCGCGCTCGCGAAATCGTTCCGCCGCGCCGCGTGTCGGGCCAGCGCAATCCAGGCCGGTGCATGATCGCATTCAAGGGCGCTCGCCCGCAAGGCGGCACCGGCATCCGGTGCATCCAGTGCGGCGATCACCAGAGCGCATTCATAGCGTGGCCGCGGGTCCTGCGGCGCGATTCGACTGACCCGTTCGAGCCAGAGCCGTGCCGCGGTCAGATCACCGGTCTCGATCGCCCGACGCCCGCGTTCCCACGCATCGGCCGCCTCCGCGAGGCGGCGCTGGCGGGTGGCATCAGCCGTCACGCTCAGTCGCCGGCGGCTTGACGCGGCTGGGGATCGTGCTGCTGGGCGATTTCCGCAAGATCGACCCGAGCCTCGTCGACCCCCTGCGCGAGCGCCCGGTTGAGCCATTGTTTCGCGGCAACCACATCAGCCGGACCCGCAAGACCTTTGCGCAGATAGCGCCCGAGCATGAGTTGCGCGACCGGATGATTGAGCGCCGCCGCCTTGGCGAACCATTCCTGTGCCGCGACCCGATCGGTCGGAATGTCGTGCCCCCCGCCGTGGAGAGCGCCGAGCGCAAATATCGCACCGACATGCCCTGCCTGGGCGATCTGCAGGAAAATATCGCGCGCGCCGGCATGATCGCGAGGGCAACCCTGGCCATGCAGCTTCATCTCGGCCTGCAGGGCCAGCGCTTCCACCATGCCGGTCGCGGCGGCGGTTGAAACCCACCGGTACGCCTCGACGAAATCGACCGGAACCCCACGCCCCTCGCGCAACAGCCTGCCGTACCAGAACTGGGCGTTCACGATACCTTCGGCGGCCCGGCGCAGCCAGATCGCGGCCCGCGCCTCGTCGCGTTTCACCCCGATACCTTCAGCGAGACACACACCGAAATTGAATGCCCCGATCAGATCGCCCGATTCGGCGGCGCGCTCGAACCACTCGTGGATCGGCAGCCCATCCACCGAGGATTGCCGCACCTCGCCCTTGAGAATGAGATTACCAAGGTCGGCACCGGCAGCGGTATCCCCCTGTTCGGCGGCGCGAGCGAGCCATTTGGCGGCTTCCTCGGAATCGCGCGCAACGCCGGCACCGGTCAGATAAAGCATCCCCAGCGCGCGCGCCGCCACCCGATGCCCGGCTTCGGCCGCAACGCGGAACCATATCGCCGCCTCGGCGTAATTCGGCGGCAGATGCCCGCCACGGGCATAGACATCGGCGACGAGCGCCGCCGCTTCCGGATCTCCTGCGATCGCGGCCCTCCGCAGCCAGGATTCGCCCTCGACGGGATCGGGCGCGCATCCGTGTCCGGCCAGCAGCATCGCACCGAGCTTGGCTTGCGCATTGCGGATGCCATGAATTGCCGCGTTGCGGTAATGAGTGAGCGCCTTGGCCGGATCGGGCAGAACCCCGACGGCCTGTTCATGGATCACGCCGAGCAGATAATGTGCGGTCGGCAGATCGGCCTTCGCGGCCTCCTCGAACTCATGGCGGGCGGCAACGGTCTTCTCGGCCGTATCCGCCCCCCGCATCAAAATCATGCCGAGGCCGAGATGCCCCTGCGGCCATTTCTGCGCCGCCGATTTGCGATACCAGAGCTCCGCTGCGTCAGGATCGCGAATTCCCTCCGGTCCGTGAGTCAGAACATAGGCGAGCAGCGCCTGGCCGTCAGCGGAGCCGGCCTCCGCCGCACGGCGTGCCCAGATCAGAGCCGAGGGGTAATCGGCCTCGGTCTCCGCCGTTGTTCCACCATCCCCGAACAAGGCGGAATTCGCATCGAACCGGCGATTCTGCAGCCCGTGGATGAACAGGCCGGCCAGACGACACTGGCTTTCGACGTGCCCCGCTTCGGCCGCCCGAAGAAACCATCGGGCCGCTTCGCGCGGGTTAGGCGTGAGTCCACCGCCCGGCATGTAAGCGGCGCCGAGTGCGTGCTGCGCCTCGACCAGCCCGGCATCGGCGGCAACAACGTACAGACGGGCGGCCCGCGCCCATTCACCCGCGCCAGCCAGATCGTCGGCGCGCCGCAACGCCCGCTTCGGCGAGAGCGACGCGATACGGTCGATCGCGCTCATGACATCATGCGTGAGCTACGATCGTGATCCGATCCCTGAACCACATCATGGTTCACGCATACTGTCATAAGCGACCGGCATGATCTTGGTGATGAAGTAGGACATGATCGTCCGCCGTCCGACCTTGATGTTGGCGTTCAGCGGCATGCCCGGCACCAGCCGAAATCCTGGTGGCACGTTGTGCAGCATCAACTCATCGAGGGAGATATTGGCCCGATAATAGAGCGAGTGAGGGCGGTTGGGCAGGGTGGAGCCACCCTCGCCGGGTGCCGTTTCGGGGCTGAAACTGTCGGCGCTGATCGACTGTAGCGTGCCTTTGGCGGAGCCGTAGCGCAGAAAGTCGAAGGTATCGAAATTGATCGTGACCGGATTGCCGACATGCACATAGCCGGATTCAGTGCCGCTGATATCCGCCTCGATTTCCAGCGGTGCATCGATCGGGACGAGGGAGATGAATTTCTGGCCCGACTGCAGAACCGAACCGACCGAGACATGTGCCACGGTCAGCACAATCGCATCGCGGGGTGCGCGCAGCACCACAAGCTGGCTCTGCAATTCCGCCTTCGAAAGATCCTGCTGCGCCGTGACCAGCTTGCTGGTGGTTTCAGCCAGATTCTCCGAAACCGTCGCCGCCCATTTTTTTTCATAGGCGTCGCGTTCCGCGCGCTGTGCCGCAAGATCGCTTTCACCGGCTGCGGCGGTCGAGACCGCGCTCGACAGCGAACTCGAAACCGACAGCCGGTCGTTCAACGCGATCAGGGAGTTCAGCTTGCTGCCGACCTGCATTTTCTGCAACTGGGTCCGCATGTTCTCGACATCCTGAGCGACGTTGACCCGCTTTTTGTAAAACCCGGCCTCCTCCTCGCTCTTGGTGACGATCATCCGGAGTTCAGCGATTTTTTGATTGTAGTTTTCGATCGTATAGGTTCGCTCCGCCTTGCGACTCTGGAATATCGCGGCCTGAAGCGTCTGGGCCGGATTGGCGTGGTCGGGCGCATAGACGCCACCGCTCGCCTCGGCCTCCAGACGGGCCTTTTGCGCTGACAAAGCGACGACCTGGGCGCGCAAGGCGGTCAGATTGGCGCGAGCGAAGGTCGGGTTAAGCCGCGCCAGGAGTTCGCCCTTGTGAACGATCTGCCCTTCGTGAACATCGATCGACTGCACAATCGATGTATCGAACGGCTGCAGCATGATCGTCGGGGCCGAGGACACCAGCTTGCCTTCAGCGGTCACGACCTTGCTGACCTTTACGGTGGCGGCGATCACCAGCAGGGCGAAAACCAGCGCGGTGACGATCAGGGCCGTATAGCGCGAAATCGGCGGCACCGGCGTTGCGATCACCGCGGCGGTGGGCGACTGGAACTCCAGCAGCGCCATCGGCGTATCGTCGAGCTGACCCGGGCTGGCCAAAGCCAGCCCCATGCCACCCCCAGCGGCGCCACCCCCGACCGGGGCGGCGCGATCAGTCCCCTTGCGCAAGCGTGGGAGTCGGGGCATTGCGGCCTCCTTCAGGGTTCATGTGACGGTTCTGCTGGAGCCAGAGATGGCGGTAGATCGCGCAGCGTTCGACCAACTCGCCGTGTTTGCCGAGATCGATCACCTGCCCCGAATCCATGACCAGGATCTGATCGCATTCCACGAGCGAGGCCAGACGATGCGAGATGATCACCATGGTCCGCCCCCGCGCGATGCGCAGCAGATTGGCATTGATGAGTGCCTCGCTCTCGGGATCGAGGGCGCTCGTTGCTTCATCCAGAATCAGCAGGCGGGGGTCGGCAATGAGGGCACGGGCGATCGCAAGACGCTGTTTCTGGCCACCGGACAGATTGGGCGATCCTTCCTGAATGAAGGTCTCATATCCCTGCGGCAGGCGTTCGATGAACTCCTCGGCACCGGCAAGCCGCGCCGCTTTGATCGCGTCCTCGAAGCTGAGGCCGGGACGACCTGCGATGATGTTGTCACGCACCGATCCGCGAAACAGAAAATTATCCTGCAGCACGACACCAAAACTCTTGCGCAAATGGCGCAGATTGATCTCGCGCAGCTCGGTATTGTCGATCTTGACCGCGCCGGTGTACTCGCGATTGATCCCCTGCAACAACCGCGTGACCGTCGACTTACCCGAGCCGGACCGTCCGACGATGCCGAGCATGGTGCCTTCCGGAATTGCGAAACTGACCTTGTTCAGCGCCGGTGTCTTGGTCCCTTCATAGGTGAAGGTCACATTCTCGAAAGCGACCGAGCCGACGAACTGAGGTCGCAGCCCCGTCGTCAGCGCACGCCGCTCCGTCGGCCGATTGAGCACCTGGCCCACGATGGCCACCGCCGCGCGAGCCTCCTGAGCGTCCTGAATCAGCCGGGCAAACGACACCAGTGGACCGGCGACCCGACCACCGAGCAGCATGAACCCGACCAGCCCGCCGAGAGCGAGGGGATTCTGGGAGGTCACCGCAAGATAGCCGCCGAGCAGCAGGACACCGCCCTGAGCATAGCGCTCGAACGGCAGCGAGAGCACGACCGGCCAGTTCGACAACCGACCCATCTGGAGATTGAGCCGGCTGGTTTCCGCGACCCTGGTGTCCCATTCGTTCGCACGAACTTTTTCGAGAGCAAGCGCCTTGACCGTCCGGATGCCGTAAACGCTTTCGACCAGTACCGCGCCCTTGGCACTTTCCGCCGCGATGATCTCGCCGGTGAGCCGCGCGATCGCGGGCAGGAACGCCGTGATGATCACCGCGATGATCCCCGAGGCGATCAGGATGGTCCAGGCCAGAAAAGCATCCAGATAGAAGAGGATCGGCATGATCAGCGCGACCATGAACATGTCGATGAAGGTGGATAACAGCCTGCCGGTGATGAAATCGCGCACACGGTAGATCTGGGTTGTTTTGTAGGCCAGTTCGCCGGCCTGGTTCTTCTCGAAAAAGTCGATCGGCAAGGTCATCAAGCGGTCGAAAATCATCAAATTCAACCGCGCATCGATCCGGTTCGAGAGAATGACCAGCATCATCCGTCGCCCCCAGGTGAGCAGAGCTTCCCAGATCACGCAGACCACGAAAATCAGGGTCACCAGTATCAGCGTGTTGATGCTGCGGTAAACAATTACGGTATTGAGCACCACCATGATCATCAGGATCGGCAGAACCTGAAGGATGGTCAGCGTGATCGAACTGATCGCGACATCCCTGAGGATACGCTTTTCGATCAGAACCATCTTGAGGAGCAGGGAGAAGTTGAATGGCGGTTCGACCTGCTGCCCGTCGCGCTCGCCGCGCACCAGCAGCACGGCGCCATCCCACACCTGGCGGAGCTGAATTTCATCGACGGCCACGGGAGCCGACCCGACCGGCGCGCGCGGATCGCGCAGAAACACGATCGACCGCCCGGGATCGTTCGCCACCATCAGGGCCGCGCCACCATCGCGCAGCAGCAGAACGACCGGCGCTGTCGTTTCCACCTTCATCAGTTGGCGGAAATTCATCATGATCCCGCGCACCCAAAGCCCGGAATCCCGGAGCCAGTCGACCAGATGCGGCGAAGACGGTGCCGGCTCCTTGGGATCGAGCGTCAAGGTCTCGATATCGAGATCAACGCCGTGAAACCGGGCTGCGGCTTTTACCGCCAGAATGCGGACGTGCAGGGATTCCGTGTCGTCGCTACCGCGTTTGGACGAGTCGGGGCCGGGACTGTCGTTCGGGTCATTCATAGGGCGGGCTATCCCTTCCATTGGCGCGGCGGTCGCGCGACCGGTCGCAGATATGCATGGGGTTTCGTTGCGGCGCATACGCTTTGCCGCGTTGCAACAAACCAGAGTTGATCACAAAATTCAACGAAATAGATAAAATTCTCCAAAACCTGCGCGTCCATAGCACATCGCACCCCGGCTTCTATAGCTGAATATGGTTAAGTTGGTCTTACCGGACCGGCCAATCCCGTCGGTTTGCACGGGATGGTCTTGCCGGAAAGCCCCGGTCGCGGCATCAGAACCGAGAAACCACCTTTTATCGACCCGCCCGGAGCAAGCCCCTGATGGACATCCGTCCCGCAACGACCGACGACCTGCCGGCATGTCAGGCGATTTATGCCCATCACGTGCTGGAAGGCACCGGCAGTTTCGACGAGGTGCCCCCATCGCTGGAAGCCATGACGGCCCGGTACCGGCAGATCGTCGAGGCCGGACGATCGTGGCTCGTGGCCGAGGACGAAACCGGCCTGCTTGGTTTTGCCTATTACGACCAGTATCGACCGCGCACCGCCTACCGGTTCACCGCCGAGAACAGCGTGTATGTGCGCGAAGATGTCCGCGGCCAGGGCGTGGGCAAGGCCCTGGTTGCCCGATTGATCCGCGACGCGCGATCCTCCGGCTTCCGGCAGATGCTCGCGGTCATCGGCGATTCCGAAAACATCGGCTCGATCGGCGTCCACGCCAGCCTGGGATTTCAGCGCGTCGGCACCATGCGAGATGTCGGATTCAAATTCGGACGATGGCTCGATGTGATCGTCATGCAACGGAATCTCGATGAGGACGGCTGACCCCGCCACACGCGGTCTATCGGGTCTTTATCGGCATCACGCCCCCACCTTGAGATTCTGTACCGACTCCTCGAGTTCTGCGAAGCTCGGCATATACATGTTGGGCACCATCTTCCGGCCGATCTCGACGCTGACCTGCGGTGCATTCCCATGCAGATGAGCCACCAGAACGGCCCTGATGACCTCGAAATAGCGCGAATCTTCCTCCACGACGCCGCGAATCCGGGTCGATAGCGGGGCTGCGACCCCATAGGCCAGAAGGACGCCGAGAAATGTGCCGGTCAGGGCTTCGCCAATCATCTCACCCAGAATTGCGGGCGGCTGATTGATGTGCGCCATGGTCTTGATGACGCCGAGTACGGCGGCGACGATACCCAGTGCGGGCAGACCATCGGCCATGATCTGAAGCGTATGCGCGCCGTGAAGCTCCTCGACCAGCGTCTTGCGTAACTCGCGCGCCATCACGTCCTCGATCTGATGCGGGTCATCGGCATTCATCCCGACCATGCGCAGATAATCGCAGACAATGGCCGTCGCGTGATGGTTTTTCAGGATACGCGGAAAATGCTGGAATACCGGGCTTTCCTCGGGGCGCTCGATATGCGCTTCCAACGCCATCGCTCCCTTGGTCGATGCGAGCCGCACCAGATAGAACAGCAGACACAGCAGGTCGGTATAGTCGGTTTTCCGGAACGAACCGCCCTTCAGGACTTTCTTGAAATCCGCCAGAGTGTGCTTGATGTCATGCAGAGAATTTCCGGCAATGAAGGTACCGATCGCGGCCCCTCCGATCGTGATGAATTCCATGGGCATGGAACTCATCAGCGGCCCGATCGCGCCGCCGGTGAAGATGAAAACCCCGAATACGCAAACGAGGAGAAACGCGACACCTCCCAAACTCAGCATAATTCACCAGACAATTCAGATCGTTCAGTCCTTGTCGGGTCATGGCGCGGGAGCCCCATGGTTTTTGACCCCAGTGTCCGGTGCGGGTCGCAGCACCAGAATTGCAACACGCCGGTTGGCCGCCGCCTTCGGCTGGGCCGGTATCAGCAGCCGCCGATCGGCATAGCCGGCAACGGCGCTGATCAGCACTTTCGGCAGGCCGGACTGTTCCATCAATTGCCGCGTCGCGTTGGCGCGATCGACTGAGAGATCCCAGTTGCTGTGACCGGGAATGAGATACGGCGTTGCATCGGTGTAGCCGGAGATCCTGATCCGGTCACCGAGCCGTGCCAGAATTGGAGTGATCTTGCGGATCAGATCCTGCGTCATCGGGTTGGGCTCCGCCGAACCGAGCCGGAACATCGGCCGCTTGTGCGCATCCATGATCTGGATTTCGAGACCGCGCGGGGTCTGGGTAATGCTGATCTGATGCGAGACCGGCTTCAGCGCCGGGTCGGCGGCGATCGCCTGCTTCATCGCGGTGGCGGCGGCGGTGAACCGGCGCTGGCCCAGATTGCCCGCGGCAAGCCCGCCCGCGGCCAAAGCCGCAGCCGACGCCGGTACCGGAGCGACCGGTGCCATACTCGCTTGTTCAGCCGGCCCGGCTCCGGGATGCTGCGTACCCGGCTGTGGTCCGGACTGGTTTTCGAGTTGATTACCACTGACCGTCAATGGCCGGATCTGCCGCCCCTGCGGCACGTGAGGAACTGTGTGCGAGACGGGATTATGACCCACAGTCACCCTCACCGCCCCGAGATCGGAGGTCAGCGCCCCATGATCGAACGGGGTCCGCCCGCCAAACGGCTTGCCTTCGCCGGAGGCACCACGATTGAGCACATTCGCCTGGCTGAAATAATCGGCGAGCCCGATCCGCTGAGCCTGGGTCGTCGCGTTGATCAGCCACATGAGGAGGAAAAATGCCATCATCGCGGTCACGAAATCCGCGTAGGCGACCTTCCATGCCCCGCCGTGATGCGGCGCATCGACATTTTCATGCCGGCGGATGATGATATTGACCGCCTGATTACCTGCCTTGCCGGTTCGTGATTTCCGTATCGCCATCGAGTCTGCTCCGCCTTCGCAGCGCAGTATCGCGGGAGAAGATTAACGAAGATTGAATCGGCGGCGGCTCAAGCGATTTTAAGTGCCCGGACGAGGACGGCAGGATCGATATTGCCCCCCGATAACACCACCCCCACACGGAGCCCCGCCAGCGGCACCGCCCCGGTGAGCGCCGCGGCCAATGCCACGCTACCGCCCGGTTCGACGATCAGTTTCAACTGACCAACCGCAAAGCCGATCGCGCGCAGAATGGCGGGTTCGTCCACCGCGACCATGCCCGCGAGACGGCGGCGGTTGATCGAAAACGTCAAATCGCCAGGCGCCATCGCCATCAAGGCATCGCATAACGGCGAGCCCGTGCCGTCATTGGCGACGATGCTGCCCGCGCGCAGGGAGCGGGCGGTATCGTCCCAGCCCTCGGGTTCCACGCCGATCAACCGCGTGCGCGACGAGACGGCTTCCAGCGCGAGGGCGCAACCGGCGGTCAATCCGCCGCCGCCGGTGCAGACGAGAACGAGGTCGAGCGCCATACCTGCCGCCTCGGCATCCGCCACCAGTTCGAGCGCCAGCGTCCCTTGCCCGGCGATCACGTCCGGATGCTCGAAGGGCGGGATCAGGGTTGCACCGGTCTTCGCCGCGATCGCCTGCGCAATGGCGGCACGATCATCGGTGCGGCGGTCGTAATCTACGATTCGCGCCCCCCAGCGCGCGGTGGCGACCCGCTTGATCGCCGGTGCGTCGCCCGGCATCACGATCGTTGCCGTCATTCCGAGCGCCGCCGCCGCGCAAGCGACCGCCTGACCATGATTGCCCGAGGAATAGGCCACCACGCCGTGCGCCCGCACCGCCTCGGGCAGGTTGAGCAGGGCGTTCGTCGCACCGCGCAACTTAAAGCTGCCCGTGCGCTGCAACGGTTCGGCCTTCACGAACACCTGCGCGCCGGTTGCCTCATCGAGCACCGGCGAGCGCAGCGTCGGGGTGCGCACGATATGCGGGGCGATCAGGCGATGTGCGCGCAGCACATCATCCGGCGTCGGCGGCGTCATCGGGAGGGTCGCATCACGGCGGAGGGTTCGGTCGGCATGAACATCGCCTCGTAGATGGAATAGGTTTCGATCACGGCACCATGACGCAGACGCCGGACCGATGCCAGCCTGACAACATCGGTGAAGTTCGGCGCATCCGGGCGGGGCATGTAGGATGGCGCGACCAGCAGCAGACGGGTCGGCGTGCGCAGCCCCGGTCGGCCAAAATACTGCCAGCGCGCGCCGGTACCGGCTATGGTGAGGGAAGGCGGCGCATCATGCGCGAGTTCCGCGACCAGTCCATAATCGGACGCCGCGACGATGGCGAGATGCTGTGCCCGCGCCTCTTCCCCTACCGCCGCCGCCAGATGCCGCCAGCCGGCAAGCTGCAACGCGGTCGGATCGCGCCGGACTGGTAACGGCAGCGGCGCCGCGATGGCCTGAACATAGACCAGCGCGGACACGGTCGCCCCCAGGGCCGCCGCCGGAACCAGATAGCGCCGGGTGATCCGTGTCGCGACACCCGCGGCAGCCAGAGCGGCACCGGGGATCATGATCGCGGGCCAGTTCGGTTGCACCGCGCCCGAAACGACATGCTCGGCGAACACCGCGCCCGGCACCACCACGCTCAACCAGACCAGACTCGCCGCCGCCGTGCGGGTGCGCAGCGCCGCGATCACGCCGATCGTCGCCAGCAGGAAAATCCCCGGCGTGACCAGCCCGATCTGCCCGCCGACCAGAGCGGCAAAATTAGCAAACGCGTCTTCCGGTGCGAGATGCGTCGTCCGCCCCCCCTGCTTGGCGAAGCTGACCCAGTGATGCACCGCGTTCCACCAGACCACCGGCATGAACAGCGCGATCGCGAGTGCCAGACCGCACCACGGCAACGGGCGGCGTAACGCGGCCCGCCCTTGGGCAGTCACCAGCAGCCAGAGGCCGACCGCGGCAAGGATCAGGACGCCGGTATATTTCGACTCGAACGCGAGTCCCGCCATCGCCCCGGCGGCGAGAAACCACCGGTCGTCCCTGCTCGCGTGCCAACGCGCGGCGGCGGCGATTGTCGCGGTCCAGAACAGCAGAAGCGGCGTGTCCGGCGTCGTGATCACGGCTCCGGCGTTGAGCACCAGCGTCGCGTTCAGCATAATCGCGGCGATCAGCCCGGCTTTGCGATCGGGAAACAAATCCTCCCCGGCGCGCCAGATCAGCAAGGTGCCGCACGCCGCGCCCAGGGGCGAGAGTAGACGAATGCCGAGCGGCCCGTTACCGAGCAGCGCGGTTCCGGCGCGAATCCACACCGCGATCAGCGGCGCGTCGTCATAATAACCGGGCTGCAGATGCTGCGACCACAGCCAGTAATACGCCTCGTCAGGCGCCAGCGGCACCAGCGCCGCCGCCAGCAGCCGGATCAGGGTGACGCCGGCGAGAGCCGCGAGCCAGCCGTTCCGTGTCACCGCGCGCGCCAGACCAGCGTCGCCGAGACCGCGTAATTCCACACCACGCCGATCGCGGACCCGACCGCGCTGGCCGCAAGACCTGCGGTATCGCCGCGATACAGCGCGCGCGCGATACCGATATTGGCGACCGCACCCAGGCCGCACACCAGCATGAACAGCACCAGCCCCCGCCAATACGCCCCGCCCCGCAAACGGATCGTGCGGTAAGTCAGGCGGTTGTTCATCTCGAAATTGCCGATCATGGCTACGATCGTGCCGATGGTCTGTGCCGTCGCGAAATGAACCCCGGCGCGTCGCAGGATCAGGGTCACCAGCAGGTTCACCGCCATGCCGAACGCCCCCACCAGGGCGAAGGCGAGAAATCGCAACGGCACCACCCCGCCCAGCGCCCGATCGATCAGCAACCCCGCGAACTGGACCAGAACCAGAATATCGAGCTTGCTTTCCCCGGCCTGGCGCGGGCGAAACCGGTAGGGGATCTCGACCACACGCAGCGGCGCGCGTGCCGCCAGCATCAGATCGAGCAGGATCTTGAACCCCTGCCCGTTCAGGCGCGGCGTCAATGCCTCGAAGGTCGCGCGACGCATCAGGAAAAAACCGCTCATCGGGTCGTTGATCGGCGCGCGGGCGAGCATCCGGGCCAGCCGGATTCCGGTTGCCGAGAGCCGCTCGCGCAGCGGCGATGCCAGGCCCGCCGCGTCGCCATCGCCGACATGGCGGCTCCCGACCGCCAGATCCGCCCCGCCGCGCACGGCATCGAGCATCAGCGGCAGACGGCTCTCGTCATGCTGAAGATCGCCGTCGATCACCGCGACGAATTCCGCCGATGTTGCCAGCGCACCCTCGATCACCGCCGAAGACAGACCGCGCCGCCCGACCCGGCGCAGGCAGCGCACCCGCCGGTCGGTCAGCGCGATCCGCCGCACCTCGTCGGCCGTGCCGTCGGGACTGTCGTCATCGACGAACATGACCTCCCAGTCGATACCGGCGAGAGCCACATCGAGCGACGCGATCATCGGCGCGACGTTGGGCCGTTCACGGTAGCAGGGCACGACGACGCAGAGCGTCGGCCCCGGCGCGTCATTCATGGTCGATGGATCAGGCGTCCAGTGCCTCCAGCACCGCCTCGGCACGGCTGACATCGAACCCGCCAGCCTGTTCGACCGCGAGATGCGTCACCACACCGTCCTTCGCGATCAGGGCGAAGCGCTGGCTGCGCACGCCGAGGCCGCGTGCCACGAGGTCGAGTTCGAGGCCGAGCGCGCGGGTGAACATGCCCGAACCGTCGGCCAGGAAGGTGATCTTGTCGCGCCCGTTCTGGCTCGCCGCCCAGGCCCCCATCACGAACACGTCGTTCACCGCAAGGCAGACGATCTCATCGACGCCCTTGGCCTTCAGCGCGTCGTATTGGTCGAGAAACCCGGGCAGGTGCTTCGCGCTGCAGGTCGGAGTGAACGCACCGGGCACCGCGAACATCACGACGGTCCTGGCCGCGAACAGATCACCGGTATCGATTTCCTGCGGCCCGTCGCTGCCCGGTGTCATCAGCCTCATCGCCGGAATCTTGTCGCCAACCTTGATCATGATGCGCTTTCCTGAAAATTGATTGAGCCTCACCTAGCCGAAGCGGGGCCGTTCGTGAAGCATGGGCGCCCGGTCCGACAAGGCGTATTCGAACTCGATGACGCGATGCACCCGCACGCCGATATGGTGGTCGGGTGCATCGCCGATGGCGCGAAAGCCCAGCCGCAACCAGAATGCCAGCGCCGGTGCGTTCGCCTCAACGACGCCGAGCCGCAACGAAGCCGCGCCCTGCGCCCGCGCATGCGAGGCTAGTCCATTCACCAGCGATCGACCCAGACCCTGTCGACGAAACTCCGGATGGATCAGCAAGAGCCCGACATACCACACCCCCGCATCCGGATAATCCATCACGACGTCGAGCAAGGCGATCAGCCTGTCGCGGTCATCGCTGATTCCGAGTTTGAGCATCGAGGCGGTCGTGCGCCCCGGTGGGAGATCGTCGAAAAAGCAATCACCGTCGCGCGAGGTCGGCGGCAGGCCGGTCACCAACTCGGCATAATCGGCGCAGGCGATGGACAAGGCAGCCACCCGCCCGCGATCGTCCGGATCGCGCAAGCGCCCTACCGGCCAAGATCCCGAGTGAAAGAGCATCGCGTCAGCTATAACGCTCCTCCAGCCACGGATCGGCGCGGTTGTTGTACCCGCGGGTTTCCCAGAACCCCTGATGATCGGCGGTCGCAAACGTGATGCGCCGGACCCATTTCGCCGATTTCCAGAGGTAATATTGCGGCACTATCACCCGCAGCGGTCCGCCGTGCTGGCGCGAGATCGGCTTGCCCTCCCACGTATGAACCAGATAACAATCCGCCGCCGTGAACTGTTCGCGGCTCAGATTGGTGGTGTAATCGTCATGGCTCTCGAACAGCACATGGGTCGCCTCATCGAGCGGCCGCACCAGATCGACGATCGCGGCAACCGGCACGCCTTCCCAATGATTGTCGAAGCGCGACCATGTGGTGACGCAGTGCATATCACTCACACTGCCCTGCTGCGGCAGGGCCATCAGCGCGTCCCAATCCAGCGTCACCGGCTGATCCACCGCACCGTCGATCACCAGCCGAAACGCCGCTTTGGGGATTTCTGGCTGAATGCCGAGGTCGAGCACCGGCCAGTCGCGTACCAGATGCTGGCCCGGCGGCAGGCGCTGCTGATGCGGTGCCGTGGTTCCGGTCAGCCCCCGCCCCTCACGCGACCATTCCTCCTTGCGGCCGATCAGCTTGTCCTTGATCTGGCCGAACCGGCTCACGCCGTCATCCCCCGCTTCGGTCATGTCCCGCCCCTCAATGCGAATGCCGATGGATCGGATCGACCCAGGCAACCTCGCTCGGGGTCTCGACCGGGTCGATATCGAGGTTGACGACCACCGCCTCGTTATCCGAGCGCACCAGCATGCATTCCAGCCGCTCGTCGCTGCTCGCGTTGATTTCCTGATGCGGCACATAGGGCGGGATGAAAATGAAATCGCCCGGCCCGGCCTCGGCCACGAATTCGAGGTGCTCGCCCCAGCGCATCCGCGCCCGGCCCTTCACCACGAAAATCACGCTTTCCAGCGCACCATGATGATGCGCGCCAGTCTTGGCCCCGGGATCGATCGTCACAGTGCCGGCCCAGAGCTTCTGCGCACCGACCCGCGCATGATTGATCGCGGCAGCCCGGCTCATGCCGGGCGTCTGCGGCGTGTTGGGATCGAGCTGATCGCCGGCGATGACGCGAACGCCGTTATGTTGCCAGTCCATGGGTGCTCCCTGCAGATAGACGGAAGAAAGGTCTTCTTTTTTGCAAAAAAGAAGCAAAAAACTCTTGCTCACCTAGGCCCGTACCGTTCGTGCGCCCCAGCTCCGGAGAAATGAAAGTTGTTTGGTTCTTTTTTACAAAAAAGAACTGCTTCCTTCACCGGTTCCTCAACAACCTCGCCTTGTCCCGATCCCAATCCCGCTTCGCAACCGCCGCCCGCTTGTCATGCTGCTTGCGCCCTTCGGCGATCCCGAGCGTGACCTTGGCCATGCCGCGCGGGTTGAAATGCACGTCGAGCGGCACGACGGTCGATCCCTGGCGGGCGACCGCGCCGATCAGCGTATTGATTTCCTTGCGTTTGAGCAGGAGTTTGCGCGGCCCCTTGGTGTCGAAGCGCGACAGCACCCCGCCCTGATATTCCGGGATGTACATGTTGAACAGGAACATCTCGCCGTCGCGCTCCCCGGCGAATGCCTCGGTCAGCGTGGCACGGCCCATGCGCAGGGATTTCACCTCCGCCCCGCGCAGCACGATCCCCGCCTCCATCGTGCTGAGGATCGTGTAGTTGAAGCGTGCCTTGCGATTCTGCGCGGCGATGCCGTGCGAAATCAGCATCGACTTTTTCTTGGGCTCCGCCATCAGTTGATCAGCCCGGCCGAAACCATGGCCCGATGCATCCGCTCCCGCGCGGCGTCGCTGAGCGGTGCGAGCGGCAGGCGGCATCGCGCCGCGCCGTAGCCGAGCAGGGAGGCGGCATATTTCGCGGGCGCCGGATTGGTTTCGGCGAACATCGCATCGTGAAGCGGCAGCAGGCGCGCCTGAATCGCCATCGCCCCCGCCAGATCCCCGCGCTGCCAGGAGTTATGCAGTTCGGCGCAGAGGCGCGGGGCGATATTGGCACTGACCGAAATGCAGCCATGCCCCCCGGCGGCCAGAAAGGCGAGTGCGGTGTGATCCTCGCCGGAAAGCTGGCAGAAATCGGGCCCGCAGGCGGCGGTGGTATGGAGAGGGCGGGTGAGGTTGGCGGTTGCATCCTTCACGCCTGCGATGTTGCGGTGTTGCGCGAGCGTCGCCATCGTCGCCACGCTCATGTCGATCACCGAGCGCGAGGGAATGTTGTAAATGATCACCGGAATATCGATCGCATCGGCGATCGCGGTGTAATGCAGGATCAGCCCGTCCTGGGTCGGCTTGTTGTAATACGGCGTCACCACGAGCACGCCATCGGCCCCGACCGACTGGGCATGACGCGCGAGTTCGACCGCCTCCGCCGTCGCGTTGGAGCCGGCCCCCGCGATCACCGGCACCCGCTTCGCCGCGATACGCACGGTCAGTTCGACGACGCGCTTGTGCTCCTCATGGCTGAGGGTCGGCGATTCGCCGGTGGTGCCGACCGGCACGAGCCCGTGGGTGCCCTCGGCGATCTGCCATTCGATGAAACGTTCGAGCGCCGCCTCGTCGATGCTGCCGTCGTCGTGCATCGGGGTGATGGTCGCTACCAGTGAGCCGTGGAACATATTTGTCTCCGCAATTGCCCGCAACCTATTCTCCGCAACGTGCGGCGACAAGGTATGGGAGTGCCGACCCAGTCCTGCTAAGTGAGCGCGCATGACGAGGCTGACCACATTGTTCGCGATGGTTCTGGCGCTGGCCAATGCCGACGCTCCGCTCGCCCGCGCCGCGATCGTCCCCGCCCCCCCGCAGCCCGATCCGGCGCTGGTCCAGATTATGAACGATGTCCGGTCGAACGACTGGTCGGATGCCCAGACCCTCGCCGCCGCGCAGCCGGACCGGCTGTTGGCCAAGCTGGTGACCTATTTTCGCCTCCTCGATCCCGGCGAAGCGAGCGAGGGCGAAATCAGCGCCTTCATGACCCGCAACCCGGACTGGCCCGAGCAGGGCGTGCTGGCGCGCCGGTGGAGCGAGGCGCTCGCCGCCGATCCCGACCTTGCCACGGTCCGCCAGCAATGCGCCCGGCGGATGCCGGTGACGGCGGCGGGCAATGCCGCGTGTGCCGCCGCGTTCAATGCGGTCGAGCCGGAAAAGGCCGGGCGTTTCGCGCGCCGGGCCTGGGTGGAAGGGTATGCGAACCCGGCCGATGCGACCGCGTTCCTCGGCCGGTTCGGGCCGCAACTGACGCCGCAGACCAGTTGGGAGCGGTTTCAGAACCTCGCTCTCGCGGGCAACGACGCTGCGGCGCGGGCGACGCTGCCCTTGCTCGACACCTCCGATCGGGTGATGGCATCGGCCTGGCTCGCCTATGCCTCCGGCACCCCCGATCCCGTTGCGCTGGCTCAGTTGACCAACGCGCAGCGCGCAACACCGATCCTGTTTTTCGCGGCACTGAACGCGGCACCCGATCCGGCCTCGAAGCTCGCCCTCTGGCAAAGCCTGGGCCCGATCGCGGAGACGCAGGCAAGCGGGCTGGCGCGGGCGCTGTTCTGGGGCAAGCAGCAATCGCTGGCGCGGGATCTGCTCGGGGTCAACAATTTCAAAGGCGCCTATGCGCTGGTCGCCGCCGCCCGTCCGGTCAGCAAGCCGCAAATGGCGAGCCGCGATTTTCTGGCGGGTTTCATCGCCTTGCGGTTCCTGAACGACCCGACCCTCGCCCGGCCCTGGTTCATCGCCCTCAGCCATGATTCGACCGCGGTCATCACCCGGGCACGGGCGTTCTACTGGCTCGCGCAGACCGAAAGCGGCACAGCGGCCACGGCGGATCTGGTCAAGGCCGCCGCCTATCCGGACACGTATTACGGCCAGCTCGCCGCCTTGCAGATGGGCATGACCCCGGCTGCCCTCGGCGCCCGCATCCGCGCGATCGCCAATCCGCCGGTCACCGTGGCTCAGGAGGCGGGATTCGCCGAGCGCGACCTGCCCCAAGCGGCGGTGCTGCTGGTCGAAATGGGCGCACCGCGCCGGGCCCGCGCCTTCCTGTTCCGGATGGCGGAAGTCTCGCCGGGGTTCGATGCGCGCTACCTCGACGCACGGCTGGCCGACGGCATCGGCCAGGTTTCGACCGCGGTGATGATCGCCCGGCTGGCCGGCGTCGCCGGGGATATGCTGGTCGGCCTCGGCTGGCCGATCCCGCCTGGTCTGGTGCCGCTCGATCCCCCGGCGGGTGGCGTGGGACCGAGCGTGATCCTCTCGCTGATCCGCCAGGAAAGCAGTTTCGATCCCGGTGCCATGAGCGGTGCCGGTGCCGAAGGGCTGATGCAGCTTATGCCCGGAACCGCGCGGATGATCGCCACCCAATCCGGTCTCGGCCTGCCCGCCGCTGGACTGATGGGCGATCCCTCGGCGAATATCGCCCTCGGCTCGGCCTATTTCTCGACGCTGATGAGCCGGTTCGGCAACTGCCTGCCGCTCGCGATCGCGGCCTACAATGCCGGGCCGCGCAACGTGGAGAACTGGATCGCGACCAATGGCGACCCGCGCCTGCCCGCCGGCAACGGCGGGATCAACATGATCACCTGGATCGAGCTGATCCCGTTTGCCGAAACCCGCAACTACGTCCAGCGCGTCACCGAGGGGATCGTGGTGTATCGCGCCCTTGAAGGCAAAGCCGCGCGTGACCCGATCAGCCGTTGGCTCGCAAAATGAGGCGGCTCGCCACGGTCGCATCCTCCGGTCTCGGCATCGGCTTCGCGCCGTGGGCGCCGGGCACGTTCGGCTCGCTGCTCGGCCTGCTGATCGGGTGCCTGCTGCTCGATCATGGTCACGCGCCGCTGGCCGCCGGGATCGTGATCGCCAGCGTGATCGGGCTGATCGCGATCCCCCGCACCGGGCGCGCCACCGAAGACCCCGGCTGGATCGTGATCGACGAGGTCGCCGGCCAGATGATCGCCCTGCTCGGCCTGCCCTACCTGACCGGATCAGGCGTGCTTCTGGCGTTCCTGCTGTTCCGCCTGTTCGACATCCGCAAGCCCTGGCCGATCAGCCTCGCCGATGCCCGGCACGATGCGCTCGGCGTGATGGCGGATGACTGGATCGCGGGGGTGTTTGTGCTCGTCATTCTGCTCGTGCTGCGCCAGATCTGGCCGGGAGTCGGGTTGTGAGCGCAAAGGCGCTGGTCGCGCTGGCCACCGCGCGGGGGCTGCGCATCGCAACCGCGGAAAGCTGCACCGGCGGAATGATCGCCGCCGCGATCACCGATATCGCGGGATCATCCGCGATCTTCGGCTACGGGTTCGTCACCTATGCCAACGAGGCCAAGACCTCGATGCTCGGGGTCGATCCCGATGTCATTGCAGCCGAGGGAGCGGTGAGCGAGGCGGTCGCGCGAGCGATGGCGGCAGGGGCTTTGCAGAATTCGGGTGCCGATCTGGCGGTGGCGGTGACCGGCATCGCCGGCCCGGATGGCGGTTCAGCGCTCAAGCCGGTGGGCACGGTGTGGTTCGGGCTCGCGAAGCGCGGCGCGGTCGGCATCGCAGAGCGCGTGGTATTCCCCGGCGATCGAGCCGCGATCCGCGCAGCGACGGTGGATCATGCGCTGCGACTTCTGATGGCAGCGATAACCGCAAGCTGAATCACCGTCACGAAACCGTTGCGGCACCGTTGCATCCGGAACCCCGCCGCGCGGGTATTCCCTGCGTGGTCGACGTTGGGTCGATCTTTTTTCCGGAGAGACACGATGAAATTACGTACCATGCTGATCGGCGCTGTCGCCGCGTTGGCGATCGGCGGCACCGCTCTGGCCGCCATGGCGACCGACACCGTGATGGTCGGCGGCGCCGCGATGTATCCGACCAAGAACATCGTCCAGAATGCCGTGAATTCAAAGGACAACACCACGCTGGTCGCCGCGGTCAAGGCAGCCGGGCTGGTCAAGGCGCTCGAAGGCAAGGGTCCGTTCACCGTGTTCGCACCGACCAACCAGGCGTTCGACATGCTGCCCAAGGGCACGGTGCCGACCCTGCTGAAGCCGGCGAACAAAAAGGAACTCGCCTCGATCCTGCTCTATCACGTTGTGCCGGGCGATTTCACCTTCGACACGCTCAAGGCCGACATCGCGGGCCATGGCGGCGTCGCGAAGCTGAAAACCCTCAACGGCGCGTACCTCACCTTCAAGATGAACGGGCCGCACAACATCGAAGTGACCGACGCCAAAGGCGGCACCGCCGACATCATCATCTATGACGTCAAACAGTCGAACGGTGTGATCCAGGTGATCAATCGCGTTCTGATGCCGTGAACGATCGCTGCCGGCCGGTTCCATCCGGCCGGCGCGTGATCGCGGCGACGAGGATGACGATGACAACGGTCAGGATCAGACTCACGGCGGGCGTACCGTAACCAAGGCCGCCGATCGCGCGCGGCTTGTCGGTCCAGTCGGCGAAGGATGCGCCCATTGGCCGCGTCGCGATATAAGCGAACCAGAACGCGAAAATCTCGTTCCAACCGAACCAGCGGTAACCGATCACCGGGATCAGGAACACGATGGTGAACAGCACCGCCGACATCTCATAGCCGAGGCCGAGGCTGGAGGCAGTGAAATCTCCCGCAGCCGTGCCGAGGGCGAAGGTCGCGACCACCGTGGCCCAGTAGAACAATTCACGCCGCGTCGTGCAGATCGTGTGGATCGAAAGGCTCGATTCCACCCGGTGCCACAGGATCAGCACGATCGCGAGCGTTCCGCCGAAACCAAGGGTGGTCAAGGCATAGGGCACGCCGAGCACGATGTGGATGACATCGGCAATCATCGTGCCGAATATACTGATCATCACCACGACCAGCCAGTAGACCGGCGCAATGTAGCGCCGCACCGCGAGTTGCAGGATCAATGCTGCGGCAAATCCCACAAAGCCGGAGATCACCGCGAGATACGGGTTGACGTGAAACACCAGAAAATCCGACGTCGCCTCCCCCATCGCGGTGCTGAGGATCTTGATGACCCAGAACATCAACGTGATCTCGGGCACCTTGGTCAGCATCGGGCGGCGGTACACGGGGCGCAAGGCGGCAGCGGTCGAACTCATGCGTGAGGATCTCCTTCGACGGTCGGTCACGGATGTGCCGGGGTGGATAGACCATCGATGCGCCGCTCGCTGCCCCCCGGCCCGAACCGCGCGATCAAGTTTACGCGAGGGCGATCCCGGTCAAAGCATCGGCCTACAGCATCGCCAGCCGCTCCCGCGCGTGCGGCGGGGGATGCGCCGCATCGATTTCGGCAAGGTCCTGCGCGGTCAGTTCGATCGCCGCCGCCGCCGCGTTCTCGCGAACATGCGCGACGCTCGAAGCCTTCGGGATCGCGATGATCTTGCCCGATCGCAGGGACCACGCCAGCGCAATCTGGCCGGGCGTCGCTCCGTGCCGCTGCCCCACCTTGCGCAGCGCCGCCGAACGAAGCAGCCGCCCGGCCTGCCCGAGCGGCGAGTAGGCCATCACCGGCATCGCATGCGCGCTGCACCAGGGCAGCAGATCGAACTCGATGCCGCGTTCATCGGGGTGATAGAGCACCTGATCGGTGGCGCAATGGCGTCCCGACTGCAGGTCGGCGAGTTCCGTCATGTCATCGGTATCGAAATTCGAGACCCCCCAGTAGCGGATCTTGCCCGCCTCCCGCAGGCGCTCGAACGCCTCAACGGTCTCCGCCAGCGGGTGCTGGCCCCGCCAGTGCAGCAAATAAAGGTCGATATGATCGGTGCCGAGCCGCTCAAAGCTCGCCGCGCATGATTTCGCCACCCCGGTCGCCGAGGCATTGTGCGGGTAGACCTTGCTGACCAGAAACACCCGGTCGCGCTGCTCCTCGATCGCCCGGGCAACAAGGCGTTCCGATTTTCCCTCGCCGTACATTTCGGCGGTGTCGATCAGCGAAAGTCCGAGATCGATCCCGGCCCGCAGCGTCGCCACCTCGTCAGCCGCCCTGGCCGGATCGTCGCCGATATTCCACGTGCCCTGGCCGAGGGCGGAAATTGCCGTGCCGTCCGGCAGATCGACCATAGGGATCATGAAGGCCTCCGTTCGTTGTCCCCGTCTCATATCGAGCCGCGCCCCGACCACGCCAAGCCCCGATTTAACCGGCATGGCCGGATCGCCCCCACGCCTTGCCCCGTGCCCTTGCGCTGACAAGATAGCAGGGCGAAAGCGAGGATCGCGTGGCATCACGGGCAAGCTGCAAACGATATCTGCGCGTCGCGGAACTGACCTGTCCGGTTGACCCGCAGGGGTCTCGACTGGACCCATAAATTCGGCACGAACGTACCCGATGCCCTGAAGGCACTCGCCGTCGATACCGCGATCATCGACGGGGAAATCGTGGTCGAAACCCGCACCGGTGCGTCCGATTTCTCGGCTTTGCAGGCCGATCTGCACGATCACCGATCGGATCGTTTCACGTTCTACGGGTTCGATCGGTGGATTCACCGTCTCGTCGGCCTCGGCAAGCGCGGTGGGCTCGCTTATTCTCGGCGTCTATCATGACGGCGATCTCACTCCGGTCGGCCGCGTCGGCACCGGGTTTTCGGCTTCGATCGCGCGCGATCTGTTCAAGACGCTCAAACGCTTGGAGACCGACGACCCACCCTTCGCCGCCCCCCTCACCGCCGATGATGCCAGACAGGCCCGTTATGTCCGCCCCACGCTCGTCGCCGAAGTCGAATTCCGCGCCTGGACCGCCGATGGTCATCTCCGCCACGCCTCGTTCCGCGGCCTGCGCGAGGACAAGCCGGCCAGCGAAATCGTCCATGAAGCGCCGCAGGATCAAGCCGCCGCGAAACCGCAGCGCCGTACCATCACCCTCACCCACCCCGACCGAATCTATTGGCCCGATGATGGCGTCACCAAGGAAGGGCTCGCCGATTACTATGCCGAAATATGGCCCAGCATCGCCCCGTACATTACCGGGCGACCGCTCGCCCTGCTGCGCTGCCCGACCGGCATCACCGGGCCGCATTTCTTTCAGAAACACGCTTGGAAAGGCCTCAACCGCAACATCCGCCAGTTCGACGACCCTGCCGCCCCCTTGCCCGCCACGGGCGACAAACCACCCCGCGCCCGCAAGCGCTGACCCGTTCACCTCTTGCGGCTGCGCTCCGAGGTTTCCGCCTTCATGCTCTGGCGCAGCGCATCCATGATGTTCACCACATTCCCTGCCGGTTCCGGAGCGGCTTTGGGCTTTGGCGCCCGTTTGCGGCCTTTCTGGCGGGCGGCGATGATCTTATGCAACCGCTCGTGCAGGGGAGCAGCCAAGCCGAAAAACAGCCCGGAAAACAGCCCGAAAAACAGGCGGGATATTCACCCTTGGCCGGGGTTAAGCCGCCCCGGGCTCGCCACGGATCGGCACGATCCCCTGCCCGGCGATCAGCGATTCGGCTTCGGCAATCGCGGCATCGAGGGCGGCATCGTCGGTTCCCTTGGCAACGATCGCCACGCCACTGCCCGAGTCGCGGTAGAACGGGTAGCTCCCCAGATCGAGCATTGCGAACCGCGCCTGGATTTCCCCCAGCCCCGCCGCGATACTGCCTTCCTTCACACCGATACCGTGCACGGCCCGCATCGAGATCGGCGCGCCCCGGCCCAGCGCGGGTTCGAGTGCGGTGAACATCGACTGCATGATCCGCGGCACGCCAGCCATGACATGGACATTCCCGATCGAGAACCCCGGCGCGATCGTCATGCTGGTCGGAATCGGCACCGCGCCACGCGGCAATGTTGCCATGCGCTGACGCGCCGCGTTGAAATTCTCCGGACCCAGATGCGTTTCCATCGCCTCCCAGGTCGGTTGGTGTTTCTCCCACGGCACGCCGAAGGCGGCGGCGATGCATTCGGACGTGATATCGTCATGGGTCGGCCCGATGCCGCCGGTGGTGAACAGATTGTCGTAGGCGGCGCGGAGTTCGTTCACCGCGCGGATGATCCGCTCCGGCACATCGGGCACCACGCGCACCTCTTCGAGCCGGTGACCGATCGCGGCCAGACGTCCGGCGATGAATTTGACGTTGATATCCTGCGTCCGCCCCGAGAGGATCTCGTTGCCGATGATCAGGATCGCAGCGGTCGGATTGGCGGGTTCGCTCATGATATCCTCACAGAAAATCGCGCAATAACGGGATCAGCGGGCGGTCCGCCGGCGGCATCGGATATTCCTCCAGCCGCGCGGGATCGACCCAGGCCAGCGCCTGACCCTCACGCGAGGATGGCACCCCCACCCAGCGCCGGCACAGATAGAGCGGCATCATCAGATGAAAACTCTCATAAGCGTGCGAGGCGAAGGCGAAGGGCGCGACATCCGCTGTCTTCACGGCAATCCCCAATTCCTCGTCGAGTTCGCGGACCAACGCAGCTTCAGGCGTTTCACCCGGAGCCAGCTTGCCGCCCGGAAACTCCCACAGCCCCGCCAGTTTCTTCCCCGCCGGGCGCCGTGCCAGGAGGATTTTGCCGGATCGGTCGATCAGGGCACAGGCCACCACCAGCAGCAAAGGTCGGGGTCCCTCGTTCATGCTGTCCACCGGCTCGCGAAATGCCAGCACCTCCCGGGTAATCTCGAAATGCCGCACCGCCTGGCGAATACCGGGCCGGCTGATGAATTTTTCATGACCCGTCCCCGTCTCGGTAAATCCAGCGCGGCGCAGTACCGCCAGCGAGGCGGCGTTGTCGTCAGCGACGGTCGCCACCACCCGATCGATCGCGAGTTCGGCAAACCCCCAGCGCAACATGAGCAGCACCGCCTGCCGCCCATGGCCCCTGCCCCATGCCCGCCGCGCCACCCAATAGCCGAGTGAGGCGGCCATTCCGGACTTGTCGAGGCGCAGCCCGGCACAGCCGATCATGGTGCCGGCATCGTCGGTGATCGCGAACTGGTAAGCGATTCCTGCCTCGCGATCCGCAATCGCGGCGGTGATCCAGTCCCGTGCCAGGTCCGCCGGGTAGGGAAACGGTGCCTCCGGCAGCAAGCGGCAGATTTCCCAGTCGTTGATCAACTGGTGCAGTCGCGCGGCGTCACCCGCTTCGATCGGGCGCAGCGCGGTTTTGACACGCGGTTCGGGGAGCAGGGTATCGGACACGGGACTCCTGAGCTTCAGTTCGTGATACCCTGGGATAGCCGCTCCACCGCCGCGCCGAAAGAGCGGTTGATTTGCTTTCGGCCCCGGCGCAAATCTCGGATATGGACATGCTGGCAGAACCGATCGACTCATGGCTCCGTAACGCCTGTCGGGAGGCGCGGGACGCCGGGCGGCAACTGGCGCAGGCGCCGGCGAGGCAGCGAGATGCGGCGCTGGTGGCCGTTGCGGGGGCGATCCGCCGTCATCGAGAGGCGATCATGATGGCGAATGCGCAGGATATCGCGGCGTATTCCGGGACGGATGCGTTTCGGGACCGTTTGTTGCTCACGGAGCCCCGAATTGAGGCGATGGCCGCCGGGGTGGAGATCGTTGCGGGGCTGCCCGATCCGCTGGGGGGGGCGCTTGCTGAGTGGGAGCGACCCAACGGGCTGGTGATCAGGCGGGTGCCGCAGCCGATCGGGGTGATCGGGATGATTTATGAGAGCCGGCCAAATGTGGGGGCGGACGCTGCGGCGATCTGTTTGAAATCGGGTAATGCGGTCATTCTGCGGGGCGGGTCGGAAAGTCAGCATTCGGCGCGGGCGATCCATGAAGCAATCAGCGAGGGACTGCAGGAGGCGGGATTGCCTGGGTCTTGTGTTCAGATCGCGCCGACGACCGATCGGGAATTCGTTGCTGCCATGCTGAGGGCGACCGGGATGATCGACCTGATCATTCCGCGGGGGGGCAAATCGCTGGTCGAGCGGGTGCAGAGAGAGGCGCGGGTGGCGGTTCTGGCTCATGCCGAGGGGTTGAACCATACATATGTCGATCGCGGGGCTGATCTGGCGATGGCACGGACGATCCTGGCCAATGCCAAAATGCGGCGGACCGGGGTTTGCGGGGCGACCGAGACGTTGCTGATCGATGGGGCGGTGGCGGAGGCGTGGTTGCCGGTGCTGGTGGGTGATTTGCGGGCGCTGGGGTGCGATTGCCGTGGGGATGAGCGGGCGCGGGCGATTGTTGCCATGGGGGAGGCGGAATTCGATACCGAATGGCTGGATGCGGTGATTTCGGTGGGGGTGGTCGATGGGCTGGAGGGGGCGCTGGCGCATATCGGACGGTATGGATCGTCACACACCGATGCGATCGTGACGGAGGATGCCGAGGTGGCGGGGCGGTTTCTGGCGGGGATCGATAGTGCGGTGGGGATGTGGAATGCCTCGACCCAGTTTTGCGATGGGGGGGAGTTTGGATTCGGGGCGGAAATCGGGATTGCCACGGGGCGGGTTCATGCGCGGGGGCCGGTGGGGCCGGCGCAGCTGACGACGTTTCGGTATCATGTGGTGGGGACAGGCCAGGTGCGGCCCTGAGCGATCCGGTTCCGCGATTCGGGGATCGGCGTGGTTTGCGGATCGGGTTGCTGGGGGGGAGTTTCAATCCGGCTCATGCTGGTCATTTGCATGTGGCGCGGGCGGCGATGAGGCAGTTGGGGCTGGATCAGGTGTGGTTGCTGGTTTCACCGGGGAATCCTTTGAAGGCGGGGATGGCGATGGGTTCGCTGGAGGATCGGCTGGGGTCGGCACGGGGGATTGCGGATGGGCGGCGGATTCTGGCGACTTCGGTGGAGGCGGCGTGGGGGACGCGGTTTACTGCCGATACGGTGAGGGAATTACGAAGGCGGTTTCCCCGGGCGCAATTTATCTGGTTGATGGGGGCGGATAATCTGGCGCAATTGCCGCGGTGGGATCGGTGGCGGGAGATCGTTCGGGCGGTGCCGGTGGCGGTTTTGCCACGGCCTGGGGAGAAGCGGGCGGCTTTGGCGGGGCGGGCGGCGCGGGTTTTGAGGCATTTGCGGGTGAGGCCGGGGCGGTTGACGGGGCCGGTGGGGTGGGCATGGTTGCCTGTGCGTGAGAATCCGCTATCAGCCACTGCGTTGCGTGCTTTATCATCAGGAGAGCCATCATAACCCGTCCGCCGAGCCGTACTTCGAGTCCCCCTGCCGCGCCGCGCAAGCGCAAGGCGCCGGTGGTTGCCGAGATTTTGCCGAAAGTTCCCGGATCGCCGCGCAAGAAGGCGGTGGTGGCGGGGCCGAAACCGCGGGTGCGGAAGTCGGCCGAGGGGTCGCCTGACCTACTGGAGCGGATGCAGAAGGCGATCGTTTCCAGCCTTGAGGATGACAAGGCCGAGGATGTCGTGGCGCTCGATCTGGCGGGGCGGGCGAGTTTTGCCGATCGGATGGTGATTGCGACCGGTCTGGCGGATCGTCAGATTGCGGCGATGGCTACTCATTTGATCGAGAAGCTGGCGGAGCTGGGGGTCAAGCGGGTGCAGACCGAGGGGGCTGGCGGGTCGGACTGGGTGCTGGTGGATGCGGGTGACATTGTGGTGCATCTGTTCAAGGCGGAGGCGCGGGCGATGTATGCGCTTGAGAAAATGTGGGGGCCGGAGCTGGACGAGCCGGAAGGCTGATGCGGCTGGTTGCGGTCGGGCGGGAGAGTTCCGGGCCGGCGCAGGAGTTGTTTGTTCGGTATGCGAAGCGGGTTGGGCTTGAGCTGATCGCGCTGGCGGATGGGGTTGGGAGTCCGGGCGAGATCAAGCGGCGGGAAGCTGCGGCTATTTTGGGGAAAATCGCGGGGTCTGATTTCGTCGTCGTGCTCGATGAGGGCGGGGTGATGCCTGACAGTATGGGGTTTTCGCGGCTGTTTGCGGGGTGGGCGGAGCGCGGGCGGGTGGTTTTCGTGATCGGCGGGGCCGAGGGGCTGGATGGGGCGGTGCTGGCGCGGGCGGGGGTTGTGGTTTCGCTGGGGAGGCTGACGTTGCCGCACATGCTGGCGCGGGTGGTTCTGGCGGAGCAGTTGTATCGGGCGAAATGTATTCTGGCGGGACACCCTTATCACCGGGCCGGGCGGCCCTGATATTTGTTGCGATATCGTAACTAATTGGATGTGGGCGGGTGGTGGTTCAGGAGTGGGTGGTTCGGGGTTTGATCCAGGGCGGCCAGAAGCGGTTGCCGGGGGCGAAGGGGGTTGGGCGCGGGAGGATGCCGTTATTTGGGGGTTCGGGTGGTTTGGGGGGTTTGGGGCGGTTGGGGCGGGGGGATTGGGTGGGGGTGATGTCGCTATCGAGGTAGAGGCTGCGGGGGCGGGCGAGGCCGAGGCTGCGGCAGAGGGGGCGGAGGATGCGCCCGATGGTGGGGTTTGCCGCGATCAGGGTGGTCATTGCCGGGTCATCGAGGAGGAAGGCGAGTTCGGCGCGCGCGAGGGAGGGACCGGCGAGGATGCCGGTGATGTTCTGGCCGAGCCAGTTGAAGGCGGTGGGCAGGCGGTATTCGGCTTGGAAGAGGGGTTCGGGGGTTGGTTTGCGGGGGCTTGTGCGCGGGCGCGGGGCGCGGGGGCCGCGGGCGATGAGGCGGTTGAAGCGCTGCGACAGGCGGCAGATGCGCGCCCACATGATGAGGATGAGGGGCCAGGCGATGCCCTGCTCGCGCCCCTGGACGATGATGCACCGGCACAGGTAGGCCATGATCGTTTTGAAACGATCGGTAGGCGTCGCGTCGGGTGGGTAGGGGGTCCAGGGCAACATCGCGCGGAGATAAGCACGATGGGTGGGGGGTGAGAAAGGGGTTTGTTTACGGTTTGTTCGGCACGATCTTCCGCAAACCAAAGCTCCAATAGGCAAACCAATCCGCTAGTTTCTGCCGGTTATTTTGAATTCAATCCGCGGCCGTGCTATGTTATTCCAAGGCTGGTTGGGGCGCTTCAGAAAACATTGGGGAATCAACAGGCCGTGAAATGAAGCTGGCAACGCCTAAGGCACCTTCGCTCGGGATAACGATGTACGTTCTTACCACTATTTTCGGCACTATATTGGCGTTTGACGGCAAAAAAATGGGACTGGTCCACTGCGATCTCAAGAAACTAGGTCGTGATATACAGCCGATTTACTTGGACCGTAATCCAAAACCGCGGTTATTGTTGAAACGAGCGTCTGGTTATTATAGCAATATTCATTTAGATGCTCCCACCGGCTTTCGTAGCCTGCCGGGCGATGTCTTAGAGACTGATAGCGGAAAGTTCGATCATAGTCTTTCAATTAAAGGATCATCCGGATATGTAACATATCGTCCCGATGGCGGCATCAACGTTGATACACTAGAAAAATCTGACTGGGAAAGTTTTTATCCGGTTGATTCAGAATTGTTTGCGTATTTGCAGGAAATATCTTGGCACGACTGGGTTTTCTCCGCGAATAAGCTGCTTGCTCGTTCGAGTGAAATAGGATTCTCGGGATCTAACAAATTTCGAATTTCAGAGCTTAATCTGGATCTTGCCCAAGACAATCAATTTATGTCGATACGAAGGGACCACATAGGCAATGGAATTTTGTCCCTTGATCTCAATTCGAATGTATGGCGCTTTGATCGACTTAAACGGTACAATCCTTTAGTTGTGTTCGTCTTATTTGGTTCCGGTGAAATCGAAAAGCAGTTTATTTCAGCCGTCACCAGCCTTGTGAGAATTGGAAACTACAACGATAAAATACTTCTTATTACTGATAAGACGCCGCATGATATTGAAACACTCATGATATTACTCGGAAAAATTAATATAATGATCAAAATCGTTTCTGCGCTTGACAGGACTGATCAGGTTTCAGCTAGATTGATGCTGGCTGAAATTGATGAAATATCTGATCATCAACCTATTTTATATGCTGATCTCGATATTATATTCGATAACGATATTGAAAAATTCTTAGTTGACCTGCTTTTTTCAGACAAAATGACTGCACAGCAAGAAGAATTTCAAAATAGATTAGATGGTGCTTCTGTCGGTGCGGAACTGTTCAATGACGATCCCATTCAGGTAGAAAACACATTTGGTTTTAATTCTGGGCTTATGGGATTTCCAAACATGGAAATTTGTGCCTCGATTTTGAGCTCAACAAAGAAGCTATTAACTGAATACTGTCGGATTCATGGAAGAAATGGCCTAACTTGGGCGGATCAGGCCGCTATAAATTACGTTGCTGCAAAATTCGATGCCTTTGATCCTGAACCACTAACTCGATTAACGAGAGTTCCGTTTCATCATGACCAGTTTGACCAAAATGATCGGAGAGGATTTGTTCACTTTTGGCACTTTGGGCCAAATAGAGCTATCGCGATGACTAGATACTTGCAGAGTCTTCTAATGTCTAGCGACGTTTATCCCGCTTAAACATTTGAATTTATCGCTTTATAAATCCTCAACCAAAAAGGTATAAAAATATATGGCTGGTCTAGATTTAGTTACCGAAGATATTTTGGAATATGCTAGCGTAGAAGAAATAACCACTATCGTTCCTAACGATCTGTTTTATAATACACCAAATTCCAGAACTTTATTTTATAAAAGGTCAACTTGCTCATTTCCAAATTCAAATCTTCTTAATATTCCAAATAAAGATGTTTTGTTAACTGGACCGTTTTATTTTTATCCGCATATTGGAGAAGTACCGTCTGGATTTCCCACTACAACGACTTCTCCAGACTTGTATCTGACTCGCATCTCAGATGTGACGTGTGCTCCCGGCCAACTTGCAATGCTTTTACCTAAAAACTCTGAAGATCGCGCACCCAAAATTATTGGTACATCACTCTCCGATGAATATAGCCGTGGCAGCGTGTCAATCAACAAAATTGACGACGTTAAGTTCTCTTTGAAAATTTCGATTTCAAACCCTGAGTATGTGAAAGGGACATACTTATATTTTGACTGTATGCACGGAGATCATTTTGGACATTTTATTGTAGATATTCTATCAATGTTCTGGGCGATCGATTTCGCGAGAGATTTAGGCTTTTCCGACCTTAAAATAGCTATTTCTCAAAATTTATCTCCATATTTTAAGGATGCGTTAGCGTGCTGGGGCGTTCCGCCGGACTCCGTTTATCAGATTGAGCGGCCAGTTATTTTTGAGAACGTTTTGTTTGCAACGCGATCGTTTTTTACGCAAGGATATACTACGGAAGTTGCTTGTAATATCTGGAAAAAGGTTCGTGACTACTATAATTTAAACACAGGCCCTTCGGCAATTTATATTTCGAGGTCGGGAGTTAATAGTCGAAAACTAAAAAATGAAATCGAGGTTGAGGAGATTTTTCGTCAAAAAGGTTTTGAGGTTATACATCCAGAAAATTTAACTTTTCCTGAACAAGTTAATTTATGGGCAAATGCCGAGACTGTAGCTGGTCCAGCCGGTAGCAATCTATATGGTCTCGCCTTCCAACTTAATTTGAAGTCCTCTTTTATAATTTGTCCACCAGACTTTGTTCATGTACAAGAACTCATGCTGCAATCTGGATATTCGTCAAATACTTTCTTTTATTTTGGTGACTATTCTGATGGAAGCATTCATGGTTCTTGGTCGGTTGATATTCCTAATATGGAACATTATATCAATCGGTGGCTTCAGGAGCATACTGTGTATGCGCCCAATAAATTTAGTACGAAGATTTCATCCGTGCGGATCGAATCTATGGGCGGTTTTGCTAATAAAATGATCCAGTTTATGGTAGGAAATCGCATAAGCGCGTCGGTTCCAAGGTGTAGGTTAGTTCATGACGCGCTACTGGAATGGGGTATTACGTCATCTGAGTTCGATGGTGCGATCTCTAAGTCTGTGAGGTTCGGTCCAGGACGCCATAGGCTGGATATTGTGGGCATTACTAGTTGCCTTAATCGTGGTATGATCGATACTGTCGTAGTTGATAGCTACGCACAGCATTTCGACAATTTTCCAGATGTCGCTACGGCGCGACGTTTGTTTGTGACACCGTCGGCGTTGGATCATGTGCGGGGGTTCGGTGCGGATCGGTTAGTGATCAGCATACGGGGTGGGGAGATACTGGATGGGCGGCATCCTGATTATATTTTGCTGCCGCCGTCCTTTTATGAGGGGTTGATCGAACAGACCGGATTAAAGCCGGTGTTTTTCGGGCAGATCGAGGATAATGCGTATTGTCTGGCGTTGCGGGCACGGTTTCCGCGCGCGGAGTTTGTTGCGGGCCAAGGGGTGATGCACGATTTCGCGGTGCTGCGGCGCTCCTGCCATATCGTGCCGAGCATCAGCACGTTTTCATGGCTGGCAGCATGGCTCAGCGAGGCCGAAAGCGTGCATCTGCCGGTCGCGGGGTTGTTTAATCCACGTCAGGCGCGGGCGCATTTTCTGTTGCCGCTCGATGATCCGCGTTACCGGTTCCATTTGTTTCCGCTGGCGTATGCTGTGGATGTCGCGAAGTATCCCCATCATTTCGCGACGATGCAGCGGGCGCTGGATGGGACGGCCCGGCTCGTTTCAGCGGAACGGCTGCGGGCGATCATCGAGGCTGCGCCACAGGTCAAACGGCGGATCGATGCGTATCTGGCGTTCTATGATGATGCGTTTTATTCGGAATCGCAGGGGGATATCGGGGCGGCGGTTCGGGATGGGCTATTGCCGAGCGCGTTGCATCATTACCTCGAACATGGATTCCGAGAGGAAAGACCGTGTTTCAAGCTCGACCCGTTTCATTACGCTACGAGATACCCGCTGGCTGCCGCTGAGGTGGCGCAAGGCGAATATCTGGATTTTGAGCATCATTATGTCGAAATCGGGCACCGGCGGGGTTATACTGCAGCGCCATGATGCAGATCGGGCTGGGTTGCCCTTGCTCTCCAATATGCCAGCCATCGGCGATTTGCGTTCGCGATGAAAACTGCGGAAGCCTGTGGGATTGGCAAAAAGCATTCCCATGCATTTTTTCTGGATACATGAAAATCAAGGCTACCGGGCTCGAACGCCGATGGTGCAGGGCGGGCTGACACGTAATCGCCGGATACCAAGTTCAGTGCAATTTCGTCGGTTCGTAGTCCTGCAACGACGTTGAAGGATGGCCTTTTGGCTGCATCAGCAAGTTCGCCGGTCAGTGGGTCGATAACTCGCTTTTGTCCATCGAGGTTGACAAAGATTTCGTCTGGATGATCCGGGTTCCATAACAGGAGCTGTTCCATTTCGATCTCGCCGGGTGATTGGTGGCGGAGTTTTCGCTGCTCTGGACTCCATGCGAGGAAGGTTCCGAATTCGGTCAGAAGGGCGCAGTTGCCCGTGGCTTGTTCCAAAGATGAGCGTGCTTTTTCGGTTTCTGGTCTCAGCGGAAGGTTTGGCGACGGTTCGGGGCTGGATTGCCGCGCTTCGCTCGCAATGACGGGTTGGGGTCGGGGGGTTGGGCCGGGCGGGGTTAGGGTTGGGGATAAAGGTTCTTTGCTTCTTTCTTGCAAGAAAGAAGGGCTTGCTGCTTTGGTTTCTGGTCTCGGCGGAAGGTCTGGCGAGGGTTCGGGGCTGGATTGCCGCGCTTCGCTCGCAATGACGGGTTGGGGTTGGGGGGGTGGGGTGCCGAGGTTCGCGAGGATTTTTCGGACGCGGGGAGTGAGGTCGCGGGCGCTGTCGTCGGGGATTTCGTTGCGGTCGTAGGCTTCGAATTCGGAATCCTCGCGGGATGTGTCGTGGTAGCCGCGCTGCATTTTGTCGGCCCAGTGGGCGCGGGAGCGGGTGAAATAGTGGTGGAGTTTGCCGAGGGTGTAGTCGGGGTCGGTGTCGAGCAATCCGCCCTGGGTGAAGGTGAGCGGTTTGCCGGTGAGGCTGCGGTACTGGCCGTCCATCGCGAAGGAATGGGCGTTGTGACAGTAGAGCATGTGTTTGGGGCGGATGATGGATTTGATGTGGCGGTTGGGGCCGAAGGAGGGTTCGGAGCGGTGGGTGAAGGCTTCGATCAGGAGGCCGTCCGGTTTTTCGGTGTGGCCGGATGAGCCGAACATGGCCCAGGGGACGCCGATGGCGGGGATGGCGGGGAAGAGATTGAGGATGGATTTGAGGTCGAAACCGGGATCGAGGACGAGGAATTCGTCGATGTCGAAGAAAGCGAGCCAGTCGAATTCATCGGTGTAGGAGCGGGCTGCGTGTTCGTAGCAACGGGTCTGGTAGTCCGGGGTGGTCATGGTCCATTCGTGGAGGCGGACGTCGTGATCAGGGGCGAAGGCGCGGATGCGGGCGGCGGTATCGTCGGTTGACTGGTTGTCGAAGACGATGACGGTGTCGAAGCCGATGGCGAGTTGGTAGGCGATCCATTCCGCGACGTGGTTCTGTTCGTTTTTGACGATGGCGACGCAGGCGAGGCGGAGATTGGTCATTCGCTATCCAGTTTCAGGCGGGCGGGTTGGGAAAGAGGGTGGTCATCCAGAGGGCGACGCCGGTTACCGAATAGGGGCTGGTTTCCGATCCGACCAGATTGATGAAGTTTTTCGGCCAAGGCAACGGATCGTAGTTTTCGACGACGTAGTTGGTGGGGATGGCGTTTCGTTTGCGGAGGTAAGCGACCATCAACTGTGTGTCGGACAGGAAGCGGCGGCGGGCGGTGTTGGGGGAGATAATCAGGATCGAGCGGAGATGGTTCTGGTTGGCCCATTGGATTTCGTGGACGATGAAATGGCGATAGTCCGGGGTGTACCAGAAAAAGAAGGAGGGTGGGGCGTCGATTGCGATGCCGCCGCCGATGAGGGCGCGGCGTTTGTTCTGGTCCCAGACGTGGCGGTCGATTTTGCCGTGGTGCCAGAGTTGGTTGACGTTGGGGGCGAAGACAGGGGCGAGGGTTTTCAGGCCATCGGCGCGGCCTCCGGCAACGTAGGCTCGCCATTGAGGGAGGGTGAGGCCACCTGCGCCGTTGATGTTGGCGATGTGGGCGATGACGCCGCGCGCGAGGTAGGTTTGTTTGTAGTAGGTGCCGAAATAGGCGGATGCGTTCGCGGATGCGCCGAGTTCGAGCATTGCGGGGCCGGTGCCCTTGAAGACGTTCAGGATTTTCTGACGGGTTGGGTTGCCGTGTTTCAGGCGGGTCCAGATGTAATCGTGAATGTAGAGGGAGACTTTGCAGCTTTTGCGGAGGATGGCGGAGTTGGCGGGATTGGCGAGGCTCGCGAAACCGTCCACGCCGCCGACGGCGATGGGTTTGGTGTGATCGGAGCAGGCCGATGCGGGCGAGACGGTGAGTGCTGCCGCCGTTATCGCGAGTCCGAATGCCGATAGGGTTCTGATCGGTCGGATCACGGCAGGGCGGCGAGGTTTTGCTTTTGCATCGGGTAACGGGAGCCTTGCGATTTTTTTCGTGGTTCTCTCCTATCCTATCCGTGGCGGTGTGGGCAATGCGTTTTGCAATCTATGGTTAGAAGGGGAGCGAAAGTTCTTTGGTTCTTTCTTTCAAGAAAGAACGGCTTGCTTTGCCTTTCCCTTTTACCCGCTACCGGGGGTGACGGGATTGGATTGCCGCGCTTTGCTCGCGATGCCGGGGCTCAGATGATGATGACGCCGGCCTGCTGGTGGGACGGGACAAATCCGAGGAACGAATAACTCCGTTTCGACCATGCGAGGAATTCGTGGAAGGCTTTGAATTCGTGGGTGCGCCAGCCGGGGTAGTTCCAGTATTCGTCGAAGACGATGATGGTGCCGGGTTTGATGCGGTGGCCGAGGATTTCGAAGATGGTGCGGGTGGAGGAGTAGAGATCGCAATCGATGTGAAGGAAGGCGACATCGCCGGGGTGGGTCTGGGCGAAGGTGGGGAGGCTCTGGTCGAACCAGCCGCGCACGAGGCTTGCGTTAGCGGGGGTGTCGGGCGGGTTCTGGGCGAACATGCCTGCGGGGAAGCCGGGACGCCATTGTTCGGGGAGGCCTTCGAAACTGTCGAACCCGAAGACGGGTTGTTTCCAGTGGTTGGCGATGGTGCGGAGGGTGCTGCCGGAGGCGACGCCGAATTCGAGGACGAGGCCATCGCGGGGGGCGCAGTCGAGCCCGGCGCGGAGGAGGTCGTGGTTCGAGGCGAAGCGGGCGGCATCGGCGGCGTGATCGGCGACGTAGGCGGCGGTGTCGAGGCTGGCGGCGAAGGGGATGAGGTGGTCGATGTTGAAGGTGTCGTAGGAGCGCCCGAGGAGTTCGTTGCGGGCGCGGTCGAGGATTTGATTGACGAAGGGGGCCTGGCTGAGGTCCATGGCGTCGCTCATGGGCTGAGTGGTGCGCTGGGTTGGTTGCTGGACATGGACCGGGCGCCTTTGGGTTGGGTTCGGTTACTTTCCTAGCGCATGGGTGGGGCACTGAGCAATGCGTTTTGCAATTCAAGGTTAGAGGGGCGCGAAAGTTCTTTGGTTCTTTCTTTCAAGAAAGAACGGCTTGCTGCTTTGGTTTCTGGTCTCGACGGAAGGTTTGGCGACGGTTCGGGGCTGGATTGCCGCGCTTCGCTCGCAATGACGGGTTGGGGTTGGGGGGTTGGGCCGGGCGGGGTTAGGGTTGGGGATAAAGGTTCTTTGCTTCTTTCTTGCACGAAAGAAGGGCTTGCTGCTTTGGTTTCTGGTCTTGGCGGAAGGTCTGGCGAGGGTTCGGGGCTGGATTGCCGCGCTTCGCTCGCAATGACGGCGTGGGGGTTGGGGGGTTGGGCCGGGCGGGGTTAAGGTTGTGGATAAAGGTTCTTTGCTTCTTTCTTGCAAGAAAGAAGGGCTTGCTTCTTCGGCTTCTGGTCTTGGCGGAAGGTCTGGCGAGGGTTCGGGGCTGGATTGCCGCGCTTCGCTCGCAATGACGGGTTGGGGTTGGGGGGTTGGGCCGGGCGGGGTTAGGGTTGGGGATAAAGGTTCTTTGCTTCTTTCTTGCACGAAAGAAGGGCTTGCTGCTTTGGTTTCTGGTCTCGACGGAAGGTTTGGCGAGGGTTCGGGGCTGGATTGCCGCGCTTCGCTCGCAATGACGGCGTGGGGGTTGGGGGGTTGGGCCGGGCGGGGTTAGGGTTGGGGATAAAGGTTCTTTGCTTCTTTCTTGCGAGAAAGAAGGGCTTGCTGCTTTGGTTTCTGGTCTCGACGGAAGGTTTGGCGAGGGTTCGGGGCTGGATTGCCGCGCTTCGCTCGCAATGACGGCGTGGGGGTGATTGCGATGATGGGATGGGGGGATGGGAGCTGAGAGGCAGCCTGCGGTTTATATGATGGCGAATCGGCGGAACGGGACGATTTATGTCGGGGTTACGTCCGATCTGGTGCGGCGGGTGGCGCAGCATCGAGATGGTGGTGGTGCCGGTTTTGCGGCGCGGTACGGGTGCCGGATGTTGGTATGGTTCGAGATGTGGGGTTCGATGGAGGGGGCGATCGTGCGGGAGAAGGCTATCAAGGCGGGGTCGCGGCGGGGGAAGTTGGCGCTGATCGAGCAGGGGAATCCGGATTGGCGGGATTTGGGGATGGGGCTGGTTTGATGGCGGGGTGGGCTCGGCGGCGGGCTGATTGACAGGGGTGGCGGTGGGCGCTACCTCGGCGGCACCGGTTGGCGGCGTAGCTCAGCGGTAGAGCAGGAGAATCATAATCTCTTGGTCGGTGGTTCAAATCCGCCCGCCGCTACCAGGTTTTTTCGGGAAAATTTGTGGGTTTTGGATCGTGCGGCTGGTGGGCCGCGCGGGGTTTCGTCGTGCGCGGCTGGTGGGCCGCGCGGGGTTTGGTCATGCGTCCGGTTCGATGAAGCGGGGGAAGAGGCCGGTGGGGGTGGGGAGCGGGGCGGCGGTCGGGAGGGGGGTTTCGAGGGCGGCGAAGGTGCGGGCATCGGGTGGGACGGCGAGCTGGTCGAGCAGTTTTGCCATGGTGTCAGGCATGAAGGGCTGGAGCAGGAGGGCAGCGATGCGGAGGGTTTCGCAGAGGGTGCGCAGGACGTGGTTCATGCGGGCGGGGTCGGATTTGCGGAGGGTCCAGGGCTGCTGGTGGTCGATATAGGCGTTGGCGGCGCGGATGAGTTTCCAGATGTCTTCGAGGGCTTCCTGGTAGGCGAGACGGTCCATCGCGGCGCGGAACCGGGTGGGGAGGGTTGCGGCGATGGTGTTCAGCGCGTGGTCGGCTTCGGTTTCGGGGCCGGATTCGGGGATGGCGGCGCCGGCGTTTTTCGCGATGAAGCTGAGGGTGCGCTGGGCGAGGTTGCCGAGGCCGTTGGCGAGTTCGGTGTTCAGGCGGGTGATGATGGCGCGGCGGGAGACGTCGCCATCGTTGCCGAAGGGGATTTCGCGGAGGAGGAAGAAGCGGACGGGGTCGATGCCGAATTCGGCGATGAGGGGCTGGATTTCGAGGGCGTTGCCGAGGGATTTGGACATTTTTTCGCCATCGACGACCCACCAGCCGTGGCCGAAGACGCGTTTGGGGAGGGGGAGGTTGGCGGCCATCAGCATGGCGGGCCAGTAGATGGCGTGGAAGCGGGTGATTTCCTTGCCGACGAGGTGGATGTCGGCGGGCCAGAACTGCATGGCGGGGGCTGAGAGGTCGGGGTAGCCGAGGGCGGTGAGGTAGTTGGTGAGGGCGTCGATCCAGACATACATGACGTGGCCGGGGGCGTCGGGGACCGGCACGCCCCAGGTGAAGCTGGTGCGGCTGATCGAGATATCGCGCAGGCCGGAGCGGACGAAGCTGAGCACTTCGTTGCGGCTGGAGGCGGGCTGGATGAATTCGGGGTGGGATTCGTAGAGGTCGAGCAGGCGGGACTGGAAGGCGCTGAGTTTGAAGAAGTAGGAGGGTTCGCGGACCCATTCGACCGGGGCGCCGTAGGGGGAGCGTTTGGTGCCGTCGGGCGCGGTGGTGAGTTCGTCCTCGTTGTAGAAGGCTTCGTCGCGGGTGGCGTACCAGCCTTCGTAATGGCCGAGGTGGATGGCGCCGGCGGCATCGAGCGCCTGCCACATGGCGGCGCAGGCGGCTTTGTGGCGGGGTTCGGTGGTGCGGATGAAATCGGTGTTCGAGAGGTTGATCGCGCTGGCCATGGCGCGGAAGGCGGCGCTGTTGCGGTCCGCGAGGTGCTGGGGGGTGATGCCGGCATCGGTTGCGGCTTTTTCGATTTTCTGGCCGTGTTCGTCGGTGCCGGTGAGGAAGGCGACGTCGTAGCCGTCGAGGCGTTTGAAGCGGGCCATGACGTCGGCCGCGATGGAGGAATAGGCGTGGCCGATATGGGGGGCGCCGTTCACGTAATAGATGGGCGTGGTGATGTAGAAACGCTTGGTCATGCGGGCCTCAGGCGGTGGAGGAGGGTGAGGATGGCGGCGCGGGGGTCGAGGTTGAGGCCTTCGACTTCGGCTTCGAGCTGGCCGAACTCCTGCCAGAGGGCGGCTTGGCGATCAAGGGATGGGGCGGGGGCGGTGCGGGCTGTCATGCGGGCCTGGGCGCGGGTGGTGGTGGCGAGGGCGGTGCGGAGGAGGTCGAGGAAGGTGGTGAAACCGTCTTCGGCGCGGGCGACCTGATCGGCGATGGCGGCGGCGCGGGTGGGTGGGATGGCGGTGGTGAGGGCTTCCTCGGCGAGGGATGCGAGGGCGAGACCATCGGTGCCGGCAAGGGACAGGGCGCGGCCGATCGAGCCTTCGGAGAGGGTGGCGAGGCGGGTGCGCTGGGCGGCGGTGAGGTCGGGCTGGGCGGTGGCGAGGAGGGTTTCGAGGGTGGCGGGGTCGAGCGGGGCGGCATCGAGCTGGCGGGTTCGGCTGCGGATGGTGGGGAGCAGGCGGCCGGGGGCGTGGCTGATCAGGAGCCAGATGGCGCGCGGGGGTGGTTCCTCCAGGAGTTTGAGGAGGGCGTTGGCGGCGTTGCGGTTGAGGGCTTCCGCGCCATCGACGATGACAACGCGCCAGCCGCCCTCGCCGGGGGTGAGGCGGAGGAATTTTCCGGCCTGGGCGACGGTTTCGACGACGATTTCGCCCTGCATGCGCTTTTTTTTCTCGTCATAGCGGCGCTCGATGACGAGGAGGTCGGCGTGGGAGGCGACGGCGACGCGGCGGAAGACCGGGTCGGTGGGGGCGAGCGAGAGGTCGGGCGTGGTGGCGCCAGCGAGGAGCCAGCGGGCGAAGCGGTAGGCGAGGGTCGCTTTGCCGATGCCGGGCGGGCCGGCGATCAGCCAGGCGTGGTGCAGGCGGGGGCCGGAGGCGGTGCGGTGGAGTTCGGCGATCGCGCGGTTCTGGCCGAGCAGGAGGGGGTTGGCGCGCGGGGCGATCATGCGAGGCGGGCGGTGACGGTGGCGGCGATGGTGGCGGCGATGGAGTCGATGCTGCCGGTGGCATCGATCAGGGCGCAGCGGGCAGGGTCGGCGGCGGCGATGGCGCGGAAACCGGCGGCGATCCGGGCGGCGAAACCGGCGTCGAAGCGTTCGTAGCGGTCGGGTCGGCCGGAGTGCGCGGCGAAGCGCGCGGCGAGGCGGGTGGCGGCGATTTCGGGCGGGGCGTCGAGGATGAGGGTGAGGTCGGGGGTGAGGCCGATCAGGGTGGCGAGGGTGGCGATGGTGGCGGGTTCGACGCCGAGGCCGTGGCCCTGATAAGCCATGGTGGAATCGGTGAAGCGGTCGCACAGGACGATGGCGCCGCGCGCGAGGGCCGGACGGATCAGGGTTTCGACATGGTCGGCGCGGGCGGCGAAGACGAGGAGGGTGTCGGCGAGCGGGGCGAGGCTGGTGGCGGGGTCGAGCATCAGGGCGCGGAGGGATTCGGCACCGGGCGTGCCGCCGGGTTCGCGGGTCAGGACGATCGTGTGTCCCTGCTGGCGCAGGGTTGCGGCAAGGCGGGCGATCTGGGTGGATTTGCCGACGGCCTCACCGCCCTCGAAGGTGATGAAGACGCCGGGGTGGTTGGCGCGGTTCAATGCACGGTGATTTCGGGGTCGGGGACGCCGCGGGCGAGGACGGCGCGCAGGGCGGCATCGGCGGCGGCGACGCTGTGGTAGGGGCCGAGTTTCACGGCGTAGAGGGTGCGGCCTTCGCTCGATTGCGGCACGACGCCGCCGGGCAGGCCTTCGAGGCGGTAGAGCGTGTTTTGGGCATCGCTGCCGGAGCCGAAGCCGCCGATTTCGACGTAAAGCGGGCCGGGATCGGGCGCGGTGGTGTGGACGATGCCGGACAGGCCAGCGGCGGTGGAGGGTGCGGCGGCGGTGACCGGGGCGTTGGTCGGACGGGTGGTTCCGGCGGAGCCGGCGGCGCCGGGCGGAGGCGGCAGGGCGCTGGCCTCGACGCCCGCGACCGGGGCCGGGGTGAGATGCGGGCCGGCACCAAGGGCGGATTGCAGGGAGGAGGAGCGCGATTCCAGCAGTTTGACCCGGATTTCGACCACGCCACTGGCGGGAAAGCCGAGGCGGCTTGCGACGGCGCGGGTGACCGCGATGATGCGGCCGGGGGTGGCGGGTCCGCGATCGTTGACCCGGACGGTCAGGGATCGTCCGTTGACCAGATTGGTCAGGGTGACCAGCGAGGGCAGCGGCAGGACCGGGCTTTGCGCCATCAGGCCGGATTGGTGGAAGGCTTCGCCATCGGTGGTGGCGGCCTCGTGGCCGGGCGGGATGACCGCCGCGAGGCCGGTTTCGTCATAGGCACCGAAGGCGCGCGGGTAGTGCCATTCGCCGCCGGCCTCAAAGGGGTAGCCGATCGTGTAGTGCGCGCCGGTCGGCGCGGCTCCGGGCCGGGGCGGTTTGTGGGCGCAGCCGGCGAGCATTGCGACGGTGGCGGCGGCGATGGCGAGGCCGGTACGATTGAGGCCGGGCCACGGGCGGGCCGGGTTCATGCGGCGATCAGGCGGCCGAGTTCGCCGACCGCGAGGGCATAGAGATCGGACGGGTTGTAGCGGCGGATCGAGGTGAAATTGGCGTAGGCGAGATAGGCGGCACCGGTCGGGCCGTCGGGCAGGAGCAGCGAGGCTTCGGTGGTGGGGGGCAGGATGGCGGCATCGGCAAGGCGGTGGACGCCGAGTTGCTGCCAGCGGGCGAGCGGGAGGCGATGGTCGCGGCCGGCGAGGCCAGCGTTGAACCCGGCGGGGATCAGGACCGGCTCGCTCGACGGCAGGCCCGGGATCCAGTGGGCTTTGTGGAGATAGTTCGCGATCGAGGCGAGGGTGTCGGGCACGCTGGTCCAGATATTGGGGGTGCCCTGGCCGGAATAGTTCACCGCCGTGGTGAGGTAGACGCTCGGCATGAATTGGGGCTGCCCCATCGCGCCGGCCCAGGAGCCGATCAGGCCGGGGAGCGGGGCGTCGCCCCGGGCGGCGATTTTCATCGCGGCGATCGCCTCGTTGGCGAAGAAGGTGCTGTTGCGGAACCAGGCGAGGGTGGCGAGCGAATCGATCACCTGGAAATTGCCCTGGATGACGCCGAAATCGGTTTCGATGCCCCAGATGCCCATCATGGGCGCGGCATCGACGCCGAAGCGGCGGCGGAGATTGGCGAAGATGGGGCGCAGAGCCAATTCCTTCGCGTGACCATCCTTGATGCGCGCCTGGGTGACGACGCGGGCGCTGTATTGCGCCCAGGTGAGGGTGAATTCGGGCTGGTGACTGTCGAGATGGATGACCCGGGAATCGGGCGCGAGGCCGCCGAGGGCCTGCGTCACGATGCTGTCGGGCACCCCCTGCTGGCGGGCGCGGTTGCTCAGCCCGGCGAGGAAACCACTGAAATCGGCGGGCTGGGCGGCTCGGGCGGTTGCGGGAGCGAAGGCCCCGGCGAGCGGAAGAGCGGCGAGCGGAAGGGCGGCAAGCGGGGCGGCGGCGAGGAGGGTGCGGCGTTTCATTTTCGCCTTGTGCCATGCGCCGGAGCGGCGCGGAAGGTGGTCAGGCGGAATTGATCAGAGCGGTGCCGCATCGCAGGCGGCGAGCTCGATCAGGCGTTCCAGCACATCGGGTTCCTGGGCACCGGCAATGGCGGAGACGCCGTTGACCACGAAACAGGGCACGCCGTTGATGCCGAGGCGGTGGGCGTGGAGATTGTCGGCATGGACCTGATCGACCGCGAGATCGGAGGTGAGGAACCGGCGGGTGACCGCTGGATCGAGCCCGGCATCACCCGCGATGCGGACCAGGGACTCGATCTGGCCGATATCGACCCCGGCTTCGAAATAGGCGCGGAAGATCGCGAGGATGAGGGGTTCGACCGGGCCGATGGTGGTGGCGAAACGGACGAGGCGATGGGCATCGACACTGCTGGGCGTGCGGCGGATGCGGGCGAAATCGACCGTGAGGCCTTCGGTGGCCGCGATGTCGGTGATGGCGGCGTAGAAGCGGCGGGCGCGTTCCTCATCGCCGAATTTGCGGGCGGCATAGTCGGTCCGGCTGATGCCGGCGCGGGGCATGTCCGGATTGAGCAGGAACGGCCGCCATACCGGCTCGATGGCGAGATCGCGGCGCTCGGCGCGGAGACGGGCGAAGCGATGGACGCCGAGATAGCACCACGGGCAGACGAAATCGTAGACGATTTCGACCGCGATGCGGGCCGGACGGGGGAGTACCATATTCACTGTCGTACCGGTCTAGCGCAGGTCGCTCGCGGGGCAAAGATGAATTATGAATGTCCGGCATTGCTGATCGCGATCCCCCCTGCCCTTTCGTGCGCCATCGGCGGGCTCAGGATGCAGGATGGCGGGGAAAGAGTACCGTTGGGATTGGTGATGGTGGTGAACCGTTCGATCGCGGAGGGGCGGCCGAGCAGGTAGCCCTGCATTTCATCGCAGCCGCAGCGGCGGAGGATGTCGGCCTGGGTCTGGGTTTCGACCCCCTCGACCACCACGGGCATGCGCAGGCCCCGGCCGAGGCCGAGGATGGCGTTGATGATGGCAAGCGATTCCGAGCCTTCGTCGAGATCGCGGACGAAGCTGCGATCGACCTTGAGTTTGTCGAACGGGAAGGCGCGGAGCGTGGCGAGCGAGGAGTAGCCGGTGCCGAAATCGTCGATCGCGATATCGACGCCGAGCGCCTTGATCTGACGCAGGGTTTCGAGCGCGCGTTCGGGATGACGGATCAGCATGGATTCGGTGACTTCGATTTCCAGCCGCCCGGGCGCGAGGCCGGTTTCGGCGAGGATATCCGCGATGGTCGCGGCGAGATTGCCCTGCTGGATCTGGATGGGCGAGACATTGACGGCGATTTTGAGCGGGTTGGGCCAGGTTGCCGCCTCCGTGCACGCGGTGCGGAGGACCCAGGCACCGAGCGGCCCCATGATGCCGATCGCTTCCGCGATACCGATGAAGATGTCGGGCGGGACCGGGCCGTGGAGAGGGCTGTTCCAGCGCAGCAGCGCCTCGAACCCTTTGAATGCGCCGTGATGGGCGCAGAGGATCGGCTGGTAGACCAGGGAGAACTCGTCACGCTGCAAGGCGAGGCGCAGATCGTGCTCGAATTTGCGACGGTCCTGGCCGGTGCGTTCCATCGAGCTGTCGTAACGGGCGAAATTGTTCGGACTGTCGCTCTTGACGATGTGGAGCGCGCGGGCGGCATGGGCGAGCAGATCGTCCGGGGTGGTGCCGTCCTCCGGGTAGAGGGCGATGCCGATCGAGGTGGAAAGGGCGATTTCGGCGTGGCCGCCGAGGACGACGCTGGTGCTGGCTTCGGTGAGCAGGCGGCGGGCGAGGCTGGTTGCGGCATCGGGCTGGTTGCCGCCGATCTGGATGACGACGAACTCATCGCCGCCGCTGCGGGCGAGGATATCGGTATCGCGGATATGGCGCGACAGGCGGCGGGCGATTTCACGCAGCACGTCGTCCCCCGCCGCGTGGCCGTAGAGGTCGTTGACGGATTTGAACCCGTCGAGATCGATGCAGAGCACAGCGACGGAGTCGCGGCGGCGGGCGGCGGCGGCGAGGATCGGGACGAGTTGTTCGCCGAGATGGGCGCGGTTGGACAGGCCGGTGAGCTGGTCGTGCCGGGAGAGGTAGCGGATGCGCTCGAACGCCGATTTGCGCTCGGTGATGTCCTGGCAGATGCCGCGGACGGCGAAAACCTCACCATCGCTATCGTGTTCGGGTTGCATGTCGATCCAGAACCAGCGGTCGGCACCGTTGGTCTCGTTGCCGCGCAATTCGATCGCGACGCCCTGACCACGGGCGACGACGTCGTGGAAGGCGGACTCGAAATCGTGCGCGTCGGGCGGGGCGAACAGGTGGATCATGGCATCGAACCCGGGGACGAAGCGATCGGGGTCGCAGCCGAACATCTCGTGCATTTCATCCGACCAGATCGTGTCGTGATGCGCGGTGAGAACCCGCCAACTGGCGATGCGGGCGATGCGGTGGATTTTTTTCAGCTCGCGGATGGACTCCGCCGAGGTGCGGGCGGCACGCCGGGCGAGGTCCAGCGAGAAATTGGCGGCGAGGGCGAATTTCTGGATCAGCGGGTGCCGGCTGGTGGCGACGATGGTACCGGCGCCGGGACGATCGCTCAGATTAAAGAATTGCTGGCAGATATCCTCGATATCGGCGGGGTCGATCCAAGGGGGACGGGCTTGATCATCCGGCATGGTGAAAGGCGTTTTCGAGAGCCGCCCCTTCCGGTTCGTGATGGGGTGATCGTGCCGCCTCACCCACCGCGACATCGAACACGCAGTAAACGGCATCGAGACCGCCGGCGACGATTTCAATGGCGATCGGTTCGTTGAAATGGCGCGCGACGGCCTTCATGAAGCTCGCGAAGAAGGCGGCGAAGCGCTGCTGGGACTGGTAGGTGACACGCAGATGGGAGCCGGCGGGACGGATCGTGACCAGATCGACCGCGCCGGGCAGGCCGGCCCCGGCGGCGGAACCGCCGAAACTGTTATAGATCGCGGGAAGGCGATGGAGAAACTGGGTCGTGTCGGTCGCGCCGGCGAACATGCCGCCGAGATGTTCGTGAATCCAGGCGAGGAAATGCGTGCCCAGCCGATCGTACAGATCGGGCAGCGGCAGGGCGATGCGGATCGCCATCGCGATGATGACGCGACGGCATAGATCGTCCTCGTAGAATTGGGCGATGCTGAAGCTGAAATCGGCCGGGAGAGATTCTGCGATCAGCACTTCGTTGCGCGCGGAACGGCCGCATTGACTGATCATGAAATCGTCGATGAGGAACGGGATCAGGCCGATCATGTGAATTCCCCCATGTTTCGCCGATGGTTCGGCGATTTTTGCCGATGGCGGGCCGATGACTTGAACGATTTCGACCCGTTGATGCTGATTTATATTCGACAAAAATGAACAACTGATGAATGAAAACCAGCAATCGGCGGGATCGCCGTGCGAAACTGCGATCGGTGCTTGACAGATGGGATGGTTCTCATCAGGTTCGGGGTATTCCGAGGGGTGCGCTGAGGCGCTGAGAGCTGGTTGGGTCCGGCAACTCTTTGAACCTGATCCGGGTTGCGCCGGCGGAGGGACGGGATTTGCCATTGTTGCACCGACCGACGCCTGCGTTGCCCTTGTTTTTGAGGAGCGCGCCATGAACGTCCAGACCAAGCCCGCCATTGTGACCACCGGCCCGATCGTGGGATCGCGCAAAGTGTATTCGGCGCCGGAGGATCGGCCCGATATCGCGGTGCCGTTTCGCGAGGTGGATTTGCATCCCACGGCCAACGAGGCGCCGTTCCGGCTGTATGATACGTCCGGGCCGTTCACCGATCCGCATTTTTCGCTCGATCTGGATGCCGGGTTGCCGCAGGTGCGCGGGGATTGGCTGGCGAAGCGGGGGCTCGATGCGGTTGCGCCGCGCGAGGTCAAGCCGGAGGATAACGGGTTTGCCCCGGCGGATCGGCTGGTGCCGCCCTGCCCGGCGGCGCGCGCGGTGCTGGCCGGGCGCGCGGGCGCGATGGTGACGCAGTATGAGTTTGCCCGCGCCGGGGTGATCACCGAGGAAATGATCTATGTCGCGCACCGGGAGAATCTGGGGCGGGCCAGGGCGGTTGCCGGGGCCGGCGAGCGGCGGGCGGATGGCGAGGATTTCGGGGCGGCGATTCCGGAGTTCATCACGCCGGAGTTCGTGCGGGCCGAGATTGCGGCGGGGCGGGCGATCATTCCGGCCAATATCAATCATCCCGAGCTGGAACCCGTGATCATCGGGCGGAATTTTCTGGTCAAGATCAATGCCAATATCGGCAATTCGGCGGTGACGTCGGGTGCGGCGGAAGAGGTCGAGAAGCTGGTCTGGGCGATCCGCTGGGGGGGCGATACCGTCATGGATTTGTCGACCGGGCGGAATATTCATAACATCCGCTCTTGGATCATGCGGAACGCGCCGGTGCCGATCGGGACGGTGCCGCTGTATCAGGCGCTGGAGAAGGTTGGCGGCGATCCGGACAAGCTGAGCTGGGAGGTGTTTCGCGACACGCTGATCGAGCAGGCGGAACAGGGGGTCGATTATTTCACGATCCATGCCGGGGTGCGGCTGGCCTATGTGCCGCTGACCGCGAAACGGGTGACCGGGATTGTGTCGCGGGGCGGCTCGATCATGGCGCGGTGGTGTCTTGCGCATCATCAGGAGAGTTTTCTCTATACGCATTTCGATGAGATCTGCGACATCATGCGCAGGTATGACGTGTCGTTTTCGCTGGGCGACGGGCTGAGGCCGGGGTCGATCGCGGATGCCAACGATGCGGCGCAGTTTGCCGAACTCGATACGCTTGGCGAGTTGACCAAGCGGGCCTGGGCGAAAGGCTGCCAGGTGATGATCGAGGGGCCGGGTCATGTGCCGATGCACAAGATCAAGGAGAATATGGAGCGCCAGCTCAAGGTTTGCCACGAAGCGCCGTTCTATACGCTCGGGCCGCTGACCACCGATATCGCGCCGGGGTATGATCATATCACCTCGGCGATCGGGGCGGCGATGATCGGCTGGTTCGGGACCGCGATGCTTTGCTATGTGACGCCGAAGGAGCATCTCGGCCTGCCTAATCGCGACGATGTGAAGGTGGGGGTGATCACCTATCGGCTGGCGGCGCATGCGGCGGATCTGGCCAAGGGGCATCCTTCGGCGAAATTGCGCGACGATGCGGTGAGCCGGGCACGGTTCGAATTCCGCTGGCAGGATCAGTTCAATCTCGGGCTCGATCCGGATACCGCGCGGCAATATCATGACGAGACGCTGCCGAAGGAGGCGCACAAGGTGGCGCATTTCTGTTCGATGTGCGGGCCGAAATTCTGCTCGATGAAAATCTCGCAGGATATTCGCGACGATGCCGCGCGGCTGGAGGGGATGGAGCAGAAATCAGCCGAGTTTCGCGAGGCGGGCAGCCGGATTTATGTCGATGAGGCCGCGGCGGATTGAGGTCGTGAAGCTCGGGGCAGGTCTTCTTTTTTGTGAACAAAAAAGAAGCAAAAAAAACTTTGTTAATTTGGACGGGGTTGGTGAAGCCGCCGCGAACCAAACTAACAAAAGTTTTTTGCTTCTTTTTTTCAAAAAAGAAGTCCTTCCTTCACTTCCACTGCTGCAATCATGAAAACCGCAATCATCGGTGCAGGCGTGATCGGACTGGCACTCGGGTGGCGACTCGCGCAACGCGGGGTCGCGGTCGAGATTTTCGAGCGCGAGATTGCGGGGTGCGGGGCGAGCCATGCTGCTGCCGGGATGCTGGCGGCGGGGTGCGAGGCGGAGCCGGGTGAGGCGGCGCTGGGCGTGCTCAGCCGGGAGTCGCTGGCGCTGTGGCCCGCGTTCGCCGCCGAGGTCGAGGCGGCTTCGGGGTGCGAGGTCGGGTTGCGGCGCGAGGGCACGCTGCTGGTGGCGCTCAATCGGGACGATGCGGCGAAGCTGCGGCACGATATGGCGTTTCAGCGGAGTCAGGGGATTATGCTGGAATGGCTGACGCCGGGCGAGGCGCGGGAGCGCGAGCCGTATCTGGCGCCGCAACTGGCCGGGGCGGTGTTTTCGCCGGATGATATTCAGGTCGATAACCGGGCGCTGGTGGCGGCACTGGTCGTTGCGTTTCGGCGCGCGGGCGGGATTTTGCATGAGGGATCGCCGGTTTCGCGGGTCGAGACGGGACCGGGCCGGGTCGCGGGCGTGGTGGTGGGCGAGGCCGTTCATGAGGCGGATGTCGTGGTCGTGGCGGCCGGGGCGTGGTCGGGCGGGATCGATCTGCCGGTGGCGCGGCCGCCGGTGCGCCCGGTGAAGGGGCAGATGCTGGCGGTGCAGATGGATGCGGCGGCACCTCTGGTGCGGCATGTGATCTGGGCGCCCAAGGCGTATCTGGTGCCGCGCGCGGATGGGCGGTTGATCGTGGGCGCGACGGTGGAGGAACGCGGGTTCGATGCGCGGATGACGGCGGGCGGGCTGTATGCGCTGCTCGATGGCGCATGGCGGGCGGTGCCGGGGATCGAGGATCTGCCGGTGATCGAGACCTGGGTGGGGTTTCGGCCGGGGTCGCGCGATGATGCGCCGATTCTGGGGCCAACCGCCCTGCCCGGCCTGATGTTGTGTTGCGGGCATCATCGCAACGGGATTCTGCTGACGCCGGTGACGGCGGCGGCGATGGCGGCGACGATTCTGGATGGAACGCCCGATCCCCGGCTGGCGGCGTTCAGTGCGGGGCGGTTCGAGCGGTTGAGGAGTGCGGCATGAGCGGCGGCGCGATCCGGGTGAACGGGGCGATGGAGGCTTTGGCGCCGAATGTCGCGGCGTTGCTGGCGGCGAAGGGACTCGATCAGGCCAAGGGGTTGGCGGTGGCGTTGAACGAGCGGGTGGTGCCGCGCTCGGCCTGGGCGGAGACCGCGTTGCGCGCGGGCGATGAGATCGAGATCGTGCGCGCGGTGGGCGGAGGTTGAGATGAGCTTTTCGATTGGCGGGGTTGCGCTGGAGTCGCGGCTTTTCATGGGCACGGCGGGGTATCCGAACCGGCAGGTGCTGCTGGATGCGCTGGAGGCGGCTTCACCCTCGCTGGTGACGGTCGCGATCCGGCGGATCAGCCTCGATGCTTATGGCGGGTCGTTGCTCGATGAGTTGGGCGGGCGGTATCGGCTGCTGCCGAATACGGCGGGTTGCGCGACGGTGCGCGATGCGGTGCTGACCGCCGAACTGGCGCGCGAGGCGCTGGGGACGGATTGGGTCAAGCTTGAGATCATCGGGGACCGGGAGACCTTGTATCCGGATGCGGAGTTTCTGTTGGAGGGGACCGCTGCGCTGGTGAAGGCCGGGTTCACCGTGCTGCCGTATTGCACCGATGATCCGATTTTATGCCGGAAACTGGCCGATCTCGGGGCGGCGGCGGTGATGCCGCTGGGCTCGCCGATCGGTTCCGGACTCGGCATCGCCAATCCCTATAATATCGAGCGGATCTGTGCGCAGAGCGCGGTGCCGGTGGTGCTGGATGCCGGGATCGGCACCGCGTCCGATGCGGCGCAGGCGATGGAGTTGGGGTGCGATGCAGTTTTGCTCAATACCGCGATCGCGCGGGCGCATGATCCGGTACGGATGGCGCGGGCGATGCGCGAGGGGGTTGTCGCGGGGTTCGATGCCCGCGCGGCGGGGCGGATTCCGCGCAAACTCCATGCCGAGGCATCGAGTCCGGAACTGGGGCTGATCGGCGCCTGACGTTTGCGGCAGCAAGGCTTGCCAAACTCCAGCCGATGCGTTCATACATATTTACATTTTGCGATGTGGAGTGGACATGAGCCAGTTGCGTGAGGAGATCGACGACGACGATATCGGACGGGCGGCACTGGATGGCGATGGCATGGATGAGGGGATCGAACTCGATGCCATGACCGCAAATGCCATTATGGCGACGCAGTTTTTACGCTGCATCGCCAATCCGCATCGGCTGATGGTGTTGTGTCATCTGACCCATGGCGAGGCGTCGGTGGGGCAGTTGGAGCGGGAACTGGGGATTCGCCAGGCGCATCTTTCGCAGCAACTGGCCCGGCTCCGTCAGGATGGTCTGGTGACCACCCGACGGGATTCCCGGACGATCTACTACGCGTTGGGCAGCAATGCCGCGCGTGAGACCGTCGGGTTGGTTTACCGGTTGTTCTGCACCGCGACGGCGGGAGTTCCGACCGGCAACGGTTGACGCTTGCCGGCTTCGGCCCGGGCCGCGAGGGTACGCACGCCCCACATTCCTGCAAGCATCGGGATGATGAAGACGATCACCCGTGTCGGGTCGAGTGGCAGGGCGACGATGGCTGGGCCGGGGCAGAGGCCGAGCAAGCCCCAGCCGGTACCGAACAGGGCCGCGCCCGCCAGCAGTTTCGCCGTGACGCCACCGAAGGGCAGGCTCGGGAAGCTGGTGCCGAACAAAGGATGGGCCATGCGCCGGGCGATGAAGAAGCCGACCGCCGCGACCGCGATACCGCCGACCATGACGAAGGCGAGGCTGGGGTCCCAGTGAACGGTGAAGTCGAGGAAGTTCAGGACCTTGGCGGGGTCGGCCATGCGGGAGAGCAGCAGACCGGCGCCGAACAGCAGGCCGGATGAGAAAGCGACAAGGGTACGACGCATTAGAAGCCACCATATGAACGGGTGAGGAAGACGACCAGGACGGCGACGGCCATGAAGGTCATGGTCGCGGTGATCGAACGGGGCGAGGCGCGGGACAGGCCGCAGATGCCGTGGCCGGAGGTGCAGCCGCCGCCGAGGGCGGTGCCGACACCGACCAGCAGGCCGGCACCGACCAGCAGGGCATCGGAGCCCTGAAGGTGGATGTCCGGCGCGACGCCGAGTGCGCGGGCGAGGATGCCGGAGAGCAGCAGGCCGGAGATGAAGGCGAGACGCCAGTCGCGCTCGGCGCGCTGGACCAAGCCACCGATGACGCCGCTGATGCCGGCGATGCGACCGATGCCGAGCCAGAGCACGACGGCGGAGGTGCCGATCAGCAGGCCGCCGGCGAGATCGAGACCGGGCGTGAAGGCGGTTGGGAAGGGTGCGGGAAGGAGCATTTTATCACATCGCGTTCAAAGGGATTTTCAGATAGCGCCGACCATTGCCCGAAGGATCGGGCAGGTCGCCGCCGCGGATGTTGACCTGCAACGAGGGCAGGATCAGCACGGGAGCCGCGAGGGTCGCATCGCGCTTCTGGCGCATCGCGACGAATTCATCCTCGGAGATGCCTTCGCGGATCTGGACGTTTTTGGCCTTCTGCTCGCCGACCGTGGTTTCCCATGCCGGTTCGCGGCCACCGGGCTGGTAGTCGTGCGCGGTGAACATGCGGGTTTCCGGCGGCAGGGTGAACAGGCGCTGGACCGAGGCGTAGAGCGCATGGGCGTCCCCGCCCGGGAAGTCGCAGCGCGCGGTGCCGTAATCGGGCATGAACAGGGTGTCGCCCACGAAGACCGCATCGCCGATCAGGTAGGACATGCAGGCCGGGGTGTGGCCGGGCGTGTATATGGCCTTGGCCTCGATGGTGCCGACCTTGAAGCTCTCGCCGTCCTGAAACAAATGGTCGAACTGGCTGCCATCGGTCTTGAAGTCGATGCCCATGTCGAACATGTCGGCGAAGTTGCTCTGGACCGGGGCGATCTGGCCGCCGATGCCGATGACGCCGCTGCCGATATGCTGCTGGAGATACTGGGCGGCGGAGAAATGATCGGCGTGGACGTGGGTTTCGACGATCCAGTCGATGGTCAGATCATGCGCCTTCACGGCGGCGATCATTTCATCGGCGGAGGCGGTCGAGACGCGGCCGGCCTTGGGGTCGTAATCGAGCACCGAATCGACGATCGCGGCATGTTTCGTCGCGGGATCGATCACGATGTAGCTGATCGTGTTGGTGGCCTTGTCGTAGAACGACAGGACCTCGGGGTGGTTGTTCGGCTGGGTGTTCCGTTGGGTGTTCATGGGTGCTGACTCCTGGGCAGCGAAAAACATTCGTTGGAGCGAATATGTAGTCGGGACACGGGGATGTCAATACATTTTAATTAGGCGAAGTATATAAGAGATCGGCAATGTTGAGGCAAAGCCACGCCTTGCCGAGGCGCCGGACAATCGACCGAATCCGCGGATGATCTGGTGCAAAGGCGGCGATGGGCTGGTTTCAGGACCGCCCGATGAGGCTGCGCCCGCCCATGTAAGGGCGGAGAATTTCCGGAATCGTAATGCTGCCATCCGGATTCTGATAGGTCTCCATCACCGCGATCAGGGCGCGGCCGACCGCGACGCCGGAGCCGTTCAGCGTGTGGACGAAATCGGGTCTGGCCGGTTTCGGGCCGGATTGCGCCGGGCGGTAGCGGGCGTTCATGCGGCGGGCCTGAAAGGCGCGGCAGTTCGAGCAGGAGGAAATTTCGCGATAGGCCCCCTGCCCCGGCAGCCAGACTTCGAGGTCGTAGGTTTTGGCGGCGGCGAAACCAGTGTCGCCGGCGCAGAGCAACATGCGGCGATAGGGCAGATCGAGGCGTTCCAGCACGGTCTCCGCACAGCGTGTCATGCGTTCGTGCTCGTCCGCGCTGGATTCGGGGGTGGTGATCGAGACCATTTCCACCTTCCAGAACTGATGCTGGCGCAACATGCCACGCGTGTCGCGGCCTGCCGAGCCGGCTTCGGAGCGGAAGGAGGGGGTGAGTGCGGTGAAACGGAGCGGGAGTTTGGCGAGATCGAGGATTTCACCGGCGACGATGTTGGTGAGGGGGACTTCGGCGGTGGGGATCAGGTAGCGGCCATCGGTGGTCTTGAAGAGGTCCTCCTCGAATTTCGGCAACTGGCCGGTGCCGAACATGGTGGCCTCGTTGACCAGCAGCGGTGGCGAGACCTCCGTGTAGCCATGCTCGGTGATGTGCAGGTCGATCATGAACTGACCGAGGGCGCGTTCGAGCCGGGCGAGGTCGCCCCTGAGGAGGGTGAAACGGCTGCCGGCGATTTTGCCCGCAGTGGCGAAATCCATCAGGCCGAGGGATTCGCCGAGTTCGAAATGCTGTTGGGGCGGGGAATCGTAGTTGCGGATGGTGCCGATGCGGGATTGTTCGACGTTGGCGGATTCATCGGCGCCATCGGGGACTTCGGGATCGAGGATGTTGGGGATTTCATGAACGAGGTCATGAAGGGTCTCTTGCGATGTAAGGCAATCAAAGCCCACCGAATCAAAAGCCGCTTTTATTTCGACCGCCTCTTTTTGCAGCAAGGTGGTATCCGCTCCGGATCGCTTGGCTGCCCCTATTTCTTTGGCATTCGCATTACGTTTAGCTTCAAGCGCTTGATACTCTTGGGTTTGACTTCTGAATGCAGCGTCGGCATCCAGAATGTTTTGAATCAGTTCACTGAGGTTCGCGATATGTCGCCGGGCCAAAGCCGCCTGAAAAGCGTCGGGGTTGTCGCGGATCGATTTGAGGTCATGCATAAGGGCGATGGTCCGGGATCAGGGAAGGAAGGAAAGCGGTTCTTTTTTGCAAAAAAGAACCAAAAAACTCTTATTCGTAAAGGAAGGGTCGCGCAGCGGAGCGAAGGTTTTTGCTTCTTTTTTCAAAAAGAAGCGCTTGCTTGCTACTCATCGACCACCACGCTCTTCGGCTGCACCAATTTCACCGCGAAGATCGAGATTTCGAACAGGGCGATCAGCGGGATGGCGAGGCCGGTCATGGTGAAGACGTCGGGCGGGGTCAGGATGGCGGCGACGATGAAGCAGCCGACATAGGCGTAGCGGCGGTATTTGCGCAGCCCGGCGGCGGTGATGATGCCGACCTTGCCGAGCAGGGTGAGCAGGACCGGGAGTTCGAAGCAGAGGCCGAAAGCGAAGATCAGCTTCATCACCAGATTGAGGTAATCGGAGACGCGGGGCATCACGTCGATCTGGAAATGGTGGTTGGCCGGGCTTGTCTGAAAACTCAGGAAAAACCGCCACGCGTTTGGAAATATGAAATAATATGCCAGAGCGCCGCCGCCGAAGAACAGGATCGGCGTTGCAATCAGGAAGGGCAGCAGCGCGCGTTTTTCCGAACGGTAGAGGCCGGGGGCGATGAACAGCCATATCTGCGAGGCGATCACCGGGAAGGAGACGAAAGCGGCGGAGAACACCGCGACCTTCACATAGGTGAAGAAGGCCTCGTAGAGGGCGGTGTAGATCAGTTCGGGCTTCTGGCCGCGCTCCTCCATGATGTGGACAAGCGGCTGGGCGAGAAAATAATAGACGTGCTTGGCGTAGTAGTAGGAGACCAGGAACGCGATGAGGAAGGCGAGCGCCGACCAGAGCAGGCGTTTGCGCAACTCGGCCAGATGGTCGAGCAGGGGCATTTCCTTGTCGTGGATCGGATCGTGCGGCGCGTCGGTTGCGGTCGGGTCGATATCCATGGCTCCGGTTTACCAGAGACGCGTGCCGGGGGGAATGAAGGCGGGCACGGCGCGGTGGCGGATTTCGTTGGGCGGGATGAAGGCGGGGGCATCGATGACGGGTTCGGGTTCCGGTTCGATCTCGTCGGCTTCGATCATGGTGTTGTCCATGTCGTGCGGATCGCCGCTCGCGGGATCGAAGGCGTGGCGGAAATCGCCTTGCGGGTCGATATGGCGTTCGGCGAGGCTGCCGAGGTCGAAATTGCGGATGCTGCGTAAATCATTGCCGATATCGGCGAGATCGGCCTCGCGCATCAGGTCCTGGACGTGGCCCTGGAAATCGCTCGCGAGGCCGCGCATCTTGCGGATCGCGGCGCTGGCGGTGCGGATGGCGACCGGGAGGTCTTTCGGGCCGATGACCACCAGCGCCACCATCATGATGACTAAAATTTCTGTCCAGGAAAAACCGAGCATCTTGACCTACGTTGACCGGCCTTGCTTGACCGGAGCGTGTGCTAGCAGAGGTCGGGCGCAGGTCAAAGTGCGGGGGGTTCCGGGGTGGGCGCGGGTTCGCTGACCGGAGCGGCGGGTTCGACCAGGAGATCGGTTCGTTTTGGCAGGTCGCGCAGGGATTTCAGGCCGAACTGGGTGAGGAAATGCGCGGTGGTGGCCCAGAGCGCGGGGCGGCCGGGGGCTTCCTTGTGGCCGGCGGGGGTGACCAGATCGGCTTCGAGCAGGGCATCGAGCGTGGTCTGCGACAGGCTGACGCCGCGCAGGTCTTCGATTTCGGCACGGGTGACCGGCTGGTGGTAGGCGATGATCGCCAGGGTTTCCATGGCGGCGCGGGGCAGGCGGCGGGGGATTTCGACGACGCGCTTGAGGTCGGGCGCGAGGTCGGGGGCGGTGCGGAACATCACGCCCTGCCCGGCTTCGACCAGCTCGAAGCCGCCGCCGGCATGGTGGGCGCGGATCGCGGCGAGGGTTTCGTCGAGATCGGCGGTGTCGGGCAGGAGGGTGGCGAGGGTGCGGAGCGGAACGGGGTCGCGGCTGGCGAAGATGACGGCTTCGAGCAGGCGCTCGGCGTGGGGGCGCGTGGTCATGATGCGGGGGTGGGTGTCGGGTGCGGGGATATTGGGGCGGCTTCGGTAGCGCGGAGCAGGATCGGGGCGAAATCCTGTTCCTGGCGCAAGGTGAGGACGCCGTTGCGGGCGAGTTCGAGGCTCGCGATCAGGGTGCTGGACAGCGCGGCGCGGTGGGCGAGCGGGGAGTCCGGGGAGTCCGGGAGGAAGCTCGCGAGGTCCGACCAGTCGGGGGTGGAGCCGATCAGGCGGGTGAGGCGTTCGAGCGCCTGTTGCACGGTCCAGTAGGTGACCGGTTTGGGCCGGTAACGGCGTTTCGCGCCGGAGCGGCGGCGGGCGGCGAGGTAGCCCGCGAGCAGAGCCGGGACGTCGAGTTTCAGGCGCGAGCGGTCGATTTCGGTGAAGTCTTCCGGGGTACCGCGGGGGAAGACGTCGAGGCCGAGCTGGGGGCGCTGGTTGAGCCAGGCGGCGGCGGCGCGGATGGCTTCGAGGGCGCGGAGACGGTCGGCCAGGAGATCGGCGCTGAGTTCGGCTTCCTCGATGGTTTCGGGGTCGGGCAGGAGGAGGCGGGATTTCAGCCAGGCGAGCCAGGCGGCCATCACCAGCCAGTCGGCGGCGAGTTCGAGGCGGATTTTGCGCGCGCCTTCGATGATGGCGAGGTATTGGTCGACCAGAGACAGGATCGAGATGGTCGCGAGGTCGAGCTTCTGGGTGCGGGCGAGGTCGAGCAAGAGATCGAGCGGGCCTTCGAAACCTTCGAACCGGACGATGAAGGACTCGGTGACGGGGGCGGGTTCAGTAACCGGCATGGACGCCCGCAACGTGGAGAAAGGCGGTGGCGACGCGGGGAACCCAGTTGTCGAGCACGTCGGAGACCGGGTCGAAATGGATGCCGAACTGGCCGAGGGCGGCGGGGAGGATGAAGATCAGGAACAGGATGACCAGGATGCCGAGACGTTCGACCTGCGCGAGGGCGCGGGCGGCGGCGAGGGGCAGGAGTCCGACCATGATCCGCCCGCCATCGAAGGGCGGCAGGGGGACGAGGTTGAACAGGCCGAGCAGAACGTTGAACAGCAGGAAATAGAGCAGGAAATCGGCGACGAAGCCGCTCGTGCCGATCGCGGCGAGGGCGAAGGCGGAGAGCAAAGCGAGGATGAAGTTCGAGGCCGGGCCGGCGGCGGCGACGATCGCCATGCCGCGCCTCGGGTTGCGGAAACCGGACGGGTCGATCGGGACCGGTTTCGCCCAGCCGAACATGTAGGCGATCCGCCCGATGGTGAGGAGCTGAAAGGCGATCAGCACGGCGGGGAGGAGGATGGTGCCGACGCGATCGACATGGCAGAGCGGATTGAGCGAGAGGCGTCCGGCGCGCTGGGCGGTGTGGTCGCCCATTGCGAGAGCGGTGAAACCGTGGGCGAGTTCGTGGAGCACGATCGCGAGGATCGAGGCGGAGACGCCGATGACGATGGTGCGGATGAGGTCGTTGTTCATGGCAGGGAGGGGGCTTTCAGCCGGGGGATCAGGCCGGGGGCGAGATCGGGGATGGCTTCGAGCACGGCGCGGTTGTCCGCGAGGTCGCCGGGGCAGAACAGCGCGATGTCGCACCCGGCGGCGAGGGCGCGAACCGCGCGGGACGCGGCAGGGCCGGTGAGCGCGTTCATCGCGAGATCGTCGCTGACCAGGATGCCGCGAAAACCGATGCGGGTGCGGATGATGGTTTCGATGATGGTGGGGGAGAAGGTGGCGGGGTTGGCCGGGTCGAGGTGATCGTAGACGATATGGGCGGTCATGCCCCATGGCAGCGCGCGGTTAGCGGCGAACGGGGCGAAATCGGCGTCGAGATTGGCGGCATCGACGTGCGGGAGGGCGTGGTGACTGTCGAGCGTCGCGCGGCCGTGGCCGGGGAGGTGTTTCATGACCGGCTGGATGCCCTGGAACAGCAGGCCCCAGGCGATGTCGGCCCCGAGGACACCGACCGCGACGGGGTTGGCGCTGATCGCGCGGTCGCCGATGACGGCGCTGGCTCCCTCGCTCGGCACGTCGAGCACCGGGGCGGTGACGATGTCGAACCCGGCTTCGCGGGCCATCGCGCCGAGGGCGGCACCGTGGGCGCGGGCGGCGTTGCGGGCGGCTTCGGGGTCGGTGGCGTAGAGGGTGCCGAGAGTGGCGGCGGGCGGGAGTTCGGGCCAGTGCGGGGCGCGCATGCGGGCAACGCGGCCGCCTTCCTGATCGATCATCAGCACGGCCTGCGGTGGCAGGGCGGAGCGGAGATCGTCGATCAGGGCGGCGAGTTGGGGTGGGGAGACGATGTTGCGGCCGAACAGGATGATGCCGGTGGGGGGGAGTTCGGCCAGCAGGGCGCGTTCGGCGGCGGTGAGGCTGGGTCCGGCGATGCCGAGGATGGCGGCTTTCATCATTTCGGAAGGTAGCAGGTGACGCCGCGCGATTTCAGCCGGGCGCAGAAGGTGCCAGCGGCTTTGGCGGTGGGGAAGCCTTCGAGGCGGAGGCGGTAGAAGGTGTTGCCGTGGACGAGGCCGGGGACGACCACGGGCTTCTGGTTGCCCAGAATGTCGGGGACCCGGGCGACCAGGACCTGCCAGGCCTGATCGGCTTTCGCCATCGAGGTCAGGGCGGCGAGCTGGACAGCGTAGGCGCCGGAACCGGTGGTTTGAGCGGGGGCGGTGGTGGACGGGGGTGGCGGGGTCGGGATGGGCGCGGGGGTGGGCGTGGGGATGGGCGTGGGGATCGTTGCCGCCGCGAATTGGGGTGGGGGTGGCGGGGGCAGCGGCAATGCCGGGGCGGTGGAGGTTGCGACGGGAGACGGGGTTGTGGCCGGGGTTGGAGGTGGGGGTTTGGGCAGGGCGGCGGCTTCTTCCTGGTCGAGTTTCGAGAAATCGGGCTGGGGCGATGCCGGGGCGAGTTGCGGCGGGCCGGAGGCGACTTCGCCGGACATGATCTGTTCATGGGCACCGGGAACCTGAAGGCCGCCGGGGTTTTTCGGCACGGTGCGCATCGGGCCGGCCGGAGGTTTGATGACCGGCGGCGGGCCGAGGCTGGTGTGGATGCCGCTCCAGATCAGGGCGAGCGCGATGATGCCGACGCCGAGGCCGCCGGCGATGATCGCCATGCGTTTGGTTTCGGGGTCGACACCGCGTGCGCGCAGGCGGGGCGAGGCGTAGGGGGGAATGTCGATATCCGGGTCTTGCATCACGCGGTCCTTTTCAGCGCATCTCCTCGGCCGGGGCGACCCCCATGACCGCGAGGCCGGAGCGGATCACCACTGCCGTGGCCGCGACCAGGGCGAGGCGGGCGCGGGTGGGTTCGGGCGCTTCGGTCTGGATGAAGCGCAGGGTGGTCTCGGTTCGGCCGGCGTTCCAGAGAGCGTGGAAGTCGCCCGCGAGATCATACAGGAAGAATCCGATTCGGTGCGGCTCGCGCGCGAGGGCGGCGGATTCGATCAGGCGCGGCCACGAGGCGAGGCGGCGGATGAGGGCGAGTTCCTCGGGGGCGGTGAGCGAGACGAGGCTGGTGGTGGCGAGGGAGGCATCCGAAATGTCGCCGAGTTCGGGCATGCCGGCGGCGGCGCGGAGGACGGAGCGGCAGCGGGCGTGGGCGTACTGGACGTAGAAGACCGGGTTTTCGCGGGTCTGGGCGACCGCGGCATCGAGGTCGAATTCCATCTGCGCGTCGGATTTGCGCATCAGCATGATGAAGCGGACGACATCGGGGCCGACGGCATCGATCAGGTCGGCGAGTTCGATATAGGTGCCGGCGCGCTTGGACATGCGCATCGGCACGCCATCCTTGAGGACGCGGACGATCTGGCAGAGCACGATGTCGAGCCGGGCCTCGGCGTTGGCGGCGAGGGCGCGGACGGCGGATTGCATGCGTTTGACGTAGCCGCCGTGATCGGCGCCCCAGACATCGATCATCTGGTCGAAGCCGCGCGCCATCTTGTCGGCGTGGTTCGCGATATCGTTGAAGAAATAGGTGTTCGAGCCGTCGGATTTGCGGACCGGGCGATCGACGTCGTCGCCGAAATCGGTGGCGCGGAACAGGGTTTGTTCGCGGGGTTCCCAATCCTCCGGGGTTTTGCCTTTGGGGGGTTCGAGAATGCCCTCGTAGAGAAGGCCGCGCGCGCGCAGGGCGGCTTCGGCGCGGATGACGCCGCCGCCGGCGATCAGGGCGGCTTCGCTGGTGAAGACATCGTGGTGGACGTGAAGGGCGGCGAGGTCGGCGCGGACCAGATCCATCATGGCGGCGACCGCGAAATCGCGCACGGTATCGAGCCAGAGGGCGGGGTCGGCGATGGTGAGATCGGGCGTCGCGAGAGCGGGGCCGTGGCGTTCGGCGAGTTGGGCCCCGACCGGCAGCAGATAGTCGCCGGGATATTGCAGGCCGGTGGGGGTGGCGGCGGCGAATTCGGCTTCGGTCATTGGCGTGCCGAGGGTCTGAAGGTAGCGCCAGTAAACCGACCAGGCGAGGGCGATGACCTGGGCACCGGCATCGTTCAGGTAATATTCGCGGGTGACGGCGTAGCCGGCCTTGGCGAGCAGGCTGGCCAGTGCATCGCCCACCACGGCACCGCGACAATGGCCGACGGTGAGCGGGCCCGTGGGGTTGGCCGAGACGTATTCGACGTTGACCCTGGCCCCCTGCCCCAGCGTGCTCGCGCCGAAGGCTTCGCCGGTTTGCAGGATGACGGGGAGCTGGGACTGCCAGAGGGCGGGTGCGAGAGTGAGGTTGACGAAGCCGGGGCCGGCGGGTTCGGCTTTGGTGACGCTGGGATTGTCGCGCAGGGCGGCGGCGAGGGCATCGGCGATGTCGCGCGGTTTCTGACCGAGGGGTTTGGCCGCGATCAGGGCGGCATTGGTCGCGACGTCGCCGTGGGCGGCCTCGCGGGTGGGGGTGATTTCGATGCGGGCGAGATGCTCGGTTCCGAGTGTGGGGTAGAGCGATGCGATCGTGCCGAGCACGGTGGTGCGGAGGTCGGTGAACAGGTTTGCGGACATGTGAACCTTCAGGCGGCGGCGGTGGGGTCGGTCAGACGGCGGTGTTCGTCGAGGGCGAAACGGTCGGTCATGCCGGCAATGTAGTCGCGGACGGCTTCGGCGGTCTGGTCGGTGTGGGGGTGTCCCGCCCGGTCGCGCCAATCATCGCGCAGGAGATCGGGGCGGGCGAGGAACAGGGTGGCCATGTCGCGGACCACGGCTTCGACCTTGTGGGTCATGCGGTTGACGCGCCAGTGGCGGTACATCCGGGCGTAGAGGAAGGTGCGGATGGCGCGGTTGGCCTCCGCGAGGTCCGACGCGAAGCCGATGACGGGGTGGGCGGCGGCGCGGATCGCGTCGGGCGATGCCGGTTTCAGCGCGGCAAGCCGGGTGCGGCTTTCGGCGAGGGCGCCGGTGACGAAGACGCCGATCATCTGGCGGACCATGTGGGCGCGGATGCGGCGGGGATCGGGCGTGAGGGCGCGGGCTTCGGCGAGGACCGTGCCGACCACCGGGAGATCGGACAGGTCATCGATGGTAAAGAGCCCGGCGCGCAATCCATCGTCGATGTCGTGGGCGTGGTAGGCGATGTCGTCGGACAGGGCGGCGACCTGGGCTTCGGCGGCGGCTTGCCGGGTGAGGTCGAGCGGGTAGCCGGCGTCGAACGCGGCGATGTAGGCGGGTGGCGCGGGCAGCGGGCCGTTATGTTTGGCGATGCCTTCGAGGGATTCCCAGGTGAGGTTGAGGCCATCGAAGCCCGGGTAGCGGCGTTCGAGCATCGTGAGGCTGCGCAGGCTCTGGGCGTTGTGGTCGAACCCGCCATGGGCGGCGAGCGCGGTGTTCAGCCCGGCCTCGCCGGCATGACCGAAGGGGGGATGGCCGAGATCGTGCGCGAGGGCGAGGGTTTCGGTGAGGTCTTCATCGAGGGCGAGGCCGCGTGCGATGCTGCGGGCGATCTGGGCGACTTCGAGGCTGTGGGTCAGGCGGGTGCGATAGAAATCGCCCTCGTGAATGACGAAGACCTGGGTTTTGTACTGGAGTTTGCGAAAGGCGTTGGAGTGGAGCACGCGATCGCGGTCGCGCTGGAAGGCGCTGCGGGTGGCGCTGTCCGGTTCGGGGAACTGGCGGCCGCGCGAGGCAGCGGCGTGGGAGGCGTAGGGCGCGAGCATTGGGGTGGCTTACAGGAGTGCGGGCCGGTGTCCAAGATGCACCGGAACTGCCCGAGGTTGAGGCGAATGAAAGTTTTCTGCTTCTTGTTTCCAAACAAGAAGCCCTCCCTCCCCTGCCCCACCTTACTGCTGGCCCAACCGGCTCGATGGGCCTATATATGGACCATGAGCGAAACCATGGACCGATTCAGGATCAGCGCCAGCGCGGCAGAGCGGATCGCCGCGATCGTGGCGGGCGAGGATGATGCCAAGGCATTGCGGGTCGAGGTGCTGGCCGGCGGGTGCAACGGGTTTCAGTACAAGTTCGATCTGACCGGAGCGATCGAGGACGAGGATTATGTCGTCGAGCGGGATGGGGCGAAGGTGGTGGTCGATCCTGCCAGTCTCGATCTGCTCGATGGGGCGGAGCTCGATTACAAGGATACGCTGATGGGGGCGTATTTCGCAGTGGGTAATCCGAATGCGAAAACATCCTGCGGGTGCGGCACCTCGTTTTCCGTCGAGTGAGACGCTGACACGATGAGGATTGCGACCTGGAACGTGAATTCCGTACGGATTCGCGCCGCACTCGTTGCGGATTTTCTGGAGCGCGTGCAGCCGGATGTGCTGTTGCTGCAGGAGATCAAGTGCGAGGCGCATCAGTTTCCGGGGGACGCGTTTGCCGCGGCGGGGTATCGCGCCGAGGTGTTCGGGCAGAAATCGTATAATGGCGTGGCGGTTCTTTCGCGCGAGGCGGTCGAGGTGCGGGCGCGCGGCTTGCCGGGCGAGGCCGAGGGTGCGGCGGCGCGGTATATCGAGGTCGGGTTGCGGGATGTGATCATCGGCAATCTGTATCTGCCGAACGGCAATTCGGGCGGGGCGGACGGGTTTCAGGCCAAGCTGGACTGGATGGCGCGGCTACGGGTTCATGCGGCGGCGCTGATGGCGACGGACCGGGATTTCGTGCTGGCGGGGGATTACAATGTGTGCCCGACCGATGCGGATTATGCCAAAGGTGCGTTGGGGGCCGACGATGCGCTGGTGCGGCCGGAGAGCCGGGCGGCGTTTCGGGCGTTGATGTGGCTCGGCTTGACCGATGCGGTGCGGGCGCTGCACCCGGCGGAGACGCTGTACACGTTCTGGGATTATCAGGCGGGGGCGTGGCAGCGGGACCGGGGCTTGCGGATTGACCATGCCCTGCTCTCGCCCCGGATGGCGGAGCGGTTGGAGAGCGTGGTCATTGCGAAGGCGGAGCGGGACCGGACGCAGCCTTCGGATCATGTGCCGGTGATGGTGACGATCGGGGATTGACCGGTTTCGGTCTGGCGCCTGATCGGATCGTGGGTCACGCGAAGGTGTTTTCGTCCGGCAAAAGCTGAGGCCGAGTCCCCCGAGGAAATCCGAGGCAACCCGAGGTCAGTGGATGGCGCCGTGGGTGACGTTGAGGATGGTTGCGTCGGAGCCGAGGGGGGTGAGCTGGTCGCGGTCGGTGGCGGTGCAGATGATCTGGGCGTCGAGCCGGGTCAGGGCGGTGCCGAGGGCCATGCGGTGGGTGGCGTCGAGATGGACGAAGGGTTCGTCGAGCAGGAGGACCGGGGCGGTGCCGCGCAAGGTTGTGACCAGAGTGGCGTGGGCCAGAATGGTTGCGACCAGCATGGCACGTTGCTGGCCGGTCGAGGCGAGGGCGGCGGCGAGGCCGGTGGCGTCGGTCAGGATGAGGTCGGCGCGTTGGGGTGAGACCGGGGCCGAGGGTTCGATGCGGTTGGTGGCGTAGAGGCGGCGGAGCCAGTCTTCGACCGCGAGGGCGGGTTCGGTGGCGAGGCGGGTGGCGATCGGGCAGTCCAGAGTCATTTGCGCGGCGGGAAATGGGGCGAAACTGCCCAGAGCGAGGGTTTTGTTCAGGCGGGCGATGAGGTCGAGCCGGGCGGCGGTGATGGCGGCGGCGTGGCGGGCCATGGAATCCTCGATGACCGCGAGCCATGCGGGATCGGCGGTGTGCTGTTCGATCTGGCGGTTGCGGTTGGCGGCGGCGGCCTCGAAGGCGGCAACCTCGCTGGCGTGGCCGGGGGCGAGGGCGAGGGTCAGCCGGTCGAGGAAGCGGCGGCGGGCGGAGGCACCTTCGGTGAACAGGCGGTCCATCTGCGGGGTGAGCCAGACGCAGGCGAAATTCGCGGCGGCGATGGCGGCGGTGACCGGATCGCCGTCGAGCAGGATTTTGCGGCGGTCGGCACCTGACGTTTCGATGCCGGTGCCGAGGGTGAACCGGCGGGTTTCGTCGGCGAGGGTGGCGGCGAGGGTGGCGGCGACGGCCCAGCCGCCGGAAGCTGCGGGGGCGCGGCGGGCGAGTTCGGCAAATTTCGCGCCGCGCAGGCCACGGCCGGGGGCGAGCAGGGAGATCGCTTCGAGCAGGTTGGTTTTGCCCGAACCGTTGGGGCCTTGCAGGGCGACGATGCGGGCCTCGATCCGGAGATCGAGCGCGGCGTAGGAGCGGAAATCGGTCAGGCGGAGGGTGGTAAGCCGGGTCATGGAGGGGAAGGATGGGAAGCGCTTCTTATTTCGCAGAAAAACGTCAGTCCGCTGCGTCCGTGACCTTGGCCGCGCCCGAACCTTGATTTAACAAAAGTTTTTTGCTTCTTTTTTTCAAAAAAGAAGCACTTTCTTAACCTTTCCAGCGGAATATCCAGATCGACGCGGGGTTCAAACCCGCATCGGCATCAGGACGAAGACGGCGCTGGCGTCTCCGGCGGCGCGGACCAGGGTGGGGGCACCGCCGTCGGCGAAGCAGAATTCGACGTGGCCTTTGATCTGTTCGGTGACGTCGTTGAGGTAGCGGGCCTGAAAGCCGATTTCGAGCGGGGTGGAGGTGTAATCGACCTGGTCGCCGTCGAGTTCTTCCGAGGCGGTGCCCTGATCGGGGCTGGTGGCGGAGAGGACGAGGAGGTCGCGGGCGACGGAGAGTTTGATCGGTTTGTGGCGTTCGGCGGTGATGGCGGAGACGCGGGCGACCGCGTTGGAGAATTCGTGGGTGTCGACGCGGAGGATTTTGTCGTTTCCGACCGGGATGACCTTGCTGTAGTCGGGGTAGGTGCCGTCGATCAGTTTGCTGGTCATGCGCATGGTATCGAGCGTGAACTGGATCCGGGTTTCGGAGAGGGCGATGGCGATATCGCCAGAGACGTCTTCGAGGAGTTTGCGGATTTCATTGACGGTTTTGCGCGGGATGATGACGCCGGGCATGCCTGCGGCGCCTTCGGGCAGGGCTTCCTCGACCCGGGCGAGGCGGTGGCCATCGGTTGCGACGGCGCGCAGCACGTCCGTGCCATCGGAGATCGCGGCGTGGAGGTAGATGCCGTTGAGGTAGTAGCGGGTTTCCTCGGTCGAGATCGCGAAGCGGGTGCGGTCGATCAGGCCGCGCAGGGCCTGGGCGGGGACGGCGAATTTGTGGCTGAGCTTGCCGGCGTCGAGTTTGGGGAACTCATCGGTCGGCAGGACCACGAGTTTGGTGGCGTAGCGGCCCGCGCGCAGGGCCAGCGGGGCGTCGCCGCCCTGATGGTCGAGCTCGATGGTGGCGTGTTCGGGCTGGCGGCGGACGATTTCGTAGAGGGTGGCGGCGGGGGCGGTGACGGCGCCGTCCTGTGCCGAGTCCACGGGGACGTCTTCGATCAGGGCGATTTCGAGGTCGGTCGCGGCGATGGTCAGGCGGCCGTCCTTCACGGAAAGCAGCACATTGGCGAGGATGGGGATGGTGTTGCGTTTTTCCACCACGTTCTGAACATGGGCCAGCGCCTTGAGGAGCGTGGCGCGATCCGCCTTGAGCTTCATGCGATCCTTCCAGTCATTGTGCCGGACGTCCGAGTCGGCCGGTTTTGTTCCATAGCCTACATCCGGGGGGAATAGAACCATGCCGCTGTCACTGACGTGAAACCAAACAATGGGTGACAAGGGGGGGCGTTGCGGGTTAAGGCGGGCCGTCGGGTTCTGAGGGCCGGGCATCAGATCGACATCGTCAATTCTTTCAAGCGGATCTGCTCATGACCAGAATCGCCCCGCCCGCCCTTGTGCATGGACGCCGGCTGCCCAATGGCTGGGATATCGCCGCGATCGTGCTGGTGTTCGCCGTGCTGATCGGCGTGGTGCATGTGGGACAGGGAACGCTGGCGCCGCTGAGCAGCGTGCAGGCGACCGCGATCCATCTCGATCCGGCGTATCTGCCGGGATATGCGGTGCGGACGACGCTGCGGATGTTCGCGGCGCTCGTTGCCTCGCTGATTTTCACGTTCACCGTGGCGACGCTGGCAGCGAAGAGCCGGCGGGCGGCGATTATTATCATTCCCATTCTGGATATTCTGCAATCGGTGCCGATCCTGGGGTTTCTGTCGTTCACGGTGCTGTTTTTCCTGCATTTGTTTCCGGGGCAGGAGCTGGGTGCGGAACTGGCGGCGGTGTTTGCGATTTTCACCAGCCAGGCGTGGAACATGGCGTTCAGCTTCTATCAGTCGCTCACCACGGAACCGGCGGATCTCGATGAGGCGTGCCGGAGTTTCGGGCTTTCGCCGTGGCAGCGCTTCTGGCGGCTCGATGTGCCGTTCGCGATGCCGGGGCTGGTGTGGAACACCATGCTGTCGATGTCGGGCGGGTGGTTTTTCGTGGTGGCCTCGGAGGCGATCACGGTGGGGAACACGACGTTCACCCTGCCGGGGATCGGCTCCTACGTGGCGGTGGCGCTGAGGCGGAGCGATCTGCTGGCGATTTTCTATGCCGTGCTGGCGATGCTGGTGGTGATTTTGCTTTATGATCAGTTGCTGTTCCGGCCATTGGTCGCCTGGTCGGCCAAGTTCCGGTTCGAGACGGTGCAGACGGCGGCGGATTCCGAGCCGTGGATGCTCAAGGTGCTGCGGCGGACCTATCTGGTGGCGGATGCGGCGGCGTGGCTGGGCGAGCGGCTCGCGGCGGTCGGGCGGTTGCGGCTGGGGCGGGCGGAGCGGACGTTCGCCTCGATGAAGACCAGTCGCGTGTCGTCCCGGCTGGGCGATGCGGTGTTCTATGCGATCGTGGCGGCGGCGGCGGGGTATGGGCTGTGGCTCGTGGTGTCGTTCTGTGCGGCGCATCTGCAGTGGCATGATTTGTGGACCTGCGTGATCGATGCGCTCTGTACCCTCGCGCGGGTGCTCGCGGCGCTGATCATTTCATGTGCGATCTGGGTGCCGGTGGGGGTGTGGGTCGGGCTGCGACCGAAGGCGACCAAGCTGGTGCAGCCGGTGGCGCAGTTTCTGGCGGCATTTCCGGCGAATTTGCTGTTTCCGGTGGTAGTGGCCGGGATCGTCGCGTTCCGGCTGATGCCGAATATATGGCTGACGCCGCTGATGGTGCTGGGGACGCAGTGGTATATTCTGTTCAACGTGGTCGCCGGGGCTTCGGCGTTGCCGGGCGATTTGAAGGAGGTCGCCGCGAGCTTCGGGCTGCGCGGATTTCTCTGGTGGAAGCGGCTGATCATTCCGGGGATATTGCCCTATTTCGTGACCGGGGCGCTGACCGCGACGGGAGCGGCCTGGAATGCCTCGATCGTGGCCGAGGTGGCGTCCTGGGGGAAGACGACGTTGGTGGCCAAGGGGTTGGGCGCGTATATCGCGCTTGCGACCGTTGCGGGGAATACCAGCCGGATCGTGCTCGGGGTCGCGGTGATGTCGGCCTTCGTTCTCTCGTTCAACCGGCTGATCTGGCGACCGCTTTATGCCTATGCCAGCCGGCGCACCAACCTTGGGTAGGAGGTTTCGATGGATCAGCAGGTGACGACGACGCTGCTTGAGGTCAGGCATTGCCAGCAGGCCTATCCGAAGGATGCCAACAGCGATGTGATCGTGCTCGACGATGTGAATGTGAGCTTGCGCGAGGGCGAGATCGTGGGGTTGCTCGGGCGGTCGGGCTCGGGGAAGTCGACGCTGCTGCGGATCATCGCGGGGTTGCTGCGGCCGACCAAGGGCGATGTGACCTGGCAGGGGCGGCCCGTCGTGGGGCCGGTGCGCGGGGTGGCGATGGTGTTTCAGAGCTTCGCGCTGTTTCCGTGGCTGACGGTGCAGGAGAATGTCGAGCTGGGGCTGGAGGCGCAGGGGGTGGCGCGGCGGGAGCGCGAGCAGCGTTCGGAGGAGGCGATCGATCTGATCGGGCTCGGCGGGTATGACGGGGCGTATCCCAAGGAATTGTCGGGGGGGATGCGCCAGCGGGTGGGGCTGGCGCGGGCGCTGGTGACGCATCCGGATTTGTTGTTGATGGATGAGCCGTTTTCGGCGCTCGACGTATTGACCGCCGAGACGCTGCGGACCGATCTGATCGATCTGTGGTCGGAGCGGAAACTGCCGGTGAAATCGATATTGATGGTGACACATAATATCGAGGAAGCAGTGCTGATGTGCGACCGGATTTTGGTGTTCTCCTCGGACCCCGGGCGCGTCGCGCATGAGATGGCGGTGCCGTTCGCGCATCCGCGCAACCGGCTGGATACGGCGTTCCGGCAGATGGTCGATGACATTTATGCGGTGATGACGCGGCGGAAGACGCCGGCGGATCTGCGGGCCGCGGCGGCAGTGCCCGCGACCGGGTTTGCCACCCCGCTGCATCCGATCGGGACAAATCTGATGTCGGGGTTGATGGAGACGCTGGCGGCGGAACCTTATCACGGGCGGGCCGATCTGCCGGCGCTGGCGGCGGTTTTGCAGTACGAGGCGGATGAGTTGCTGCCGCTCGGTGAGACGTTGCAGTTGCTGCGGTTCGCGGAACTTGAGGAAGGCGATATCCGGCTGACCGAGCAGGGGATGCGGTTCGTGCAGGCCGATACCGAGGAGCGCAAGACGATTTTCGCCGAGGCGGCGCGGACCCATGTGAAACTGGTGGCCGCGATCCGTCAGGTGATCGATGAGCGGTGGAATCACCGGGCGTCGGCGGTGCGGTTTCGCGACGAGCTGGAGGATCACATGTCGCCCGAACGGGCGGAGGAGACGCTGCGGACCGCGATTTCGTGGGGGCGGTATGCCGAATTGTATTCGTATGACGAGGAGGCGCAGCAGTTCAGTCTCGAAGATATCGAGGAGGACTGATCGGTTAACCTTCGCTTTATCTTTGCCGTCTAAGATGCGCCGGATTGCAACCGATCGGCGAGGACGACCGAAGATGATCCTGAGGCGCGACGTATCCACCAAATTATATCTGACGGCGGCGATCAGCCTGATCGGGTTCATCTGCCTGTGCGCCTTTGCGCTGCATCTTCTGTACCGGACCATGGTGGAGGACCGGATCGACAAGGTCGATACGATTGCGCAGGTGACGCGCTCGGTGGTCGAGTCGATCTATCGGCGCGAGCAGAAGGGGCAACTGACCGAGGCGCAGGCGCAGGCCAAGGCGGTACGGATCATCAGCACGATCAGATACGGCAAGGACGGGTATGTCTTCGTCAATACCAGCAAGGCGGTGCGGGTGATCTTTCCGCCCGACCCCAAGCTGGTCGGCCAGGATACGTGGAATCTCCGCAGTGCCGGTGGGACCTATCCGAACCGGATCATGGCGCAGCGCGCGGTCGCGGGAGATCCTCGACCGGTGTTCTACCGGTTTCCCAAACCCGGATCGGCGTCGCCGCAGCCGAAAGTGGCGACGGTGATCTATTTCGCACCGTGGGACTGGGTGATCGGCACCGGGGTATATCTGGATAACGTGCGGCATGCTTTCATCAATGAGATCTGGGCATTCGCGGGCTTTGCGGTGCCGATTCTGCTGGTGATCTTCGGGGTGGCGTTCTGGCTGTCGCGCACGATCGCGCGGCCCTTGCGCGGGCTGGCGGCGCAGACGCAACGGCTGGTCGAGGGTGATTTCAGTATCGCCGTGGAGGGGACCGCACGACCCGACGAAATCGGCATTCTGGCCGCCGCGATCGATGCGTTCAAGATCGCCGGCATCAAGGCGCGCCGGTTGGAGGATGAAGCGAGCAAGGCGCGTGAAGCGGCTGAGGGGGAACGCCGGCGGGCGGAAGCGGTCAGGGAAGAGACCACACGGAATCTCGGCCGGGTGGTGGATGAACTCGCCGGCGGGTTGAGCAAACTTGCCGCCGGTGACCTGGTGCAGCGGATCGAGCAACCATTCGCCGCCGATTACGAGACACTCCGGAGCGATTTCAACGCAGCGATCACGCAGTTGAATGCGACGATGACCCGTGTGGCGGTGAATACCGATGCGATCCGGTCGGGGACCGGGGAGATTGCCGGAGCGTCGGACGATTTGTCGCGCCGGACCGAGCAGCAGGCGGCGAGTCTGGAGCAAACCGCCGCCGCGCTTGATCAGGTGACCGCCACCGTGCGCAAGACCGCCGAAGGGGCGAGCCATGCGCGAAATGTGGTACAGGCGGCGCGGGAAGATGCCGAACGATCGGGCGAAGTGGTGGGACGCGCCGTGACGGCGATGGGCGGGATTGCGGAATCGGCGGGCGAAATCGGCAAGATTACCGGAGTGATCGACGAGATTGCGTTTCAGACCAACCTGCTGGCGCTCAATGCCGGTGTCGAGGCGGCACGGGCGGGGGATGCGGGGCGCGGGTTTGCCGTGGTCGCCTCGGAAGTGCGGGCACTGGCGCAGCGGTCCGCCGAGGCGGCGAAGGAGATCACCGCGCTGATCCGCACCTCGGGCGGGCAGGTTGCAACCGGGGTCGATCTGGTTGCCGAGGCGGGTAAGGCGCTCAAACGGATCGTTCAGCAGGTCGGGGAGATCAATCATATCGTGTCCGACATTGCGGCTTCGACGCAGGAGCAGGCCACCGGGCTCGCGCAGATCAACATGGCGGTCAATCAGATGGATCAGGTCACCCAGCAAAATGCCGCCATGGTCGAGCAATCGACTGCCGCAGCGCATGCGTTATCTGATGAAGCCGATTCGCTCTCGGATTTGATGGCCCAGTTCAGGCTGGTTGCCGAGGTCGCTCCGGGTCGGGCGCGGGTGCCGCTGCGACAGGCGGGATAACCGAGCGTCAGGTCGCGGCGGCTCGCCGATCAGCGGACCGTGACACCTTTCCAGAAGGCGATGCGGCCCTTGATGTTGGACGCGGCGGGGAGCGGATCGGCGTAGTACCAGGCGGCGTCCTGGTTGGTTTTGCCGTCGATTTCTATCGAATGATAATTGGCGGTGCCTTTCCAGGGGCAGCGGGAGGTGGTGGCGCTCGGGCGCAGGGAAGCGGCGCGGACGGACCCGAGCGGGAAATAATGGTTGCCTTCGACCACCACGGTGTCGTCCGATTCCGCGATGACCGATTCGTTCCAGATGGCTTTGACCACGGCGTGCTCCTGAAGATGTGTTGCGTAACGATAGATGGGCATGGCGCGGAACAGTGGAAGGGTTGGCGGCGGGCGCGCGGTTGCCCATGTCCGGATGATGGACGAGCATGACCCCCCTGCCCTGCGCGACGTGGCGATCGGGATCGCGGCGCACGGATTTCGGACCGAGAGCGATTCGATGGGCGAGATCGAAGTTCCGGCGGATCGGTACTGGGGCGCGCAGACGCAGCGGAGCCTGAAGCATTTTTCGATCGGCGCGGAGCGGATGCCGCTTGAGGTGTACCGGGCCTATGCGCTGGTCAAGAAGGCGGCGGCGGAGGTGAATCACGCGGCGGGGAAGCTGCCGGCGTGGAAGGCGGCGGCGATCGTGCGGGCCGCGGATGAGGCGCTCGACGGGGCATTCGACGCCCATTTCCCGTTATTTGTTTATCAGACCGGGTCGGGCACCCAGTCCAACATGAATATCAATGAGGTCCTCGCCAACCGGGCGAGCCAGTTGCTGGGCGGGGTGATCGGGAGCAAGGCACCGGTGCACCCCAACGACGATGTCAATCTGGCGCAATCCTCGAACGACACGTTTCCGACTGCGATGCACGTGGCGACGCTGGATGCTCTCGAGCGGCAGTTGTTGCCGAATGCAGCGGCGCTGACGGCCGCGATCGAGGCGAAGGCGGTGGAATGGATGGATGTGCCCAAGACCGGGCGGACCCATCTGCAGGATGCGGTGCCGCTGACGGTGGGACAGGAGTGGTCCGGCTACGGCCATCAATTGCGCGATGCGCTGGCGCGGATCGAGGCCGCGAAGGCGGGACTCTACGAGTTGGCGGCGGGCGGCACCGCAGTCGGGACCGGGATCGCGGCATGGCCCGGGTTCAGTATGGCGATTGCGGCACGGATTGCCGCGCTGACCGGCCAGCCGTTTGTGACGGCGCCGAATAAATTCGCGGCCCAAGGGTCGCTCGATGCGATGGTCGCGGTGATGGCGGCGATCCGGGGGCTCGCGGTGGCATTGATGAAGATTGCCAACGACATGCGCTGGCTGGCTTCGGGACCGCGCTGCGGGATCGGGGAACTGGTTTTACCGGAGAACGAGCCGGGATCGTCGATCATGCCGGGAAAGGTCAATCCGACCCAGTGCGAGGCGATGGTGATGGTGTGCATTCAGGTGATCGGGGATGACAATGCGGTCGCGTTTGCCGGGAGCCAAGGCAATTTCGAACTCAATGCGATGCGCCCGATCATCATCAATAATGTGCTGCGATCATGCCGGAACCTTGCAGATGCCTGCGGCACGCTCAACCGGTTTTCGGTGGCGGGGACCGTGTTGAACCGGGAGCGGATCGACGAGCAGATCGGGCGTTCGCTGATGCTGGTGACCGCGCTGAGCCCGGTGATCGGGTATGATCGGGCGGCGATGGTGGCGCATCGGGCCGAGGCGGAAGGGCTGAGCCTGCGGGACGCGGCGATGGCTTATGCCGGGATGGACGGGGCGGAATTCGATCGCATCGTCGATCCGGCGAAACTGGTGGGCAGGGGTCTTGCCGGCGCATGAAGGGGTGATGGAAACGACGGGGGCGGACGATTATATCAGTATCGAACGATTATGATGGGTTCGGACCATGGATGCGTTGCCAGCTATTTTCGTGAGCCACGGATCGCCGATGCTGGCGATCACGCCGACGCCGGCACGGGCGTTTCTGGCCGGGTTGGGGACGGCGCTGCCCAAGCCGCGGGCGATTCTGGTGGTGTCCGCTCATTGGGAGACCGTGACGCCGATGGTCAATGCAGTGGCCCGCAACGCGACGATCCATGATTTCGGCGGATTTCCCCGGGCGTTGTTCGAAATCGAGTATCCCGCGCCCGGCGATCCCGCACTGGCGGCGCGGGTTGCGGATCTGCTGACGGCGGCGGGGTTCGCGACCGGGATCGATCCGGTGCGGGGGCTCGATCATGGAGCGTGGGTGCCGGTGATGCTGGCCTATCCGATGGCCGATGTGCCGGTGCTGCAGCTTTCGGTGCAGACGATGTTGGGGCCGGAACATGCGTTTGCGGTGGGTCGCGCGCTGGCGCCGTTGCGCGACGAGGGGGTGCTGGTGCTCGGGTCGGGCAATTTTACCCATGATTTGCGGCGGTTTCGCGGTCAGGCGGTGGATGCGCCGGAAGCCGGGGACGTGACCGCTTTCAGCGCGTGGATGGATGACGCCATCGCACGCGCCGATATCGCGGCGCTGCTCGATTACCGGTCGCTTGCGCCGCATGCGCACGACGAACACCCGACCGAGGAACATCTGCTGCCGCTCTTCACGGCGATGGGCGCGGCGGGGCCGGACATCGAAGCGCATCGGCTGCATCGTTCGACCGAGCATGCGATTTTGCGGATGGACGCCTATGCGTTCGACCGCGTCAGCGATCGGCCTGCCGCCGTTCACGACTGACGCAGGCGCTCGGGCTGGCCGCTGGCACAACATTGCCGAGGCGCAAAATCGGCAGCATCGAAACGAGCAGCAGCCCCCCGGCGGTGACGAGGGGCAATCCGGCGGTCCAGACCAGGGCCGAACCGCCGGGGCCGAGGCATTTCGCATAGATTGCGGTGAATAATAACGGGCCGATCAGCGCGGTGAGGCCGGACAGGCTGCTGAGCAGGCCCTGCAACCGCCCCTGCGCCGCGCCGCTGACCCGGTGCGCCATGATCCCCTGCACCGAGGGCATCGCCAGCGCCCAGAACGAGATCACCGGCACCCCGGCCCAGAAGATGAGACTGCGCGGCGCGAAGCCGAAAACCCCGAACCCCGCCGCGCCCAGTAACAGCCCCAGAATCAACGTGCGAACCTCGCCGAACCGCTTGACCACCGGGCCGACCAGCAGGCCACCGACCAGAGCGAAGCCGATTCCCGCCGCCGCAAGGGTCAGGCCGATTTTCAGCGGTATCCAGCCGAACCGGTCCTGCACGTAGAGCACCAGCACCGAGGGGATCGCCTGGAGGGCCAGCGTGCCGAGCGCATAGATGGTCGCCGGTGCCGCAATGCCGGGGCGCAGATAAAATGCAAGCGCCGATAGCGGATTGAGGCCGCGCCAGGTCAACCGCGTGCGCGCCCGCTTCGATAGCGATTCCGGCAGCGCAACCCATCCGTAGATGAAATTCGCCAATGCCAGACCGGCTGCGAACCAGAATGGCAGGCGCAGCGACACCCCGCCCAGAATTCCGCCCAGCGCCGGACCCAGCACGAACCCCAAGGCCGCCGCAACGCCGGATATGCCGAATGCCGCTGCCCGGCGCTCCGCCGGGGTGACATCCGCGATATAGGCGTTCGCCGCCGCAATGTTCGCCGATGACGCGCCCGACAGCATCCGCCCGACCAGCAGCCACGCCACATCCGGCGCCAGAGCCATCACCACGAAATCGGCGGCCTGACCCAGACAGGACAATAATATCACCGGCCTGCGGCCATAGCGGTCGGACAGGGCACCCAGCACCGGTGCTGTGATGAACTGCATTGCGGCCCATGCCGCGCCGAACAGACCGAACACATGCGCGGCAACCACCGTGTCGCCCCGTACCAGACCCTGAATCAGTTTAGGCAGGACCGGCAAGACGATCGCCATCGCCAGCATGTCGAGCAGGATCGTCGCCATGATGAACCCGAATGCCGCCCCACGCCGCGCCCGTCGCGGTAAGAGTCCGCTCACGGCGCGCGGTGGCTCGACAGACGGGGGGCAGAAGGCCAGGGGCTCTGCCCCTGGACCCCGCTAAGGGCGGAGCCCTTAGAACCTTTGAGTTTCAGGCAAGGGGGCGGGCCGGGGGGCAGCGCCCCTTGGTCTTTTCTGCGCCGTCGCTCTGATGGCCGCGCGATCATACGTAATCGGCTTCGGCCGTGATGTCGTGGATGCGGTCGGAGGCGAAGGTGTTGATGATGGGAGACAGGATGGTCGAGACAGCGACGTTGAGGAGGAAGGTGGCGATGGCGATGTAGCAGGGGAAGGTGAAGCCGCCGATGTGGAACGGGTAGATGGCACCGGCGAGGTGATTGAGCAGGGCGTAGTGGGTTGCCATGACGATGCCGCAAGCCCAGCCGATCAGCAAAGCCCAGCCATTATAGAAGCGGGTGAACAGGCTGAACACGATGGCGGGGAAGATCTGGATCATCCACATGCCGCCTAGGAGTTGGAGCTGGATGGCGTATTTCAGCGGCAGGCCGAAGATGAAGAGCAGAGCGCCGATGATCATGACGATCGAGAAGAGTTTGGCCACCATGGATTCCTGGCCGGGGGTGACGCGGGGGTTGATGAACTGGCGCCAGATGTCGCGGGTGAATATGTTGGCCGAGGCTATGGCCATGATGGCGGCGGGGACGAGGGCGCCGATGGCGATGGCGGCGAAGGCCACGCCGACGAACCATGACGGCAGGGTGTGGATCAGCAAAGCGGGGACCGAGAAGCTGGGGCCGTAGGCTTTGAACCCCGCGGCGAATTGCGGCATGCCCGCGACCCCGGCGGCGACGGCCATGGCACCGAGCAGGGTGATCAGGCCGAGCATGAAGGAGTAGGCCGGCAGGATGACGGCGTTGCGGCGCACGACTTCGCCCGAGCGGGCCGAGAGGATGCCGGTGGTGGCGTGGGGGTAGAGGAACAGCGCCATGGCCGAGCCGAGGGCGAGGGTGGCGTAGCCGGAATAGAGACCGCCGCTGCCGGCGGGCGGGGTGGGCAGCAGGAGTTTCGCGGGCGGCATTTTCGCGAAGATCGCGCCGAAGCCGCCGAGCTCGTAGGGGATGACGATGATGGCGACGATGATGGTGAGGTAGATCAGCAGGTCTTTGACGATGGCGATCATGGCGGGGGCGCGCAGGCCGGAGGTGAAGGTGAAGGCGGCGAGCACGAGGAAGGCGATGATCAGCGGGAGGTGCGCGCCGAAGCCGGCGCCGGTGATGCCGAGGCCGCCGATCACGGTTTGCATGCCGACAAGCTGGAGGGCGATGTAGGGCATGGTCGCGACGATGCCGGTGATGCCGACGGCGAGGGCGAGGAGGCGGTTGCCGTAGCGGCCGCGGACGAATTCGGGGCCGGTGACGAAGCCGTGTCTGGCCGAGACGCGCCAGAGTTTGGGGAAGATGACGTAGAGGATCGGGTAGGCGACGATGGTGTAGGGAACCGCGAAGAAGGCGAGCGCGCCGGCACCGAACATCAGCGCGGGAACCGCAATGAAGGTGTAGGCGGTGTAGATGTCGCCACCAATCAGAAACCAGGAAATGATGACGCCGAACTGGCGGCCACCGAGGCCCCATTCGTCGAGCTTGGTGAGGTCTCCGCTTTTCCAGCGCGCAGCGGCGAAGCCGAGCACCAGGACGAGCACGATCAGGATGGTGAAGACGATAGTCGCGGTTGTCATGGGGGTACTCAGCTTTCCGCTTTGTAGACGATGAAGATGATCAGGGCGGAAACCGGGACGGCGAGAAGCTGGTACCAGTAGAAGAATGGAAAACCGTAGAGAGCGGGGAGCGGGTGGTTGTAGAACGGCACCCAGAGCGTGCCGATGAAGGGGATCAGCAGCAGAATCCGCCACGCGGAGGCGCGGGATGCCGGTGGGGGTGCCTGTGATGGCATGATGCTGATAACCTCCCGTTACGTTGATCCCGATGCCGGGACTGTTACCGGATATCTAGGCCGATCGGCGCTCGCGAAGCAAGGGAGGCGCTTGCTTCCTGCACGTCTACTGCCCCGTTACGACCCGCGAGGTCATGAGGCGGCAGGCGCGGCGGATTGCGCGCAGGTCGGTCAGGGCGACGTCGAAATCCTTGTTCTCGATGATGAAGTCGAATTCGCTCTGGTGGGCGAGTTCGGTTTCGGCTTCCGCCATGCGGCGGGCGATGGTGGCGTCGTCGTCGCCGCGGGAGATGAGGCGGATGCGGAGATCGTCGAGCGAGGGGGTGCGGATGAAGACGCCCATCACATCGTCCGGCAGGGCGGCGCGGAGCTGGCGGTAGCCTTGCCAGTCGATGTCGAAGAGGATGTCGCGCCCGGCGGCGAGGGCGGCTTCGACCGGGGCGCGCGGGGTGCCGTAGGCGCGACCGAAGACATTGGCGTGTTCGAGGAATTCGCCGTTGGCGATCATGGCGGCGAAGGCTTCGGGGGTTTTGAAATAATAATGCACGCCGTCCTGCTCGCCCTCGCGCGGGGCGCGGGTGGTGGCGCTGATCGAGAGAGAGATGAAGCCGTCATTCGCGAGGAGGGCGCGGGAGAGCGAGGTTTTGCCGGCACCGGAGGGCGCGGCGAGGACGAGGCAGAGGCCGCGCCGGTTCATCGGGGCTTATTCAATGTTCTGGACCTGCTCGCGGAGTTGCTCGATCGCCGCCTTGAGGTCGAGCCCGATGGCGGTGAGCGGGAGCGAGGTGGATTTGCTGCAGAGCGTGTTCGCCTCGCGGTTGAATTCCTGCATCAGGAAGTCGAATCGCCGGCCGATCGGGGCGGATTCGGCGAGGAGGGCGCGGGCGGCGGCGAGGTGGGCGTCCAGCCGGTCGAGCTCTTCGCGGATGTCGGATCTGGTGGCGAGGAGCGCAATTTCCTGAGCGAGGCGGTCAGGGGCGACGGGGTTGGACTCGGCGAGGAGGGCGGCGAGGGCAGCTTCGAGGCGCGCGCGATGCTGGAGGGTCTGCTCCTCCGCACGAGCCCAGGCGGCTTTGACCTGGCTATCGATCCGCGTGAGCAGGGCTTCGATGACGGTGGCGAGACGATCGCCTTCGGCGTTGCGGGCGATGACGAGATCGGCGAGGCCCGCTTCGAAGCTCGCGGCGAGGGCGGTGGCGAGGCCGGCCTGTTCGTCTTCATCGGCGTCGGGATCGGTCGTGTCGGCGATCGGACGGATCACGCCGGGCAAGGCGAGCAGGGCCTCGGGCTGGGGCGGTGGGGCGTTCGGGATGCGGCGGGCGAGGTCGAGCGCGCGGGCGAGGTAGAGATCGAGCATGGCTTCGTCGATCATGGTGGAGGCGATGCTCTCGCGCTTGAGCGTGAGGGCGACCGAGATGTTGCCGCGTTTGAGGCGACGGCCGGCGGCTTCGCGCAGGGCGGGTTCCAGCGCATCGAAGCCCGGCGGCAGGCGGAGTTTGAGATCGAACCCCTTGCCGTTCACGCTGCGGAGTTCCCACGCGTAGGTCGTGGCGTGGTACGTGCCGGCGGTGCGGGCGAAGCCGGTCATGGAGGCGATGGTGGTGACGCCAGTGCTCATGGGCGAAGGGTTTCGCGCACATGGTCGAGGGCGACAAGCCTGCCGTCGCGCTCGATGTGCCAGAAGGTCCAGCCATTGCAGCTTGCCGCGTTCTGCGCGAGGGCGCCGACCTGATGGATCGAGCCGCGATGAGGGCCGGCGATGATGGTGGCATCGGCGGTGACGGTGGCGGCGATGCGGCGGAGGCGGTCGTGCAGGATGGTGCCGGGCGGGACCAGCCCGCGTTCGACCAGAACGCCGAAGGCGATGCGCGGGGCTTCGCGACGGTTGGTGGCTGAGGCGGTGAGATGGGCGGGGGCTGCGCGGAGTTCGCGCAGGCGGGCCCAGCCGGCTTCGACATAGGCGGGGTGGCGCTCGATGCCGATGAAATGGCGGTTGAGGCGTTTGGCGACGGCGGCGGTGGTCGCGGTGCCCGAGAACGGATCGAGCACCACGTCGTCGATATTGGTGGCGGCGAGGATGACGCGGTGAAGGAGGGCTTCGGGCTTCTGGGTCGGGTGGAGTTTGAGCCCGTGCTGGTTGCGCAGGCGTTCGTTGCCGGTGCAGAGCGGAATGGTCCAGTCACTGCGCATCTGGGTGTCGTCGTTGAGGGATTTCATGGCCTGGTAGTTGAAACGATAGCGCGATTTCGGCTCGCGCGCCGCCCAGATCATGGTTTCGTGCGCGTTGGTGAAGCGCCGTCCGCGAAAATTGGGCATCGGGTTGGTTTTGCGCCAGATGACGTCGTTGAGAATCCAGAAGCCGAGATCCTGCATGATCGCGCCGAGGCGGAAGATGTTGTGGTACGAGCCGATCACCCAGATCGTGGCGTCCTTGTGGAGCAGGCGGCGGGCTTCGGTGAGCCAGGCGCGGGAAAAGGCGTCGTAGGCGGCGAAATCGGTGAATTTGTCCCAATCGTCGTCCACGCCGTCGACCAGACTGTCATCGGGGCGGCGGAGTTCGCCGCGGAGCTGGAGGTTGTAGGGCGGGTCCGCGAAGATGCAGTCGATCGAGGCATCGGGCAGCATGCGCATGGTCTCGGCGGCATCGCCGAGGAGCAACTGGTCGAGCGGGAGTTCGCGAATGGCGGACAAGGGCAAGGATGGCCTCGGCTGGTTGACGTTCCTTATACCTGACGAACGCGCCGTAGTCGCGTCAATGGTGATCGGGGCGTTCGGGCGAGCCCTGTGAGGGATCGGGTGCCGCGTTCCAGGCGGCGCGGACGAGGTAGACCGGGCGCTGTTTGCTCTCCTCGTAAAGCCGTCCGAGATATTCGCCGAGCACGCCGAGGGCGAGGAGCTGGACGCCGCCGAGGAACAGGACCGCGACCAGCAGCGATGGGTAGCCCTTGACCGGATTGCCGTAGATCAGCTTGTTGAAGATCGTGATCACGGCATAGACGAAGGCGAAGATCGAGACCGCGAAGCCGAGATACGAGGCGAGGCGGAGCGGGGCGCTGGAGAACGACGTGATGCCCTCGATCGCGAAATTCCAGAGTTTCCAGTAGTTCCAGGTCGTGGTGCCGGCATGGCGGGGGGCGCGGTTGTAGGTGATGGTCGCGGTGCGAAAACCGACCCAGGCGAACAGGCCCTTCATGAAGCGGCGGCGCTCGGGCAGGCGTTTCAGGGCGTCGAGCGCGGGGCGGGAGATCAGGCGGAAATCGCCGGTATCGGCGGGGATTTCGACATCGCTCATCCGGTTGATGATCCGGTAGAAAGCGTGGGCGGTCGCGCGCTTCACCGGACCGTCGCCCTCCCGCGAGGCGCGGACGGCGTTGACGACTTCGAAACCTTCGCGCCATTTCGCGATCAGGGTGGCGATGATTTCGGGCGGGTCCTGGAGATCGGCGTCGAGCGGGATGACGGCATCGCCCCGGGCGAAATCGAGCCCGGCGGTGAGGGCGGCTTCCTTGCCGAAATTGCGGGAGAGATCGATGACGCGGACGCGCGGATCGTGCGCGGCGAGGGCGACGAGGCGGGGGAGCGTGTCGTCGCGGCTGCCATCGTTGACGCAGACGAGTTCCCAACTGTCCGGCCCGGCATCGAGCGCGGCGGAAAGGCGGGCGTGCAGCGGGGCGATGTTCGCGGCCTCGTTATGGAAGGGAACGACGATCGAGATGGTGGGGGGACGGACGCCGGGAGCGTCGAGGCGGGGCGCGGTTGGGGCGGGTTCGGCCATGGGGTCGATGATGGCACGATTTGCGGGCATCGCACAGGCGGGCGTGATGGTCCGGCGTTGACGGGGCGGTTCGATCGGTTCGATATGATGACAGGGTCAGAGGGCGGCGGGATGGCGGTTGAACGGGGCGATGCGGCGCGGGTGAGGATGGCGGCACCGGCGGAACGGTCGATGCAGGTGCAATCGCTGGTGCGGGCGCTGGCGATTCTGAACCGGCTCGGAGCGTCCGACGAGGGGTTGAAGCTGATCGAGATCGGCCAGCAGGTCGGGCTGTCGCCGTCCACCGCGCATCGGTTGCTCACAACGCTCGAACAGGAGCGCTATGTCCATTTCGATGCGGAACGGCGGGTCTGGTCGGTCGGGGTGCAGGCATTCGCGACCGGGACGGCATTCCTCAAGAGCCGCAACGTCGCGGCCCTGGCTCCGGGCCCGATGCGCGCGCTGATGGAGTTGACCGAGGAGACCGTCAATCTCGCGATGGAGGATCAGCACGAGGCGGTCTATCTGGCGCAGGTTGAATGCCGGCAGATGATGCGGGCGTTCGCGCGGCCCGGAGGTCGGGTGCCGCTGCATTGCTCGGGCGTGGGCAAGGCGCTGCTGTCGGCGATGAACCGTGCCGAGATTTCGCGGATTCTGCATGCGCGGGGGATGGCGCGGATGACGGTGAAGACGATCAACAACACTGCCCATCTCCACGAGGATCTCGCGGCGGCGCGGGCGCGGGGGTATGCGATCGATGATGAGGAACACGCGATCGGGCTACGGTGCATTGCGGCGGTGATTTTCAACGAACATGCCGAGGCGGTGGCGGCTGTTTCGGTATCGGGGCCAATGGCGCGGATCACGGATGCACGGATTCCGCAACTCGGTGAGCAGGTGCGTCGGACGGCGGATGCGATCACTGCCCTTTATGGCGGTCGAGTAGCACATGGATAGGCAAGATTTACTTCATCAGAAAATATAAAAATCGCCTGCTGCCAATTAAAAAAGTTTTTTGCTTCTTTTTTACAAAAAAGAAGACCTTCCTATACTCACTTTTCACCCGGCACGTATAACCGCCTCAGCCGCGCGGATACCGTCGACTCCGGCGGACAGGATGCCGCCGGCGTAGCCCGCGCCCTCGCCGGCGGGGAACAGGCCGGGGGTGTTCAGGCTTTGGCCGGAGGGATCGCGGGTGATGCGGATGGGGGCGGAGGTGCGGGTTTCGACACCTGTGAGGAGCGCGTCCGCGCGGTCGAAGTCGGGGATTTTTCGGGCGAAGTGGGGGATGGCTTCGCGGATGGCTTCGATGGCGTAATCGGGCAGGCAGGGGGCGAGGTCGGTGAGGTGAACGCCGGGTTTATAGCTGGGGATCACTGATCCAAGGCTGGTGGATGGGCGGGCGGCGAGGAAATCACCCACAAGCTGGCCGGGGGCGTGGTAGGTGCTGCCGCCCTGAAGGTAGGCGCGGGATTCGAGGTGGCGCTGGAAGGTCATGCCGGCGAGGATGTCGCCTCGATCGGCATCGGGGTAGTCGGCCGGAGTGACGCCGACGACGATGCCGGCGTTGGCGTTGCGTTCGTTGCGGGAATACTGGCTCATGCCGTTGGTGACGACGCGGCCGGGCTCGGAGGCGGCGGCGACGACGGTGCCGCCGGGGCACATGCAGAAACTGTACACGCTGCGGCCGTTTTTCGCGTGGTGGACCAGTTTGTAGTCGGCGGCACCGAGAAGCGGGTTGCCGGCGAAGCTGCCGTAGCGGGCGCGGTCGATCATGGACTGCGGATGTTCGATACGAAATCCGATCGAGAAGGGTTTGGGGTCGAGATGGACGCCAGCATCGCGCAGCATTTCGAACGTGTCGCGCGCGGAGTGGCCGATGGCGAGGATGATGTGGTCGGCGGTGAGGGTTTCGCCGGAGTCCAGGATCACGCCACGGGCGCGGCGGGGGGTTGAATCGAGGATGAGGCCGGTGACGCGGGCACCGAAGCGGTATTCGCCGCCGAGGCGTTCGATGGTTTCGCGCATGGTCTCGACCATGCCGACCAGACGGAAGGTGCCGATATGGGGGTGGGCGACGGTGAGGATTTCGGCGGGCGCACCGGCGGCGACGAATTCGGTGAGGACTTTGCGGCCGAGATGGTTGGGGTCGCTGATCTGGCTGTAGAGCTTGCCGTCGGAAAAGGTCCCTGCCCCGCCTTCGCCGAACTGGACGTTGGATTCCGGCGTGAGGATACCGCGCCGCCAGAAGGCCCAGGTGTCTTTGGTGCGTTGGCGGACCGGCTTGCCGCGCTCCAGGATGATCGGGCGGAGACCCGCCTGGGCGAGGATGAGCGCGGCGAACAGGCCGCAGGGGCCGGTGCCGATGACGATCGGGCGGGTGGATGCGGGACGGGTGGATGCGGGGCGGATGGCGGGGGGTTTGTAGGTGGTGTCGGGCGTGGGGCGGATGTGGGGGTGGTTGCGGGCGAGGATTTCGGGCTCACCTTCGGTTTCGGCATCGATCGTGTAGGTCAGTTTGATTGCGGATTTGCGGCGGGCGTCGATCGCGCGGCGGGCGATGGTGAAGCGGCTCGGGATGGCCGGGGCGAGGCGTGCGGCGACCGCGGCGGCGAGGTCGGCCTCGGAATGGTCGAGCGGGAGGATGATTTCGGTAAGGCGGAGCATAGGTTGCATGTTTAGACGGTCCTGTGCGCGCTTGCCATGCCGGGGCGGAATAGCCACAAGGCGGACATGGCCCCTCCCCTGCTGAATTTACAGAATATCCGGCTTTCACTCGGCGCATCGCCCTTGCTCGATGGGGCGGAGATCGGGGTGGGGGCGGGTGAGCGGATTTGTCTCGTCGGGCGGAACGGTTCGGGCAAGTCGACGCTGCTGAAAATCGCTGCCGACATGATCGGTGCGGATGGCGGGACGCGGTTTTTGCAGCCGGGGGCGACGTTGCGATATCTGCCGCAGGAGCCGGATCTGACCGGGTTTGCGACGGTGATGGATTACGTTCTGGATGGGCTGGATGCCGAGACCGACGGGCATCGGGCTCGGGGATTGCTGGACCAGCTCGGGTTGAGCGGGGCGGAGACCACGGTGCGACTTTCGGGTGGCGAGGCGCGGCGGGCGGCGATTGCGCGCGTGTTGGCACCGGCACCTGACGTGCTGTTGCTGGATGAGCCGACCAATCACCTGGATCTGCCCGCGATCGAATGGCTTGAGGCGGAGTTGCGCGGCTCTCGCGCCGGGATCGTGCTGATCAGCCATGACCGGCGGCTGCTGGAGAAGGTGTCGCGCAGCATCGTCTGGTTGGATCGGGGGCGCACCAGCCGGATCGACCGGGGGTTCGCGCATTTCGAGACGTGGCGCGACGAGGTGTTCGAGCAGGAGGCGCGGGATGCGCAGAAGCTTTCGCGCGAGATTGCCCGCGAGGAAGACTGGATGCGCTATGGCGTGACGGCGCGGCGCAAGCGAAATGTCCGGCGGGTCGCGGAACTGGCCGGGTTGCGCGAGAAGAAGCGGGAGGAAAAGCGGGACAGCCGCGAGTTGCAGGTGAGCGCGAGCGCGGCCTCCCTGTCCGGCAAGATCGTGATGGATGCCAAGGGGATATCGAAATCCTATGGCGATCAGGTCATCATTCGCGATCTGACGCTGCGGGTGCTGCGCGGCGATCGGCTGGGCATCGTCGGGCCGAACGGGGCGGGCAAGACGACACTGCTGCGCTTGCTGACGGGGCAGGATCAGCCGGATGCCGGGACAATCAAGATCGGGACCAATCTGGCGGTGGCGACGTTGGATCAGCAGCGCGCGGCGCTCGACCCCGCGACGACGCTCGCCGATACGCTGACCGGGGGCAAGAGCGATCTGGTGGAAGTGGGCGGGGAATCGCGTCATGTGATCGGTTATATGAAGGATTTTCTGTTCCGGCCGGAGCAGGCGCGCACGCCGGTGGGCACGCTTTCGGGCGGGGAGCGCGGGCGGTTGCTGCTCGCGGCGATATTGGCGAAACCGTCGAACCTGCTGATCCTGGATGAACCCACCAACGATCTCGATCTGGAGACGCTGGATATATTGCAGGACATGCTGAGCGAGTATGCCGGGACGATTCTGCTGGTCAGCCATGATCGTGATTTTCTCGACCGGGTGGCGACCTCGACCTTGGCGGCGGAAGGCGATGGGCGCTGGGTGGAATATGCCGGCGGCTATTCGGATATGCTGGCGCAGCGCGGCGAGCGCGGGCGCGAGGCGGCGGCGGTGCGCAAGGCCGGGCCGGTGGCGAAGCGGGCGAACGAAAAAGCCGCGTTTTCGTTCAAGGACCGGCACCGGCTGAAAGCATTGAACGAGGAGATGGCCGCGGTGCAGGGCCGGATCGACACTCTGGAGGCGACGTTCGCGGATACCGAGTTGTTCACCAGGCAGCCGGAGCAGTTTCAGGCGAATATGACGGCGCTGGCGGGGCTGCATGAGCGGATGGGCGTGTTGGAGGCGGAGTGGCTGGAGTTGGAGATGCGGCGGGAGAGTGTTGAAGGGTAAGAAAGGAAGGTTTCTTTTTTGTAAAAAAGAAGCAAAAAACTTTTTAACTCGGGGGCGGAGCCTGTGGCGAGTGAGCGCCTCGGACCAAACTAATAAAAGTTTTTTGGTTCTTTTTTACAAAAAAGAACCGCTTAACTTTCCTTACCGAGCGCCGGCGAGACCTTGATTGTGATACTCCGCGCGATCACCAGCACGATGACCAAGATGCACAACGCCACCAGATCGCGCGAGGAGAATTTCTGGGCGTAGAGTTTGATCAGGATTTCGCGCAGGGAGAACACGATGGTGACATCCAGCAGGGTCGAGAGGCGGATGCGGCGGGTGCGGGCGTAGTCCATGAAGGTGTTGAACAGCTCGATCAGGATGACGACGTCGAGGATGCGTTCGACCAGGGTACGGAGTTCGAATCCGTCGACCTTGGCGGGGCGGAGGTCGGGGAACAGGTGGATGGTGGTGACGACGGCTTCGACGAAGGCGAAGCCGAGGGCGATGAGCATCAGCGGGATGACACCGATGATCACCGCGTCAACCGCGATATCGTAGCCGCGAAAGATCAGGGCGCGCCAGCGGAGCCGGGGCTTGGGTTCAGAGGCCACGGGCCGCCATGGCGTCGGCGATTTCATCGATTGCGCCGGTGGCTTCGGGGATGATGCGGCCCATGGTGATGAACCCGTGGATCTGGCCGGGGAAGCGCCGCACCGTGACCGGGACGCCGGATGCGATGAGGGTGCGGGCGTAGTCTTCGCCTTCGTCGCGCAGCGGATCGAAGCCGGCGGTGATGATCAGGGCGGGCGGCAGATTGGCGTGGTGGGCGGCGCGGATGGGTGAGGCGCGCCAGTCGTGGGTGTCGTCCTGACTGCGGAGATAGTGGTTGCGGAAATAGATCATGGTCTCGCGGGTGAGACCGTAGCCTTCGGCGAATTCCTGCTGGCTTGGCGAGGTCATGGACATGGCGATCGAGGGATAGATGAGGGCCTGCAGGGCGAGGACGGGGCCGTGATTGTCGCGCGCGTCGATTGCGACGACGGCGGCGAGGTTGCCTCCGGCGCTGTCGCCGCCGACGGCGAGGCGGTTCGGATCGATGCCGAGATCAATCGCGTTGGCGGCGACGAAGGCGGTGGCATCGATCGCATCGTCGGCGGCGGCGGGGAATTTGTGTTCGGGGCCCATGCGGTAGTCGACCGCGACGATGACGGCGCCGGTGCGCTGGGCAAGCTGGCGGCAGACGACATCGTGGGTGTCGAGATCGCCGATCACCCAGCCGCCGCCGTGGAGATAGACCATTCCGGCGCGGGGGGCGGGATCGGTGCCGTCACGATAGAGGCGGAGCGGGATGGCGCCGTTGCGGCCGGGGGCGGTGAGATCGCGGATTTCGGCGAGGGCGGGCGGTTCGGGGCTCAGCGCGGCGCGGGCGGCACGATAGGCGAGGCGCGCCTGTTCGGGGGTGAGGGTATGGGTGGCGGGGGCGCCGGAAAGGCGGATCATGTCGAGCACTGTAGCGGCGCTGCGGTCGAGTTCGGCCATGGGCAGGTCTCCGTGGTTCAGGATGCGACCAGCAGACCGTCGCGCAGGATGATGGTGCGGTCCATGCGGGCGGCGAGGTCGGGGTTGTGGGTGGCGATGAGGGCGGCGATGTTTTCGCCGCGAACGGCGCGGAGCATTTCGTTGAAAACGATATCGGCGGTCGCGACGTCGAGATTGCCGGTGGGTTCGTCGGCGAGCAGGAGTTTGGGGGCGTTGGCCATGGCGCGCGCGATGGCGACGCGCTGACGTTCGCCGCCGGAGAGCTTGCCGGGCAGATGGTTGGCGCGATTGGTCAGGCCGAAAGCGGCGAGAAGGGTGGCGGCGCGGGCCTCGGCATCGGCGCGGGATTTGCCGGCGATCATTTGCGGGATCGCGACGTTTTCGAGGGCGGTGAATTCGGCGAGCAGGTGGTGGGATTGGTAGACGAAGCCGATTTCATCGCGGCGGAGGCGGGTGCGTTCGGAATCCGAAAGCCGTCCCGTGTCGATGCCGCCGATCCGAATCGTGCCGGAATCGGCTCCTTCGAGCAGGCCGGCGAGATGGAGCAGGGTGGATTTTCCCGAGCCCGACGGGGCGACCAGGGCGGTGATTTCACCGGCGCGCAGCGTGAGATCGGCCCCGCGCAGGATGTGGAGTTGTTCGTCGCCGCTGCCGAAAGTGCGGGTGACTTTATCGAGGGTGAGGATGTCACTCATGGCGGAGGGCCTCGACCGGGTCGGTGCGGGCGGCGCGCCAGCTCGGGTAGATGGTGGCGGCGAAGGACAGGGCGATGGCGAGGAGGACGACTTCGATCACCTGGCTCCATTCGAGTTTCGCGGGCAGGGATTCGAGATAGTAGACGGTGGGGTTGAACAACTGGGTGCCGGTGATGTTCTGGATGAACATGCGGATGTTTTCGATATAGGTGCAGAAGACGACGCCGAGGCCGAAGCCGATGACCGTGCCGAGCACGCCGACCGAGGCGCCGACCATGAAGAAGATCCGCAGGACCGAACCGGACGATGCGCCCATGGTGCGCAGGATCGCGATATCGGCGGTCTTGTCCTTGACCATCATGATCATGGACGAGACGACGTTGAAGACGGCGACGATGATGATGAGGGTGAGGATCAGGAACATCACGTTGCGTTCGACGTTGACGGCGGCGAAGAAGGCATTGTTGCTGTCCTGCCAGTCGACCACGTTGACCGGCGTGCCGGACAGGGCTTGCGGGATGGCGGCTTTGATCGGGCCGTCCTTGTCGGGGTTTTTCACGAAGAGCTGGATCTGGGTTGCGGCATCGGGCGCGCGGAACAGGGTTTGTGCGGCCTTGAGCGGCAGGAAGACGAAACTGGAATCGTACTGCGCCATGCCGGTCTGGAAGATGGCGGTGACGTGGAAGCTCTCGATCCGGGGGATGGTGCCGATGATGGTCGCGTTGCCCTGCGGCAGGACCAGGGTGATGGTGCCATCGAGCGGGATGCCGAGCTGGGTACCGACGCCTGCGCCGATCGCGACGTCGTTGCCGGAAAAGCCCTTGAGGGTGCCTGAGATGATGTGATGCGAGACGGTCTTGAGGTCGGCGAGGCCGGAGGGCTGGATACCGCGGGCAACACCGCCGATCGCGCCGCCGTGCGGGCCGGTCATCAGCACCTCGCCCTGCACGATCGGGATGGCGCTGATCACGCCGGGGATTTTCATGAGTTTGCCGGCGGCGGCATCGTACTGGCTGATGTTGTGGCCCGCGCCGTAGACGCCGATATCGCCATTCAGGCCGAGGATCTGGGCGAGGAGTTCCTGGCGGAAGCCGTTCATCACGCTCATCACGATGATCAGGGTGGCGACGCCGAGGGCGATGCCGATCAGGGAGAAGATCGCGATGATCGAGACGAAGCGCTCACCCTTGCGGGCACGCAGGTAGCGGAAGGCGACGCGGCGCTCGAAGGCGTTGAACATCAAGCCAGCACTTTCGCGAGCGCATCTTCGAGGGAGAGTTCGGCGCGTTCGCCGGTGTGGCGGCGCTTGAGTTCCACCTGATTTTTGGCGGCACCGCGCGGTCCGACGATGAGTTGCCACGGATGGCCCATCAGATCGGCGTCGGCGAATTTTTCGCCGGCGCGGGCGTCGCGGTCGTCGTAGAGGGCGGCGTCGCCCAGGCGGGCGTAGAGGTCTTCGCAGAGTTTGTCGGTGGTGGCGTCGCCCTGGCGGAGGTTGAGGATGGCGGCGCGGAACGGCGCGACGGCATCGGGCCAGATGATCCCGGCGTCATCGTGGCTGGCTTCGATGATCGCACCGGTGAGGCGCGAGACGCCGATGCCGTAGCTGCCCATTTCGGGGTGGATTCTCGCGCCGTCCGGGCCGACGACGGAGAAGCCCATTTTTTCGCTGTATTTGGTGCCGAAGTAGAAGATCTGGCCAACTTCGATGCCCCTGCCCTCGCGGCGGTCGGACTCCGGGATTTTGGCCCAGGCTTCGGTATCGTGTTTTTCATCGGTTGCGGCGTAGAGCGTGGTCATCTGGTCGAAGAAGGCGTCGAGGTCGGCCTGGGTGTCGTAATTATAGGTGTCGTTGCCGAGGTCGATCGATTCGAAGGCTTTATCGTAGAACACGCCGCTTTCGCCGGTCGGGGCGAGGATGTGGAACTCGTGGGAGAGATCGCCGCCGATCGGGCCGGTATCGGCGCGCATCGGGATGGCGCGGACGCCCATGGTGCGGAAGATCCGCATGTAGGACAGCATCATGCGGCGGTAGCTTGAGACAGCGGCTGCGTAGTCGAGATCGAAGCTGTAGCCGTCCTTCATGTAGAATTCACGCCCGCGCAGGACGCCGAAGCGGGGGCGGACCTCATCGCGGAATTTCCACTGGATCTGGTAGAGCATCTGCGGCAGGTCGCGGTAGGATTGCACCGACTCGCGCATGATGGCGGTGAGCATTTCCTCGTTGGTCGGGCCGTAGAGCATCTCGCGGTCGTGACGGTCGCGGATGCGGAGCATTTCCGGGCCGTACGCGTCGTACCGCCCGCTTTCGCGCCAGAGATCGGCGGATTGGATGGTCGGCATCAGGATTTCCTGCGCCCCTGCCCTCGCCTGTTCGGCGCGGACGATGTTCGCGATGTTGTGCAGCACGCGCAGGCCGCTCGGCAGCCAGGCATAGATGCCGGCGGATTGCTGGCGGATCATCCCGGCGCGGAGCATCAGGCGGTGCGAGACGATCTGCGCCTCGGCGGGGGTTTCCTTGATGGTGGGGATGAGCGAGCGGGAGAGGCGCATGCGATGTCCTGAGCGAGTGGTTGGTGCCCGTTCTCCTACAGCGGCACGGAGCCCTCGGCCAGAGCCTCGGCACGGGCGGGGTCGAGCCGGCGGTTCAGGGCGACACGGGCGGGTTTTTCGATCAGGAGGTGCAGGACGATGCCGAGGGCGAAGGTGAGCGCGATCAACAGGCCGGAATAGGCGAGCGGAACCGTGGCCGGGGGCTCGTGCAGGCGGCGGAACAGTTGCGAGGTGACCAGTTCGGCGGGGGCGAAGCTCATGTAGAGCGGGTAGGAGATCACGCCGATGTAATGAAGGGGCTTGATGCGGCCGAGATAGGCGGGTTTTTCGGCGTCGCCCTGCATCGCGAAACCGTAGAGCATCAGCCAGAGACCGAAGACGGTCATGGCATCGTGACCAGCCCAGGCGAAGGCGGCGGCGACAAGGGCTCCCACGAGGCCGATTGCCGCGCCGTTCGCTTCATCGGCGAAGAGCGGGACCGCGATCGTGGTGATCATGCCGGCGATGAACTCGGGGAAGAAGCGCAGCATCGAGGCGCCGAAGGTGAGGTTGAGCCCACGGTAGTGGAACGAGACCACACACAGGATGAACAGGCAGAGCGGCAGGGCCGCGATGACCGCCATGTAGTAGAATCGGCTGAAGCTCACGACGATGAAGGGGAAGATCAGGTAGCCGGCCCATTCCGTGCTGATCGACCATGAGGGGTAGTTCCAGGTCCAGTGATGCAGGAACCCCCAGCTCTGGACCAGCAACAGATTGTCGATAAGGGCGATGGTGCCGAACCGGTCCGGCTGGCGCGGGACGATGCCGATGGCAAGGCCGCCGATGAAGATCGCGCCGAGCAGGACGATCACTGCGAGGTGGACCGGATAGAGACGCGCGAGGCGTTTGCCCCAGAAATGGGTGATGCCCTGGCGGGTCATGGGAATTTTATCATCGACGCGGGCGAGGATCAGGCCGGAGAGGACGAAGAACCCGTCGACGCCGAGATAGCCCTTGTCGATGATCGCGCCGAGCGGGCCGAGATGGCGGCTGAACTGGGCATGGAGGTTGATGTGATAGGCGAAGACCCAGAGCGCGAAAATCGCGCGGCAGGCGGTAAGGTCCGTCAATTCGCGTGATTTGTTCATCATTTGGGACTAGAGCATGATTTCTTAAGGTTGAGTCGAGTTTAGGGATTCCGGCGCGGCGGAAAATACGATTCAAGGTGCTGGCTGGAATGGAGGCCAGCATCGATGGGTGCACCCTATTCGTTGGACTTGCGTAAGCGTGTTGTTGGAGCCGTGGCCGCGGGGATGAGCCGACGTGCGGCTGCTGAGCTTTATCAGGTTGGGATTTCTACCGCGATCCGCTGGGTGGAGCGTGCTGATGCGGTGGGCAGTCCGGCAGCATTGCCGATGGGAGGCAAAAAGCCTTTCAAGCTCGCCAAAGAGGCAGACTGGATCAACGCGCGGATCGCGAAGAAGCCCGATATAACCGGGCGCGAACTGTTGGCTGAGTTGCGCCAACGCGCCGTCGAGATCAGCTACTACGGCGTGTGGCACTTCCTCGACCACACAGGCCTCACCTTTAAAAAAAACGCTGCACGCCAGCGAGCAAGACCGCGCTGACGTCGCACGGCGCCGCCGGCAATGGCGCCAGGTGCAAGGCAGGATCGATGCCAACCGACTGATTTTCATCGATGAAACCTGGACCAAGACCAACATGACGCGCCTGCACGGGCGCTGCGCCATCGGCCAACGGTTGGTCGACAAAGTGCCGCATGGTCACTGGAAAACCCTGACCTTCGTCGCTGGCCTGCGGTGCGACGAGATCATCGCCCCCTGCGTGTTCGACCGTCCGATCAACGCCATCAGTTTCCTCGCATGGGTAAAGCAATTCCTGGTGCCGACACTACGGCCCGGCGACATCGTCGTGATGGACAATCTGAGCAGCCACAAATCCTTGGCCGTGCGACGCGCGATCAGGGCGGCCGGCGCGAAGCTGTTCTTTCTGCCCCCGTACAGTCCAGACCTCAATCCGATCGAGCAAGCCTTCTCCAAGCTCAAGACCCTCCTCCGCAAGGAAAACGCACGAACAATCGCACAAACCGAAACCTGCATCGGGACCCTGCTCGACAGGATCACTCCACAGGAATGCGCCAACTATTTCAAGGATGCAGGATACTCAACTTAAACCTATCACGCTCTAATGCCAGAAAAAAGCCCGCCGACCAAAGGGCCAGCGGGCCAAGTTCAGGGAGGAAACGCCAGTCACACGGCAGAATGAAGAACCAACCTTCACTCTATGGCGCATGATGCATCGCAACATGGGTCGGCGTAAAGCAAAATCGTCGCCGAAAACTGACAAAAAACGGCCATCCATACATAAAATGACCTGTTTTTAGGCACAAGTGACCACAATTCTGTGATGATGGGTATAAAATGGTCAACCGACCTGGATGACGTGCACATCGACCATCGGGCGCTTGCCGAATCGGCGACCGAGCACCCGGCGCAGCGCGGATTGGGCGGCCTCCTTCACCGCGCGGCGATCGGCCCGCAGACTGGCCGGGAGTTCCTCGAAACTCGCGACGAAATCGGATGCGAGGGCGGCGATTGCGGCATCGTCGGTATCGAACAGGCCGGGGGCGGTGATCTGGGCATCGCCCTTGACCCGTCCCGAGGGATCGACCGCGATGCTGCCGATGACGACGCCGTTGAACATCATGCGGCGCCGTGCGGCCATGACGCCGCCCTGCATCGGGACCAGACGATCGCCATCGACCGCGAGGCGGCCGACCGGCACGGAGTCGATGACTTCCGGCTCGCCCGGCCCGAGGCGGACGACATCGCCATCTTCCAGCAGCAGCGAGGAGATGCCTTCGGCCTCGGCAAGATCGGCCTGGGCGGCCATGTGGCGCCATTCGCCATGGGTGGGGATGATATAGTTCGGGCGGACGAGGCGGTATAGGCGGCGGAGTTCGTCGCGCGCCGGGTGACCCGAGACGTGGACCATGTGGTCGTCCGCGGTCATGACATTGACGCCGGCGCGGACCAGATCGTCCTGCACCGCGCCGATCGCGCGTTCGTTGCCGGGAATCTGGCGCGAGGAGAAAATCACGGTATCGCCTTCGCCGAGGGCGATGTTGCGGTGGGTGTCGGCGGCGATGCGGGCGAGGGCCGAGCGTTTCTCGCCCTGGCTGCCGGTGGCAAGGATCAGGAGGTTGTCGTCGGGGATGCGGCCGGCTTCGTCCTCGGGGACGAAATCGGGGAGATCCTGAAGGTAGCCGACTTCCTGTGCCGCTTCGACGTATTTGGCGAGGCTGCGCCCGACCAGGGCCACATGGCGATCGGCGGCGAGGGCGGCTTTCACCACCGAATCGATCCGGGCGATGTTGCTGGAGAAGCAGGTGACGACCACCCTGCCCTTCAGCCCGGCGATCAGCGCGGTCATGCTTTTGCGGACCGTGGCTTCGGAGCCGGAATGGCCTTCGACCATGGCGTTGGTGGAATCGGAAATCATGGCGAGAACGCCTTTGTCGCCCAGGGCCTGCAGGGCGGCTTCGTCGGTCGGCGGGCCCACCAGCGGTTCGGGGTCGAGCTTCCAGTCGCCCGTGTGCAGGATGGTGCCGACCCGGGTGGTGATGGCCAGCGCCTGCGCTTCGGGGGTGGAGTGCGCCATGCGGATGTATTGCAGGTCGAAGCCACCGACCTTGAATGCCGAACCCGGGGCGGTTTCGTGGATTTTCACGGTGCGGAGCAGACCCGCTTCGCTGAGCCGGTAGCGGATCAGGGCGGCGGTGAAGGGGGTTGCGTAGATCGGGCAGCGCAGACTGTCCCAGATGCGGGCGATGCCGCCGATATGGTCCTCATGGGCGTGGGTGATGACGAGGCCGCAGATACGGTCGCGGTTGGCCTTCAGATAGGCGGGGTCGGGGACCAGCAGTTCGGCTTCGGGGGCTTCCGGCCCGGCGAAGCCCATGCCGCAATCGACGACCAGGAGATCGTCGTCGATGCCATAGACGTTGAGGTTCATCCCGATCTCGCCGGTGCCGCCGAGCGGTGTGAAGGTGAAGCCGGTGTTGGATTTCGGGGCTGGTTTCTTGGTCATTCGTAGCGGTCTTTCATGATCAGTCGTTGTCCGGCTCGCGGTTGCGCAATGGCGGGGATGGATTGCGCAGGCTGAGCAGGCGCAATCCTTCAAGGGTGAGATCGGGGTCGGTGCGCTCGATGCGCGCACTTCCCTCGGCGATGAGGGGGGCAAGGCCGCCGGTGGCGATGACCTTCATCCGCGCGCCGAATTCGTTTTCGATCCGGGTGATGAGACCTTCGACGAGGCCGACATAGCCCCAGTAGATGCCCGAGCGCATGGCCGGGATGGTCGATGTGCCGATGACGCGCTGCGGGCGGCCGATGCCGATGCGCGGCAGGCGGGCAGCCGCCTGATGGAGGGCCTCGACCGAAAGGTTGATGCCGGGCGCGATGGCACCCCCGACATAGGCACCGGTTTCATCGACGACGTCGAAGGTGGTGGCGGTGCCGAAATCGACCACGATCAGCGGACCGGCGTAGGTTTGATGGGCTGCCAGCGCGTTGAGCAGGCGGTCGGCGCCGACTTCGTGGGGATTGTCGACCTTGATGGCGAAACCCCAGTCGAGCGTGGCGTTGGCGATCAGCGGTTCGATGCCGAACCAGTCGCGGCAGAGGCGACGCAGGTGATAGAGCGCGGCGGGAACCACCGTGCCGATCACCGCATCGTGCAGACTGGCAATGGCGATGCCGTTGCGGTCGAGCAGGAAGCCGAGCCAGACGCCGTATTCATCGGAGGTGCGCTGCGCATCCGTCGCGATGCGCCAGGTGCCACGCCATGCGCTGCCGTCGTGCACGGCGAAGACGATGTTGGTGTTGCCGGCGTCGATCACCAGTCTCATGCGGTGCGGGGCCTCTGTCATGACAGGGCGATGTCGCCGCTGCGGATGGTGGTTATCGTTTCACCCTGTCGGAGCAACAAACTGCCGTCCGCGTCAATCCCCGCGAAAATTCCGGCGATCCGCCCGGCATCGACAGCAAGCGCGGTGCCGGGCGGGTGAGCGCGGGTCTGCCAGACGGCGCGGAGGGTTTCGCCGCGATCGGCGATGAGGCTGCACTGCCAGTGATCGAGCCGGGCGCAGAGCTTCGGCACAAGCCCGGCAGGGGTGATGTGGCCGCCGAGGGCAGCGAGGCTGGTGGTGATGCGCCCCGGGATATCGGGGGCGAAAGCGAGGTTGATGCCGATGCCGATGACCAGGGTGGTGAGGATGGCGTGCTCGATCGTGGCGTCGATCAGGATGCCGGCAAGCTTGGCGTTATGCGCCATCACATCGTTCGGCCATTTGAGGGTGAGCGGCGACGGCGCGGGCAGGACAGGGTCGAGCGCATCGATGATGGCGAGGCCGGAGAGCAGGGCGAACATGCTGCCCTGACTGGCGGGGACGTTGGGGCGGAGCAGGGCGGAGGCGTAGAAATTACCCGGTGGCGAGGACCATACGCGCCCGGCGCGGCCACGCCCCGCAGTCTGTTCCGCCGCGACGATCAGCAGCCGGTCGGGTTCGCCGTGGCGTGCGCGGGTGGTGCAAGCATCCGAGGTGGAGGCGATGGTCTCGACATGTTCGATCCGCCACGGGGAAAGACGTGTCAAAATCCCTGGCTCGGAAACAGGGCGCGGGCCGCCAGCGAGGTGATGGTGGAAAGCGGCGCCGGGTAGAACACGAACAGGGTGGTGACCACGGCGCTGATCCCGATGACGAGGTTGACGCCGGCGGTACGCGCATCGAAACCCGGCGAACCGGCATCGAAATACATCACCTTGATGACCCGGAGATAATAGAAGGCGGCGATAACGCTGGTGATGATGCCGATGATGGCGAGGATGTCGAGATGGGCGTCGATCGCGGCGGCGAAGACGTAGAACTTTCCGAAGAAGCCCGAAAGCGGCGGGATACCGGCCATCGACCACATCATGATCGCCAGCACCAGGGCGTAGCGCCCATCCTCCCCGGCCATGCCGGCAAGATCGGCGATGCGTTCGACCGGGCGGCCGTTGCGCGACATTGCGACGATGCAGCCGAAAGTTCCGAGCGACATCACGAGGTAGATCGCGAGATAGATCAGCGTGGCGCGGACGCCGAAACTGGTGCCGGCGGCGAGACCCATCAGGGCGTAGCCCATGTGGCCGATCGAGGAATAGCCCATCAGGCGCTTGATGTTGCTCTGGCCGATCGCGCCGAAGGCACCGATGATCATGGAGGCGGCCGCAAGGATTTCGACCAGATCCTGCCATTGGGCGAATAGCGGGGCGAAGGGGCCGAGCATGATGCGCAGCAGGAGGGCGAAGACCGCGATTTTCGGGGCGGTCGCGAAGAAGGCGGTGACCGAGGTGGGTGCGCCCTCGTAGACATCGGGGGTCCACATATGGAACGGCGCGGCGGAGATCTTGAAGGCGAGACCGACCAGGACGAAAACCAGCCCTAGAGTTGAGCCGAGCGAGACGGTGGTGTGGCCGGTCATGGCACCGGCAAAGCCGTGGGCGATGCCGGTAAAGCCGGTGGTGCCCGAATATCCGTAGACCAGCGAGATACCGTAGAGCAGCAGGCCTGAGGAGAGCGCGCCGAGGATGAAGTATTTCAGCCCGGCTTCGGACGAGCGGAGATTGGTGCGGGCGAAAGCAGCGAGGACGTAGAGGGCGAGCGACATGATCTCGAAGCCGAGATACAGCGTCAGCAGATTTCCCGCCGAGACCAGCACGATCATGCCGACCACGGCGAAGATGATCAGGACCGGGTATTCGAAGCGGGTGATGCCGGTGCGCTGGTTGAAGGCAACCGAAAGCGACAGCGCGCCGGCAGCGCCGAGCAGGACCAGTATATCGGCGAACCGGGTGAAATCGCTGGTGACGAACAGCCCGTGCAGGATCGCGCCGTCCGGCGCGATGAAGAGCAGCCGGGCGGTGATCACGAGGACCACGATGGCCGAGCCGGTGATCGCGAAACTGTGGTCGCGCGCGGTGAAGACGCCGGACATCAGCATGATCATGCCGGCAATCGCGAGAACGAGGATCGGGAGCATGGTGTAGAACACGGTCATCGAATTGCTCATGGCCGGGCCATCGCCAGGGTGGCCTGCTGCTGGAGGGCGGCGACATGGGCATGGACCAGATCGGTCACCGCGTTATGAAAGGCGTAAGTAAGGCCGGACGGGACGAAGCCGAGGGCAATGACCAGAACCGCGAGCGGGGCGAGCATCAGCCACTCCTTGCCGGTGAGATCGGTGATGATGGCGTTGGCGACGCTTCTTGCCTGATCGAACAGCACCCGGCGGACCATGACCAGCATGTACATCACGCTCAGGATCATGCCGGTGCCGGTGAGTATGGCGACCCAGAAATTGATCTGGATGGCACCGACCATGACCAGGATTTCGCCCACGAAGCCCGACGTGCCGGGCAGGCCGACATTCGCCATCACGAAGAGCATCAGGAAGGATGCGAAAACCGGCATCCGCACCGCAAGGCCGCCGAGCTGGTCGAGCCGGAGGGAATGACCGCGGGCGAGCAGGATGCCGACGCAGAGGAACAGGGCGGCGATGACCAGCCCGTGCGAGACCATCTGGAACAAGGCACCTTCGATGCCAATGACGGTGAAGGTGAAGATACCGACCACGATCAGCCCCATATGGGCGACCGAGGAATAGGCGATCATGCGTTTCATGTCGGTCTGCGCGAGCGCGGCGAAGGAGATGTAGATGACGCCCATGATGCCGAGCGCGAACATCAGCGGTGCAAAATACTGCGCGGCATCCGGCAGCATGGGCAGGGAGAAGCGCAGGAAACCGTAGGCACCCATTTTCGAGAGAACCGCCGCGAGCATGATGGTGCCGGGGAGCGGCGCTTCGCCATAGGCATCGGGCAGCCAGGTGTGAAGCGGCCAGACCGCTGCTTTGACGCCGAACGAGGCGAGGAAGGCGAGGAACAGCCAATCCTGAATGTGCGGCGGGATCGGCGTGTGCATCAGCGTGATCATGTCGGTGGTACCGGCATGGTGCCACATCCAGACCAAAGCCAGCAGCATCGGCAGCGAGCCGGCCAGGGTGAAGACGAAGAATTTGATCGCGGCGTGGATGCGCCGTTCGCCGCCCCAGACGCCGATGATGAGATACATCGGGATCAGGACGCCCTCGAAGAAGATGTAGAACATCAGGAAGTCGAGCGCGCTGAACATGCCGATGGTCATGGTTTCCAGCAGCAGAAAGGCGGCCATGTAGTCACGGACCCGGCGGGTTTCGCGCCAGCTCGCGAGGATCACGATGGGGGTGAGCAGCGCGCTGAGGACGATGAAGAACAGGCTGATGCCGTCGATGCCGAGGCGGTAGGCGATGTGGAATTGCGGGATCCAGGCGGCGGTTTCGTTGAACTGGAAGCCGTGGATGTGCGGGTTGAAACCGATCAGCATGACGATGGCGAGGACCAGCACGATCAGACTGGTCCAGAGCGCGATCCAGCGGGCGGTGCGCGCGGCGGCGGCAGGGCTTCCCTGGGGGATATAGAGCAGGACGGCACCGAGCAGCGGCAGCCAGATCATCAGGGACAGGATGGGGAAGGTCATGATCGGTCCTATCGCGCCAGCAGGAACACGGTGACCAGCACCATCAGGCCGATCAGCATGACGAAGCCGTAGATCGCGATCGAGCCGGACTGCAGGCGGCTGGCCTGACCCGATGCCGCACCGGTGAGGCGCGCGAGCCCGGTGGGGACGCCATCGATTACCTCGTCGTCGCCGACGCGCCAGATCAGGCGGGCGAGTTGCCAGGCGGGGCGGACGAACAGGACATCGTAGGCTTCGTCGAAATACCATTTGTTGAGGACGAACTGGTAAAGGCCGGGGACCGCCTTTGCGAGGCGGGCAGGCATGGCGGGTGCGATTTCGTAGAACCAGTAGGCGATCCCGATCCCGCTGATGGCGAGCAGAAGGGGCAGTTCGGCGCCCCAGACCGGGATGTTATCGAGCCGGTGCATCATCGCGCCGTGATACGGCAGGGCGATGCTGGAACCCCAGAACGCGGCATAGTGTTTGCCGATCAGGATGGGCGCGAGCAGGAAGCCGCTGGTCAGGGCCCCGAAGGCGAGGACGATGAGCGGACCGAGCATGACCGCGGGGCTTTCATGGACATGGGCCATGGCATCGGCCTGAATGCGGGACTTGCCGTGAAACACCATGAGCATCAGGCGCACGATATAGAAGGCGGTCAGCCCGGCCCCGAGCGAACCGGCGACCCAGCCGAACATCGCGGTGCGCGAATGGTTGGCGAAGGCGGCGGCGAGGATTGCGTCCTTGGAAAAGAATCCGGAGAAAGGCGGGATCGCGGCGAGAGCGAGCGCGCCGAACCACATGGTGACGTAGGTGACCGGCAGCTTGCGCCAGAGCCCGCCCATTTTCCGGACGTCCTGCTCGTCGGACAAGGCGTGGATGACCGAACCGGCACCGAGGAACAGCAGGGCCTTGAAGAAAGCGTGGTTGATCAGATGGAAGATCGCCGCCGGGCCGACGCCGACGCCGACCGCGAGGAACATGTAACCGAGTTGCGAGCAGGTGGAGTAGGCGATGATCCGCTTGATGTCGTTCTGCACGCAGCCGATCGTGGCGGTGAAGAAGGCGGTGGTGCCGCCGATCACGGTGATGACTTCGAGGGCGACCGGGGCGTGGTCGATCAGCGGGGTCATCCGCACCATCAGGAACACGCCGGCGGTGACCATTGTGGCGGCGTGGATGAGCGCGGAAATCGGGGTCGGGCCTTCCATTGCGTCCGGCAGCCAGGTGTGGAGGAACAATTGGGCGGATTTTCCCATCGCCCCGATGAACAGCAGGATCGAGATGACTTCGAGCACCGGCAGGTCGCTGCCGAACAGATGATAGGTCTGCGGGATGGCGGCCGGCACGCCGGCGAAAATGACGTCGAAGCTGACGCTGTGGAAGGTGAGCCAGGTGAGGACCACGCCGATCGCGAAGAACAGATCGCCGACCCGGTTGACGATGAACGCCTTGATTGCGGCCACGTTGGCGCTCGCGCGGTCGTACCAGTAGCCGATCAGCAGGTAGGACATCAGGCCGACGCCCTCCCAGCCGAAGAAGAGCTGGATCAGGTTGTTGGCGGTAACCAGCATCAGCATCGCGAAGGTGAACAGGGAAATATAGACGAAGAAGCGCGGCTCCGTGCGGTCATGCGCCATGTAGCCGATGCTGTAGACATGGATGATCGCCGAAACCACCGTGACCATGCCGACCATGACGAGGGAGAGCGTGTCCTCGCGGAGCGCCCAGTGCGGGGTGAAGCGGGCGACATCGATCCAGGTGCCGAGCATCACCAGATGGTCGGGTACGTGGAGGACAAGATGGCGGACCAGCAGCGCGATGCCGGCAAGGGCCGCGACGATCAGGGAGGCGACGCTGGCGCCGACCGCGACGGCGCGGCTGGTGAAGGGGCGCAGCAGGCCGGCGAGCAATCCACCGGCGAGAGGTGCGAGAACGGCTATGGCGAGCAGCATGTCAGCCCTTCATCAACGTGACGTCTTCGACCTCGATCGAACCACGGTTGCGGAAATAGACCACGACGATCGCAAGCCCGATCGCCGCCTCGGCCGCCGCAACCGAGAGGACGAACATGGTGAAGACCTGACCCATCATGTCGTGCAGGGCGGCGGAGAAGGCGACGAAATTGATGTTCGCGGCGAGCAGGATCAGTTCGATCGACATCATGATGACGATGACGTTCTTTCGGTTTAGAAAGATCCCGAAAATGCCGATGACCAGCAGAAGACCGGCGACGACGAGATAATGGCCGAGGCCGATGGTCATGGCACGTGCTCCCGGTCCGTCGGTTGCCGGGTGGGCTGGCGCGCGCCCTCGCCGAGTTTCATGGTCACCATGGTCAGGGTCTGATCGATCGGACGGTCGTGCTGGGTATGGATGTTCTGGCGGCGGGGGCCCCGGCGGTCGCTATGGGTCAGCACGATCGCGCCGATCATGGCGATCAGCAGCAGCAGGGCGACCAATTCGAACGGCAGCATGAAGCGGGTGTAAATCAGATCGCCAAGGGCATTGGTATTGGGCAGGTGCGCCGGCATCGGCACGGCGATGGCGAGGTGGGCGGCGGGGGCGATGGTCCAGTCGATTGCCATCATGCCGATTTCGATCAGGAGGATAAAACCGATGACAAGGCCGAGCGGCGCGTAACGCTGAAACCCTTCGCGCAGGGCGGCAAAATCGACGTCGAGCATCATGACGACGAACAGGAACAGCACGGCGACCGCGCCGACATAGACGATGACCAGCACCATCGCGAGGAATTCGGCCCCGGCGAGCACGAACAGGGCGGCGGCGTTGATGAAGGCGAGGATCAGGAACAGGACCGAGTGGACCGGATTGCGCGCGGTGATGACCATGCAGGCCGAAACGAGCAGGATGGCAGCGAAGACATAAAAGGCGATGGCGGGGATCATGCCGGTTTACCGGTACGGCGCATCGAGTTCGAGGCGCTTGGCGAGTTCGGTTTCCCAGCGATCGCCGTTGTCGAGCAGTTTCGCCTTGTCATAGAGCAGTTCCTCGCGGGTTTCGGTCGCGAATTCGAAATTCGGGCCTTCGACGATGGCATCGACCGGGCAGGCTTCCTCGCACAGGCCGCAATAGATGCATTTGGTCATGTCGATGTCGTAGCGGGTGGTGCGGCGCGAGCCATCGGCGCGGGGTTCCGCTTCGATGGTGATCGCCTGGGCCGGGCAGATCGCCTCGCACAGCTTACAGGCGATGCAGCGTTCCTCGCCATTGGGGTAGCGACGCAGGGCGTGCTCGCCCTTGAAGCGCGGACTGATCGCGTTTTTCTCGTAGGGGTAGTTCAGGGTCGCTTTGCGCTTGAAGAAATAGCGCAAGGTGAGCCCCATGCCGGAGAGGATTTCCAGCAGCAGGAAGCTGCGCGCGGTGCGGTCTAGCTTCGACATTTTGGGGTCCTCCGAACGGACGAAAGTAGAAGGATTTCGTCTGTCATCCAGAAAGAAGCGAGAAAAATTCGGTTCATTCGACTCGCGGACGTGGCGCGACGGCTAAAAGCTCTTTGTGCCCTTTTATCGGAAAAGACATGTTCGCCCTGCACGTGCTCAAGCATGCGGCAGCCATCCGAAAATCTCCAGCACGCTCGCCGTGAGAACCAGCCAACCGAGCGAGAGCGGCAGGAAGACTTTCCAGCCGAGCTGCATCAACTGGTCGTAGCGGAAGCGCGGCAGGGTGGCGCGGACCCAGAGGAACACGAACAGACACACAGCCACCTTCAGGATGAACCAGATCGGTCCGGGAACCCAGATGAACGGAGCGAACGGGATCGGGGACAGCCAGCCGCCGAGGAACAGGATGGTGGTCATGCCACTCATCAGGATCATGTTCGCGTATTCGCCGAGGAAGAACAGCGCGAAGCTCATGGCCGAATATTCGACGAAAAAACCGGCGACGATTTCGCTTTCGCCCTCCGGCAGGTCGAACGGCGCGCGGTTGGTCTCGGCGAGGCCGGAGATGAAGAAGACCACGAGCATCGGCAGCAGCGGGATCGCGAACCAGATATGGCGCTGGGCCAGGACGATGTCGTTGAGATCGAGACTGCCGGTGCACACCAGGACGGAGAGGATGACGAGGCCGATCGAGACCTCGTAGCTGACCATCTGGGCAGCGGCGCGCATCGCCCCGAGGAAGGCGAATTTCGAGTTGCTCGCCCATCCCGCGATGATGACGCCGTAGACGCCGAGCGAGGAGATCGCGAATAGGTAGAGCATGCCGACATTGATGTTGGCGATCGCCCAATGGTCGTTCACCGGGATCACCGCCCAGGCGATGATGGCAAGGCCGAACGTGATGATCGGGGCGAACAGGAACAGGTAGCGATTGGAACCATCGGGGATGATGGTTTCCTTGAACAGCATTTTGATCGCATCCGCGAAGGGCTGCCAGAGCCCGAACGGACCGGTGACGTTGGGACCCCGGCGAAGCTGGATCGCGGCAAGCACCTTGCGTTCGGCATAGGTGAGATAGGCGACGCCGATCAGCAGCGGGACGATCAGGGCAAGGGATTTCAGCAGGGTGAGGATCAGGATGCCGAAATCGGTGGCGAAGAAACCGGTGGTCATGGGCTACTCCGCCGCCTGCTGGAGCGGGGCGAGAATTTCGCTCACGCATTTCGCCATGGTCGGGCTGGCCCGGCTGATCGGGTCAGTCTGGTAGTAGTTGGCGAAAGCCGGGGTGAAGGGGGCGTCGGTCACGTCGCTATCAACGCTGACGGTTTCGGCACCGGTCGGGGCGAGGCGGCGGACCGTGTCGGGGGTCGCGAAGACCGGATTGGCCTCCGCCATGCGTGCGCGCAAAGCGGTGAGGTCGTCATATGGCAGAGGTTTGCCGAGCAATCCGCTTACGGCGCGGATGATGGTCCAGTCCTCGCGGGCTTCGCCGGGAGGAAAGATCGCGCGCTGGCCGTATTGCACCCGGCCCTCGGTGTTGACGTAGGTGCCGGGTTTTTCGGTATAGGCGGCGCCGGGGAGGATGATGTCCGCGCGCGCGGCACCGCGATCGCCGTGGTGGCCCTGATAGATCACGAAAGTCTCGGGCGGAATCGCCGACATGTCGATTTCATCGGCACCGAGCAGCCAGAGCAGATCGACGCCGCCGTTCAGCATGCCGGCGACGCTCTTGCCCCCTGCTTGCGGGACAAAGCCGAGATCGAGCCCGCCAACCCGGGCGGCGGCGTTGTGCAGAACGTTGAAACCGTGCCAGTCGGCGGTGAGCATCCCGCTGGCCTGCGCGATCTGCCGGCAGATCGCGAAGATCGACGCCCCATCCGCGCGTGCCAAGGCCTGCTGACCGATGATCAGGAGGGGTTTTTTCGCGGCGACGAGTTGCTTCGTGAATTCATGCCCCGGATCGAGCAGGGCGCGCAGGGCCGCAGCGTCGCTGCCGAGATGGGTATGGGGATAGGTGAGGTCGGCCGGGGCACCGACCATGCCGGCGACGAAACCGGTATCCTCGACCCAGCGGCGGCGGATGCGCGCGTTGAGCACCGGGGCCTCGTGGCGCGGGTTGACGCCGACGAACAGGACCGCGTCGGCTTCATCGATGCCTTCGATCGTCGTGTTGAACAGATAGTTCTCGCGTTGCGCGGGATCGAGCGCGGCACCATCCTGACGGCAATCGAGATTGGGGCTGCCGAGGGAGGTGAGCAGATCCTTCAGCGCCATCATGCTCTCGGCATCGCACAGATTACCGGCAATCGCGCCGATCCGCGCGGGATCGGCGCCGTTGAGGCGGGCGACCACGGCGGCGAGCGCCTCGTTCCATGTCGCGGCTTGGACCTTGCCGTTGCGCCGGAGCCAGGGGTGGTCGAGGCGCTTGCGCTTGAGCCCGTCGAGCGCGAAGCGGGATTTGTCGGCGAGCCATTCCTCGTTCACCGCATCGTTGATCCGGGGCAGGATGCGCAGCACCTCGCCACCGCGGGAATCGATGCGGATATTGGTGCCGATCGCATCGAACACGTCGATACTGTCGGTTTTGCGGAGTTCCCAGGTGCGCGCGACGAAGGCGTAGGGTTTTGCGGTGAGCGCGCCGACCGGGCAGAGGTCGATGATGTTGCCCGAAAGCTCCGAGGACAGACCGCGCTCGACATAGTTGGTAATCTCGAGGTTTTCGCCACGTGAAGTCCCGCCGAGTTCGGGGACGCCGGCGACTTCCGCGAGGAAGCGGACGCAGCGGGTGCACTGGATGCAGCGGGTCATCACGGTCTTGACCAGAGGACCGAAATATTTGTCGGTCACCGCACGCTTATTCTCGTGATAGCGGGTGTGATCGCGGCCATAGCCCATGGCTTCGTCCTGCAGGTCGCACTCGCCGCCCTGATCGCAGATCGGGCAATCGAGCGGGTGGTTGATCAGCAGGAATTCCATGACGTTGCGGCGGGATTGCCGGACTTTTTCGGTGTCGGTGAAGATCACCATGCCTTCGCCCACCGGCTGACCGCAGGAGGCGACCGGCTTCGGCATTTTTTCGATCTCGACCAGGCACATCCGGCAGTTGCCGGCAATCGAGAGACGTTCGTGGTAGCAGAAGCGCGGAATTTCCTTGCCGGCGGCTTCGGCGGCCTGGAGTACGGAAAACCCGTTGGGGACTTCGAGTTCGATCCCGTCGACGGTGACCTTGGGCATCAGCGTTGCCTCCGGTAGGCGGCGAGCAGTTCTTCGACCTCGATGCCGTCGATCTTCATGCCCGCCAGCGTGCAATCGGAAATCATCACGCCGGACAGATCGGCCTGATCGATGATGGCACCAGCCAGCGAGACGTCCTGAAATCGGGCGCCGGACATATTGGCGTCCTTCACCACCATGCCGGGCAGCAATGCATCCTCGATCCGCGCGCCGGAGAGATCAACCGCACTGAACGTCACGCCGGACATGTTGACATCGGTAAAGCGCGCACCTGCCATGCCGGCGTTTGTGAAGCTGACCCGATCCAGCTTCACCATCTCGAACACCGAATCGGAGATGTCGGATGAGGTAATCTGCAGGGATTCGTTCAATTCACTGTGCTGCATGGCCAGGCTCCGTCATTCCGCTGCAATCCGGGGCGCGGTGCGCGCCTTGTAGTCCGTGATGCGCTGTTCGACCATCGGGCGGAAGTGGCGCAGCAGACCCTGAACCGGCCAGGCTGCCGCATCGGCCAACATGCAGATCGTGTGGCCTTCGAGCTGGCGGGTGACTTGTTCCATCAGGTCGATCTCGGCGTATTCCGCCCTGCCCTCGACCATGCGGTTCATCATGCGCATGACCCAGCCGGTGCCCTCGCGGCAGGGTGTGCACTGGCCGCAGCTTTCATGTTTGTAGAACGCCGAAATTCGGGCGATCGCGCGGATCAGATCGGTCGATTTGTCCATCACGATGACGGCGGCGGTGCCGAGGCTGCTGCCGGCTTCGCGCAGGGAGTCGAAATCCATCAACGCATTGTCACAGACCGATTTCGGGATCATCGGGACCGAGGAACCGCCGGGGATGACGGCCAGAAGATTGTCCCACCCGCCGCGCACCCCGCCGGCATGGCGCTCGATCAACTCGCGCATCGGGATACCGAGTTCGTCTTCCACGGTGCAGGGTTTGTTGACGTGGCCGGAAATGCAGTAAAGTTTGGTCCCCGAGTTTTTCGGCCGCCCGAGGCCGACGAACCAGGCGGCACCACGCCGCATGATGGTCGAAACGGTGGCGATCGATTCGACGTTGTTGACCGTGGTCGGGCAACCATAGACCCCCATGGCGGCGGGAAACGGCGGCTTCATCCGGGGCATGCCCTTCTTGCCTTCGAGGCTTTCGAGCAGGGCGGATTCCTCGCCGCAGATATAGGCACCACCGCCGCGATGGATGGTGATATCGAAATCCCAGCCCGAACCGCTCGCATTCGGACCGATCAGCCCGGCCTCGCGCGCTTCATCGACCGCGGTCTGAAGATTGAGGTATTCGTTGTAGTACTCGCCGCGAATATAGATGAAGGCCTTGTGCGCGCCCATCGCGAAGCTCGCGATCAGGCAGCCTTCGACGAGTTTGTGCGGGTCGTGGCGGATGATGTCGCGGTCCTTGCAGGTGCCGGGCTCGCTTTCATCGGCGTTGACCACGAGGTAGCTCGGCCGCCCATCGCTCTGCTTGGGCATGAAGGACCATTTCAACCCGGTCGGGAACCCGGCGCCGCCGCGCCCACGCAGACCCGAGGCTTTCATTTCCTCGATGATCGCATCGCGGCCACGGGCGAGGATATCGGCGGTGCCGTCCCAGTCGCCGCGCGCGCGGGCGCCGGGGAGATGCCAGTCGTGGATGCCGTAGAGATTGGTGAAAATGCGGTCCTTGTCGCTCAGCATCAGGACTCTGCTCCGGTGGCGTTGCGGGTGACATCGCCGAACAATGTGGTGCGCCCGCCTTCGGGGGCGGAGTTCTGCCGGCCGATGGTGGAGCCGGGCTTTGGCGGATGTCCCTCGCGAAAGGCGGTGAGCAGGGCTTCGGTCCGCTCACCGTCGAGATCTTCGTAATAATCGTCGTTGATGACCAGAACCGGCGCATTGACGCAGGCACCCACGCATTCGAGTTCCTCAATGCTGAACAGGTCCCCATGGGCGGCAACCGCCCTGGTGCAGGCATCGCGCACGTCATCCGAACCGCGCAGCCAACAAGGGGTCGTGGTACAGACCTGAAGGTGAAACTTCTGAACCGGCTGGAGGTGGAACATGGTGTAGAAAGTCGCGACCTCGTAGACGCGGATGGGCGGCATGCCGAGACGCGCGGCCACCACGTCCATCGCCACGGTCGGAACCCAGGCGTGACCGGTGGTACGGGCCATCTGGCGCTGTACGAGATCGAGCAGCGGCATCACCGCGCTGGCCTGCCGGCCTTCGGGATATTTCGCGATGATTCCGGGGATGTTCGCTTCACTCACTTCGTCGAAGGCGAAATGATCGGGCTGGATCGGATCGGTCATGTTCAGCGGTCCACTTCGCCGAACACGATGTCGAGCGAGCCGAGCACGGCAATCGCGTCGGCGAGGAGATGACCCTTCGACATCAGTTCGAGCGCCTGAAGATGCGAAAATCCGGTCGCGCGGATTTTGCAGCGATACGGGTGATTGGTGCCATCGGCGATGAGATACACTCCGAACTCGCCTTTTGGAGCCTCCACCGCGGTATAGGTGGTGCCCGCCGGGACGTGATAGCCCTCGGTATAGAGTTTGAAATGATGGATCAGCGCCTCCATCGAGCGCTTCATTTCAGCGCGCTTGGGCGGGGTGATCTTGTTGTCCTGCACCTTGACCGGGCCCTGAGGCATTTTCTCGAGGGCCTGGCGGATGATTTTCAGGCTCTCGCCCATCTCGCCGATGCGGACGAGGTAGCGATCGAAACAATCGCCGTGGCGGCCCACCGGTATGTCGAACTCGACCTCGGCATATTTGTCGTAAGGCTGGGCACGGCGAAGATCCCACGCGATGCCGGCGGCGCGCAGATTGGGGCCGGAGAACCCCATGCCCAGCGCATCGGCCGCCGAGATGATGCCGATATCGACGAGGCGCTGACGGAAGATGCGGTTGCCGTTGAGCAGGTTCTGCAGATCGTCGAGAAATTTCGGGAAGGTTTCGCTCCACGCCCATATGTCGTCCGCGAGGCCGGCCGGCAGATCCTTGGAGACGCCGCCGGGGCGGAAATAATTGGCGTGGAAGCGCGCGCCGGAAACCGCCTCGTGGAAGGTGAGGAGCTTCTCGCGTTCCTCATAGCCCCAAAGGCTGGGCGATTGCGCGCCAATGTCGAGCGCAAGATGCACCACGGTGAGCAGATGGTTCAGGATGCGGGTGATTTCGGAGAACAGCACCCTGATCCATTGGCCACGATCGGGCACCGTGATGCCGAGGAGCTTTTCGGTGGCGAGCGCGAAGGCGTGCTCGCAGCACATCGGCGAGACGTAGTCGAGCCGGTCGAAATACGGGACCGCCTGGAGATAGGATTTGTATTCGATCAGTTTTTCGGTGCCGCGATGGAGCAGCCCGATATGCGGATCGGCGCGGGTGACGGTTTCGCCTTCGAGTTCCATGATCAGACGCAACACACCATGAGTGGCCGGGTGTTGCGGACCGACATTGACGGTGTGGCGTTCGAGTTCGAGCGTGCGCAGTTCGCGCCCCGGAGCCGCCTCGTGCAGACCGCCGCTCATGGCTTTGCTCCCGGCTTGGGCGCAGGTTCGGCCTCGGCGGGACGGCGGATCGCCTTTTCATCGCCGGGCAGCGTGGTCATGGCTTCCCACGGCGAGAGAAAGTCGAAATTGCGGAATTCCTGGGTGAGAGCAACCGGCTCGTAGATCACGCGTTTCTGATCCTCGTCGTAGCGGAGTTCGACATGGCCGGTGAGCGGGAAATCCTTGCGGAGCGGGTGACCTTCGAATCCGTAATCGGTCACGATCCGGCGATGATCGGCAAGACCATCGAAGGTGATACCGAACAGATCGAACACCTCGCGCTCCCACCAGGCGGTGCCCGGCCAAACGGCGGTGACGCTCGGAACCGGCGTGGTTTCGTTGGTGCCGACGATGACGCGGAGGCGATCGTTGCGGCTGACCGAAAGGAGATTGTAGACGACATCGAAGCGCTCGGCGCGTTCCGGCCAGTCGACACCGCAGACATCCATGCATTGCTCGAAGGCAAATCGCGGGTCGGTGCGCAGCGTGGTCATGAGGTCGAGCAGGCGATCGCGTCCCGCAAGCAGGATACGCTCATCACGTTCCATGAAAACGGCGGCAACCCCGGGCAGCGCACCGAGCGCCGCTTCGAACGCATCGACCGCCGGAGGCGGCATGTCGGGGGGGGCGGTGTCACTCACGGAAGATGGTTCCGGTCCGGCGGATTTTTTTCTGAAGCTGCATGATGCCGTAGACCAGGGCCTCGGCGGTCGGCGGGCAGCCGGGCACGTAGATATCCACCGGAACGATCCGGTCACAGCCGCGCACGACGGAATAGGAGAAGTGATAATAACCCCCGCCATTGGCGCAACTGCCCATCGAGATGACCCAGCGAGGCTCGGGCATCTGGTCGTAGACCTTGCGCAACGCGGGAGCCATTTTGTTGGTGAGGGTGCCCGCGACGATCATGACATCGCTCTGACGCGGGGAGTTGCGCGGGATGATGCCGAACCGGTCGAGGTCCCAGCGCGGCATGTAGGCGTGGATCATTTCGACCGCACAGCAGGCAAGTCCGAAGGTCATCGGCCAGAGGCTACCGGTGCGTGCCCAGTTCACCAGCTTGTCGAGATTGGCGACCACGAAGCCCTTGCCCGCGATTTCACCGGTGATGCCGCGGATGACGGCGTCCTGCTCGGCACCGGGCGCGAGCGCCTCGCGGTTCCAGGCGATTTCGGGTTGCTGCACGGCGTTCATCTCATGCCTTCCGATCAGACCGTTGCCGGCCAATAACCACATCGATACGCGATGCCACAGTATGCCGCGGCAACGCAGATATTCGCCGGGATTATTCCCAGTCGAGCGCGCCTTTCCGCCATTCGTAGATGAAACCGACAACGAGAATTGCGAGGAACCCCATCATCGACCAGAAGCCCAGCGTGCCGATCCGCGACAGGCTGACCGCCCACGGGAACAGGAACGCAACTTCGACATCGAAGATAATGAACAGAATCGCAACGAGATAATAGCGCACGTCGAACTTCCGGCGCGCATCGCTGAACGGTTCGAAGCCACATTCATAGGCGCTGAGTTTATCACCATACGGGTTCTGCCGCGCGACGAGGAGGGAGCCGATCACGAAGGCGGCCCCGATCAGGCCTGCGATTCCCAGAAAAACCAGAATCGGGAAAAAATGCGCCAAGTCCTGCGGCATCGCCGTCTGCCCCTCTCATGTCCCGAAACGCCAGATCCCGGGGTTACCTGTAACACGAGGTTTCGACCAGGTCTGCTTTCCGCATGTCGTACTGCGCACGAAACAGATCAAGCAATGCGATCTGCCGCGAAGGACCAATCCCCTTATTGTGTTCCATCAGATTTATTGAATAGATGGTTGTCACTGAAAGAATATATGGCGCGAGTGACGGGGCTCGAACCCGCGACCTCCGGCGTGACAGGCCGGCGCTCTAACCAACTGAGCTACACCCGCGTCTTGGACGTGCTCGTAACGCGCCGGCCTGTAGGCGTCAAGCGTGGCGGGTTATTGCGGTGACGTGACCGCCCCGCCAATGGCCCCTGCGCCCCCCCCGATCAATGCGCCGGTGGCAGGCTTGCCGCCGGTCAGTGCCGCAATTCCAGCACCGGCGCCGGCACCAAGAGCACCGCCGCTGAGGGCGCGGGTTCCTGGCGAGTAGCCGCACGCCGCCAGGGCGAGCACCAAGCCAAGAGCGAAAACGGGTTTGATGATTTTGCGCATATGTGAATCCTCCTCAGTGTTGATCACAGCCGGGAGATGGGGGCAGCCGTCTGTCAGATGTCCATCCGTGAGATGAACTCTGGTCAAGATTGGGCCAAATTACAGAAGGGGAGTCGGTATGGGCGGTGACGGTTTCGAACCGCCGACCCTCTCGGTGTAAACGAGACGCTCTACCGCTGAGCTAACCGCCCGAATCGGCAACCCATTGCAGAAAGGGCGCACGATGGCAAAAAATGGTCGAGGGATGCCTGCCGGCGGCTGCGGGTGCTGCCACCGGCGGAGTGCAATGCCTAGTTCACGCCGTCCTTAAGGGTTTTGCCGGGCTTGAAGCGCACCGAGGTCGAAGCCGGGATCTTGATTTCCTCCCCGGTACGCGGATTGCGTCCGATCCCTGCTTTGCGCTCCGCCGTGGCGAAGGTGCCGAAGCCCACGAGACGGACCTCCTGCTTCTTTTTCAGAGCCGATTCGATAGCGGCAAATACGGCGTCAACGACTTCGGTCGCCTTGGCCTTCGACAGATCGGTCTGCTCCGCCACGTCGGCGACGAGATCCATTTTGTTCACGGGTTGGTCTCCCAGTTATAAAAAATTGCACACAACAACTCCGGCATCGGGCGTGACCCCGACCCGCGATGTCCTGTATCCGATTCGAGAGCGCACACTAGAGGGGCCGGTTTGCCCGCGTCAACGAAGACGACGCAGAAACCGGCCCCATGACAGTGATTTAAGACCCGGCAGCACCACGCATGCGCGACATTGCAGCCAAGCCCACCCTTCGGCTCAATGCGGCAATGCGCTGCCCGCCGGCTCAGCCGCGCGGTGGGGAGCCGGGTCGACCGGCTCTTCCCACTCGATCGGTTCGAGCTTGCGGACCAGCGCGTGGGCGATCACCTCATCGACATGGGATACCGGGATGATGGTGATCGATTTCTTCACATTGTCCGGGATATCGGCCAGATCCTTCTCGTTGTCCTTCGGGATCAGCACAGTGGTAATACCGGCGCGCAGGGCGGCAAGCAGCTTTTCCTTCAACCCGCCGATCGGCAGAACACGGCCACGCAGGGTGATCTCGCCGGTCATGGCGATATCCTTGCGCACCGCAACTCCGGTGAGCGCCGAAATGATCGACACCGCCATGGCGATACCGGCCGAAGGACCATCTTTCGGCGTTGCTCCCTCGGGCACGTGAACGTGAATATCGCGCTTCTCGAACAGCGGCGGCTTGATGCCGAAGCTGATGGCACGCGAGCGGATATACGAAATCGCCGCCTGCACGCTCTCCTGCATCACATCGCCGAGCTTGCCGGTATTCTTGACGGCACCTTTGCCGGGGAGAAGCACGCTTTCGATCGTCAGGATCTCGCCGCCCACCTCGGTCCAGGCCAGACCCGTCACCACACCGACCATGTCTTCCAGCTCGGTCTCGCCGAAGCGGAATCGCGGCACGCCCGCGTAAGTTTCGAGGTTCTGCGCGGTGATATCGACCCTCGCGGTCTTTTTGGTCACGATCTCCTTGACCGATTTGCGGGCCAGATTCGCAAGTTCCCGCTCCAGGTTCCGCACCCCGGCCTCGCGGGTGTAGGTACGGATCAATTCGCGCACGGCATCGTCCGCGACGGACCATTCGTCCGTCTTCAGCCCGTGCGCCTCCGCTTGCTTCTCGATCAGGTGTCGCCTGGCGATTTCGACCTTCTCGTCCTCGGTGTAGCCGGGGATGCGGATGATCTCCATGCGATCGAGCAGCGGCTGCGGCATCCGCAGGGAATTTGCGGTGGTGACGAACATCACATCCGAAAGATCGTAGTCGACCTCCAGATAATGGTCGTTGAACGTCGCGTTCTGTTCAGGGTCGAGCACCTCGAGCAGAGCGGATGTCGGGTCTCCGCGCCAGTCGGCACCGAGTTTGTCGATCTCATCGAGAAGGAACAGCGGATTCGAGGTTTTCGCCTTCTTCATGCCCTGAATGACCTTGCCCGGCATGGAGCCGATATAGGTCCGGCGATGACCGCGGATTTCAGCTTCGTCGCGCATGCCGCCGAGCGACATCCGCACGAAATTCCGCCCGGTTGCCTTGGCGATCGATTTGCCCAGCGAGGTTTTACCCACACCGGGAGGCCCGACCAGGCAGAGAATCGGCCCCCGGAGTTTCGGGCTGCGCGACTGCACCGCCAGATATTCCGTGATCCGTTCCTTGACCTTGTCCAGCCCGTAATGATCGCCATCCAGCACACGTTCGGCCTCGATCACGTCGTTCTTGATCTTCGCGCGTTTCTTCCACGGGATTCCCAGCAACCAATCGAGGTAGTTGCGCACCACGGTCGCTTCCGCGCTCATCGGGCTCATGGTCTTGAGCTTCTTCAGCTCGGCCGTCGCCTTCTCGCGCGCTTCCTTGGAGAGCTTGAGAGTCTTGATCTTTTCCTCGAGTTCGGCGGTCTCGTCCTTGCCTTCCTCGCCCTCGCCCAACTCCTTCTGGATCGCCTTGAGCTGCTCGTTGAGGTAGTATTCGCGCTGGGTCTTTTCCATCTGGCGCTTGACCCGGTTCCGGATGCGCTTCTCGACCTGGAGCACGCCGATCTCGGCCTCCATATGGGCGAACACGCGTTCCAGCCGTTCGGCGACCGAGGCGGTTTCGAGCAGTTCCTGCTTGTCAGAGATTTTCAGCCCGAGATGGCTCGCAATGGTGTCGGCGAGTTTCGAAGGATCGTCGATCTGGTTGATCGAGACCAGAACCTCCGGCGCGATTTTCTTGTTTAGCTTGATATACTGCTCGAACTGAGTGACAACGCCGCGGGCTAGGCCTTCCGTCTCCTTCGATTCATCGACGAGGTCAGGGATTGGCGCCGAGAGCACCTCGAAATGCGTCTCGGTCTGGTTGTAGCCGGTGATCCGCGCCCGGCGCACGCCTTCCACGAGCACCTTCACGGTGCCGTCCGGCAGCTTGAGCAATTGCAGCACGGTCGAGACCGTGCCGACATCGTAGATATCCTTGGCGGCAGGGTCGTCCTGCTGGGCGTTGCGCTGGGCTACGAGAAGGATCTGCTTGTCATCCTTCATCACGCCTTCGAGCGCCCGCACCGATTTTTCACGCCCGACAAAGAGCGGTACGATCATGTGCGGGAACACCACGATGTCGCGCAGCGGTAACACCGAGAGGGCGTCGCCGGTTGCCGGCGGGCGAACGGCGCTTGACGCGGTCGCACGGGGGGTGCGGGGTTTCTTGGGATTGGTCTCTGACATCAGACTACCTTTCGTAGGCCACGCACTCTGCCCTGTTGCGGCACAGATTGCGGTGCCGGTTGATCCGGCCACAATGACAATATGGGGGCACAAACGAAATCCGGCAACTGAGTGCCGGATTTCGAGGATCAGCCGCGCAATCGTGAAGGGACGGACGCCGCCACGGCGGCGGCATCAAACCTCAGGAAGCGGTCTCGGCCCGCTCTTTGCCGTGCAGAAACAAGGGGTTGGCCCGGCCTTCGGCAACTTCGCCGTTGATCACCACTTCCTCGACCGAATCGAGGCCCGGCAGATCGAACATGGTGCCGAGCAAAATCTGCTCCATGATCGAGCGCAGGCCACGCGCGCCGGTCTTGCGCTGGATCGCCCGGGCGGAGACCACGCGCAACGCATCGTCGGTGAAATTGAGCTTGACCCCTTCCATTTCGAACAGCCGGCCATATTGCTTGACCAGCGCGTTCTTGGGTTTGGTCAGGATTTCGATCAGCGCGGCCTCATCAAGGTCCTCAAGAGTGGCAACCACCGGCAGGCGACCGATGAATTCGGGGATCAGGCCGAATTTCAGCAGATCCTCGGGCTCGCATTCCTTGAGAATTGCGCCGGTCCGCCGCTCGCTCGGATCACGGACATCCGCCCCGAAGCCGATGCCTGATCCCTTGCCGCGCTGGGAAATGATTTTTTCGAGACCCGAGAACGCGCCGCCACAGATGAACAGGATATTGGTGGTATCGACCTGGAGAAATTCCTGTTGCGGGTGCTTGCGTCCCCCCTGAGGCGGCACCGAGGCGACGGTGCCTTCCATGATCTTCAGCAGGGCCTGCTGCACGCCCTCACCCGACACATCGCGGGTAATCGAGGGATTGTCGGATTTACGGCTGATCTTGTCGACCTCGTCGATATACACGATGCCGCGCTGCGCCCGCTCGACATTGTAATCGGCAGATTGGAGCAATTTCAGGATGATGTTTTCGACATCCTCACCCACATAGCCCGCTTCGGTCAGCGTCGTCGCATCCGCCATGGTGAACGGCACGTCGAGAATCCGGGCGAGGGTCTGCGCCAGCAGGGTCTTGCCCGAACCGGTCGGCCCGACCAGCAGAATGTTGGATTTGGCAATCTCGATGTCGTTATTCTTCTGCGCATGGGCCAACCGCTTGTAATGGTTGTGCACCGCGACGCTCAGCACTTTCTTCGCCTGATCCTGGCCGATCACATAATCGTCCAGCACCTTGCAGATTTCACGCGGCGTCGGCACACCGTCCCGCGTTTTGACCAGATGGGTGCGGTTGTCCTCCCGGATGATGTCCATGCAAAGCTCGACGCATTCATTGCAGATGAATACGGTCGGGCCTGCAATCAGCTTGATCACCTCATGCTGCGATTTGCCGCAGAACGAGCAATACAAGGTGTTTTTCGAATCTCCGGATTTAGTGCTCATCAACGCTCCAGCAGCACCTCAGGATACGCGGTGCCTCAATCATCGGCGATAGACTAGACCCCTGCCCCGCATCATACAAGCAGTCTCGCGCGCGGTGTCGCGCGAAGGGTACAATACGGGGCCGGGGATGAACCCGATCCGCGATCAGGCGGCCTCCTTAGTCGCGGTCTTGGCCTGATCCGGTGAGCCGGTCGGCTTGTGCGCCATCACCTCATCGACGATGCCGAACACTTTCGCTTCATCCGCCGACATGAACCGGTCCCGTTCAAGGGCCGATTCTATGGCTTCGAGGGTCTGACCGGTATGGTTGACGTAAATATCGTTGAGCCGACGACGCAAGGTGAGGATCTCGCGCGCCTGAATTTCGATATCTGCCGCCTGCCCCTGGGCACCGCCGGAGGGCTGATGGACCATGATCCGCGAGTTCGGCAGCGCAAAGCGCTTGCCCTTCTCGCCGGCGGCCAGCAGCAGGCTGCCCATCGAAGCGGCCTGGCCGATACACACGGTGGAGACCGGTGACTTGATGTACTGCATCGTGTCATAAATCGCGAGGCCGGCCGACACCACACCGCCGGGGCTGTTGATGTAGAACGAGATGTCCTTGGAGGGATTCTCGCTTTCGAGAAACAGTAACTGCGCCGAAATCAGTGACCCGACCTGATCGTAGACCGCGCCAGTGAGGAAGATGATCCGTTCCTTGAGCAGGCGCGAAAATATATCGTATGACCGTTCGCCGCGCGCAGTCTGTTCCACGACCATCGGCACGAGGCTGTTCATATAATATTCGGTAGGGTCGCGATCCATCGGCGTCTGTCTCCTGGTCGCGGGCCGAATCGGTCGCGCCCGCATGAAAATCTGATCGTGCCGATCGCGGCTCCGCCTCACCGAGGCCGAAACCGCGACCGCATGATCATAAGATGAGCCGAGAACCGGCTGTCGTAAAGCCCTGCCGGCGGCAGTCGATCAATCCTCGTCGTCCGCGAACAGAACTTCGGTGGAAACCTCCTGATCGGTGACGGTTGCCAGTTCCAGCGCATGATCGACCACCTTATCCTCGAAAATCGGCCCGCGCAGCCGGTCCATCGCGCGCGGGTTCTTCTGGTAGAAGTCGATGATCATCTTTTCCTGGCCGGGGAATTGCTGCATCTCGTTGATCATCGCGCGGCGCAGATCGGGCTCGGTGACCTGCACGTTGTTGGCGCGTCCGATCTCGGCGACCAGCAGGCCGAGCCGGACCCGACGGTCGGCGATGGCGCGATATTCGCTGCGCAGCGTCTCTTCGTCCTTCGCCGCGTCCTCTGCATCGAGCCGGCCATTGGCGCGCTCGGCCTCGACCTGACGCCAGATTTCGGCGAATTCGGCGGCGACCAGGGTTTCCGGCACCGGGAAATCAGCCTGCTTGGCCAGTTCGTCGAGCAGGGCGCGCTTGACCTTCATCCGGCTCGCACTGGAGCGGGCCTGATCGAGCCGCGTTTTGAAGAATTCGCGGAAATCAGCCAGATTCTCGAACCCGTTCGCCTCGGCAAACGCGTCATCGAGCGTGGGGACGACCTTGCGCTTGAGCGCCTTGGCCTTGATGTCGAACGTCACTTCCTTGCCGGCCAGATTCGCGGCGTGATATTCCGCCGGGAAGGTGACGGTGATCACCTTCTCCTCGCCGGGGCTCATACCCTCGATCTGTTCGGCAAATCCGGGGATGAAGCCGGAGCCGCCGATTTCGACATCGGCATCCTGCGCCGCACCGCCCTCGAACGGGGTGCCGTCGAGCTTGCCGAGAAAATCGACGCTGAGGACATCGCCGGTTGCCGCAGCGCGGGTTTCCTCGACCGGTTCGAACGCCGCGCGCTGTTCGGCGAATTTGGTCATCGCCTCGTCGATCTCGGCATCGGTCACCGGCGCGGTCGGACGCACCAGGTTCAATGCCTTGAGATCGGGCAATGCTACTTCGGGGAGAATTTCCATCTCGACCTTGAATTCGAGATCGGCATCGGTGCCGGGATTGACGACCTCGACCTTGGGCGAAACCGCCGGGCGCAGGCTGCGCTCGGACAGCATCTGATCGGTCGCATCGTTTACCGAGGCTTCCAGGATCTCAGCGGCCACCGCATCGCCGAACCGCTTGCGGACCATCGAGAGCGGCACCTTGCCCGGACGGAACCCGGGCATCTGCATCGTTTTCGACAGTTCGGCGAGCCGCTTCTCGCGCTTCTCGCTGAGATCGCTGCCCGGAATGACCACGGTGAAGCCGCGCTTCAGCCCTTCGGTCAGGGTTTCGGTAACCTGCATGTCCAACAAAATCCTTACGTTACGCCATCACATCGAGGCCGCGCGTCGCGCACGACCGGCAAAATTCATCCTGCGGCCCAAAATCTACGGACGGAGGGATTTGAACCCCCACGGCTCGCGCCACCAGAACCTAAATCTGGCGTGTCTACCAATTCCACCACGCCCGCCCGAAGCTATTCCGCCGGCGCACCTAGCGCGGATCGCCGCGCCGAACAAGCGCCGCCCCGCCGCCCACAGCCATTCCCGACCGATCCGCTACATCACCGCGCGATCGAGCGCGACATCCTCGGGCCGGTCGGCCAGCGCGGTGATCAACGCAGCACGCAGCTGGGCGAGCTTGCGTTCGTTTTCCACCTTCATGCCGAATACGTCCTTGACGTAGAACACGTCGACCGCGCGCACCCCGTAGGTGGTGATATGCGCCGAAGCGATCTGCAATCCCTGCGCGCTGATCGCCGCCGTTACGTCGTGCAGCAGGCCGGGGCGATCACGGCCATTGACTTCGACCACGGTGTGCCGATTCGAGGCGCTGTTATCGACGACGACGCGTGGTGGCACATGAATGGCGCGCATCCGCCCGCCGATCACGCTGCGACCGGCCTTGCGGATTTCCGCCGATAGCCGCAACCGTCCCGACAGCACCTGCTCAATCAGGGCGGAAACCCGCGCGAGCCGGTGCGGCGCGTCGAGCGGGCCACCGCCGGCATCCTGGATCCAGAACGTGTCCAGCGCCATGCCGTCGGTCATGGTATGGATCCGCGCGTCGACGATCGAGGCGCCAGCGACGGCGAGCGCCCCGGCGATCCGGCTGAACAGCCCGGCATGGTCGGCGGTATAGACCACGACCTCGGTCACGGAGCGGGCCGGCAGCGGCTCCGCCGCCACGAGCAGCGGCATGTTGCGGGTCCGTGCATCACGGATCAGGCGACCGTGACGAGCGATGCTCTCGGGGTCGAAGCTGAGCCAGTAGCCGGGATAGCCCATGCCGAGGAACTGCTCGCGATCGGCACTTGACCAGTCGGCGAGCAATTCGCCGACCATCTGCTTGACGCGCGCCACCCGCACGTCACGCTCGGTGGTGGCGAGGCCGCCTTCGAGCACTTCGGCGACCCGGGCATAGATCTCGCGCAGCAGCGTCGCTTTCCAGCCATTCCAGACCTTGGGCGACACCGCCCGGATGTCCGCGACCGTCAGGATCAGCAGCAGGCGCAGCCGCTCGGGCGATTGCACGACATCCGCCACATCGAGAATCGTTTTCGGATCGTCGATGTCGCGGGAAAACGCGGTCTGGCTGAGCAGCAGATGATGCAGCACGAGCCAGGACACCATCTCGGTCTCCTCCGGGTCGAGGCCGAGCGCCGGGCCGATGCTCAGAGCAAGCTCCGCGCCGATTTCCGAATGGTCCCCACCCCTGCCCTTCGCGATATCATGGATCAGCAGCGCGACGTACAAGGCGCGGCGCGATTGCAGATGCTGGGCGATCCCGCTGGCGACCGGGAGGGTCTCCGCGAGATCGCCCCGCTCGATCGCATTGAGCACGCTCACCGCCTGGATCGTGTGCATATCCACGGTGAAGACATGATAGGAATCGAACTGCATCTGGCCGACGATCCGCCGCCAGTCCGGCAGGTACCGCCCGAGCGCGCCGGTCTCGTTCAGAATGGTCAGCCAGACCGCACCATCAGCGGTCGGTTCGGCGGCACCGCAGAGAAGGTCGAGAAACAGTGCCGCAGCGGCGGGATCGGTGCGGAGTTCGGCACTTCGTCGGGCCCCGCGGATCATGGCGCGCAGCGACAGCGGATGGAGCGCCAACGCCCGATCGCGGGCGAACCGGAGAATTCGAAACAATTGCAGCGGCTCGGCCAGCGGCTCGCGACCGGGAGCGAACAGGATCTTGCCGTCGGCCAGGACGAAGCCGGCATTGGCGAGTTCGGCATCGGTCGAGGCGGCGATCGCCGGCGGGCCGAGGGCGGCGCGGATAACGGCGGGTTCGAGCACGCCGGTCACCCGCGCGACCTCGCGCACCACCAGGAAATAATGGCGCATGAAGCGCTCGACACCGTCCTGACGCCCGTGCCTCGTGTAGCCCATCCGCGCGCCGATCACCGGCTGAAGGTCGAAGGTCAGTCGTTCCTCGGCACGGCCCGCGACGTAATGAAGGTGAAACCGCACCGTCCAGAGATAATCCCATGCGCGCTTGCAGGCGCGGGCCTCGGCCTCGCTGAGGATGCCGCCGCCCGGTGCGGTCGGCCCGACCAGTTCGGTCATTGCGAAGGTGCCGAACACGTAGCGCGCGACCCAGTACAGCGTCTGCAGATCGCGCAACCCGCCTTTGCCTTCCTTGATGTTCGGCTCGACCATGAAAGGCGTATCGCCGAAGCGGCGGTGGCGGGCGGCGCGTTCCTCCTGTTTCGCCGCGATGTAGCCGGCGGGCGACCCGGCGGCGCAATCGGCACGAAAGGCGATCAGAAAATGCGCGAACAGGGTCCGATCCCCGGCAAGGCAGCGGGCATCGAGCATCGAGGTGCGGACCGTGATGTCGCCCTGCGCCTCGGTAAGGCAATCCGCAGTGGAGCGCGTGGCGTGCCCGACCTTCAGCCCGAGATCCCACAGAAAATAAAGAATGAATTCCACGGCCCGCTCGATCCGTGCCGAAGGTTCGTGATCGGTCAGGAACAGCAGATCGATATCGCTGAACGGGGCAAGGGTTGCGCGGCCGTAACCGCCGGTAGCGGCGACGGCCAGACGATCATCGGTTTCGACCGGCAGCAATTCGAGCGCGTAGCCGATCAGCGCGGCGATGAATTCGTCCATCAGCCCGGACAGCAGCCGGGCGGCCGCGAGTCCGCCGAGATCGCCGCGCTCGAAGACGGTTTGCACATGGGTCTGCAATCGCGCCAACTGGCGGCGGAACAGGCCGATTGCGGTTTCGCGCGGCGGCACCTCGCCGCGCGGGATCAGCCGACCGAGGGCCGCGGCGATATCCGGGCGGGCGGATTCGGACTCGATACGCGTGCCGGCCTGGGAATGGGGCAGGCCACCGGGAGCGAAGGGTGGCGGTTTGATCAGATCGGACATTTCACCCGAGCTTTACCGCGTTCACGCCGTCATCGCCAAGAAACTTTCGCCGCCACGCATAAATCAATTCCAGCGCCTCGCGCGGCGTCAGCTGGTCGGGGCTCACCTCGGCAAGGGCATCGCGCCACGCCGAAGCGCCGGTCAACGACGGGGCCGCCTGATCGCCGGGGGACGAATCGGAAGATTCCAATGCGGCGAACAACGGCAACGGTGCCCTCGCCGCTTGCGCGCGTTCCGCACCGCGCAGCAGCGTATCGGCCCGCCGCACCACGCTCTCCGGCACGCCCGCAAGCTTCGCAACGTGCACGCCCCAGCTTCGCTCGGCGGCACCTTCGACGACTTCATGCAAAAAAACCACCTCGCCACGCCATGATTTCACCCGCATCGTGCAGGGACGCAGCCGGGGCAGCGCCTCGGCCAACTGCACCAGATCATGAAAATGTGTCGCGAAGATGGTCCGGCACCGGATCGATCCATGCAACGCCTCCAGCACCGCCTGGGCGATCGCCAGCCCGTCTCGCGTGCCGGTGCCCCGGCCGATCTCGTCGATGATCACGAAACTGCGCGGCCCGGCCTGATGCAGGATCGCCGCGGTCTCGATCATCTCGACCATGAAGGTCGAGCGCCCGGCGGCCAGATCGTCCGCCGCCCCCACCCTGGAGAACAGCCGGTCGACCAGCCCGATCCGCGCAGCACCCGCCGGAACCGGCAATCCGGCCTGAGCCAGAATGATGATCAGCGCATTCTGGCGCAAAAACGTCGACTTCCCGGCCATATTCGGCCCGGTGAGCAGCATGAGGCGACGTTCCGGCGATAAATCAGCGTCGTTCGCGATGTAGTCGCTCCCCGATGGCAACGCCGCCTCGACCACCGGATGGCGCCCGGCCTCGATCACGAAATCGGCATCATCGGTGAGGTGCGGCGCGATCCAGCGGCCCGACGCCGCGAGGCTGGCGGCGGATTGCAACGCATCCAGCCGCGCCAGCGCCGTCGCACAGCCTGCCAGTTCCGCCTCATGCCCGATGATCGTGCGCAGAAGATGATCGAGCACCACGAGTTCCCGGGCCGCCGCCCGCTCATGCGCCTCGGCGATCTGGCGGTCGAGATCGGAGAGTTCGGGCTGGGTGAACCGCGCGGAAGAGGCCAGCCCCTGCCGCAGAACGAGTTCGGGAAACGACCGCAACCCATCGACCGCGCTTGCCGGCGCTTCGAGCACGTAGCCGAGTTGATTGTGATGGCGGATCTTCAGGCTGGCTACCCCATAGCGCGTCGCGAGTTTCAACTGCAGCGCGGCGATCACCTGTCGCGCATCGTCGCGCAGGCGGCGTTCCGCGTCGAGTTCGCCATCGAACCCTTGCCGGATCGACGCCGCATCACCCGGCCGGGACGGTGGCTGTTCCACCAGAGCCCGATCGAGCAACGCGGCAAGGTCGGGCGCCGCCGTCAATGCCTGCGCATCCTCAGACAGCGGATGACCCGGCATCGCGCACGCGCCCGGCAAAGCCGCGCGCACGGCGCGGGCGGTGGCCAGCGCATCCCTCACCTGGGCGAGATCGCGGGGCGCCAGCCGGCCCGATACCCGGGCAGCGAGGCTCAACCGCGCCAGCGCACGGGCGAGATCGGGCGCGCCACGCAGCGCCGCGCGAACCGAAGGCAGACAGTCCGGCCGTTCGAGCAGTGATTGCCAGCCCGATTGGCGGGCGCGCAACCGATCGAGCCGATCGAGCGGCGCCGCGATCCATCCGGCCAGATGCCGCGCCCCGGCGGCACTGACGGTTCGGCGCACGGTCCCGAACAGGCTGCCGAACTCGCCGCCGTCTCGGGTGCGCAGCAGATCGAGACTGGCGCGCGTCGCCGCGTCCATCGCGAGCAATCCGGCCTCGCCCTGGCGCATCGGGTGCCCGAGCCGGGGCAGCGCGCCGCCCTGGCTGCGCTCGATATAGCGCAGCGCCGCCGCCGCTGCCTCTGCCTCCGCATCGGAGAACGCCCCGAATGCGTCGAGCGAGGCGACCCCGAACAGAGCCGCAAGAGTGCGTCGCGCCTGTGCCGCAACGGGTGGTGCCTCGATCATCGCGCATCGCGCCGCGTAGCCACCCGGAACATCGATCTCGCGCCCTGCGGCATCACCGGTCGATCCGGTATGGAGAATTTCCGCCGGATCGAGCCGTCCGAGCAACGCGGGCAGATCGGCGTGCGAGATCAGCCCGGTCTCGAACATTCCGGTCGAGACATCGATCCACGCGGCACCGATTTTGCCCTGATCTGCCACGAGAGCCAGCAGCAACGTCGCGCGACCGGCTTCGAGCAGGGTTTCCTCGGTGATGGTCCCCGGCGTGATCAACCGCACCACGGCACGCTCGATCGGCGCTTTCCCCGGCCGCGCGCGCGATGCTTCGGCGCTTTCGATCTGTTCGGCGATCGCCACGCGAAAGCCGCGCCGGACCAGGCGGGCGAGATAGGTATCGCGCTGCGACACCGGCACCCCGCACATGCGGATCGGAGCGCCCTGGTGCGTCCCACGCGCGGTCAGTGCAATGTCGAGCGCCGCCGATGCAGCTTCGGCGTCATCGAAGAACATCTCATAGAAATCGCCCATCCGGAAAAACAGCAACGCGTCCGGGTAGTCGGCCTTGGCCGCGAACCACTGCGCCATGGCGGGGGTTGCGCCTTCGGCGCGATCGGAACTCATTCCCGCTGTTTAGCCGAGGCGCCCCCCGTTGCGAAGCCGATTGCAGCACAGCCGATCAGCGGGCAGAACGAGGGCATGAATCGTTGGGCCACAGGGACGAAATCGGGGATGCGCTGGCATGGCCCGGCGCTGCTCGCGCTCATCGCGCTGCCGTTTGCGGCCAATCTCCTCGTGCTGACCGGCGTGCTACACAACGACCCCGCTCTGTTCACCATGTTTCTGACCCGCACGATGGGGCCGCGCCCCCTGCTGGCCGCACCGGGCTGGTTCGACCCCACGATCGGGCTGATCACCCAGCCGCTCGGCATGCTGAGCGCCAAGGACTGGCTCCACGGCATCGTACCCTGGTGGAACCCCTATACCGGCGTCGGCATGCCGCTCGCGGCGGAGATGCAGACCCTGTCCTTCTTCCTGCCCTTCGTGCTGGTGCTGAAATTCTGGCCGGGGTGGCTGGTGCTGAAGCTGATGATGCAGATCCTGTGCGGTCTGTTCATGTACGCGCTGCTGATCGAGCTGCGGCTCACCCGCCTCGCCGCCCTGGTCGGCGGTGCCCTCTACGCGCTGAACGCAACGTTTTTCCTGGTCCCCCACGTCATGGGACCGTTGCCCTTCGCACCGCTGCTTCTGCTCGGGATCGAACGGGCGGCACGCGCCGCACGCGATGGGCGGGGACAGGGCTGGGGGCTGATCCCTCTGGCCCTCGCATACCTGATCTACGGTGGATATCCCGAAGTCGCATATATCGAGGCGACGCTTGCTGCCGTCTGGACCTTATGGCGGTTCGCCAACGTGGGGAGTGGCGCGCGGGCGCGTTTCGCCGGCAAGATCGCGCTCGGCGGCGCGCTCGGGATCGCTCTGGCACTCCCCCTGCTGGTACCGTTTCTCGCCTATGTCCGAACATCGTATCTCGGCATCCACGCAACCAAATATGCCTGGCTCTGGCTGCTGCCGCCGGGCGTGCCGGTCCAGCTGTTTCCCTTCATCTACGGGCCGATCGGCGGGCCGACGCCGCCCGGCCTGAACCCGGCGCTGGCCAACACGATCGCGGCCTACTGGGTGCAGAGCGCCGGCTGGTTCGGCCCGGTTGCCGCATGCCTCGCGCTGGCCGCCGTCGCCCGCCCCGCGCGGCTGCGCGGTCTCGCCTTGTTGCTGTTCGGGTTTATCCTGGTCTGGCAGGCCCGGATCTGGGGCTTCAAGCCGGCGATCTGGCTGATCGACCTGATCCCGATGATGGCCCGGACCGATGCGATGCGGTTCTGCGCCCCGGCAATGGAACTCGCCTGCTTCATCATGGCGGCGATCGCGTTCGATGCCTGGCAGGTCGATGGCGCGCTGCCACGCCCCCGCGCAATCGGTCTGTCGCTCGCGGCCACCGCGATCGGCGCGATCTCGATCGGCGTCGCGCTGCCGGCGCTGTACGCCTGGTTCACGGCGGTGCCGGGCCGGCTCGATCTTGCGCTTGGCGTCACCCTCGCGGAGGCCGCACTTGCGGTCGGGGCGCTGCTGATCCTGCGGCGGCAACCCGGCGGTCGCCGGGGCGTGGTGCTGGCCGCGCTGGTGATCGCCGACCCGCTCGGCCTTGCGGTTCTCACCACTCTCGGCGCACCGCGCAGCGCAGCGCTCGACTTCGGCGGGGTCACCTATCTGCAACGCCATGCCCGGCTGGCGCGGATGTATTCGCTGCAACCCTTTGGCCCGAATTTCCCGGCAGCGTTCGGCGTCGCCTCGATCGACGACAACGCATCGCCGGTCTCCGCCGCCTGGAACCGCTACATCCACCGCCACCTCGATCGCTACGCCGATGTCGTGATGTTCACCGGCTCGCAGGCTCGCGCGCTGGGATGCGTCCTGCTGCCGCGTGCGGCAGCGGCCCTCGATAACGGCATCTTCATCCGCCCGACCCGGGCGATCATCCCCCCGGATCAGAGCGCCGAATTGCGCCGCCATATCGCGGCCTACCGCGCGATCGGCGTGAAATATGTGGTCTCGCCACCCGGCCACGATCCGTTCGTGGCGCATGCCACGCTGCCGGTCAGCATCACGGCACGGTCGGCCTTCGCGCTTTCAGCCGGGGGTAAGCTGAGCGGAGTCGTTCCGGCCGGGCTACTCGGCATTGCGCGGATCAGCGAGGTCGACACACTCATCGGCACCTACGCTGGTGCCGCGCGCGGCACATTGCGGCTCAAGCTCTGCGCCGGGGCCGATTGTGCCACAGCATCGGCCCCGCTGGCCGGGGCAAAGGATAACGGCTTCCTCGCCCTCCCGCTCGACCATCCGTTGACCGTCGCCCCGGCGCAGCCGCTCCGCTATCGCTTCACCCATCGCACCGGATCGGCAGTGGCTCTTTGGCTGGGCGATCTCCAGCCGGATGCACCCGCAACCCTCGCTGTGGCCGCGAGCGCGCCGGCCCAACCGCCGCAGGCACCGATCCTGCGATTCGTGGAAACAACGCCCGGGATTGCGGCCCGCCCGGTGTTCCAGGACCAGGTGATGCGGATCTACCGGCTCGAAGGCGCGCGACGGTTTTTTTCAGCCACCCCGTCCTGCCGGATCACGCCGTCCGGATTCGACCGATTGACCACCGACTGCCCTGCCGCAGCCACGCTCGTGCGGCTCGAAGCGGCGGATGCGGGATGGCACGCGACCGTCGATGGCCATGACGTTCCGATCGCCACGGTTTCAGCCCTGTTTCAATCGATTGCGGTGCCCGCGGGACGCAGCGACATCCGGTTTTTCTATCGCCCGCCATTCATCCGATCGAGCTGTGCTGCCGCTCTTGCAGCCCTTGCAATCTGGCCGTTCCTCATCGCGGGACTCCCGGCTCTCACCGCCGGTCGCAGGCGACCGCCATTCCCGTGACGGTGTGGCCCGTCGCGAACAGCTCAACGATCTGCTCGCGGCGCACTGGCGGGGAAAACAGGAATCCCTGGCAATCGTCGCACTGATAAATCGCAAGGATCGCGGCGTGGTGTTCGGTTTCAACACCCTCCGCCGTCACGCGCAGCCCCAGGGTCTGGCCGAGATCGATCATCGCCTTGACGATCGGCGCGTCGCTGTCGCTGCGCTCAAGGTTGCTGATGAAACTCCGGTCGATCTTGAGACGATCGAACGGAAACCGCCGCAGCGTCGCCAGCGAGGAATATCCGGTGCCGAAATCGTCGATCGCGATGCGGCATCCCAGCGCCCGCAGCCGATGCAGATTATCCAGTGTACGCCCCTCGGTTTCCAGCACGGCGGATTCGGTGACCTCGAATTCGATCCGGCCAGCCCCGATACCGCCGGCCTCGATGATCGCGGAGAGTTGATCGACCAGCCAGGCATCGCGCAGATGCAGCGGCGACAAATTGACCGCGATGGCGATCCCCGGTGGCAGGGTGGCGGCGAAACTGACCGATTCGGCCAGGACATAAGCGGTCACCGCCCCCACGAGGCCAACACGCTCGGCGATATCGATGAAATCGCCCGGCGAGATGATCCCTCGCTCCGGATGATCCCAGCGCACCAGCGCCTCAAGCCCGACGATCCGGCGCGTCGCGAGCGCAATGACCGGCTGATATTCCACGAACAACTGCCCGTCGCGCAGGGCGCGCTTGATATCGCGCTGCAGACCGCGGCGGTCTTCCAGATGACGATCCATGGTGCGGTCGAACAGCCGCCAGGTTCCACGCCCGGAATCTTTCGCCCGATAGAGGGCGAGGTCGGCGTTGCGATAGAGCTCCTCGGTGGTCCGGCCATCGCGCGGCGAGAGGGCAATGCCGATGCTCACACCGATCTCGACGGTGACACCCTCGAATTTGTACGGGCGGGAAACCCGGTCGATCACCCGTTCGGCCACCGCGGTCGCCTCGAACTCATCGTCCGAAGGAAGCACGATCGAAAACTCGTCACCACCGAGTCGTGCCGCGACATCGCCCTCGCGGATCACGCCGCGTATCCGGTGCGCCACGGCCCGGAGCACCGAATCGCCGAGTGCATGGCCGTAGCTGTCATTGACCGCCTTGAACTGATCGAGATCGAGACAGAGCAACGCAGCGCCGAGCCTGATATCCTCGGCAAGAAGACGGGACAATGCGGCGTTGAACTCCGTGCGGTTCGCAAGGTCGGTCAGCGTGTCATGCCGGGCGAGATAGGCAATCCGCTCGCGCGAGCGATGCATTGCGGTGACATCGGAGCCGACCCCGCGATAGCCGAGGAAATTGCCGTTGAGATCCTCGACCGGCTTGCCGGTCATCGACCACCAGCGCCGCTCGCCCGCCGTGTTGACCGGCACGACCATATCACGGAATGCCTTGCGGGCCTGCATACGGCGGCGCAGCGGTTCGAACGGATCCCCCGCCGAGTCCCGCGGCACGCGGAGAGTCCGGTCCTGCCCTGACATGAACCCCAACAGATCACCCCGGATCGCGTCCACCGGTTGCCGCGCCACCTCGGCGAAGCGGGCGGAGACGTGTTTGATTTCACCGGCCGGACCGGTTTCCCAAAGCCAGTCGCTGGCATTTTCCTCAAAATCGCGCAGCAGGATGCGGATGGTTTCGTTGGTTTGGGCGAGGCGGATGGTGTTGACGGCTCGCTCGGCCATCTTTCGGTTCAGAAAGATCATGGTGAACAATGTCAGCAACGAGTAGCTGATCAAGCATATCTGATAAGCCAGATCAAAGAAGTAGCTCGAAATAAACAAAGATACGTAGACACCGAGTGTCAGCATCAGCCAGAAAGGAAAGGTAGATGATAGCGGTCCGCTAGAAATCGTTGTCGAGATCAATCCAATATATATTGAGAATATTAATACTTGTTGCTCAGTATCTGATATAGAAAATAGGAGCGTCAGGAATATAGACCATGACAAACCCAAAAGCAGGATTATCATATTGAAAGTCAAACGTTGTGATTGAGAAATACGTTTTAGTTTTCCAAATATGGTTCCCAATACAAAAAGAGCTGAATATGTTAATAGAATTAACGAAAGACTTCCAAGTTTCTGTAATTCATATCTCCGGTCATCAAAGTTGGCGGCAATTGCGATTGCAACGATCGAACCCACGACACATGCCGCACGGGTAAGGCGAAAACGGATCAGAAACGTCTCTGTATGAACCCGGTCTGCAAGATCTTCAGGCAACAGATCTGCTGCCCGCACGTAACGCCATAGCGGGTCTACAAACTTAAGTGTTTTTTTTAGAATTGGGATATTTCAATCCTTTCTAAATTATATCTAAATATCTCTACAAATAATCAACCTTAAACCTTTATGATTATCGCCTTATGAAGGATATGGCCTGATCTTTCACTAATCATGATGTTTCTTGACCGCTTGCTTCATCGCATTCATTCTCAAGGATAAAAGATGCTGGAACATTCGTTGCTTCAACAAGCAGAGTGCTTGGGACGCAGCCGCAGGAAGTCCGTTCCCGTCGTCGCCAAACTGGCGACATCTGCCCTGGATTTTCAAAACGCTTGGCGGCTACGCTACGAGGCTTACGCGAGCGCCGGTTATCTGCACCATTCAGACAAACGGATCTATCTCGACAAGTACGATAACGAAACGAACAGGACGCTGTTGTTGTATCGCGGCGGTACGCCGATCGCTTCAGCCCGGGTATGCATTCTACTCGAACCATCAGCCCGTACCCCCGAATGTGCCATTCCCGCCTACGAGATCTTTCAGGAAGAGATCGACCAACACCTCGCCCTGCTACAGGAGGATGGTCGCCCAGAGCGATCGATCGAGGTGACGCGTCTGTCACGCAGTCCTCAGTTCGGCAGCGATCTCGCGGTGACACAGGCACTCTTCAGAATGATCGGATACCTGATAATCCACTTCAATGCCTCTGTCATGTTTGCGGCTGTTTCCGCTAACCATATACCATTTTACCGGCGTATGGGATTCAAGTTGATCGGACCCCCCCGGAGTTATCCGGATCTTGCTGTCCAGACTGCGCTGATGGGATGCGACTGTCATGGGCACCGACCGATCAACGGTCTCTTGTCATCGCTCGGCAGTCTTTCAAAACGGGATCCGATTTATCGAAGATTCATGGAAGGGCAAGAGGTCGAAGTGACACCGGAACCGCAGCGACAATCGGTCTCGTTCACTGCAGTAGAAACGATTCCGACACCAAAAGCCGTTTGATCGAACAGCGGCACCACAATGAAGTCAAGCTGCTCTCAGAACGCCGAAATCCCCGTCTGCGCCCGCCCGAGAATCAGCGCATGCACGTCATGCGCTCCCTCATAGGTGTTCACGGTTTCGAGGTTCATCAGGTGCCGGATCACATGATACTCATCGACGATGCCGTTACCGCCGTGCATGTCGCGCGAGAGGCGGGCGATATCCAGCGCCTTGCCGCAATTATTTCGTTTCATCAATGAGATCATCTCGGGCGCGGCCTCCCCGGCATCGAGCAGGCGTCCGAGTCGCAACGCACCTTGCAGGCCGAGAGCGATCTCGGTCTGCATGTCGGCAAGCTTTTTCTGCACCAGCTGGGTCGCCGCAAGCGGACGGCCGAACATCTGACGGTCGAGCGTGTACTGCCGTGCCGCATGCCAGCAGAACTCCGCCGCTCCCAGCGATCCCCAGGCAATCCCGTAGCGCGCATTGTTCAGGCATGAAAACGGCCCGCGCAGCCCCTTCACGCCCGGCAGCATATGATCATCAGGCACGAACACATCGCTCAACATGATCATGCCGGTCACCGATGCGCGTAACGAGAATTTGCCCTCGATCTTGGGTGTCTCCAGTCCGGCAGCACCCCGATCGATCAGAAACCCGCGGATCACATCCGCGTCGTCCTTCGCCCACACCAGCATCATGTCCGCGATCGGCGCATTGCTGATCCAGGTTTTCGACCCGTTGAGCAGATACCCGCCATCCACCTTGCGCGCCCGCGTGCGCATCGAACCAGGATCGGAGCCGGCATCCGGTTCGGTCAGCCCGAAACAACCCACCCATTCGCCCGCCCGCAGCTTAGGCAGGTATTTATCCTTCTGCGCCGGCGATCCGAACGCATCGATCGGGTACATCACCAGCGAGGATTGCACCGAAAATACCGAACGATACCCGCTATCCACCCGTTCGAGCTCGCGCGCGATCAACCCGTAGGCGACATAGGACACATCTGCGCAGCCATGATCCGAAAGCGTCGCCCCGAGAAACCCCATCTCCCCCATTTCGGAGACGATCTCACGGTCGAAACTCTCATGACGAAACGCCTGGAGCACGCGCGGAAACAGTTTATCCTGACAATAGGCATGGGCAGCATCACGGATCGCGTGCTCATCCTCGGTCAATTGCGTGTCGAGATGAAACGGGTCTGCCCAGTCGAATTGTGAAAATCCGCCTTTCCTGGCGGCTTTCGTATCGGTAGCCGGGGCCACCCTGAGCATCTCGTTCATGCCGCGATCTCCGTATCCTCGCTATCCGTGCTCGTTTCATCATCGTGCGACGAAAGATCGACCCTGGCATCCCGCGTTCGCCGCGTGATCTGCATGAAGGCCGGAACATCGCCGCCGAACCCTACCACCACGCCGCGCTCCTCGCGATCCTCGACATCGCGGCCCCGGCGCGACGCGCCATCGCGCTCCCGGCGCGGGCCATCGTCACGCTCCCGGCGCGGGCCGGCATCACGCTCCCGGCGCGGTGAACGATCCGCATTGCGTGAAGGCCGCTGCTCGCTTCGCTGGCGTGGCGCAACCGTCTCAGCAGACGCCTCGACCGCTTCCACGTCGACCACCGGCGTCGCGTCCCGGCGCTTTGCAACCTCGCGCACCGGCGCCGGGCGGCCCGCAGACCCGCCGCGCCCTCGCCGGCGTCCTCGCTTGTCATCCTCAGCCCAATCGACCGGATCGAGCCCTTCGACGCTCAGCGGCGGGATCGCGTGTCCGGTGAGTTTCTCGATCGCCTCCACCGCCAGCCGATCTTCCGGCGTCGCCAGCGTCAGCGCCCGTCCTTCAAGCCCGGCTCGACCGGTACGACCAATCCGATGAACATAATCCTCGGCATGATGGGGCACATCGAAATTGAACACATGCGAGAGACCGCCGATATCGATCCCGCGCGCCGCGACATCCGAACACACCAGCAGGCGAATCGCCCCGGCCTTGAAGGATTCGAGCGTCGCGAACCGGGCCGATTGCGGCATGTCGCCATGCAGCATGCCAGCCGAAAACTTGTGCCGCACCAGCGATTTGTACAGAATGTCGACATCGCGCTTGCGATTGCAGAACACCAGCGCGTTCTGCACATCCTCAGTCCGGATCAACCGCCGCAGCGCCTCACGCTTGTCATGCGTCGCCACGAGGAACAACCCTTCGGTGATCATCTTGGATACCGAAGCCGGCTTGGAGACGCTGATTTCCTTCGGATTCGACAGGAATGCATCCGCCAGGCGCTTGATTTCGGGCGCCATCGTGGCCGAGAAAAACAGCGTCTGGCGCAGAGGCGGCAGCATCGCCACGATCCGCTCGATATCGGGAATGAACCCCATGTCGAGCATGCGATCCGCCTCATCGATCACCAGAACCCGAACGTCCGACAGCAGCAGACCGCCGCGCTCGAAAATATCGATCAACCGCCCCGGCGTCGCGATCAGCACATCCACCCCGCGAGTCAGCACATCACGCTGCTCGCCCATGCTTTCGCCGCCGATCAGCAGCGCATGCGTGAGTTTCAGATGCTTACCGTACTGAACGAAATTCTCGGCAACCTGCAACGCGAGTTCACGGGTGGGTTCCAGAATCAACGACCGCGGCATCCGCGCCCGTGCCCGCGAGCCAGAGAGAATATCGAGCATCGGCAGGGTGAAGCTCGCGGTCTTGCCAGTTCCGGTCTGCGCACAACCAAGCACATCCCGCCCCATCAGCACGATCGGGATCGCCTGCTCCTGGATCGGCGTCGGGATCGAGTAACCCTTCTCGGTCAGCGCCTGAAGCACCGGCTCCGAAAGCCCGAGATCGGCAAACGTGGTCACCGCCGCCGAAGCCTCATCCGGCCCGACAACGTCCTCCTGGCCATGCGAGGCGGACAGATCAACACCCTCCGCTGGCGGGTTCACGGACACCGGCTCGCTCGGCGTTTCCGGCAGGGCCTGCATTTCGGGACGGGATGAATCGAAATCCTTGGATTCGGGCAAATCAGCGACCAATACGGATAAGAGGGCTGCGACCGGCTGTAACAAAGATTACCGGATCAGGCATGAATAAATCGGCACCGTTTCGCGCGCCGATCCCCCCTGATATCTCCCCGAACCCCTGAAAAGTCAAGCGTTGACGAGTGTAAGCAGCCCTGCGAGCGCCGCGTCCAGCGCGCCGATATCGACCTCGATACTCATCATCCGGCTCGCCCCGATCGGCAGCGGCGACTTGACCGGATAACGCGGCGCCGGGGTCAGAACCGTCCGGCGCGCAAGCGCGAACAGCCGTATCGCCTCCGCTATCTCCGGCTGCGCCCACCCCTCGACGCCGAGCTCGATCACCACCGCGCCGGGATCGCAGAAACCGAGCAGAGACGCCTGGCGGGCATCGTCGATAAGCACGATCCGGCAGGCGGCGAGCAGCGCGATCAGATCGAGCAGACCGAGCGGGTGGTGGTCGAGCAACATCCTGTCGAGGTCGAGCACCGCCACACCCCGCGCGCGCAGCCACACCCGCAACCCCGCGTCGTTGGACCGGTCGAACCGCGCCAAACCGGGCGGGGTCAGAATGGCAACCGCTTTTACCGCCTCGAACGGTTCGGCACAGAACCGCAACGTGTCGATCGCAGGGCGAACCAACCGCGACAACCCTCGGTCGACCGGTGCCATCCCCACCCGCGTCACCCTGACCGGCCCGGAAATCGGCGTATAACGCCCCAGCAATCCGAGCATCGCCATCGCATCGAGTTGCGGCGCCGTCAGCGCGGCACCGATCAGCCCCGCCCCGCCAAGCATGGCGGCACCGAGTTGCGCGCCGAGAAACACCCCCAATGGAACCGATGAGCCACTGGCGATCGGGATCACCGCATCAGCAATGACCGGGATTTCATCCGGGTCCGGCAATCTCGTCGGCATCACCCCCCGGCACAGCGCGCCCGCCTGATCGAGCACGCCGAACGGTTCCGGCACCACCAGCGCATCGTCGAGCCAGGTCCAGCCCGCCTCGCCCGCCATTCCCCCCACGGATGCGACCCGCACGGTCACCCCGTCCCCAGCAGCACGGCAAGCGCGGCGCGGAACGTGTCCGGCTCGATGTCGAAATGAAACTCACCCGGCACGCTCTCCGCACCTTCCGGCTCGGATCGCGCGAACAAGCCATGCCATCGCAAACCGAGCAGATGGCACGCCGCACGGGTCCACCCGTCGGAAAACCGGTCCGGCTGCAGTTCCAGCACCGAAGCCCCGGGCGGGCAGAACCCGATATTGGCGAGCCCCGCCCCGGATTCTCCGATCACCCAACGCGCGGACGCAAACATCCGCACCTGCGCCGCGACACTCAGTTCAGCCGGTCGGACGATTTCGAATCCCTGCGCCACCGCAATCGCCTCGATGACGTCACGATGATCCATGATCCGCCGGTTGGTCGCCTCGTCCCGCGAAATCATCACCCGGCGCGCCCCGCCCGGCGCGCCGCCAAGCTGAAACCGCATCTGGTCGAACACCGTCCGGACAAACCGGTTCGGATAGGAGACGGTAAACGACAGCATCGTGCTGGTCAGGATCTTGCGGAACCGGGTCGGCCGGTCGAGCGTGATGTAATCGTCGAGCAGGCCTAGCGCCGCAAGAATCTCGGCCTGCCAGGGCAGCAATACGCGCCCCGCAGCGCGCACGGCGGCACCCAGCAGCCGACGATGCAACACTACCGCCGCCAGCCCGTCATAGAGAAAATGCCCGTAATTGCTGCCCCCGACGCCCACGACCGGCATCGCAACCGCATCGACATACGGGATCGCCGCATCAGGCTCCGCGAGCATCCACGCCCCCGGTCCGGCATCGCGAAAATTCGGATCGATCGAGGACAGGCGATTGTTCCAGACCGCGAGGTTATTGACCGAGGGCTCGAAGAACCCACGCGTCTCGCTCAACACGGCCATCGAATCCGGCGCAAGAACCGCGTCGCGCAACACGAGGCTTACGACCTGGGCCAGGCGATGCCGCGGCTCGTCGCGCAGACCGGCGATCGCCGGTTGGCCCTCGCCGAATATCGTTCGGTCGACCACCAACCCCTGCGGCACGACATCGACGATCCGATCGGGCGCATGACGGAATGCACACTCGGCCCCGTCCGGATCGAGCACGGCGCGACGGAAGGCGGCAAAGCGCGATACCGCCGGAACGGACTCCGCCGAAAAACGACCGATCATCTCGAAGGCGGCAGGTCCATCCATCAATTGAGACAATGCGGTCACCATTGGCGTTCGGCAAGGGACGCCCCCCATTTTTTCCTGACGACGGCGCGATCGGCCCGGCTCTGGCGAAATTGGCGTTGATCGGCGATGATATCGCCATGAAAACGCTCGTCCCCGGCCGATCCGCAGCCCTGCGCCTCGGCGTCGCCACGCTCATCGCCGCCCTCGCCTGGTCGCTTGGTTCGGCCACCATCCGCGCCGCGCCGAGCACACCCCCTCCGACTCAACTCAGCCTTGCAGTCACCGGCCACGCGGATCATGCGCCGGACCAGATGCTGGCAACGCTCACAGTCGAGAGCCAATCCCCGAGTCCCGCGAAAGCCCAGGCCGACGTCAATCGCCGCATGGCCGCTCTCCTGGCCGGGGCACGCGCGCTGAAGGGTCTGCGCGCCACAACAGGCTCCTACAGCGTCGAGCCCACCGATCAGAAACGCACGAGGTGGCGTGCGGAGCAAACCGCCACTCTGACGTTCGATGCCGCCCCGGATACAGCCGCCGCAGCGCCGGTCCGCAAATTGATTGGCACCTTCCAGCATGACGGCATTCTGCTCGACTCGATCGGTGCCGGCCTCAGCGAGGCAGCCCTCCGCCAGACCCGCTCGGCTGCGATCGCCGATGCGGTCGGCCAGATGCGCGCGGAGGCCAGGGCCGCCGCCACGGCACTGGGTGCCACCGTCGGCCCGGTCACCCACATGCAGATCGCCACGCGATCGCCGATCCGCCCGATGATGATGATGGCAACGCGCGCCGCACCTTCGGGTCCGCAGGTTCAGGCGGGCCCGATCAGCGAGGAGATCAACCTGTCCGCGACAATAACGCTGTCGAATCGCTGAGCGCCGTCACGGCCTCCCGGCCATCACCCAGAGCGGCAATGATCGCCGCCGCACTATCCGCCCAGGAGGGCGGGCGGAACTCGCGCGCGATCCTGTCCTCCAGCGCAGCCACGATCGCGGGCTCAAGGATCATCCGCGAGATCACCCGATACGCATCGTTCATATCCTCGGGATCGAAATAGGCACAGAACGGACCCCCCGCCTCAGGGATCGATGCCCGGTTCGACGCGGCAACCGGGCGGCCGAAGCTCAACCCCTCGGTCACCGGCAATCCCCATCCTTCATAGAACGACGGATAGACGGTAAACAGGCAGTCCCTATAAAGCGACGCGAGTTCGGCATCACTCGGCCCTTGGATCAGGCGCAACTTTCCACCGAACCAGTCAGCATTCTCGGCCTGCGCCACCACGTCATGCGCGAGCCACCCCACCCGCCCCGCCAATACGAGATCGGGTACCTGCTCGGCGGGCAACTCGTCGATCAACCGCCGCCACAACCTGAGCATCCCCGCGTGGTTCTTGCGCGGCTCGATGGTCGAGACGAACAGCACGAACGGCCGCTCGTGCAGACGCGGCGCATCGGGATCGATCGCGCGGGGAAAACTCGCGCCCATCGGCAGCTTGATGGCGGGCGGGATGACAAGCCCGGTCCGCCGCGCGTAATGCGCAACATCGCGCGCCGTCGCATCCGAATTGGCGAACAGCACATCCGCGCGGGTCAGAACCCCGCGTGCCCAGCGCTCGAAGGCCTCGGTGGTGGCCTTCACCGACCATTCCGGGAACAGCAGCGGCACCATGTCATGCGCGAACGGCGCAAACCGCACCCCCATGGCCCGGATATGATCGATCTGAGCGCCGTAATGCGGAAACTGCCAGGTCGCACCCGTCGAGATCAGGACATCGCCGGCGGCAAACTGTACAGGCCGGTCGACGACGACAGGCTCAGGTGCCACATCCGCAGGCAGGGTCTCGTGCACGCCCGCCACCGGCATCATCGTCGCAATGCGCCGCCGCGGCCGAACCCAGCGCCAGGAGCCGACAACAAGATCGCGCATTGCGCGAAGGGCATGGACCTGGGCGATCCCGAAATGCCTCAACCCGTCGAATGCGTTGCGTTCGGCAACGTAGATCCGCGCCACCGGCCCCCGCAGATCGAGCGGCAGGCCGCGCGCCGCGCGCCGGATCGCCGACAGCTCGGCGACCGCATCGGTCCCTTGGCTCACCGCCGCATCCACCGGCCCGTGTTCACCCGCGCCATGCATCGCATCGGATAATTTGGTCCGGCAATCCACCCAGTCGATCTCGGTGAAACCCGGCATACCCGGCCCATGACGACACGCCTTGATGTGCCCCTCACCCGCGTCAATCAATGCACAGGCCAGATCGAAGGACAGCCGCTGAATTCCGCTCGGGCGATTTCCCGCATAAAAATACCCGATGAGATCATCGACATCGATCCAGATGGTCATCGCGCGCGGTCAATTATGTTCAAAATATAGATTAACATATCGAAATTATACTACGCCCCTTGCTCATTACGATTGGCAACCTTAAGGATACCTTGTCCGACCCTGTAAACACCGATGATGTGGGCGTCCAGTTGAGCCCTGCAACATATGGTGACAGAATGATCATGATCCAGGAGTAAGCATGCCCACTGCCCTGATTACTGGTGTCACCGGCCAGGACGGCGCATATCTCAGCCGGTTTCTGCTCGAAAAGAGCTACGAGGTCGTCGGTGTCATGCGGCGGTCGGCCTCGTCGGACATCATCGGCGAGCGCCTCCGCTGGCTCGGCGTGATCGACCGGGTCCGACTGGTCGAAGGCAACCTCACCGATCTCGGCAGCGTCGTGCGGATCGTGCAGACCCACCAGCCGGACGAAGTCTATCATCTCGCGGCCCAGAGCTTCGTCGCCACCTCGTGGCAGCAACCCTCGCTGACCGGCCTCGTCACCGGGCTCGGTGCCGTCACCATGCTCGAAGCGGTGCGGATCGGTCGCCCGCAGGCCCGGTTCTACCAGGCATCCTCCTCGGAAATGTTCGGCAAGGTGCAGGCCGTGCCACAATCGGAGACCACGCCGTTCTACCCCCGCAGCCCCTACGCCGCCGCGAAACTCTACGCCCACTGGATGACGGTGAACTACCGCGAAAGCTTCGGCATGCACGCCTCCTCCGGCATCCTGTTCAATCACGAGAGCCCGTTGCGCGGCATCGAATTCGTCACCCGCCGGATCACCGACGGCGTCGCCCGGATCAAGCTCGGCCTCACCGATCACCTCACCCTCGGCAATGTCGAGGCGAAACGCGACTGGGGCCACGCCGCCGATTACGTCGAGGCCATGTGGCTGATGCTCCAGCAGGACCAGCCCGACGATTACGTCATCGCAACCGGCCGAACCATGCGCGTCGCCGATTTCGCGGACATGGCGTTCAAGGCCGCAGGCCTGACGATGGCCGATCACGTCCGCACCGATCAGGCCCTGATGCGCCCCGCCGAGGTCGAACTTCTGCTCGGCGATCCCGCCAAGGCCGAACGCAAACTCGGCTGGAAGGCCCGCGTGAAACTCGAAGACCTCGCCGCCGAAATGGTCGCGGCGGATCTCGCCCGCCTCTCGCGCTGAACGATGCCGGCGCCCGCCCGCATCCTGATCACCGGTGCCGGCGGTTTCGTGGGCACCTATCTCCGCCGTGCTCTCGCTTCCCGCTGGCCCGCCGCCTCGATCATCGCCGGAACCGCGGACATGACCGATCCCATCGCGGTCACCGCGATGATCGAGGCGGCACAGCCGGATGTCGTGGTCCATCTCGCGGGCATCGCCTCAGTTCCGGCAGCGCGCGCGGCGCCTGACGCCGCTTTCGCGGTCAATCTCGGCGGCAGCCTCGCGGTGGCCCGCGCCCTCCTCGCCGTCGCCCCCGATAGCGTGATGGTCCACGCCGGCAGCGCCGAATGCTATGGTGACAGTTTCCGCGCCGGCACCGCGCTCGACGAACAGGCGCCGTTCGCACCGCTCAACATCTACGCCGCGAGCAAAGCCGCCGCCGACCTCGCCCTCGGGGCGATGGCCGCGGAATCCCGCCTCCGCCTGGTTCGGTTTCGCCCGTTCAACCATACCGGCCCCGGCCAGAGCGATGCCTTCGTCATCCCCGCCTTCGCCGCCCAGATCAGAGCGATCAGCGAGGACCGGCAACCCCCGGTGATCCGCGTCGGCAACCTCGATGCCGCACGCGACTTCCTCGACGTGCGCGACGTGGTCGGCGCCTACAGCCTCGCAATCGAACATCGCGACGATCTGCCGCTCAACCCGGTCTTCAATCTGGCCTCAGGCGTGCCACGCCGGATCGGCGACATTCTCGACGCCATGATCGCCGCCTCCGGCAAGGACATCGCCATCGAGATCGACCCGTCCCGCCTGCGCCCGGTCGATATCCCCACCGCCTTCGGCAACCCCGCCGCCGCACGCCGCATTCTGTTCTGGCATCCCACCATCCCGTTCGAGGACACCCTGCGCGCCATGCTGCAAGCGGCCCCCACCCCGGAACCGCGCTGACCACCCTCTCCGGAAGTCGGCTCACCCCGCTCCGGCGGTCACCTCGCGATCGGCCTCGAACAATTCCTGCAATTCGGTCACGCTCTGTTGCAGGCTGGCGATCACCCGCGATTCGTCACCGGCGAACCCCTGGGTCTCGGACAGCAGCGCCTCGTCGCGGGCCGCAAACGTCGCGACCGTGCGCGCCGCCTCCCCGGGCGGCACATCAAGCGCGGTCAATGCCATCTCGCCCAGTTTCAGGCTCGACAGCAGGGTCTCGCGCACGATCAGCGTTACCCCGAGGTCCATCAGCAACTGCGCGTGTCGCCGGTTGCGCGCGCGTGCCATGATGGTCAGATGCGGCAGATGCCGGCGCGCCAACTCGGCCAGTTTCAGCGCCGCCTCGACATCGTCGAGCGCGATCACCAGCACTTTCGCGGTCTCGGCGCCGGCGGCGCGCAGCACCGTGATCCTGGTCGGATCGCCGAAATACGCCCTCGCGCCGAACCGGCGCACGAAGGCGACATGCTCGGCATTCTGATCAAGCGCGGTGAACGGTATCCGCCGGACCGAGAGCAACCGACCGACGATCTGCCCGACCCGCCCGAACCCGCAGATCAGCACCGGTGTGGGCCGATCCGGCGCGATCGCGGCGGAGGCCACCTTGCGCTTGTTCATCCGGGGAACCGCGAACCGTTCGATCCCCGCGAACAGCAGGGGCACCACCAGCATCGAAAGCGCCACCGTCAGCGTCGCCAGCCCGGCCTGGGTCCTGCTCAACGCCCCCGCGCTTACCGCCGCGCCGAACAGCACGAAGCTGAATTCGCTCCCCTCCGGCAAGGCCACCGCAAACCGCAGCGCGGTCGCGGCACTCCGGCGCTTGATGAAGGAAACGACGAACCCGACGACTGCCTTCACAATCAGCGTCGCCGCCACCGCCGCCACGATCGTCAGCGGTTGTGCCACCAGCAGCCCGAAATCGACCGACATGCCGACCGAAATAAAGAAAAACCCGAGCAGCAATCCCTCGAACGGCTCGATATCCGCCTGAATCGCATGACGGAACTCGGAATCCGACAGCAGCGCCCCGGCCATGAACGCGCCGAGCGAGGGCGACAATCCGGCCCAATGCGCCAGCGCCGCCGTGCCGACCACGATCAGCAGCGTCATCGCTGTGAACACTTCGGGCGTCCGCGTGCCGCCCACCAACCGAAATATCCGCTCGACAAGGTATATCCCGCCGCCCAGAATCGCGACGACCGCGACCACCGCCCGCCCGACCGCGAGCCACGGCACGTGGTGCGGCAAATGATCCGGCAGATGCCCGCCGGCGAACAGCGGCACCAGTGCCACCAGCGGAATGAACGCCATGTCCTGAAACAGCAGCACAGCGAATGCATCCCGCCCGGAGGCAGCACTCAGCAGGTTGCGCTCGCCGAGCATCGGCAGCACGATCGCGGTGGAGGACAGGGCGAGCCCCAACCCCAGCAATACCGAGGCCCGCCAGTCCAGCCCCGCGAGATGCGCGAGCCACGCAAGCACCGCCGCACTCGGCACCATCTGGCCGAAGCCGAGACCAAGAATGGTCTTGCGCAGAATCCAGAGCCGATGCGGCCGGATTTCCAGCCCGATCAGGAACAGCAGCATGATCACGCCGAGTTCCGACACGTTCTGGATCTGCGATACTCCGGTGACCAGCCGCAACCCGTCCGGCCCGATCACCAGCCCGGCCACCAGATAACCGACGATGCTGCCCACCCCGAGCCGCCGGGCAATCGGCACCATAACCACTGTCGCGGCCAGCAAGGCCACCAGCGTCTCAATCATCATCAATGCCCTTTTCGTGAACGCCCAACCCACCAGCCCGCAGCATGCCCTGTCAAGCACGATGTCGCGCATGGACACATCGTCATGTCCGCGACCCTGCTTTCGATACCCTCGGGTTCCAACATCCCGATTTGAACAACAGGGGATCATCTCATGACCAAACTCGCCGTCATCACCGGCGCCGGCGCCGGTGTCGGTCGCGCCACCGCTCAGGCCTTCGCCCGCGAGGGCTGCGATATCGGCCTGATCGGGCGCGACCGCGAGCGTCTGGAAACCGCCGCCGCCGAACTGCGTACGCTCGGTGTCCGTGCCTGCGTCGCCCCCGCCGACATGGCGGATGCGGATGCCGTGGACCACGCCGCCGACACGATCGAAGCCGAACTCGGCCCGATCGATATCTGGGTGAACAACGCGATGGCAACGATCTTCGCCCCGGTCGCCGAAATCACGCCCGCCGAATTCAAGCGCGCCACCGAGGCGACCTATCTCGGCACCGTCCATGGCGTCATGACCGCGCTACGGCATATGAAAACCCGAGGCGAGGGTACGATCATCAACGTCGGCTCCGCCCTCGCCTACCGCTCGGTGCCGCTGCAATCAGCCTATTGCGGCGCGAAAGCCGCGATCAAGGGCTTCACCGACAGTCTCCGCAGCGAACTCATCCACGACCGCAGCGCGATCAAGATCAGCATGGTCCATCTGCCGGCGGTGAACACGCCGCAATTCGACTGGGCGCTGAACAAAATGGGCCGTCGCGCCCAACCCGTCCCGCCGATCTACGACCCCGAAATTCCCGCCAACGCCATCGTGTTCGCAGCCTTCAACCACCGAAGGGAAATCTGGGTCGGCATGCCCACCGTGGTCGCCATTCTCGCCAACCGGATCGCCCCGGGTTTCGCCGATAACTACCTCGCCACCCACGGCTATTCCACGCAAATGTCCAACCAGCCCCTCCCGGCGGATCAGCCCGCAAACCTGTTCGAACCCGTCTCCGGCCCCCGCGGCGCCCGGGGCCGCTTCACCGACCAGTCCCGCCACGGCAGCTTCGAGATGTTCACCGACCGGCATAAATCCGTGGCCTACGGTCTCCTCGCGGTGGCCGGTGCCGGAGCGATCGCCGGGTTGCATCAGCTGGCGAAAAAATACGATTTCTAGCGCGGTCGCCCGTCGATCCTTCCCTCTCGCCGCCCGATCATGCGAAACTGGGCGGCGAATGCAAGGAGCCTGACGTGCAATGACCCATGATTTCGACCTTTTCGTCATCGGCGGCGGTTCGGCCGGTGTCCGCCTCGCCCGCATCGCCGCCGGGCACGGCGCCAGGGTCGGCATCGCGGAAAACCGGTTCTGGGGCGGCACCTGCGTCAATATCGGCTGTGTCCCGAAAAAGCTGATGGTTATGGCCGCCGAATACGGACTCGCCGCCGAGGACGCCACCGGCTTCGGCTGGAACATGACCAAAGGCGCTCACGACTGGTCCCGGTTCATCGCGGCGAAAAATGCGGAGATCGCCCGGCTGAACGGCGCCTATACCGGCCTGCTCGAACGCGCCGGCGCCACCATCTTCAACGGTACGGCCACGATCCATAACGCCCACACCATCGAAATCGGGCATCACCGGCACACCGCCGCCCGAATCGCCATCGCCACGGGCGGCCACCCGATCCGGCCTGACATCCCCGGTGGCGAGCACGCCATCGTCTCGGACGACGCTTTCTACCTGCCTGAGCGCCCCAACCGCGTCGTCATGATCGGCGCCGGCTATATCGGCGTCGAATTCGCCGGAATCTTCGCGGGCCTCGGCTCGAAGGTCGATCTGGTCTATCGCCAGCCGCTCCCCCTGCGCGGCTTCGACCCCGATCTCCGTGCCGGCCTCTCCGAAGCCCTGACCAATCACGGGATCACCCTCCACCCCGGCCAGTGTCCCCTGAAAATCGAGGATCTCGGCCATGCCAAACGCCTGCACATGACCAACGGCCATCACATCGATGCCGATTGCATCTTCTTCGCGACGGGCCGGGCTCCGAACACGGCGGGTCTCGGTCTCGAACACGCCGGGGTCACCCTTGCCCCCGGCGGGGCGATCCCGATCGATGAGGCGTTCCGCACCAACATCCCCCATATCTTCGCCCTCGGCGACGTCACCGACCGGCTCAACCTGACCCCGGTCGCCACCGCCGAAGGCCACGCCTTGGCCGACACGTTGTTCGGCGCCAATCCGCGCGGCGTGTCGCTGACCAACATCCCCAGCGCCGTATTCTCGATCCCGCCGCTCGCCACCATCGGCGTCCACGAGGATGAAGCGCCGCCGGGCACGAAAATCTTTGTCACCCGCTTCACCCCGATGCGCCACAGCCTGAGCAGACGCCCGCGCAAGACCCTGATGAAACTGCTGGTCGACGGCGAGACCGACAAGGTGATCGGCGCCCACATGCTCGGCGAGGACGCCGCCGAGATCATCCAGGGCATCGCCATCGCCATCATCGCGGGAGCGACCAAGGCGGATTTCGACCATACCATCGGCATCCATCCCACCGCCGCCGAGGAATTCGTCACCCTGCGGACCGAGACCCGCCGTGTCGGCACGGCGGATGCGAAAGCGGCGGAGTAGCTAAATTGCTCGATTCGGGATTATAGCGATCCCGCCGAGGAGACCAGCATGACCGCAACGACCCCGATTGCCGCACCCCAGGGACAATGGACGCCCGCATCCTGGCGCGCCAAGCCGATCCTTCAAGTCCCGTCCTATCCGGACCAGGACAAGCTCGCCGCGATGGAAGCCCGCCTGCACCGCTTTCCGCCCCTGGTCTTTGCCGGCGAAGCCCGTCGCCTCAAATCCTCGCTCGCCCTTGCCGCGCAGGGCCGTGCCTTCGTGCTCCACGGCGGCGATTGCGCCGAGAGCTTCGGCGATTTCACTGCCAACATCATCCGCGACACGTTCCGCGTCCTGCTGCAAATGGCCGTGGTCCTCACCTATGGCGGCTCGGTGCCGGTGATCAAGCTCGGCCGCATGGCCGGCCAGTTCGCCAAGCCCCGCTCGTCGGACACCGAAACCATCGGCGGCGTGACACTGCCCTCCTATCGCGGCGATATCGTCAACGGCCCTGATTTCAGCCCCGAAGCCCGCATGCCGGACCCCGCGCGCATGGAATTCGGTTATTTCCAGTCCGCCGGCACCCTCAATCTGCTGCGCGCCTTCGCCTCCGGCGGCTATGCCGACCTCCATCAGGTCCATCGCTGGAATCTCGATTTCGTCCGCCGCTCGCCCCTGGCCGAGCGCTACCGCGACCTGTCCTCGCGCATCGACGAGACCCTGCAATTCATGGCCGCCTGCGGCATGACCAGCCAATCCACGCCGCAGATCCACGAGACCGAATTCTACACCAGCCACGAATCCCTCCTGCTGCCCTATGAACAGGCGCTCACCCGCGTCGATTCCACCACCGGCGATCACTATGCCTGCTCCGCCCATTTCCTCTGGATCGGCGATCGTACCCGCCAGCTCGAAGGCGCGCATGTCGAATTCATGCGCGGGGTGAAAAACCCGATCGGCCTGAAGGTCGGCCCGACCATGGAGGAGGACGACCTGCTCCGCCTTATCGAGCGGCTCGACCCCGATGCCGAACCCGGCCGCCTCACGCTCATCGCCCGGATGGGGGCCGATCACGTCGCGGCCAAGCTGCCCAAACTCCTGCGCGCAGCCCGGCGCGAAGGCCGCCACAATGCCTGGCTGTGCGACCCGATGCACGGCAACACCATCACCACCGCAGGCCGGATCAAGACCCGTCGCTTCGATGCGATCCTGTCCGAAGTCCGCGGCTTCTTCGACATTCACGAGGCGGAGGGCACCATTCCCGGCGGTGTGCATGTCGAAATGACCGGGCAGGACGTCACCGAATGCATCGGCGGGGCCCGCCAACTCTCGGAGGCCGACCTTTCAGCCCGTTACGAAACCTTCTGCGACCCCCGCCTCAACGCGGAACAATCGCTCGAACTCGCCTTCCTGATCGCCGCCGAGCTGAAATCCCGCCGCGCCCCCCGGACCACCGAGATCGCGGCGGAATAATGGGCCGCGCCCCGCGCCGCGTCTCCCGCGCCGATCTCGATGCCGGGATCGCGGCGCGGACCGATGCGTATTTCAACCGGACCAAGGCGATCGTCGCCAAATTCGGCGACAGCCGGGTGACCTACGCCTATTTTCTCCGCCGCCCGGTCGTCTCCGCCCCCGCCCTCATGCTGGCCTGGCTGAACGAGGTCGCCGCCGCGCGCGGCGAGACCATCGATATCGAGCTTCAGCACCCCGAAGGCACCTGGGTCGGCGCTGGTGAACCGATCGCCTATATCACCGGCAGTTTCCTGCTCCTGGTCGACCTTGAGACCATCCTGCTGCAGAAACTCGGTCCGGCCTGCGTTGCCGCGCACAACGCCTATCAGATGTGCGCGGCCCTGCCGAAATCCGCCTTTCTCGCGATGGAAGCCCGGCACTGCGCCGGGGCCGAGATGGCCGAGATGATGGCCTACGCCGCCGCCGTCGGCTCGCGCGCGGCGCAGGCCGAAGGCGCGCGCGGCTTCATCGGCAACGCCAACGATGCCACCGCGCATTATTTCGGCGCGCCGCACGGGTTCGGCACCATGCCCCACGCCCTGATCGGCTATGCCGGCAGTACCTTGCGCGCCGCCGAGATGTTCCGCGAAACCTTTCCCGACTCCGACCTCACGGTGCTGACCGATTATTTCGGCCTCGAAGTCACCGATGCCCTCGCCGTGTGCCGCCGCTACCCCGAACTTGCCGCATCCGGCCGCCTCTCGGTCCGGCTCGACACCCATGGCGGCCGATTCCTCGAAGGGCTCGATCCGCAGGAAAGCTATGCGGTGATGGAACGTCACGCACCGGGCGCGATCCGCCGCTACCGCAGCCACAACGAATTGCGCTACCTGATCGGAACCGGCGTCTCCGCGGCCGCGATCTGGCGGATGCGCGAAACCCTCGATGAAGCCGGGTTCGTCCGCGTCAGGATCGTGGCCTCCTCCGGCTTCGGAGTCGAGAAATGCAGCGTCCTCGCCGATGCCCACACCCCGATCGACGTGGTCGGTACCGGCAGCTTCATCCCCGAAACCTGGGGCGAAACCTACGCCACCGCCGATATCGTCGCCTATGACGGCCAGTCCCGCGTCAAGATCGGCCGCGAATTCCTGCTGCGCGACCGAACCTGAACGCCACCAACCGCTTGTCCTGAACTCCGACGATCCCATAGAGTTTGTCAGGAAATCTTACACTCGTCCCAATTGGGGAGACGTAACCCGTTGTTTTCTCATATCGGCATGAACCTTGCATTAAATTTCTGGCTAGGTCCGTCGCGACCTGATCGCTCAACCTGAGGAGCCTACCGATGCATCCAGTCGTGACCGCCTCGCTGGTCCTGGCCATGATCGCCGCAGTCCCCGGCATCGCGATGCGCGGCACGCCTGTCGGCCTGTCACTCAGCCCCCTCGGCCAGAACATTCTGATCGTGCTCATCGGCCTCGCCTTATGCCTGGAGGGCGCCCGGTGGTGGCTCCGCCGTCGCGCCGCGCGCAACATCGTCTTGACGCTGCGATAATCCCGGCGCTACCAGCGTAACGTTCCGGGCGCGATCCGCGCCCCATTCTGGAGTAAATGCCATGGCGCGCAAGCGAAATCCCATGGCGCGCGATCTTCTGACCAATCCGCTCTACCGCCCGAAACACACGAAAACCCGCGTGGAACGTGCGCTGAAAGCCGATCGGTGGAACCGCCGCGCCAAACACAAAGCCCCGACAAGATCGCCCGAACCGCCCCACGGTTCGGGCGATTGCCGTTTCAGCCCTGCAACCGCCGCGCCCAGTCGCGCAATGCGATGATCTGCTGACCGATGAACTGGCGTGTCACCGGATCGACCAATACGCCACCGCCATCGAATTTCTGCGCGGCCCCGCCAATCATGATCTCCGGCTTGTTCAGCACATGCGCATCGAGAAACACGAACACCTTGCGCAGATCGTATTGCGCCCGCGCCGTCCCGATCATGCCGGGGCTCGCCCCCATGATCGCCACCGGCTTGCCCTTGAATGGCTGCGGATCGCAGCGGGACAGCCAATCGATCGTGTTCTTGAGCACCCCGGGAATCGAGTAGTTATATTCCGGCGTCGCGATCAGAACCGCATCCGCCGCCGCCACACGCGCGGCCAGCGTCAGCACCGGTTCAGGCATTCCCGTCGCGCGCACATCATCGTCATATAACGGGATATCGCCGATCCCGGCGATCTCGATCACCGCCCCCTCAGGCACCAGATCGGCCGCCGCGCGCAACGCGGCCATGTTGAACGAACCCCGCCGCAGACTGCCGCACAACCCGACGATGGTGAAATCGCTCATCCCCGGTCACGAACCGTCGGGCATAGTGCCATCCGGCGTCGCCTGATCCACCGCATCGGGCAGGTGCTGCGCGAGCAGATTGGCCGCCATCGCCGGATCGACGCCGAACCGTTGCGCGATCGAGGCAATCACCGGACTGCCCAGCGCTGCCTGCACCTGCGCGGCCGAAATCGGCAAATTCTGTCCGTCCCCGACCCATGAGGCGACATGCGCCCCCATGCCGGATTGCTCGAATTGCTGCACCAGGCCGGACATCCCATCGATCCCGTTCTGCTTCAGCACGCTCATCACCTGAGCCTGTATGCCACCGCCCGCCGCATCGTCGGACCCGCCGAGCGCCGAGCCCACCATGCCGGAAATCTGATCGAACAAACCCATGACACCCCTCGCGATTTCGCGACCGGATCAAGCAGGCAATCCGGCCGCGAGTCAAACGGGATTATTGCGCGTTGCGATTAATTCTTCGCCGCGTGCAGATGATCCTCCATCGCCGCCTTCTCGCACACGTAGGCACCATGCTTGGTCTTGCCGAAATACTTCGACTTTGCAGTATGATACGCCTTGCTGCCGGTAGCGTGCCACACCACTGCGCCCATGCCGCAGGCGGTCTTGGCTTTTGCTTCGGTCTTGTAGCCCGGCAGCTTGCTGTGGGTCATGCTCGATTCGGTCTTCTTCTTGGTGCTGGCATGCGCGGTGCCGATCGCACCCACCGCGAAGGTCAGCGCCAGCGCGGGCAGGATCGCCCGCAGGATTTTCGTCGTCGTCATGAAAAACATCTCCGTCAAAGGTTGGGTGAAGCCGATCGCATTGATTGATGCCTCGTGCGGACACAACCTCACAAGGGCGTGAGGCGGCATACCGCCCGTTCGCTGCCAAAACAAGCGCGATCCGCGCCGGCAATCATGACGCGCCGCCCGAATCCCCCTATCATCGGCACATGACCGAAAAGCTGACCATCGCGATCGCCCAGCTCGACCTTCACGTCGGCGCCATCGACAAAAACCTCGCCGCCATCCGCACCGCCCGCAACGAGGCATCCCGCCAGGGTGCGGATCTGCTGGTCACGCCCGAACTCAGCATCGCCGGCTACCCGCCCGAAGATCTCGTCCTGAAACCCGCCTTCATCGCCGCCTGCGAAACCGCCGCCGCATCCCTCGCCGCCGACACCGCGGATGGCGGACCCGGCGTGATCGTCGGCCTGCCCTGGCTCTCGAACGGCAATCTGCACAACGCCGCCTTCATCCTCGATGGCGGCGCCATCATCGCCCGCCGTGCCAAGCACGAACTGCCGAATTACGGCGTGTTCGATGAAAAACGCGTCTTCGTCGCCGGTCCCGCCCCCGGCCCGGTGCCATTTCGCGGCTTCCGCCTCGGCGTGCCGATCTGCGAGGATTGGTGGTTCCCCGCCGTTCCCGAAACCCTTGCCGAAACCGGGGCCGAAATCCTGATTTCGACCAACGCCTCCCCGTTCGAAGACGGCAAGCAGGGGCGGCGCCTGCAACTCGCGCTCAACCGCGTGGTCGAAACCGGCCTCCCGTTCATTTTCGCCGCCCTCACCGGCGGGCAGGACGAGATCGTGTTCGACGGTGCCTCCTTCGCCCTGAACGCCGATCGCTCGATCGCCCTGCGCATGGCCCATTTCGAACCCGGTCTCGCCATCACGACGTGGCAGCGCACCGCAACCGGGCTGGTCTGCACGCCGCATCCCATCCCCCCCGATCCCGAACGGCTCGACCTCGTCTACCGCGCCATGGTCATGGGCCTCGCCGATTACGTGAACAAAAACAACTTCCCCGGCGTCATCCTCGGCCTGTCCGGCGGGATCGACAGCGCGATCTCCGCCGCCGTCGCGGTCGATGCGCTGGGCCCGGCCCGGGTGCGCGCGGTGATGATGCCGAGCCGCTACACCAGCGCCCACAGCCTCGAAGACGCCGCCGCCTGCGCCAGCCTGCTCGGCATCCGGTGCGACACCATCCCGATCACGGATGCCACCGCCGCGTTCGAGACCGTCCTCACCCCGCTATTCGAAGGCCGCGCGCCGGACATCACCGAGGAAAACATCCAGTCCCGCGCCCGCGGCCTGATCCTGATGGCGCTATCGAACAAACTCGGCGCGATGGTGCTCACGACCGGCAACAAATCCGAAATGTCGGTCGGCTACGCCACCCTCTACGGCGACATGTGCGGCGGCTACTCGGTTCTGAAAGACGTCTACAAAACCACGGTGTTCGAGCTCTGCCGCTGGCGCAACACCCACCGTCCGGATAACGCGATGGGCCCGGCCGGCCCGGTCATGCCCGCCCGCGTCATCACCAAGCCCCCCAGCGCCGAACTCCGCGACAACCAGACCGATCAGGACAGCCTGCCGCCCTACGAGTGTCTCGATGAAATCCTCGCCGGCCTGATCGAGGGCGAAGCCTCCCTCGCCGACCTGATCGACGCCGGCCACGACCGCGCCACCGTCACCCGGATCTGGCGCCTGCTCGACCGCGCCGAATACAAACGCCGCCAGGCCCCGCCCGGCGTGAAAATCACCCAACGCGCCTTCGGCCGCGACCGCCGCTACCCGATCACCAACGGCTTCACCGACCTGATCTCCTGACCAAGGAACCGCGCCACAATCACATCAAGCAGCGCTGAACCCCGCCAAACCGCGCGGTCCAGCGATCAAAATTCCCGGAATTCGGTAAAACACATGGTGCCGACACCCGGGATTGAACCGGGGACCTACTGATTACGAATCAGTTGCTCTACCGCTGAGCTATGTCGGCCACGCGCCCGCTATAGCGAGAGCGCATCACCCTCGCAAGCCGACCCTACGCCGCCGCCACCGCGCTGGCGCCCGAGAGAATATGCTTCAAAGCGGTGACCAGATCGTCCATCATCGCCTCGGTATGCTTCGGACCCGGGGTAAAGCGCAGCCGCTCCGTCCCCGCCGGTACCGTCGGGTAATTGATCGGGGTCGCATACATGCCGAACTCGCGGATCAGCCGCATCGAAACCTCGGTCGCCCGCGCGGCATTGCCGATCATCAGCGGCACGATATGGCTCTCGGACGCAAGGCGCGGCAACCCCGCCGCATCGAATTTCGCCTTCAGCATTTCCGCCCGCGCAAACAGCGTATCCCGCCGCGCCTGATCCACCTTCAACCGCCGGATCGAAGCCAGCGCCGCAGCCACCGTCGGCGGCGGCAAGGCCGTCGTGAAAATGAACCCCGCCGCGGTCGAGCGGATATAATCGATCACGCTGGAATCCCCCGCCACATACCCACCATGGCAGCCATAGGCCTTTGCCAGCGTCCCCTCGATGATGGTCAGCCGGTGCGCCACCCCGTCCCGCTCGGAAACGCCAGCCCCATGCGGCCCATACATCCCCACCGCGTGAACCTCGTCGAGATAGGTGATTGCGTTATATTTATCCGCCAGATCGCAGATCGCCCCGATCGGCGCGATATCGCCATCCATCGAATACACGCTCTCGAACGCCACCATCTTCGGCGCATCGACCGGTGCCGCTGCCAGCTTGCGTTCCAGATCCTCCAGATCGTTATGCCCGAACACATGAACGGTCGAGGATTTACCGCCCTTGATGCCCACGATCATTGAATTATGGTTCTGCGCATCGGAAAACACATGCCAGTCCGGCAGCGAATTCAGCACCGCACTCAGCGTCGCCTGGTTCGACACATAACCCGAGGTGAACAGCAACGCCGCATCCTTGCCGTGAAGCGCCGCCAGCTCGGCTTCCAGCGCGACATGGATCGGCGAGGACCCCGCAATGTTGCGTGTGCCGCCCGCCCCCGCGCCCATGGTCCGCGCCGCCTCGATCGAGGCCTCGATCACTTCGGGGTCGGTGCCCATCGCAAGGTAATCGTTCGACGACCAGACCAGAATATCTTCGGTTCTGCCCTCCATCGTCACGCGGTAATACGGAAACCGATCCGCCAGCTTCTCAAGCGCCACGAACCGGCGATACCGCCCGGCGGCGCGGATTTCTGCCAAAGCCTTGTCGCATTGCGCGATGAACTTGTGGTCGCGGTTCATATCCTGCTCCTGGCGCACGCCCGGATTCCGGGCACCGATCGATTTGTTAACCTATTGGCCTGTACGGCAACATGATATTGCGCGGATGCAGGCCGGTCTCGTCAAGTGGATATATTCGATCTTTTTCATTTTTTTGCCATGTCCGCCGATCACATCGGCGATATGCGTGTTTGGAACGTCCCGCATCCATTATTCGAGCATGGCCATCATTTCGGACCATTCCCGCTTCGAAAGCCCGGACGCCGCCTGCTCCACCACCTCGCCGCCCAGCATCCGCCGCAGCACCGCCAGCATCGTCGCGGAAAACTGCGCGGCCCCGAGCCGGTAGTCCTCGAACGCCCGGCAGCTCGCCGGCACCCAGGCACGGGTCATCGCCAGCATCGCATCGGCATAGACCCGAATTTCATACTGGGCATGAGCATCGCCGCGTAACGACATGAAATTGAACAAATTATGCAGGTCAGTCTTCCAGTACCACTGGGTATAGGCGTTCAGCGTCAGGTTCATCCGCGCCAACTCCCGCGCCAACCCGCGCCGGTCGGGATCGGCACCGCCCTCGTTGAGCATCGCCTCGTAATGGGCGTAATTGCGTTCGGCATCCTCACGCAGCAACGCCAGAACCGACTCTGCCTCCGCGCCTTCCAGCACCTCGCCGCGGCCCTGCCGGTTGCTCGCCGATTGCGCCGCCAGATGCTCAGGGGCCGGAATATAAAACTCCCGGTCCATCACCGAATACCGCCCGGAATACTCGTTCACATTCGCGGTCCGATGCCGGATCCATTGCCGTGCGACGAAAATCGGCAGCTTCACATGAAACTTGATCTCGCACATCTCGAACGGCGTGGAATGACGGTGGCGCATCAGATAGCGGATCAACCCCTCATCCTCGCTCACCTTGCGCGTCCCCCGCCCATAGGAGACCCGTGCCGCCTGCACCACGGCGGCGTCATCGCCCATGTAGTCGATCACCCGGACGAATCCGTGGTCGAGCACTGGCACCGGGGTGAACAGCATCGCCTCCAGCGCCGGCACGGTGGCGCGCCGGGTCGTGGCCGACTGCCCCCGCGCGGCGTCGATCTCGGCAAGGTCGGATTCCGTGAGATTCATCATGCTCCCTTTCGCAAGGCGCTTATATCGCCTATATGACGCAAGCTGGGCAACCGGCTATGGCGATAAACGGTGCGTGGAATAAGTGTTGTGGACCCGGGGGCAGTACCCGGCGCCTCCACCAAATTCCGCCTTCATTGGCGGATCATGGGGGCGAAACAGGCTCGACACGCACGGTAAAGACCCATCTTTCGCTCGGCATTGTACCGCCGTTATCGGGCTATATCACAAGTGCCAACGATAATTTCGAGGCATTCGCTGTCGCTGCATAAGCGATAAGCGCGGTTCGGGGGGCACCGGGCAACAGAAGCCCCCCACTTCCACCGAACCCCGAAACCTCCCGGCAAACCCAAACCAGCCCGCAAAACCGCATAAAAAAAGGCCGGTCATTGGACCGGCCAGCACCATTCTGATGCGATATATGAGGCTCCCTAAACTTGGCGGCTGGCACCCTGACAACCCGACCAATCGATTTCGACCTGTCAAATTCCCGTAAGCGCCACGGCCGATAGATGAACGATTTTTGACAATCGAGCAAGACCCTTTCGTGTCGTATAGGGGGTATTGAAAGAAAAAATGTGTTACATGCATCCATCGGCATGCTAATTTTTGATATATTCGTATTTCATCCATATCTGCCGATCACCGCAAACCCCAGATTCATCACGGCCAGCAGCAAATCGATCGCGACCAGCCGGTTCAACCGCCGCATCGCCTGCTCCCGCGCATCGGCATCGCGCGAGGCCTCCGAATCGCGCACCAGCAACACCCCGCCGAACCACGCCACCAGCAGCACGACCGCCATGGCGAGCCCTGCGGTCTGCATCGCATTGACCGCCCAGGGCCAATCCTCCGGCCCCCCATACTGCACGACCGCCAGCGCCCAGCCCGAAGCCAATGATACCGGCATCGCGATCAGCGACCATCGCAACAACTGCACCCCCGCCGGCCCGAGCAGCAGAACCCCGGCGAGAAAGCCGCTCCACGCCGCGAACCCGGCCAAGTGAACCGCGAGCAAGCCGGTCATCAGATCATAAGCCGGCGTGCTCATGCCACCATCGCCAGCACCCGCGCCGCCAGCGCCGCCACTTCCCGCCCCGCGAGGCTTGAAGGTGCGGTCTCCGCCACCCCCAATCCCTCGGCGAAGGCATTGGCATAACCAGCCCGATTCCCGAGCGTCTCTTCGAGCAGGACCAACCCGCGCCCCGCAATCCCGGCCTCCATAACCCGCCGCAGCTTCGATCCCGCCGCCGCCCGGTTGAACACCAGCGCCACCGCGCGGCGTTCCTCGGCGGCGAGTTTCAGCGTCCCCTCCGCCGCCCATAAATCGGGTGGCGCCGGATTAAGCGGCACCAGCACCAGATCAGCACCCCTGATCGCCCGCCGCGCATCCGAATCGAGCACCGGCGGTGTATCGATCAGCACGATCTCATGGCCCCCACGCAGTTTTTCGAGCGCCGCCGCGAGCCGCCAGCCCGAGACGGTCTCGATCGTCACCACCCCCCGCGCCTTCGGATTCGCCGCCCGCAGCCGGGCCCAGGCGGTGAGCGATCCCTGCGGATCGATGTCGAGCAGCGCCACGCGCCGATCCGCCGCAAACGCCACCGCGAGCTGTGCCGCCATCATGGTCTTGCCCGCCCCGCCCTTCTGCTGCGCCACCGCAATCACCGCCACCATCGGAGCCTCCGGTTTCACCATGCACGCGAAACACGATCATGGGCCCACCGGTCTAGCAAACCCCCGACCGCCTGTCCCACATATCGAACATGGAACCACTATTCACGCCTGCGGAAATGACCCTGATCGACCGCGCCGCCCCCGGTTGCGGCATGCCGGTCGCGACATTGATGGAAAACGCCGGCCGCGCCGTCGCCCGCCTCATCCGCCGTCACCACCATCCGTGCCGGGTGCTGGTCCTTGCCGGACCGGGCAATAACGGCGGCGACGGGTACATTGCCGCCCGTCATCTGGCCGCCGCCGGCTGGCCGGTTACCGTCGCCCCGATCACCCATTCCCATCCCGCCAGCCCCCCCGGCCAGGCCGCCGCCGCCTGGCGCGGTCCAACCGTCGCGCCCGATCTCGATCAGGTCCGCCGCGCGGATCTGGTGATCGACGCGGTTTTCGGCGCCGGCCTGTCCCGCCCGCTCGACCCCGCAGTGTCCCGCCTGCTCGATGCGGCAAAAACCCTCATCGCGATCGACATCCCGAGCGGGGTGGACGGTGCGACCGGCGCACTGCGCGGCGAGCCCGGCCATGCCGCCCGCACGATTACCTTCGTTGCGCCCAAACCCGGCCATCTCCTGCTGCCCGGCAAATCCCGCTGCGGCATCATTCACTGCGCGGATATCGGCATGCCGTCCGAGGCGATCGCGCACATCACCCCCTCGCTCTGGCGCAACACCCCGGCACTCTGGCGCATCCCCACGCCGGACCACGCCGGACATAAATACGATCGCGGCCACCTGACCATCCTCGCCGGCCCGATGTCCGGCGCCGCCATCCTCGCCGCCAATGCCGCGCGCCGCACCGGCGTCGGCCTCCTCACCCTCGCCACCCCGACACCGATCCACGGTGCCGCTCCCGGCATCATGATCCGCACCGATCCGATGGCCGGCCTGCTCGCCGATTCCCGCCGCATGACCTGGCTCTGCGGCCCCGGTCTCGGCATTGAAACCGCAGGCTCCGCCCTCGCCACCCTGATCGAAGCGCAACGCCGGATCGTCGCAGACGCTGATGCCCTGACCGCCTGCGCCAACCAGCCCGAACGCCTCGCCGGCGTTGCCGTCATCACCCCGCACGAAGGGGAATTCGCCCGGATCTTCCCTTCCCTGTCCGGCGACAAACTCGCCCGCGCCCGCACCGCCGCCGCCCGGATCGGCGCGGTCGTGGTCCTGAAAGGCGAGGATACCGTAATAGCCGCCCCCGATGGCCGGGCCGCGATCAACGACAACGCCCCGCCGAGCCTCGCGACGGCAGGCTCCGGTGACACGCTCGCCGGCATCATCGCCGGACTGCTCACCCAAAACATGCCCACCTTCGAAGCCGCCGCCGCCGGCGTCTGGTTGCATGGCGCGGCGGCCCGCTCGTGCGGCCCCGGCCTGATCGCCGAAGACCTCGCGGACGCCCTGCCCGCAATTCTTGCAAGCCTCGTTCCCACGTATCATTCCAAGCACCGCCCGAAAAATACGACTTAAGATCGTTGGCGAAACCCGATCTGTTAACCTATTCTTAGGAAATGTTGATTATCCTGATGCTCATGATCGCAGTCACCTCACTCTCAGCCTTCGCCGCCCCGATCGGGTCGAGCTTCGGCACCCCGCCTTTGCGCATGGCGCCGAGCGCCCCCGCACCCGTGCCGCAACCCCCGGCAACGACACAGCCGGTTCCATCCCCCGGTGCCACACCGCGTGGCTCGATTCTCAACATGTCGGTATAGTGCGGCTGCCTCCGTTACGCGCCGCTTGCTTTTAACTCCAACCTCGCTCATCAAGGGCGTATTCGAACTCCCGCGCGGGAGAGAGCGACGCAACCGGAACCAACCCCGGGCCTCAGCATCGCCGCCGAAGGCGCAACCGGCCCCCGGAAACGCTCAGGCACACAGGACCGCGCGGAAAAACGAATCTCTGGAAAGCCGGCGCAATCGCGCCGCACCGACGGCGTAAGGACCGGGCCAACCCCGATCCGAATCTCTCAGGTTCCGCGACAGAGGGGGGTCAGTCTGGACGGTTCTGCACCCGTCCGCTGTTCACGCGGGAGACACTCGACCCTTGGCCGATCACGAATCGCACAGTCTCGAATCGCAAAGTCTCGAATCGCACACCCACGACCCGCACATCGTGCCGCTCGATGCAATGCACCGTGCCCTCGGCGCCCGCATGGTCGATTTCGCCGGCTACGCCATGCCGGTGCAATACGAGGGCATCATCGCCGAACACCTCCATTGCCGCGCCCATGCGGCCCTGTTCGACGTCTCGCACATGGGCCAAGCCATTCTGACCGGCCCGGATGCGGCATCCGCCCTTGAGCGCGTCGTCACCGGCGACATCACCGGCCTGAAACCGGGCCGCCAGCGCTACACTCTTTTAATGAACGAAACCGGCGGCATCGTCGACGACCTGATGGTCGCCAACACCGGCGATCATCTCCTCCTCGTCCTCAATGCCGGACGCAAACATACCGACATCGCCCATATCCGCGCCCATCTCCCCCCCGGCGTCACCCTCACCCCGCAATTCGACCGCGCCCTGCTCGCCCTGCAAGGCCCCGAATCCGGTGCCATCCTGCAATCCCTGATCCCCGAAATCGCCGGAATGCGCTTCATGGACATCATCACGGTCACCAGTCTCGGTGCCCGCATGACAATCACCCGGTCCGGCTACACCGGCGAGGACGGTTTCGAAATCGGCCTCCCCGCCGAACGCGCCGAAGCCCTCGCCACCGCCCTGCTGACCGATGCACGGGTCAAACCCGCCGGCCTCGGCGCCCGCGATTCCCTCCGCCTCGAAGCCGGCCTGCCGCTCTATGGCAACGATATCGACGAAACCACCTCGCCGATCGAGGCAGGACTCGGCTTCGCCATCGCCAAGCGCCGCAAGACCACCTGGGATTTTCCCGGCGGTGCCACGGTGCGCGCCGCCTTCGAATCCGGCGCCGCCCGCAAACTCGTCGGCCTCCGCGCCGAAGGCCGCGCCCCGGTCCGCCACGGCGCCAGCCTCCACACACTCTCCGGCACACCCACCGGCATCGTCACCTCCGGCACCTTCGCCCCCAGCCTCGATGCCCCGATCGCCCTCGGCTACGTCCACCCCGACCACGCCGAGGACGGTACGCCGCTGCAAACCACCCTGCGCGGCCGCACCGTCACGCTGCACGTCGCCCCGTTGCCCTTCGTCCCCCACCGCTACGCCCGCTGAAAGGCTCCGCCATGTCCGAAACCCGCTTCACCAACGACCACGAATGGGTCAGCCTCGAAGGCGACATCGCCACGATCGGCATCACCGACCACGCGCAGACCGCCCTCGGTGACGTCGTGTTCGTCGAACTCCCGGAACCGGGCCGCCACGTCGCCGCCGCCGAGGCCTGCGCCGTGGTCGAAAGCGTCAAGGCCGCGTCGGATGTCTACGCCCCGCTCGCCGGCAGCGTCACCGAACACAACCCCGCCCTCGCCGAAGATCCCGCCCTGGTCAACAAATCCGCCGAATCCACCGCCTGGTTCTTCAAACTCCGCCTCGACGATCCCGCCGCCTTCGCCACGCTGATGACCGCAGCGGACTACCAGGCTTTCGTCCAAACCCTCTGACCCCAGGTCCGATCATGCCCGATTCGATTGCCGCGTTCGACGCCATCACCGCCGCAGACCGCTTCGCCACCCGCCATATCGGCCCCGATGACGCCGACCGCGCCGCCATGCTCCGCGCGCTCGACGCCCCCACCCTCGATGCGCTCATCCGCCGCATCATCCCCGGCGACATCCTGGCCGATCGCGATCTCGACCTTCCGGCCGCGCTCACCGAGGGCGATATCCTCGACGATCTGCGTCACTTCGCCGCGCGCAATCAGGTCAAGCGCAGCCTGATCGGTCTCGGCTACCACGGCACCGTCACGCCGCTGGTCATCCTGCGCAACGTGCTCGAAAATCCCGGCTGGTACACCGCCTACACGCCCTATCAGGCCGAAATCTCCCAGGGCCGCCTCGAAGCCCTGCTCAATTTCCAGACCATGGCCGCCGAACTGGCCGGCATGGCGATCGCCAACGCCTCCCTGCTCGACGAAGCCACCGCCGCCGCCGAAGGCGTCGCTCTCGCCCACGCCGTCCATAAAGGCCACTCCACCACCATCGCCGTCGCGTCCGATCTCCACCCGCAGACCCGCGCCGTCATCGCCACCCGTGCCGCCCCGCTCGGCTGGACCCTGACCGATATCGAGCCCGACGACGTCGCCGCCATCGCATCCACCGCGCCCTTCGCCGTGGTCCTGCAATACCCCGGTACCACCGGCGCCATCCGCGATCTCACCGCCGAAATCGCCGCCGCCCATGCCGCCGGCGCGCTCGCCATCGTCGCCGCCGACCCGCTCGCCCTCGCTCTGCTAAAACCTCCCGGCGAAATGGGGGCCGACGTCGTGGTCGGTACCACCCAGCGCTTCGGCGTTCCGATGGGATTCGGCGGCCCGCACGCCGCCTACTTCGCCACACGCGATTCCCTCAAGCGCCACATGGCCGGCCGTCTCGTCGGCGTCTCGATCGACGCCGCCGGCACCCCCGCCCTGCGCCTCGCTTTGCAAACCCGCGAGCAACACATCCGCCGCGAAAAAGCGACCTCGAACATCTGCACCGCCCAGGTCCTGCTCGCCGTCATGGCCGGATTCTACGGCGTCTGGCACGGCCCCGAAGGCCTTCGCCGCATCGCGACCCGCATCAACCTCGCCGCGCGCATCCTCGCCACCGCCAGCCGCTTCCCCCTCCGCCACCAGCATTTCTTCGACACCATCGCCCTCGAAACCGGCACCGAAACCGATGCCGTCATGGCCAGCGCCCTGCACGCCGGCTTCAACCTCCGCCGGATCGACGCAACCGGCGTCGCAATCGCGCTCGACGAAACGATCACCCGCCCCGAACTCGACACTCTCGCGACCCTGCTCGGCCCCGCACCGCAAACTGGCGAACAAACGGGCCCGATCCCCGAACCGCTCACCCGGCGCAGCCCCTACATGACCGCCCCGGTCTTCCACGCCCACCGCTCGGAGCACGAAATGCTCCGCTACCTCAAGCGCCTCGAAGACAAGGACATCGCCCTGAACCGCAGCATGATCCCGCTCGGCTCCTGCACCATGAAACTCAACGCGACCGCCGAAATGGTCCCGATCACCTGGCGCGCCTTCGCCGATATCCACCCCTTCGCCCCGCCCGATCAGACCATCGGCTACACCACCCTGATCGAACGCCTCAGCACCCATCTCGCCCGCATCACGGGCTTCGCCGCCGTCTCGCTGCAACCCAATTCCGGCGCACAGGGCGAATACGCCGGCCTGCTCAGCATCCGCGCCTGGCACCAGTCACGCGGGGATGCGCACCGCGACATCTGCCTGATCCCGTCCTCCGCCCACGGCACCAACCCCGCCTCCGCCACCATGGCCGGCTACCGCGTCGTCGTGGTCGGCTGCGACAAGTCCGGCAACATCGACCTCGCCGATCTCGATGCCAAACTCGCCCTCCACGCCGAGCGTCTCGCCGCGCTCATGATCACCTACCCCTCCACCCACGGCGTTTTCGAATCCACAATCCGCACCATCTGCGACCGCGTCCACGCCGCCGGTGGCCAGGTCTACATGGATGGTGCCAACATGAACGCCCAGGTCGGCCTCACCAGCCCCGGCGCGATCGGCGCGGATGTCTGCCACCTCAACCTGCACAAAACCTTCTGCATCCCCCACGGCGGCGGCGGCCCCGGCATCGGCCCGATCGGCGTTGCCGCCCATCTTGCCCCGCATCTGCCCAACCACCCGCTCCGCGCCGATGCCGGTCCCGCCACCGGCTACGGCCCGGTCAGCGCCGCCCCGTTCGGCAGCGCCTCGATCCTGCCGATCCCCTACGCCTATATCCGCATGATGGGCCCCGAAGGCCTGCGCGAAGCCACCTCAATCGCCATCCTCAACGCCAACTACATCGCCCACCGCCTCGCGCCCCACTACCCTATCCTCTACACCGGCACCGGCGGCATGGTCGCCCATGAATGCATCATCGACTGCCGGGGCTCTCAGTCCACCACCGGCATCCAGGTCGAAGACATCGCCAAACGCCTCCAGGATTACGGCTTTCACGCCCCCACCATGTCCTGGCCGGTCCCCGGCACCCTCATGATCGAACCCACCGAAAGCGAAACCAAAGCCGAAATCGACCGCTTCTGCGACGCCATGATCGCGATCCGCGCCGAAATCGCCGAAATCGCCGCAACCACCCTCCCCCGCGACGACAACCCCCTGAAAAACGCCCCCCATACCGCCGCCGAAATCATGGCAACCACCTGGACCCACCCCTACAGCCGCGAACAAGCCGCCTTCCCGCTCCCCTTCGTCCAGACCGCCAAATACTGGCCACCAGTCAAACGAGTCGACAACGCCTACGGCGACCGCAACCTGGTCTGCTCCTGCGCCCCGCTCACGGATTACGCGACGGCGGCAGAGTAGGGCGGGAAGTCAAGGGTAGGAAGAAAGTACTTCTTTTTTGTAAAAAAGAAGCAAAAAACTTTCTTAACCTAGGGCACGGGCGTTTTCAGGTGCGCAGTCCCAGATAACAGAAGTTTTTTTGCTTCTTTTTTTTCAAAAAAAGAAGCGCTTCCTTCCCTCGCACTCACCCCGCCGGCGGCGCGGTTTCGGTGAATGCCCGATCGGTGGCAAACTGATCGAACCACGATGCCAGTTGCGGATGGCCGGCGCGCCAGTCATCCTCGGCGAACCGGAAATCGAGATAAGCCAGCGCACATCCCACCGCGATGGTGCCGATATCCATCAGCTTACCCGGCATATCGCGTTCCAGCATGGCAAGGCTGCGCTCGACCGCCTGCTTCTGCCGCGCCATGAACGCGTCGCGCGCATCCTCGCGCGGCTTGGCGCTTTCCATCCGCCGCGCCACCGCCGCATCGAGCATCCCGTCCCCGACCGCCTGATGCCGCAGCGCCACCCACCGCGCCGCGCCGCTCGCCGGAAACAGCGGCAGCGCATCCCCCACCGTGTCGAGATATTCACAGATCACCGGACTGTCGAACAGCGCGAACCCGTCCTCCGTCACGAGGCACGGCACTTTCGAGAGCGGATTGGCGGAAACCAGCGCCGCCGGGCTTTCATGCGCATTTGTCGGAATTTTCTCGATCTGCTGATCGATGCCGCGCACGATGGCGCACGCCATCACCTTGCGAACATACGGGCTGGTGGCGGAATAGAACAGTTTCATGGCGTTGCCTGACCTTGGTTGGACCGCGAATATCGGCCTTGCCGCGCGTCATGCAAGCCCACCTCACCCGCCTTGCACCAGCTCCCACCCCGTGGTGGCGACCGTGACGAACATATCATGCATCCGCCCGGCCCGTTGATCGGCGGCATTGCCCGCGAGCGAGCGCGCATACACACCCTCCACGATCGCCGCCGAACGGAACAGCGAAAACCCCATGAAGAACCGCCAGTCGGCAATCCCGTCCCGCCCGGTCCTCGCACAATACAAATCGAGCGCCGCCGCCTCGCTCATCAACCCGAGCGATGCCAGATCGACCCCCCGATACCCCGCCATCGCCGGCCCCGATCCCGGCGGCAGATGATACGACATGCAGCAATACGCAAAATCCGCGAGCGGATGCCCCAATGTCGCCAACTCCCAGTCCAGCACCGCCGCTATCCGTGGCGCCGCCGGATCGACCACCATATTGCCGAGCCTGAAATCGCCGTGAACGATCGCGGTTTCATCCGTCGCCGGCATATGCGCCCGCAGCCACGCGATCAGTTCGGTCATCGCCGGCAAATCCCCGGTTTTCGAGGCCTCGTACTGGGTCGTCCACCGCTCGATCTGCCGCGCCACATACCGGTCCGGCCGCCCGAATCCGTCGAGCCCCGCCGCCCGATAATCCACCCGATGCAGCGCCGCGATGGTCTCGATCAACTGCGCCTGAATCGCCCCGCGCTCCTCTGGCACCAGCCCCGGCATCATCACGTCATGAAACACCCGCCCCGCGACATGGCCCATCACATAAAAGGGCGTGCCGATCACCCCGGCATCCGCGCAATAATGCAGCATCGGCGCCACCGGCACGCCCGACCCCGCCAGCGCACTTTGTATGCGGTACTCCCGGTCGATCTGATGCGCGGAGGGCAGCAATCGCCCCGGCGGCTGCTTGCGCAGCACATACCGCGCTCCCCCCGCCTCGATCAGATAGGTCGGATTGGACTGTCCGCCCTGAAACTGCCGGATCGCCATCGGGGGTTCGAATCCGGGAACATGCGCCGCCAGATACGCCCCGAGCCGCACCTCATCGAGACGATGCTGCGGCAACATGTCAACAAGCCTCGGCGCCGCCGGATCATCCATTTGCCGTTCCCTTCCTTCCCTCATCATTCCGCCCCGATCCCTACCCTGGCTGAACCAGACGCCCGCCCGGCAGCGGCTGCGCAACACCGGTCGTCCCCGGCAGCGACAGCGGCAAGCCCCGCAGCACCCGCACCGCCAGAAATCCGAAACACTGCGCCTCCAGCGCATCGCCATCCCATCCCACCGCCTCGACCGGATCGACCGGCACGGCAAACCGCCCCCGCAGCGCCGCCATGATCGCCCGATTATGCCGCCCCCCGCCTGCCACTAGCACCCGCAGCGGCGGGGCCGGCAGCGGTGCCGCGGCAATCGCCGCCGCGGTGAACGCCGCCAGCGTCGCCGCCCCGTCAGCCGCACTCAGCCCGGCGGTCGCTTCGTCCACCAGTGCTGAAAAATGCAACCGGTCGAGCGATTTCGGGATGGGCCGCCGGAAATACCCATCGCTCAGCAACCGCTCCAACCGCCGATGCTGAACCACGCCCGATGCCGCGAGTTCGCCGTCGCGATCGAACGCGGCCCCGGTATGCCGCCGCACCCAGTCATCGAGCGGCCCGTTGCCCGGCCCGGTATCGCACGCCAGAATCTCCGCATCCGCCCCGAGATAAGTGATATTCGCAACACCGCCGATATTCACGATCAGCAGCGGCTTGGCGATCCCCGCCGCCATCGCCGCATGAAATAACGGCGCGAGCGGCGCACCCTCGCCCCCCGCCGCCACATCGGCACTGCGAAAATCGAACGCGACCGGCAGCAGCGTCTTGTGCGCCAGCAACCCGGCATCCCCGATCTGCCAGGTCCGCCCCGCCGCCGGATCATGCAGAATCGTCTGTCCGTGAAACCCGATGATATCCGCCCGGCTCGCGAGCATCGCCACCGCCTCGGCATGCCGATCCGCAATCAACCGCGCCACCGCAAGCACCTCCGGATCATCCGGAGCCAATCCCGGCGCCGCATCCAGCAAGCGCCGCAACCGTATCCGCAACCCATCCTCGAACACCAGCGTCGCGGTCTTCCCGCTCCGCCCGACCACCTCCCCATCGGTCTCGATCACCGCCGCATCCACCCCATCCAGCGACGTCCCGCTCATTAACCCGATCGCAATCATCTTATCCTACACAAAACCATGTTCGGTCAGTTCCAACCATAACGACCTATGAGAGTGTAGCGACAAAAGCGATATGAGCGCATCAACACGACGCCTGCCCGATGCTCTCACCCGGCACATATCCCCGAAAATCGCTTTCCCCTGGGTTCTTCTGGGCATTCTGTCTCCGCTCTGGCTCAATTACGCGCGCTCCCTGATCAACGCCCTGATCATCGCACTCATCGGCGTCTCGCCCTGGCATGGGAGCGTGTCGCCCGCCGATCTCGGTAATGATTTCCTGGTTTTCTGGCCCGTGGGACATCTGGCCACCACGACCGATGCCGCCCGCATCTATGATCCGCCCTGGTTCTCCGCATGGCAGTCTTCGCACCTGATGCCGCATACGCCCAGCTACCTCCAGTTCTTCTATCCACCGCCGACCCTGCTTCTGACCCTGGTTACCGCTCCATTCGGCTTCATGGGCGGATTCCTGATCTGGACGCTCAGCCTGACCGGAACCGGCATCGCTCTCCTAAGGCGTGCAAGGGTACCGTGGATCATCATCGCCGCCGGTGTGCTCAGCACGGCAAATCTTTTCAACATGCTAGTCGGCCAACTCGGTTTTCTGACCGGGGCGATGTTCATCACCGGCCTCGCCTCCGTCGAAACCGCACCGGCAACATCCGGGTTCATCTTCGGCGCCCTCGTGCTGAAACCGCAGGCCGGGCTTCTTGCGCCGATCGCTCTTCTGGCGCGACGCGAGTACCGCCCCATCGTTACGGGCACCATCATGATCGCGTGTCTCTGCGCGGCGATTACCCTGATCTCCGGCTGGTCGATCTGGGGTGCCTTTCTGCTTGAGGGTATGAAAACATCGCATCAAATCCTCGTGGCGCCATTTCCAACGACGTACGAGCAGAAGGGCGCATCTGTTTTCTGGATGGTCCGCAGTCTCGGCGGCTCGGTCGGCGTGGCCGGGGTGATCCAGACGATCAGTGCAGCCGGCGCCATCGCGATCTGCTTCCACGCATGGCGCCGCCCCGTCACCGACCGCACTGCCCTGATCGCATTGACCGTCATGCTCACCCTTCTGGTCACCCCCTATGGCTATACGACCGATCTCTGCGGCGTCTCGATCATGGTCGTCTGGCTCGCCTGGGAACAGCGCAGACTGGAGTTTGCCGACGTTCTCATCTGGATGTGGCCCGCTTTGTGTCCGATCATAGCCACCAGCCTCCATATGGAACTCACGCCCCTGATCCTCCTCCTCGGTGCCATCCGCGCCTACCACCGGCTCGACGGAATTGGCACCACCGCCCCCGCGTGCTACCCCGCCTCTGTCTGAAACCGGCGGATTTCCATCATGAGTGACCCTAGCGATTTCCTGCGCGAAGCCGAAGCGCGCGGCTTCATTTTCCAGTGCACCGATATGGATGGCCTTCGCGACGCCATGCGCGCCGCCCCCGTCGCCGGCTATGTCGGGTTCGACTGCACGGCAGACAGTCTGCACGTCGGTCACATGACCCAGATCATGATGCTGCGGCTGCTTCAGAAATACGGTCACAAACCGGTCGCCGTGCTCGGCGGCGGCACCACCCGCATCGGTGACCCCTCGTTCCGCGAAGAAGCCCGCCAGCTCCTCACCGACGAGCAAATCGCCATCAACCTCGCTGGCATCCGAAAGAGTCTCGAAACATTTCTCAGCTTCGGTCACACCGGCAGCGACGCCATTCTGGTCAACAATGCCGAGTGGCTCGACAAGCTCAGCTACATCGATCTTTTGCGTGAAGTCGGCGTCCATTTCAGCGTCAACCGCATGCTGTCCTTCGATTCGGTGCGCAACCGTCTCGAACGCGAACAGGGCCTCACCTTCCTCGAATTCAACTACTCCATCCTTCAGGCGTTCGACTTCCGCGAACTCAACCGCCGCTACGGTGTCACGCTGCAAATGGGCGGATCGGACCAGTGGGGCAACATCGTCCAGGGGATCGATCTGGTCCGCCGGACCGAGACCAAACAGGTCTTCGGCCTCACCGCCCCGCTCCTCGCCACCGCCTCCGGCGTCAAAATGGGCAAAACCGCCGCCGGCGCGGTCTGGCTCTCCGCCGCAAAACGCTCGCCGTTCGACTACTGGCAGTTCTGGCGCAACACCGAGGATGCCGATGTCGGCCGCTTCCTCCGCCTGTTCACCGATCTGCCGCTCGATGAAATCGCGCGCCTGGAGTCCCTCGGCGGTGCCGAAATCAACGAGGCCAAAAAAATCCTCGCCACCGCAGCCACCACCCTCTGCCACGGTGCCGAAGCCGCCGAAGCCGCCGCCGAAACCGCCCGCCGCACGTTCGAATCCGGCGAAGCCGCCGAGGACCTGCCGGGCATCGACATCCCCCGCGCCGAGCTCGGTGCCGGCGTCCCCGCCATCGCGCTGTTCGTCCGCACCGGTCTCGCCACCAGCAACGGCGAAGCCCGCCGTCTGATCCGCGGCGGCGGTGCCCGCCTCAACGACACCCCGATCACCGACGAAGCTCAAACCGTCTCGCTCGCCGACCTGATCGATGGTGCCGCGAAACTCTCCGCCGGCCGCAAGCAGCACCGTCTGGTCCGCGCCGGATGACCGACGCGCCCTTCGTCCAGCCCGACCAGCCCACCGCCGCCGAAGCGATCGCGCACCTGCACGACGAATTATTCCTGTTCGATGACTGGATGGACCGCTACCAGTTCATCATCGAACGCGGTCAGGCCCTTCCCCTCTACCCGGACGCGCTGAAAACCGAAGACCGTCTGGTCCCCGGCTGCCAGAGCCGCGTCTGGCTCGAACCCGCCCGCCAGGATGACCGCCTGTTCTTCGCCGGCGCGTCGGACGCGCCGATCGTCGCGGGCCTCGTCGCCCTGCTGCTGGCGGTCTATTCGGGCCGCCCCGCCGCCGAAATCCGCGCCACCCCGGCAAAATTCCTCCAGGACTGGGGCCTGATCGGCGCCCTGTCCGGCAACCGCGGCAACGGCGTCGCCGCCATGGCCGCCCGAATCCAGCGTTTCGCCCAGGACGAAGCGTGACCCCCGCTTTGTCGATGGCGCGCGTCCGGGTGTAAGCAGCCTTCATGTCGCATAACAGCTTCGGCCACCTGTTCCGTGTCACCACCTGGGGCGAGAGTCACGGCCCCGCGATCGGCTGCGTGATCGATGGCGCCCCACCCCGGATTCCCCTCACCGAAGCCGACATCCAGCCCTTCCTCGACCAGCGCCGTCCCGGCCAGTCCCGCTTCACCACCCAGCGCCGCGAACCGGACGCGGTCAAAATCGTCTCCGGCGTCCATGACGGCATGACCACCGGCACACCGATCGCCCTGATCATCGAAAACACCGACCAGCGCTCCCGCGACTACGCCAACATCGCCGACCGGTTCCGCCCCGGCCACGCCGACATCGCCTATCACTGGAAATACGGCATCCGCGACCCCCGGGGCGGTGGCCGCTCCTCGGCGCGCGAAACCGCCATGCGCGTCGCCGCCGGTGCCATCGCCCGCAAAATCCTCCCCGCCACGGTCGTGATCCGCGGTGCCCTGGTGCAAATCGGCGCCCACCGCATCGACCGCTCCCGGTTCGACTGGGATGAAATCCCGCGCAACGATTTCTTCTGCCCCGATCCGGTCGCCGCAGCCGAATGGGCCACCGAACTCGACGCCATCCGCAAAGCCGGCTCCTCGATCGGCGCCGTCGTCGAAATCCAGGCAACCGGCGCCCCGCCCGGCCTCGGCGCCCCGATCTACGCCAAGCTCGATGCCGACCTCGCCAGCGCCATGATGGGGATCAACGCGGTCAAAGCCGTTGAAATCGGCGACGGTTTCGCCGCAGCCGCCCTGCGCGGCGAACAGAACGCCGATGAAATGCGAATGAACCCGGATGGCAGCGTCGCCTTCCTCGCCAACCATGCCGGCGGCATCCTCGGCGGCATTTCAACGGGCCAGCCGATCATCGTGCGCTTCGCGGTCAAACCGACCAGTTCGATCCTCACCGAAGTCGCCGGCGTCGATTCCGAAGGCCGCGAAACCCCGATCCAGACCAAAGGCCGCCACGACCCCTGCGTCGGCATCCGTGCCGTGCCGGTCGGCGAAGCGATGATGGCCTGCGTGCTGGCCGACCATTTCCTCCGCCACCGCGCCCAATGCGGCAGTTTCACCCCCGCTTCGCTCCCGCTGCCGACCAATATCACAACTTTGTGATATCGCTGCCGCAATCAATCCGCTACAATCTGCGTATCATGGACATGTTGCGCACCAAGGCCACCGAGACATCGGTCCCGCGTTCCCCCGCCCCACGATCCGCGGCACAGCGTTGCCGGGATATCAAGGCGCTCATCGCGATGGTCGGCCGAAAATCGTGGTCCGCGCGCATCTCCGCTCTCCGCGCCAACGTCGCCGCCACCGCGCGCTACGGCAAACTCGTCGCGATCAAGCACGCCGCCGAATTCGCCGCCGAAAAATGCCGCACGGGTGCCGAACTCACCCCCACCGAAGCGATCCTGGCCGACCGCGTGGCCGGGCTGGTCGCGCTCGACGCGCGCCTGAGCGATGCCGGCAAAACCCGCCTGCGCGAGCGGCTCGCCGAATGCCTGACCGGTGAGAATACCCTAGTCCCCCTGCTGCACATCCACCGCACCGGCTGCCTGCACGAAAATCTCGGCTTCATCGTCGATTATACCGGCTTCGACCTCGGCACCCCCTACGATCTCCTGATTGCGCGCGATGGCGAATTCGCCGAAATCGCCTGCGATACGCTGTCCGCCGAGGAAGGCCGCCTCGTCCATCGCGCCGCCTGGATGCGGCTGGTCGACCGGATCGATCCGGACCTACAAACCTGGCTCTCCGCCCATCCCGGCCGCTACCTGCTGAAAATGACCCTGCCGCAAGGCCTGCGCGACGCGAAGGACGGCACGGCCACTCTGGCGGCGCTCCATGAACGGATCAACACCATGCTGGCCGGTGCCAAGCGGTCGGATCACGACGAAGCCGCCGTGCTGCGGCTCGATCCGCTCATGCTCGCCGCCGCCCAAGCCAACGAAAACGGCCTGATGACCAAGCTGCGCCACGAATTCGGCCCCGAAGCCAATCTCGCGGTCACCGGCAGCGGCAAGGGCGTGCTGGTTCTCGCCGCCCGCGCCGGCAGCGAAAACGAGGTCGCCGTCGCCATGCGCAAACGCCTCTCCGCCCTCGCCCCCACCCGCCTGACCGGCACGAAACCCGGCATTCTCGCCATGTTCATCGAGGATACCGACCGTCTGGAATGGGGCTTGCTGCGTGACCAGCTCACCCTGGAAGGGGAAGCCCGCCAGTTCCTGACCTTCCCGGAAGCCCGGGTGGTCGTCGCGGTCACCTGCGCGTCGCGTCTCGAACTCTACGGCGCGCTGGGTCCGGAAAGCGCGATGCGGTTTCGAAATCCATCCCACCCCGCCGCCAAGACCGTCGCCCTCGCCCCCGCGATCCTCTCGACATCCTGAGCGAGCCCGAAGGGGATCACCCCACCAGCGCGCCGTGCCGCATTTCGCTCGGCAGACAAAGCCCGGTCAGCAACCGGGCCTTGTCATCCGTGCACGCATCGACCCCGCCGGTATCGAACAGATTGATCCGCAACCGGCTCCGCCGATGCTCCTCGGCCCAGGCCAGAACCAGATTCCGCCGCGCCGCCATACTCGCCGAACCGAGCGCCGCATAGGCGCGCGGAATGACCGCCCCTTCATCGACCAGAACCACCGCGCGGCCATAAGGCGCCGTCCGCAACAAGAATTCGGTCGAGCGGATCAGCCGCCACGTCGCATTGACATTGAGGCCCCAGGTCCGGTCCCAATCCCCCTGATCGATCCCGGTCGCCGCGCCCGGCGCTGCCCGATGCATCGCGGCATGAACCAGAATATCCAGCCGCCCGAAACGGTCATACAGGCTCGGCCCGGTCTGATCCGCGACATCGGCGCGGGTCAGATCCGCCGGCAGCAGCGTCGCCTCGCCGCCAGCGGCGCGGATCGCATCATCCGTCGCGGTCAACCCCGCATCGTCGCGCGAGGCGATCACCACATGCGCGCCCCGCGCCGCCAGCGCCAGCGCGGTCGCCGCCCCCAGGCCGCGACCCGCACCGGTCACCAGCGCAACCATTCCGTCCAGACGAGATCCCGCCATGTCGCTCATGGGGGGATTATGGGTCAGTGCATGTCGATGAACAAGCCGATCGTCAGCCCGATCCCGATCAGAACCACCCCGACCCGCAGCACGGTTTCGTTGATCCGCCGCAGCAGCGCCACCCCGAGTTGCCCACCGGCGATCGCCGCGATCGCGACATAGGCAACCAGCCCCCAGGCGACATGCGCGCGGAACAGAAACACCACCACCGCCGCCGCATTCATCACCCCGGCCAGCACATTCTTGGTCGCCCCCGCCGCCCGCACCGCGACACCCGCCGCCGTCAGCGCCGCCAGCATCAATATCCCGATCCCGCCGCCGAAATACCCGCCATAAATCGCAATGATAAACTGCGCGAACATCGCCCCCCGCACCCCGAGCCGCGCCCCCGCATCACCCGCCGGGCGGCGACCGAAACTGCCCCAAGCGAACACCACCGTCGCGAACAACACCAGAAACGGCACCATCCGCGCGAACACGCCCGGCGGCGTCACCAGCAGCAGCACCGCACCGAGCGCCCCGCCGACCAGGCTGAGCCCGAACAACGTCGCAAACCCCAGCCCCGCCGCCCCGGTCACCAGACTGCGCCCGGCCAGCCCGGTGGTCACCTGCCCGGGAAACAGCGCAATGGTCGAGGTGATATTGGCCGCGCGCGGATCGAGCCCGGCGAACAGCAAGGCCGGAAACGTCAGAAACGAACCACCGCCCGCCAGCGCGTTCTGCGCCCCCGCCGCGAAGGACGCGAGCACCAGCACCACATCCTGCCAGCTCACGACGCCGCAGGTTCGGGCGGCATCTCCGGCGGCGCCACATGCAGCGCCACCCCCAGCGCCGCCAGCAACGCGGTCATCGCCGGCGGCGGCGGCATATCAGTGTACAGGGCGGAAACCTGCGCCATCGTACCCACCCGCATCAGCGCCGGCCGCCCGAATTTGGTATGATCCGTCACCAGAAACACCCGCCGCGCATTCCGGATGATCGCCTGCGAACAGATCACCTCGTCCATGTCGTAATCATACAGATCCCCATCGGCATCGATCCCCGAAATCCCGATAATCCCGATATCCGCGCGGAACTGATCCAGCATATCCCGCGTCGCCTGCCCGGTAATGCCGCCATCGCCGTTGCGCACCATCCCGCCGGTAATCACGATGCGAAAATCGGTATTCTCGCTCAAAATCCGCGCGACATTCAGATTATTGGTGATCACCCGCAAATGCTGATGATCGAGCAGCGCCCGCGCAACCTGCTCGGTGGTCGAACCGATATTGATGAACAGGGACGCACGCTCCGGCACATCCGCCGCCACCAGCGCCGCAATCCGCTGCTTCGCTGCCAGATGCACCACCTTCCGGCGCGCATATTCCATGTTCTCGATGCTCGACGGCAGCCCAGCCCCACCCCGATAACGGCTGATCCGCCCCTCGGCGGCAAGCGCATTGAGATCGCGCCGGATCGTCTGCACCGTCACGTCGAAATGCTGGGCGAGGGCATCGATGGTCTGAAACCCGCGCGATGCGACCAGCGCGACGATCTCGGACAGGCGGCTGGTGGTCGTGACACGGTCTGACAGTCTGAACTCCTGCGCGGATTCGCGGCGGTGATGGATCCGGCAACGAGAAATGCCGCGCCCCCACGCAATTGGCAACCGGAACCGCAATCGGGCCACCACCCCGGCACCATCCCGCACTTGCGAAATCACATCTCGTCGAAAGCTAAAATTTTCGCTTGCGAATATCAAACCGGCCTGATAATGCGATTTCAACAAAATACACCGGGAAACAGTTCGAAAATGAGGAATTTAATGTCATATTCCGAATATGTGATCCGCTCCCCGCGCGGCCACGGATCATGACCGCGCCGGTCGACCTGCTGATCATCGGCGGCGGCATCAACGGCACCGGCATCGCGCGCGACGCCGCCGGGCGCGGCCTGTCGGTCCTGCTGGTGGAGCAGGACGATCTCGCCTCCCACACCTCGTCCGCCAGCACCAAACTGGTCCATGGCGGCCTGCGCTATCTCGAATATTACGAATTCCGTCTGGTCCGCGAAGCCCTGATGGAGCGCGAACGTCTGCTCACCATCGCCCCGCACATCATCTGGCCGCTCGAATTCGTCCTGCCGCACTCCGCCGAGCAGCGCCCCGCCTGGATGATCCGCGCCGGCCTGTTCATGTACGACCATCTGGCCAAACGCCGGCGCCTGCCCGCCTCGCGCGCGGTCCGGTTCGGTCCGCACCCCGCCGCCGCGATCCTCAAACCGCAAAACCGCAAAGGTTTCACCTACGCCGATTGCTGGGTCGAAGACAGCCGCCTCGTCGTCCTCAACGCGATGGATGCGCGCGAACGCGGCGCCGATGTTCGAACCCGAACAAAACTGATCACCGCCCGCGCCGAGGGCATGCTCTGGTCCGCCGACCTCGAAGACCGCGCGACCGGCGCGCGCGAAACCGTCACCGCCCGCGCCATGGTCAACGCCGCCGGCCCCTGGGTCGGCGACGTGCTCAGCACCAGGCTCGGCCGCAACACCCAGAAAACCGTGCGGATGATCAAGGGCAGCCACATCATCACCCGCAAACTCTACGAGGGCGATTTCGCCTTCATCCTCCAGAACCCCGACAAGCGCATCGTCTTCGCGGTCCCCTACGAACACGATTTCACCCTGATCGGCACGACGGATATCCCCTACGAGGCCGATCCCGCGAAGGTCGAAATCACCCCCGCCGAAACCGATTATCTCTGCGACAGCGTCTCGCGCTATTTCCGCACGCCGGTCACCCCGGCCGATGTCGTGCGCACCTATTCCGGCGTCCGCCCGCTCTATGACGACCACGCCGCCAACGCCTCCGCCGTCACCCGCGACTATGTGCTCGATGTCGAAGGCGGCACAGACCGACCCGCCCTGCTCTCGGTCTTCGGCGGCAAAATCACCACCTATCGCAAACTCGCCGAACACGCGCTGGAAAAACTCCTACCCGCCATGGGCCGCCCGACCGGCACCAGCTGGACCGCGAGCAAACCCCTGCCCGGTGGCGACATGCCCAACGCCGATTTCGATGCGTTTTTCGCCGGGCTGGTCAAACGCTACAGCGCCCTGCCCGAGCCGATGCTGCACCGCCTCGCCCGCGCCTACGGCACCCGCGCCCCGCGCATCCTCGGCAACGCCGTCATCATGGCGGATCTCGGCGAAAACTACGGCGGCGACCTGACCGAAGCCGAAATCGACTACCTCGTGACCCACGAATTCGTCCGGGACGTCGAGGACATCCTCTGGCGGCGATCGAAACTCGCCCTGCATGTGCCGGAAGGTACGGCCTCACGGGTCGCGGCACGGCTGCAGCGGAAAAAAGTCAGGGAAGGCGCTTCTTTTTTGTAAAAAAGAAGCAAAAAACTTTTTGGACTGGGTCACGGGAGGTGAAACCAGCACAGACCAAGGCAAAGGAATTTTTTTGCTTCTTTTTTTACAAAAAAAAGAAGCTTGTTACGTCCTGAATAAAAACCCACGGGGGAAATCAACATGACCAGTTACGTCGGCGCCATCGATCAGGGCACCACGAGTTCGCGCTTCATCGTGTTCGACAAAGGCGGCAACATCGTCTCGGTCGCCCAGAAGGAACACAAACAAATCTACCCCAAACCCGGCTGGGTCGAGCACGACCCGCTGGAAATCATGGCCAACACCAACGAGGTCATCGGCGCCGCCCTCGCCCGCGCCAACCTCACCGCGTCCGATCTGGTCGCGGTCGGCATCACCAACCAGCGCGAAACCACACTCCTGTGGGACCGTCACACCGGCCAGCCGCTCTGCAATGCCCTGGTCTGGATGGATACCCGCACCGACCAGCTGGTCCAGCGCTTCACCCGCGATGGCGGGCAGGACCGGTTCCGCGCCAAAACCGGCCTGCCGCTGGCCACCTATTTCTCCGGCCTGAAACTGCTCTGGATTCTGGAAAACATCGAAGGCGCCCGCGCAAAGGCCGAATCGGGCGATGCCCTGTTCGGCACGATCGACTCCTGGATGACCTGGAACCTCACCGGCGGCACAAATGGCGGCGTTCACGTCACCGATGTCACCAACGCCAGCCGCACCATGCTGATCGACCTCGCCACCTGCGACTGGGACGACGAAATGCTGAAGCATTTCAACATCCCGCGCGCCTGCCTGCCGAAAATCGTGCCCTCCTCGGCGATCTACGGCGAAATCCACACCGCCCCGCTGCGCGGCACCCGGCTCGCCGGCATGCTCGGCGACCAGCAGGCCGCCCTGGTCGGCCAGACCTGCTTCTCCCCCGGCGAGGCGAAAAACACCTACGGCACCGGCTCCTTCATGCTGATGAACACCGGCACCGAACCCGTGCAATCCAAAGCCGGCCTGCTCACCACCCTCGCCTATCAGTTCGGCGATGAAAAACCCCGCTACGCGCTGGAAGGTGCCATCGCCATCACCGGCGCGCTGGTGCAATGGCTGCGCGACAATCTCAAACTCTTCGATGTCGCCCCGCAGATCGAACCCCTCGCCGCCAGCGTCGCCGATAACGGCGATGTCTATATCGTCCCCGCCTTTTCCGGCCTCTACGCCCCCTACTGGAAAGACGACGCCCGCGGCGTCATCGCCGGCCTCACCCGCTACGCCACCCGCGCCCATCTCGCCCGCGCCGCCCTCGAATCCACCGCCTATCAGGTGCGCGACGTGGTCGAAGCCATGCAGGCCGATAGCGGCATCACCCTCGCCGCATTGAAAACCGATGGCGGCATGGTCGCGAACGAATTGCTGATGCAATTCCAGTCCGACATTCTCGACGCCCCGGTGGTGCGCCCGAAAATGACCGAAACCACCGCCCTCGGCGCAGCCTACGCGGCGGGTCTCGCCGTCGGTTACTGGAAAAACGTCGAGGATCTCCGCGCCAACTGGGGCATCGACAAGACCTGGGAACCCAAAATGACCGCCGAAGCCCGCAATCATCACTACAAATCATGGAAAAAAGCCGTCCAGCGCTCTTTCGCCTGGGTCGACTGAACAAAAATCAAGGGGAACTCGTTTTATGTCCAACACAACCGAATACCAGATGGAAAGCACGCCACAACCCGCCTCGCGGCCCTTGATGGGCGTGAAGTCGGGCTGGCGCGCCACCTCGATCTACGCCGAAATGATCGCCGAATTCCTCGGCTGCGTCGTGCTGATCGCCTTCGGTGCCGGCGTCGTCGCGGTCGCGGTGGTCGGCCTTACCGAATCGGGTCGCACCGCGGTCATCTTCAACGGCGCGGGCGGCTGGCTGCTGATCACCTGGGGCTGGGCCTTCGCGGTCACCCTCGCGGTCTATGTCGCCGGCGGCGTCACCGGGGCGCATCTCAACCCGGCAGTCAGCCTCGCCTTTGCGGTCAAGGGCGATTTCCCCTGGCGCAAGATCCTGCCCTACTGGGTCGCCCAGGTCGCCGGCTGCTTCACCGGCGCCGCCCTAGTCTACGCCGATTACTTCCGCGCGATCGATGCCTGGAACGCCGCCCACCACGTCGCCTCCTACGCGGCCAAAGGCGGGCTGACCACGTTCAGCATCTTCGCCACCTTCCCCGCCTCCTATCTCGGCGCGCACATGGACCTTGCCTTGCTCGACCAGATCATCGGCACCTTCTTCCTGCTGCTGTTCATCCTCGCGATCTCCGACAATCTGAACCTCAGCCCGCAATCGAACATGGGTCCGTTCATGGTCGGCATCGCGGTCGCGGTGATCGGCATGTCCTACGGCGTCGATGCCGGTTACGCGATCAACCCGGCCCGTGACTTCGGCCCGCGCCTGTTCACCTGGGTCGCCGGCTGGGGCTCCAACGCCTTCCCCGGCCCGCATGATTACTGGTGGGTCCCGGTCGTCGGCCCGATGATCGGCGCCGTCCTCGCGGTCTACGTCTATAAATGGGCGATCGGCCTCACCCTGATCGCACGGGACCAGTTGCTGAAATCCCAGCACCCGAAACCTGCCCAGGACGGCATGGGCTACAGCCTCGAACAACTCCAGGCCGCGCTCGACCGTGCAAAACAGGCCCACGGCCCGCTCGCACGCTGATCCGACATCACCGCAACGCAAAAAGGCCGGTCACAAGACCGGCCTTTTTTTCGGTATCTTCAAAAAATCCGGCAGAGCCGACCCGGCACGCAGCCGAAATCAGGCGTTCTTCTTGCCGCGCGGCGTCGGTGTCGCCGGAGCGGCGGCGGGTGCTGCGGCAGCCGCGGCGGGCTTGGTGCCGAGGCCGATCTTCTTGGCCAGATTGGAGCGCTGCTTGGCATAGCTCGGCGCGACCATCGGATACTCGGCAGGAAGCTGCCAACGCTCACGATACTGTTCCGGCGTCAGATTATAGGCCGACTTCAGATGACGACGCAGCATTTTCAGCTTTTTGCCGTCTTCGAGGCAGATGATGTAATCGTTGAACACCGATTTCTTCGGATTGACCGCCGGCTCCGGCGGCGCCGCAGCCTCGACCACCGGGGTTTCAGTCCCGCTCAGGCTCTGATAGACTTCGCGGATGAGCGCCGGCAGCATATCCGTGGTCACCGAATTATGCGACACATGCGCTGCAATAATCTGCGCGGTCAGTTGCAATAGTTGGCTGTTGGATTGTGACTCAGACATCATTAGTCCTTCGGAATGCGTTGTTACGGGGTGACTGGGCAAGTGTTTGGCGTATTTTCATCGCGAATGCAACAAACGCCATGAAATTCCCCCCGATCGGCCAAATCAGAACAGGCGACCATTGGTCAAACTTTTGCGGATGATTGGAAAACCTTAATGCAGCGCATCAACATCGCAGAGATGCCCCCGCACGACCGGGCGATCGACATTACTGGCGAAACCTGCCCCATGACTTTCGTCCGCACCCGGCTCGCGCTCGATTCGCTACCGGAGGGTGCGATTCTACTGGTGCGACTCACCGGAACCGATCCGCGCGCCAATGTTCCCCGCGCCGCCGCCGATCAGGGTCACGACCTGCTCGACATGTTCGATCTCGATGATGGCAGCGCCGTGCTGGTCATTCGCAAAGGGACCGCCTGAGCACCACCGCATCGCGCCCCGCACCGTAGTAATCGGCGCGAACACCACACTCCTCGAACCCGGCGCTGCGGTAAAGCGCACGCGCCGCCGCATTCCCCGCCGCAACCTCCAGAAACAGCGTCGTCGCCGCCCGGCATCGCGCTTCCGCGATCACCCGATCGAGCAAGCCCCGCGCAAGACCCTGCCGTCGCATCGCGGGCACCACGCCGATCGTCAGGATTTCGGCCTCATCCGCCACCGCCCGCGCCATCACCATCCCGCCGGCTTCGCTCAGAAAGCCGAACACCAGCGGCGTGGCGAACAGAGTGGCGATCTCCCGCGCGGACCACGCCTCCACCCCGAAAGCCGCCCGATGCACCGCCGCCATCGCCTCGCACTGCACGCCCGAGACCGCGACGATATCGCCCATCATTGCGGCGCGGGGCGCAACCCGCCGCTCGGCAGCCTCGCTTCCGGCGGATCGACATAAAGCGGCATCGCCGCCCGCAATGGCAGCCCCGCCGCCACATGAAGCCGCAGCGCCGCCGCCATCGCCGTCGCGGAACAGGCCCGCGCATCGGTCAGCATCACATCGAACCCGCGCGCCGCCAGCCGCGCCGCAACCGCCCCGGCCTGTTCACCGGCCAGCGCGATCGGCCCCTCCGGTTCGGGCAGATCGGTCTCGTCGAACCCGGCAGCCACCCCGTCCCGCTCCAGAAACACCCGCCCCCGCCGCGCGGTCAGCGCAACCCAGAGCGGCCGTCGCAACATGGGAAACGCGGCCGAAAACGCCTCGCCCATGGCAATCCCATGAACCGGCACGTCAGCCGCGAGCCCGACGCCCTGCGCCACCGCGATCGAGGCCCGCAACCCGGTAAAACTCCCCGGCCCGACCGTCACCCCGATCGCACCGAGGTCGCCCGCCGCAATCCCCGCCGCGCCGATGCACTCGGCAATCCAGACCGGCAAAACATCAGCGAGCCCGGTCTCCGGCGCGCCGGATCGTTCGGCCACCACCCGCTCGCCATCGAGCACCGCAACCCGCGCCCCGCGTTGCGCCGCATCGATCACCAGAACATGCCGCGCCATCACGCCAGAACGCAGGCCTCGTCGAAATCGAGTCGCGGCGACCGCTCGAACGCATCCTCCGCGACCCCATGCCCGAGATTGACCAGAAAATTCGATTTCCACCCCTGATCGGACAGAAACAACTGATCCACCTTGGCCCGGTCGAAGCCGGACATCGGCCCGCAATCCAGCCCGAGCGCCCGCGCCGCCATGATCAGATAAGCCCCCTGCAACGTCCCATTGCGAAACGCGGTCTCATCGGCCAGATCCGGATTGCCGGAAAACCAGCCCCGCGCATCGGCATGAGGAAACAATTTCGGCAGCTTCTCGTAAAACAGCGGATCGAACGCAACGATCACCGTCACCGGCGCCGTCATCGTCTTCTCGATATTTCCAGGATTGAGCGCGGGCTTCAGCTTCTCGCGCGCCTCCGGCGTCCGCAGAAACACGAACCGCGCGGGCGAGGAATTCGCCGATGTCGGGCCGAACTTCACGATATCGTAAAGCTGCTGCAAAACCTCGTCGGAAACCGGCTCATCGGTCCACGCATTCTTGGTCCGTGCGGCGCGGAACAGCGTGTCCAGCGCCGCATCGTCAAGACTCACGCGGCCACCTGCTGGACCGAGGTCACCTCCGGCACGTAATGGCGCAGCAGGTTCTCGATCCCCATTTTCAGCGTCGCCGTGGATGACGGGCATCCCGAGCACGCCCCCTGCATATGCAGCGTCACCACCCCGGCGCGATACCCCCGGAACACGATGTCGCCGCCATCGCCGGCCACGGCAGGCCGCACCCGCGCATCGAGCAATTCCTTGATCTGATCGGCAATCGCCCGGTCCTCAGGATCGACATCCTCCGCCGCCGCAGCAGCATCGCTCATCATCACCGGTCGCCCCGACAGATAATGCTCCATGATCGCGCCGAGCACCTGCGGCTTGAGCGCCGGCCACGCCACATCGTCGCTCTTGGTCACAGAGACGAAATCCGAGCCGAGAAACACCCGCTCGACCGCCGGCAGTTCGAACAGAACCTTGGCCAGCGGGCTGATCGCCGCCGCCTCCGCACTGTCGAAATCCGCGGAACCCTGTTCGAGCACCACACGCCCGGGCAGGAATTTCAGCGTCGCAGGATTAGGCGTGACATCGGTTTCGATGAACATGGATATTCTCCTGATAAAACTGGCCCAAAAACCGGCCCGGACAAACCGGACAACTCCAGTCCTTTCTATACCATTGCGACCGCGATCGCAAAAATCAACCGCTCCGCCAACATGCAAGCCGTCGCGCACGAACAACCCTCGGCCATGATTCCGCCACGCCCGTGCCGACATCCGGTCATCACCAAAGCTCTAAACTTACCGACATCCACCCGCCCCTCGTGAAGGAGACCGCTCATGCGCTTGCGCAACCCATCTGCCCCGACCCTCGCTCCCGCCTTGGCCGCCCTGATCCTCGCCGCCGGCATCGCCACGTCAGGCATCGCCACCGCCGCCACCACCACCACCGCCACCGCCAAGGCCGACAAAACCACGACCGCCACAAAATCCACCACCGGCACCACGACAACCATGACCCCGGCCCAGAAAGCCATGATCGCCCATGTCGACGCCAATCTCGCGAAATTGAAGAAATCGATCGGCATCACCACCGCCGAGGAATCGAGCTGGCACGGCTTCACCCAGGTCTCGCGCACCAACGCCCTCAACCTCGCCACCCTCTACCAGCAGCGCAGCAAAACCCTCTCGACCATGAACGCGGTCCAGAACATGGAATCCTACGCCGCCATCGCAGCCAAAAACGCCGACGACATGAACGCCCTCTCAGCCGCGTTCCAGACCCTCTACGCCAAGCTCACCCCCGCCCAGCAGAAAAAGATCGACACGGTGTTCCGCGCCCGCGCCGAAGCGATGACCGCGAAACATCTGAAAAAACTCAAACATAGCTGATATGCGTCTACCCTGACCGCGCCAGCACCAGCCGCCGGCGTCCCTGCATCAGCGGGATCACGCCGGCGACATCCTTCACCGCCTCGGCCACCACCACCCCGCCCAGTTGCGGCATCGCCCGCCGCCCCAGCCGCTCCAGCAGGTCGGCGGTGCTCAGATCCTTCCCGAACCCCAGCGGCGGAATCAGCAACGCGACATCCCGACGCTCGACCCGGAACAACGACCCCGCCAGCAACCGCCCGAGCTGCGCCGCGCTGTAAGGCTGGCCATGCCCGAACGGGGTCCGCTCCAGATACGCCCAGAGCGAGGCCCGGTTGGGCACCACCACGATCATCCGCCCCTCCGGCCGCAACACCCGCCACGCCTCGCGCAGCATCCGCCGCGCCGATTCCGCATGTTCCAGCCCGTGGATCAGCAGGAGCCGGTCGATACTGACATCCGCGAGCGGCAGGCAATCCTCCTCCGCCGCCGCACTGGCATTGGGTCGCGAAGCCGGCCAGCGCGCCGCCCCCATCTGCGCCGGCGTAATCATCACGCACCGCGCCGCCTGCTCGCGCCACAGCCGCACGTAAGGGGCCGCATAACCCAGCCCCAGCACATCCAGCCCGGTCGCATCCGGCCACAACACCCCGAGACGCGCACGGATCTGGCGCGCCGCCATCACGCCGTGGCGCGTGGCATAGAAATCCGCCATCGTCGTCGCATCTATACTCATGCGAACGTTATAGCACTTCTGAAAGATCGATCATGTCCATCGCCTACGCCGGCTACACCATCACCCGCGTCCCCATGCTGACCGACAACTACGCCTGGTACCTCTCCCGCGACGACGCCACCGCGTTCATCGACCCCGCCGATGCCGAAGCCGCCATCCTCGCGGTCGACCGCGAAGGCTCGAAGCTCGACTACGTCCTGCTCACCCACCATCACGACGACCACATCGCCGGCGCCCAAGCCCTCGCCGCCCGTTTCGGGGCCAAACTCGTCGGCAACGCCGCCGACGCGCACCGCCTTCCCCCGCTCGACATCGCCCTGAACGACAACGACACGATCGATTTCGGCAGCGCCAAACTCCGCATGATCACCACCCCCGGCCACACCACCGGCCACGTCACCTACGTGTTCGACGACATCATCGCCGCCGTCGGCGACACCTTGTTCAGCCTCGGCTGCGGCCGCATGTTCGAAGGCACGCCCGAGACCTTCCACACCAGCCTGCACCGCATCGCGACCCTCCCGCCCGACACCATGCTGCTCTGCGGCCACGAATACACCCTCGCCAATGCCCGCTTCGCCCGCAGCGTCGATCCCGACAACGAAGCCCTGATGGTCCGCGCCCGGGAAGTCGAACGCCTCCGCGCCGAGCGCGAACCCACAATCCCGGTCCGCCTCGCCGAGGAGCTTTTGACCAACCCCTTCCTCCGCGCCCAGACCCCCGAGGAATTCGCCCGCCTGCGCACCGCGAAGGACCAGTTCTGATGTCATAAACCTGTCTTTCTCACCCCCCACCCGGCGCGCTAACCCATCGGTCCCACCAATTCAGAGGGCGGCATGACAAAACATCACCACGGCAAACCCAACCCCCACCGTTTCGGCACCCCGATCGCCGAACATCACGGCCTGCACTCCCAACTCGCCCCGCTCAGCGAAGGCGCCGGCTTCCAGCCCCTGCCCCCGCCGACCGGCGAAGCCCCCTACCGGCTCGACCTCGCCAGCATCATCCCCGATCAGGTCGCCGCCATGAAAAAAGCCGGCGGCATGGCCCTGCACCTCATCGCCGATACCGGCGGCGTGCTCGACCCCACCCCCCAGGAACTCGTCGCCGCCGGCATGATCACCGATGCCGCCATCACCGGCCCCTACGGCAAACCCGCCTTCGCCTACCATTGCGGCGACGTGATCTATTTCGACGGTCAGGCGAGCCGCTACTACCCCCAGTTCTACCTGCCCTACGAATACTACCCCCTGCCCATCCTCGGCGTCCCCGGCAACCACGATGGCGACATCTACGATAACGGCGTCATCGTCGATAACGTCCCCTCCCTCACCGCCTTCATGCAGAATTTCTGCGCCGCCACCCCCGGCACCCACACGCCCGAAGCCATGGACATCCCGCGCACCGCGATGACCCAGCCGAACTGCTACTTCACCCTCGAAACCCCCTACGCCACCTTCATCGGCCTCTACGACAACGTCCCCGAAGGCGGCGTCGTCCAACAGGACCAGCGCGACTGGTTCGCCGGCGAACTCCAGGCCGCCGCCACCGACAAACCCATCATCGTCGCGATGCACCACCCGATCCACTCGCTCGATGCCTATAATTCCGGCAGCAAAGTCATGCAGGAGGTCCTCACCGAAGCCGAAACCGCCTCGGGCCGCCAGGCCCACATGGTCTTCGCCGGCCACGTCCATAACTACCAGCGCTTCACCATCACCGAGACAGACGGCAGCGCCAAACCCTTCATCGTCGCGGGCTTCGGCGGCTATCACAACCTCTCGCGCATGCAATCGGTCGATGGCCAACCCCCCACCGTCCCCCTGACCCCGCCCGACCAGCCCAACGTCACCCTCGACGCCTATATCGACGACCGCTTCGGCTTCCTCCGCCTCGAAATCGACCCCGAAATCATCACCATCCGCACCTACACCGTCCCCCGCCCACAGGAACCCTACCGAACCCCACCCCGCCTGCGCGACACCCTCAAATTCGACTGGAAATCCCGGCGCGTGGTGGGGTGATAAAAACCAAAGAAAGCGCAGCGCTTCTTTTTTGTAAAAAAGAAGCAAAAAACTTTCATTCGTAAGACTATCGGGGGCGAAATGGCGTCGAACGCCTCGCCCCCGACAGGCGCGTAACGCCTATCCGATTTTTCGGATCATATTCCAGACTGCTTCTAGATTTTGATGCCAAACATGTATAAAAAGTCATTGAAGCTTTAAGGAATAGGAAAATGTCCGGTTCGCAGATCTCTTTCGTCGCATCGTCCGAGATCACCGATACGTTCTCGATCGCCAGCCCCCTCGCCCCGTCGGTCCAAACCCTGCTCACCAACGACATCACCACCCTGATCCTGTCGCCGAACCCCTATGTCGGCGTCGCGGTCGGCACGCTCGACACCGGCTCCGGCGTCATCGACACCAGCATCGCCGCGCCGGGCACCACGGCTTCGACCGGCTATTTCGAAGAGATCACCGGCACCGCCAGCGGCACCCTGTCCCTGCCCGCCTTCAGCGGCGCAGGCGGTGCCTTTGCCGGCCTCATCGTCACCGATCCCGCAACCCTGACGCTCGATGGGTCCATCGCCGAAAACGGCTTCCTGATCCTCGCCTCCGGCACCAACATCACGGATAATCTCGTGCAGACCAGGCCGGGCCAGACCTCGATCTATGCCGGCGGCACGTCGAGCACCCTGAACGTCTCGAACATCAACACCCAGATCGTCGTCGGCAGCGGCAAAAATACGCTCAACCTGTCCGATGCCCCCGCCTCGCTCAGCCCGTCCGGCTATACCTACGACAACATCACGACAGACCCCGGAACCACCAACACGATCAACGTGACCGGCGCCCTCGTCGGCGCCACCATCACCTCCGGCGGAACCGACCTGATCAACGTCGCCGGCATCGGCGCGGGCGCCTTCACCGACATGATCTCCGTCACCGGCAACTCGACGATCAACCTCGCCGCCACCGAAAGCGGGGCCTTTGTCACCCTCGCCGGACAGGACATTCTCGATATCGGCGGAACCGGCAATTCGGTCTCGGTCGCCGCAAGCTCGACGCTCGACGTCACCGGTTCCGGAAACGACATCCTGATGACCGGCGGCACCGATACGGTCATGGCGAGCGGCAGCGCCACCACCCTCACGGTCCGAACCGCCGGCGCGATCGTCTCCCTCACCGGGGACAACAGCTATCTCGGCCTCGGCACCGCGGCGACCGGCGCGCTCATCACCATCGCCGGCCTCGACCAGACCGCCAATATCGGCGGCTCAGCCGACACCATCATGGCCTCCGGCGTCACCGGCGATCCGTCGCACATCAACATCTTCGGCTCGAACGACCAGCTTACGGTCGGCAGCGCCGGCGGCGTCGAAATTCTCGGCGGCAACGACACGGTCTCCTCCACCGGCGCCGCCGTGGCCGATTTCGGCACCCACAACACGGTCTCGGTCTCAAACGCGCCGATCGTCTACCTCTACGGCACCGACGGAACCATGACTGTCGGCAACGGCACCACCTATGTCATGACCAACGGCTCGAACAACACCGTCACCGCCTCCAGCGGCATCGTCCGCGGCCAGATGACCGATGGTGCCGTCACCGCCAGCGGCACCGCCAGCGTCATCCTCGGCAACTCAGCCGCGAATGACAGCGTCATGATCACCAGCAACGCCAACAACATCATCGAAGGCGGCGATCAGGTCACGACCTCCGGCTCCGGCTTCGTCGATCTCGCCGGCGGCAACAACAGCCTCACCTTCACGGGCCCGACCAATATCGCCTTCACCTCGAACGGCAGCGACACCATCGAGGCATCCGGCGCCAGCACCATCTACGGCTCGAACGCCGACGTCACCATGCGCGGCGGCACCTCGACCAGCTTCAACAACGGCTCCGGCTCGGTCTCCTTCATCGGCGGCTCCGGCGCCTCGGTCGTGCAGGGCGGCACCAACGGAAACAACAATCTCTCCGGCGGCGCGGGCGCGGCCACCCTGTTCGGCGCGGGCACCGACAACACACTGACCGGCGGACACGCGGGCCTCAACCTCCTCGTCGCCGGCGCGGGCGGCAATGAAAGCCTCACCGCGATGGGCGGCGCCACCACCCTGGTCGGCTCCACGGTCCCGGGCGGCACCACGTCCATGACCGGCGCCGCCGGAGCCAATTCCTTCGTGCTCGGTGCCGGGTCGAACCTCATCACGACCGGTGCTGCCAACACCATCTTTGCAGGCGACCCAGCCGCGAAAGGATCAGTGACGATCATCCAGGGCTGGACCGCAGCGGATCAACTCGACATCGCACCGGGCATCACCGTCACCTCCACCTCCGCCGGGCTGATCGCCCTGAGCCCGGGCACCATCGGCATCGCCTCGGTCGTCCAGCTCAGCGACGGATCGACCCTGCGCTTCATGGGCTTCGGCAGTTCGATCACCACCGCCAGCAACGTCACCCCCCCGATCATCTCCTGAAGGGCGCGCCACCCCCCCCCCCCCCCGCCGCACCAGAATCGCCCCACCGTTCCGCCGAGCGCCGGTATCTGGTACGATCCCCGCACCATGCCGCCCTGCTCCATGCCGTCCTGTTCAACGAATCAACCCGCCACCGCCCCCACCGGAGCGACTTATCCCCACCGGGAAGTTATCCACAAAATCCGGGATAAGCCTGGGGACAAGCGCTTGGCCGATCGCAAACCTCCGCTCAGCAAGCGGAATGTCGCCAAACCCTCCCCCGCCCGCGCCGCCAGCCCGTCGATCGCAGAACGGTCCCGGGCATGAAACAGGCCCTGCACCAACTGACCATCGCGACCACGGGCAAAGGCCTGACCGACCTCACCCGCCCGATCATCGAGTGGACCGCAACCCAGGGCATCGCAACCGGCCTCCTGACGGTCTGGTGCCGTCACACCTCGGCCTCGCTCACGGTGCAGGAAAACGCCGATCCCACCGTCCGCGCCGATATCCTGCGTTTCTTCGAGGCACTCGTGCCCGAAGCCACCGGCCGCTACGCCCATGAGGACGAAGGCCCCGACGACATGCCCGCCCATCTCCGCACGATGCTGACGCAAACCCAGATCAGCATCCCGGTCGCAGCCGGCCGCCCGGTTTTCGGCACATGGCAGGCGCTCTATCTGTTCGAACACCGCCGCCACCCCAACCGGCGCGAAATCGTCTTGCATTTATTCGGCGCGTGACGCAGGGGATCGTCACCACCCAACCGACGGAGACACCGGCAATGGCCGACCATAACCTCGAAGCCCTGTGGGAAGAGCACTGCCGCCACGAATTCGAGACCCGCGATGTCGATGCCACGATGGCGACCATGGTGGCCGAGCCCTACGTCAACCACATCCCGACCATGACCGGCGGGGTCGGCCACGACCAGCTCAAGCGCTTCTACAAATACCATTTCATCGGCGGCAACCCGCCCGATACCCGCATGATCCCGGTCAGCCGCACCATCGGCCCCGACCGGATCGTCGATGAAATGATCTTCAGCTTCACCCACACCTCGGCGATCGACTGGATGCTCCCCGGCATCCCGCCCACCGGGCGCACCGTCGAAATCCCCCTGGTCGCAATCATCCATTTCCGCGACGGCAAACTCGCCCACGAGCACATCTACTGGGATCAGGCCTCCGTCCTGGTCCAGCTCGGCCTGCTCGACCCCACCGGCCTCCCGGTCGCCGGCGCCGAAACCGCCCGAAAAGTCCTCGACACGTCCCTGCCGAGCAACACGCTCATGGCCGAAACTTGGCACCGCAGCGCCGGCAAACCGATCTGAGCGCCCTCCCGCCACCCGGGACGCCACCGCCGAAATCCCCGCTTTCTCACCCCCCACCCCATGTGATTAATAGCGAGGGTGTCCAGCATCGCGCCCACTCACCCCCACCACCCCGTCGCCCAGTTCGTCCGGATCCTGCGGGATCTCGTGGTCAGCGTCGCGCGCAAAACCCCCAGCCCCACCATGTCGGACTTCACGGTCGAAATCCTCCTCCGCCACCTCGACTTCTTCATCCGCCGCCTCACCCGCGCCATCACCTCCTCCGGCACCCAACCCGGACCCACACCCAAACCCACACCCAGCCCAGCGCCCAAACCCGTCCCGCCGCGCCCACGCCCCAACCCCAACACCACTCCGGGCATGATCATGCGCTGCCCCGCCTGGCTGCAGCACCTCACCCCGCGCTATCTGCCGGACGCCGCCGACGACATCGCCGCCGCCACCGCCGCGCTCACCGCCCTCCTCGCCGCCGAAGCCACCGCCGACCTCATCGCCCAAACCCCGAAATCCACCCCCACGTTGCGCTCGCTCTGCCGCATGTTCGGCATCGCCCCGCCCTCATGGCTGCAACTCCCCAAACCCGTCCCGGAACCGAAACCACCCCAACCGCCCAAACCCCGCAAACCCCGCGACTACGGCTTCACCCTGGTCGGCATCTACGACACGCCCTGCTGGAATTCATGGTCCCACCGCTGGCCCGGCCCCGCCAAAAAACCCGCCTGACCCGCCGCGCCTAACCACGCCCACTTCGTTACGAAATCATAACAAAATACGCCGCGACAAAACCGAGTTACAAAAAACGCGAAAAAACTCTAACCTATTCTAGATAGCGCGGCGTCCAACCGGGCCAGTTCCGCATGCGCCGCTTCCAGCCGGTCCCGGTTCTCCACAATGATATCTTCCGGCGCCTTGCTGACGAAATCCTGATTCTCCAGCTTGCGCGCAATCTTCTCGGCATCGCTCGCCGTCTTCGCCCGCGTGCTCGCAAGCCGCTTCCGCTCCGCCGCCAGATCGATGATATCGGCCAGCGGCAGAATCAGCGTCGCCTCGCCCAGAATCGCCTGCGCCGCCCCATGCGGCATGTCACCCTGCAATGCCTCCAGGCTGGAAATCCGGGCCAACCGCGCAATCTCCTCGCGCCACCGCCCCGCCCGCGCCAGCGTCTCCTCCGAAGCATCGCGGATCAAAATCGGAATCCGCGTCGCCGCCGGCACGTTCATCTCGCTGCGCACCGCCCGGATTTCCGAAATCGCGGCAATCACCCACGAAACCTCGTCCCGCGCCGCCGCCGCCTCGCTCACCACCTCGCGCTCCGGCCACGGTTCCCGGATCAACGACCCCACCGCGCCATACCCCAACTCATCCCACAATGCTTCGGTCACGAACGGGATCATCGGATGCAGCAACCGCAGCAACACCCCGAGCACATGCGCCGCGACCGCCCTGCGTTCCACAGCGTCGGCATCCTCGCCCGCAAGCCCCGGCTTGGCCAGTTCGAGGAACCAGTCGCAGAAATCACCCCAGGTGAACCGGTAACAAACCTGCGCATACTCCGCGACCCGATACGCCTCCAGCGCCCCCGTCGCCTCGATCACCGCCCGGTTGGCCGCATCCAGAATCCAGCGCGACAAGGCCAGCCGCGCCGCCTCGGGCCGAAACGCCGGATCGGGCTGGCACGCATTCATCTCGCAGAACCGCGCCGCATTCCAGATCTTGGTAATGAAACTCCGGTTCGCCGCCACCACGGTCGGCCCCAGCTTGATCGACCGCCCCGCCCCGCTCTGTGCACTCACGGTATAGCGCAGCGCATCGGCGCCATAATCCTCGATCAGCGTGATCGGATCGACCACATTGCCCTTGGTCTTGCTCATTTTCTGGCCGCGCTCGTCGCGCACCAGCCCGTTCATCATCACGGTGCGGAACGGCACCTCGCCCATCACGTACAGCCCCATCATCACCATCCGGGCGACCCAGAAGAAAATGATGTCGAACCCGGTGACCAGCACATCCCCCGGATAGTATTTCGCAAGTTCCGGCGTCGATTCCGGCCACCCCAGCGTCGAGAACGGCCACAGAGCCGAGCTGAACCAGGTATCCAGCACGTCCTCGTCCTGCCGCAACTCAACCTTGTGGCCGAAATGCTCCTCGGCATCGCGATGCGCCTCGGCCTCGGACTCGGCCACGAAAATCATCCCCTCCGGCCCGTACCACGCCGGAATCCGATGCCCCCACCATAACTGCCGCGAAATGCACCAGGGCTGGATATTCCGCATCCAGGCGAAATACGTGTTCTCCCACTGCTTGGGTACGAATTCGATCCGGCCCTCCTCCACCGCGGCGATCGCCGGTTTGGCCAGCACCTCGGCATTGCAGAACCACTGCTCGGTCAGCAGCGGCTCGATCACGGTATCGCCCCGTTCCGCCTGCGGCACGGTGTGGGTATGCGGCTCGACCTTCTCCAGCGCTCCGATCGCATCGAGATGCGCCACGATCTCCTGCCGCGCCGCAAACCGGTCGAGCCCTTCCAGACTCTGGAAAAACATCGGATCGGGCGGGTTCGCCCCGTCGCGCACCTCGGCCAGCGTCACCCGCGCCGCCCGATCGAAAATCGAGGGTGTCGCCAGCCCATGCCGCTGCCCCACCGCGAAATCGTTGAAATCATGCGCCGGCGTGATCTTCACCGCCCCGGTGCCTTTTTCCGGGTCGGAATACTCATCGGCAATGATCGGAAACCGCCGCCCGGTGATCGGCTGGATCACGGTCCGCCCGACCAGCGCGGCATAGCGCTCATCGCCCGGATGCACCGCCACGGCCGTATCCCCCAGCATGGTCTCGGGCCGCGTGGTCGCCACAATGATCACCTCGTCGCTACCCTCGACCGGATAGCGCAGATGCCACAAATGCCCCTTGACCTCGCGCATCTCGACTTCGAGGTCCGAAATCGCCGAGCCGAACGCCGGGTCCCAGTTCACCAGCCGCTTGGCCCGGTAGATGAGCCCGTCATTGAACAGCCGGACGAAAATCGTCCGCACCGCACGGGTCAATCCCTCGTCCATGGTGAACCGCTCGCGCGACCAGTCGGGCGAGGCCCCCAGCCGGCGCAACTGCTTCGTGATCGCCCCGCCCTGCTCCTCTTTCCAGCGCCAGACCCGTTCGAGAAACGCCTCGCGCCCGATCTCCTTGCGGCTGCTGCCCTCGCTCTGCAAATCGCGCTCGACCATCAGTTGCGTCGCGATCCCGGCATGATCGGTGCCGGGCTGCCACAGCGCATCGCGCCCGTTCATCCGCTGAAACCGGATCAGCACGTCCTGCAGCGTCATGGTCAGCGCATGACCCACATGCAGCCGCCCGGTCACATTGGGCGGCGGGATCATGATCGTGAACGGCTTCGCATTGCGCGCCGGATCGGCCGCAAAAGCGCCCTCGCCTTCCCAGGTGTCGTAAAGCCGTGCTTCGAAAGCAGTCGGGTCGAAATTCTTGTCCAGCATGGCGTAATTATGCGCGAAACGACAAGATCATGAAAGTCCGCCCAACCCGATCCCACGGCACATTGGCGATGATGCCGATTTGGGCTAGGCAGCCCGAATGAATCGCACCGCCACGCTGACCCGCAAAACCTCGGAAACCGCAATCGAGCTCCTGCTCGATCTCGACGGGTCCGGCCGCACCGAAATCGCCACCGGAATCGGCTTCTTCGACCACATGCTGACCGCTTTGGGCCGCCACGCGATGTTCGACCTCGACATTTCGGCGGAAGGCGATCTGCACATCGATGCCCATCACACCGTGGAGGATGTCGGCATCGTGCTCGGCCAGGCGATCCGCGAGGCGATCGGCGACAAACGCGGCATCACCCGCTTCGGCCATGCGGTGATCCCGATGGACGAAGCCCTGTGCGAAGCCGCGATCGACCTCTCGGGCCGGGGCTATCTCGGCTTCGAGGTGCCCTTCGAACGCCCGATGCTCGGTGACATGGACACCCAACTCGTCCAGGAATTCTTCCAATCCCTTGCCGCCAACGGCCAGTTCGCTCTGCACATCCGCCTGCGCGCCGGGCACAACGCCCATCACGTCGCCGAAGCCGCGTTCAAATCGGTCGCCCGCGCCCTGCGCATGGCGGTCGCACCCGACCCCCGCGCGGCGGGCGCGATCCCCTCGACCAAAGGCGTGCTGTGAGAATTGCGGTAATCGACTATGGCAGCGGCAACCTCGCCTCCGCCGCGCGCGGTCTCGAACTCGCGGCCACCCGCCTCGGCATCGCCGCCATTGTCGCCATCACCGACCGCCCGGACGAAATCGCCGCCGCCGACCGCATCGTCCTGCCCGGCCAGGGTGCCTTCGCCGATTGCGCCGCCGGCCTCGCCGCCCGCCCCGGCCTTGCCGATTCCATGCACCGCCGGGTCGATGCCGGCGCGCCGTTCCTCGGCATCTGCGTCGGCATGCAACTGATGGCCGCGCGCGGCCTCGAACACCGGATCACCCCCGGTTTCGGCTGGATCGCCGGTGATATCGCACCGATGCGCGCCGAAGGTCTGCGCCTGCCGCACATGGGCTGGAACGAACTCCACTTCACCCCGGGCGCCCACCCGCTGCTCGACGGGCTCAACCCCGGCGATCACGCCTATTTCGTCCATTCCTACGCGCTCGACCGCATCGCCTCACCACCGGTGATCGCCACCACCGACTATGGCGGCCCGGTGGCGGCGATGGTCGCGACCGGCAACCGCGCCGGCACCCAGTTTCACGTCGAAAAGAGCCAGGAGGTCGGATTGACGATACTCGGTAATTTCCTGCGCTGGAGCCCGGCATGAACACCGCCCCGATCCGCGATCTGCCCCCCCCCGAAACCCTCGCGGTCGACCGGCTCACCGTGATCGGCGATGACGACATGCAGGCGCTCTGCGAAGCCGCCGATGCCGCGATCATCGATGGCGGCGGCTTCGGCTGGATCAAGCCGCCGGGCCGCGCCGCGCTCGAACAATATTTCCGTGGCGTGGTCATGGTCCCCGAACGGGAATTGTTCGTGGGCCGGATGGACGGCACGATCTACGGCGCGGCCCAGCTCGTCCGCCCGCCGCGCAACAACGAGGCCCAGGCCTTCGGCGCCACCCTCGCGCTCAATTTCGTCGCCCCCTATGCGCGCGGTCACGGCCTCGCCCGGCTGATCGTCCACCGCCTCGAAGATCGCGCCCGCGCCCTCGGCTATCAGGTCCTCAACCTCGACGTCCGCGAAACCCAGACCGCCGCCATCGCCCTCTACGAAGCCGCCGGGTTCCTCCGCTGGGGCACCCATCCCGCCTATGCCCGCACCGAGGGCCGGACCGTCGCCGGCTATTTCTATTACAAGATGCTGCGGGCCCAGTGAGCATGGCCCTCACACTCTACCCGGCGATCGATTTGAAGGATGGCGCCTGCGTCCGGCTCCGGCGCGGCGCGATGGATCAGGCGACGATCTACGCCGATGATCCCGCATCCCAGGCCCGGGCCTTCCAGCAGGCCGGGTTCGAGGCGCTGCACGTGGTCGATCTCAACGGCGCCTTCGCCGGCCACGGCGTCAACCAGGCGGCGGTCCGCGCGATCAGCGAGGCGGTTTCGCTCCCGATCCAGCTCGGCGGCGGCATCCGCGACATGGCCGGGATCGAGGCGTGGTTCGATCTCGGCATCGCCCGCATCATCCTCGGCAGCGTCGCGGTCAAAAACCCCCAACTCGTCCGCACCGCCGCCGCCGCCTTCCCCGGCCGGATCATCGTCGGCATCGACGCGTCGGACGGCATGGTGGCGACCGAAGGCTGGGCCGAGATTTCCACCATCAGCGCAACCGACCTCGCCGTGCGGCTGGAGGATGCCGGGATCTGCGCGATCATCCACACCGATATCGCGCGCGACGGCATGCTCGCCGGCCTCAACCTCGAAGCGACCGAAGCGCTGGCACGAAGCGTCACCATCCCGGTGATCGCCTCCGGCGGTGTGGCGGGCCTCGCGGACATCATCGCCCTGCGCGAGGCAGCGTCGCGCACGCCCAACCTTGCCGGCACCATCATCGGCCGCGCCCTGTACGATGGCCGTATCGATGCCGCCGCCGCCCTCGCGGCGGCACGCGCATGCTGAGACCGGCATGCTGAAGCTGCGGGTGATCCCCTGTCTCGACGTCAAGGATGGCCGCGTGGTCAAGGGCGTCAATTTCGTCTCCCTGCGGGATGCGGGCGATCCGGTCGAACAGGCCGCGATCTACGATGCCGCCGGGGCCGATGAACTCACCTTTCTCGACATCACCGCCAGTCACGAAAACCGCGACACCATCATCGACGTGGTCGGCCGCACCGCCGCGAAAGTGTTCCTGCCCCTCACCGTCGGCGGCGGCATCCGCAGCACCGAGGACATGCGGCGGCTCCTGCTCGCCGGGGCGGATAAATGCAGCATCAATTCGGCTGCCATCGCGCGCCCCGATTTCATCAACGAGGCCGCACATAAATTCGGCAGCCAGTGCGTGGTCGTCGCGGTCGATGCCCGCCGTACCGGCGATGGCTGGGCGATCTTCACCCATGGCGGCCGTAACCCGACCGGGATCGACGCGGTGGAATGGTGCGCCGAAATGCAGGCTCGCGGTGCCGGCGAAATCCTGCTGACCTCGATGGACCGGGACGGCACCGGAACCGGCTTCGATCTCGATTTATTGAAGACGGTGGCAGCGCGGATCACCATCCCGATCGTCGCATCCGGCGGGGTTGGCACCCTCGCCCATTTCGCCGAAGGCGCCGCCGCCGGGGCCACCGGTCTGCTCGCCGCCAGCGTGTTCCATTTCGGCCAGTTCACCATCGCCGAAGTGAAATCGAGCCTTGCCGAAGCCGGACTGCCGGTGCGCCCCCTGCCGACCCCGCGTTAGGAGACTCCAATGGCAAAAAAACCGACCAAATCAACGGGCAAGACGGCGGCAAAACCAAAGGCCAAAACCGCGAAAGCCAAGCCCGCGAAAGCCAGAACGGTCGGCACCAAACCGGTCAAGACCGCGCGCAAGCCGAAACTCGCCGCCATCCTGCCGGTCCCGCCGCTCGATCCCGCCGCCCCCGATGCCAAGGTGCTGGACCGGCTGTGGTCCACCATCGTGGCGCGCCAGGCCGCCGATCCGCTGGTCAGCCATTCCGCCCGGCTGCTCTCGCGCGGCATCAACAAGGTCGCCCAGAAATTCGGCGAGGAGTCGGTCGAATGCCTGATCGAGGCGGTCGCCGGCAACCGCGAGGCACTGATCGCGGAAAGTGCCGATGTGCTCTATCATCTTCTGGTCATGTGGGTCGCGTGCAGCCTGCGCCCCGAAGATGTCTGGACCGAACTCAAACGCCGCGAGGCGATTTCCGGCATCGCCGAGAAAAACGCCCGCCCCGTCCTGCTCTCGATCGCTGAAACCAGGAAAATCCCATGACCCCGAAACAAGGCGTCAGCGGCAAACCGCCCTATGACGATAACAACATCTTCGCCAAAATCCTGCGCGGCGACATCCCCTGCCGCAAGGTCTACGAGGACGAATTCGCCCTCGCCTTTCACGACATCAACCCCCAGGCGCCGCATCACATCCTGGTCATCCCCAAAGGCCGCTACGTCGCCTTCGCGGATTTCGCCGCGACCGCCCCGGAGGCCGAAATCACCGGCTTCATCCGCGCGATCGGCCATGTCGCGCACATGCTCGGCTTCGAGGATACCGGCTACCGCCTGCTCGCCAATATGGGGCCGGACAGTCATCAGGAAGTCCCGCATCTGCACGTCCACCTGTTCGCCGGCCGTCCCCTGGGCCCGATGCTCGTCACCTGAGCCATGATCCTCGCCGCGCCGCGCCTGTTCCGCGACGGAAGGTTCGAGGCGGAGGGCGCACTCGTGATCGAGGCGGGCCGGATCGTCGCGGTGCTCGGCCATATCCCGGCCGATGCCGATCTCATCCTGCCCCACGGCATCCTCGCCCCCGGGCTGATCGACCTCCACAATAACGGCGCCTTCGGGATCGACTGCGCGACGGCGGATACCGACGGTTTCGAACATCTCTGCCGCAGCCTCGCCCAATCCGGCGTCACCAGTTTCCTTCCCACGATCATCACCGCCCCGATCCCCGATCTGCACGATGCCGCCGCCCGCATCCGCACCGCGATCGGGGCCTTGACCGCCGCACCCCTCGCGCAAATGCCCGGACTCCATCTCGAAGGCCCGTTTCTCGCCCGCGCCCGGCGCGGCGCGCATCGCGCCGACTGGCTGCTGACCCCCGACGCGCCGACGCTGGAGACATTGCTCGCCCCCGACGCCCTGCGCGCCACTCTGCGCCTGATCACCCTCGCCCCGGAACTGCCGCACGCCATCGCCGCCATCGAGCGCCTGACCCGATCGGCCATCGCCATCGCCCTCGGCCATACCGATGCGGATGCCGCGACCGCAACCCGCGCGATCGAGGCCGGTGCCCGCCTCGCAACCCATGTCTTCACCGCGATGCGCCCGTTCCACCATCGCGATCCGGGGATGATCGGCGTCGCCCTGACCGATCCGCGCCTTGCCGCCTGCTTCATCGCCGATGGCGTCCACTCTGACCCGATCGCGCTGCGCCTCGGCTTCGCCGCCACAGGGATGCGCGCCGTCGCGGTGACCGATTCGATCAGCCTCGCCGGACTGCCGAGAGGCAGCACGACCGCCTTTGGCGGTGCAGGCGCGATCGCCGAAGGCGGTGCCGCCCGCCGCCCGGACGGCACCCTGACCGGCGCGACCATCACCCTCGATGAGGGTATCCGCCGCCTGATCGCCGCCGGCATCCCGCCCGAAGCCGCGCTCCACGCCGCCACCCAGGCCCCCGCCCATGCCATCGGCCTCACCGACCGGGGCCGCCTCGCTGCCGGATGCCGCGCCGACCTGATCTGGCTCGACGATGATTTCAACGTCCAGAACACCTGGATCGCCGGGGTGCCGATCCGCCCGGTCGCGAGCGCACCACCCCGCAAGCCCCGCCTGCCCGCGACCGAAACGCTCAATCCCTCGGCGACCGATCTCGATGAGCAACCGAGCGAGGCGATCATCGCCCTCCTGTTCGCCCAGGAAGCTCACGCCCAGCACGCCTTGCGCCGCATCGCCCCCGCCCTCGCCACGCTCGCCGATGCCGTCGCGCTGAAACTCCGTGAAGGGGGCCGCTTGTTCTACGCCGGGGCCGGCACCTCGGGCCGCCTCGCCGTGCTCGATGCGGTGGAATGCGGCCCGACCTTCTCCCTGCCGCCGGGCATCATCATCCCCCTGATCGCCGGAGGCGATGCGGCAATCGCCGGTGCGGTCGAAGGGGCGGAGGACGATACCGAAGCCGCATCCCGGCTGCTCGCCCACCACGGTATCGGCCCCGGCGACGCCCTGATCGGCATTGCCGCCTCGGGCAGCACGCCCTTCACCCGCGCTGCCCTCAGCCACGCCAAAGCCGCGGGCGCGCTCACCGGCTGCATCGTGAACAGTGCCGGCATCATGACCGACGAGGTCGATCATTCCATCGTCATCGCCTCCGGCGCGGAAGTCCTTGCCGGCTCGACCCGCCTTTCCGCCGGCACCACCCAGAAAATCGCGCTGAATGCGCTCTCCACCACCATCATGATCCGCCTCGGCAAGAGCTTCGGCCCCTACATGGTCGATCTCCGCGCGACCAACCTCAAGCTGCGCGACCGCGCCACCCGCATCGTCGCCGCGATCGCCGGCTGCGATGCCGCAACCGCGCGCGCCCTGCTGGAACGCTGCGATTTCGAGGTCAAAACCGCACTCGTCATGCACCGCCACGATCTCGACCCCACCGCCGCCCGCGCCCACCTCGCCGGCCACCGATCCCACCTGCGCCACGCCCTCAGTTCGAGACCCACAGCATGATCACCGCCCTCATCGTCGCCGGTGGCCGGGGCCAACGCCTCGGCGGCCCGATCCCCAAGCAATATCGCCTGCTCGATCACCTGCCGATCATCCGCCACACCATCGCGGCCTTCCAATCCCACGGCGCGATCGATCGCGTCCGTGTCGTGATCCATCCCGACGATCAGGACCTCTATCATCAGGCCACCGCCGGTGCCGATCTGTCGCCACCTCTGCTCGGCGGGGCCACCCGCCAGGAATCGGTGCGGCGCGGCCTCGAAGGCCTCGAATCCGACCCGCCCGACCTCGTGCTGATCCACGATGCGGTCCGCCCCTTCATCGCTGGTGCCACGATCGGCGCGGTGATCGCCGCCCTGCGCCACACTCCGGGTGCCATCGCCGGCGTGCCGCTCGCCGACACGCTCAAGCGCTGCCGCGACGGCAAAATCACCGGCACGGTGGAGCGCACCGATCTCTGGCGCGCCCAGACCCCGCAGGGATTTCACTACCGGCCCCTGCTCGACGCCCACCGCGCCGCGTTCCGCGACAACCCGGACCGTCAGGATTTCACCGACGATGCGGCCATCGCCGAAGCCGCCGGCCTCGCCGTCGCCATGGTCCCGGCGAGCGACGATAATTTCAAGATCACGACCGAAGACGATCTCGCCCGCGCGATCTTCATCCTGCAGAACCGCTGAGCTACCCGATCCCGCCCGCCGCGATCAGCACCACGCCCAGCCCGACCATCACCAGCCCGACGCTTTCGCCCCGCCGCGTCCGCTCCTTGAGATAAAAATGCCCGACCGCGAGGGTGAACAGAATTTCGATCTGCCCGAACCCGCGCACCAGCGCCACATTGGTCATGGCGAACCCCGCGAACCAGCAGCCCGACCCCAGCGCCGATAACGCCCCCACCGGCGCCGCCCGCCGCCACAGCCGCAGGCACGAGGCCAGTTCCGCCGGACTCCGCCACGCCATGTAACTGCCTTGCGCCAGCGTCTGGAGCGAATTCGCCACCGCCAGCACCAGCAGCGCCCGGAGCAGCACCGGCGTTGCCACCGGCAGCGCCAGTGTCGCGTTGCGCAGCAAAATCGCGGTCACCGCAAAGGCGAATCCCGAACCCAGCCCGCACAGCGCCGCCGGCTGCACCGAGGCGCGCAGCAGGTCGCGCGGCGTCAGCGCCGTATCCGCGAAAGAAAGCGCCAGCACCCCCGCGACCGCGAGCATGATCCCGACGATCGCGAGCACCGGCAGATGCGCGCCGAAGATCAGCACGGAAAACACCACGAGCTGCGCCGCCTCGGTCTTGGCATAGGCGGTGCCGACCACGAAGTTGCGATAGCCGAACGCCATGATCAGCAGATTGGTCCCGAAAATCTGCGCGATCCCGCCCGCGAGGCACAGCAGCACGAAATCCCAGCCGAACGCCGGCACCCCCAGCCCGGTCAGCGCGAGCCCTGCCGCCAGCAACACGTAATCGACCGGCAGCGCATAGATATAGCGCACGAAGCCCGCCCCCGCCGGGGTCAGCACCCCCCGCAGCCTTGCCTGCAACGCGGTGCGCCACACCTGAAAGATCGCCGCCGCCAGCGTCACCGGAATCCAGTCCGGCACGCCGCCCAGCGCGGGCGTCATGATCGTCCTGCTTCGTTGACGCAGAACCGCGCGATGAGCGCGACCAGATCATCCACCACCGCCGCCCCCAGCGCGGCATCCGCCCCGGTCGCATCGCCCGCGGCGGAATTGGGCGCGACTTCATGATATTCCACCGGCGCGTCGATCTCGATCCCCTCGAACCGGATCGCGCCGAACCCCGCGACCTGATACCCCGCCACAACCCCCGCTCTGGCCGGCGCCACCGCGAAATCGGGCCGCATGGCATCGCCGCGCAGCGCCAGCCCGATCGAGGCGAGCGGCTCGCCGCCATGGCCGAACCTGGCATCGCCGGTGCCGAGCCGCCGGATCATCAGCTCCCGGGCGATCTTCCATAAATAGACCGAAGGGATCACCGGCCCCCCGGCGCGGCGGATCGCCAGCGTCACCTCGTGAATGATCGGCACATTCCCGCCATGGCCGTTGAGCAGAACGATCCGCTCCAGCCCGTTGCGCCGCAGATCCCCGATCAGATCATGCAACACCGCGCGAAAACTCGCGGGCGACAGCGCAAGCCCGCCCGGCACCATCCCGAAATGATCCGCCGTCCCGAACGGCAGGGTCGGTGCCACCAGCACGGCGGACCCCAACGCCCGGGCCGCCTCCGCGATCCGCCCGGCAATCGCCCCGGCGAGCCGGAAATCGCCCATCGGCGCATGGGCCCCCTGATCCTCCTGGCTGCCGAGCGGCAGCAGCACCAGCGGATGCCGCGTCATCGCCGCGCGCAGTTCCGCGCTAGTCAGATCCTCCAGAAATACTTTCGATGCCGCCTGATTCGTCATTTTCCCTCGCCCGCCATGCTGGACGCAAAACCCGTGCGCTGGCAATGAAGCGCGCATGACCGAAGGGGGCCTGCATGGCTGACGAGACTGTAACGCGCAACGAAACGATCGTTCCGGTGATCCTTTCGGGCGGCACCGGCACCCGGCTGTGGCCGGTTTCGCGCAAGGCCTACCCCAAGCAGTTCTGGCCGCTGGTCTCGGCCCAGACCATGCTGCAGGAAACCGCCGGTCGCGCCAGCGGCACCGGCTTCGCGCCGCCCGTTGTGGTCGCCAACGAGGAACATCGGTTCATCGTTGCCGAACAGCTCCGCGAATCCGGCATCGCCGGGGCCCGCATCCTGCTCGAACCGATGGGCCGCAACAGCGCCCCCGCCATCGCCGCCGCGGCACTGATGATCGCCGAAGCCGACCCCGATCAGCTTCTCTGGATCATGGCGGCGGATGCCGCGATCACCGATGCCGATGCCCTGCACGCCGCCCTCGCCACCGCCGCCAGCGCCGCGCGCGAAGGCTTCATCGTCACCTTCGGCATGCACCCGACCGGCCCGGAAACCGGCTACGGCTATATCGAACAAGGCGACCCGCTCCCCGGCCAGCACGGCGCGTTCCGCATCGCCCGCTTCGTCGAAAAACCCGATGCCGCGACCGCCACCACCCTGATCGGCGATGGCCGGCATTTCTGGAACTCCGGCATGTTCGTCGCCTCGGCCCGCACCCTGCTCGCCGAAATGGAGCGCCACGCGCCGGATGTCGCCCGCGCGGTCCGCATCGCGTTCGACGCCCGGCGGCCCGACCTCGACTTCATCCGCCTCGATGCCGAAGGTTTCGCCGCCGCACCCGATATCAGCATCGATTACGCGATCGCCGAAAAGACCGATCGTGCCGTGGTCGTTCCGGCCGCGCTCGGCTGGTCGGATGTTGGCTCCTGGGCCGCGATCTGGGATGTCGCGGCCAAGGACAAAGGCGGCAACGCGACCCTGGGCGATGCCGTGGTCGAGCAATCGACCAATTGCTACGTCCGCAGCGAAGGCGCGATCACCGCCGTGCTCGGGCTGCAGGATGTCATCGTGATCACCACGCCGGACGCCGTTCTGGTCACCCATCGCAGCCAGACCCAGAACGTCAAGCGCGTGGTCGACCGGCTCAAGCGCGATAAACGGCCCGAAGCCGAGGCGCATAACCGGGTCTACCGGCCCTGGGGGTTCTATGAAAGCCTGATCCAGGGCGACCGGTTCCAGGTCAAGCGCATCGTGGTGCTGCCGGGGGCGAAACTGTCCCTGCAGAAGCATTTCCACCGCGCCGAGCACTGGGTGGTGGTCGCCGGCTCCGCCCTGGTGACCCGCGATGCCGAAACCCATCTGATCCGGGAAAACGAGAGCCTCTATCTGCCGCTCGGCTGCATCCACCGCATGGAAAACCCCGGCAAGATCCCGCTCACCCTGATCGAGGTCCAGTCCGGCGCCTATCTCGGTGAGGACGATATCGTGCGCTACGAGGATACTTACGGGCGGAATTAAGCCTTCCTTCATCATTGGGGTCCATCATCCGCCAACCCCTGATGGTTGGACCCATGCCCGACGCACTCGATCTCCCGCCGCCGACCGCAAATATTGCCCCGCACCGCACCACGATCCCGCTCAATTCCAGCGCGATCATGTTCGGCCTCGATGCCGCGCTGATCCTGCTCGCCTGGCCGTTCGCCGCCTGGTTCACCGTGGCGGACCGGATTCCCCGGCTCGATCTCACGATCGCGGGCATCCTCGCGCTCTACCCGGTCGCCAACCTGATTGCACTCTACGCGCTGGGCCTGTACCGGCGGGATGTCATTCTGGCGGTGCGGCGATCGATCCGGCGGCTGCCCTTCGTGGTCGGCATCGGCACGATCGGCGCGACAATTCCGGTGCTGCTGCTCGCGAGCCTCCGCCCGTCATGGTTCCATCGCCTGCCCGATCCCTTGTTCGTCGCCGCCACGATCTGCTTCACCGGCTGCGGCGTCACCGCCCGGCTGGTCTTCCTGCGGCTGCGAAAATCCGGCCTGCTCAAGCGCCGGCTTCTGGTCGTCGGGGCCGGCACCCGCGCCTGGGATCTGGCGTGGATGCTCCGCAACGAAGGGCGCAACCTGCATTACGATGTCCATTTCATCCACGACGAGCGCTTCGGCCTGATCGACCCACGGGTTCAGTCCGAAAATCCCCGCAGCATCATCCGGCGGTCCACTTCCTACCTCGCCACCGCGCGGCAACTGCACGCCGATCAGATCGTCATCGCGCCGGACGAGCGGCGCGGCATGGCGCTCGACCGGCTGATCGACTGCAAAATGGCGGGCTATCCGGTCTATCAATACATGGATTTCCTCGAATCCGAGATCCGGCGGATCGACATCAAGCGGCTCGATCTTTCATGGCTGCTCTATTCGGACGGGTTTGCCGCCACCCTGTTCGACCGGGTGCTGAAACGCGCGCTCGACATTACCGTGAGCCTGCTTCTGCTGGTCGCCGCATCACCGTTCCTGCTCGGCGGCATCGCCGCAGTGTGGCTGCAGGACCGGCACTGGCCGTTCTATTCGCAAACGCGGGTGACCAAGGGGATGCGCACATTCCGCATCCTCAAGCTCCGGACCATGCGGATCGATGCCGAAGCCGCGGGCGCGGTCTGGGCCGGATCGAACGACCGGCGGATCACCAAAGTCGGCAATTTCCTCCGTCGCACCCGGATCGACGAGATTCCGCAACTCTTCAACATCCTGCGCGGTGAGATGTCATTCGTCGGCCCGCGCCCGGAACGGCCGGAATTCATCACCGAGCTCGCGGCCAAGCTGCCGCTTTATAACGAGCGCCACATCGTCAAGGCCGGGCTGACCGGGTGGGCGCAGATCAACTACCCCTACGGCGCCTCGCTCGACGATGCCCGCTCGAAGCTGAGCTACGACCTCTATTACGTGAAAAACGCCTCGATCGCGCTGGATATCCTGATCATCCTGCAAACCCTGCGCGTCGTGCTCTGGCCTTCCGGGGTGCGCTGAAACTCCCGTTCCGGTTTTCATCTTTTGTTCTTGACCATCGATGCGAATCTGTGTGATATCCAGAACGTATCATGAACTCTCGCACGATCATCCCCCGCAACACCTCATTCGCGCCGCGCGGCACGCCGCACGACCCGGCGAACCGCTTCGAAGCGACCAGCACCGATCCGTTCGACGATGGGTGGGACACGCTGGCCGACCCCACCCCGCCGCAGGACACCATCCTGATCCGCGATGCCAGCCGGTCGATCATCAGCCACAACGACAGTCCCGATCTCGGGTTCGATCGCGGCCTCAATCCCTATCGCGGCTGCGAGCACGGCTGCATCTACTGCTACGCCCGCCCGACCCACGCCTATCTCGGCTTTTCAGCCGGTCTCGATTTCGAAACCAAACTGATCTTCAAGCCCGAGGCCGCGCACTTGCTGGAACGCGAATTGTCGCGGAAATCCTACATCCCCGCCCCGATCGTGCTCGGCTCCAACACCGATCCCTACCAACCGGTCGAGCGCCAGCTGAAGCTCACCCGCGCCGTGCTCGAGGTGCTGGACCGGTTCAATCATCCGGTTTCCGTCATCACCAAATCCGCCGGCGTGCTGCGCGATGCCGATATTCTGGCGCGCATGGCCGGGCGCAACCTCGCTCGCGTCCATCTGTCGATCACCACGCTCGATGCACGCCTCGCCCGCGCGATGGAACCGCGCGCCGCCACCCCATCTCGCCGCCTCGCGACCGTCGCGATGCTGAGCGAGGCCGGCATCCCGGTCGGCGTCCTCGCCGCGCCGATGATCCCCGGCGTCAACGATTCCGAGCTTGAGGCCATTCTCGAAGCCTCGGCCAAAGCCGGGGCACGGTCAGCGAGCGCAATCCTGCTACGCCTGCCCCATGAAGTCGGCGCCCTGTTCGAGGACTGGCTGCACCGCACCATGCCGGAGCGCGCCCGCCATGTTCTCAGCCTGATCCGCCAGACCCGTGGCGGGGCGCTGAACGATGCCAAATTCGGCAGCCGCTTCAAAGGCTCCGGCCCCTATGCCGATCTTCTGGCCGCCCGGTTCCGCCGCGCCGCCGCGCAATACGGGCTCAACCATGCTCCCGCCCCGCTCGACTGCGCCGCCTTCGCCCGCCCGAACCCGCCGCCGGGTCCGGGCACGCAACTCTCTTTGGCGTTCTGACCCTATTCCGCCACCGCCGGTCCCGGCGCGCGCGGCAAGCCCGCACGGGTCGGGCGAAAGAACACGATGCCGGCGATCAATCCGCCGATCCCGACGATATTGGTCACCATATTGTACGTCGTCATCGCATAAATCGCCATCGCGAACAGGAACAACGCGCTCGCCCCGGGAAACAGGCACAGCCCGACCCAGCGCAGCACCGACTCCCGATACGCATCGCGCATCACCCACGCCGCCACCAGCCCGGCCAGCCCGTAGTAATAGGCCACCTGAATCGCGATCGCGTTCACCGAATCGGTGATGATCGCATTGATCGAGGGCATCAGCGACGAGACCCACAGCACCACCAGCCCGACCAGGATCAGCACATACATCGCCCGCACCGGCGTTTCGGTCCGCTCATCGACCACGCCGAACCGGCGCGACAGGCCGCCGTCCCGCCCCATCGCGAACAAGGTGCGCGAAAATTGCAGCATCGTGGTCTCGAGCGTCGCGATCGAGGACAGGATCACCGCCACCGAGGCGAACAACCCCCCGGTCCGCCCGAGGCCCGAGGCCACCGCGATATGGTAAATGATATTATCGCTGAACCCCTCCGCATCCTTGAGCGAAAACAGCATCAGCGCCGCCAGCGTGAACGCGACATAATAGGCGATGGTCACGAACACGCTGCCGAACCCGCCATTGCCGGCATTGGTCTCGGCATCGGCGGTTTCCTCGGCGAGGTTGGCGGTGACATCCCATCCCCAGTAGAAAAAAATTACCACCAGCGCCGCCCCGGCGAAGCCCCCGGCGGTGTAATGAAACCCGAACCACGACCACGAAAACGGATTGACCGCCCCGTGCAGCCCGATATGCACGAACGCCGCCCCCGCCACCACCGCGAGAATCACCAGTTCGATCGTGCTCATGAACAGCTGGATCTTGCTGGTCAGCTTGATCCCGGCGATCAGCACCACCGCGATCGCCAGAAACCACAGCGTTGCGACGCCGGTGGTCGCAATCACGTTCTTGGTCAGGGCGGGCGCGATGAAATTGAGCGTCGAGGTCGCAATCGGCAGGCTGCCGGTCACCATGAACACCATCGAGGCCACCAGCAGCGCCCAGCCGGAAAAGAAGCCGAAAAACCGCCCGAACACCTGGGTGGTCCACTGATACGCCGCCCCGGCATCGGCCATCCGCTTCGTCAGTGCCTTGTAGGCCACCGCGATGCCCAGCATCGGCACCGCGAAAATGATCAGGCTCCCCGGCGAGAGAAATCCCGCCGTGCCGATCAGCGCCGCCGTGGTCACCGCAATGGTATAGCCCGGCGCGCTGCCGGCAATTCCCATCACGATCGATTCGATGAACGATAATGAATTCGCACGCAGCTCAGTTCGCATTGTCAGCCTCCTGTACGGTTTGAACTCTCCTGGCGCCGCATCATGTTATTTTGCCCCGATGCGTGGGGGTGGTCGGTCAGGCGTTCTTCAGATAGGCGTCGTACTCCACGTCCGAGACCCGGGTGCGGAACTCCGCGATCTCCTGGCGTTTGCAGGCGGCAAAAATCCCCTGGAATTTCGCCCCGAAAATCGCCGCCGCCCGCGGCGAGGCCGCGAACGCATCGGTCGCGGCACTCCAGGCGATCGGCAGTTTCGGCGCCGCCGCACCGGTCCGGTCGCCCACCGTTTCCGGTCCCGGATCGGCCCCGGTCTCGATCCCGTCGAGCATCGCGCCCAGCATGGCGGCGAAGGCGAGATACGGGTTGCAATCGGCCCCCGCGACCCGGTGTTCCAGCCGCGCCGCGCGCGGATCGGCGTTGATCACGCGGATCGCCGAAAGCCGGTTGTCGTGGCCCCAGTCGCCGAACACCGGCGCATGGGTGCCGGGTGCGAAGCGGCGGAACGAATTGGCGTGCGGGGCCAGCACCAGCATGGTGTCCGGCATCGCCGCCACCAGCCCGCCGAGCGCGTGATAGAGCATGTCGCTCGCCCGCACCGCATCGCCGCTGAACACATTCGCCCCCGCCCGGTCGAGCATCGACATATGCACATGCATCCCGCTGCCGGACCAGTTGCCGAACGGCTTGGCCATGAAGGTCGCGCAGAGGCCGTGCTGGCGGGCAATCTGCTTGACCGCGCGCTTGAACAGCACGGCATCGTCGGCGATTCGCAGCGCATCCGGCCCGTAGCGCAGCGTCACCTCGAACTGGCCCGGCCCGTTCTCGCTGATCAGGGTATCGAGCGCGATATCCTGGGCCGAGGCGGCGCGGAGCAGATCGCGCAAAATCGGCTCGTATTCATGGATTTCCCACAACCCCATCGTATCGGTCTGCCAGCCGCGCCAGAAGCTTTCATCCGCCCCGCGCGGCGCAATCCGCTGGCCGCCCGCCCGGTTGGGATCGACCAGATAAAACTCCAGTTCCACTCCCAGCGCCGGGGTCAGCCCCTTCGCCGCATAGCGCTCCAGCACCCGGGTGAGCACCCCGCGCGGATCGGCGTAGAACAGCGAGCCATCGTCCTCGCGCATGGTCAGCAGCGCCTGCGCCGCCTGCCCCTCGGCCCATTGCATCCGGGTCACCGAATGTGGCACCGCGACGCAGACCCCGTCCGGATCGCCGGTGTCGAACGCAATCCCGCCCTCGAAAATATCCCGCCCCCAGATATCGAGCAGGTAGGCCGAGCGCGGGATCGCAATCCCCGCGCCGAGCAGCGCCGCCGCCTTGTCGCGCTGCAGCCATTTCCCGCGCGGCACGCCGTTGACATCGATGATGAACGCCTCGATCAACTCGCTGCCGGCGAGCAGGGCCAGCCGCTCATCGTGCGAGGATGCGCTGTCCATCGCCCCGCTCACATGATCTCGGAACGAACATCGGCCTGCGTCGCCGCGATCGCCCGGGCCGCGCGTGCCACCATCTCGTCCATCTCGTCATCGGTGATGGTGAGCGGCGGGGAAAACACCATCGTGTCGCGCACCGCGCGCATCACCAGATCGTTGGCGAAACAATGATCCCGGCAGATCGTGCCCACCCGGCCACGCCTTTCGAAAAACCGCCGCGTCCGCCGGTCGGCGGTCAGTTCGATCGCCCCGATCAGCCCGACCCCGCGAATTTCGCCCACGATCGGCATGTCCCCGAGCGCCTCGGCGAGTTTTCCGCGCAACCGCGCGCCCTTCGCCTCCGCCCGCGCTGCCAGCCCCTCGCTTTCCAAAATATCGAGATTGGCGAGCGCCACCGCGCAGGCGACCGGATGGCCCGAATAGGTGAACCCGTGATAGAATTCGCCGGTCTCATTGATCAGCACATCGGCGACCCGGTCGCCCACCAGCACCGCCGAGAGCGGAATATAGCCCGAGGTGATCGCCTTCGCGAGCGTCATGATGTCCGGCGCGATCCCGAACGTCTCGCTGCCGAACATCCGCCCGGTGCGCCCGAAACCGGTGATCACCTCGTCGGCGATCAGCAGAATGTCGTTCTCGCGGCAGATCCGCTGAACCTCCGGCCAGTAGGTCTCGGGCGGAATGATTACCCCGCCGGCACCCTGGATCGGCTCGCCGATGAAGGCGGCAATGCTCTTCGCCCCGATCTCGCGGATCTTGTCCTCGATCTGCTTCGCCGCATACAGGCCGAATTCCTCCGGGCTCATCTGCCCGCCATAACCGTACCAGTAGGGCGGCATGACATGGGCGAAATCCGGCAGCACCGCCCCCTGGCGATGCATGTCCACCATGCCGCCCGCCGCCGCACCCAGCGTGGTCGAGCCATGATACCCGTATTCCCGGCCGAGAATGATCCGCTTGCCCGGCTTGCCCCTGGTGATCCAGTAGGTCCGGGCCATCCGCAGCGCGGTATCGACCGCCTCCGACCCCGAGGAGGCAAAAAAGGCGTGATTGAGATCGCCGGGCGCCATCGCGGTCAACCGGTCGGCGAGGGCGATCACCGGGCGTGTCGCGGTTTTGAAAAACGTGTTGTAGAACGGCAGCGTCTGCATCTGCCGCGTCGCGGCATCAACCAGCTCCTGGCGTCCGTATCCCACCGCGACGCACCACAACCCGGCCATGCCGTCGAGAATCCGGTGTCCGGCATCGTCGGTGAGGTAAACCCCCTCCCCGCCGGTGATGATCCGCACCCGTCCCTGATGCAGCGATTTATGGTCCGAAAACGGATGCAGATGATGCGCGGCATCCGCCGCCTGCCAGTCGTAATCCGGCGTGGGAATCGGTGAAACGATATGATCGAGCATTGAATGATAACTCCGATGTTAGAGCAGGATCGCGGCGACCCGCCGCGCGGCTGAAACGATCAGGAGCGATGCGGGCTGTAGCCGATCCGGGCGCAGAGCCGCAGCAATTCGGCATGGGCGTCGAGCCCGGTCGGCACGCCGCGCCGCTCTGCTCCCGCGCCCGAAATGTTGCCGATTGTCATCATCATCACGGATTGTAACCAGAACCCGAAGCCGGTTCAACAAAAATCCGAACGCCCGATCCAGCAGGCTCAGAAACTGGGCGGCGTGTTGGCACTGATCACCTCGCAGATCTCATCGAACGGATTGCGGAACCGGTGGGGGATCCGGCTGCGGAAATAATACGCATCCCCGGCCCCGAGCGCGCGTTCCTGATCGCCCACCGTCACCACGATCCGCCCGCGCACCACGATCCCGGCCTCCTCGCCATCGTGGCGCAGCATCGCCTCGCCGGTATCGGCCCCCGGGCGGTAGGATTCGTGGAGCATCTGCAACGCCCGGTCCTTGAGCCGCCGCCCGACCATGCGAAACGAAATCCGGTCTTCGAACGCGATCTCGGTGAGATCGCCCGCACTGAAAAACACATCTTCGGGAGCGGCGAGATCGATCGTGAAAAACTCCGCGAGCGACATTGGAATCCCGTCGAGGATTTTCTTGAGCGAGGAAATCGAGGGGCTGACCCGCCCCTGTTCGATCAGCGAAATCGCCCCGTTGGTCACCCCGGCCCGGCGCGCGAGTTCGCGCTGGGTCAGGCCGAACACCTGGCGCATCCGTTTCAGCCGTCCGCCGACGCCGGGCTCCGCCTCATGGTGGGTTTCGTAATCCATCCGCGCGTCAGGCCGCCAGCATCCGGCCCGGATCATGCAATGTCTCGCCAAGGGCGGCCGCCACCGCCGGATGCATGATCCTGCCCTCCGCGACGTTGAGCCCCGCGAGCAGATGCGGGTCCGCCCGCAGCGCCGCCTTCCAGCCGTGATCGGCGAGTTTGAGCGCATAAGGCAGCGTCGCCTGCGCGAGCGCGAAGGTCGAGGTGCGCGGCACCGCGCCGGGCATGTTGGCGACGCAGTAATGCACCACCCCCTCGACGATATAGGTCGGATCGTCATGGGTGGTCGGCCGGCTGGTTTCGAAACACCCGCCCTGATCGATCGCGACATCGACCAGCACCGCCCCCCGGCGCATCTGCCCCAGCATCGCGCGGGTCACCAGCTTGGGCGCGGAGGCGCCGGGCACCAGCACCGCGCCGATGATCAGGTCGGCATGAAACACCGCCTCCTCGATCGCCTCGGTGGTGGCGAAGGCGGTTTTCAGATGCGGGCCGTACAGATCATCGAGCTGCGCCAGCCGCCCGATCGATTTGTCGAGGATGGTGACATCCGCCCCCATGCCGAGCGCGATCCGCGCCGCATTGGTGCCGACCACGCCGCCGCCGAGCACCGCGACCCGCCCCGGCGGCACGCCGGGCACGCCGGCAAGCAGAACCCCGAACCCGCCATTGGCCTTCTGGAGCGACACCGCCCCGACCTGCACCGCCATGCGGCCCGCAACCTCGCTCATCGGGGCCAGCAGCGGCAGGCGGCCCCGCTCATCGGTCACGGTTTCGTACGCGATCGCGATGCAGCCCGAATCCATCAGCAGTTTCGCCTGTTCGGGATCGGGCGCGAGGTGCAGATAGGTGAACAATATCTGCCCCGGGCGCAGCATGCGGCACTCGGCGGGCTGCGGTTCCTTGACCTTCACGATCATCTCGGCGGCGGCGAACAGACCGGCGGCATCCGCCATGATCTCAGCCCCGGCGCGCTGATAGGCCGCGTCATCCATCCCGATCCCGGCACCGGCCCCGGTCTCGATCATTATTTTATGCCCGTGGGCGGATAATTCGCGCACCGATGCCGGGGTCAGCCCGACCCGATATTCGTGATTCTTGATTTCCTTCGGAACGCCGATCAACATGTCGATTGCCCTCATGCGCAGGATGCCGTTTAGAATAATCAACAGCTTCTACCCATCCCGATCGGCGCGCGCAACATAATTTCGCGCCGACATCACCAATTCCGGCTCATTCCCGAGGATCACAAAACGGTCATTGCAGCCTCGTTGATTATTCTTGACGACCGAAAAAACTTTGGCGATGCTGGCGGCGACGGGAGTAAAGCCAGCATGAAACGCAGCGCCGCCAGCCGATCGGGCTGACCGCCGGGGAGATCGAATGCGCGCACCAGCGAACCCGCACCCGCCCGCCGGCAGCATCCGGCTGAACCCGCGCGCATGAGCCAGCCCGCCGTGCTGACCCCGGCACCGGTCGCCGCACCGGCACCATCGGGCGGAATTCGCGGTGCCATCGCCCTGCAGGGCGTCAGCCGGGTGTTCGGCGGTGGCATCGTCGCGGTCGACCGGATCGATCTCGACATCCGGCCCGGCGAATTCTTCACCCTGCTCGGCCCGTCCGGCTGCGGCAAAACCACCCTGCTGCGCATGATCGCCGGCTTCGAGACCCCCGATTCCGGGTGCATCCTGATCTCGGGCCGCGAAATGCAGACGGTCCCGGCCCATAAGCGGGCGGTGAACACGGTGTTCCAGTCCTACGCGCTGTTCTCGCACCTCAACGTCGCCGACAATATCGGCTTCGGCCTGCGGATGCGCGGTGTGGCCAAAGCCGAGCGCCGCGCCCGCACCGAGCAGATCATGGGGCTGCTCCAGATCGATGCGTTCGCCACCCGCAACCCGGCCCAGCTCTCCGGCGGCCAGCGCCAGCGCGTCGCCCTCGCCCGCGCCCTGGTCAACGAACCCGAGGTCGTCCTGCTCGACGAACCGCTCTCCGCCCTCGATGCCAAACTGCGCGCCGAACTCCAGGTCGAATTGATGCGGATGCAGAAACGCCTCGGCATGACCTTCATTTTCGTCACCCACGATCAGCACGAGGCCCTGGTGATGAGCGACCGGATCGCGGTGATGGAACGCGGGCGCATGCTTCAGGTCGGCCCGGTGCTCGATGTCTATGAACAGCCGCGCTCGGTCTTCGTCGCCGAATTTCTCGGCCTGTCGAATATCTGGACCTTCACCGCCCGCCCCGGCAACATCGCCGAAACCCCGATCGGCCCGATCACCGTCACCGCCCCGCTCGGCAGCGCCACGACCGCGATGATCCGCCCCGAAAAAATCTGGCTGCATCCCGAAGCCGCCGCGCCGTCCGACCGGCCCAACCTGTTCCCCGGCACCATCCGCGAGGCGATCTACATGGGGGCCTCGACCCAGTACAATGTCGAACTGCGCGGCGGCGCGGTCATTCTTGCGCTCGATACCAACAATCAGGCCGCCGAGCGCAGCTGGCGCCCCGGCGAGAAAATCGTCCTCGAACTCAAGCCCGACAACATCATGCTGATCGATCCATGAAGCCCGGCCCATGTCCGCGATAGCCGAACACCCCGCCGCGAAAGGCAGCGCCGAGCGCACCGAGCGCGCCGCCCGGGCGTGGCGGCTCTGGATCACCGCCGGGCCGGGCCTGTTCTGGATCATCCTGTTCCTGATCCTGCCCAGCCTGATCCTGCTCGGCATCGGCTTTTTCTCGATCGGCAATTACGGCAACCCCCATCTGCCGCTCACCCTTGAGCCGTTCCGCGAGGTCGCGGGCTATTCAATTCTTGGCTGGAGCCCCGGTAATATCGAGGTCATCCTCCGCTCGCTGGTCCAGGCGATCTCGGCGGCGGGGCTGACCATCCTGCTCGCCTATCCGGTGGTGTTCTTCATCGTCGCCCAGCCGCCCGCGCTCCGCCCGCTACTGCTGCTGTTCGTGATCCTGCCGTCCTGGACCAATCAGGTGGTCCGCACCTATGCGTGGATGGAACTGCTCGGCCCGGATTCGGCCCTGTCGCATCTTGCCCAGGCCGTCGGCTTCATCCCCGCCCATCTCGGCCTGATGCCGGGGATACTCGCGATGCAGATCGGCCTGACCTACAACTACCTCCCCTACATGGTCGTGCCGCTCTACGCCGCCGCCGAAAAACTCGACTGGTCGCTGGTCGAGGCCGGGCGCGACCTCTACGCCTCGGGGGCACGGCTGTTCTGGAGTGCGGTCTTCCCGCAGACCATCCCCGGCCTGCTCTCCGGCATCATTCTCGTCGCGATCCCCGCCTTCGGCGACTACGTGGTGCCCACCCTGCTCGGCGGCGGCAAATCCATGATGATCGGCGCGCTGATCGCCTCGCAGTTCCTCCAGACCCCCAACTGGCCCTATGGCGCGGCGCTGACCATCTTCATGCTGATCTTCACCTGCGGCGGGCTGATCGTGTTCCGGGTGATGAGCCGGCGGCTCGGCAGTTCCGAAGGGAGCATGATTTGAGCGCCTATCTCGCCCGCCCGGTCCGCCGCGCCCTGCTGCTGACCAGCCTGCCGGTCTATGTGCTGCTCTACGCCCCGCTCACCCTTATCGCGATCTTCTCCTTCGCCCCTGCCCCCGGCGCCACCCAGCCGGGCTGGCACTGGTATGCCGACCTGCTCCACGCACCGGATGTCCTCGCCGCGTTCCGCCGCTCGCTCACCCTCGCCTTCGGCTCCTCGATCCTCGGCACCATCCTCGGCACATTGATGGGCTTCGGCCTCAGCCGGTTCCGCTCCCGCGCCCGCTCCGGCTTCGCCGCCGCCCTGCCGAGCCTGATCATCTATACCCCGATCATCATGCCCTCGCTGGTGTTCGGCATTTCCGAACTGATCTTTTTCAACCTGATGCACAAGGCGACCGGCCTGTTCGCGGCGGGGCTGCTGACCATGGGCATCGCCCATGTCACCTTCCAGGCGCCCTACGTCGCTCTCGTGGTGTTTGCCCGGATGTCCGGCCTCGACCCCAACCTGTTCGAGGCCTCGCACGATCTCTACGCCGATGGCCGGCAATCCTTCCTGCATCTGACCATCCCGGTGATCCGCCCGGCGATCATCGGTGGGTTCCTGCTCGCCTTCACCCTTTCGATCGACGATTTCACGATCAGCTATTTCACCGCCGGGCCGGGCAGCACGACCCTGCCGATCTACATCTACAGCGCGATCGCCCGCAAAGGCATCTCGCCCGACATCAACGCCCTGGCCACGCTGATGATTGCCAGTGTCATCGGCATCGGCTTATTGCAGTACGCGTTCAACCGTCAAAAAGAACGGCGCCCCATGCCACGCACCGGCGACTGACCAGACCGAACAACAGGAGGCTGACATGAAAATTCCACCCCGATCCACACGTAAACTCACCCTCGCGGCCTCGATGATCGCCGCCGCCCTCGGCGGCCTCATGGCGATGGCCCCCCCGGCCCAGGCTGCCGGAAAAACCCTCTATCTGTTCAATTGGCAGGATTATATCGGCAAGGGCCTGATCAAGAAATACGAAGCCCATTGCGGCTGCAAAGTGGTGCAGACCTATTACGATTCCAATTCCGCCCTCGCCGCCAAACTCAAGGCCGGCGGCGATTCCCAGTTCGATGTCGTCGTCCCCTCCAGCTACTACGTGCCCCAGCTGATCCACGAAGGCCTGATCGCCAAGCTGAACAAGGCCGAGATCCCGAATTTCCGCAATCTCGCGGCCCAGTTCAAAAACCCGACCTACGACCCGCATGACGATTATTCGATGCCCTACCAATGGGGCACCACCGGCATCGGCTACCTCAAGACCAAAATCGCCAGTCTGCCGGAAAGCTGGGCCGTCCTGTTCGACCCCAAGCTCAACCCGGATTACCCCTTCGCCCTGATGGGCGGCTCCGGGCGTGACACGATGGGTGCCGCCTGCGCCTATCTCGGCTACGGCTTCACCTGCAACAAGAAGAGCCAGTGGATCAAGGCGGCGAAACTCATCGAAAAGACCGAGAAGCGCAAAAACTTCACCGGCTTCGTCGATGGCGACCCCGCCATGGGCCAGATCAAGAAAGGCACCATCGCGATCGGCATGACCTTCAATGGCGATGTCGCCGAATGCTACGATGACAAATCCTGCCTCAACTCGGGCTATCTCCTGCCGAAACAGGGCACCGAGATCTGGGTCGATACCATGGCGATCCCCAAGCACGCGCCGGACCCGAAACTCGGCTACGATTTCATCAATTTCATCCTCTCGGCCAAAGCCGGGGCCGAGTTGTCCAACTTCAATCTCTACGGCAGCCCCAATGCCGCCGCCGGGCCGATGCTCAGCAAGGAACTCAAAACCCCGCTGATCAAACCGACCAGCGCGCAGATGAAATATCTCCACTTCCTGCCGCCGCTCGCCGGCACCAAACTCCAGACCTTCAACGCGATCTGGACCGCCGTGCGCCAACACTGACCGCTCCGACGGCGCGCCCATTCCGGGCGCGCCGCTCACCGCCGAGGCTTTCATGATCGACCTGACCGAATGGTTCAACGAACACCGCATCACCGAGGTGGAGTGTCTGGTTCCCGACATTACCGGCATTCCGCGCGGCAAGATCATGCCGGCCCAGAAATTCCAGCAGGGCGGCGCGCCCCGCCTGCCCGAGAGCATCTTCATCCAGTCGGTCACCGGCGAATACCCCGACGATCCCGAAGACGTGCTGAGCGACCCCGCGATCATCGATATCAAGCTGATCCCCGACCCCTCGACCGTGCGTCTGGTCCCCTGGGCGCATGAGCCGACCGCCCAGATCATCCATGACTGCCAGTACGCCAATGGCCGCCCGGTGCCGATCGCGCCGCGCCAGGTGCTCCGTCAGGTCCTCGCCCTCTACGAACAGCGCGGCTGGAAACCGGTCCTCGCCCCGGAACTCGAATTCTACCTCGTCGGCCGCAACACCGACCCCGACTACCCGCTGGTCCCGCCGATCGGCCGCTCCGGGCGGCAGGAAACCGGGCGGCAGGCCTATTCGATCGACGCGGTCAACGAATTCGACCCGCTCTTCGAGGAAATGTACGATTTCTGCGAAATCCAGGAACTCGACCTCGACACGCTGATCCACGAGGAAGGGGCGGCGCAGGTCGAAATCAACTTCCTCCACGGGGACCCGCTCAACCGCGCCGATCAGGTCTTTTTGTTCAAGCGCACCGTCCGCGAGGTGGCACTCCGCCACGACATATATGCCACCTTCATGGCCAAGCCGATGGGCCAGGAACCCGGCAGCGCCATGCATGTCCACCAGAGCGTGGTCGATGCCGAAACCGGCGAGAACCTGTTCGCCGACCGTGATGGCCGGCCCAGCGCCCTGTTCCTGTCCTTCATCGGCGGGCTGCAGAAATACATCCCCGCGATCATGCCGATCTTCGCGCCCAACGTGAATTCCTACCGCCGCCTCACCCGTTTTTCCAACGCCCCGATCAACCTGCAATGGGGCCACGACAACCGCACCTGCGGCCTGCGCGTCCCGTTCGGCGAACCGGCATCCATGCGGGTCGAAAACCGCGTTCCGGGGGCGGATGCCAACCCCTACCTCGCCTTCGCCGCCTCGCTCGCCTGCGGCTATCTCGGCATGTCCGAAGGCCTCAACGCCACGCCGCCGTTCAAGGGTTCGGCCTATTCCCAGCCCTACAGCCTGCCGCGCGAGCTTTCGCACGCGCTTGAAATGATGGAACAATCCCGCCCGCTCAACGACATTCTCGGTGAAAAACTCGTGCAGGTGTTCGTGGCGGTCAAACGGCTCGAATACGAAACCTATCTCCGCGTGATCAGTTCCTGGGAGCGCGAGCACCTGCTGCTGAACGTCTGACGCCCATGCCGCTCGCGAATTACTACGAGGCCACGGCAAACCTGCCGGCGGCCACCGCGCCGCTCGATCGCGATCATGTCTGCGACGTCGCGATCATCGGCGCCGGCATGACCGGCTGCTCGGCGGCCCTGCATCTCGCCGAGCGCGGCTACCGCGTCGCCGTGCTCGAAGCCCATCAGATCGGCTTCGGCGCGTCGGGTCGCAACGGCGGTCAGGTCCTGCCCGGCTTCGCCGCCGACCAGACCAAGATCCGCCGCCTGATCGGGCCGCAAGCCGCGAAATCGCTGTGGGACATGTCGGTCGAGGCGGTCGATCTGCTCCACGCAAGGATCGCCCGCTTCGCGATCGATTGCGACCCGCGGCGCGGCTACCTCCATGTCGCGGTCAAGCCCCGTCAGGTCCGCGACCTTCAGGCCTGGGCCGAGGAACTCGATGAACTCGGCGCCCCCGGCTTCACCCTCCTGGAAGGGTCCGCCCTGCAATCGCGCCTGCGCAGCCCGCGCTACCTCGCCGGGCTGCACGACCCGATCGCCGGACACATCCACCCGCTCAACTACACGCTCGGCCTCGGCCACGCCGCCATGGCCGCCGGGGCGGATATCTTCACCGATACCAAAGTCACCTCGATCACCAATGGACCCAAAATTCGCCTCGCCACCGCCAGCGGCACCGTCACCGCCGACACGCTGCTGCTCTGCGGCAACGCCTATCTCGGCACGCTCTCGCGCCCGATCGCGGGCTATGTCATGCCGGTCGGCACCTATATCATCGCGACCGAACCGCGCGCCGACATCCCCGACCTGATCCCCGGCAACGAAGCGGTCGCCGACCTCAATTTCGTGCTCGATTATTTCCGCCGCAGCGCCGATGACCGCATGCTGTTCGGCGGCCGGGTCTCCTACTCCACCCTGCCGCCGCCCAACCTCGCCGCCTCGATGCGCGCCCGCGCGATCCGCGCCTTTCCCCAACTCGCCGATATCGGGGTCGATTACGTCTGGGGCGGCAATGTCGCGATCACCCGCAACCGCCTGCCCCATTTCGGCCGGATCGGTCGCAACATCCTGTTCGCTCAGGGATTTTCCGGCCACGGCGTCGCGCTGACCGGCCTCGCCGGCAAGCTCCTCGCCGAAGCCGTCGCCGGGCAGGCCGAACGCTTCGACATTTTCGCACAGATCCCCCATGCCCGCTTCCCCGGCGGGCCGCTCCTGCGCATGCCGAGCCTCGTTCTCGCCACCAGCTGGTACCGCCTGCGTGACCGCCTCTGATTGCACCACCCAACAACCTATGGTTGACTAGCTGGCCTGCAATCCGAGTGACCTGCCATGCGCCGTGCGGCTCCAGCGCCGTTCCTGATCCTTGCCGCCCTTGTCCTCATCGCCATCGCCTGGATGCGCGGCGGCGAATACGATGAGTTCTACAGCGTTTTCCTGATCGCCGGACATCCAAGGCCGGACTGGCCGCATCACCCCGAAACCGTCGCCGCCCTGCGCGCGTTCTACCACGGCCACGCCTCGTTCGGTGCAATCGCCCACGCCCTGCGTACCGGCGATGTCCATCCACCACTCTATTTCTGGCTGCTCGCGCTCTGGCGCGATGGCCTCGGCATCGGCCTGTTCCACCTGCGCCTGCTCTCGGTCGTCGTCACCCTGGCTGCCCTCGGGGTGCTGATCCGCCTCGCCCGCACCATCGGCGCGCCGCCGCTCGCCACCGCGCTGATCACCCTGCTGTGCTACGGCTTCGCCTATACCGGCATCGTCGCGCGCGACTTCGCCCTCGCCCAACTCCTCAGCCTCATCGGCATGCTCGCCCTGATCGAAGCCGATCGCCGCGCCCGCCCGCTCCCCGCCCTTCTCGGCGGCATCGCGCTGGGCGCCGCGTGCTTCTCCAACTACCTCGCCAGCTTCACCACGATCGCGGGGCTGCTCTGGATGCTGGCGGTCAATCGCGCCCGCCCCGCCCTGTGGATCGCCTCCGCCTTCGGCGCGGCGCTGTTCATCCCCGCCGGGGCGTGGTTCTTCCTCGCTCAGCAAGGCACCCGCCCCAGCCAGTTCCATCCGTTCGCCCTACTCCCCGCAATTGTTGGCGGCGGTGAGAATCCGCGCATAAACGGCGCGGGGCGCTTGGAGCGGCAATAATTGCCTTGTGCGGCACCCGGTAGTCGGGTTGCGCTTCCTGCACTGGTTTCGATGGCTCCCGAGGGATTTCGTGGTTGTGTGGACGGCGCGGTGGGTGAGGTGACGCGCTGTCAGGTGCTGGGGTAGGTTTGCCGCTATTGAGGGGCAAGCACGGCGCCGATCTCGACTTGGCGGTTCTGCTCGACGCCGTGCCCCGCACGGTGCCGGAGCACGCATGCAAGGCCAGTATTTCCGCAATCATAATCAGCGTCTACAGGGGAATTGTGACTGTGACGGTACGGCCCCGATATCGGCCCGGATGTTTTTATGTGCAGCCTGCCGCGTGCAGGTGGTGGTGTGTCGGTCTTGTGATCGCGGCCAGATTTATTGTGCGGGAGAATGCGCCCTCCTGGCGCGTTGTTTGGCGCAACGCGCCGCCGCTCAACGTTACCAAACCAGCCGACGTGGGCGATTTACTCATGCAGCCCGGGCACGCCGATATCGGGCTCGATGCAAAAACGTGACGCATCAGGGTTCACTGCCAGCTCGATCTGGTGATCTGCTGGCGTCGAACTCGCCAGCGAGTGCGAGCGGCGCAACGCCTCAGGCAGTCTGCGTCCAGCGATCCGTTGCGCACTGCCACTGGTGCGGGCAGCGATGCTCTGGGCTGGTCCGCCAAGGTTTCCTGCGCCGCCGCGGTCCCGTGCGAGATGTGATGCCATCCCGCGGGAGATCTGGACATGGTGATACCGGCTGACATCGAGGCACAGATCCTCCGCTACTATCATGCCGAGAGATGGACCATCGGCACGATCGCCCAACAATTGCATATTCATCATAGCGTGGTGCGCCGAGTTCTGGGGCAAGCTGGTCTTCCCAGGATTGGTTCGCCGGCCCGCGCGTCGCGGATCGATCCCTATCTGCCGTTCATTCACCAGACCCTGGAGACGTTTCCCAGCCTGACCGCGAGCAGGCTTTATGCGATGGTCTGCGAGCGCGGTTATCGCGGCAGTCCTGACCATTTCCGCCACATCATCGCCTGCCACCGACCCCGGGCAAAAGTCGAGGCCTATTTGCGCCTGCGGACGCTGCCCGGCGAACAAGCGCAGGTGGATTGGGGCCATTTTGGCCACCTCGAGATCGGGCGCGCGCGGCGACCGCTGATGGCCTTCGTCATGGTGCTGAGTTATTCGCGCCAGATATTCCTGCGTTTCTATCCGGACGCGCGGATGGAGAACTTTCTGCGCGGCCACGTTGGGGCCTTTTCTGCCTGGGGCGGGGTTCCTCGTGTTTTGCTCTACGACAACCTTAAAAGTGCGGTTCTGGAACGGCGCGGTGATGCCATCCGCTTCCATCCCACCTTGCTGGGTTTTGCCGGGCATTACCGCTATGAGCCGCGCCCCGTGGCGATCGCCCGCGGCAACGAGAAGGGGCGGGTCGAGCGGGCGATCCGCTACGTCCGCGATAGTTTTTTCGCCGCGCGCCGCTTCACCGATCTTGCCGATCTCAATACCCAAGCCGATGCTTGGTGCAACGGCCCGGCTGCCGACCGCCGCTGCCCCGAGGAATCACTGCGCAGCGTCCGCGAGGTCTTCGCCGAGGAAGCCAAGCGGTTGCTCGCGTTACCCGACAACCCGGCACCTCTGCTCGAGCAGGTGGCGGTCAGGGTCGGCAAGACGCCCTATGTCCGCTTCGACCTGAACGATTACTCGGTTCCCCACGATCATGTCCGGCGCGGGTTGACCATCCTCGCCGATCCGCAAGAGGTACGAATCGTCGATGGTAGCGCAGTGATTGCCCTCCATCCGCGCTGTTACGACAAGGGTGCGCAGATCGAGGAGCCGGCCCATGTTCAGGCTCTGGTCGATCAGAAACGCTCGGCCCGCAAGCATCGCGCGACCGATCGTCTGGTGCGGGCGGCACCTGCCAGTCAGACCTTGTTGATGCGCGCCGCCGAGCGCGGCGAAAATCTCGGCGCCATCACCGCCACCTTGCTGCGGTTGCTCGATCGCTATGGGGCGGGTGAACTGCAAGCCAGTATTTGCGAAGCGCTGACTCGCAACGTTCCTCATCCCAATGCCGTCCGCCTCGCTCTCGATCGGCGGCGCGAGGAACGGGGCGCTGCGCCGCCGGTCGCTGCCGGACTGCCCGCCCATGTTCAGGCCCGCGATCGACCGGTCAAACCGCATGCCCTCGAAACATACGACCAGATCAAGGATTGTTCCGATGACAACAACTGAACCTGAAGCCCTGCGGGCCCGCGCCGAGGCACTGCACCTGCATGGCCTGATCGCACATTGGCCCGAGGTTGCAACCCAAACCTGGTTACCCCCGCTGCTTGCCTGGGAGGAACAAGAGCGATCCTGCCGCAGCCTGGAGCGCCGGCTGAAGACCGCCCACATCGGCCGCTTCAAGCCGCTTTGCGACTTCGACTGGTCCTGGCCAAAGCGATGCGATCGCGCCGCCATCGATGCCCTCATGGCGCTCGACTTCCTCACCGACGCCTCCAACATCGTCTTCGTCGGCCCAAATGGCATCGGCAAGTCGACGTTGGCCCAGAATATTGCACACCAAACGTTGATCGCGGGGCATACCGTGCTGTTCACCAGCGCCGGCCAGATGCTCGGCGACCTCGCCGCACTCGATAGTGATTCCGCTCTGCGCCGTCGGCTCCGCCACTACGCCCGCCCTCAACTCTTGGTCATCGATGAGGTCGGCTACCTGGCCTACTCCAACCGTCATGCCGATCTCATGTTCGAGCTGATCTCACGGCGGTATCAGAACAAGAGTACCATCGTCACCACCAATCGACCGTTCGCTGAGTGGCGCGAGGTCTTCCCCAACGCGGCCTGCGTCGTGTCCCTGGTTGATCGCCTGATCCATAACGCCGAAATCATCGCGCTCGACGGCGAGTCCTACCGCCTCAAGGAAGCGCGCGAACGGGCGGATCAGCGCGCCGGCCAGCGCCGCGCCCGCAATGCAAAATCATGACAAAATCCCGAAAGGGCCGTGCAAAGAATCCGGCGCACTTGCAACCAATTATCCTCGAAATCCCGATCCACTGGACGCCAGATCAGGCCCTTGCGATCTTCGAGCTACTCGACGATCTGAAAGAAAAAATCTGGGTCCGTTATAATTGCCAGATTCAGCGCATGATGCGCGAGCAACACCAAGCTGATCATTTCGAGGATATCGCCCCAATCGGCGGACCACCTCAGGTCTTCTGATCAACCGCCTCCGCGCCTTGGTGTGACGACCCCCCAGGCCGATTGTACACCGCCTCCGCGCTTCTCTTCAGCAACCATCCTGTGGTTCGACTAAAGCGGCCATCCTGTCGTCCCGACCTGCATACCAAAACACCGTCGCGCGCAGTGGCGGTCAAGGATGGCCGGAGGCCACCGCGCTCTTGCGCGGCGCGCAGCGTCCTTGACGGCCGCGAGCACGGCGGAACCATCAAAGCAGAAGGGCAGCACATCACCACCGCTCCATCAGGATCAAGCCGCCTTCGAAATCAGCCGATATATCTTCCCGCGCCGTTTATGCGCGGATTCTCACCGCCGCCAACAGCAATGGCCGATCTCGCGCGCGATCAGGGTGGCGCGCTGCTCGGCGCTCTTCCGCGCGAGGTTTCGCACGCCGCCGCGCGCCCGCTCGAAGCCCTGCTCGCCGCCTTCCTGATCATCCTCGCCATCGTCATCGCCCGCAGTCGCCTCACCGCGCTCGCGCCGCGCCACCGCGCCCTGATCCTCGCCGGCATCGCGGCCCCACCGGTCGGCCTGCTCGCCCTCGGCGCCCTGTTCGATAATATGCCGATCGAAGTGCGTTACCTCTGGCTCGGCCTGCCCTATCTCGGCCTCGCTCTCGCCACCGGACTGCGCCGCCATCCCCGGCTTCTGGTCCCGCTTCTCGCGATCCAGACCGCCGCGATCATCGGCCTCGCCATCGCACCCGGCACCATGCAGCCCGCCGCGCGCACCGAAGCCGCCGCCGCCGCGTTCCTGCGCCCGGATACGCTGGTGCTGATCCCCTTCGGCAATGACGGTGTCGGCATCCCCGGCCCGTTCATCGCCGCAGCCCCCGCGAACATGACCATACTGGTCGCCCGCCGCGCAGCGACGACCCCCAACCGCGCCGCCCCCTACCGGCGCGTGATCATCGCGAATATCCGGGTGGACGCCGCAAGCCGCACCCTCGTCCCGCAGCTTCGCGCCGCGTTCGCCACCGCGTGCTGGCAGCGGGAGACATCCCCCGCCGCCATCACCATTTTCGACAATCTCTGCCTCAGGCCGAAAGCGCCGCCGGCTCGGTCCGCTCCCGCTTGACCATCAGCTTGTTCAGCGCGTGAATATAGGCCCGCGCCGCCGCCACGATGGTGTCGGTATCGGCCCCCTGCCCATCGACGAGCTTGCCGTCCTCTTCGAGCCGCACGCCGCAACGGGCCTGCGCATCGGTCCCCTCGGTCACGGCGCCCACGGTGAACAGCCGCAACTCCGCCTCATGCGGCGCAATCGCGCGGATCGCATTGAACGTCGCATCCACCGGCCCGTCGCCATGCGCCTCGTGCTGATGGATCACCCCATCCACGTCGAGTTCCAGCACCGCGCGCGGCTGCGCCTTGGAACCCGACCACACTTCAAGGGACACGAATTTGATCCGGCTCCGGTCGCGCACCACGGTCTCATCGAACAGCGCGGTGATATCCTCGTCGTAAACCAGCTTCTTGCGGTCGGCCAGATCCTTGAACCGGCGGAACGCATCGTTCAGCGCATTGTCGCCGACCTCGCCATAGCCCAGGGCACGCAGCTTGTCGCGAAACGCCGCACGCCCGGAATGCTTGCCCAGCACCAGGCTGGTCTTCTGCCAGCCCACCGATTCCGGGGTCATGATTTCATAGGTCGCGGCGTTCTTCAGCACCCCGTCCTGATGAATCCCGCTCTCATGGGCAAACGCATTGCGCCCGACGATCGCCTTGTTCGGCTGCACGTCGAACCCGGTGATCGCGGCCAACAGCTTCGAGGTCCGCAAAATCCGCGTGGTGTCGATCCCGTTGTTGAACGGCACCGCATCGTGCCGGGTGCGGATCGCCATCACCACTTCCTCAAGCGCGGCATTGCCCGCCCGCTCACCGATGCCGTTGATCGTGCATTCGATCTGCCGCACCCCGGCCTTCACCGCGGCAATCGTGTTCGCCACCGCGAGGCCGAGATCGTTGTGATTATGGGTCGAGAAAATCACCCCGTCCGCCCCCGGCACCCGCTCGCGCAGCATCGTGAAAATCCGCGCGATATCCTCGGGCACCGCATAGCCGACGGTATCGGGAATATTGATCGTGCTCGCCCCCGCCCGGATCGCCGCCTCGACGCAGCGGCACAGGAAATCGGGATCGGTCCGGCTGCCGTCCTCCGCCGACCATTCGACATCGTCGGTAAACTCGCGCGCCAGCGCGACCGACCGGCCGACCGCTTCGAGCACCGCCTCCGGCTCCATCCGCAGCTTGTATTTCATGTGCAGGGCGGAGGTTGATATGAAGGTGTGGATGCGCTTGCGCTCGGCGGGTTTCACTGCCTCCGCCGCACGCAGGATATCCTCGCGCCCCGACCGCGCCAGCCCCGCGATCACCGGGCCGCGAATGCTCTGCGCGATCCGGTTGACACTCTCGAAATCGCCGGCGCTCGCAATCGGAAACCCGGCCTCGATCACATCGACCCCGAGTTCCATCAGCGCCTCGGCCATCCGCAGCTTTTCGTCGATATTCATCGAGAAGCCGGGGGATTGCTCGCCATCGCGCAAGGTGGTGTCGAACATGATGACGCGGTCATCAGCGATCGCGCCGAAATTAGGATGATTGATGGTCATGAAAACTCTCGCTTCTGCAACAAATCAGATGTGTTGTGCCGACAATCCAATCCCCTGTGCGTTCCGGCGGTCAGCCGGGCGTCACGCCCAGGGGTCGATAAGTCGAAGCGAAAGCGGCGCGCGCCGAAGCAACCCTGCGAGGGTCGAAGCAATCTCGGAACGGATCGCCGTTTCGGTCATGCCACCCGCCTAGCATCCCCATCCCGATCCCGCAAGCCGTTGCAACCCAGCCTCCCGCCCTAGGCCTGACGGGCGAACACCACCACGCTCTCCAGATGCCGCGAGGCCGGAAACTGGTCGACCGGTGTGGCCGCCACCACGCCGAACCCGCCTTGGCGCAGCCATTTCGCCTCGCGCGCCAGCGCCTCGGCATTGCAGCTCACGTAAATCACCCGCGACACATTCGATTCGATGATCGCGCGCATCTGCGGCCCCGCCCCGTCGAATGGCGGATCGAGCACCACCGCCGCCGCGCCCGCCAGTTCTTTCGCCGTCACCGGCCGGCGCGCCAGATCGCGGTTTTCCACCACCACCCGCCCGGTCACGCCCGCGAGCCGCGCCGCCGCCTCCAGCGCCGCGCAGGCGGCCTTGCTGCCCTCGAATGCCTGAACCCGCGCCTGCGCCAGCAACGCCCCGGTCAGCGTCCCCACCCCGGCATATAACTCCACGATGCGCGATTTACGGGTCAGCTTTCCCGGCAACCCCGCCATCACCGCCGCCCGGATCGCGGCCTCACCCGCCACGGTCGGCTGCAGAAACGCCCCCGGCGGCGGTGTCACCACCAGCCCGCCGACATCGAGCGTCACCGCGCCGGCCACCAGCACCGGCTCATCGCCCAGACTGATCCGCACCAGCCCCTGCTCCCGCGCGAACGCCACCAGCCAGGACCGATCCGCCGCACTCGCCTCGCCATCGAGCACCACCGACACATCGAGCCCGTGATCCAGCACGTTGATCAGCACGCTGCCCGACTTCCGGAACCCGCCGAGCCGCCCGAGCAATACCCGCAACGGCCCGATCAGCGCCGCAATCGAAGGCATGGCCAGCGGACATTCGACGATATCCACAACCTCGCGCGACCGCGCGGCATGAAACCCCAGCCGCACCGCGCCTGCCACCCGCATCGCCGCGAAATCGACCCGCCGCCGCGTCCCCATCGGCACCATCACCATCGGTGCGATCGCCGCATCGCCGAACCCGGCCTGCGCCAGCGCATCCACCAGCGTCTGCCGTTTCTCCGCCTGATAGATCGCCGCCGGCACATCCTGCTCGGTACAGCCGCCGCAAATGCCGAAATGCCGGCAAACCGCCGGCACCGTCTCGAAACTGCTCATCGACCTAGTTACCTTCCCGCGCCTCGATGATCACATGCGCATAGGCGTACGGATACTCATCGGTCAGCGATACATGGATAAACGGCGTCTTTCCCGGCGGAATCAAGCGCGCCAACTGCACCGCAGCCCCGCCGGTCAACGCCATGGTCGGCTGGCCCGAGGGCAGATTGACCACGCCGAGATCCGAAAAGAACACCCCGCGCCGGAACCCGGTGCCCAACGCCTTCGCACAGGCTTCCTTCGCCGCGAACCGCTTGGCATAGCTCGACGCCCGCTGGTGCACCCGCCGCTCGGACCGGACGCGCTCGACCTCGGTGAAAATCCGCAACACGAACCGGTCGCCGAACTTGGCGAGGGTCTCCTCGATGCGGCGGATGTCGCAGAGGTCGGAGCCGATGCCGATGATCATGAGGAGAGGCGTTCTTTTTTGAAAAAAAGAACCAAAAAACTTTCGCTCCATTGGGCACCAGCCGCGCCAACGCCCGTGCCCCGACAAATAAAAGTTTTTTGCTTCTTTTTTTCAAAAAAGAAGCCTTTTTCCTCCCGATTCGCTCCTCCCCTCACGTCCGCGCCCGATCCACCTGCGCCACCCCGCCCGCCGCCCGCAGCCCGGCGATTACCTGTGACAGATGCCGCAGATCCCGCACTTCGACATCCATGAGGCACTCGAAAAAATCCTGCTGGCGGTGGACGATTTTCAGATTCGCGATCGCCCCGTCCTGTTTGGCCACCGCGTTGGCGAGGTTGGCGAGGGTATTACCGGCGTTGGAGGCGATCACCGAGATCCGCCCGGTGAAGGGCCGGTCGCGTCCCGCGCCATCCTTGCCGCCTTCGCGGGTCTGGCCGAGTTGCGCGTAATCCCAATCGACATCGATGAACCGTTCCGGCGTGGTCGCGAAGGTCTCCAGCGTCATGCAGTCGCGGGTATGGATGGTGACGCCCTTGCCGGTCGCGATGATGCCGACGATCTTGTCCCCCGGCAGCGGGTGGCAGCATCCGGCGTAATGGACCTCCATCCCCGAAATCAGCCCGGTCAACGGCAGTTCGTTGCCGCGCGAGGGCGTCCGCGGCGGCCGCGCGAGCATTCCCGGAATCATCCGGGGCGAGCGGCTCTCGCGCAATTCCGGATAAACCGCCTGCACCACGTCCTTCGGCCCGAGATTCCCGGTCCCGACCGCGACGTACAGATCATCGAGCGAGGCCTGCTTCAAGGTTTTCAGCGCCGCTTCGAGCACCTTCTCGGAGCCATCGACCCCGTCCTGGCGGAACGCCTTGGCGAGGGCGGCCTTGCCCTGATCGCGATTCTGCTCGCGCACCTGACTCGCCAGAAACCGCCGGATTCGCGCCCGCGCCTTGCCGGTGACGACGAACCGCTCCCACGAGGGCGAGGGCGTGCCCCCGCGCGCGGTCAGGATTTCGACCTGATCGCCGTTCTGCAACTCGTAGCGCAGCGGCATCAGCCGCCCGTTGATCCGCGCACCGACGCAGGTATCCCCCACCTGGGAATGCACCGCATAGGCAAAATCCACCGCCGTCGCCCCGCGCGGCAGCTGGATCAGCTGGCCCTTCGGGGTGAAGCAGAACACCTGATCCTGGTAGAGTTCGAGCTTGGTATTTTCGAGAAATTCGTCGGGTGCCGCCGAGTTTTCCAGAATCTCCAGCAGATCCTGCACCCAGCGGAACTGCCTCACATCGGCGGGCGAGGCATCCGCCTGCTTGTAAACCCAGTGCGCCGCCACCCCGTTTTCCGCCACCGCATGCATCTCCGGCGTGCGAATCTGCAACTCGATCTTCTGGTTGCGCGGGTGGCGCAGCGTCACGCCGGTATGCAGCGACTGGTAGTGGTTGGCCTTGGGCGTCGAGATATAATCCTTGAACCGCCCGGCGATCACCGGAAACGCCGCGTGGATCGCCCCGAGGGCCACATAGCACTGCTCGCGCGTCGGCACGATGATCCGGAACGCCATGATGTCGGAAAGCTGCTCGAACGCCACGTTGCGCCGCTGCATTTTCTCCCAGATCGAGAAAATCGACTTCTCCCGCCCGGAAATCTCAACCACCTCGACCCCCGCCTCGGCGAAGATCCGCAACAATTCGGCGCGCACCTCGTCGATGACATCGGCACCCTGGCCGCGCAGAAAATTCATCCGCGCCTGGATCGAATCATAGGCTTCGGGATCGAGCACCGCGAAAGACAGGTTCTGCAACTCGGTCTTGACCCGATCCATCCCGATCCGCTCGGCGAGCGGCGCATAGATCTCCATGGTCTCGCGCGCGATCCGCGCCCGGCGTTCCGGCTCGCGCATGAAATGGATCGTGCGCATGTTGTGCAACCGGTCGGCCAGCTTCACCAGCAGGACACGAATGTCCTTGCTCATCGCCAGCACAAGCTTGCGGAAATTCTCCGCCTGCTTGGTCCGGTCCGATTGCAGCTCCAGCCGGGTCAGCTTGGTCACGCCATCGACCAGCCCGGCCACTTCCGCGCCGAACCGCGACTGCAGCGCCGGCAGCGTGACCTTGGTATCCTCGATCACATCGTGCAGCAGCGCCGTGACGATACTGTCGCCATCCAGCCGGTACCCCGCCAGAATATCGGCCACCGCCAGCGGGTGGGTGATGTAGGGATCGCCGTTTTCGCGCTTCTGCGCTGCATGCGCGGCCTCGGCGATACCGTAGGCCGCATCGATCACCGCCGGATCGATCTTGGAATCATACCCGCCGATCCGCCCGAGCAGCGGCAGCAGCGCCTCATGATAGGCCCCGCCCGCGAGGCCATCCGGCGCGGCGGCGGGCTGGTTTATCCCCATCCCGTCATGCTGCGCCGCCATGTCCGTGCGCTCTGATCAGCGGCGCGGGCGTCCGCCGCCCAGTTCCGCCTCGATCGCCGCCGCAATATCCTCCGACGTCATCTCTTCGGATTCCGCCGCCAGCGCCGCAGCCTCCTCCTCGGCGGAGACATCCTGCAAACCAAAGATGTTCTGGTCGGTCGGGATCAGATCCTGCACTTCCTCGTCCACCGGTTCCGGATCGGGCACCCGCGAGAGCGACTTGATCAGATCCTGCTCCAACCCGCTGAAATCGACCGAGACATCGGCAATCTCGCGCAGCGCCACCACCGGGTTCTTGTCGTTGTCCCGATCGATCGTGATCGCCGCGCCGCGCGCAAGATTGCGCGCCCGCTGTGCTGCCAGCAAAACGAGTTCAAACCGGTTCGGGATCTGTTCGATGCAATCTTCAACGGTAACGCGCGCCATGAAAAACTCCTTCGCCGCACGCCAACAGGCGCGCGCTTTCAACGATCAACCCAACGAAATAGCAGACCCCCCCGCCCCGCGCAACCGAACCGCGCAGAGGCGCAGGGCAATCGCACTTCAGAATAGTTGTAGGAGGCTGGTGAGGTAGGCATCATCCCATCCGGCCCGTTTGAATTTGCCGCGCAGGGAGCCCCTGGTGGCGTTCTCTTTTTGCATGACGTTCAGGGCCATATGTCGCAGGACTGCGAGATTATTTGGGCTATTGCCCAATCTGCTTCGATCCTGATCCTCGTTCATGACGACATCGAGCCTCCAATGGAGCCGGTTTTCAATGCCCCAATGTGACCGGACAACCTCATTGAAGCGTTCGCTGGAGAGCACAGTGCTGAGCAGGTAGTAGGCGGTCTCAGTCGTGGTTTTGGTGGAGGTTTCGCGCATACGGACAATTTTGCCGATGGCGGCAAGACCCGGCCATCGGTGTCCCTCCTGCAACCAGGCGATATCGTCTGAAACGGTTGCGGTGCGGGTCTCGATACGACCATGATCAGCATCGACTGTGCGCGTCGTATTGGTTTCGTCGCACGGCACGCCGTTGAGAAACATGGAGACATCACCATGCAAGTTGCCTTGGTTCCCCTTCAGCGCGAGAACGTAATCACCTCCTTGATCGACGATTTGTTGCGCGATCGCACGCTGGCAGTTCAACGCATCGGTTGTCACGATCGTGCCTTTCAATGATAGCAACTTCAACAGTTTCGGCACTGCGGTGATTTCATTGGATTTGACGTCTGTGGCGATCTGCGCCAGCACGAGACGCTGTTCGCAACCCCAAGCGCTGACCATATGCAACGCCGATTTGCCGCGGGCATGATCGAAAGATCGACGAAGGACTTTCCCATCGATCGCCACAACACCCTCGATCGTCTTGGAAAATCGAGCCATGAACCGCTGAAACGCAGCGCTGAACTGCTCCGGATCGATCTGACGAAATAGCCGGCTGAACGTGTCATGGCTGGGTAGTCCGTTCTCAAGCTTCAGAAACCCCCGCAGAAACGACTCTTTCGCGCGGGCAAACAGCGCCATGTCGACAGCGCATTGGCCACCGCACAGAACCGTGCACAAGGCTATCATCAAAAGCTCATGGAAGTTGTGCAAAGCGGCATTACTGGTCCGCGGATCTTCCAAACCCTGCCAGCACGCAGCAAATTCCTCCAACGTGTCCTCCCCTGAAGTGTTTCACACGCCGTCGGTAGAATCGCTCCCGCTCAGTCACGCAAGCCCCCCTTATTCTGAAAATTTCAAGTGCGATTCCCCTGCGCAGAGGCGGTTGGGAAAGGAAGGGGAAGCGAGCAAGCGCTTCTTTTTTGGAAAAAAGAAGCAAAAAACTTTTTTGATCTGGTTCCGAGGCGGTTTCACCGACTGGGACCACAGGAATCAGAAGTTTTTTTGCTTCTTTTTTTACCAAAAAAAGAAGAGTCCTTTCTTTTGCCTTGGCGCAAGCACCTACCAAACCACAATCGGCCCCGCCGGATACAGCGGCAACGCCGCCAGCAGCGTCGTCCCCCGCGTCCCTGTTGCCGGATCGCGCCAGTCGGGGGCGATGTCGAGCAGCGGTCTCAGCACGAACTCCCGCAGATGCGCGCGCGGATGCGGCAGCACCGGCGAGCCTTCGTCACGCACCATGCCATTGAGGTCGATGATATCCAAATCCAGCGTCCGCGCCGCGTTCGGCACGCTCCGGGTCCGCCCAAGCTTATCCTCGATCCGGTGCAACGCCGCCATCAATGCCACCGGGTCCGGGCTGCCCTCGAACGCGGCCACCCCGTTGCAGTAATCCGGCTGGCGATCGTCGCGCGGAAACGGCCTCGATCGATACCAGCGTGAAACCGCCACGAATTTCATGAATTGCAGTTCACGCAACTCGACCAACGCCGTCTCGCATGTCTCAGGCGGCGTTTCTCCCTTCGTCCCCGCGAGGTTGGCCCCCAAAGCGATATATATCATCGGCCCTGTCTATACGTTTTGTTCAAAATACCCTAAGCATCGTCATATTACGTCTATATTCAAACTTGAATATTTCGAGACGCTGCCGATTCGAAAGGTCATTAAATGCGTTTACGTCCTCATGAAAAGACCGCGCTGTTCATCGACGGCGCAAATCTCTACGCCGCCTCCCGCGCCGTGGGGTTCGACGTCGATTACCGTCGGCTTCTCGAATTTTTCGGCGGTGTCAACCTGATCCGCGCCTATTATTACTCGGCGTTGCTCGATACCGAGGAATATTCACCGCTCAAACCGCTGACAGACTGGCTGGCCTATAACGGTTACACGCTGGTGACCAAGCCCGCCAAAGAATTCACCGACGGTGCCGGCCGCCGCCGCGTGAAGGGCAACATGGACATCGAACTCGCGATCGACATGCTGGAAATGGCCCCGCATATCGACCATGCGATCCTGTTCTCCGGCGATTCCGATTTCCGCCGCCTGGTCGAGGCGGTCCAGCGGCGCGGCGTCCGCGTCACCGTCGTCTCCACCATAAAAACCTCCCCGCCGATGATCGCCGATGAACTCCGCCGCCAGGCCGATCATTTCGCCGAACTGTCCGACATCGCGGCCGAATTCACCCGCCGACAGACCGAACCCCGCCAACGTGCCCCCCGCAGCGACGTCGAAGTCGACTGATCCCGCAAGCCACATAATGCCGTCGCCACCACCCGACTGCCCGCGCTGCCCGCGTCTGGCTGGCTTTCGCGCCGAAAACCGGCGCAAATTCCCCGATTTCCGCAACCAGCCGGTCCCGGCTTTCGGCGCACCCGACTCCCGCCTGCTGATCGTCGGCCTCGCCCCCGGCCTGCGCGGCGCCAACCGCACCGGTCGGCCCTTCACCGGCGATTTCGCCGGCACCCTGCTCTACGAAACCCTGATCAAATTCGGCTTCGCCTCCGGCACCTACCGCGCCGACCCGAATGACGGCCTCACCCTGCACGATTGCCGCATCATCAACGCGGTCCGCTGCGTGCCGCCGGAAAACAAGCCGCTCCCCGCCGAAATCGCCACCTGCAATACCTATCTCGCGACCGACATCGCGGCCATGCCCAACCTCCGCGCCATCCTCGCCCTCGGCGGCATCGCGCATCAGGGCACGCTGCGCGCCTTCGGCCTCAAACAGAGCCACGCCAAATTCGCCCACGGCGCCACCACCACCCTGCCCGGTGGCGTCACCCTGACCGACAGTTTCCACGTCTCCCGGCTCAACACCAACACCGGCCGCCTGACCACCCCGATGTTCGAACGCATCGTCGAACACCTCCGCGCCGCGCTCGCGTAACCCGCGCCCCGCTTGGTGTTCGCCCCCGCCGCCGCTACAACCACCGCATGACCCCGCCGCCGCGATCGCAGCCGCCCGATACGCCCGCCCCTGCTCTGGTCACGGCCCACGGCACCGCCGCTTTGCTCACGCCCGAAGGCGAATTGCGCACCCTCACGACCGAAGCCGCCCGCGCCGCCCTGCGCGATCTGCCGCCGCCGCTGGTCATTCACGCCCCCGCCACGCTCAAGCGGCTCGGTGCCACTCTGCGCACCCTCGACCTGCTCGAACTCTTCGCCTTCGTCATGCCCGCGCACCCGATCGCGCCCACCCCCGCCGCTCTCGCCCGCGCCCTCGATTTCGAACCGCCCGACACCATCGAAGCCGCCGCCGCCGCCCTGCCCGACTACGCCGCCGCCCTGCTCGCCCGGCTCACGCAGGGCCGCATGCTGAGCCACAACCGCCACGCCGCCGGCCTCGCCACCCTCATGGGCCAGACCGGCTGGCCCTGGGCCCGCGCGGTCGCCGCGGCACTCGGCGATCCTGCCGCCCGCCCCGATCGCGCCGCCCTCCGCCTCTGGTCGATCCTCCCGGAATGGGAGGACGAAGCCCCGCGCCCGCCACCCTCCTCCTTCGCGGTCCCGCCGGATGCCGCGCGCACCCGGCTTGCCGAGCTGCTCGGCGCCCACGCCGAACCGCGCCCGGCGCAGTCCGACTACGCCTCCGCCGCCACCGCCGCCTTCGCCCCCGCCGTGCAGGAAGGCGAACCGCATTGCGTCCTCGCCGAAGCCGGCACCGGCACGGGTAAAACCCTCGGCTATCTCGCCCCCGCCTCGCTCTGGGCCGAGCGCAACCAGGGCGCGGTCTGGATTTCCACCTACACCCGTCACCTCCAGCGCCAGATCGAACAGGAACTCACCCGCCTCGAACCCGACCCCGCCCGCCGCCGCAACCGCGTCGTGCTGCGCAAGGGCCGCGAAAACTACCTCTGCCTCCTCAACTACGAGGAAGCGGTCAACAGCACCGCCGCCAGCCCGGTCGCCAGCAACCTCACCGCCCTCGGCCTGATCGCCCGCTGGGCCGTGGTCTCGAACGACCACGACATCGCGGGCGGCGACCTGCCCGGCTGGTTCCCCGAACTCTTCGGCAACACCCTGCTGCCCCAAATCGCGGACCGCCGGGGCGAATGCATCCACGGTGCCTGCCCGCACTGGAAGCGCTGCACCATCGAGCACGTCATCCGCCGCGCGCGCGGGGCCGACCTCGTGATCGCCAATCACGCTCTGGTCATGGCCCAGGCGGTCTGGGGCGGGCTCGACGACAACAGCGTCCCCACCCGCTACGTGTTCGACGAAGGCCATCACCTGTTCGACGCCGCCGATTCGGCCTTTTCCGCCGAACTCTCCGGCATCGAAATGGCCGAACTCCGCCGCTGGCTGCTCGGTGCCGAAGGCGGCCGCTCCCGCGCGCGCGGCATCGCACACCTGCGGAACCGCCGTCGAAGGATACCGCCCCCGGCCGCTCCCGCGCGCGCGGCATCGCACCGCGTATCGCCGACCTGATCGACGCCGATGAAACCCTCGTCGCCCCGCTCGACGCCGCCCTGATCGCCGCGCGCATCCTGCCCGGCTCGGCCTTCTTCGCCCGCCTCGCCGCCGCCGGTCCCGAACTCGACAGTATCGGCACCGGCCCCGCCGAAGCCTTCCTCGCCGCCCTCGCCACCCAGGCCCGCGCGCGCGCCAAACCCACCGAGCGGGAGTCCGCCCTCGATATCGAGGTCGATCTCCACCCGGTCGATCCCAGCCTCGCGGAGGCCGCCGCCGCGCTCGAACGCGGTCTCGCCCGCCTCGAAACCCCGCTCAGATCGATCCGCGACCGCCTGCTCGCCCGGCTCGACGACGACGCCGCCACCATCGAGGAGCGCGACCGCCAGCGCATCGAAGCCATGGCCCGCAGCCTGCGCCGCCGCGCGCTCGACAATCTCGCCGCATGGCGGCGCATGCTCGGCGCGGTCAGCGCCGCCGCCCCCGAACCCGGCGGCCGGCCCCGCCATGTCCTGTTCATCCGCCTCGGGCGCGACGCTGCCCTGCTCTCCCACCTGCTCGACCCCACCGAAGCCTTCGCCGAAACCGTCGCCGCCCCTGCGCACGGCCTGCTGATCACCTCGGCCACCCTGCGCGACAACGCCACCGCGAACGACCCCGAATCCGGCTGGCGCGGTGCCGAAAGCCGGAGCGGCGCGATCCATCTGCCGCGCCCCTCGATCCGCGCCGGGTTCGCCTCGCCGTTCGACTACCCCGCCCAGACCCGCATTTTCGTCGTGCGCGATTCCCCGCGCGACAGCATGGATGGTCTGGCGAGCGCCTTCCGCGCCCTGTTCCTCGCCGCGGGCGGCGGCGCGCTCGGCCTGTTCACCGCGATCTCGCGCCTGCGCGCGGTGCAATCGCGCATCGCCCCCGCCCTCGCCGCCGCCAACATCCCGCTCTACGCCCAGCACGTCGATGCGATGAACAACGCAACCCTGGTCGACATCTTTCGCGCCGAACACAATGCCTGCCTGCTCGGTACCGATGCGATGCGCGACGGCGTCGATGTGCCGGGCAACGCGCTGCGCCTCGTGGTGTTCGAGCGCACCCCCTGGCCCCGGCCCGACATCCTGCACCGCATCCGCCGCACCCATCTCGCGGACGGCGACCCCAAAGCCTATGACGACGCCATCGTCCGCCTCCGGCTCCGCCAGGGATTCGGCCGGCTGATCCGCCGCGCCAGCGATCGCGGCGTCTTCGTTTTGCTCGACCGCGCCTTCCCCTCGCGGCTCGAAACCGCTTTTCCACCCGATGTCATCGTCCAGCGGATCGGCCTCGCCGACACCGTCGCGGCGGTCGAAGCCTTCTTCGCCCCCGCCGCCCTGCCGGGCACCAATTTGTAGCAGAACTGCAACAGTTCCCGGCAATCGCGCCGATCGCGTCATGTTGCACGTGCACATGCCCTGAATGGCATATAGTTTGCTCACCTGTCGGATGACTGCGACACGCCCCGACGATTTGGTCACAAAATGATGAAATTTCGGGCATGACGCAGAACAAAATATCAAACAGGAGCTATTATGCAGGCTAAAATCACCTCTGGGACGCGAAAGTCAAAGACCGCAACCCTCCTCGCCCTCGGCCTCGGTGCCGCTGTTTCCCTTCTCGCGCTGCAATCGGCGCAAGCCTTCAACGGCCCGACCGCGATCAACATCGACGGCGGCCCCCTCGGCACCCTCGCCCTGACCGGCGGCGCCGATGGCTATTTCTACGGCCTCTCCGGCACCGGCAATTCCACCAACCCCGGCCTGCTCGGCACCGACAAGGCGACCGGCGCCCAGTTCATGAACGGCTTCGTCCAGGTCCAGAAAACGACCGGGCTGCTCCAGTTCACCATCGAGGTCGGTGCCAACAATTCGCTCGTGCTGGGCTATGCCCCCTCGAAACCCTCGGTCCAGACCTTCTCGACCGGGCCGCTCTACGCCGGCTACCTCACCCTCGCGCCCTCGTCGGCGTTCTCGATCTCGATCGGCCAGATCGGCTCGCTCGAAGGCTATGAATCGGGCATCGACTGGAACAATTCCAACATGCTCACCACCGACATCTTCTATGTCGAGAACTCGCAGAGCCGCGGCATCAGCGCCACCTACACCGATGGCCCGATCTCCGGCACCGTCACCTTCGGCGACGGATTCGACACCGGCGTGTTCAACTTCCTCCAGGCCCTCGGCACCTACACGTTCAACAGCAACAACGTCCTCAGCGTCTTCGCCGCGACCAATCTCGGCCGCACCGGGCTGAATGCCAATATCTACGGCAATGCCGCGACACCTTACAGCCAGTCCTTCGTCGCCAATTATGGCCCCAACTACGTCAATTCCACCATGTTCGGCGCCTATTACAGCTACACGATGGGCAATCTGAACCTCGTCCCCGAAGTCCAGTACGTCTACGCCAAGGTTGACCATAAACTCGGCCTCGACAAATTCTCCAGCAATTTCGGTGCGGCCCTGTTCGCCGACTATTCATTCGCCAAAACCCCTTATTCGATCGGGGCCTGGGGTGAATATTTCAGCTCCAACGGCCCGGATTACTGGTTCATCAACCCCGGCGCCCAGGGTATCGGCGTCTCGGTCTCGCCCACCTGGCAGAGCAAGAACCTGTTCGTCCGGGGCGATATCGGCCTGATGCACCTCACCAAATTCAGCAATAACGGCAGCCGCGGCTACGGCAATGACGGCGGCAGCCGCAACCAGGCCGACTTCCTGCTCGAAGGCGGCGTGTTGTTCTGATCCCCACGGCGCGCGGCCCCCAGCCGCGCGCCCGCTACCCTGCCATTTGACATGGTCCATCAAATGGACCATTTTCTCGTCATGAAAATCTCGGTCTCCGACGCCAAAAAACGTCTGACCGCTCTGGTCCGCCAGGCCGAAGCAGGAGCCGATATCGTCCTGACCCGGCATGGTCATGACGCCGTGCGGCTCGTCGCGGTCAAATCCTCCCCCAGCGCCGAGTTCCGTACCGAACTCCTCGACTCCCTCCGCCGATCCGCTTCCAGCCGCGCGAGGCAGGAGCAGGGCGCCGCTCGCAGCCAGGATTTCCTTTACGGTGACGACGGAATGCCCGCCTGATCGTCGTCGATACCTCGGCGCTGATGGCCATCATCCAGGACGAACCGTTGTCCTCAGCCTGCATCGCCGCACTCCGCACCGAAACGGATATCGCAATTTCAGCGGGCACCGTCGCCGAAGCGCTGATCGTCGCGGAACGCCGCCAGTGCGGCGCCGAAATGACCCGCCTGATCGACGAATTCGGCTTCATCATCGTCCCGGTTACACTGGCTGCGGCCCAGCGCGTCGCATCCGCCTACGGCCGATGGGGAAAAGGCATCCATCCCGCCGGCCTCAATTTCGGCGATTGCTTCGCCTACGAACTCGCCCAATCACGCCACTGCCCGCTGCTGTTCGTCGGCTCGGACTTCGCCCGAACGGATATCGAAGCCGCAATCCCCGCCTGAGCGCTACCCCGCCGCCTCCAGCGCCGCCTCGACCTCCAGCCACACCCCTTCCGCCGCCTCGATCTCCGCCCCGATCACCCCGAGCCGCAACTGAATCGCGGTGATCTCCTCGGATTTCGCCCGCGCATAGAAAGCCGCATCCGCGAGCTTGGCCTCAAGCTGCCGTTTTTCCGCCTCCAGCGCCTTGATCGCCTTCTCGGCGTCGCGCCCCCGTTTGCGCAACGGCGCGGTCGCCTCGCGCGCCTCAGCCCGTGCGCGGCGATCCTCCCGGGTCTGCGGGGCAGATTTCCGCTCGCCACCCCCCGCCGTCTTCTGCGTGATCAACCGCCGATACGCGTCCAGATCATCGTCGTAAGCCTCAACCTTCCCGCCCGAGACCAGCATCAGCCGGTCCGCGACCAGATCGATCAGATGCGTATCATGCGTCACCAGAATAACCGCGCCGGGAAAATCGGTCAGCGCCCGCACCAGCGCCTCGCGCGCATCGATATCCAGATGATTGGTCGGCTCGTCGAGGATCAACACCTGCGGCGCATCCCGCGTCGCCAGCGCCAGCAGCAGCCGCGCCTTCTCGCCGCCCGAAAGCTGCCCCACTTTGGTTTCCACCCGCGCCGCATCCAGCCCGAACCGTGCCGCCTGCGCCCGCACCTGGGTCGGCGTCGCATTCGGCAACACCCGCGCCAGATGCAGCAGCGGGGTATCGTCAAGATGCAGGTCATCCTCCTGATGCTGCGCGAAATACCCCACGGTGATCCCCCGCGTGCGAAAACTGCTGCCGCTCATCGGCTCCAGCCGCCCCGCCAGCGCCTTCGCCAGCGTGGACTTGCCATTGCCGTTCGCCCCCAGCAGCGCGATCCGGTCCTCCATGTCGATCCGCAGCGACACGCCGGACAGCACCACCCGCTCGCCATATCCGAGCGAGACCCGATCCAGCGACAATAGCGGCGGCGAGAGTTCCTTCGGCTCGGGAAAATTGAACCGCGTCGGGCTGTCTTCCACGATGGTATCGATCATCGGCATCTTCGCCAGCGCCTTCAACCGCGACTGCGCCTGCCGCGCCTTGCTCGCCTTCGCCCGGAACCGGTCGACATAGCTCTGCATATGCGCCCGCTGCTCGGCGATCTTCGCCGCCGCCCGGTTCTGCTGCTCCGCGCGCTCGGTCCTGATCCGCACGAACTCGGCAAACCCGCCCGGCGTCAGCGTGATCTTCCCCCGATCGAGATGCGCGATACTGTCCACCGCCCGATCCAGTAAATCCCGGTCATGCGAGACCATCAGCACCGCCCCGCCGAACCGCGCCAGCCAGGTCTCCAGCCACAACGTCGCTTCGAGATCCAGATGATTGGTCGGCTCGTCGAGCAGCAACAGATCAGGTGCCGCGAACAACGCCGCCGCCAGCGCCACCCGCATCCGCCATCCGCCGGAAAAGCTCGACATCGGCTGGTTCTGCGCCCGATCGTCGAACCCCAGCCCCGCCAGAATCGCCCCCGCCCGCGCGGCCGCGCTATCCGCATCGATCGTGATCAACCGGTCGTGGATCTCGCCCAGCCGCTCCGGTGCGGCATGCTCCGCCTCCGCCAGCAGCGCCGACCGCTCGGCATCGGCCGCCAGCACCACCTCGATCGGCGTGACATCCCCCGCCGGCGCCTCCTGCGCCACCGAGCCCATCCGCGCCCGGTTCGCGAGCCGGATCGTCCCGCCATCCATCGTGTGAATGCCGAGGATCAGCTTCAGCAACGTCGACTTGCCCGCGCCATTCCGCCCGATCAACCCGATCTTGCGACCCGGATCGATCGTCAGCGCCGCATTCTCCAGCAGCGCGCGCCCCGCGATGCTGAACGAGAGATTTTCTATCCGAAGGAGACTCATGCGCGCTTGCTATCGCAGAGCGCGGGGCTTGCCCATACCGCGCGGGAAAGCTATGGCCCCGCGCAACCACACAATCCAACCGAACTCCTGAAAAGAGACCCCGACATGGCCATCGAACACACGCTCTCGATCATCAAACCCGACGCGACCCGCCGCAACATGACCGCGCGGATCAACGCCAAATTCGAGGAAGCCGGCCTGCGCATCGTCGCGCAGAAGCGCGTGCAACTCACCCGCGCCCAGGCCGAAGCCTTCTACAGCGCCCATCAGGCCCGCCCGTTCTTCGGCGGCCTCGTTCAGTTCATGACCTCCGGCCCCGTCGTCGTCCAGGTCCTCGCCGGTGAAAACGCCATCGCGAAAAACCGCGATATCATGGGCGCCACCGACCCGAAAAAAGCCGCCCCCGGCACCATCCGCGCCGAATTCGCCGAGGATATCGAAGCCAACTCCGTCCACGGCTCAGACTCCCCCGAAGCCGCCGCCCAGGAAATCGCCTTCTTCTTCGCCGGCACCGAAATCGTCGGCTGATCCGCGCGCACCACAAGGCGCATTCCACAAAAAAGGGGAGCCGAAGCTCCCCTTTAATTATTACGTGCCGAGCCGGGGCTCAGGGTGCATGGCCGAGGTTGATGGTGTTCGGATTGGTCACCGCACCACCGATCGCGCCGATACCACCGCCGATCAGCGCACCCGTCGCCGCCGAGCCACCGGTCGCAGCACCCAGGATCGCCCCGGTGCCCGCCCCGATCGCGCCGCCCGAAAGCGCGCGCGAACCCGGCGTATAGCCGCACGCCGCGAGGCTGAGCGCGAGCCCCGCCAGCAGCACCGGTGTCATCAGCTTGCGTATCGAAATCCGTGTCATGACTTGTTCTCCTTGTTTAACGACCAGAATGAGTCGGTCTCATAACGTCTCATTCTTTGCAACAGTATGGCCTGTTGATGTCGGCAATGTAAGGGCAGCGCCGTGTCGACATCGTGGCACGGCGTAACCAAGCCTTACGGCCCGCTGCCCCCGGCCTTGTTATGCTCCGGCCTTGTTATGCTCCGGCCTTGTTATGCACCGGCCCAAAGGCTAATCGAACCCCTCCATGATCAATCGCACCAGGACCGCCCCACACCGGCGCCCCGGTGCCAGGCTGACGCTTTGCGGAAAGGGTTTCATGTTCTCTCGCCTCCTCGGGCTCATGTCTGCCGACATGGCCATCGACCTCGGCACCGCCAACACCCTCGTCTACGTCAAGGGGCGCGGCATCGTGCTCGATGAACCCTCCGTCGTCGCCATCGCCGACATCAAGGGCCGCAAGCAGGTCCTCGCGGTCGGCGAAGAAGCCAAGCACATGCTCGGCCGCACCCCCGGCAACATCCAGGCCATCCGCCCCCTGCGCGACGGTGTCATCGCCGATTTCGAAGTCGCAGAGGAAATGATCAAGCATTTCATCCGCAAGGTCCACAACCGCAAATGGGGCGCCTCGCCGCTCATCATCGTCTGCGTCCCCTCCGGCTCCACCGCGGTCGAACGCCGCGCCATCCAGGAATCCGCCGAAAGCGCCGGTGCGCGCAAGGTCCTGCTTATCGAGGAACCCATGGCCGCCGCGATCGGCGCGGGCCTGCCGGTCACCGAACCCTCGGGCTCCATGGTGGTCGATATCGGCGGCGGCACCACCGAAGTCGCGGTGATCTCCCTCGGCGGCATCGTCTACGCCCGCTCGGTCCGCGTCGGCGGCGATAAAATGGACGACGCGATCATCTCCTACATCCGCCGCAACCATAACCTCCTGATCGGCGAATCCTCGGCGGAAAAAATCAAACTCGAAATCGGCGCCGCCTGGGCCGACCCCACCGGCCCCGGCGTCTGGCGCGAAGTCAAAGGCCGCGACCTGATCAACGGCGTCCCGCGCGAAGTCCGGGTCAGCCAGGCCCAGATCGCCGAAAGCCTCGCCGAACCGGTCAGCCAGATCGTCGAAACCGTCAAGGTCGCGCTGGAAAACACCCCGCCCGAACTCGCGGGCGACATCGTCGATAAAGGCATCGTCCTGACCGGCGGCGGCGCCCTGCTCAACCGGCTCGACGATGTCCTGCGCGAAGCGACCGGCCTGCCCGTCGTGGTCGCCGAAGACCCGCTGCAATGCGTCGCCCTCGGGACAGGCCGCGCCCTGGAGGAGTTGAAACGGCTGCGCACCGTGCTTTCATCAATGTACTGACCCCGTACCGACCCCCGCGTTCATCATAGGGACCACACCCATGGCGATCCGTAAAATCCTGCTCCCCCTCGCCGGCATCGCCTCCGCCCCCGGCGCGCTGACCACCGCCCTGATGCTCGCCGAACGCTGGTGCGCCCACCTCCACGCGCTGCACGTCCGCACCGACACGCGCGACGTCGCCCCCCTCGCCGGCGAAGGCCTCTCGGGCGCCATGATCGAGGAAATGATGGCGAGCACCGAAAAGGAGGGCAACACCGAGGCCAGCGCCCTGCTCGCTCTGTTCACCACGCAAACCACCGCCCGCAACATCGCCGTCGGCGCCCCGCTCCGCGCCGAATCCGGTGCCGTCCGCGCCGCCTCCGCCCGTTTCTCCTCCATCGTCGGGCGCGAGGAGGAACTCGTCGCCGGGGAAGCCCGCCTGTCCGATCTCATCGTGGTCCCCCACCCCAAATCCGCCGAGGAAGTCGCCTCCGCCGACGCACTCCACGCCGTGCTGTTCGATTCCGGCCGCCCCGCTCTGATCGCCCCGGTCGGCATCCCCGCCACCCTCGGCACCCGCATCGCCATCGCCTGGAACGGCACCGCCGAAAGCGCCTCCGCCGTCGCCTCGGTCCTGCCCTGGCTCGCCGATGCCACCGCAATCCGCATCTTCCACTCGCCGGACTACCAGCGCCAAGGCCCCGATGCCGCCCAGCTCGCCGACTTCCTCGAACTCCACGGCATCACCGCCGACGCCACCGAATTCCGCGCGATCGACCGCAACGCCGGCGCCGGCCTGCTCGCCGCCGTCACCGATTACGGAGCCGACCTGCTCGCCATGGGAGCCTATTCCCATTCCCGTCTCCGCCAGCTCATCCTCGGCGGCGTCACCCGCCACGTCCTCGAACACGCCAGCATCGCCGTGCTGATGAACCGCTGACCCGGCCATGTTCGGCGTCGATGATGAAGCCACCGAAGCCGCCATCCGCACCTACGTCAAACTGATGCGCGCCACCCACGCCGTCAGCGCCCGCACCGCCCCCCGCCTCGCCGCCGCCGGCCTCACCCACACCCAACTCGGCGTCCTCGAAGCCCTGCTCCACCTCGGCCCGCTCACCCAGCGCGATCTCTCGCGCAAAATCCTCACCAGCCCCGGCAACCTCACCGACGTGATCGACAAACTGGTCAAACGCAGCCTGGTCGAACGCGTCGCCTGCCCCGAAGACCGCCGCAGCGTCCGCGTCGTCCTCACCCCCCAGGGCCAAACCTTCATCCAGACCATCTTCCCCAGCCACGCCCGCGACATCGCCGCCGCCATGTCCGGCCTCACCGCCAAAGACCTCGCCAGCCTCGGCACCCTCCTCCGTCAGCTCGGAACCGCCGCCGCGACCCCCGATTGAACTTCCGGCCCGACATCCTATATTGTTCGATATCGAATGATTTGGAGCGAGGAGATCGGGAAGTTAAGGCAAAGACAAGCGCTTCTTTTTTGCAAAAAAGAAGCAAAAAACTCTGATTCGTCTGGCGCGTGCCGGAACCGCCGCCCACGGCCCAACCCGGCGATCCTGCCACGTCTCATTCAAGACAGTGTTTCCCTGTGCCCGTGCCGTCCCCACCGCCCCTGCCTCAGATCAAAAAAGTTTTTTGCTTCTTTTTTTCAAAAAAGAAGACCTTGCCTGTCTTTGCCTCGCTTCGCCTTGCCGTCCCCGCAAACCCGCACAACGCTGGAGGTCTCCCATGATCGAATTACGTCCCTTCGCCACCATCGGCAGTTTCCGCAACGAGTGGCTCAACGCGCATCATCATTTCAGTTTCGGTAATTATCATGATCGCTCGCGCATGGGCTGGGGTGCGTTGCGGGTCTGGAATGACGACGAGATTGCCCCGCATACCGGTTTCGATCCGCATCCTCATCGGGACATGGAGATCATCACCTTCATCCGGCAGGGCGCGATCACCCATAAGGACAATCTGGGCAATCACGGCATCACCCGTGCGGGCGACGTGCAGGTGATGCATGCCGGCACCGGGATCACCCATGCCGAGTATAACGAGGAGGACGAGGCGACCCGTCTGTTCCAGATCTGGATCATGCCGGACCGCACCGGCGTTGCGCCGGGCTGGGCGAGCCGGGAGTTTCCCCGTGCGACGTCATCGGGGCTGCACATTCTTGCCGGGGGCCGTCCGGGGGATGCCGAGGCCGGCGCGTTGCCGCTCTATGCCGATGCCGCGGTGCTGGCCGCGCGTCTGGCGCCGGGCGAACGCGCGACCTACCAGATCGCCGAGGGCCGCGCCGCCTATCTGGTCGCGCCGGTCGGTTCATTCACGGTTGCGTCTGCCTCCGGGGTTGGCGATCCGGTGCATGCCGAACCGCGCGACGGACTCGCAATCAGCAACGAGCGCGCAATCGTGATCGAGGCCGGCCCTTCGGAAACCGAACTGGTCCTTGTCGACGTGCGCGGATGAAACGAGTTTCATCTGCGCGGCCTGCCCGCGTTTAGAATTCCACCTATATCGCACGCATGGCGATCGAACCGTTTCGAAATCAGACCATAGGGGCTCCCGTCCGGCGTTTGAAATGATAATAACCTTACCATCCATACCAACCGTCTGACGACGGGCTCGATTGTTCAGCGACACGACACGGCCGATACATCGTCGGCGAACCATGAAGGAAAATCTGAATGACACCCCAACTCGCACGACGCCGGCCGCAACGGATCGCGACCTTCGCCGCCGTGCTCCTCGCCGGAACCTCCCTGGCGATGATTTCGCTGCATCCCGCCTTCGCCGACGATCAGTCCCTGAACGCGACGGCGAAGGTCCAGCAGGATTTCAAGCCCATCCAGAGCTTCGCCCCGCTGGTGAAAATCGTGAAGCCCGCCGTGGTTTCGGTCACGGTGCACCTCAAGGTCCACAACGTCGCCCAGCATCAGCCGCCCGGCATGAACGGCATGCCGTTCCCCTTCCCGTTCCCGCAGCAGCAGCAGCCACAGGCGGTCGAAGCCAAGGGATCGGGTTTCTTCATCAGCTCCAAGGGCTATCTGGTCACCAACAACCACGTCGTCAAAAACGCCAAGTCGATTTTCGTCACCCTTTCGGATGGTGAACGCCTGCCCGCCACCATCGTCGGCACCGACCCGAGCACCGATCTCGCCGTGCTGAAGGTCGACCGCGCGAAGCCCTTCCCCTATCTCGAACTCGGCGACTCGGCCAACGTCACCCCCGGCCAGTGGGTCATCGCGATCGGCAATCCGTTCGGTCTTGCCGAAACCGTCACCACCGGCGTGGTCTCCGCCCTCGGGCGCGACATCGGCGATGGTCAGTACGATAGTTTCATCCAGGTCGACGCCCCGATCAACGAGGGCAATTCCGGCGGGCCGCTGCTCAACCAGAAGGGCGAGGTGATCGGCGTCAACACCGCGATCCTCACCCCGACCGGCGGCTCGGTCGGCATCGGCTTCTCGATCCCGTCGGATATGGTCAAGCGCATCACCACCGAACTGATCAAGTACCATCACGTCACGCGCGGCTTCATCGGCGTCCAGATTCAGGAAATCAGTCCCGAAATGGCGGCGGCGATGAACCTGCCGAGCCATGACGGTCATGCCAACGGCGCCCTGATCGCCGAGACCGTGCCGAACGGCCCCGCCGCCAAGGCCGGACTCAAGGCAGGCGACGTGATCACCAAGGTCGATGGCAAAACCGTCCACACCGTGCGCGACCTTGCCCTCGAAGTGTCCGAGGTCAAGCCGGGTCAGGACGTCCACGTCACCTACATCCGCGACGGCCATGAAAAGACCGCTGCGATCCAGGTCGAAAAATTCCCGAAAAACGCCGAGGCGGCCTTCAACCCCAATGCCCCGCATAACTCGACCTCGAACACCAGCAAGGCCGATCTCGGTCTCAGCCTCTCGCAGCTCACCCCGGCCCTGCACCAGCAGCTCGGCATCCCGAGCGACGTTCAGGGTGCCGTGATCACCCATGTCACCGCCGACTCCCCGGCCGATCAGGCCGGTCTGCGCGATGGCGATGTCATTGTCGGCATCGGCAGCGCCACCGTGACCGACCCCAATCAGGCGGTCTCCGCGATCGATGCCGCCAAGTCCAAACACGCCAAGGCGGTCGCGGTGCGGATCATGCGCGACGGTCAGTCGATCTTCGTCGCGATCCCGCTGCCCAAGGACGGCGCGAAAAAATAACCCGCTCCGCAGTGGCATCGCCGGGGAATTCCATCCTCCGGCGATGCCGCCCGGTGACCATTATCCACCAAAAACGCCTCCGGCCCTTGCAGGCCGGGGGCGTTTTCGCTCACAACGCCGCAGCATGACGCAGTCGGGACCCCACGCATGACCTCCGCCACAATTTTGCCCGCGGACACGCTCGCCCCCGCGCGCAGCGCCGATCTCGCCGCCCTCGAAGCCGAAAGCATCGAAATCATCCGCGAAACCGTCGCCGGTTTCCGTAATCCGGTGATGCTCTATTCGATCGGCAAGGACAGTTCGGTGATGCTGCACCTCGCCCTCAAGGCGTTCTACCCCGCCAAACCGCCTTTTCCGCTGCTTCATGTCGATACCGGCTGGAAGTTCCGCGAAATGATCCGCTTCCGCGACGAAACCGTCGCCCGTCTCGGACTTCACCTCATCGTCCGCACCAATGCCGAAGCCGCCGCCAGCGGCATCAACCCGTTCGATCACGGCGCCTCGACCTACACCAAAATCATGAAAACCGACACGCTGAAAGCAGCACTCGACGAGCTGAAATTCGATGCGGCATTCGGCGGCGCCCGGCGCGACGAGGAAAAATCCCGCGCCAAAGAACGGATCTTCTCGGTCCGCACCGAAGGCCATGGCTGGGACCCCAAGGCCCAGCGCCCCGAATTATGGAACCTGTTCAACACCAGCCTCGCCCCCGGCCAGACCATGCGGGTGTTCCCGCTCTCGAACTGGACCGAGGCGGATATCTGGGCCTATATCGAGCAGGAAAACATTCCGGTCGTGCCGCTTTATTTCGCCGCCGAACGCCCGGTCGTGGTCCGTAACGGCCAATTGATCATGGTCGACGACGACCGCCTGCCCCTTTCCCCCGGCGAAACCCCCGCATTGCGTCGCATCCGCTTCCGCACCCTCGGCTGCTACCCGCTCACCGCCGCCATGGAGTCCGATGCCGCCACCCTCGCCGCGATCATCGCCGAAATGAGCGCCTCGCGCCTCTCCGAACGCCAGGGCCGCCTGATCGACCATGACGATTCCGCGGCGATGGAAAAGAAAAAACGCGACGGATATTTCTGATGAACGTAATCGCCCCCACCGCCCCGCGCACCCTGCTCCGCCTGCTCACCTGCGGCTCGGTCGATGACGGCAAATCCACCCTGATCGGCCGCCTCCTGTTCGATACCGACAATATCCCGGACGATCAGCGCGCCGCCCTCGAAGCCGATTCGAAAAAATTCGGCACCGACGGCGCCAATATCGACTACGCCCTCCTGGTCGACGGTCTGGAGGCCGAGCGCGAACAGGGCATCACCATCGATGTCGCCTATCGCTTCATGGCCACCCCGCGCCGCAAATTCATCATCGCCGACACGCCCGGCCACGAACAATACACCCGCAACATGGCAACCGGCGCCTCGACCGCCCAACTCGCCATCCTGCTGGTCGATGCGACGCAGGGCCTGCTCACCCAGACCCGCCGCCACGCCTTCATCGCCGACCTGCTCGGCATCCGCCACATCGTCCTCGCGGTGAACAAGATCGACCTGATCCACCACGACCAATCCCGTTTCACCGAAATCGCGCGCGAGTTCGAAACCCTCGCCGCCCGCTTTCACTTCACCACCATCACCGCCATCCCGCTCTCGGCCCGCCACGGCGACAATGTCGTCCACCGCAGCGCCGCGATGCCGTGGTATTCCGGCCCCACCCTGCTCGAACATCTCGAAACCATCGAACCCGCCGCCGCCACCGAAGCCGCCTTCCGCTTCCCGGTCCAATGGGTCAACCGCCCGGATGCCACCTTTCGCGGCTACGCCGGCACCATCGCCGCCGGCAGCATCAGCCCCGGCGATCCGGTGACCGTCGCCAATTCCGGCCGCACCAGCACCATCGCCCGCATCGTCACCGCCGACGGCGATCTCCCGCGCGCCACCGCCGGCATGGCGATCACCCTCACCCTGGCCGACAATATCGACATCTCGCGTGGCGACCTCCTCACCCCGCCCGCCTCGCGCCCCGACGTCGCGGACCAGTTCGCCGCCGATCTGGTCTGGATGAGCGCCGCCCCGCTCCTGCCCGGCCGCCCCTACGTCGTGCGCCTGGGCACCACCACCATCTCCGGCGCCGTCTCGAAAATCCGCCATAAAATCAACGTCAACAATTTCGACGAACTCGCCGCCGACAATCTCGCCCTCAACGAGGTCGCGCTGGTCAACCTCGCCCTCGCCGCCCCGGTCGCCTTCGATTCCTACCAGGCCAACCGCCGCACCGGCGCCTTCATCCTGATCGACCGCATCACCAACGAAACCGTCGCCGCCGGCATGATCCGCCACGCCCTCCGCCGCGCCAGCAACATCCACACCCAGGCCCTCACCATCGACCGCCCCGCCCGCGAAGCCCGCAACCGCCACCGCCCCGCCGTGCTCTGGTTCACCGGCCTGTCCGGCTCCGGCAAATCCACCATCGCCAATCTGCTCGAAACCAAACTCCACCTCCTCGGTGCCCACACCTACCTGCTCGACGGCGACAACATCCGCCACGGCCTCAACCGCGACCTCGGCTTCACCGACGCCGATCGGGTGGAAAACATCCGCCGCGTCGCCGAGGTCGCCCGCCTGTTCGCCGATGCCGGGCTGATCGTCCTGGTCAGCTTCATCTCCCCCTTCCGCGCCGAACGCCGCATGGCCCGCGAACTCCTCGAACCCGGCCTGTTCCACGAAGTCTATGTCGACACCCCGATCGACATCTGCCGCCAGCGCGACCCCAAAGGCCTCTACCGCCGCGCCGACGCCGGCGAAATCCGCAACTTCACCGGCATCGACTCCCCCTACGAACCCCCCGAATCCCCCGAATTCCACCTCCGCACCCCCGAATCCTCCGCCGAATCCCAGGCCGACTCCCTCCTCGCCGCCCTCCGCGACCCCCTCGGCCTCTCGTCCATTTTATGATTGATTATTGTAGTTTTTGATATTCATTTTCATATCACAAGACTTTCTCAAGTATTGAATTTACCGCTCTGTCAGGATTCTTTACACCCCGACAACAGAGCCGTTCCCGTTCATCGCAATACCCCAACAATTCCGCCATTCGGCAGTATTGGCATGATTCCTGCTTAAGGAGATCCAGAGCAGCACGTTCGCTGACCACGTCTCGATCTACTTTTGGAGAATACAATGTCGTTCCGCACCGCAACCCTCGCCGGCATCGCCCTCGCCGCCACTCTCCTCGCCGCCGGCACCGCCCACGCGGGCGCCATCAACCTCGTCCAGAACGGCACGTTCGCCACCACCGATTTCACCGACTGGAACCTCGGGACCGTTCCGCCGGTCAACAGTAACGAGCAGGTTATCGCGACCGACAACGTCGCTCGCAGCTACCCCCAGGGCGCTTACGGCCAAGCCGTCGCGAACGATAACCTCACCACTGGCAGCCCTGAGGCCAGCAGCGGCTACGCCGCCTACTTCTCGACCGATACCGGCACAGAAACCCTTGCTCAAACCATCGCCATCAATTCGGCTGGCACCTACAGCATCGGCTTCGACGTCTACGTCCCCGCCAACGGCTACGCCAATCCGAACGACGCCTCCTTCTCCGGCAGCGTCCTCGGCACCAGCCTTCTCGCCTCCACCACGGTTTCTGCGATCGGCTCCACCTACGGCACCAACACCTGGGTCACCATCGCCGGCACCACCACCATCGCCACCGCTGGCAACTACACCGTCGATTTCTCCTTCACCGGTGATGGCGTCACCGCCAAGGACATCCTCGTCGACCGCGTCTTCGTCGTCCCCGGCACCGTGAACGTCCCCGAACCCGGCTCCCTCGCCCTCCTCGGCACCGGCCTGATCGGCCTCGGCCTCATCCTGCGCCGCCGCAACCGCAACCGCGTCTAACCCCACCCTCACCCCAACAAAAAACCCGCCCGGTCCCCCGGGCGGGTTTTTTCATGCCAAATCCAACCCCCAAACCCTACGCAACCGCCGCCAGCGCACTCACCCCGCCAACCACCCGATAATTCGCCGCATCCGCGAACAACGCCCGCAGCAGCATGTTATTGACCCGATGCCCGGTCCGCACCCCCTCGAACCGCCCGATCACCGGCATCCCCGCCAACGCCAGATCCCCCACCACATCCAGCATCTTGTGCCGCACGAACTCATCGGGAAACCGCAACCCCTCGGGATTGACCACCACATCCCCATCCACCACCACGGCATTCGCCAGGCTCCCGCCCCGCGCCAACCCCGCCGCCTGCAACGCCTCGACCTCGCCGGCAAACGTGAACGTCCGCGCCCGCGCCAGTTCCTCCAGGAACCGCCCCGCCGTCAGCGCCATCGCATAATGCTGAACCCCGATCGCCGCCGCCGCAAACCCGATCTCCAGCGCCAGCTCGAACCCGCCCGACGCCCCCGGCACCAAAGCCGCCGCCGCCGCGCCATCCACCACCCGCACCGGCCGCACCACCTCGATCGCACAGCGCGGCACCGCACTCTCCACAATCCCGGCACACTGCACCAGAAACGCAAACTCCGCCGCCGACCCGTCCAGAATCGGCACCTCAGCCCCATCCACCTCGATCATCGCATCATCGACGCCCAAACCCGCCAGCGCCGCCATCACATGCTCGACCGTCCCAACCCGAACCTCCGCCCGCGCCGGATCGGCCACCACCGTGCACATCCGCGTATCCGCCACGAAATCATGCCGCGCCGCCACAACCGGCGCCCCCGGCAAATCGACCCGGCAGAACGAAATCCCATCCCCCGGCGCAACCGGCACCAGCCGCATCGTTACCGGCAACCCGCTATGCAGCCCAACCCCCCGGCACCCGATCGCCGAACGTAGCCCGCGCCGAAACCCGGGATCGAACCCCGATACCCGGCTCTCCCAACCGCCACGCCCAACCATCCCGCCCAAAATCCCATCCATACCCAACCAGCTTCCCTTCCTCGTCCCGTCAGCACAAACCGCACCGATCCGAGCCCGATCATTTCGCTGCATCGCACACTATACGGTGAACGCCACGTTAAGAAATCAATGAATATTTCTGATTATTTCGTCATAATCCCCTGAAATTGCGGCATTTTTATGTATCCCTCAGTAACATCGTCGCGACCCCGTGCCCCCCCGCCTTACGCCGCACCGAAATCACCGAAACAAGCAAGCCGTTCTTTTTTGCAAAAAAGAACCAAAAAACTCTTATCGCTCCCGCGCCAACCCCCTGCGCCCCGCCACCAGCATCGCAAACCCGAACAACGTAAAAAATCCGGACATCACCACCGTCATCGTGATTCTCCAATCAATCGTCATCCCCGTCTCCGCCGGAACCCGATCCCCGATCCGGCTCCGCTCCAACACATCCGTCCACGCCCCCACCCGATACCCGTGCTGGCGATACATCCGCGCAATCCACGGCGTCATCCCCCCTACATCCACATACCCCCGCATCGGCGCCGCCGAACCCGAATGCGCCCCGAACCGCCGGTACGCATCCCGCCCATTATCCTCCTCGACCAGATAAATCCGCTGTGACGGCTCGAACCCGCCACTCACCAGCGGCGTATAGAAATCGTGGTACCGCGAGTTCCGAATGCTGTAGACATGCTCGAACACCCCGCCCCGCAACGGCACCGCCCCCTTCACCTCGACCCAGTGCGTCCAACCCGGCACGCCAGGCCGATGATCCCCCAACACCACCACCGGCAACCGCTCCCCCGCATTCCGGTCGGCATACGCCCGCACCCCGAACGTCACCGCCAGCCCCAAAACCCCGACCGCGATCCCAGCCCCCATAATGATCCGCCCCACACGCACCCGCCTCGCAGGAGTCATCACATAACCGCCCGCATCCGGCCCCTGCGCCGAAATCATCCGGATAACATCCGGCCCCGGCGCAAACCGTCCACCCCGCGCCGCCCACCGCCGCAACACCCACGGCACCAACGTGAAAACCACCACCGCCCCACCCATCATCCCCACAATGGGCGAAGCCGAGCCGAACAGATCGATCTGCCAATTCGTCACAAACGCAAACGGCCCCCGATCCGTCAGCGCCCCATACCCAAACAGCCCATACGCCGTGAACATCCCCAACATCCACAACCAGGGCGCAACCCGCCGCAACACCGCCATCCACCGCCTCCCTTGAACCAAACCACCCCACCGCCCCTATCACGTCATCGGGAACCCAGCGAAGCAATCAATCTCGAAAAAGGCTAAAAAGCAGTTCTTTTTTGCAAAAAAGAACCAAAAAACTCTTGCTCCCGGATGTTGAGCCGATCATCCACCCCCACAGGCATCCTGCCGACGCCCGATTCTAACTCAGCTCATGCTAACGACAACGACAGCCCCTCATTCAAGCGCAATCAGCATCCCGGACCCGGAACCCCCAATAACCATGAAAGCCCACAAAAAAGCGCTCCAATATCTGGAAAGACCCGGCAATCGCCCCGGCGGTATCCCGGAAAATGCAAGATATGCAAGCGCGGCGGTCGGCGTATTCGCCCTGTCAATGGAGGGATTGCTCGTAAACTACTTGGTTTATATAAATAAATCTAACCAGTTATTTGTATATGGCGAACCTTTTTTATTCATCGCCGTTCCCGTAATGATGGCTGTATTATATTCTTTGAGGTCAGGACGACTTTTCTTTATCAAACTATTTGTACGATTCTGCCAGTTAACATACATAGTGTATGGTCTTAATTGGATAATCAGCATCTTCCAGACTTTTTATTACAACGACATCCGAAACGGCCTTGCCGTATCAAACATCCTCCTCCTCGTCCTCATCAGCCCCTTCGTCTACCTGATGCACCGCGCCCTCAAACGCAGCCGCTGGCTCGACCCCAAATCCCTCCCCCACGAATGGGAAATCCCCGCCGTCAACGACCCCACCTCAATCAGCTACCGCCGCCCCAAAAAACCCCGCTGACCCAATCACCACCCCCCGACAACCGGCCAACCACCCCCGGCCCCAACGCACCACCCCCACCACGTCATTGCGAGCGCAGCGACGCAATCCAGTCTGGAACGAGACAGAAAGCGACAGGGAAGCAGTTCTTTTTTGCAAAAAAGAACCAAAAAACTCTTGCTCCCCTCTCGTGCAATCGGCCCGAAAACTTCTAGGCCAAACTACCCCGGATCAAATAGGTAGATTTAATAAGTCCCTCTCGAACGCTTCTGTAAGAAAAGACATAGGCACCATTGAGTGTGAACGGTTCACGATCAAGCCTCAATGAACGCCAACCCCCCGGGCCGATTTCAGTGTTAATAAGTTCGGTTGGTGTTTCGTCATTAGTTAATAAGAGAAAGCGACACTTTTCCCGAAGATGACCGATATACTCGACAACATTGACGTTCGGCAAATGCTGCAACACTTCCTTTGCAACTATCAGGTCAACAGACGGAACCTCATCAAAATTTCTGAATTCTCTAAAAGATATATTATCTTCAGAGTATTTTTCATTGTTTTGTTGAACAACAGTTCTAACAACGTCGAACCCAAGATATTTAATACCACTCCAATCTATGTATTGTGAGAATTGCCAATCACCACAACCGAAATCAACAACTGACTTGATTTCATTCAAGGAGATAAATGACGTCAGAAAGTCGATATATGGTTTGGAAACATCGTAGGAAGAACCAACGCCACTCCCCTCACCCCAAATCTTGCGTTCGTAGATTGCCTCAAACTGAGCTCTACTAGCTTCTATTACGTTTTCAAATGACGATGATGCGCCAACAGACTCCGCAATTTCTTTCAGTGCCTCGGCATCCGATCCAACAAATCTTCGCGCAATAAGGTTGTACGATGTGTCATCCCGCATGATTACGTTATAATTCAAGTGCTCAATGTGGGGCCACGATACACTTTCCCACAAATGGATCGACACCGCCTCGGGAAATTCGTGCGTCTCAACGAATAGTGAACGAATACCGTCGTCAGTCCACATAGGCCAGAAAAATCTCTCAGGAGGCTCAACGCTGATGAGATTTGGAAATTCCCTTGCAAGAGCAGCCGGTCTGAAAACAGAGTGCTTATTCCAATCAGCCCCATCAAAATCCGTATAGGACGCGAGCCATTTAGTTAGCCCGCATTATGCATGAAGGTCGGCGAGCATAGCATAAACCGTTGATTCGGTGTAAGAATTTGTTATCGAGACAAAACTTCACCACGACGGAACGCCATGCTCGCCTCGGTTGCAAATACCCCAATTCTCCCTGGTCTGTCACCTGTCGCCGGCAAGTCGATCGAAGCCCGGTTCGACGGCGATCTGCTTTCCTCCGACGGGGGGTTGCTGGGGTTACGCGCCATCGAGCAACGGCTCGGCATCGCAAGTCGTTTGGCCGCATGCATCGATGATCCTCGTGCGCCCGGCCGTGTGGTCCATGGGCTCGACGAGATCATCCGCTTTCGCATGCTGATGATCGCGGCCGGCTACGAGGATGGCAACGACGCTGACAGGTTGCGCCGCGATCCGATCTTCAAGCTCGCGATGGAGCGCCTGCCCGAGGCGGGGGATTTGTGCTCGCAGGCAACGATCTCGCGCACTGAGAACCTGCCCGGACCCCGCGCGCTGCTGCGCATGGGCATGGCGATGGTCGAGCATTATTGCGCGAGTTTCCGCAGCGTGCCCAACAGCATCGTGCTCGACATCGACGATACCTTCGATGCCGTCCACGGCGCACAGCAACTCTGTTTGTTCAACGCGCATCACGATGAATACGGTTTCCAGCCGATCGTGGTGTTCGATGGTGACGGTCGTATGATCGCCGCCGTGCTGCGCCCCGCCTGCCGACCGAAAGGGAGCCAGATCGTCAAATGGCTGCGCCGCCTGATCGATGCCATCCGCAGCCACTGGCCGCGCACCGCGATCATGCTGCGCGGCGATTCCCACTACTGCACGCCGGAAGTGCTGCGTTTCTGTCGCGCGCGCGACCTGAGTTACATCTTCGGTGTTGCGCCGACATCGACGCTGCGCAAACACGTCATCGCTCTGGAGGCCAGCACCGCGGCCCGAGCGGAACAGACACCGGGCGAGAAAGTCCGGAGGTTCAAGGAGTTCCATGATGGTGCGGCAAGCTGGGATCGCGTCGAGCGGATCATCGCGCGCGTCGAGGCCGGACCGATGGGGGTCGATACCCGCTTTATCGTCACCAACCTGAAGGCTGGATCGCCACGCACCCTGTATCAAAACATCTACTGCGCGCGCGGCCAGGCTGAAAATCACATCAAGGCGTGGAAGACCCATCTCGCGGCCGACCGCACCTCATGCTCGCGGGCCAGCGCCAACCAGATGCGCCTGTTCCTGCATATCGGTGCATATTGGCTGATGTGGAGTTTTCGTTCCCTGATGCCGCGTCGCTCACGCTGGCGTGGTATCCAGTTCGATACCTTGCGGCTACGCCTGATCAAACTCGCCGTCCAGGTCGAGACATTGAAGAAATCAATTCGCCTGCATCTGCCGCGATCGATGCCGGATCAGGTCATTCTCCGCTACGCTCTGGCCAGACTGCCCAGGTTACTGGTCTGAGCCCAGGGGCGGTTGCCCCGACCGGTCCCGATCTCATCCAACTCCAGCGCCGACACATCGCCAAGCTCACCAAAACCAGCCCAGAGCGGCCGGTGAGTCGTCACGCGCCCACGACGTCAGGTTGCATAGCTAATTGTAGAAGAATTGAATGAAACGCCCTCATGAATAAATGCGGTTAGAAATTCAGCCCCGGCGGGCGTAATTATCAAAGCGTTACATAAACCTAGGCGATCGCCCGCGTTCCATCTATCATAACCAAGTTGAAAACCCTCTATTCCCATAACAACCTTTCCGTTGAATACTGTTTCGAAAGGCTGATTACAGATCGTATCCATATCCAGATATACGCCACCCTCGCGGATGAGAATTTCAAGGCGAAGAATATCTGCTTTGTGAGCAAAGTGCTCAATTCGATTGCCAAATATAGATTCTGGCGGTTCGACAACCACTTCAGTCACGCGTGATCTAATCAGATCCCAATATGGACCAGATGGCTCATATTTATAATAAATATAAACCTGAAATCCCTGATTTAGTTCCATAGCAGACTTGATTGCCATGTAATGTACGAAACCGAACGGCTTGCCGCCAAAATCGGATTTCAAACCCGTTATGAAGTGCAGTTTTTTCGGGATCATTCTTGTTTTCTTTCATGGTTTCGGTACATCAGTTTAGATCACTTATATATTGTAAGCACTAAAGCATCACTCGCTTTTAGAAAAATCATTATGTAAATGGAATAAATAGTGTATTATGCGTTTTCTCTAAAATAATATTTTGTTATTTCAAATAGTTCTGTTCCACTAGGGCAGCAATCTTCATTATTGTTCACGTCGATTTCGTGAAAAATATTTTTGTCAAAAATGGAAAATCGCCCTTTTTTAAGAAATCCCACTTTATACGAAAAATCGAGACGCTCGAACCTCGGAATATGTTCATCGGTAAAGCCGTCTCGATCACATATTTTTATAAGCAAATTTTCGTCATCATTTGGAACCCGCGCTACTCGACGGCTCCATTTATCATACGCTTCGTCACAAGATTGGTAATGCATGAACAATATTTCTATGGAATCCGATATGCGACCAACTGGAAAGGGCATTGAACCATAACGTGACGCGAAGGACATTGATATTGGCATCGTCAAATTTTTTCGAAAATTACTCAAAAAATCTATGTAATCATCGGCCTGCATATAGAGGCCAACAAATGGAGTGTTATATCTGACATTTTGATCTTTATAAAACCCACTCCCCCAACAGTTGTTTGAAATAATACATGTTTTATTAAGATCAAAAGAATTCATTATATATTCTCACATCAAATTGGCGGAACGGCGCCGGTCATAATACCTGTTTCTTCCGGGAACGGCTTTATTCCAAACTGATTTAGAACCTGTAAGTATTTATCTTTATATTCTTTAACAAGAATACGCTCCTTTTTATAATTATGTTCGAAATTCCTATAAATATTTTGTATTTCAAAAATAGCCTGATAGATATTTTTTACGTAATGTTTAGTCTCAAACAACCTCTGATTATTAAATATACTTTCTGGAAAACTGTGGTCGATCGGCACATATCGCGCTAAATGCCAGAAATTTCCTACCACATAGCCGATCTGGACATGCCGTTCGACCGCACCGGGCGTGCGCATGTATTCGTGCCAGCCATCGGTATGTGAAAACGCGCCGAGTTTCGTCCTGATCTGGTCGGCCCCACCGAGATAGGTGAAATGCCACCCCGCTTCATCGAGCTTGATCGCTTTCTCGCCGAATTTCGCGAAAACCTCGTCCTGATTTGTCCGGGGGAAATTGAAATCAGGCAACTCGTCGAGAAGATGCCGGGAAAACGCGAACGGCTTGGTCCAACCGCTCGGCTGGGCCTGCAAATTCAGATAATATTGATACATCGGCATATCGAGTTGCACGAACCCGCCAATGTGGCGCAGAATTTTAAGCGCTTTCCGCGAGATAATCTCATCCGCATCCGTAATGATAATCATGTCGTCCGGATCGGCGGCGAGAAAGCCATTCCGCAAATAATTGCGCTGATAATGCTCCCGATCCCAGACATTCTCGGTCTCGGGAAACTGGTCGATTACCAGATGCGTGATCTTCGAAAGATAGCGCGAAAACCGCGCCTTGTTTTCCTCGAAATGCAGCGGCTTGGGATCGCCTTGAAACGTCTGGCGGGATTCGCAGATGACGAAATGATCGACATGCTCATATTCCTCATCCAGCCGGATTTCGAGCAGATCGAGTTCGTTGAAAAATGTGAAACAATCGAAAATCCGCTTCATTGTCCAACCGATCCCGACAAAATCCTGTCTCGTATCTCCCGATCACCCTGAGCCATCAAAACCCTCCCGTTTCAAATCCCCTATACCAACATCCCGCCGCGCGAGACAATTTTTTGTGCGCCGGACCCCCCGCACGAAATCTTCACCGAACCCGCCATCCCCCTTTCTCACCCCCCTGGGTCTGTGGTCCTATGCCGCCATGCGAACCCCGGGCGAAACCCTCATCGACTATTTTGGCTGGCTCAATTACTGGATCGACAGCCTCCTGATCAGACAGGAGAAAGCCGAACCCTTCCGCCTGCCCGCCATCATCACCCTCCTCGCCCGGGCCCGCATCGAACGCCTCTGCACCCTCATCATGAAAATCGCGAACTACGGTCCCCTGCGCAAGCGCAAACCCCGCCCGACCGCGCCGCGCCCCAAACCCGCCTACGTCCTGCCCCGCAATTTCAACTGGCTGCACCGCCTCTACCCCGGCACCGCCACCGACCCGGACCCGATCAGCCGCCCCGCCGAAACCCTGCGCCACCTCATGGCCGAGCGTGAGTTTCTCGCCCTGATCGAAGCCAACCCGGCGCTGGGTCGCGTCCTTCGCCCGCTCTGCCACGCCCTCGGCGTCAAACCCCCCGCCGCCCTCATCCTGCCAAGGCGCCCGCGCGCCGCCCTCATCCTGCAAGGGCGTCCGCGCGCCGCCAAACTCACGCCATCGCCCGAAGCATCGCCGCAACCCCCGCACCCGGCCCCGCCTCATGCGCCCACACCGCCCCCACCACCGCCAGAAAATCCGCCCCCGCCGATACCAGAGCCCCGCAATTCGCAGGCACAATCCCCCCGATCGCCACGCACGGAACCTCCATCACCGAACTCCACCACTCCACAATCTCAATCGGTGCCCGCGTCCTGGCCGCCTTGGTAGCGGTCGGAAAAAACGCGCCGAACGCCACATAATCCGCCCCCAGCTCCGCCGCCTCCATCGCGAGGTGGCGGCTGTCATGGCACGTCACCCCCAAACTCAACCCCCCCGCCATCGCCCGCGCCCGCGCAACCCCGCCCTGCGGCAGATCCTCCTGCCCCAGATGCACCCCGTCACACCCCAGCCGGACCGCCAGATCCACCCGGTCGTTCAAAAGAAACGCCACATCCCGCGCCTGCGTCACCGGCAGCAAAACCTCAACCGCCCGGCAAACCGCCGCCTCATCCACATCCTTCAACCGCAACTGAAACGCCGATACCGCCCCCCCATCCAGCGCCGCCGCCAGCAGATCGGGAAAATCCCCCCCGATCGCCGGCGGCGAAATCAGATAAAGCTGGCTCAAACCTTGCCCTGATAAATCGCAATAATCTGCGAAAGCAGCGCCAAAGCCTCATCGCGCGGCCGCGTGAACGAATTCCGCCCCACAATCGAGCCCGAACCCCCACCGGCATGAACCCCCCGTATGGTCTCCAGCAACGAAGCCGAATCCGAAGCCTCCCCACCCGAAAAAATCACCAGCCGCCGCCCGGCAAAACAGGACTGCACCACATGCGCAATCCGCTTCTCCAGCGTCGAGGTATCCACCTTCTCATAGGCTTTTTTTGCCGCCTCCAGCCCGATATGATCGGTCGGCGGCTTCACCTTGATCACATGCGCCCCGAGCAGCGCGGCCATATGCGCGGCATAGGCACAAATATCCACCGCCGTCTCACCCGCCTTGTCCAGCATCGGCCCCCGAGGATAGGACCACAAAACCACCGCCAGCCCGACCGATTTCGCCTCGTCCGCCAACTCGCGAAACTGCTCCATCAGCTTGAACTGGTATTCCGACCCCGGATAAATCGTAAACCCGATCGCGGCACACCCCAACCGGAGCGCATCCGAAACCGAGCCCGTCACCGCCTGGTCTTTCTCGGTCGCCAGCGAGTTCGACGAATTGAGCTTCAAAATCGTCGGAATCGACCCCGCATAACTCCCCGAAGCCGCCTCCAGCATCCCGAGCGGCGCGGCATAGGCCGAAAGCCCGGCATCGAGCGCCAACTGAAAATGGTAATGCGGATCATATGCCGCCGGATTGCTCGCAAAACTGCGCGCCGGCCCATGCTCGAACCCCTGGTCCACCGGCAGAATGACCATCTTCCCGGTCCCGCCCAGCTTCCCCTGCATCAGCATCCGCGCCAGATTCCCCTTGGAACCGGGATTGTCGCTCTCATACCAGTCGAGAATTTTCCGAACCCGTTGCGTCACCCGCATCATGCTCTCCTCTGTCGATCCATTCCACCAGGCGCCGGTCGGCACCCCGCTCCGCTAAATCGAGCGCCGGCGGCGCCATATCAAGCAACAACACCCCGCACGCTGCCGCGATCCCCGCAACGACCCCGAAATTCGCTGCCTTCCGCTCCAGAACCACCCCCCGCAGCCCCAGCCTCATCGCCTCCACCGCCCGCCCGGCACCATCCCCGCAATCGAGCAATGAAACCACCTCCAACCCCGCAACGATCTCCCACCACCACGAACACCCGCCGAACCCCGCAAACCCCGGCGGCGACAGCAAAATCCCCCCAAGCCCCGCAACCAGTTCCGCCTGCCCGCGGTCATAAATCACGACCGCCGGCGCCAGCATCAGTCCCGATCGCCTTCGATCAGCACTTCCCGCTTGCCCACATGATTGGCCGGCCCGACCACCCCTTCCTTTTCCATCTGCTCGATCAATTTCGCCGCCCGGTTATACCCGATCTGCAAATGCCGCTGAATAAACGAGGTCGATGCCTTCCCCTCCCGCGCCACCAGTGAAACCGCCTGCTGGTAAAGTCCGCCTTCCCCCGCCTCCGCCGCCGCAAGCCCCGGCATGTTCGGCGCATCGTCATCCACCGCCTCGGTCACCGCATCGAGATAATCCGGCTCCCCCTGCTCACGGAGATACGCAACGACATCCTCGACCTCCCGATCCGAAACGAACGGCCCATGCACCCGGGTGATCCGCCCGCCCCCGGCCATATAAAGCATATCGCCCATCCCGAGCAGCTGCTCGGAGCCCTGCTCGCCCAGAATGGTCCGGCTGTCGAATTTTGAAATCACCTGAAAGGAAATCCGCGTCGGAAAATTCGCCTTGATCGTCCCGGTGATCACATCGACCGAAGGCCTCTGCGTCGCCATAATAACATGTATCCCCGCCGCCCGCGCCATCTGGGCCAGCCTCTGCACCGCCGCCTCGATCTCCTTGCCCGCCACCATCATCAGATCCGCCATCTCGTCGATCACGACAACAATCAACGGCAACGCCTCCAGCGCCAGCGGCTGGTCCTCGAAAGTCGGCCGCCCGGTCTCGGAATCGAACCCGGTCTGCACCCGCCGCGTGACCACCTCGCCCTTCGCCAGCGCCTCGTTCACCCGATCATTGTACCCGTTGATATTCCGCACCGAGAGCCCGCTCATCGCGCGGTACCGTCGCTCCATCTCGCGAACCACCCATTTGAGCGCCGCAACCGCCTTGGCCGGCTCGGTCACCACCGGCGCGAGCAGATGCGGGATACCCTCATACACCGAAAGTTCCAGCATCTTGGGATCGATCATGATGATCCGGCACTGCTCCGGCGACAGCCGGTAGAGCAGCGACAAAATCATCGCATTGATCCCGACCGACTTGCCCGACCCCGTGGTCCCCGCGATCAGCAAATGCGGCATCCGCGCCAAATCCGCGATCACCGCCTTGCCGCCGATATCCTTGCCCAGCGCGATCGAAAGCTTCCCCGCCCCGCTGCCCCAATCCGCGAGATCCATCAGCTCCGACAAATAAACCGTCTCGCGCTTGGCGTTCGGCACCTCGATACCAATGACATTCCGCCCCGCAACGGTCGCAATTCGCACCGCCAGCACCGACAGACTGCGCGCGATATCATCAGCCAGCCCGATCACCCGCGCGGAACGAATCCCCGGCGCCGGTTCCAGCTCGTACAAAGTCACCACCGGCCCCGGCCGGATTTCAACAATCCGCCCCTGCACCCCGTAATCCCCCAGCACGGTCTCCAGCAGCCTCGCATTCGATTGCAACGCCTCCGCCGAGGGTCCAGTCGCCGCCCGTGGCGGAGCCGCCGCCAGCAATTCCAGCGGCGGCAAGCGCCATCCGGTTTCGGGCAACGGCAACTGCTCCTGGCGCGGCGGCGCCTTCTTCGCCGTCGCCGCACGGGTCAACCGCACCGGCACCACCGCATCCGGCATCACAGGCCGCTCCTGATGCGGCAGCCTGATCCCCTCCTCATCGCCCGCTTCGAACGCATCGATCATCGGCGGCGTACTCAGCACCGGCGCCAGCCAGGACGAAACCGCCCCCGCACCGCTCCGGGCCCCGCGCACCGCGCGACCGCTGTGCCGGGCCGAAACCACCGCCGCTGCCTTCGCCCGACGCCCCGCCGCCCGCCATTCGCCGAAACTGAGCCCGAATCCGTACAGCGCCCCGCCCAGACCGATCATTGCCTCCAGCGCCAGGGCCAGCCCGCGTCCGATCACGCCGAGCATCGAATGGCCCACCTGGATCCCGAACCCGCCGATCATCGCGCCCGCCGCGCCGCCGAGGCCGGAGGCGACCGGCCAGGATGTCATCATCGCCGGGTCCATGGCCTGGGCAGCCCCGAGCGCCGCCGCGAGGGCCGGCATCGCGACCAGCATGGCGGCGATCCGCATCCGCCAGCGCGACACCGATCCGTGATTGACCAGCAGAAACGCCCAGGCCAGCAGCGTCAGACCGGGCAGGACGCCCGCCACACCGAAACCCTGCAGCAGAAGGTCGGCCAGATTGGCGCCGAACTCACCCGCCAGATTCTGGACCGGCAGGCTCGAAGCCGTATCGAACGACGCATCGCCCGGATGATACGAGGCCAGCGCCACCAGCACGGTCAGGCCCGCGAGCACCGCGAACAGCGCCGCGATTTCGGCGAGATGCCGTGCAAACCGGGCCTTGAGGGCGGGCGAGAGGAAGCGGCGTTGATCGGTGGTCGCGGACATCGGCATCAGGCTCCGGTCGTTCAGAATGGATGAAGTATTACCCTGATCCTCATGATTCGACAAAACAAAACGGCCGAGTGGACGAATCCCCCCGGCCGCTGCCGTCGTTCAGGTCCGGATCGGCGGGATCAGTCGCCCATCACCGGCACTTTCTGGCCGTCGGCATAGATTGCGTAGGCTTCCTCGCCATGGGCGGCTTCGTCACCCATTTTGAGCATTTCCTCGTCCATCCGCAGCGGAACCACCAGACCGATCAGCTTGAGCAGGATGAAAGTGCCGATCACGTTGATCACGATGATGAAGGCGGCACCATAGATCTGCAGGAGCACCTGATGGAAGTTGCCATAGAGCCAGCCGGTGACACTCACCGCCGTGTCCTTGCCGGTCGCCATGTATTCGATCATGTGCGGGTTCGCGAGGATACCGGTGCCGATGCCACCGACCAGCGCCGCGACACCATGGGTATGGATGACGCCCAGCGTATCGTCGACCTTGCGCATGAAGCCCATTTTGCCGAGCTTGTTCCAGGTCAGCCACGGCAGGAAGGCGGCAACGATGCCGAGGATGATCGCTTCGAACCCGTTGATGTAGCCGGCTGCCGGGGTGATCGCGACGAGGCCGCAGATCATGCCGTTGACCGCGCCGAGCACCGAGGGAAGGCTGAAGGCCATCACGTCCATCGCGAGCCAGGTGAGCAGGGCGGCGGCAGTGGCGACGTTGGTGTTCAGCACGGCGGCGGAGCTGTCCATGTTCGCGAAATACGGATCGCCGCCGTTGAAGCCGTTCCAGCCGAGCCAGAGCAGGCCGGCACCGATCAGGGTGATCAGCAGCGAATTCGGGTGAAAGCTCTCGCGGTCACGCGCGAGACGCGGCCCGATCACCGCTGCCGCGGTGTAACCCGAGGCCGCAGCGGTCAAGTGAATGACGTAGCCGCCCGAGTAATCGACCACGCCGAGCTGGCCGAGCCAGCCGCCGCCCCAGAGCGAGAAGGCGCCGACCGTGTAGACGAAGGTCATCCACAGCGGCACGAAGATCATCCACGCCTTGAAGCTGACGCGACCGAGGATCGCCCCGGCCAGAATGATCACGGTGATCGCGGCGAACACGAACTGGAAATAGACCATCGTGGACATCGGGAAGGTCAATGGCGGCATTCCCGCTGCCGCATCCGGAATGATCGCCTGCTTTTCAAGATCGGCGGCGGAGGCGGTCGGGTGCGGCGTGCCAAGGAAGTAATCCTTGCCGACATGCAGCCAATGCGGGCCGAAACTCATGTTGTAGGCCCAGAGCAGCCACACGATGAGCACGGCGGCAAAGGCGTAGAACACCATGAATGCCGAGTTGATCGCCCATTTTTTCTTGACCGCGCCGCCGTAGAGCACCGCGAGTCCAGGCACGCTCATCAGGCCGACCAGCGTGGCAGAGGTCATCTGCCAGGCATTGTTGCCTGTATCGAGCCATGCGGGGGAGGGTATCAATGCCATTGTTGTTTGGTCTCCATGCTTCCCAGCGTCCTTGTTGCCCGGCCGCGCGTGCGACCGTCATGCGACGCATCGGCGCCGCTCGGACTGCTTCAATGCAGATTCCATGCCAAACATTTCAATGTGACCCGGCGCTTACGGAATCTTCATACGAAATGAGCACGCAGCCTGAACCTGCATGTAAATTAGGCAGGCAGGTGATCAATCAACCGGCAATCGGCCGCACCGGGCCGGTGGATCACGGGGACGCGAGTGGCGCGTTCGAACCTGAAGATCGCGACTTGCACGAAGCGCGGAACATGCGACATACGCGAAATGACCCAACAAACCGTCGATATCGCGATCATCGGGGCCGGGCCGGTCGGCGCTGCCCTGGCGTTGAATCTGGCCGGGGCGGGCCGATCCGTCCTGCTGGTCGATCGGGCGGCCTTGCCGCCGATGGAGCATCCTGATTTCGATGGCAGGGCCTATGCGATTGCCGCAGGGTCGCGCGAATTGCTTGACGGCGCGGGGTTGTGGGACGCCCTGCCCTTCGATCCCTGTCCGATCGAGCAGATCCGGGTTTCGGACGGCAAGCCGGGCCGACCGGCCTCACCGCTCCACCTGCATTTCGATCATCGCGATGTCGGCGATGCGCCGTTCGGCTGGATCGTGGAGGCCCGCGCCTTGCGCATGGCGATCAACCGCCGCCTCGCGGAGTCGGGCATCGTCCTCCATGCGCCGGCCCAGGCGACCGTGGTGCGTCATGCCGATCATGCCGAGATCGCGGTGGCGGGACAAGGGAGGTATCGGGCGGCACTGGTGGTCGCGGCGGATGGCAGGGCGAGCACATTGCGCGCACAGGCGGGGTTTCCGGTCACGAAATTCGCCTATCGCCAGAGCGCGGTGGTCTGCGCGATCGCGCATGAGCGGTCCCACCGCAACGTCGCGCTGGAACATTTCCTGCCCGGCGGTCCCTTCGCGCAACTGCCGATGAGCGATGCCGATGGTGCCCATATTTCAGCCATCGTCTTCACCGAATCCCATGAAGTGGCGCAACGGCTGGGGGCGCTGGATGACGGGGCGTTCACGGCGGAGGTGGCGCGGCGGCTCGGCGACCATCTGGGCGGGGTGCGACTGGTCGGACGGCGGTGGACCTACCCGCTCTCGGCGCTGCATGCGCATCGCTATTACGCGAGCCGGCTGGCGTTGGTCGGGGATTCCGCGCACGGGATACACCCGATCGCCGGTCAGGGGCTCAATCTTGGCCTGCGCGATGGTATCGCGCTCGCCCGGCTGATTTCGGCGGCGGACGATCCGGGCGATCCCGCGCTGCTCGCCCGGTATCAGCGCGCGCGGCGGCCTGACAATCTGATGATGCTCGCGGCCACCGATGCGCTCGACCGGTTGTTCTCGACCGATCTGCCGCCAGTCCGGCTGGCGCGCGACCTCGGGCTCGCGGCGGTCAACCGGATGCCCCGCCTCAAGCGGGCGTTCATGCGGACGGCGATGGGGCTTTCCGCATGAAAAACGGCCGCGGCAGGCGCGGCCTGGGCAGGCGCTCGCTCATGGATTTCCGCGCCTTGCCGATCCGCGCGACATCGGCCAGCCGCCGGTCGAGGAAGGCGATGCTGTCGGCATCGTCGCCCGACATGTCGCGCAGCCAGTAGAGCAGCGTACTGGTATAGACGCCCGCGAGGATCGCGCGCTTGGTATACCAGGCGAAATCAGCCGAACGATCGCCGGCGGCATGCCAGATCGAATCGACCGTGCGGGCGGTGATGGTCGCGGCGAGGCGGGCGTTTCGGGGCAGAGCGAGGATCGCGATGGCCCGGCCGATCGCTTCGCGATGGGGGCGGTTCTGCTCGAAGCGCAGGGAAATGATCGCGCGCACGCGGGCCGGGGTGCGATAGGCCGCGAGATCGGCGGCCTTGGCGCCGGCTTCCATGTCACGGTCGGCGAGGCAGGCCCAGGCCTCGATCATTTCGGGCGCGCCGCCGGGAAACAGGAACAGGGCATCCTCCGGGTCGCGGCCACAGGCGGTGAGAGCGCGGCGCAGGGACGCGGTGGTCCACCCCGCGAAGGGAACTTCATCGAGCAAGGCGCGGATCACCGCCTCGTCCTCGGGCATCATGGTGTCGCAGGGGTTCATCGGGGTCTCCTTGGCCTGTCTGTCTCACATCGTCGCGCCCGGCGGCAAGGCAAGGAGGTCGTCGCGGAAGCGGGCGATTTCCTCATTGAAGCCGAGCCGCCGGAGATCATGCATCCGGCTGGGGTAGAGGATCCCTTCGAGGTGATCGAATTCATGCTGGATCACCCGCGCGTGGAAACCGCTGGCCTGACGGGTGAATGGGTTGCCGCCGGCATCGAACCCCCGCAGCGTGACCGAGGGGGCGCGCGGGATCAGCGCGGTGAGCCCGGGGATCGAGAGGCAACCTTCCCAATCCTCAACCTTGTCGCCGGGATCGAGGGTCAATTCCGGGTTGATCACGGCGGCAAGCGGGCGGGCGGTATCGCCCGGCGCTCCGCTCGCCCGGCGTTCCGGCACCTTGTAGATGAACAGGCGAAGCGATTCATGGACCTGGGGCGCCGCGAGGCCGACGCCGCCGGAATCCTCCAGGGTTTCGATCATGTCCGCGAGCAGCCGGTGCAGTTCGGGCGCGGTGGGATCGGGCACCGGTGCCGCGCGCGCGAGCAAAACGGGATGGCCCATACGGGCCAGTTTGAGGATCGCCATGACGCTCATGTGGCGCATTGCCCGCGTTTCGCAAACAAGCTTTGGGCGTTTCGCAAATAAGTCTGGTGCGTCACGCAAATAAGTCTGGGCCGGACGCGTCGATTTCCGGGGGAAAGCGGTTGGCAAAATGGGATTTTTTGCTATACCTCTCGCCAGAAGCCGATTCCAACCCGGCTCGCGAGGCGGCTGCGTCCCTTCAGGCGCGGCTTTTTTCTGTTTTCGATCAACGATCTATCCATCAATTCTGCGTTTCAAGCAACGGAGTGTCAGGCCAAGTGCAAGTTCTCGTTCGTGACAACAATGTCGATCAGGCGCTGAAGGCGCTTAAAAAAAAGCTTCAGCGTGAAGGCGTGTTCCGCGAAATGAAGTTGCGCCGTCATTACGAAAAGCCGTCCGAGCGTCGTGCCCGCGAAGCCGCCGAGGCCGTCCGCCGGGCGCGCAAGATGGAGCGCAAGCGGATCGAACGCGAAGGCTTCTGACACCGGCGCAGCGATGGGTCTGACGAAGCGCGGTCGCGGGACCGCGCTTTTTGTCGTGCCCGGCTATGCTGTCCGTGACGGAGCGGTTTCAGCGCCGGTCGAGCGAGATCCGTCCGGGGCCGGTCGAGGCGAGGATGAGAAGCCCGCCGCAGATCGACAGATCGAGCAGAAACTGGATTTCGGCGGCGGATTTCGCAGCCCCCTGCATCAGCCAGAAACGATGCGTTAACCAGTTCGCGCCTATGGTGAAGGCAATGAGCACCAACGCACCGAGTCGCGCGCGAAACCCGAGCGCCACCATCGCCCCGCCGAGCAGTTCGCAGCCGATCGCGATGATTCCACCCAGAGTCGGGTACGGGGCGTGCAGGCGGGTCAGCAGATGGACGATGCCGGGCCATCCGCTCAGCTTGCTCCATCCGGCCTGGAGGAACACCAGCGCAAGGGCGATGCGGCCCAGCGCGATGCCGATATCCGTGGCGCCTCCCCTGCCGGTTTTCATTCCTGCCGCTCCTCCTGTATGATCGGGGCGCATAAGCCGCATCTGGGGCGGCGTTTGTCAAACGGATGTCTGATCATGAGCGATGCTTCGGTTCTCGATATCGCGGGTCTGGCGGCGACGCCGGTTTCGCACGACCCGTTTCCCCATGTGCTGATGCGCGGCTTCGTGCGGCCGGATCGGCTGGCCGGGGTGGTGGGCGCTCTGCCGCCGCTCGGCAGCCGGGGCAGTTTTCCGATCGAATCCGTGAGGCTCGGGAATGATGCCGCGCAGTTGATGCGTGAGTTGAAGGGCGAGGCGTTCCGTGCCGCGATCGCCGCAAAATTCGGTCTCGACCTCGCGGATGCCCCGGTGATGATCACGTTGCGGGGGCAGACCGGGGCCAAGGATGGGCAGATCCACTGCGACTCGATCGCCAAGCGGGTGACTGTGCTGCTCTACCTGAACCCGGCGAGCGAGGCATGGGCCCGGCAGGATGGGTGCCTGCGTCTGCTGCGCGGGCCGGACGATCTGGAGAATTACGCGGTCGAGGTGCCGCCGGTCGACGGCACGCTGTTGGTGTTCCCCAACGGGCCGACGACCTGGCATGGGCACCGCACCTTCGTCGGGCGACGCTACACCGTGCAGCTCAATTACATGACGACCGACGCAAAGGCGAAATACGAGATGCGCCGCCACCGGGTTTCCGCCCTGGTCAAGCGCCTGATGCCGGCCGCCTGAGCGCGTGCTGGCGGGATCGCGCATCGCGGTGGTGCTGCCGGCCTACAATGCGGCGCGGACCCTGGCGCGGACGGTTGCGGAGATCGATCGCGAGATCGTCGATGATCTGATCCTCACCGATGATGCCAGCATCGACGCCACGGTGCCGCTGTCGCAGGCGCTCGGGTTGCACACCATCGTGCACCGCGAGAATCGCGGGTATGGCGCGAACCAGAAGACCTGCTACGCCGCCGCGCTGGCGCGGGGCGCGGATATCGTGGTGATGCTGCATCCGGACTACCAGTATTCGCCGCGCCTGATCCCGGCGATGGCCTCGATGATCGTCTCGGGTCATTACGATGCGGTGCTGGCGTCGCGGATTCTGGGCGGGCGGGCGCGGGCGGGCGGGATGCCGTGGTGGAAATATGCCGCCAACCGGGGGCTGACCACGGTTGAGAACATGCTGCTCGGGCAGACGTTTTCGGAATATCACTCGGGATATCGCGCGTGGTCGCGGCGCGTGCTCGAAGTTCTGCCGCTCGACCGGTGTTCGAACGATTTCGTGTTCGATAACCAGATGATCGCACAGGCGCTGTATGCCGGCTTCACCTTCGGCGAGATTTCGTGCCCGGCGCGCTATTTCAGGGAGGCGTCCTCGATCGATTTCGCGCGCTCGGTAACCTATGGCGTCGGTGTGCTGCATACCGCGTGGCGGTATCGCCTGGCTGCCTCGGGGTTGCGGGCGTGGCCGATCCTTCCGGCGCCGGCCGAGGCGGTTTTATGATCGGGCGGGATCGCCGGATCGTGGTGGCGGGGCTGATCGCCTGCGTGCTGCTGCTCGCGGCAACCGCGAGCGCAATAACGGGGCTTGGGGATGGCGGGGTGGTGTTGCGCCGGATCGAAGGGTTGCGCGCGCTCGGGGTGACGGGGGGGCTGGTGTTCGTCGCGTTGCAAATGCTGACGGCGGTGGTGGGATTTCTGCCGGCATCGCTGCTCGGCATCGCGGCGGGGGCCATCTATGGGGTCGGGCTCGGCTTCGGCCTTGCCGCCGCGGGGCTGATGCTCGGGGCAGCGATTGCATTCGGGCTTGCGCGCACCGGCTTGCGCCCGGCGATCGGCCGGCTGATGGCGCGGCGGACCTCGCTCGACCGGCTCGACATAGCCGTGGGGCGTGAGGGGTGGCGATTCGTACTTCTGTTGCGAATCTCGCCGATCATGCCGTTCTCGCTGACCTCCTATGCGCTCGGCCTTTCGGCGGTCAGCGCGCGGGACTACGCGCTCGGCACGTTTGCGGCATTGCCCGCACTGCTGGCTTATGTGAGCCTTGGCGCGGTGGGGACCGGCGGGCTGCGCGCGGCAGGCGGGACCGGTTCGGTGCATGCCGTGCTGATTCTGGCGGGTGTGGCGGCGACGTTGCTGCTCGGTCTGCAAGTGATCCGCCTGATGATCGGATTGCGCCGGCCGGTATCGCAGCCGTGAGCGCGCTGACCGCAGGGCGTTGGCGTCAGGCATTGCTGCTGGCCGGGGTGCTGGGGATCGCTGCCAATCTGCGACCTGCGATCACCTCGGTCTCGCCGGTGCTGGCAGCAATCGGGAGCGCGCTGGGGTTGGGCGGGGTCGGACTTGCGGTGCTCGCGACGATTCCGATCGGATGTTTCGCGCTCCTGGCCCCGGCGAGCCTGCCGCTGCAGCGCCGCGTCGGGCTGGAGCCGGCGGTGCTGCTGATCCTGGTCATGCTGAGCGGCGGGTTGCTGTTGCGCCTGATCGATGCCGCGCCGGCGCTTTACCTCGGAACCGCGATTGCCGGATCGGCGATCGCGATGGCCAATGTGCTGGTGCCGGCAATCGTGAAACGCGATTTTCCCAACCGGGTGGGATTGGTGACCGGGCTTTATATCACGACGCTGTATATCGCTGCCGCGACCGCTGCGGGCGTGAGTGTGCCGCTGATGCGCGCGAGTGCGCTGGGGTGGCGGGCCGCGCTCGGGTTTTGGGCAATCCCGGCGATCGGCGGGGTTTTTCTATGGCTGCCGCAGGTGCGGCACGGGGTGGGACGATCCCCGCTGACGACGCGCGGCGGCGGGTTCGCCCGGATGATCCGCAATCCGCTGGCCTGGGCGGTCACCATGTTCATGGGGCTGCAATCGCTGGGGTATTACGGCGTGCTGTCGTGGCTGCCCTCGATTTTGCACAGTATCGGCATAGCTCCGGGCCGGGCCGGGCTGATGCTCTCGATCAGCACGATCGTGGCGTTGCCATCGACGCTGATCACCCCGCTCCTGGCCGTGCGCGGGCGCGACCAGCGGGGGCTGATGGTGGCGGTGACCGGCTTTACCCTGATCGGGTATGCCGGACTGACCCTTGTGCCGGGTCTGGCACCATGGGTGTGGATCGTGATCATCGGGCTCGGTCAGGGTGCGATGTTTCCGCTCGCGATGACGCTGATCGTGCTGCGCGCGGGCGGACCGATGGAGGCGATGGCGCTTTCGGCATTCGCGCAGACCATCGGGTACGCGGTTTCGGTGATCGGTCCGCTGGGGATGGGCGTGCTCCACACCATGAGCGGGGTGTGGTGGCCGTCGATGGCGTTTCTGACCGCAACCCTGATCCCGACTTTTGCGTTCGGGCTCAGGGCGGCGCGATCGGAAACCCTCACCCTCGATGCGATGAGGGCGACTGTGTGATCAGGCTTTCATCTGGATGTGGGATTCCAGGAACCACAGCGATTCGTCGAGTTTGCGCGAAACGCCGGTGAACAGGTCGGCGGTGTCGGCGTCGCCGGCTTCGTCGGCTTCGTCGATGTTCTTGCGCACGGCGTTGGCGACATCACCAAACCGCTCGATCAGCGCGTGGAGATGGGCGGTCGTGCTGTGGATTTCGGTGGGATAGGCCGCGAGCTTGGTGGATTTCGCCACTTCCTGAGTGGTGCCGAGGGCGGTGCCGCCGAGTTGGGCAACGCGTTCGGCGATTTCATCGACCAGCGGATCGAGCGCGTTGCGGAGCTTGTCGAAAAACTCATGGATCGCAATGAAATCCGGGCCTTTGACGTTCCAGTGCGCCTGCTTGATCGCGAGGGCGAGGTCGATGCTGTCGGCAAGGCGGGCGTTCAGCATTTCGATCGAGGCATGTCGTGTGTTGGCCGGCATGTCATTACGAGTGGCGAAGAGTTTTGCCATGGTTTTTCATCCTGTTCTGGCTTGGTTTGGGATCTCGGATGTGGCGATCGGTTAAGGAAACTCTGAAAAAGTCCTTTACGATACGCTTCGGATATGATTCCCTGTCTTTGACAGAGAGGATGACTTCGGATGCAGACCAGTTTTGCTGAGTATGACGGTTTCCGGAAACAGCGGAAGGTCACGCGCCGGGACGCGTTTTTGGCGGAGATGGAACGCGTGGTGCCGTGGCGGCGGCTGGCGGCGCTGATCGAACCGCACTATCCGCTCGCCGGGCGAGGGCGCAAGCCCTATCGGTTGAGCACGATGCTGCGGATCCACTTGCTGCAGCATTGGTATGGATATTCGGACCCTGGGATGGAGGAAGCGCTGCACGATATCCCCGCGCTGCGCCGCTTTGCGGGACTGGACGCGGGCGAGAGCCGCATGCCGGACGAGACGACGATCCTGAACTTCCGCCATTTGTTGGAGGCACACCAATTGGCCGAGAGCCTGTTCCAGGAGGTTGTCTCGCTATTGACGGACCAAGGTCTGATCTTGCGCGAAGGCACCATCGTGGACGCAACCCTGATTGCCGCCCCGCCCTCGACGAAGAACCAAGCCCGCCAACGCGACCCGGAGATGACGTCGAGCAAGAAGGGCAACCAGTGGCATTTCGGCATGAAAGCGCATATCGGCGTCGATACGGCGCACGGCCTGGTGCATACGCTGGAGGTCACGACCGGTAAGGTGTCGGACTACAGCATGGCGGAGACATTGCTGCACGGCGACGAGCAAACGGCGCATGGTGACCGCGGCTACGCCGACAAAACGCGCGAGCCGGACCGTGTGCGCGAAGAGGACGAGGCTGGCCCGCGCTGGTTTGTGCCATTCAAGCGGGCGAAAGGGTGCGACACGACGCCTGAGCAGAAGCGGCTGAACCGGCTGATGGCAGGGCTGCGTTCGGCGGTCGAGCATCCGTTCCGGGTTCTCAAGCGCCAGTTCGGTTACACGAAGGTGCGGTATCGTGGGTTGTTCAAGAATGAGCAGCACCTGTTCAGCCAGTTTGCGCTGGTGAACCTCTACATTGCACGGCGGGTGATCACACCGGCGGGTTGAGGTTCGGGGGCGAGTCTGTCCAGAATCCCGAAAAAGGGATCTGGAAGCCGCCGAAAAGCCCAAAATTGCCACGAATTCGAGGCGTCAGTCGGCCCACCACAGCCGTTGCCGGCCGATCACCGCTCGCACAACAAATCCCATCGTAAAAAATTCCGCTGCTCAGAGGTTCCTTAATGGCCGGGCAAGACGCGAATTGCAATAAGATCTGAACTCGTGTTTTTTGATACAATGAATTATTTTTTGGGCAATGTCTCTGATTTAATTTCTGAATCACCGCTCCGCATCATGGCGGTCGTGGCCTTCAAGTTCCGGGCGGCACGATTGCGGCATCTGCTCGACGTGGCCACCGGCTTCGCCGAATACGGCGACGGCACCGTGGATTTGGTGGTGACGACGACGGCGGATGAGGCGGAACTCGCGACGCTGGAGCGGCTGTTCATTCCTCTTCGGACCAGCGGTTTAAACATGTCGTTCGTTCCGGTGGCGTTCGACCCGGATCACCCGTATCGCATTACCTGGGAACACAAGCGCGTGCTGCGGGAGCGGTTTCTGGCTGACCCGGCATACTCCCATTTCATCTATGTGGAGGACGATATCCGGCTTTCGCCGCTCAACTTCGCCTATTTCCGGGCGTATGTTGGCGGCGGTGAGAATCCGCGCATAAACGGCGCGGGATAGTTACCATAGTGAATTGACTTAATGAGTGCGGGGCAGTTTGACACGGTGTGGGAGAGTTGGCGGAGGAGGCAGTGGCAGTGGGTAGCTGTCCCTCTGCTCTGAGGCTGCTGCCGTGCTCGCAGCCGTCAAGGACGCTTCGCGCCGCGCAAGAGCGCGGTGGCCTTCGGCCATCCTTGACCGCCGCTGCGCGCGACAGCGTCGGAATTCGCAGGTCGGGACGACAGGATGGCCGTGCTGATCGAACTACAGGATTGGTGTTGTATCAGTGGCGCTGGCGCTTTCAGGGTGGGCGTCGCGCGCCGGTGTCGTTTTGATCAATCCTGGCAATCCGGCTCGGGCGACGTTGAGGCCGGAGACCTGTCAAGCGCACGAAAGGTGAAACGGAGCGACCGCAACGATGACAGAGGTGATGTCCTGGGGGAGTACTGCTGGTCCAGGGCTTTCGCGAAGCCCCGGCGATTGCCAATCCACGCGAAAGCGCGGTTTCCGGTTGCTTAGCAGGACCATGATCCGTCACGCGGACCGCCCGAGCGCGGTAATGGCGATTTCTCGCCGCATGCATGACACGTCCTCGCGGGGTTGCCTGATAACGTCGGCGAGCTTCTCTTTGCCGTTCACGACGAGCTTCCCGGGCGCAAGTTCGCATGCAGTAGATCTGACCTCGGTCGCACTGTGGGCAGACAAGCACTTGGCACAGACAGCGACTGCAAACGAACATTCTGCAGATTATTCCATCAACGCCTGCGGCCGAGCATGACCTGCTGACGCAATTCACACTGTCTTTGGTCATCTGGTCCAACAACTGCTCACTTCCCCAGCTGATTCAAATCCTCGAACGTTCTGCGTTTCCTGACGGACCTCGTACCCGGCCGATCTGGTTCTCGTGTGATTTAGGCGCCGGGTCCAGGTTGCCGTAAAGGCCGGTCAGTGCCGTCCATTTAAATGGACTCGGCAGCTACGCGCCGTTTATGCGCGGATTCTCACCGCCGCCAACAGGCGTATCGGGAGCGGTTGCGGCCTCACGGATTACTGCCGGGATTTCTGCGCTACGAGTTCAACGATACCGATCATCGGACCTATCTGGTCGATCATCGGGACCCGACGCCGAGTGCGGACGTGCCGTGCGTCGATCTCGACGCCGTGCGGTTCGTCAATGTCGATCCACCTTACCAGGCGTGTCTCGTGCTCGACCGCGAACTGGCCGCCGAGCATGTGGCGGGGGCCTCGTTCGATATCGAGGCGAGCACGATCTATGGTCATGGCGAGGCGGAGCGCGCGAATCTTGCCTTCGGCTACGAGCATATTCCGCACGGCGGATTTTCCAGCCGGTACGTCATGCCGCTTGATCGTAGTAGTTTACTGCCGCTTCATGGCTCACTGATCCGGCATCTGCCGGATAATTTCACCAATCGGGTGCCGCCTGTGCTGAGATTCGGCACGTTGCCGGTCGAGGCGATGTTCCGGGGCGATGCGTTCCCACGGCATGTCGATCCGCACCCTTCCGATCGGCATCAGGCCGTCGCCCAATAGCGCGACCGGGCCGTGGCGGGTGACGATGATGTCCTCACCCACCAGAGCGCTATCGTTAGCCGACGGTATTGGTCCTGGTTTCGCTGACGCTTTGCAAGGACTGCAATAGAGCCGAATTCGGCCCTATTGCAGTCGAAGCTCTGGTACCGGTGTTACTCGGCGGCGTCTTCACGCCGTCCCTTGCCGCCGACCTGATCGGAGATATCGGCGCCGGTCGCCTGATCCACCACGCGCATCGACAGCTTGACTTTGCCGCGATCGTCGAGGCCGATCATTTTCACCTTCACGACATCACCGGCCTTGACCACGTCCCCGGTTTTGGCGACGCGGCCCTGGGCGAGCTCGCTGATGTGCACCAGCCCGTCCCGCGCGCCGAAGAAGTTCACGAAAGCGCCGAAATCGGCGACTTTCACGACTTTGCCGGTGTAGATCTGGCCAACTTCCGGCTCGGAGGTCAGGCTGCGGATCTTGTCGATCGCCTTCTGGGCCTGCTCGTCGGAGGTGGCGGCGATCTTGATCGTCCCGTCGTCCTCGATGTCGATCTTGCAGCCGGTCTGCTCGACGATCTCGCGGATCACCTTGCCGCCGGTGCCGATCACGTCACGGATCTTGTCTTTCGGCACGGTGATCACGGTGATGCGCGGCGCGTTCTGCGACACGTCGTCTCGCGAGCCCTGGAGGGCCTTGGCCATTTCACCGAGGATGTGCATCCGGCCATCCTTCGCCTGATCCAGCGCGATCTTCATGATCTCGAAGGTGATCGAGGTGATCTTGATGTCCATCTGCAGCGAGGTGATGCCGGATTCGGTGCCCGCGACCTTGAAATCCATGTCGCCGAGATGATCCTCGTCGCCCAGAATGTCGGACAGGACGGCGAAGCCGCGATCTTCCTTGATCAGACCCATCGCGATCCCGGCAACCGGACGCGCCAGCGGCACGCCGGCATCCATCAGCGCGAGGGAGGTGCCGCACACCGTCGCCATCGAGGACGAGCCGTTGCTCTCGGTGATTTCGGAGACCACCCGCAGCGTGTACGGGAACTTGTCCTTGCCGGGTAGCAGCGGGTGGATGGCGCGCCAGGCGAGCTTGCCATGGCCGACTTCACGGCGGCCGGGGCTGCCGACGCGACCGGTTTCACCGACCGAGAACGGAGGGAAATTATAATGGAGCATGAAATGCTCGCGATATTCCCCTTCGATCGCATCGATCATCTGCTCGTCCTGGGCGGTGCCGAGGGTGGCGACGACCAGAGCCTGGGTCTCGCCACGGGTGAACAGCGCGCTGCCATGGGTGCGCGGCAGGACGCCGACTTCGGCGAGGATCGGGCGGACGGTTTTGGTGTCGCGGCCATCGATGCGGATACCGTGATCGAGGATCGCGTTGCGGACGATGTCGGCTTCGAGCTCCTTGAACATGCCCTTGGCCTTGTCGGCGGGGAGGCCTTCCTCGGTCAGTTTCGCGAGGGTTTCGGATTTGACCGCGCCAAGTTTTTCGTGGCGGACGCCTTTTTCCTTCTCGTCGTAAGCGGCGCGGAGGCCTTCGCGGGCGAGCGCGTCGATCCGGCTGGAGAGGGCGGTTTCCTCCGCGCTGGTTTCGCTCAGCGTCCAGGGTTCCTTGGCCGCGTGTTCCGCGAGTTCGACGATTGCCTGGATCACCGGCTGGAAGGATTTGTGACCGAACGCGACCGCGCCGAGCATGATCTCCTCGGAAAGCTCATGGGCTTCGGATTCGACCATCAGCACGCCTTCGGCGGTGCCGGCGACCACGAGATCGAGCTTGCTGTCCTTTATCTGCGAGGAGGTCGGGTTCAGGACATATTCGCCCGCGATATAACCCACCCGCGCCGCGCCGACCGGGCCGAAGAACGGCATGCCGGACAAGGTGAGCGCCGCCGACGAGGCGATCAGGGAGAGGATATCCGGCTCGTTTTCCAGGTCGTGGCTGAGCACGTTGATGATCAGCTGCACTTCGTTCTTGAAACCGTGCGGGAAGAGCGGGCGGATCGGGCGGTCGATCAACCGGCAGGTCAGGGTTTCGCGATCGGTCGGGCGGCCTTCACGTTTGAAGAAGCCGCCGGGAATCCGGCCCGCCGCGTAGAATTTTTCCTGGTAATTGACGGTCAGGGGGAAGAAATCCTGGCCGGGCTTGACCGATTTGGCCCCCACGGCGGTGGCGAGCACCACGGTATCGCCATAGGAGGCGACGATGGCGCCGTCTGCCTGACGGGCGACCTTGCCGGTTTCCAGGATCAGCTTGCGGCCACCCCAATCGAGTTCCTTGCGGAAATATCTGTCGAACATCGTTCAGTCCTTCATACAAGCGGGACCGGACGGCGGGCATCGGAAGGCATGAAGCGGGGCCAGCGTCTCGGGCGGCATGGGTCGGGCTGTGGGATTGAACTCACAGCCACGGGCCATGTGGCCGGAAACGCCGGAGAATACCCGACATTCCACGCAACCGAATGACCTGAGCCGTTCCGATCGCATCCGGGAGACCATTCCCCCGGCTCATCCACGCCGAAATGGCGTGCATGTCTCTTATAACGCACTTCGCGACGTTCCGCTACTCCGGCGCGTGGCCGTCTTCGCCCGGCGATGGCGGGTTAAAATCGCCCCTGCCCTGCTTGCTCGCCCCATGCCACCTCACGCAGCTGCCTTTGCAGTTCGGCGGCGGGGAGCGGCGGGGAGAACAAATTGCCCTGGGCGTCGTCGAAGCCCAGTTCGATCAGGGCGGTACGGTGCTGTTCGGTTTCCGCGCCCTCGCCGGTGACGATGATGCCGATATCGCGGGCCATGCGGGTGATGTTGCGCAGGATGATCCGGCGGCGGGACTCGCCGATTGCGTCGCGGATCAGGGACCGGTCGATCTTGAGACGATCGAACTGGAAATAAAAGAGGGTGGCAATCGAGGAATAGCCGGCGCCGAAATCATCGAGGCTGAGGCCGCAGCCCAGCGCCTTGATGCCTTCGAGGGCCGCGACGGTCTGGGGGGTGATATCGAGCATGGCGGTTTCGGTCAGTTCGAATTCGAGGCGGGCGGGGGCGATTCCATGGGTGGCGAGGCAGGTGGCGATGGTCTCCAGCAGGCTGGCATCGTGCAGTTGCACGGCGGAGACGTTGATCGCGACCGCGATTGCGGCGGGGATGGTGGCGGCGAAGGCGCAGGCGGCGGCGATGACGTAGCGGCCGATCGGGATGATGGCACCGCTGTGCTCGGCTTCGGGGATAAACAGATCGGGGGCGAGGATGCCGTATTGCGGGTGCTTCCACCGCACCAAAGCTTCGACCGCGCTGATCTCGCCGGAGGCGAGGCGGATGATCGGCTGATAGTCGAGATAGAATTCATCGAGGTTGAGGGCATTGTTGAGTGCGAATTTGACGTCCCGAGCGCGGTTCACCTTCGCGTCGGGTTCGGCGGTGGAAGCGCGGTGGGTGCCGCGCCCCTCGGCTTTTGCGCGGTACAAAGCAAGGTCGGCGGCATGGTAGACATCGCTGGCCGATTGGCCGGGCGCGGTGATCATGGCGATGCCGACGCTGGTGCCGATGGTGAGGTTGACCGCGTCGATCCGGAACGGTTCGCCGAGATGGGCGACGATGCGCGCGCCGATCGCGTCTGCATTGGCAAGGCTGGTTGCGGGCAGGATGATGCCGAATTCATCGCCGCCGAGGCGGAACGGACGATCCTGCGCGCGCAGGCAGCGGAGCATGCGCTGGACTGCGGCAACCAGCAGGGCATCGCCGGTCTTGTGGCCGAACCTGTCATTGACCGATTTGAAATGGTCGAGGTCGAGGCAGAGCAGAGCGGCACCGCTGCCGGGATCGGCGCAGATGGCGGCGAGTGCGGCATCGAAGCTCATGCGGTTCGCGAGGCCGGTGAGATTGTCGTGGCGGGCGATATGGTCGATTTTTCGTTCGGCGTCGTGGATTTCAGTGACGTCCGAGGCGACGCCACGGTAGCCGGTGAAACGGCCATCCGCCGAGATGATCGGCTTGCCGGTGATGGACCAGCACCTGCTTTCCGCACCGAAGGCGAGTTCGACGCGCTGTTCGTGGAATGGTTGGCGCTGGCCGACGAGGTCAAGCAGGGCAGCGACGACACTGTCGTTGGTGGTCCCGGCAAAGCGGGCACGATGATCGGTGAGGAAGCGGATGATCGATTGGCCGATGAGGGCATCGGGGGTGGTGCGGGCGGCCTGGGCGAACCGGGGCGAGGGGCTGAGGAGGTCGAGCTCCGCATTGGTTTCCCAGAGGAAATCGCTGCTGCCCTCCTGAAAATCGCGCAGGAGAAGGTTGACGAGTTCCTTCTGCTGCTCGGCATCGATCCGTTTCAGTTCGCGATCGATCGTGCTGGCGTTGACCGAGAGGATGGTGGTGAAGGTGAGGAAGGCGTATGTGATGAGTCCGACAAAGGCAGGCAATTCTGGTGCACTGTCACTGAACACCAGAGCGATCGACGATCCGATGGTGATGGGTACCCAAAGGGCGAACGCATATAACGCTGGCCCTGAGAATGCGGGTGCCGACATCAGCCCGACCGAAAGCGCGAAAAGCGTACTGGTCTGCAATGGCGTGGCATGCCGCAAGCCGGAAACAAGAATGACCGACCAGAAGATGCCAAGACTGATCTGGATCAGCGCAAACGTCACTTTATAGGTACTGAGCCGATCGAGCTTGCGTGTGCTCCTCCTCCAAAGCTGGGCCGCAATGAACAACGCGGCGTAACTGCTGAAAACGCCGAAAAACCCAATTGGAAGGAACGTACCTCCGCTTTGGTCCCAAAAACTCCAAACAAGGGCCGCGGCAACCAGCGATCCCGATAGCGCCATGCGCGACGCGAGCCGCGCCCGCAGATCGATCTGGGCACTATCGATCCAGCGTATAGTTTCATGAGACAAAATAGTCTTTTTTTTAGACGAAAGACCAATTTTCATGGTTAATTTTGGGAAACGCATATGGTTCTTGTCCTGAGACAAATGATATATGACCTATCACAAGTTAAGATACGCTTAAATTATTTGAATCCAACCAAATAGGTTTATCATCAGGGCTGGCTGCAATTGTCGGTGGTAACCAATCGATGGATCGTCTCAATTTATCTCCTCCCTATCACAAGAATGCCGTAAAACCGCAACCCAATATCCCCCTGGCCAACGTCACGACGGCTGCCCTCGCCATCCATCCAAAGCTTACGAAGCAAGCGTATCGCATTCGGTATGACGCTTACCACTCATCAGGCAACCTTGCTTCACTTCCGGACCAGATCTTTCATGATAAATACGATTGCCAGCCGAACTTCAGGACGGCTCTCGTGTTCAAAGATGATGTTGCGGCAGCAACCGTTCGTATCGGCCTGTATCAGCCACCAACACCGGAGTGTGCCGAATACAAGCTACCGGTAATGGAAATTTTCGGTTCTGAGATAGAAGCGATTCTTTCAAGATTAACGATCAGTCGGAACATGCCCGCCGCAGTTGAAATCGGTCGATTGGCGCGCTCGCCGGCGTTCGAAGACGATTCCAGACTCGTTTTCGCGCTGTTCAGGGTCGCGGGCTATGCTATTCTTCATTTTGACGCGGATGTCGTATTCAATGCGGTGCGCGTTCATCATATTCCGATGTACCGGCGATTTGGATTTCAGCAACTGGGAGAGCCAAGGCTGTATCCAGGACTCACCTGCAAGATGGGTCTGATGGCATGTTTCAGGCCGAGTTACGCTACGGCGCGGAGCAGTCTTCCGTTCCTGCGTGGCATCTCCAAAGACGATGCAGCCTACGCCGGACTGATCGCCGGAGAGCGGGTGGCGATTTTCGGGGATAACGCGCCTAGCGCGGTGCGCCCGGCTGGGCCAGTGGTGCCGCTTTCGCAAACGCCGGATGGGCTTCGCAACTGCGCATGATGCGCTCGATGGTCGGGATCGCGGGGACCTCGATTTTGAAGATCCGCAGGACCGCGAGAATGCTGGCGAGGCAGATATCGGCGATGGTGATGGTCTCGCCATGACAGAAGGCGCCGGTTTCGGCCTCGCTCGCGAGACGGTGTTCGACCGCCTGAAGCCCGGTGGTGAACCAATGGGTCTGCCAGGCGCGCCACGCGGCATCGTCGAAGCCGCCCTGGCTCGTGAGGTATTTCCTGACCCGCGGGGTAATCAGCGGGTGGGTGTCGGCGGCGAGCATGGCGGCGAGCGAGCGGACCCGGGCGCGGCCATGCGGGTCGGGCGGGAGGATGGCGGGTTCGGGGTAGAGTTCCTCGATGAATTCGAGAATGGCGAGCGATTGGGTGAGCGGCGCGCGGGACTGGCCGGCGCCACGGTCGATCAGGGCGGGGATCGCGCCGAGCGGGTTGATCGCGAGATAGGCCTCGCTGCGATGTTCACCGGCATCGATATCGACGATGCGCTCCTCGGCAACGACGCCCTTGAGGTTGAGCGCGACTCGGACCCGGTAGGTCGCCGAGGTGCGCCAGAAGGCGAAGAGTTCGAAGCGGGCTTGTCCGGTCATGGCGCGGTCCTTGTCAATCACGTGGATCGATCCTTACTTTGGTTTCGCGGATCGTCAATGACGGCGGGTTCGCTGTCCGGATGGAGGGTTGTACACCATGGCACTCGATGTCGTTTTCATCCCCGCGCTGCTGTGCGACGAGGAGATGTATCGTGAGGTGATCGCGGCGGCGGGCGGGCACATCCATGCCCATGTGATGATGTCGCCCAGGCCGAGCCTCGCCGCCAGCGTTGCGGATATTCTCGCGCGCGCACCGGCGAAATTCGCGCTGGTCGGGACATCCTATGGCGGCAATCTGGCGCTGGAGGTCGCGTTGGCGGCACCGGAGCGGGTCACGGCGCTGTGGCTGATGGGCTGCGATCCGGCGGCACCGCAGGCGGGCGGGCCGGATCTGGCGGGCGGCCTGCGCACCCAGCCGGAGGCGGTGATCGACATGCTCGCGGAGCTCGTGGTGCACAAGGAGGCGACCGAGGCGGCGGCAGCCTTCAAGGCGATGGCGCACCGCATCGGCGGCGAGGCCGGGGCGGCGCAGGCAACGGCGTACGGGACCAGGCCGGAGGCGACCTCGCGGTTGGGTTCGCTGCACATGCCGGCGATGGTGCTTTGGGGCAAGGAGGATGCGATCGTCCCGGTTTCGGTCGGGCGGGGATTGGCGGATGATCTGCCCCATGCGCATTTTCATGTGCTGAAGGATTGCGGACATCTGCCGACGCTGGAAAAACCGGCGGAATCGGCGGCGCTATTCGTCGAGTTCCTGGCGCACGAACCGCATCATCACTGAGCGCGGGTTTGCGATGGTGAGGGGCAGGCCCCTCACCTATCAGAACCGGTCGGGTACGGGTGCGAAGCGATCAGGCCGAGATCTGCCAGACCAGCGACGGGGCCTCGCGGAAGGCGAACCGGGCAAGGTGGCGTTCGATCACGCCCTGAAAGCGTTCGGCATCCTCCGTTGTGGCCGCGTCGAGCCGCAATGCGAGGGCGGTGTCATCGGCGCGCAAGGTGCAGATGCCGCCATCGAAAGTGACGATCCCGGCATTGCCCGATTCGGCGAGGTTGACCGGCACGCGGTGGGCGAAGTGTTTGCAGAACTGGCCCAAATAGCGCCCGGCCGAGGCAGTTTCGAGTTTCGCGGCACTGGTGGTTGCCATGTCAGAGATCCTCGATGGTGCGGGCGGCGTGATCGATCGCATCGGCAATCTTGCGGGTGGTTTCGCCTGTCGCCCCGCCGCTGCCGAATTTCAGGCGAAGGGTGGTTTTCAGGTTTTCCATCGCCCGCAGGATCGGCAATGCGGGTTCGTTGCCCTGGGTCTGGGCGATGCGGGCGAGAATGGCATCGACCGCCGGTTGCTCGGTGGCCAGCGCCGCGGCGCCTTCGGGCGTGATGGTGAAGCTCTTGCGATTGCCTTCGGTCATGCTGGTGACGTGGCCGATATCCTCAAGCATGGTGAGCGTGGGATAGACCACGCCGGGGCTCGGCGCGTAGGCACCGCCGGCGAGATCCTCGATCGCCTTGATGATCTCATAGCCGTGGCGCGGCTTTTCGGCGATCAGGTGCAGAACGAGCATCCGCAGGTCGCCATGTTCGAGCAGGCGGCGCAGCCGGCCGCCGGGGCCGCGATGGTCGTGCCGCCCATGACCATGACCATGACCAAGGCCGCGACCACGTCCCGGGCCGCCAGCTTCACGGTCAGGGCCGTGCTCGCTGCGATCGTCGAAGGCGAAGCGGCGGCGATCGTCGCAGAATTTATCGCTGTGATGGGAATGGCGCATCGCGCGGATGCGGTTGAAGGGATTCATATGTCGGGCCTCCTGTTTGTTCGACATGTTTTAGATATATCTAGATACGATCTTCGTCAAGGGGTTCCGTCGTATGCGGGTTGCGGAAAGTCATCGCGGCGGCGGGGTCGATCTGTTATGAGGGTGGCAACATCCAGCGAGGGAACCGGATCACATGATGTACCGACGGATTGCCGCCATTGCAGTGCTTGCGAGTGGGATGGTGGCCAGTGCCACGGCCGGTGCCGCAACGACGCCGGAAGCCAAGATAACCCCGATGCAGCAGGCGATCGATCAGGGCGCGGCGATCTTCAAGTCGGACCGGTTCGGCAGCACCCGGACCTGGATTCCGGACATGGCCTTTCACAGCAAGCCGGTGACCTGCGATTCCTGCCACAGCAATGGCGGCAAAACGGTCGGGGTGATGCCGACGGGGGCGAAAATTCCGAGCCTGATCGGTACCGCGGCCGATTTCCCGCGTTACAATGCGAAGGCCCATGAGGTGTTCACCTTGCAGCGGCAGTTGGTTCACTGCATCCGCGCGGGCATCGGGGGCGCGGCGCCGGCCTATAACAGCCCGGTGATGGTCGATCTCGAAGTGTATCTGATCTCGTTGTCGCGGCACGCGACGATGGGCCGGAACGTGAAATGACCGCTGATGTCGCCTACAAGGTTCTGAGCGAGACGGAATTCGCGCAATTCCAGGCGGCTGGGTGGTTCGAGGGCAGCGTGGTGGATCGGGCGGATGGGTTCATTCATCTGTCGGCGGCAGGGCAGTTGGCCGAGACCATCGATCGGCACTTTCAGGGCCGGGACGATCTGGTGATTGCGGCGGTCCAGCTGCCAATGCTGGGTGCATCGTTGCGGTGGGAGATTTCGCGCGGCGGGCAGGCGTTTCCGCATGTGTACGGGGTGCTGCCGATCGGCGCGGTGATCGCCGCGGGGCCATTGACCCGACGCGGCGATGGCGAGGTGGTCCTGCCGGGCTGATGGTCGGCCCAACCGTGGAATGCCCGGGCGCGGGCCTTGGCTCGACGCGACAGTCGAGACGATGGAACCGGCACCTTTGGCGAGACCGCCGCGAACGTTGCCGTCCCCGCGAACCACGCTGGAAGCCACGCCCGCGACAAGGTTGCCGAGCAGCAAAGCGGAGATGATGATCTGAATTCCGGGAAAACGCCCCTGCCCGGCAACGGTGCCGGACAGGGTGCGATGATGGCGAGCCGGCGCGTGACGTCTTCGCCGGCTATCTGGTCAGCCTTATTTCTTGAAGGTGTCGCGGATGGAATCCTTGGCACCGCCGACCGCGCTCTGAACCTTGCCGGCGGCTTTTTCTGCGGCACCCTCGGCCTGGGTCTTCTGGTCGCCGGTCACCTTGCCCACGGCCTCCTTGACGGAACCCTTGACCTGCTTGGCGATGCCATCGATGCGATCCTTATCCATGTCGTTCTCCTGTTGTCGGCCGCGCCTTGAAGGAGCGGCGGGTTTGAACAGGTCTGATATTGGCAAAAACCCTTAAAAATGCACGTATTTTTTGAAATTCGACTAGTCGGATCGGACCATGCCGACTAGTATCGCTGCACTAGTCGCCGCCGGTGATGCCGCGTACCCGCGCCCAGATGACGAGGCCGGCACGGTTGGAGACGCCGGTTTTGCGGTACAATCCGGCGACATGGTTGCGGATGGTGTTGCGCGACAGGCCGAGTTTCGTGCCGATGGCGGCATCGTTCAGCCCATCGCACACCAGGCCGAGAATTTCGCGGGCGCGCCTCGGCAGTTCGGCAAGTCCCGCACTGTCGGTCGGCTCGATGGTGCGGCGTTGGCGGATCAGGGTTTCGACCACGGCATCGGTGAAGCGCGCGTCTTTCAGCGCCGCTTCGATAGCTTGCGCGACTTCGACGCCCGTGCGGTTGCGATCCGACACGTTCTGGGCCGCAAGCAGGATACAGGCCTGATCCCTGATATCGACCGAGGCCGCGGAAACGAGGCACTCGATTGCGGTACCGGAGGCCGTGCGCAGGCGCATGGGAAGGTTGAGCGCGCGGCCATCGCGGCGGAGGGTGTTCTGGAGGGTGGCGGCCTGGTCTTTACAATCCCACAAGGGCAGATCCGCAGCATCGCGGCCGATTGCGTCTTCGGTGGCGTACCGGGTTTCGCGGGTGAACGCGTCGTTGATCAGCAGCAGGCGCCAGTTGTCGCGCAGCACGATGGCGAGCGGCACCGGGGCGAGGCGGAAGGCGATTTCGAAGCGTTCCTCACTCTGGCGCAGCGCGTCCTCGGCCTGGCGGCGGCCGTCGAGGTCGGCAAAGGTGAAGAGCATGCAGGCGACATCGCCCATTTCGATCGGCTGACCGGCAAGGACGACGCATTTTTCACCGCCGCCGGGCAGTTGCAGCAATCCTTCCATCTGCGGAATGGTGCGGCCTTCCTTGAGCCGTTCGATGGCGAGTTCGCGGCGCGCCGCCCCTTCCAGTACGTCGATTTCGTAAACCGAACGACCGATCACGTCTTCCTCGGTATAGCCGGTCATTTCGAGGAAGCCGCGATTGACCTTGATGTGCCGCAGATCGTCGAGCCGGAGGATGATCGCGGGGGCCGGGTTGGCGTTGAAGGTGCGTTCGAACCGATCCTCGGCGTTGTAGCGTTCGGTCTCGTCATCGAGGATCAGGACCAGAAGGTCGGGCACGCCGTCGTCATCGACCAGGACGAGGCTGCGGATGCGGTGGACCCAGGTGGCTTCATTATTGCCGGCGGGAGCGACCTCGACCACGACCTCGGCGAAGGCCTCGCCGGCCAGGACGCGTTCCATCGGATACTGGCCATCGGCAAGACGGTGGTTGTTGCGGTAGCGAAGCTCGAAGCGGGTCCGGTAGTCCGATACGGTTTCCCCAAGCGCCTCGATCGACTCGACGCCGTGCATCGCGAGGGCACGGTCGTTGGCCCAGGTAATCCGCTGATCGGTGCCGACCAGAATGACGCCGTTGCTGACGCCCGCGACGATCTGACGCAGATGACGAAACCCGGCATGCTGGCGGGGAACGGTTTCGGACATGACAATGGTTGAAACTACCCCAGTTCTCCTCGGTCTGCCACCTGCCGCTGGTAAGTCGACCGACGCCCTGAAGGTGGAGGCTATCGCCGTGACCATCTTCGAGCGCTTGCCCAGCACGTTGCGGTGGCAGATGGCGAGGCCCGGATCATGGGCTCGAAGACCCGGCTGCGACAGGTGATGACCGGAAAAAACGGCGTGAATTCAGTGCCCACTCAGGGACTGAAGTGGCGGATGGGGTGTCCGCCATACCATGAGGTTTCCGCAATAAGAACGGCGAGAAAAGCGAGGAAAACCGGCGTCTTAGCGTCCACCTTTAACCGCTTGCGTCCATTCCGATACGGTTCTACATTGTATCCATTAGCTGGGTATTGTATCCGGCACGGATGGCGGAGCGGATGCAGATGGCGATGGGCTCAAATATCGATTTGCGGATAGGCCGGGCTGCTATTCCTGCTATTTTGCTATTCTGGCTGGCCTGAGCGATGGCACGCGGCCCCGTCAAACGCCTCAATGCCCTGGCGATCGCCGCCGCAACCGGCGAGCGCAATATCCATGACGGCGATGGCCTCTATCTTCGCGTCCGTAAGGATGGCTCGAAATCGTGGGCGTTCCGGTATATGCTGGCCGGCAAGCCCCATTGGCTGAGCCTGGGGCCCCTCCGCGATGTCACACTGGCCGAGGCTCGCGAGAAAGCCCGGCTGCTGCGCAACCGCATAAGGGACGGATATGATCCGCTCGCCGATCGCCGGATGCGCAAGGCTGAGATCGTCAACCAGACCGCCCGCACGTTCGACGCGGTGGCTGATCAATATATCGCCGCACATGCCGGAGAGTGGAAAAATGCCAAACATGCAGGCCAGTGGACCAGCACGATCCGGGCCTATGCCTCTCCGGTCATCGGCAAGATGCCGGTTGACGCCATCGGCCTCGATGAAGTGCTGCGTGTTCTCAAACCGATCTGGGAAACCAAGAGCGAGACGGCCAGCCGGTTGCGCGGGCGGATAGAATCGGTGCTCGACTATGCCGCCGTTCACAAATGGCGACAGGGCGAGAATCCGGCTCGCTGGACGGGGTTTCTCGATCAGGTTCTACCAGCCAAGGGCAAGATCGCCCCAGCCGTCCACCACGCCGCGTTGCCCTATGCTGACCTTCCCGCGTTCATGGCTGCGCTACGCATGAAGGCGACGATATCCGGGCGATGCCTCGAATGGCTGATCCTAACCGCCGCCAGATCGGGCGAGGCGCGCGGCGCGCGGTGGAGCGAGATCGGTATTGCGAAAGTGAGCATCGATCGCGGCGGGATAAAGACCGATGTCTCGATCAATGTTTGGATCATTCCGGCGTCGCGCATGAAGGCGAAGCGGGAACATGTTGTTCCGCTCTCCCCGCGTTGCATGGAAATACTGGCTGAACTCGCCGCGCAACCGCACAGGCCGGACGGCCTGATTTTCCCCGGCCAGATCGCCGGTAAGCCGATGAGTGATGTTTCGATATCGAAGGCGCTGCACTCAATCCAGCCCGGTCATACAGTTCACGGCATGCGCGCGGCATTCCGCACCTGGGCGCAGGAAAAAACCGAATATCCGGGCGAACTTGTGGAAATCGCGCTCGCTCACGTCAACAAAGATCGCACAGAGGCCGCGTATAAACGCGGCCCGGCCCTCGAAAAACGCCGGCACTTGATGGAGACATGGGCGCAATTCTGCGCCGGGGTGCCGGTCAACCAATCCGCTGAGGTGGTGGAAATGCGCCGCGCCTAAGCCCGATCCGCGCCGCCCGGCTGGCGGCAGAGGGGTGGCCCGATGGCGGTAGGACGCCACCGGGCAATGGCCCGCAAAATGGTCCCGGAAGGACGATGCTATGACCGATGCCAAAGATACCACACCCGCCACCCGGCGCAAACCGATTGACCGCGCCGCCTACCGTGACGCGCTCGACCGGGCGGCCGCGTCGCTGCCCTGGGCTGACCCCGCCGTGCTCGACCGGTTGCGCCGCGACGTTGACGGCAAGGCCATCGCGGCTTTGAACCGGCTCCGCGCAACAGATATAGAACAAGCCTACTGTGTCCTGTTTGCCGTGGTTCAGTCGGCAGGCATGGCCCTCAACAGCCCGACAATCGCAACCGACCTCGCCGATCGGGTGACAAAGTACAGCGATGCCGCCGCAAAAATCAGCGAGGTTCTGGAACTCAACAAGATTCCGCACTTGTCGCTGCCTGACTCATCGACCCGCGCGCTAACGGACCTTATCGAATATTTCACAAAAACTGCGCACAGCTACGAGAACATGCCCCTAAAAGCGGGCATTACGCGAAAACCAGATGCCGCAATCATAACGCTCCGTCAGCTTCGTCACCGTCTGTTCCGCGATCGACGCGCCCCGCACCTCCCGTTGCTTCACCTCGCTGAGGCCGCGCTCGGCATCGAAATTCCGCCTGATACCATGAAGTCCGCGCTGCGTTCATTACGGTAACGAACTGGTGGTTATTCAGGCCCCGAAAACGCGCGCGAATTACCCCAATGAAAAAGCCTTGGAAATACCATCAGTTTATCGAAGCCTATCCTCGAAAACTGCACTTTCGCCATGACCGTTACGGTTGCTATCGTCCGGATGGACACAAACGGAGATACACCATGACTGAGAAAATTCTCTACCGCCCTGCCGAGGCTCAATCCGCTCTTGGTATCAAACACTCGAAATTCTGGCTGCTCGCCAAAGAAGGCGCGTTCGACTTGCGCAAAATGGGGAAGTCCACCTTCGTTACTGCCGACAGCCTCAAGAAATTCGCCGAATCGCTCGCGAAAGCCTCGTAGCCTCCAACGCAAACCGCCCCGAACCCATGCAGGAACGGAGCGGCGCGAAAATCTCTGAGATGCTTGGCGGCACCAAAGAGATAATCGCCCGCCGAGATTTTCGCAAGAGGGTTGAGGGGCCGAAAAGGTCCAAAATGCGCAACCGTAAGACTGACGCCGATAATCTCGCCACCCACATAATCGACAACCTCGAAGCCAAAGAACGCCGCGCCCGCCTGACGCTCACCCTCCCGGTCACAGATGCCCGCCGTGCGATGCGCAGCCTCGCCAGCCGGGCGGATGGCATTCTCGCCCGTCGCGATCGCGATCCGGTCCTGAGGGCGCTGGCAGAGGGAGAGGCCGCCCATTGCCGTCGCATCGCAGCCGCGATCGAGGAAGCGATTGGCGGTGCGGCATGACCCTCGAAACCGCTCTCGAATTGAACGCCGAAACCGGATGGCCGATCTTCTTCTGCCTGCCGAATAAAACACCTGCCTGCAAGCGCGGTTTCCATGCGGCGGTTGCTGATCCAGCCGCTATTCGCTCGCTTTACCGGCAATTCCCCGGCCCCCTCATCGGTGTTCCGACCGGGCCGGCGAGCGGTATCTCGGTGCTCGACCTCGATACGGCCAAGCACCCCGAGGCCGCCGCATGGCTCGACCAGCACCGCACGCGCCTGGGCAACACGCTGGTAATTCAGACCAGATCGGGCGGCCAGCATTGGGTCTATCATGATCGCCCGGACCTTCGGTGCAGCGTGGCGAAGCTCGCCCCCGGCGTCGATTTTAGGGCCGCTGGGGGCTATGTCATCTGGTGGGCAGCGCATGGCGGGGCGGTGCTGGACGCCTCGCCTATCGCGCCCTGGCCGGCGTGGCTGCGTAATCCAGAACCGAAGCCCGAACCGGCACCCCGTCCAATCGGTGAAATCAGAACCCCCGAGAAAATCGAGCGGACGATCGCGGGGCTTGTGCGGACGATCGCGCAGGCAGCCGAGGGCGCGCGGAACTCCAAGTTATACTGGGCCTGCCACCGGCTCCGCGAACTGGCCGAACGCGGCGAACTCGATCGAGGGGCGGCGATTGCCCTCGCCCGCGCGGCGGCGGCGGAATGCGCCCTGCCAGCGCGCGAACGCGAATTGACGATCAGATCGGCCTTTGATGGGAGCGCGAAATAATGGATAACTTCGCAGACGGGGCCGAGGCTTTCGTCAAATCGGCGGTGCATGGCACCCCTGCCGACCGCAAACAGCCGCTTTATCGCCCCAGTGCGCCCCCTGCCGATTATCCGATGGCCGCCCTGCTAGAGCTTCGCCCCGCCGTCGAGGCGATCAAGCACCGGACACAGACCCCCGAGGCCCTGATTGCCGGGTCCGTGCTGGCCGCTGCCGGCTTCTGCGTCGCGCCTCACCACGATGTGGAAATCCCCGGCGTCGGCACCAAGCCGCTCAACCTGGCAGTGCTGACCATCGCGCAATCCGGCGAGAGAAAGACCACGGTTGACCTGCTCGCTACCGCTTCGCTCCGCCGTGCCGAACAAAAACTTGCGGCGAAGTATGGCGATGAGATCGCGATCTATAAGCGCGAAAAGGCCGCTTTCGAGGCCGCCACGGCTGAGGCAAAAAAGGCCGCGAAACGGGGGCGCGCTGCCGTCGCGGAAGCCTTGGCCGGCGTCGGCACCGAACCGAAACCGCCCGCAGCACCGATCCTGATGGCCGAGGAATCGACGATCGAGGGCCTGATTGTCGCACTGATCGAACGTCCGAATGTATCGATGTTTTCCGCCGAAGCCGGCATGTTTCTCGGAGGCCACGGCTTCACACCCGAAACCGCCACCCGCACCATGACAACGGTTAATTCTCTCTGGGACGGCGCGGCAATCAAGCGGCTGCGTGCGACGGGACATGTCCACAAGATGGGCCGGCGATCGAGCATGAGCCTTATGGCGCAACGCTCCGTGGCGATGAAACTTATCGGCGATGACGGCGCACGCGACAACGGATTGCTCGCCCGCATCCTTCTCTCCGAACCCGAAACGACAATCGGCACGCGCCTGTGGCGCGAAGGCCGGGCAGATTATGACCAGTTTCTTTGCCAGTACGACGATCGCCTAGCCGATCTGCTCGACCGCAAGCCCCCCTTGCTCGAAGGTGGCGACGGCTTCGACCCCGCGCCGATCGCCTTCCACATCGAAGCCGAACGCCACATGATCGCGTTCTATAACCAGACCGAGGCCGCGCTCCGCGACGGCGAACGCTATGCCTCGATCCGGGGCTACGGCGCAAAAATGCTGGAACATGCCAGCCGCCTCGCCGGCGTCATGGCGGCCTATGCCGGGCAGGATACCATCGACGCGACCACGTTCGACGCCGGCGCCGAACTAGCAACCTTCTATGCAGGCGAGCACCTTCGCCTTGCCGACACTGCCGGAATCGCCGCCGATCTGATCCTGGCGCAACGCCTGCTCGAATGGTGGCAATCGCGGCCTGATCCCCGGTGCTACCTCTTGGAGATTTACCAGCGCGGCCCGAACGCGATCCGGGAGGCCGCCACGGCAAAGCGCATCGTTGAAATCCTCGAAGAGCGCGGATGGATCGAGCGCCTGCCTGCCGGCACCCAGATCGACGGCGCGACGCGGCGGGACGCATGGGAGTTAACTCCATGATCCGCATGAACAGCCATGAGGGCTACGCGCGCATTATCGACTTGGTGGCGCGTGTCGCGCCCTGGCGGCTTCCACTCTACAGCGCCGCCATGACCGGGCAGGTTCGGCTGGTGGAGATGATGCCTGACAGTCCCCTGCCGAAAGCGCTGGAACGGCCCGGCAAGCCTACTGTCATCCTGATCGGCGATGATGCCGAACAGCCGCTGGGGCCGGTCGGATGGCGCTGCGTTCGGCGGCTGCGTCGCACGGCACGTTGCGCAATCGTCCACGCTACAGGCGGCGAGCGCAAGCACTATGCCACCGCCGTTGTGGCGGCAAGCATGGCGGGCTCGCTCGTACTGATCGAGACCAACAGCGAACATGCCGACGCATGGCGCGCGCAATTCCAGCATCTGCCGGGCATGATGATCGTCTGCCCGCCCGGCCAGCAACACCCACGCGTTAGACGGCCGGAAACAGTCCAATGATTGATGAAATGATGGTCGCGTTCGGCGTCACACCGATCGCCTCGACTGTATCCGCGCACGCAGCCAAGCCGACGATGTGCGACACAAACACCATGAAACCCAATGGATTTGACCCAATCAGCGGCGGAAACATTCTCCGCCATACCGGAGAAATGCGATGACAACCCCGGCCAATCCCCTCGCCGCCGCCCTGCACGATGCCGCCGCCGCCGTCGCGGCGAAGCTGGACGCGATGGATCGCAAACTTGACGTGCTGCTCGCACAATCCGCCGCCGCCGCAGATGCAGATCGAGCATGGCCGGCACCGCCGAAGCCGAGGCCGAACGGACACGCCAAGGGTAACGGGCAATGACCAGCACCGCCACTGAGACCCTGCTTGCCCTCGCCGCGCGCATCGCCCGCCTTGGCCCCTATCGCCGCGATCCCGAGAGATACCACGTCGAAAAATCGGAAATTGCAGCCGAATTGCGCCGCCTTGCCCGTAATCCCGATCCGCCACGAAAAATAATTCCGAACAGTCACGGACGGACGTGGACAGTATAGGACGGTTTGACGCGCCATGACGCCAAGTGACGCACTAGATTATTATTGCGTAGTTGTTGGTAATATCGTATTTTCGTGGTGCGGCGGGCATCGGCCCCCGCCGTATTATTGGCCGGAGCGTTCCGCTTCACTCCGGGGCGCTCCGGTTACAAGAAAGGATTACGATGAAACCGCTCGCGAATATGGTTGCTGATTTCGAAGACTCGGCTGAGAAAATCCCCGCCTGGGCCGACGCCCTGATGAAGTCGCACAAGGCCGTGCTGGACCGGCTCGATGCGATGGAGCGCGATGGCGGCGAAGACCCGACCTTGAACACGAACGGCGCGCGCCGCGATTACGCGGCCCCGACCGAAGACCCGACGCTCAATACCAATGGGCAGCGCCGTGCGGACAGTTACCAATCCGCCGCAAATCGTGCCGCAATGGCGAAGATCGCCGCGCTGGAACACCAGATGCGCCGCGTCACCGCCGAAGCGCCCGCCGATGACCGCAACCAGATTGCCGAAGCACGCAGCCGTGCGGATAGCGTTTTTCAGGCCGCGCTTGGTCGCACAGTGCCCGATCCCGTTCCGGGCGAACGCCCCATCGCCTATCGCCGCCGTCTCGCTGATGCCCTCAAAAAATTCAGTCCGACCCTCTCTACCGCGCGCCTCGATAGCGTTGCGGGTGCCGCGCTCGATGTCGTCGAAACCCGCATTTATGCGGACGCCCTCGAAGCCGTGAAGACCCCGGCCGTCATGGCGGCTGGCCAAATCCGGGCGATCAAAAAGCGCGAACTCGGGCATGAAGTGACGGAATACGTTGGCGATCCGCAAGCCGCATGGGCACCGTTCGGACATGGTTCGGGTGGCAAGGTCGCCTTCAACCACTCACTCACCCGTCACTGAGGGATCAAACATGCCCGATCAAACCACCAAAACGCGGCCGGTATCGATCAGCCTGCCTCCGGCAACGCTCGATCGCCTCGACGCGGCAGCCGCCGATGCGGATATTCCGCGCTCGACCCTGGTGCGCCACATCCTCGACCGATCACTTGCCCGGCCCTCCACGAATTACGCCCATGCGCCTTGGTTCGAGACGAAACACGACAACTCGCTGCCCGCACGATGCACCGCATCGCTTACGCCTGGCGTAGCGGGATGGACGGGACCGGCGATGACCTGGGAGGCCAACCAGAGCGAGAACAGCGAGAATTTCCGCCGCCGCATCGCCGATGAACTCCGCGCCGCTGGCCTCTTTTTGGCCGGTGCCGTGGTGCAGGTTGTGGAACACCCGGCATGGGCGACATGGGGTGGCCGCGTACCCGCCGAGTTTCGCTGATGGCGTGGCTGGGCCGCTTGCTGGCCGATAGCTTCCCATCCGACCGGCGCGGCCGGTTCCGCCAATTCGATGCAGCCGAAACCGGCGCAGATCACCGCGCCCTCGAAAATATCAAAGGAAAATCGATGCCCCATACCGAAACCACGGATGCCGCGATTGCCCGGCACATGATCGATGCCGATGCAGCCGCAAGCCAAACCGGGGCGAGCTTTCGCGAATCGATGCGTAAGATCACCGATCTGCAATCGGCAGAGATCGAGCGGTTACGTGCGATCGTTGCCGACGTGACCGCAGAACGGCCCCGCAAGCTGATCAGCATCACTGGCGTTCAGGTGCAGGTCGAAGGCGAGACCCGCCCCCGCGCCCGGATCGTCGGGTTAGCGAACGATGGTAGTCTCTGGACCGGCAACGCCTGGGGCCGCGATTGGGAGCGGTGCGCCGATCTGCCGCAGGCAACCGATGAATTGAACGACTGATGACCGGTAACGTAAAGTCGATAATCGAGGTTGAGGTTCAAGACGAAGCGTTTCAACGCTTTCAGACCCTCTTCGCCGCGTATGAGGAAAAGGTGAAGGAACTCCCCGGCGACTGGCGGAAGGTCGATGACGCGATGGGCGGCGCGGCCAAGCGGTTCGCCGCCGCATCGGGACAGACCGACGCCATCTTGGCCGGGATGGCTGCATCATCGGGGGTGATCGCGGAATCAATTCATGATGCTTTTGCAGCGCAGCGCAAATTCGAGGCCGAGGCGCGCAAGAGCTTCAACACGATGGGCGATCTAGGTACGGCATCAGGGGCCGTGGCAGATGGTGTTCACAAAAGCACCCGGGGGCAGCACCAATTCGAGGCCGCCGTCCGCAAGAGCCACACCACGATGAACGCCCTTGGCGCGGCGGCCATGAAAACGTCGCACACGATTTTCGGCATGGGTAAGTGGATGCTGAAAATGGGCGTTGCCGGGGCCGGGATTGCCGGTATCGCCTCCGGGTTCGGGATGGACGATCTGGCCAGCAGTGCGATGAACCGGCAGCGTAGCGCGCGCGGGCTTGGCATGACGCCTGGGCAGGCGGCTTCTTTGAGCACGAACTTCGACCAATTCGGGAATGCCGATGCCTTTGCGGTAAACATCGCCAATGCGCGCAACGATGTGTCGAAACGATGGGTATTTGCCGGGCTGGGTATCGGGCAGAAGGCCCTTCAGCACGACAGCAATTTCCAACTGACCCTCGACGCCGAAAAAAAAATGCAGATCGCGCTAAAGAAAATGCCGCGCGCCGATTGGATGAACGAAGCCCAAGCCCGTGGCTATAACCTACTCGCATCAACCGAACAGATGCGCCTCGACCGCCACACGTCAGTTTCGCGGATGAACTCCGCCGTTGTCAACGCGCGTAACGACGTTCACAGCTTGGGTTTCAGTAGCGCCGTGGGCCGCGACTGGATCAACCTGGACATTCAACTCCGCAAAGCCGGGATTGAAATTGAAAGCAGCCTGATCACCGGCCTGCACAAGCTGGCACCCGTCCTGACGGCGCTTTCAACGAGCGTAACCAAGTCCATCGCAGGCTTCGCCAAAGGCCCCGAAATGGGGATCGTCGTGAACGATATCGTCAAGGACCTCAAAAAATTCGGCGGGATTATCGAGGGCAGCAATTTTCAAAAGGGTCTCAATAACTTCGCAAACTCGATCGGCGAACTGGCCGGCGAGATCGGATCAGTTGCCCGGTTCTTGGCTCCATATGCCAAAGCCCTCGACCCCACGATGGGTAAGAAGGGGAAGGCGGGGTTCAACCCCTACCACCCCGGCGGCGGCCTGTTCGGCCCCCCAGCGCAGCCCGCCGATCACTCGGGGTCGGGACTTGAACTCTGGATTCACAACCAGAACCGCGAGAAAATTAAGCAGATCGACGCCTGGTCAAAGAAACACACGCCTTGGATGCCGCTCGCCCCGATCCCGCCGAAGTGGACGCAGCACAACAACCCGCTCGACCTGATGCCGGGGGGCAAGTTGGAGCATTTCGGCACGACCAAGCAGGGCATTCAGGCCGGGGCCGCGTTGCTCGCCAGCTATCCCAAGGCGCATGGGGCCGACACGATTGCGAGCATCATCCCCATCTGGAATGGGCACGGAAAGAACGACGCCTCCTACATCGCCAATGTCTCGAAGTGGTCCGGCATCAAGCCGAACGCCCCGATCAACATGGATAATAAAACGATGATGGCGAAAGTCATTTCCGCCATGAGTCGCGAGGAGGGCACCGACAGGGTCACGCGCAAGCAGGCTGAGGCGGCGATCGCGCGGAATTACCCCAAGCCAAGCCAACTACCGCCTCCCGTGATGGCTTCGGCCAACAAATCGGCAATTGGTCGCCAGAACCCCAACCCGACGCCGGAACAGGCCATCAGGGCATACGACGCGGCGCACGCACACCTCCCTGCCAAGGTGGAACGCCTGATCGACACACTACGTCGCCAGAAGCCCATGCGCCCGCAACAGGTCACGATCCGCAACCAGACCAGCGCACGGGTGGCGATCCAAGCAAACGCGGCGGCTTTCTGATGGCAGGGTATCGGGGCAAGGGGCGAGGGTGCGGGCCGGGACAGGGGGCGGGCGATGGCTCCCCCAGCCCCGAGAAACCGACCCGATCCGCGGTTCGGCAGGCGGTGCGCACCGACCTGAAAGCCGGGCGGCGCAGGCTATACGCCCTGATCCAGACCATCGACGCCATCATGGTCATGGCCGATGAGGCCACGCTGATCGAGCGAGGGCAACGGGTGATCGAGGCCGTGCGGCGGTTGCCCGATGCCACCTGATAATTCAGAACCCAAGCAGGATGGGCGGTTCAAGCCCGGTCAATCGGGGAACCCTGCCGGCAAGCCCCGTGGTGCCCGCCACAAGGCTGTGCAGGCCCTCGACATCCTGGGCCGCAATGCCAGCGAGGAAATCGTCCTGGCAGTCATACAGCAAGCCAAGAGCGGCGATATGCGGGCGGCCGAACTGGTGCTGCGAAGGGTCTGGCCTGAGCGCAAGGGTAGTCCGGTAGAACTCGACTTGCCGACGATCCGAACCGCCGAGGACGCTATGCTGGCAATGAGCGTGGTGACCGACGCAGCGGCGGCCGGCACGATCAGCCCGGATGAGGGCGAAGGCTTCGCCAAGCTGATCGAAGCCCATCGCAGGGCGATCGAGACCGCAGACCTGGCCGAGCGCATCGCGGCGCTCGAAGCCGACAGGAGGGCCCAACCATGAAGCTGAGTGACCGCGTAGCGGCGCTGGAAACCGCCGCAACCGACATGCAGGAAATCCATGTCAGGGGTGGCCTCGACGATCCTGCCAACGAGTGCGCCGCCGCAAGCCCAACTCCGTCACTGGAATGGTTCGCCGCGCCGGGTGAACTCGATGCTTGGGGCCGCACTACCGCCGCCTTTACGGACCGCGTTCGGGGCGAGGCGAAGGCGGCTGGTGCGGAAATGGTCGTGTGGTTCAGCCCTGGTGGTTTCAATGCGGCTTAAGCAGCGCCTCGACGCCCTGGAATCCCGCGCCGGCACCAAGGCGGATGAAATTACGATCGTTCGCCGCCTGATCGTTCACCGCGATGAAAATGGCGTGCTCGTGGTTACGGGCTGGCGTGAGCGCGACTTACGGACGGGCGAGGTACGGAGCGGCGAAGGTCCCTATGACACCTGACGCCCTCGACCCTGCCAAGCTGGCAGAACTCCGCGCCGATGCCGAGAACCCCCTCATAGCCCCCAGCCGGCGGGTGGCAGCACGAACCGCACTGAGGGCGCTAGGCGAGGGGGTGAAGCGCAGGGAGCCGATCGAGCCAGCGGACGGGCTGCTTGTCTTGCGCGTGCTGGTCCGGGAGATGGGGGACGGCTAGGCCGCGCCATACTTTCCGCCCCGCCTGCCCTGCACCGCATGCCAGATGGCCGCACCGGGCCGAATAGCGCACCGCCTGCATGTCGCCTGCATGGGCGTCGGTCTAGCGCCTGGGCATAATCAGGTTCGCCAACTTGGCGAAGCTGCCGACCGCACCCCTCCGCCACCCCAGCCCGTTGCCTGTCAGGCCGCGTCTCGACCTCGACCGATCCCGGCCGACGCCGCACCGTCCGACCTGGGCAGCGTGCGCCTCGACCGCACCCTGCCGGACCTCGACCAGCAAAAGCACAACCCCCGTTTATCTCGCATTTCCGTGAGCGGATGACGCTACCAGACCCCGAAAATAGCAGGAATAGCAGGAATAGCAGGTAGCAACCCATCGATATCCGTGTTTTCGAGGCCCTGTCCGCTCCCAGAATAGCTGGAATAGCAGGAATAGCAGGGGATCACCTTCTCAAATCCACTTTCCAGCATGGGCCATCTCTCTCACGCGCGCACGTAAAAACAAAATGAATATAGGACAGTACTACTGTCATATTATATTTATTATAGGATATATCAGCGTCTTTTTATAGATACCGATCACGATGCAGGAGTATCCCACGAACTATCCAGCATCATATCGTAACGGTATGCTGAACACCTATCCGTGATAATCGGGCTAGCGTCCACCTCTATCCACGTACATGCGGCCCCGCGTTGTATCCCGATACACGTATCCACGATACATGCCGGAAATAGAACCTATGGCCTATATGCTGGAACTTTTGGAAATGGGTGGCGGATGGGGTGGGATTCGAACCCACGGAACGCTTTCACGTTCGGCGGTTTTCAAGACCGCTACCTTAAACCGCTCGGTCACCCATCCGGCGCGTCGGCTGATCTGCGTGTAGCCCGGGGCACGGCGGCGCTCAAGCGGGGATCATCGTTGATTATTGCGGGAAATGCGCTATGTTGAGCCGACCGGGACCATATCCCGGTTCATTTGGAAGATTTCGCCATGGCCGGCTCGATGACGGGACAAGATAATCTGTTTCTCCGGGATGTCGCCGCGATGCGCTCTCACGCGCAGGCGTATCTGGAGCCCGATGCGATCGCCTCGGCCCGACCACAGGCGACCATCGCTCTGTTGCAGGCGGCGCTCACTATCGAAATCCTCTGCGTCTGGCGCTACACCATGATGTCGGTGTCAGCGCGGGGGTTGCGCGACCAACAGGTCGGGTTTGAGTTCCAAGAACAGGCGAACGACGAGCGCAAACATACCCGCATGGTCGCGGAGCGGATCACCGAATTGGGCGGTATGCCCGATTTCCAGCCGAAGGGCCTCGAAAGCCGGTTCGGCGCCGATTACAGCGGCGATTTCGATCGTCTGGTGGCGCAGAACCTAGTCGCCGAACAATCGGTCGTCGAATATTACACCGATCTTATTCACTATTTCGGGTCGAGCGATCCGTTGACGACCGCGATGCTCACAACCATCCTGCAGGATGAAGAAGACCACGCGACCGATATGCAGGATCTTCTCGCCAGCTGATCGGTTCGCTGCCTCTCACACCCCGGACGGGGCTGGTGCCTCCAGCGCCCGACTACCGATGTCACGGCGGCAGAATCCTGTCGGGAATCCGATCCGGTCGATGGCTCGATAAGCCCGCCCGAGCGCCTCATCCAGCGTTGGGCCGGTGGCGGTAACAGCGAGCACCCGCCCGCCGGCGCTGCGCAGCACGCCATCCTGAAGCCGCGTTCCGGCATGGAATATTTCGGTGTCCGGTACCTCATCCGCGCCCGCCAGATCGATCAGACCGCCGGTTTCATACCCGCCGGGATATCCCCGCGCCGCCATGATCACCGCCGCCGCAGCGCCCTCATGCCATGCCACTTTCGCCCCGCCATCCAGCGCGCCGCGCGCGGTATCGTGCAGAACCGGCAGAATATCGCTCGCCAGAAGCGGCATCAGCGCCTCGCATTCCGGATCGCCGAATCGCGCGTTGAACTCGATCAGCTTCGGCCCCTGACCGGTCAGCATCAGCCCGGCGAACAGAAAGCCACGGAACGGCGTGCCGCGCGCGACCATCGCCGCCAGTGCCGGGCGGATGATGGTTGCCATCACCGTCTCGATCACCGGGTCCGTTGCCGCCGGGTGCGGCGCGATCGCGCCCATGCCGCCGGTATTCGGGCCGGTATCGCCCTCGCCGACCCGCTTGTGATCCATCGCCGTGCCGCAGAACAAGGCGGTGCCGCCGTCGCAGATCGCGAAGAACGACATCTCCGGGCCGGTCATGCACGCCTCGATCACGATCCGCGCGCCGGATGCGCCATGAACCTGATCCTCCAGCATCGCGCTCACCGCCGCGTCAGCCTCGGCATCGCTCGCCGCGACCACCACCCCCTTGCCCGCCGCCAACCCATCCGCCTTGATCACGATCGGCGCAGGATGGTCCGCGAGATAGGCGCGTGCCGCCGCCGCATCGGTGAATTCGGCCCAGGCGGCGGTGGGAATTCCCGCCTCGTCGCAAATCCGTTTGGTGAACGCCTTCGATGATTCGAGCTGTGCCGCCGCCCGGCTCGGCCCGCAACAGGCAATCCCCGCCGCCGCCAGCGCATCGGCAATCCCCAGCGCCAGCGGCAATTCCGGCCCGGGGATGACCAGGTCGATCCGCTGTGCGACTGCGAACGCGACCAAGGCCGCGATATCGTCCACCGCGATCGCGACGTTTTCGCCGAGCGCAGCGGTCCCCGGATTGCCGGGGGCGACGAACAGCCGCGCGAGCAACGGGCTCTGCGCAATCTTCCAGGCCAGCGCATGTTCCCGCCCGCCGCCACCGATGATCAGAACCCGCATGCTATCCCCCGCTTGTCTAACCGGCGCGCGCTTAGCATAGTCCGCCGCCATGAGCGAAACCCTGCCCCAAGCCGCCGGAAATCTGCCGGAACTCACCGTCTCCGAAATCGCCGGGGCGGTGAAACGCACGCTGGAGACCGCGTTCGGGCGGGTGCGGGTGCGTGGCGAGATCACCGAAATGAAGCTCTACCCCTCGGGCCACACCTATATGGCGCTGAAGGATGAAGGGGCGAAAATCCGCGCGATCATCTGGAAGGGCAACGCCGCACGCCTCGGGATGAAACCGGAAAACGGCGTCGAGGTGATCGCCACCGGTCGCATCACCTCCTATCCCGAACGCTCGGAATATCAGCTGATCATCGAACGGCTCGACTATGCCGGGGAAGGCGCGCTGCTCGCGCGGATCGAGGCTTTGCGCCAGCGCCTGCTCGCCGAGGGCCTGTTCGAAGCCGCCCGCAAGCGCAAGCTGCCGATGCTGCCGCGGATCATCGGCGTGGTCAGCTCGCCGCAGGGAGCGGTGATCCAGGACATCAAAACCACCATCGCCCGGCGGTTCCCGAGCCATATCATTCTCTGGCCGGTCGCGGTCCAGGGCGAGGCCGCCGCCGGTCAGATCGCCGCCGCCATCGCGGCATTCGGCGCCCTGCGCCCCGGCGGCCCGGTCCCCCGGCCCGATGTGCTGATCATCGCGCGCGGCGGCGGGTCGCTCGAAGATCTGATGGCGTTCAACGACGAGGCGGTGGTGCGCGCCGCCGCCGCAAGCCCGATCCCGCTGATTTCGGCGGTCGGCCACGAGACCGACACCACGCTGATCGATTTCGTGTCCGACCGTCGTGCCCCGACGCCCACGGCGGCAGCCGAGCTTGCGGTGCCCGACCGCATCGCCCTCGCTGCCGACCTCGCCCAGTCCGGGGCGCGGCTTAGCGGCGCGCTGCTCCGCCTCACCCAGACCATCCGCCTCCGGCTCGACCGTGCCGCGGGTTCCCTGCCGGACCTCCCTGCCCTGCTCGGCACCGCCCGCCAGCGCCTCGACGACCGGGCCGAACGCCTCGCCCTCGCTCTGCCCAACCTCGTCAGCAACCGCCGCGCCGGGTTCGACAGGCTCGCGGGCCGCCTGCTCCATCCACGCGAGCTGATCGCCCGCAAGCGCCACGATCTCGACCTGCTCTCCCACCGGCTCGCCACCCCGCTCAGGGGCAGCCTGCGCGAACACCGGTTGCGGCTCGATGCGCTGGCCGGCCGGCTCGAAACCCTGTCCTACAACGCCGTCCTCGCGCGCGGATTTGCATTGGCGATCGATCAGGAGGGCAATGCCCTCACGGGTGCCGCCGCCGCCCGTGCCGCGCGGCGCATGACGATCCGCTTTCACGATGGCGATGTCGCGGTGCAGACCACCAGCAGCACGCCGCTCCAACCCAGCCTGGACCTTTGAACATGAGCCGCGCCGAACACCCCGATCATGGCATGATCAAATCGCTCGACCTTGCGGGAAACCCGTCGGGTCCGCTTGCCGGGCTCGATGTCGTGGTCAAGGACCTGTTCGATATCGCGGGCGAGGTCACCGCCTTCGGCAGTCCGGACTGGGCGGCGCGCACCGGCCCTGCCCTCGCCCATGCCTGGATCGTCCAGCGCCTGCTCGATGCCGGGGCGCGGATCACCGGCAAGACTACCACGGTCGAACTCGCCTTCGGCCTCGAAGGCCGCAACCTCCATTACGGCACCCCGATCAACCCCGCGGCACCCGACCGCCTGCCCGGTGGATCGTCCTCCGGCTCGGTCGCCATGGTCGCGGGCCACCGGGCCGATGTCGGCATCGGGTCGGATACCGGGGGGTCGGTCCGGATCCCCGCAAGCTATTGCGGGCTTTACGGGTTGCGCCCGACCCACGGCATCATCAGCCTCGCCGGGGCCGCTGCCTTGTCACCAAGCTTCGATGTTCCCGGCTGGTTCGCCCGCGATGCCGACACCATGCGCCGGGTCGGTGCCTGCCTCCTGCCCCCCGCGCGTTCGCTGCCGGGCATTTTCCTCAAGATTGCCCCGGCCTTCGCGAACGCCGATCCGGCAGTTATCGCCGCCCTGCAACCGGCGCTCGACCGGCTGGGGCCGCCGGGGGAGATCGATCCGGTTCCCGAAGGTCTCGATCGCCTGCTCGCCGCCCAGCGCGCGGTGCGCGACCGGGAAACCTGGACCACGCTGGGCGGCTTCATCGAGCTTCACCCGAGCCGGGACCCGTTGATCGCCGCCCGGTTCGCCGGAGTGAAACCGGCCACCGCCGAAGCCGCCGAAGCCGGGCTGATCCTTCGCCGCGCCTTCACCGCCCGGATGCACGCGGTGCTCGGCGGCGGGGCGATCCTGGTGATGCCGACCTCGCCCTGCCCTGCCCCGCTGCGCACCGAGGATCAGCCGGCACTCGATACCATTCGCACCCGCACCTTGCGCGCCGGTATCATCACCGCGTTCGCGGGACTGCCGGAGCTCACCATTCCGGTCGCGAAGGTCGATGGCGCGCCGGTGGGACTGTCGTTGATCGCGGCACCCGGCAGCGATCTGGCGTTGCTCGACTGCGCCGCCGCGCTCAATCTCGCCTGAGGTCGAATACCCGGGTTTCGCCGAAATCCAGCGTGGTGAAGCGGGCCGGCTCGATCCCCGCCGCGATCCGCGCCGCCGCGAGATCGTGCAAGGGCGCGTCGATCGCCTCGTCGGTCAGTTGGAACGTGCCGAAATGTTTGCCGACCGCCTGGCGCAGCCCGAGTTCGTCGAAGGCGCGCACCGCATCTGCGGGGTTCATGTGGACATTGCCCATGAACCAGCGCGGCTCGTAGGCGCCGATCGGGAGCAGGCCGAAATCCGGCGCGCCCAGCCGCTCGCGGATCGCGCGGAAATAGCCAGTATAGCCGGTATCGCCTGCGACATAGAGTTTCGCGCCGCGATGATCGACCACGAACCCACCCCACAGGGTGAGGTTGCGGTCGCGCAGGCTGCGCGCCGCGAAATGCCGTGCGGGTGTCAGGGTGATCCGTGCGTCACGGAACGCTGCCGCCTGCCACCAGTCCAGCTCGGTGACCGGGCCCAGCCCTTTGCCTTCGAGAAACGCCCGATTGCCCAGCGGTGCGAAGACCGGGATCGGCCCGAACCGCGCCCGCAGGGCTCGCAGGCTCGGGATATCGCAGTGATCGTAATGATTATGCGACAGCAGGATCGCATCCGGTTTCGGCAGGGCCGCGAGGGGCTGGCCCGGTGGCCGCACCCGTTTCGGCCCGGCGAAGGGCACCGGCGAGCAGCGCTCGGAAAATATCGGATCGGTCAGCAGGGTCAGCCCCGCCAGCCGGAGCAGGAAACTCGAATGACCGATGAAGGTGAGCGCGAGCGTTCCTTCGGCCACATCCCCCGCGGGGGGCGGATAGGCGGTGTTTTCGACCCGATCCGGCCATTTCGCCCGTCCCTCGCGCCGGGTCGCCCAGCGCAGGACGGAAAACCGGCGGACCTTGCGGCGCGCGCCTTCGGGGTTGAAGAAATGGGTGCCGTCGTAATGGTCCGATATCGGAAATGTCATCGATCAGCCGAAGGCGGCGTTGGAGGCACCGCCATCGAGCAGGAGGTTCTGCCCGACGATGAACCCCGATTGCGCCGCGCAGAGAAAGGCGCAGGCATCGCCGAATTCCTCCGGGGTGCCGACCCGGCCGGTCGGGTTCGCTTTCGCCCGGAGCGCGATTTCCTCATCCGCACTCCGCCCCGCCGCCCTGGCCGCGGTGGCGGCGTTGTCGCGCAGGCGATCGGTCAGGAACGGGCCGGGCAGGATGTTGTTGATCGTGACGTTGTGCTTCGCGACCTGCCGCGCGAGGCCCGCGACGAAGCCGGTCAATCCGGCACGGGCTCCGTTCGACAGTCCCAGCATCGGGATCGGGGTTTTGACCGCCGCCGAGGTGATGTTGACGATCCGCCCGAATTTCCGCGCGATCATGCCATCGATCGTCGCACGGATCAGGGCGATCGGGGTCAGCATGTTGGCCTGCAGGGCCGCCTGCCAGTCGGCATCGGAGAAATTGCGGAAATCTCCCGCCGGCGGGCCGCCCGCGTTGGTGATCAGGATATCGGGATCGGGGCAGAGGCCGAGCGCTGCGGATCGTCCCGCCTCGGTGGTGATGTCGCCCACCGCGATCGATACCTTTACCCCGGTCGCCGCCGCGATCATCGCCGCGGTTTCGGCGAGCGCCGCCTCGCCCCGCGCGGTGATGGTGAGTTCGACCCCTTCGCGCGCCAAAGCGAGGGCGCTGGCGCGGCCCAGCCCTTTGCTCGCGGCACATACGATCGCCCGCTTTCCCCGCAATCCCAGATCCATATCCCCACACTCCTTGTCGATCCAAACGCATCCCAGTAGAGCGGACCTTGCGCCGCTCGTCCATCGCGGCCAGGAAACCCGCCATGTCGCCACGCGCCCTCGACGGCCTGAAAATCATCGATCTCACCCGCGTCCTCGGTGGCCCCTACTGCACCATGATCCTTGCCGATCATGGGGCCGATGTCATCAAGGTGGAACCGCCGCAGGGCGATGAGGTGCGCGACTGGGGGCCGCCATTCCTGACCCGCGAGGACGGCACCAGCGATGCGAGCTATTTTCTGGGCGCCAATCGCAACAAGCGGGCGATGACCCTCGACCTTGCCCGTCCGGAAGGCCGGGCGGTTCTGCTGCGGCTGCTCGACGGGGCGGATGCGCTGGTCGAGAATTTCAAACCGGGCAGCCTGGAGAAATGGGGGATCGGCTTCGAGGCGCTGAGTGCGCGGTTTCCCCGGCTGATCCATTGCCGGATTTCCGGCTTCGGTGCGGATGGGCCGCTCGGCGGGCTGCCGGGCTATGATGCGGTGGTTCAGGCGATGACCGGGCTGATGACCATCAATGGCTTGCCCGGCGGCGGACCGGTGCGCATGGGGACGCCGATTGTGGATCTTGGCACCGGGCTTTATGCCGCGCTCGGGATCATGATGGCGGTTCACGAACGGACGCGCTCCGGGCGGGGCCAGTTCATCGACATGACGCTGCATGACACCGCCCTTGCGTTGCTTCACCCCGCCGCCGCCAATTATCTGCTGTCGGGCAGGCGGCCTGCGGCGACCGGCAATGCCCACCCCAATATCGCGCCCTACGAGACCTTTCCGACCGCGACCTGCGACATTTTTATCGCGGGTGGCAATGACGGGCAGTTTCGCAAGCTCTGCGCCCTGCTCGACCGGCCGGATATTGCGGCCCACCCGGATTTCGCGACCAATGCCGACCGGCTCGCCCATCGGGGCGCTATGAAGGCGGCGCTAACGGACGCGCTTGTTGGGCATGATGGCGCGGAACTCGCGATCCGGCTGATCGAGGCGGGGGTTCCGGCGGGTGCGGTTCAGCCGGTCGATGCCGCGCTGAATTCGGCCCATGCGCGGCATCGCGCGATGGTCGCGGACCTCGATGGGGTCCGAACCCTCGGCACGCCGATCAAGTTTTCCCGCACGCCGGGCGGGCCGCGCAGTGCGCCGCCGCGATTTGCCCAGCATCAGGCGGAAATCCTGACCGGGCACGGTTATAGCGAGGCCGAGATCGCGGCGCTGGAAGCCGACCAGATCATCCGCCCCGCCCGGCGCTGAGGCACTGCCGGACGGCATCGCCGGACGCAATCGCGTGATCTCACAGAGGCTTGGTTTCCGAAAACCGGCATCGGGCGCGATATGGTGGTCATGCGTGTTCCCGCCACGAGTTTTGCCCTGATCGTGATGCTGACCGGCAGCGCTGTTGCCGCGCCCACGCCGCATTTTCTCGGCTCGTCGAATCGCTGGATCGTGGCGCGGATCGGGCAGGGTGCGCACCGGGTTTGTTATGCTTTCACCTATGCCCTGCCCGATGGCGGCCCGAAAACCACGCAGGCGCATCGGGATATTCTCGTCGTGTCGGATTATCCGGATCATCCGCCGGAGATTGCGCTGCGGGCGTTCTATCATCGGGACGGGCCGGTGCTGGTGAGTGTCAATTTGCAGCACCCGGATTTTTTCGCGCGGGACGGGTATGCTTTTGCCCGCCGGCATTGGCGGATCATCGCGGATTTCCGCAAGGGGGCGATGGTGTATGCCACGGTGCCCGGCCCGCATGACCAGCGCATCACCGATCAGTTCAGCCTGATGGGGTTTACCAAGGCCGAGACCATTCTGCACGAGCATTGCGGCGCTTTACCCTTGCGCGACGCCGCGCGCGAGACGCCAACCAGAGGGCATACCGATGACCGATCCGGATAAGTTGCCGCCGCAGACCGAGGAGAAGAACGGCTCGATTCTGCCGCTGATTTTCATTCCCCTCGGCATTGCCGCCCTCATGCTGTTTCTGGCGCTTCACGTGTGACCGGCGTTCGTCTGCCGGGGCGAGGGGTTTGAGGGCGATTCGGGCGGTGGGACCGTTTTTTCGTTTCGCTAACGTAACATTATAGGCGTGCGAAAGCGGGGCGGACGGGGTGGGGTTTCTGGCGCGTTCGGGGTGGGGGGCGGCGATCGCGCGGGATGGGTGCGGTCGCGGGGGTGGTCGCGCGGGCGGGCGCGATGGGTTGGCGGGGTGGTTGAAGGTCGGGTGGTTGCTGCCGGATGGGCGCGGATGCGGGGTCGCGCGGGGCGTGGGGGGTGGTTGTGGCTTGATGGGCGGCGATCAGGGCCGCGAGTTCGGATGTGACGGTTGCGATGTGGGTTTCGATCAGGCGACGCAGGGGGGATGGGAGATCGGCGGCGTCGCAGATGGCGAGCATGAGGTTGCCGATCAGGGCGACCAATGCGCTGAGGCATCGGACATGGGCTTCGGTCAGGTCGGGCGTGATCTTGCTCACGCGGGAGTTATAGGCCGGGGTGGTGGGGGGTGGGCAAGGGGGATGTTAGTTGAGATCGCCCAGAAGCTCGATCAACGGTCAGTTTTCAACGAAACCGTCGGTACGATACAGGAATGAGAGGCGTCGCGAGATCACCTCCGATTCATGATCAGCCATAGATTCAGGGTTTCAGGATAATTGCAACAGTAACTCTAAACCTCTTTTTTTCTTAGTGCGTAAAATATCGATATCTTGACTAGACACAAAATGATACATAGAGTACCCGCTATGTCTATATAGTAGTTCATCACCGGAGATTGATTTAATATAAATTCTAATCTAATAGCATACAGCATAAACACGATAATTAAAATATAAATAGAAGAGTTGATATATATTCTAAAATGTCCAGACTTCACTGCTAAAATTTTTACAGAAATTAGTAAGATTAAATAAAACACCTCAACTAAACTAATAGCAAACTCATTAGGATGGATACGAAAAGCGATCATGATAACTGTGAACGAAGCCATCATGATGTAAATATCGATTATGATCCGTACCATCATTTGCATTCTACTTGGCTGATACGGCGCAGGTGACTTTTTTTGATTTAGCTGTACGTTCACTTGATCCCTCACTTTGAATATTTTCGAAGGTTTAGTCTAAAAATTAAATGCTACTTGTCGAAGATCATCAGTTACCCTTTTCAAAGTCCCCGCTGGCAACATTCCACATACCCATATCAGCATAGTCGGCGCTCCTAATGTTTAAGGGGGGCACCGTAAGTGAATTGTCCGCAGTTAAAACTGGAAACATCGGAGTTTTTGGAATGCCAAACCGGTTTAGCTGTTCCACTAAACGCAACAAATGTTAAAGTTTTATCTTTTATGATTTTTATTTCTCCTGGGTTTATTGCTAAGTAAGTTAATTTTGATCGGCATATCAAACCATTTGATTGTCCGTGCGGAACATGCGCTTCTATTACTTTGTATAATCTACCATCATGATACCTACCAGCGTACTGGACATAAAAACGTCCAGCTGCGGAAAAGTCGATCGTATTTTTCTTGATTGAGAGTTTATTCCCTATGTATTGTCTTGCAAAGTTGGCTAAAGGTTGCCAGTCCGTCACTTGAGGTGGGTAAACTGGTCGACCAAGCGGTATTTTTGTGACGGGATCGGCGTGAGCAGGGCATCTGGCGCAGACTGCAATTGCCAGCATCATGCTCAAGCCCTTAACTGTTTTCGATACCATAAGAACTCTTCGGTTTCAGTGATTTCAATTACGTGCGGGTTTGAGCAATATCCTGTGGAACAAGATCATCGCCCCTATAGAGATTGAACCAGTGACCCAGCAACAGAATTCGACGGCACGACGTGGTTCGCCCGAATGGCGGTCCCTGAGACGTGATAAAGCGACGTTCATCGCGACGGTGGCGGTGTATCTTGAGTCGTTGTCCGTTGTTATCGCCCTATTGGCGCTGGCTGATCACAATACGGTATTTCCGCAAGGAACGCTGATTTTTTGGGTTTTCGCGACGCCGCTGACCGGCTGGGCGATATGGATGGGGTCTTATGGCGCGGCAGCGGTGATGGTGTTTCGGGTGCTGATGGTGGTTGATCCGTTCGTTTCCGCAATTGCCTTGGTAATAGCTGTGCGAACACGGGCGCCAGGAACTGATCTGTTCGGTGTGGCGTTCGGAGCGACGATCGTAATGGGGATTGTGGCCCGGGCGGCTTATCGGCGGAGTGTTTTGAGGCGGGTTGGGGCGATGCGATAGAGTATTACGTTCTTCATACCGCATGGAGAACCCTGACGGTCACGACATTCAAGCCGTATGTCATTCACCAGGCGGCCTGTCTTTGCCTTGAGGACGGAAGACTATGAAACATGCAGGCCCGGCGGCGCTCGATGACTTGCGAGAGGTGATCACCGCGATCCAGTCGCGAGGCCTGAAGGAGCCTAGCCCGGGTGTATTCTATAGGGGCGGAAAGGCGTTCCTTCATTTCCATGAGGACCGGGCCGGATTATTCGCGGATATCCGGCTCGGCTCGGAATGGGAGAGATTTCGCGTGTCGACCCCTGACGAGAGATTGGCATTTCTGGAGCTTCTAGACCGGGCTTAGAGGCGTGGGGTCTGAGATGGCGCGCCGGGGGTCGGGTGCGCGACGTTGCGGCGGGACCGGATTGCTTTGCGAGGTCTCGCGAGGATGTAGCCAAGGCAGAGGCCCGATTTATCAGAGTTTTTTGGTTCTTTTTTGCAAAAAAGAACGGCTTGTCTTGGGCCTTTCAGGCTTTTGAGGCCGGTTCAGCCGTTATCTGGTTGATGATTGCTTCGCGTTCCGCGCGGCTGGCTGCGCTGCGGGTGCGGGCGGTTTGGGGGGCTTCAGGAGGGGCGCTTTCGGGGGTTCCGGCGATTCTTCAACGGAGCGCCGTAACTGAATTCCCCACAATCGTCATATGACGTAGGCGAATCTCGGTTTTTCCATCGCGGTATTTTTTGTCCGTAAAATGCAATAAATGTCAGCGTCGGTTCATCGATAATTTTGATTTTCCCCGACATTATGGCGAGATATGAGACTCTTGATTGACAAGTTAGGTTATCTGATTTTCCATGAGGAACAATCGAGCTGACAATACGGAACAGCTTCCCGGTTCCGTATGAACTAACGAATGTTACTTTGAATGTGCCTGCGACCGAGAAAATTATTGCGTCGTTGCTTATGGTCAGATTGTTTCCGGGGTACTGGCGGGCAAAATCCGTCACGGCCACCCAATTTTTTACCTGCGCGGGAAGGATTTCGGCGTTACCCAGCTTTGCACCGGAGGTATTTGCCCGTGCGGAACATCCGACACAAATTGCCAGCACCATAAGTATGCCAGCCTGCCTAGTCCGTCGCCAATCCATATATGCTCTCCCTTATTGAGTTTTGACGCCGAGCGTCGTCCGGTCAAGTCGCACTCCGTAAACGGCCGGTCGCCTCTCCAAAGAATCCAGGCGCCGTATATCCGGTCATGTCAGTAGGGCGGGGGCTAACGATATGCCAATGGTCGTTCGCAAGGATTTTGGCGCGGGAAGAGGGAACCGCTCGTCGGCGCGGCGATCCGGGCTTTGGAGCGGGACTGGATTGCTCCGCGACAGCTCGCAATGACGGGACCGAGGTACGAAACTGATTTATCAGAGTTTTTTGGTTCTTTTTTGCAAAAAAGAACGGCTTGTCTTGGACCTTTCAGGCTTTTGAGGCCGGTTCAGCCGTTATTTGCTTGATGATTGCTTCGCGTTCTGCGCGGCTGGCTGCGCTGCGGGTGCGGGCGGTTTGGAGGGTTTCGGGTGGGGCGGTTTCGGGGGTTCCGGCCATGAAGGGTGGGGCGGGGGCGTATTCGAGGGTTAGTTGGATGGATTCGGCGGTTTGCTGGTCGGTGAGTTCGGCGGCGAGGGTCAGGGCGAAGTCGATGCCGGCGGTGACGCCGCCGCCGGTGATGAGGTTGCCGTCGCGGACGACGCGGGCGTGGGTGGGGATGGCGCCGAAGGCGGGGAGGAATTCCATGGCGGACCAGTGGGTGGTGGCGCGTTTGCCGGTGAGCAGGCCGGCGGCGCCGAGGAGGAGGGCGCCGGTGCAGACCGAGGTGATGTAGCGGGCGGTTTTGGCCTGGGTTCGCACGAAATCGAGGATGGTCTGGTCGGTCAGGAGGGCGTTGATTCCGATGCCGCCGGGGATGCAGATGATGTCGAGAGGCGGGCACTCGGCGAGTGTTGTGGTGGGGGTGAGGATGAGGCCGGTGGCGGAGGTTATGGGGGTGAGGGTTTTCCAGATCAGGTGGAGTTGGGTGTCCGGCAGGCTGGCGAAGACTTCGTAGGGGCCGGTGAGGTCGAGTTGCTGGACTCGGGGGAAGGTGAGGAGGCCGATGGTCGTGGTCATGGGGCGGGGTGTCAGGAGCCGATGAGGACGGTGGGCAGGCCGCCGACGATGACGCCGCCGTGGGCGGTGGGGTCGCCCATGCGGGCGGCCATCATGCCGTTGATCAGGACGGTGGGGGAGCCGAGCAGGATGGTGTCGGGTGGGCCGACGCAGGTGACGGGGTCGCCCATGCGGGCGGCGGGGAGGCCACCGATGAGGACGTTGGGGGAGCCTGCGATGATCGGGCCGCCGACATGGGGGATGATGCCGGTGACATCGGGGCAGGTGTGCATGTCGGTTGCGCGTGCTGCGGGTTTTTCGCCGGCCATGGGGGATGTTAGGGGCGTTCGGGGCCGGTTTTGCAAGAGTTTTTTGGTTCTTTTTTGAAAAAAAGAACCGCTTGCTTTCTGTGCGTCACGCGATCAGCCGATTGGCTCCAGCGCGCGGAAGGCCAGAGCGGGGTCGTGGGCGACGATGCGCAAGAGGGAGATTGTGGCGGGGTCCATCGCGACGCGGTGCTGTTCCCAGTTGCGCAGGGTGGCGACGGGGATGTGCAGGCGGGCGGCGAAGGCTTCCTGGGAGAGACCGAGCCGATGGCGGATGAATTGGGGCGAGATCGGGGGTTCGGGGATGCCAGCATCGGGGTCGTGCCCGTCTTCGATGGTGTGGGCGCGGATATCGGCTTCGGTGGTGGCGTCGAGTTTGGCGCGGTTGCGTTGTGACGGGGTTGCGGTGATTTCATCGAGGGTCATGCGTTTGAGAGCCATGTTGCGATTTCCTTGCGGCTTGCCCGGCGCACCGAGATGATTCGGATGGTGTCGCCCCGGTAGGTGAAGGCGACGTGGAGGATATCCTGGGCGGTCCGGCCGACCGCGCGGAACCGGGGTTCGCCGTAGTCACGCCGTGTGTCCGGCCAGACGATGATGGGTCCGGCGAAGATCCGGGCACCGTCGTCGAAGCCGAGGCCGCGGTTGTGGAGGGTCTGGGCGTGTTTTGCTTCGTCCCATTCGAACTCCATTGCGGATAGACTACGCTAACAGCGTAGAAAAGGCAAGGATCGTTCGAGGGCGTTTTTTGGTTCTTTTTTGCAAAAAAGAACCGCTTGCTTTCTGTTTACTGCACTTCAGGCCACGGAGGTTTCGTGGGTTGCGGAGAAATGGATTTCGGGGGCGCGTTCCTGGGCGTAGCGGAGGGACCAGGGGTCGCGGGCGAGGAAGACGGGGCTGTCGTCGCGGTCGAGGCCCATGGTGGATTGGTTGGCGTCGATGAAGTCTTTCAGGCGTTTGGGGTCGGGGCAGGTGATCCAGCGGGCGGTGGTGTAGGGGGAGGCTTCGAAGCGGATCGGGATTTTGTATTCGGTGTCGATGCGGGCGGCGAGGACGTCGAGCTGGAGGGCGCCGACGACGCCGACGATCCAGTCCGCGCCGAGCATGGGGCGGAAGATCTGGGCGACACCTTCCTCGGCGAGGTCTTCGAGGGCGCGGCGGAGCTGTTTCGCGCGCATGGGATCGGCGAGGATGATGCGGCGGAGGATTTCGGGGGCGAAGCTGGGGATGCCGGTGAAGCGGAGGGGTTCGCCTTCGGTGAGCGTGTCGCCGACGCGCAGGCTGCCGTGGTTGGGGATGCCGATGATGTCGCCGGGCCAGGCTTCCTCGGCGAGGGAGCGGTCGCGCGCGAAGAAGAAGATCGGGGCCTGGATCGCCATGGATTTGCCGGCGCGGACGTGGAAGAGTTTCATGCCGCGCTGGAAACGCCCCGAGCAGATGCGGGTGAAGGCGATGCGATCGCGGTGGTTGGGGTCCATGTTGGCCTGGACCTTGAAGACGAAGCCGGTGACGGCGGGGTCGGTTGCGGCGACCGGGTGGGGTTCGGCGCGCTGGGTGGTGGGGGGTGGGGCGAATTGGGCGAGCATGGCGAGGAGTTCGACCACGCCGTAGTCTTTCAGGGCGCTGCCGAACAGGACGGGGGTGAGGTGGCCGGCGCGGAAGGCGGCTTCGTCGAAGGCGGGGTAGGCGCCGGTGAGTTCGATGGCGTCCCTGACTTCGGCCATCTGTTCGGGCGGGACGGTGACGGGGGCGAAGACCTCGCCTTCGGGGGAGACGCGGCCGATCGGGTGGTTGTGGGCGATGTCCCAGCAGCCGCGAAACAGGCCGCCCATGCCGATCGGCCAGACCATCGGGCAGACGTCGAGCGCGAGGGTGCTTGCGATCTCGTCGAGCAAGGTGAAGGGGTCCTGGCCTTCGCGGTCGATTTTATTGATGAAGGTGATGATCGGGATGTCGCGCAGGCGGCAGACTTCGAAGAGTTTGAGGGTCTGGGCCTCGATGCCGCGGGCAGCGTCGATCACCATGACGGCGGCATCGACTGCGGTGAGGGTGCGGTAGGTGTCTTCGGAGAAATCCTGATGGCCCGGCGTGTCGAGCAGGTTGAAGACGACATCGTGCCAGGTGAAGGTCATGACCGAGGAGGTGACCGAGATGCCGCGCTGGCGTTCGATCGCCATCCAGTCCGAGCGGGTGTTGCGGCGTTCGCGGCGGGCCTTGACCATGCCGGCCTCGTGGATGGCACCGCCGAACAGGAGGAGTTTTTCGGTCAGGGTGGTTTTGCCGGCATCGGGGTGGGAGATGATCGCGAAGGTGCGGCGCGGCAGGGTTTGCGCGGGCGGGGCGGCGGTGACGGGTTCGGTGGGGGTTATGGTCATGTCGTCCATCATCGCCAAGTCATAGCAATCAATGGTTTCGGTGTGTAGGGTTCGGGGATGGATGGGACGGTGTTCATTGGCTCGGAGGTGTATCGCGCGCGGGTGAGCATGCCGCCGCATCCGCTTGCGGTGGTGCGATCGCCTTATGCGGAGGATCTGGCGCGGGCGATGGGGTGGCTCGGGGATGCGCAGTATCGCGCGGCGCCGGAGGCCAGTGCGGCGGAGATCGGGCGGTATCACGATGCGGATTACATCGAGGCGCTGATGTCGACGCGGATTGCGAGCGGGTTTCTGCCGGAGACCGAGGCGCAGGCGCGGTACCGGATCGGGCTGGATGGCAATCCGATGCATCCGAGCATCTGGCGGCGGTCGGCGGTGTCGGCGGGGGGTGCGCTGCTGGCGGCGGAACTGACCCGGGCGCGCGGGGTGGTGCATGTGCCGGGGTCGGGCAATCATCATGCGATGCGGGCGCGGGCGAGCGGGTTCTGCTATGTCAACGATCCGGCGCTGGGGTTGTTCGCGTGGCTGGATCAGGGGTTGGAGCGGCTGGTTTATGTCGATCTGGATGCGCATCATGGCGATGGGGTCGAGGCGGCGTTCGTGGATGATCCAAGGGTGTTGACGATCAGCGTGCATGAGGCGGGGCGGTGGCCGCATACCGGGGTGGTGTCCGATCCGGGGCGGGGGGTGTTGAATTTTCCGGTGCCGGCGGGGCTGAACGATGTCGAGATGGATTTTCTGATGCAGGAGGCGATTTTGCCGGCGGTGGCGGCGCATCGGCCCCAGGGGATTTTGGTGGTGCCGGGGTCGGACGCGCTGGCGGATGATCCGATGTCGAAGCTGCGGCTGAGCAATTTCGGGCTGTGGCGGGCGGTGGGGGCGTTGCGGGGGCTGGCACCGCGTTTCGTGGTGCAGGGCGGGGGCGGGTATAATCCGTTCGGGCTGGCGCGGGCGTGGGCGGGGATCTGGGCGCTGCTCAACGGGATTGCGGTGCCGGAGGTGTTACCGCAGGCGGCCTTGGACGTTCTGGCGCAGATCCGCTATTTCCGGGTGGACGGGCGCGCGACGCCGGCACGGTGGCTGAGCAGTATCGCGGATCGGCCGCGGATCGGGTCGGTGCGGGCGGAGGTGCGCGCGTTGGCGGCTTCATGAGATGGGATGGATTTATGACCAAGTGGACGGCGCGGTGGATGTGCGGGGCCGGGGTGGCAGCGGTGATCGGCGTGGCCTCGGCGGGGGTGGCATCGGCGGCGATCACCGGGCCGCAGAAAGGGCTTGCGACCGAGACGCTGACGATTGTCAACCAGCATGGCAAGCGATTCACGTTCAAGGTGGAGCAGGCGCTGACGCCGGAGCAGCAGGAGATCGGGCTGATGTTCCGCAAGGTGGTGCCGGCGGATACCGGGATGATCTTTCCGTGGAACCCGCCGCAGGTTTCCGAGATGTGGATGAAGAATACGCTGGTGCCGCTCGATATGGTGTTCATCGGGCCGCATGGGACGATCCGGCATATCGCCAATGACACCGTGCCGGAGAGTTTGCGAGTGATTTCGAGCCGGGTGCCGGTGGCGGCGACGCTGGAGTTGCAGGGCGGGATTACCGCCAAGGACGATATCGACGTGGGGGACAAGGTGATCGCATCGCAATTCGGCGATGAGAAGTGAGTTGCTTGCGCTGAGGCGGCGCAAGGCATAGGAAGCGGATCGGTCGGGGCGTGGCGCAGCCTGGTAGCGCGCTTGTTTTGGGTACAAGAGGCCCCCGGTTCGAGTCCGGGCGCCCCGATGTTTTCGAGGGGATTGCGATGAACCGCGCGCGTATTTTTCAGCCGGCGAAGACCGCGATGCAGTCGGGCCGGGCCAAGACGCATCGCTGGGTGCTGGAATTCGAGCCGGCGATGGCCAAGGTGATCGATCCGCTGATGGGGTGGACCGGATCGGGCGACATGATGGCGACCGAGGTGCGGTTGTCGTTCGACACGCGCGACGAGGCGGTGGCTTATGCCGAGCGGTGCGGGATTGCTTACGATATCGAGATTCCGACCGAGCATCGGCGCCGGCCCAAGGCGTATGCGGATAATTTCAAGTTCGATCGCCGGGCGAACTGGACCCATTGACGGGGCGGCGTGTGCCGGTAATCAGTCGGCCAGCGGCCCCGTAGCTCAACTGGATAGAGCACCCGCCTTCTAAGCGGGATGTTGCGTGTTCGAGCCACGCCGGGGTCGCCATATTTGTCACACTGTCGATACAGTAACGATGGTGCGGCGATATTACGGCTTCACTTATCGGTGGCGATTTGCGACTATGCCGGGAGAGGCTGAGCCGATGGCGTGACGGCCGGCTGGGGGTTTGCGCAAGACCTGCAAGGATCACGCCATAGGGAGATCTTTCATGAAATTATCCGCACGTTACGGCGTGGTTGTGGCCCTGCTGGCATTGGCCGGGTGCTCGACCACGGCACAGGGGCCGGAATCGAGCACGCTGGCCCCGCAGGATCTGCATTTCATCACGACTGCGTATCAACTGGTTCATTTCGATCTGGATGCCTGCGCTTTCGTGCAGAAGAGTGCGCTGACGCCGCAGACGATGCCGGTGGTCGACAAGATCTGTGCCGATGCGAAGGAATATGCGCCGAAGATCCGCGCGCAGGCGGCAGCCACCAACGTGACCTTGCCGAATACGTTGCCGACCGATCTGAAGGCGAAGCTGGTGACGCTGACCTATCATCCGGAGCCCAACCTCGCGGTTGCGTTCATCCGCGATGAAATTTCGAGCCATGAGAGCGCGCTGGCGGTGTTTCAGGACGAGCAGCAGAACGGGGTGAATCCGACCTTCAAGCAGGTGGCGGCGCAGACGACGCCGCTGATCGAACAGAATCTGACGATGCTGCGGGCGGCGCTGCCTGCGGGAACCGGGGAGTAGGCTGGACCCGGCGACCGCATGACGGTCGCCGGGTTCGCTTTTGTCGCGAGACGATCGGGGCCGCCGCTGCTGCGACGGCCCTCGTTGTTTCAGAAGACCTTGGCGATCTGGGCGAGGAAGATCACGTTGTTTTTCAGGCCACCGCGAACCCGGACATCGGTGGTGAGCGAGGCCTGCACCGCGACGGTGGGGGCGATGAAGGTGCCGGCGTTGACGCCGATCGTGGTCGCGTCGATCCGGTTGCCGGTGTCGAAATTGCCGATGGGAGAGGTCAGGTAGGATTTGCCGCCCCAGGTCTGTTCGAAGCTCAGGCCGATATAGCCGGCGGTCGACGGATGGACGTAGTAGGGCAGATAGACGATCAACTGGCCGGAGGGCTGGGTGTGCTCATGCGAGGTGAACGGGCCGACGGCCGGACCATCGTTGTTGACGCCGTAGATGTATCCATCGAGCCAGACTTCGAAATCGAGGCGGTGGCCCTTCGGCGGGCCGAACAGCCGGTGGCCGAAGCCGATTTCGAGGTTGTTGACCATCTGGTTGTTGCTGGCGTTGAGCGAGGCCGAGCTTTCATAGGCGCCGACCGCCGGACTGAGGAAATAGGTGATGTTGAAATAGGCGTCCTGCGTCGGGTCGCTATAGGGATAGATGAAGGCGGAGAGCTGGGGTTCGGCGAAACCGCTGTTGCTCGGCAGGTCGGTGCCGCCGAGTTTGGTGTTGCCGATGAAATTGGTGTCGGGCGCGATGACCTGCACGCCCCACTGCATTCCGGCGATCTGGCCGAAGGTGTGGACGTAGCGCAAAATCGGCGTGTCGGTGACGATGCTGGTGTCGCCCACCTTGGTGCCGTTGGCGGTGTAGAAGCTGCTGCCCGAGGTGACTTCGTTATAGAGGATCGCGATGTTGACGTTGGGCGGAGGGGTGATCAGGTCGTAGGGCAGCGGGCCGCCGGCGAGGGCCGGGGCGGTTGCGGCGGCCAGGGCGATGACGGACCCGATCGCGGCACCGGCGATGACGCTCGGGGTGCGGCCGATGGGCTGGCGTTCGACGGATTTCATGAGATGATCCCTCCCGGTTCGGAATTATTTCGGTCTTGTTTAAGGTGAGTGTGCGGCGAATAGTGAGGCTTATCAATATCGAGACGAACGATCCGGCGGTGGTCGGGCGGTTTTTGCCGGGGAGTGACGTTTGCGCAACATCGGCTCAATGCGGCGCAAGGGATTGATTTTCATCAGAGATATCCCTCCCCGGCTTCGGCGGCGAAGCGGGCGGGCGGACCTTCCCAGACCAGGCGCGCGTGTTCGATGACGTAGACGCGATCCGCGTGCGGCAGGGCGAAGGTGACGTTCTGTTCGCCGAGGAGAATCGTGATGTCCGTGGTTTCGCGCAATCTGGCCAATGCCTCCGAGAGTTGGCCGAGAATGACCGGAGCCAATCCTAGCGTGGGTTCGTCAAGAATGAGTAAACGCGGCTTGAGCATCAGCGCGCGGGCGATGGCGAGCATTTGCTGTTCGCCGCCCGAGAGGGTGCGGGATTCCTGGTGGATGCGGGATTTCAGGATCGGGAACAGGGTGTAGAGCCAGTCGAGGCGGGAGGCGGTTTCGGTCGCCTCGAAGCGCTGGGCGGCGAGCAGGAGATTGTCGAGAACGCTCATGGCGCCGAACAGCTCGCGGGTTTCGGGGCATTGGACGATGCCCGCGCGGGCGATGGCGCCGGGGGTGGCGCGGCGGCGGGGCGCGCCGTTCCAGCGGATGGTGCCGGTGGCGGGGATGAGGCCGGATATCGCGTTGAACAGCGAGGTTTTCCCCGCGCCGTTGAGACCCACGATCGAGACGAATTCGCCGGGGGCGATGGTGAGGGAGACGCGGTCGAGCGCCTGGGCCTTGCCGTAGGTCACGCTGAGGTTTTCAACTTCGAGGAGCGGTGGTCCGGCGGGGGACGGGGTTGCGGCGCGGGGATGGGCGGTGAGCGCGCCGCCGAGATAGACCCGGCGGACGGTTTCGTCGCGCATGACCTGCGCGGGCGTGCCTTCGGCGATTTTCTCGCCGAGATAGAGGGCGGCGGCGCGATCGGCCAGAGAGACCAGGCTCTTGACGTTGTGATCGACCAGGACGACCGCCCTGCCCTGTTCGCGGAATCGGCTGATCAGGGCGGCGAAGCCGCTGACCTCGCCCCGGGTGAGGCCGGCGAAGGGTTCGTCGATCAGGACCAGTCCGGGGTCGCGGGCGATGGCCTTGGCGAGTTCGAGGCGGCGGAGATCGGCGAAGGGCAGCGTCGCGGGCAGGCGTTGCAGCACGGCACCGAGGCCGCATTCCTCCGCGATGGCCGTGGCGCGCGCGCGGGCGCCGTGGGGTGGGCGCAGGCGGGTGATACTGTCCGGCAGGAGGCCGAGCAGGATGTTTTCGAGCACGGTTTGCAGGCGCAGCGGGCGGGAATGCTGGAAGACGATGCCGACGCCCGCACGGGCGATCTCGTAGACCGGTTTGCCTTCGATGGACGTGCCGTCGAGCAGGATGCTGCCGGAGGTGGGTTTCACCACACCCATGATCATTTGCATGATCGTGGATTTGCCCGAGCCGTTCGGGCCGATCAGCCCCATGATTTCGCCGGGATAGACCGCGAGATCGAAGGATTTCACCGCGATGAGGCCGCCGAAGCGCTTGTGCAGGCGGCTCAGTTCGAGGCGGGGCGGCTGGTTGGTCATGCGCCGCGCCGCGAGGGGAGCAGGCCGAGCAGCCCGTCGGGCTGGAGCACGATGACGATCAACGCGATGAGGGCGACCACGAAATCGGAGAGCTGGCCGATCGGGCGGAGCAGTTCGCCCGCGACGATGAGGAAGATCGCGCCGATCGCGCCGCCGACGATGGTGCGGCGGCCACCGAGGACGACGGCGATGATGACGCGCACGCCGATTGCGATATCGACCACGGCGCTGACCGAGGCGGTGCCGAGGTAGAACACGAGGAAGGCGCCCGCGAGGCCGGAGAACAGGGCGGAGATGGCGAAGGCCATGATTTTGTGGCGGGTGGGGTTGAAGCCCAGCGCCTCGGCGGCGATGCGGTCCTGCCCGGCGGCCTGGAGGATCATGCCGAGCGAGGAGCGGGCGATCAGGCTGAGGATGACGCCGCTGACCGCCATGAAGGCGAGGGCGTATTCGTAGTTGGGGCCACTGTCGATCGAGAGGACATCGGGCACCGAGAGGCCGATTTCGCCGCCGGTGACGCCGGCGAAAATGACGATGGCCTGTTGCAGGAGCAGGACCGCGACCAGGGTGATCAGGCCGAGATAGGGACCGCTGAGGCGGAGGGCCGGGATGGCGAGGGCGACCCCGCCGGCGACCGCGGCGAGCGCGCCGATGACGATGGCGAGGGGCACCGGGGCGTGGAGCAGGGCATTCGCCATGCCGGCACCGTAGGCGCCGAGGCCGATCAGGAAGGTCGGGCCGAAATTGACCTCGCCGGCATAGCCGAACAGCAGATCCCACGACATGGCGAAGACCGCGAAATAGAAGGCGGTGGTGAGGACGCCGAGGATGTAGCCGTTGGCCCCGAGCGGGAGCAGAGCGAGGAGGGCGAGCAGGGCGGCGAAACCGGCGGCCCTGGGACGGGAGATGCCGCGCATTCAGCGCCGACCCAGCAGCCCTTGCGGGCGGATGTAGAGCACGAGGATCAGCAGGATCAGGGCGGGGATGTCGCGCAGGGAGGGCGAGATCAGATAGGCGGTGAGGGTTTCGATGTAGCCGATCAGGTAGGCCGCGATCAGGGTTCCCGAAACCGAGCCGAGGCCGCCGAGGATGACGATGGTGAAGGCGCTGCCGGTGAGGCCGGGGATGTAGTCGGCGCCGGTGCCGAGGAAACTGCCGAGCAGGACCCCGGCTATGCCGGCGAGCACGCCGTAGATCAGCCAGACCACGAGATAGATGGTGCCGAGTTCGAAGCCGAGCAGAGTGAGGGCGCGCGGGTTGATCGAGGCGGCGAGGAGCTGGCGGCCACGCCTGGTGCGGTTCACGAACAGCCAGAGGCCGAGCATCACCGCCCAGGCGATGACGGCGGTGAGGATTTCGTTGCTCGGGGTGCGGACGCCGGCAATGTCGATCGTGCCGGGGAGCAGGGGCAGGACGGTGACCGGGCTGTTGGTGAAGAGGTAGGACAGGGCTTCCTCGATCATGACGCCCCAGAGCAGGGTGGCGGTGAGGACGAACAGTTCGCGTTCGCGCGGGGGGATGGCGCGGGAGCGGTTGATCGGGCGGACCACGGCGAGATAGGTCAGCAGGGCGGTGAGGATGCCGGCGGCGATGCCGGCGGCGGCCCCTTCGAACGCGCCGAAGCCGAGAGACGTGCCGACATACCAGGCGATCATGGCGGCGACGACGAGGATGCCGCCATGGGCGAGGTTGAGCACGCCGGAGACCCCGAAGATGAGGGTGAAACCGAGCGCGCCCAGGGCGTAGAGCGTGCTGATCGCGAAGCCGTCGATCAGGATTTGCAGTGCCAGCACGCTACCCCCCTGCCCCGGTTTTTGGCTGATGCCACGCCTGCGGTTTCACGCGCGTTGCGGCGGCGGACGTCAGGATTTGCCGGGCAGTTTTACGAAGGGCGGGAAGACCGGTTTGGCGTTGGCGAGGTTGAGCGGCCAGATGCATTTCTGTTGGCCGTTCTGCCACTGGATGGCGACGCCGGTGACATATTTCGGGCCGTATTTCAGGGCGTGGGTGAATTTGCTGTCCGGGCCGTTGAAGGCGATGCGGCCCTGGGTGCCGACCATGTCGGTTTTGTCGAGCGCATCGACGATGGCGAGGGGTTTGGTGGATTTGGCGCGTTCGATCGCGTCCTTCAGGGCGTAGATGGCATCATAGGTGGAGTAGGCCGAGTAGGCCGGGGAGATGCCGAATTTTTTCTGGTAGGCGTCGGTGAAGGGCAGGGTTTTCGGGGTGATCGCGACGCCGGGGGCGGAGGTGTTGCCGGTGATCACACCATCGGTCGCGCCGTTGGTCGCTTTCCAGAAGACCGAGGAGCCGGATTGGGCGTTGATGCCGGCGAGCGCGATGGGGACTTTCTGCTCGGCCCATTGCACGGTGGGCTGGACGCCGACATGGGCCCAGCCCGCGATGATGACGTTGGGGTGGAGGCTTTCGATTTTCTGGAAGATCGGGGTGAAATCGGAGGTGTTCGGGGCGAAGCGGATATTGTCGAGCACTTTCAGGCCGATTTTGGGCAGGCATTGGTCGTATCCGGCGTCGAGCGGTTTGGTCCAGGCGGCGTCTTCGCTCATGACGACGGCGGTGGTCATGTGGAGCTGGTCGACCAGCGTGTCCTTCGAGGCATCGCACACCGCCTGGGCGAGGTCGGCGGCGGGGAGGTAGGCGTGGAAGATGTATTGCCGGGCCTTGTAGTCGGCGTGGACGTATTCGGAGAGTTCGTTGGCGGCGGCACCGGTGATCATGTAGGGCTCGTGCAGGCGGGCGGCCCAGGGTTCGAGGGCGAGGGCGACTTCGCTGACGAAGGTGCCGACCACGGCGACGGCGTGATCCTGCTTGACCATGCGCTGGAACGACCGGATGGCGTCGGTGGTGGAGAGGTGGTCGTCCTCGATCAGGAGCTTGATCCTGCGGCCATCGATGCCGCCTTTCGCGTTGATCTGCTCGGCGGCGAGGGTGGCACCGTTGGCGATGGCCTTGCCGGGGATGGTGCCGAGTTCGGTGGTGATGCCGATGGTGATCGGCGGCGCCGCATGGGCGGCGGCGAGCGAGAGGATGGCCGAGACGCCGCAGGCGGCCACAAGCAGACGGTTGTTTCCCTTGGACATTGCAGGCTCCCTTGATTGATTTTTATGGGGGTTGAGGTCCCTGGGACAGGATCATGCCATAGGTGGCGCAAACGGCAAGGGGGTATCGTACACAAGAAGGTGCCGGGGCTTGGGGATTTTTCGGGTTTCGCAACCGGTTGTTAAGATTTGCGCCTTATCACTGCATCGTCAGGCCGGGATGAGCCCGGTCGGGATTTGTGACGGGCAAAATGCGGTGACAATTTTGAGATGCGGTTCGGGGGTGGTTCGGCTTCGCAGGGTGGCACGATGACCCGGGCCCGGCGGTCGTCGCTGATGCTGGGGTGCGCGGTGCTGGAGTGCGCTGCGCTCGGGCTGTGGGGCTGGGTGCCGGATGCACGGGCGCAGGGGGCGACGACGCATGCGCGCGCTGTTGCGGGTTCGGCGCTGGTGGTCGAGCAGGGCAGCGGGCGGCTGGTGGGGTTGGCGGGTGCGGCGAGCAATGTGTTCGTGGCCGATCCGAATATCATCGCGGTGCGGCCGGCGAGTTCGCGCAGACTGTTCGTGTTCGGCAAGGCGGCGGGGTTCACCACGCTGACCGCGACGGATGCGGCGGGGCGGACGATTGCTTCGTATCATGTCACCGTGTCGCCCAACCGGTATCCGGCGGTGCGTATCCGGGCGGGGGCGGCGCGGATTGCGCCGGGGTCGCCGGTTTCGGTCCAGAGCGAGGCCAATGGCGTGGTGGTTCGGGGCAGTGTGCCGACCGCGGCGCAAGATTATGTGTTGATGAAGCAGGCGCAGCTTGCGGCGGGGCCTGGGCAGACGGTTCTGAACGATACCGAGATCGTGCAGCCGCAGCAGGTCGCGCTCAAGGTGCGGATTGCGCAGATGTCGCGCACGGTGACGCAGCAGCTCGGGATCAACTGGCAGAGTGCGGCGGGCGGGGTGGCGATCGGGAAATTCGCGTTCGGATTTTCGACGCTGGGCAGCCTGCTTGGCGCATCGAGCGCGGCGGCGCCGGTGAGCGGGTCGTATAATCTGAATTTTCCGCAGGCTACCGTGCCGATCGATGGGATTCTCGATGCGCTGAACACCGATAATCTGGCGCATATTCTGGCCGAGCCGACGCTGACCGCGCTTTCGGGGCAGTCCGCCAGTTTCATCGACGGGGGGTCGTTTCCGGTGCCGGTGCCGGGGCAGAACGGGCAGGTGACGGTGGAGTACCAGAATTACGGCGTGCAGCTGAAGTTCAAGCCGGTGGTACTGAGCAATGGCAGCATCATTCTGCATGTCGAGCCGACCGTGAGTTCGCCGACGACGCAGAGTGCGTTTCAGATTTCGGTGGCGGGGGAATCGATTGTGGTGCCCTCGCTGTCGACCCAGTCGGCCTCGACGACGGTGGTGATCGGGAGCGGGCAGACGCTGGCGATTGCGGGATTGCTGAGCAACAGCAGCAACCAGACCGATAATGCGGTTCCGGGGCTAGGGCAGATCCCGGTGTTCGGGGCGGCGTTCCGCAATGACAATTACAACAAGCAGGAGGAGGAACTGGTGATTCTGGTCACGCCCTACCTGGTGCATCCGGTCGACAACGAATCACGCTTCGAGACGCCGGATTCGGGGTGGAGCACGCCCAACCAGATCCAGCGGATCTTTCTGTTCCGGACCAATGGCAGCGTTGCAGCGGCGCATACGCTGCCCGGACAGGCGGGGTTCATGCTGCGATGAGCAGGATACGGGGATACAGGATGGGGCAGTACCGGATGATCCTGATTGTAGCGGGCCTCGTGGCGGCTGGGGGGTTGGCGGGGTGCACGCAGTTCGAGCCGTTCCAGCGGCAGGGGACGTGGCATGAGAACGATGCGCCGATGCAGAATATCGCAATCGAGCTTGCCGATCCGCATGATCTGTATCGGGGCCGGGGAGATGCGGCGATGACCGGGCAGATGGCGGTGACGGCGATCGATGGGTCGGTGGCGGCGCTTTCTCCCGGTGCGGGTAGTGGCGGTGGTACTGCGACGGCGGGTGCCAGTGGGGGGTCGGCGGGGGCCGGGTCGGGTGGTGCGGCTTCGTCCGGTGCTGGCGGCGTGACGGGCGGCAGCGGGGGCAGCACGGGGTCGATCGGCAGTACGGGTGGAGGGTCGATGTGATGGGCGGACAGGGTGGTGACGGCTTGGTCCGGGCGGGGCGGAGTGGCGGGGAGCGGCAGGCAGGCTGGGCGGGACAGGCTGGCAGGGCGGGGCGGCTGCTGATCGGCGCGATCGTTGGCGGGTTGCTCGCGGGGTGTGCGACGGGGACGCCGCAGAGGACGGCGGCGATTGGCGATCGGACGTTGAATGTCGCGCGATCGGCGCTGGCGGGCGGCAATCCGGAGATGGCGCTGAGTGTCACCAACGCGGTTTTGAAATCATCGCCGAACGATCCGGAGGCGCTGATCGATCGGGGGGATGCCTATTATCTGTTGAAGAATTGCGGGCGGGCGAGCGCGGATTATCAGCACGCGTTGCGATCGGCGCCGCATGCGGCGATGGCCGAATTGGGGCTGGGGCGGTGCGCGATGACGCGGAATCCCCGGATTGCCGCCGCTGCGTTCGAGCGGGCGACCCGGGATGCGCCGGGTAATGCCGAGGCGTTCAATGATCTCGGGATCGCGCAGGCGAGCGAGAGCGAGTTTGGTGCGGCGGCGGCTTCGTTGCGGCAGGCGCTGGCGCTCGATCCGTCGTTGCAGGCGGCCAAGATCAATCTGGGGCTTGCGCTGGCGCTGGGAGGTGATCCGGCGGCGGGCGAGACCATGCTGGGGCCGCTGGTGCGCGGGCCCGATGCCAGCCCGATCATCCGCGCGAATTATGCCACGGCGTTGACCCTGGCGGGTCATCCGGACGCGGCGGCGAAGATCCTTCTGGTCGATATGCCGGCGAACGAGGCGGATGCGATGGTAAGCCAGTTGGCGACATTCGGACACGGCGGGCATCGCGCGGCGGCTGCGGCGGGCCATGGTTGACGCGCGCCGGGGAAGCGGGCGATGCGCGGGGGTGATTTGTGCGCGCGGATGAGCGCCGGGCCGGGAGGCGGTGTTTTGGTGCGGAGTGAACGCGCCGTAACGGGTTCAGGCGACGCGGTTGGGTGGGTCCTGGCCGGCGAGGATGGCTTCGATGCCGTCGAGGGCGAGCATGCCCATGGCGGTGCGGGTTTCTTCGGTGGCGCTGCCGAGGTGGGGGAGCAGGACGACCTGTTCGAGGTCGAGGTAGCCGGGCGGGATTGTGGGTTCGGCGGGGAAGACGTCGAGGCCGGCGGCCCTCACCTGCCCCGATTTCAGGGCGGCAATCAGGGCGTCGTCGTCGATCGTCGAACCGCGACCGGTATTGACCACGATGACGCCGGGACGGAGTTTCGCGAGGCGTGCGGGGTTCAGCCAGTGGCGGGTCGCGGCGCCGCCGGGAAGGTGGATCGACAGGACGTCGCAGGCGGCGAGAAAATCGGCTTCGTCGGCGATGTAGGTGGCAGGGCCTTCCTGTGCGGCGGCGAGGCGGTTGCGGTTGTGGTAGATCACCCGCATCGAGAAACCCGCCGCCATGCGGGCGAGGGCCTGGCCGATCCGGCCCATGCCGAGGATGCCGAGGGTTTTGCCTTCGAGGCTGGTGCCGAGCATGTAGGTCGGGGTCCAGCCGGGCCATTGACCGGACCGGACCGCGCGTTCGCCTTCGCCGGTGCGGCGGGCGCACATGAGGATCAGGGTCATGGCGGCCTCGGCGGTGGCGAAGGACAGGACATCCGGCGTGTTGACCACGGCGAGGCCGCTGGCGCGGGCGGCGACGAGGTCGATATGGTCGGTGCCCACCGAGAAAGTGGCGAGGATTTTGACGTCGACCGGGATGCGCGCGATCAGCCCGGCTTCGATGCGGTCGGCGGGGGTGACCAGGATGGCGGCGGCATGATCGAGCGCATCGAGCAGGGATTCGGGGTCGAAACGGCCGGAAATGTCGAGAAACACCGGGTCGAAGGCGGCTTCGATCCGGGCGGCGACCGGGGCGGGCATGGTGCGGGTGACCACGAGACGGGGTTTCATAGGTGATCCTTCAGCGCCGCGAGGGCGTCCCTGGTGTCGAAATCGCGCAGTACCGCATCATCCGGCATCGCGACTTCCGCGACTGCGTCCATGTTCGCGGCCAAGATCGGCCGGGCGCCGGTGTCGCCCGAAAGGGCGGCGATCGCGGGGAAGAACTGACGGTCCCACAGGATTGGGTTGCCGCGCCGGCCACGATGGGTGGGGATGACGATGGAGCGGCCTTCATCGGGATCGTAAGCGGCGATCAGGCGGTCGATTGCGGCGGTGTCGACCAGCGGCATGTCGCCGAGGCAGATCAGGGCGGCGTCGATCTCCGCGGGGAGTGCTGCGATGCCGGCCTTGAGGCTTTCGGCCATACCCCGATCGTAGCCGGGGGCTTCGACGAAGCGGATCGGGCGGCCGTGCAGGGCGGCGCGGATGTCGTTCGCACGGTGGCCGAGCACGACGAGGGTTGCGGCGGCGCGCGAGGCGAGGGCGTGGTCGACGGTGACGGCGATCAGGGCGCGGCCATCCGGGGTGGGGACCAGGAGTTTGTTGTCGGGTGCGGCGCGGGAGGATTTGCCGGCGGCGAGGACGATCACGGCGATGCGGGGACCCGGCCCGGGATTGCCAGAGCGCGGGTCGGCGCTGGCGGAGGATTTCGGGCGGGGGATGCGCGGCGACGGGCGGGGGGCGAACTCCTTGAGCAGACCGCCGACGCCGAGGCCGGCGATGGTGGCATCGTCGATCGGGCTCGCGGCGAACACGCGGTCGAGCACGAAGTCGATGCCGTTGAGTTTCGGGCTGCGGGCGCAGCCGGGCAGGACGATGGCGGGGATGGCGCCGATGCGGCCGAAGCAGAGCAGATTGCCGGGGTCGACCGGCATGCCGAACCGCTCGATTACCCCGCCGGCGGCGACGATGGCGGCGGGGGCGATATCGGCGCGGTCGGTGACCGCCGAGGCTCCGGCGATCAGGATCAGCTCCGCGCCCTCGGAGCGCAGGCGTGTGATGGCCTCGGCGATCGGGGCAAGGGCGTGCGGGGTTTCGATCGGGTCGAGCAGGCGACCGGTACGGGCGGTGATGCGGCGGCTGGTCGCTTCGATCGTGTTGCGGATCGCGCTGTCCTTGAGGTGGGGCAGGCGCGAGACGATCAGGCCGGCGACGAGCGGGCGGAACGGCAGGATTTCGAGCAGGCGGTGGCGGTCGAGACGGCTGGTGGCGGCGGCGATCACGGCGTCCGGCACGGCGAAGGGGATGATTTTGAGGGTGGCCAGCATGTCGCCGGGTGCGACCGGGGCGGCATCGGGCAGGGTGGCGAGGGTGATGGCTTCGTCGATCAGGTTGAGGGCAGCGATTCCGGCGCGATCGACCCGGAACAGGCCGGCGGTGGTGGAGAAGATGTTGACCCTGCCGTGGACCGGGTCGGTGACGCGCAGAAACGGGCTTGCGAGGTGAGCCCCGAGTGCGGCGGCGGCTTCGGCTTCCGGGCGGTCGGTCGGGGCGAGGCGGGCGACGGTGATGGTGTCGTGACCCGCTTCGCGCAGACGGGCGATCACATCGGGATCGAGGATGGTGCCCTTGGCGATGACCCTCTCGGCGGTTTTGAGGTTATGGGCGAGCACGGCGCCGGTGAGATCGTCGTTCAGCGCCGCCGGGCCGAAGATCACGATTTCGCCAGTTTGCCGCGCCGTGCCGCCACGATCTGGCCGATGATCGACAGGGCGATTTCGGGCGCGGTGACCGCGCCGATATCGAGCCCGACCGGGGCGCAGATCCGCGCCTGGGCGGCCGTGCTGATGCCGGAGGCGGTGAGGCGTTCGAGGCGGGCGGCATGGGTTTTCCGCGAGCCGAGGGCGCCGATGTAGAACGCATCCGAGGCGAGGGCGCGGATCAGGCCGGGGTCGTCGAGCTTGGGGTCGTGGGTCAGGGTGATGATCGCGGTGGCCCTGTCGGGGTTGAGGGCGTCGAGCGCTTCGTCCGGCCAGTCGGTCCGCAGCGCGATGCCGGGGAAACGGTCGGGTGCGGCAAAGGTGCGGCGGGGGTCGATCACCACGACGTCGAACCCCATCGAGACGGCGAGCGGGGCGAGGGTCTGGGCGATGTGGACCGCACCGATGATGAAGGCGCGTGGCGACGGTGTGCGCGATTCGATGAACCAGGGTTCGTCCGCGATGGTGACCACGCCGGTCCGACCGGCGGCCAGCATGGCGGCGGCTTCGGTTGCGAGGAGCCCCAAGGGGGAATCAGGGGGGGAATCGGGCGGGGAATTTGGGGCGGCGAGATCGGGCAGGATGTAGGCCGCGCCGTCGGTCAGGCGGGTTGCGTAGGCGACCGGGCGGCGGGCGGCGGCGGCTGCGTGCAGGGCGGTCAGGTGATCGAGCCTCATGCCGGTGCGTCCGCGACGAGTTTTTCGACGAAGACCGAGATTTTCCCGCCGCAGGCGAGGCCGACTTCCCAGGCGCGTTCGTCGGTGACGCCGAAATCGAGCAGTTGCGGCAGACCGGTCGCGATGCTGCGCCCGGCGGCCTCGGCGACCGCGCCTTCGATGCAGCCGCCGGAGACCGAACCGGCCATGCGGCCCGAGGCGGTGATCGCCATGCGGCTGCCCGGGCGGCGGGGCGAACTGCCCCAGGTGCTGGTGACCGTGGCGATGGCGACCTGCTCGCCGGCCTTGTGCCAGTCGAGCGCGATCGACAGGATATCCTCGGAATCGTTCATCGCCGTTCCTCCCATAAAGTGGCCGCCTGCAAACGCGGGGGTGCCGCGGTCGACAGGGCGGTGATCAGGCCGCGCAGGCTCGCGAGGTTGTGGACCGGCCGGAACTCGTCGACATGGGGCAGCATCGCGCGTGCGCCCTGAGATTTCGGTGCGAACCCGTCATAGCGCAAGAGCGGGTTGAGCCAGATCAGCCGGCGCGAGGAGCGATGCAGCCGTGCCATGTTGCTCGCGAGACCGGCGGCACCGTCGCGGTCCAGCCCATCGGTCACCAGCAGGACGACGGCACCCTGGGCGAGGACGCGGCGGGACCAGTGGCGGTTGAACTCGGCCAATGCTTCGCCGATCCGGGTGCCGCCCGACCAGTCCGGCACGATGTTGGCGACGCGCTGGAAGGCGATTTCGGGGTCGCGCCGTTCGAGCTGGCGGGTGATGTTGGTCAGGCGGGTGCCGAACAGGAAAGTGGTGACGCGGTCGCGGTCGTTTGCGACGGCGTGGAGGAAGTGGAGCAGGATCTGGGCGTAGCGCGCCATCGAGCCGGAGATGTCGCACAGCACGACGAGCGGCGGGGGGCGGGTCAGCGGGATTTTGCGGACCATGTCGAAAATTTCGCCGGATTGGCGCAGGGAGCGGTGCAGCGTTTGCTTGAGGTCGATCCGGCTGCCGCGCGCGGCGGGACGGGTGCGGCGGGTGCGGCGTTCGTCGAGCGGCAGGCGGAGGCGGGTGATCGCGCGTTTGGCCTCGGCGATCTCGGCGGCGCTCATGGCCTCGAAATCGAGGGAGTCGAGACGTTCCTGGGCCGAGGCGGTCAGGACCGCGTCGATCTGCTGCGGTTGGTCGGGGTCGGGCGGGCGTTCGCGGGATTTGGTCGCGGCCATCGCTTCGGCGAGGCGGCGGGTGCCGGGCGGGGCGCGTTCCTCGGCGGGGGTGCGGCCTTCCATGTTGGCGAGCAGGGCCGCGAATTTCGAGGCATCCGGATTGCGCCAGAAGACCGAGAAGGCCTGATCGAACAGGTCGGTATGCTCATGGCGGCGGAGCATCACCGCGCGCAGGGCGGCGTGGACGATGCGGCGGTCAGAAATGTCGATCAGGGCGAGGGATTGCGCGGCGGCGATCACTTCGCCGGGGCCGACCGGCAGGCCGGCGCGGCGGAGCAGGCGGGCGAAATGCATGATGTTGGCCGCGAGGACGCCCGACGTTGCCGGGGCGGTCATGCGGCGCGCACGGCTTCCTCGGTCAGCCGTGCCGCCATCTCGCCGCGCACCTTGGCGATGTCGTCCTGATATTTCAGCAGGGCACCCAGCGTGTCGTCGACCACGGCGGGGGCGAGTTCGGTTTCATCGAGGGCGGCGAGGGCGGAGGCCCAGTCGATGGTTTCGGCGACGCCGGGGAGTTTGAAGATGTCGGTGGTGCGGATGCGCTGGACGAAGGCGACGATCTGGGCGGAGAGCCGGGCCGGGACGCCGGGGGCGCGGGCGGCGAGGATGGCGCGTTCGCGGGCGGCGTCGGGGTAGTCGACCCATTGGTAGAGGCAGCGGCGGCGGATCGCGTCGTGGACTTCGCGGGTGCGGTTCGAGGTGATGATCACGACCGGTTTGGTGGTGGCGGCGATGGTGCCGAATTCGGGGATGGTGAGCTGGAAGTCGCCGAGGAGTTCGAGCAGGAAGGCTTCGAAGGGTTCGTCGGCGCGGTCAAGCTCGTCGATCAGCAGGACGGCGGGGGGCAGGTCGGGGTCGATCGCGGCGAGAAGGGGGCGGCGGAGCAGGAAGTCGCGGGCGTAGATGTCGCGCCGCAGCGCCGAGCGGTCGGTCCCGGCGCTTTCGGCGAGGCGGATTTCCATCAATTGGCGGGTGTGATCCCATTCATAGGCTGCCGATGAGAGGTCGAGCCCCTCGTAGCATTGCAGGCGGACCAGCCTGCGGCCGAGTTGTTCGGCGAGAACCTTGGCGATTTCGGTCTTGCCGGTGCCGGGCTCGCCTTCGAGGAAGAGCGGACGTTCCATCACGAGGGCGAGATGGACGCTGGTGGCCAGACCGCGATCCGCGATGTAATGGCCCCTGGCGAGCAGGTCGGCGGTTTCGGCGACCGAACCCGGCAGGGGACGGGCGATCATCCGATGAACTTGGCAATCACGATGGCGACCACCACGATCGAGATGATCAGGGGGATCCAGATCCCGATCGGCAGGCCGGCGACGACGGGGTTGCTGGGGTCGCTGGCGTGGGCCGGGGGATGGTCGTGTCCGTGGTCGTTCATCGTTTCCTCGTGTTGTGGTTGCGGGGTGGTCGGGGCAGGCGTGGCAGCGGGCGCCACCAGTTCGGAGAACCGGGTGAAAAAAGTTTCGGCGTAGGATTTGGCGACGGAATCGATCAGGCGCGCGCCGAGTTGCGCCATTTTTCCGCCGATCTGGGCGTTGACCTGGTAGTGCAGCGCGGTGCCGCCCGGCGCATCGGTGAGTTGCACGCGGGCGCCGCCTTTGGCAAACCCCGCGACACCGCCCTGCCCTTCGCCTGAGATGACGTAGGAATTCGGCGCGTCGATCTCGCTCAGGTTGACCTTGCCGTTGAAGCGCGAGGAGATGGGGCCGATCTTGGCGGCGACCACCGCGGTCATTTCAGTATCGGAGAGTTTGTCGATGGATTCGCAGCCGGGGATGCAGGATTTCAGGACCGCCGGGTCGTTCAGGGCTGCCCACACCGTCGCGCGCGGTGCTGCGATCAGCCGTTCACCAGACATATCCATCAGCGTAAGGTTCCTTCGTTCATCGGTCAGGCTCGCGGTATCTTTAGTTTGAGCCCGCGCAGTGCGCAAATCGTGAAGCGAGGCAGCGCGCAAATCGTGAAGCCGGGCGGGGCGCAGAGCGGGCTTGCATTGCGGGTTGGCCGGATATGGTGATGGACAGCGTGCTTCCCATCCTCACGATGGTGCCCTTCGGCGGGACGCTGCTCAGCTTTGCGCTGCTGCCGGGGCTGGCGCCGCGTTTCTGGCATCGGAACATGGTGCGGATCAGCCTGGGATGGGTGGCGCTGGGGGTGGTGCTCGCAATTGCGGGTGCGGGGCCGGTGCGCGCGGCGAGCGGGTTGTGGGTTTCGACGGTGGTGGATTTTCTGCCGTTCATCGCGGTGCTGATGGCGCTTTATACGCTTGGCGGGGGGGTGCTGATTGCGGGCGGGCCGTGGGGACGGCCGGGCGGCAATGTGCTGCTGCTCGCGATCGGGACCGTGCTGGCGGGGGTGATGGGGACGATCGGCGCGGGGTTGCTGCTGATCCATCCGCTGCTGGCGTCGAACGCGGCACGGCCTGAGAAGCGGCATCTGGTGCTGGGGTTCATTATTCTCGTCGCCAACGCCGGGGGGGCGCTGAGCCCGCTCGGCGATCCGCCGCTGCTGATCGGGTTTCTGCGCGGGGTGCCGTTTTTCTGGCCGCTGCAGAATTTGACCGGGCCGCTGCTGGTGATCGCGCTGCCGGTGCTGGCGCTGACCTACGGGTATGACCGGTATCGCGCGGCGCGCGAGCCGGTGCCGGTGCGCCGAAAGCTGCGGATCAGGGGCGGGTTGAATATCGTGCTGCTGACCGGCTTCGTTGCGGCGATCGCGGCCTCGGGGGTAGTGCCGGGTCCGGAGATCGGGCTGGGGCCGGTGCGGATGCCGGCGGCGCAGATCGCGTTGACGCTGCTGGCCGGTGTGGTGGTCATGGTATCCGAGCGGATGACATCGCGGACGATCAGGGCGCGCAACCGGTTCGCGTGGGGGCCGATGCGGGAGATCGCGGTGTTGTTTTTTGCGATTTTCGCGACGATTCCGCCGGTATTAGGGGCGATTGCAACGGCTCCGCTGCCGAAGGACCCGTTGCTGTGGTTCTGGCTTTCCGGCGTGTGTTCGGCATTTCTCGACAGTGCGCCGACCTATCTGATTTTTTTCAATGCGGCGGGGGGCAGCGCGGCGGCGTTGATCCGCCCGCCGGCGGAACTGCTCACCGCGCTTTCGGCGGGGTCGGTGTTTTTCGGGGCGGTGACGTATCTCGGAAATGCGCCGAACCTGATGATCCGGGCGATCGCGGCGCGGCGCGGGGTGCGGATGCCGGGGTTTTTCGGGTATTTCGTTGCGGCGGCTCTGGTGCTGGTGCCGCTGTTTGTGGTGGAGAGCGCGGTGTTCTTTGGCTAGGCCGGGCTGCTGCCCGATCAGCCATCATGGGTCTCGCGGACCATGTTCAGTTTCATCATGACGGCGAGGACCACGCCCTTGATCGGGCGCTGGACCACGAGTTGGAGGAAGATCGCGAAGGGGATGAAGATCAGGAGCGAGGTCCGGTAGTCGAGATGGCCGTGGCGGTCCGACAGGATCAGGGCGATGCCGATGATCGCGAGGCCGATGACGATGGTGAGGTAGGGCGGCAGCGATTCGCAGGGCACGTCGCCCAGCGGGGCATCGCAGGACGGGCAGCGCGGGCGGATGTTGAACCAGTTGGCGAAGGCGGAGGCCTTGCCGCAGGAGGGACAGCGCATCAGCAGGCCGCGCCGGATGGCGGTGCCCCAGCCGGGCATGGTGAAGATGGGGGTGGCGGTGGGTTGGGTTTTGCGCTGCCAGCGGACCGGCCCCCGGTCATTCATCCGGTCGTTCATGGGCTGGACTCCGCGTTAAAAATGTCATGTCGCAAGTTTCGCGTCGCCTTCGAGGGCGGCTTCGATCTGTTCGAGGCTGCGGCCCTTGGTTTCGGGGACCAGGAACCAGGTGAAGACGATGGTGGCCAGGGTCATGGCCGCGTAGATCAGGAAGGTGGGGCCGCGCCCGAGGCCTTTGACGAGGTCGAGGAAGGTGATCGAGACCAGCATGTTGAAGCTCCAGTTCGCGATGGTCGCGAGCGACATGCCGCGACCGCGCACCGCGAGGGGGAAGATTTCGGCGATCAGCAGCCAGAAGACCGGGCCGAGGCCGATCGCGAAAAACGCGACATAGGCGGCGACCGAGAGGACGGTGACCAGAGCGAGACCGCCGTGCAGGCCGATCATGAAGGCGGCTGAGAGGATGAGGAGGGTGACCAGCATGCCCGCGAGGCCGAACAGCAGGAGTTTGCGGCGGCCCACGATATCGAGCAGGCGCATGGCGACAAGGGTCATGATGACGTTGACCGCGCCGACGCCGGCGGTGGCGAGGATCGAGATCGAGGCGGAGGGCAGGCCGGCTTTTTCGAAAATGGTGGGAGCGAAGTAGATGACGGTGTTGATGCCGGTGATCTGCTGGAAGATCGCGAGGCCGACGCCGATGATCAGGGGCTTGCGGGCGCGGGAGGTGAACAGGGCAGACCAGGGGGTGCGTTTGCCGGTGGTCGCGAGGTCCTGATGGAGATCGTGCATTTCATCGTCGATGTTGCCGCCGTCGCGGAGGTAGAGCAGGGCGCGCCGTGCCTCGTCGTCGCGGCCTTTGCCGGCGAGCCAGCGGGGGCTTTCGGGCAGGGTCAGCATGCCGATGAACAGGATGATGCCGGGGATGCACCCGACGCCGAGCATCCAGCGCCAGCCTTCGGGGCTGTGGGAGAGCAGGAAGCCGACGCCGTAGGACAGGACGATGCCGAGGGTGATGTAGAACTGGTTGATGGTGACGATGGCCCCGCGCTTGGCGGGCGGGGCGATCTCGGAGAGGTAGAGCGGGGTGAGCATCGAGGCGACGCCGATGCCGGCGCCGACCATGACGCGGCCCGCGAGCAAGGCGGCGACGCTCCAGGCGGCGGCGGAGAGCAGGGCGCCCGCGACGAAGATGAGGGCGGTGACGAGCAGGACCGGCCGGCGGCCGAACCGGTCGGAGAGCGTTCCGGCGAAGGCGGCACCGACCGCCGCGGCGGCGAGGGCGATGGCGACGACCACGCCCTGCATGGTCGCGCCCAGATGGAAGACGTGGCGGATGAACAGAAGCGCGCCGGAGATGACGCCGGTATCGTAGCCGAATAACAGGCCGCCCAGACCGGCGACGATGGCGATCAGGGTAAAGCGCATGGTTCGTCTCCTCTTGATCGTCCGCGTGCGGCGTTGGAGGAGAGATGGACCGGGCGGGTTATCGTTTCAATGCCGATGCGTCTGCTGCGAGTTTCGTGATGTGGGGCCAGTCGCCCCGGCGCATTGCATCGCTGGGGGTAAGCCAGGAGCCGCCGACGCAGATGACGTTGGCGAGGGCGAGGTAGGCCGGGGCATTGGCGGGAGTGATGCCGCCGGTGGGGCAGAAGCGGACATCGGTGATCGGCGCGCCGATCGATTTCAGCATCGGGATGCCGCCCGCGGGTTCGGCGGGGAAGAATTTCTGCAGGCGGTAGCCGGCTTCGAGCAGGTGCAGGACCTCGGTGGGGGTGGCGGCGCCGGGCAGGAACGGGGTGCGGCTGGCGGCGGCGGCTTCGAGGACGCTGGGGCTGGAACCGGGCGAGACCACGAATCGGGCACCGAGATCGGCGACCGCGCGATATTGTGCGGCGGTGAGCACGGTGCCGGCGCCGACCACCATGTCCGGCACCTCGGCGATCATTGCGGCCATGGCGGCCATCGCGGCTTCGGTCCGCAACGTGACTTCGACCACGCCGATGCCGCCTTCGAGCAAAGCGCGGGCGAGCGGGATCGCGTGGGAGACATCCTCGATGGTCAGGACCGGGACGACCGGGGAGATGGCGAGCAGGTCGGCCAGGGCGTTGGTGTTGTCGAGGGCGGTGGTGCTGGTCATGCGAAGACGCTCGCGCCGGTATCGGCCCCGGCGACGGCGGCGCGGAAGGCGCCGAACAATTCGCGGCCGACGCCGTGGTGGTTGGCCGAGAGGTCGATTTCGGGCAGGGGCCGGGCGGCGAATTCGGCGGGGTCGACCAGGACGGCGAGGGTGCCGGTGACACAGTCGAGCCGGATCATGTCGCCGTCGCGGATTTTGGCGAGCGGGCCGCCGCGCGCACATTCGGGGGTGACGTGGATGGCGGCGGGGATTTTGCCGGAGGCGCCGGACATCCGGCCATCGGTGACGAGACCGATTTTGAAGCCGAGATCCTGCAGCACGCCGAGTGGCGGGGTGAGTTTGTGCAGTTCCGGCATGCCGTTGGCGGTGGGGCCCTGATGGGTGACGACGGCGATGAAATCGCGGTGGAGGTCGCCGGATTTGAAGGCGGCCTGAAGCTCCTCCTGGCTGCGGAACACGAGGGCGGGGGCTTCGACGATGCGGTGTTCTGGCTTGACGGCGGAGATTTTCGCGACCGCCTCGCCGAGATTGCCGTGCATGATTTTCAGCCCGCCATCGCGGCTGAACGGGTCGGCGGCGTCGCGCAGGATGGACGTGTCGGCACTTTTGGCGGGGGCGGGTTTCCAGCGAAGCGCGCCGGCTTCGAGGGTGGGCTGGTCGCGGTAGGCTGCCATGCCGTCGTTGCTCCAGACGGTGCGGGCATCGCCGTGGAGGAGCCCGTGGTCGAGCAGGGAGGCGATCAGCACCGGCATGCCGCCGGCCTGCTGGAACTGGTTCACATCCGCCGGGCCGTTGGGGTAGATGCGGGTGAGCGAGGGCACCACGTCCGACAGGTCGGAGAAATCGTGCCAGTTGATGTGAATGCCGGCGGCGCGGGCCATGGCGACGAGGTGGATGGTGTGGTTGGTCGAACCGCCGGTGGCGAGCAGGCCGACCATGCCGTTGACCACCGCGCGTTCGTCGATCATTTCGCCGACGGGGGTGAAGGCGTTGCCGCGCGCGGTGATTTCGAGAATGCGGCGGGCTGCCGCCTCGGTCAGGGCATCGCGCAGGGGCGTGTTAGGATTGACGAAGGAGGCGCCGGGCAGATGCAGGCCCATGATTTCCATGAGCATCTGGTTGGAATTGGCGGTGCCGTAGAAAGTGCAGGTGCCGGGGCTGTGGTAGGACGCGGCTTCGGCTTCGAGCAGTTCGGCGCGACCGATCTTGCCTTCGGCGGCGAGCTGGCGGATGCGGGATTTTTCGGGGTTGGAAATGCCCGAGGGCATCGGGCCGGCGGGGACGAAGATCGACGGCAAGTGGCCGAAGCTGAGGGCGGCGATGACCAGGCCGGGGACGATTTTATCGCAGACGCCGAGCAGGAGCGCGCCGTCGAACACATCGTGCGAGAGGGCGATGGCGGTGGCCATGGCGATGACGTCCCGCGAGAAGAGCGAGAGTTCCATGCCTTCGCGGCCCTGGGTGACGCCATCGCACATGGCGGGGACGCCGCCGGCGACCTGGGCGATGCCGCCCGCGCTGCGGATCGCGGTTTTGATCAGGTCGGGGAAGCGTTCGAACGGCTGGTGGGCGGAGAGCATGTCGTTGAACGAGGTGACGATGGCGATGTTGGGTTTGTCGTCGCGCTTGAGATCGGCCTGATCGGCGGGCGGGCAGCCGGCGACGGCATGGGCGAGGTTGGCGCAGCCGACGGCGCTGCGATGGACGCCGCGCCTTGCGGCGGTTTCGATCCGGGCGAGGTAGGCGGCACGGCTCGCCGCGCTGCGCGCGCGGATCCGGTCGGTCACGCGGGCAATGTTCTCGTTCAGCATGGCGGTACCTCGCTTTCCAACATGATGTCAGTCACCGGGATAGTCGCCGGCCTGTTCGTCGAACCAAATGCGGCCATCGCGCACGATCATGGCGATGGCTTCGGAGGGTCCCCAGGTGCCGGCGGTGTAGAGTTTCGGGCGTTCGCCGGATTGTTTCCAGGCATCGAGGATGCTTTCGGTCCATTCCCAGGCGGCTTCGACCTCGTCGCGGCGCATGAACAGGGTGGCGTTGCCGCGCACCACGTCCATCAGCAGGCGTTCGTAGGCGTCGGGCAGGTGGCCCTTGAAGGTTTCGGCGAAGCTGAGGTTGAGCGGGGCGTTGCGCAGGCGCAGGCCGCCGGGGCCGGGTTCCTTGGTCCAGAGATGCAGACGGATGTGCTCGTTGGGCTGGACCCGGATGACGAGACGGTTGGGCTGGGCCTGATCGGAGCCGGTCGGGAAGATCCAGTAGGGGACGGGTTTGAACTGGATGACGATTTCCGAGACTTTCTCGGGCAGGCGCTTGCCGCTGCGCAAATAGAACGGCACGCCGGCCCAGCGCCAGTTTTTCACCTCGACCTTGAGGGCGGCGAAGGTTTCGGTGGTGGTGCCGGGGGCGATGTCCTTTTCCTCGGCATAGGCCTTGACCGGGCCGCCTTTGATGGCGCCGGCGCGGTACTGGCCGCGCACGGTTTTGGTGGAAATTTCGTTTTGCGTGATGGGGGCGAGGGATTTCAGGACCTTGATTTTTTCGTCGCGCACCGCCTCGCGTTCCAGGGTTGAGGGCGGTTCGATCGCGACGAGGCAGAGCAGCTGCATCAGGTGGTTCTGGATCATGTCGCGCATCGCGCCGGTATGGTCGTAATAGCCGCCGCGCTCTTCGACGCCGACGGTTTCGGCCACCGTGATCTGGACGTGGTCGATGCCGTTATGGTTCCAGACCGGCTCGAACAGGGAGTTGGCGAAGCGCAGGACCAGCAGGTTCTGCACGGTTTCCTTGCCGAGGTAGTGATCGATCCGGAAGATGTTGCGCTCCTCGAACACCGCGCCGACGCGGTCGTTGATTTCGCGGGCGGAGGCGAGATCGTGGCCGATCGGCTTTTCGAGGACGATGCGGGTTTCCGCGGTCTGGAGTTTGTGGGCGTGGATGTTGTCGGCGATGAGGCCGTAAAGCTCCGGCGAGGTCGCGAGGTAGAACACCCTTATGGCGCGCGGTTCGTGGTTCAGGAGCTTCGCGAGGTCGGGCCAGCCGCGTGCGGCGGTGGCGTCGCACGAGACGAAATGGAGCCGGTCGAGGAACCGCTTGAGGGCGGTTTTGTCCAGCGCGTCGGGTTCGACGAATTCCTCAAGGCTTTTCTGGACCAGGGTCTGGAAGGCCTTGCGGGTCATTTCGGCGCGGGCGGAGCCGATGATGCGCGAGGTTTCGGGCAACTGGCCGTCGAGGTCGCGATGATACAAAGCGGGCAGGAGCTTGCGTTTGGAAAGATCGCCGGTGCCGCCGAACACGATGTAATCGAAGGGCTCGATGGTCGGGTGGTTGAAATTCATGGAGTCAAACCTGTTTGCACTGCACAATCATATAGGCCCCTGCCCTGCCCGACTCAACTCAACTCGGTAATGTTCGGCGGGGTTCAGCTCATCCAGTTGCCGCCGTCGACGTTGAGGGTTTGCGCGACGACGTATTCGGCCTCGTCCGAGGCGAGGAAGATTGCGGCACCGACCAGATCTTCGGGCCTGCCCATGCGGCCATAGGGCACTGCGAGGCCAACCTGACGCTTTTTTTCGCCGAGCGGCAGGTTTTCGTAGCGGGCGAACAGGGCATCGACCTCGGCCCACATCGGGGTGTCGACCACGCCGGGGGCGATGCCGTTGACGCGGATGCCGTGGCGGATGAGGTCGAGCCCGGCGGATTGGGTGAGGCTGATCACCGCCGCCTTGCTCGCGCAATAGACGCCGACCAGCGCCTCCCCTCGCCTGCCGGCCTGCGAGGCCATGTTGACGATGCGGCCCCGTTTGCCCGCCGCGATCATCTGGTTCGCGATGGCCTGAAGGGTGAACAGCAGGCCTTTGACGTTCACCGCGAACACGCGGTCGTAGCTGGCTTCGGTGATGTCCGCGATCGGGGCGAGGTCGAAGATCGCGGCGTTGTTGACCAGAATGTCGAGCCCGCCGCGTTGCGCGGTGAAGGCGGCGAATTCGGCGATCGATGCCGATTTCGCGACATCGAGCGCGCAGGCGTGAGCGTTGGGGCCGAGGGCTTCGGCGGCTGCGGTCGCGGCCTCGATGGTGCGATCGGCGATGCAGACCGAGGCGCCTTCGGCGATGAAGCCGGCGGCCATCGCGCGGCCGATGCCGCCGGCGCCGCCGGTGATGGCGGCGTATTTTCCTGCGAGGCGCATGATGTTGTCCTTACCAGACGCAGTAGCCGCCATCGGCGAGCACGATCGAGCCGGTCATGAGGCTCGATGCGTCCGAGGCGAGGAAGTGGACGACCGAGGCGATCTCGTGGGTCTGGCCGACCCGGTGCATCGGCGTCATGTCGAGCCAGATGCGGTTGAGTTCGTCATCCTCCATGCCGAAGCGGGTCAGCGGCGTGTCGATATAGGTGGGGGCGACCGCGTTGACCCGGACGCCGCGATCGGCCCATTCGCCCGCGAGGGAGCGGGTGAGGTGATGCACCGCGGCTTTCGAGGCGTTGTAGAAACTCTGTTTCTGCGGCTTGTTGGAAATGAAGCCGGACATCGAGCCGATATTGACCACGACGCCGCTGCGGCGCGCGAGCATGGGCTTGCCGAAGGCGCGGGCGCAGTAGAACGTGCCGTTGAGGTTGACGTTGATGACGTCGAGCCAGTGTTCGTCGGTGGTGTCTTCGGCGGCGGTGCCGGAGCGGGCGATGCCGGCATTGTTGACCAGGATGTCGATGGAGCCGAGTTTTTCGTTCAACGCGGTCGCGGCGGCGTTGACCGCTGCGCTGTCGGTCACGTCGAGGACGATGCTTTCGGCGGAATAGCCGAGTTTGGCGAGGCTGGCCTTGCCTTCCTCGCAGACATTGGCGTCGCGGTCCGCGATGACGACGTAGGCACCGGCTTCGGCGAGGGCTGTCGAACAGGCGAGGCCGATGGCGCGGCCACCGCCGGTGACGACGGCGTTACGGCCTTTGAGACTGAATTTTTCGAGATACATCTTTAGTCCTCTGGGTTGGTCCACTGGATTGGTCTTCTGGCGATCTGGCAGTCTTCAGTCAGTGAAGATGGAACTCCCGCCGAAGCAGGGCTTTGCCGTCCGGTCCGAACAGGAGCGAGCGGTCGCCGCGCGGGGCGAGGGTGACGGCATCGCCCATGCGGACACCCGCGAGATCGTCGGCCTTGACGATCAGGAGGCGGCCATCTGGGCGTTTGACGTAGACGAGGGTTTCGTTGCCGAGATGCTCGACGAAATCGGCGACGCCGCCGATCGGGCCGTCTGTCACCAAGGCCGTGTGCTCGGGGCGCATGCCGACGGTCACGCGGGTGCCGGGGGCGACGTTGACGCGGTCGGCGACGAGGGTGACGCTGCCGGCATCGTCGAGCGTGACATCGACGTGCCGGTCGTCCCGCGCGGTGACGACACCTTCGAGCAGGTTCATTTTCGGCGAGCCGATGAAGCCGGCGACGAAGAGGTTGGCGGGGTTGTTGTAAAGTTCGAGCGGGCTGCCGACCTGCTCGATGATGCCGGCGTTGAGCACCACGATGCGATCGGCCATGGTCATCGCTTCGATCTGGTCGTGGGTGACGTAGATCATGGTGGTCTGGAGCTGCTTGTTCAGCTTGACCAGCTCGGTGCGCATCTGCACGCGCAGCGCGGCATCGAGGTTCGAGAGCGGTTCGTCGAACAGGAAGCCCTTGGGGTTGCGCACGATGGCGCGCCCGATCGCGACGCGCTGGCGCTGGCCGCCGGACAGGGCTTTGGGGCGGCGGTCCAGCACCTTGTCGAGTTGCAGCATGGCGGCGGCGTGGGCGACCTTGGCCTTGATTTCATCGCGCGGGACTTTCGCCATTTTGAGGGCGAACCCCATGTTGTCGGCGACCGTCATGTGCGGGTAGAGCGCGTAGGTCTGGAACACCATGGCGAGGCCGCGCTTGTCGGGCGGGATGTCGTTCGCGCGGACGCCGTCGATGCTGAAATCGCCGCCGGTGATTTCCTCAAGCCCCGCGATCATGCGGAGCAGGGTGGTTTTGCCGCAGCCGGAGGGGCCGACGAAGACGACGAATTCGCGGTCGTCGATGGAAAGATCGACGCCCTTGATCGCGTGGAAGGTTTCGTAGCGCTTTTCGACGTTCTGCAGGATGAGTTTGGCCATTATTCCCTCTATTTCACGGCGCCGAAGGTGAGGCCGCGCACGAGACGCCGTTGCGTCAGGCTGCCGAAGATCAGGATAGGGGCGACCGCGAGGACCGAGGCCGCCGAGAGTTTGGCCCAGAACAGGCCCTCGGGCGCGGAGAAGCGCGCGATATAGGCGGCGAGCGTGCCGGCATGCGAGGCGGTGACGTTGATGCTCCAGAACGCCTCGTTCCACGAGAGGATGATCGCGAGCAGGGCGGTCGAAGCGATGCCCGGGCCGGAGAGCGGCAGCAGCAGATGCCACATCTGCTGGCGCGGGCCGATGCCGTCGACCCGTGCGGCTTCGAGGATTTCGCCGGGGATTTCCTTGAAGAAGGAATAGAGCATCCAGACCACGATCGGCAGGTTCATCAGCATATCGATGGCGACGAGGCCGGTGCGGGTGTCGAGCAGGCCGATGGTTTTCAGGCCGAGATAGATCGGCATCAGGACGCCGACCGCGGGCAGCATTTTGGTCGAGAGCATCCACATCAGGGTGAATTCGGTGCGTTTGCCGGGGAAGAAGGCGAGCGCGTAGGCCGCCGGGAAGGCGATGGCGATGGCGAGGATGGTGGAGCCGACGCTGACGATGACGCTGTTGAGCGCGAACAGCAGATAGCCCGCATTGGTGGTGGCATCGATGAAGCTGGTGAGGGTGGGCCTGAACAGGATCAGCGGCGGGATCGCGATGGCCTGGCCTTCGGTTTTGAAGGCGGTGACGATCATCCACAGGATCGGGAAGAACATGATCAGGGCGGCGATCCAGGCGAGGATGCCGAAGACGATGCGGTTGGCGACCGAGGGTTTCATCGCGCTAGGCCTGCAGGTTGCGCGAGACGGCGCGGATGAGGAAGACGGCGAGGATGTTGGCGAGCACGATGGCGAAGACGCCCGCCGCCGAGGCGCTGCCGATCGAGAAATCGTTCAGGGCCTTGATGAAGATGAGGTAGGTGAGCGTGGTGGTGGCATCGCCCGGGCCGCCGTTGGTGGTGGTGTAGATCACCGCGAAGGCCGAGAGCAGGAAGATCGATTCCAGCATGATGACGATGGAGATCGGGCGCAGGAGATGCGGCAGGACGATGTAGCGCAGGCGGGCGAAGCCCTTGGCACCGTCCATCCGCGCGGCTTCGAGCTGGTCGGTGTCGAGCGATTGCAGGGCGGTGAGCAGGATCAGGGTCGCGAAGGGAATCCAGCGCCAGGAATAGATGATGATGACCGAGGTCATCGGCGCGACGCTGAACCAGGCGATCGGGTGCAGTCCCGCAAGGGTCATGAACCAGCCGAACAGGCCGCTGACCGGGTCGAGCAGGAGGTTTTTCCAGATCAGTGCCGCGACCGGGGACATGACGAAGAAGGGCGCGATCGCCAGCAGGCGGGCGACGCTTTGGCCGGGGAAATCGTTGTTGAGCAGCAGGGCGATGAGGGTGCCGAACACGATGGAGGCGGCGAGGACGCCGATGACGAGGACGACACTGTTTTTGATCGCGATCCAGGTCGAGGGGTCGGTGAACAGATAGCGGTAGTTGAGGCCGCCGTTGAAGGTGGCGGGCGGGGTCATGAGGTCGTAGTGCTGGAAGGAATACAACAGGGTGCGCAGCAGGGGCAGCACCGACCAGAGCAGCAGCACGATGATCGCGGGCAGGAGCATCGGCAGGGTGTTGACCTGCCGTGATCCGCGCGTGGCTGCCGGCGGGGCGGTTGCCTTGAGTGTTGCGCTACCCTGATCCATCGCTGCGTCCTTCACTTGTGAAGCGGCGTTAGGCGGGGAGTGCGCCGCACTCCCCGTTACTGCCGATCAGTGGTAGCCGGCTTCCTTCATGGTGCGGGTGGTGGCCGCCTGGGCCTGGGCCAGTGCCGCATCGACCGATTTCTGGCCGGAAAGAGCCGCGGCGAGCTGCTGGCCGACTTCGGTGCCGATGCCTTCGAATTGCGGGATCGCGACGAACTGCACGCCGGTATAGGGCACTTTTTTCAGGGTCGGATCGGTCGGGTCGGCGGTCAGGATCGCGTGCTTGACCATCGCCGCGAAGGGAGCGGCCTTGATGTAGTTGGGGTTGGTGTAGGTCGAGATGCGCGTGCCGGGCGGGGTCTGGACCCAGCCGAAGGTTTTACCGGCAAGGGCGAGGTATTGCTTCGAGGTCGCCCATTCGAGGAACTTCATGGCATCCGCCTTGTGGCGGGTGGTTTTGGGAATGGCGAGCGACCAGGCCCAGAGCCAGTGCGATCCCTTCGGCGTGACGGCGACCGGGGCATCGACCATGCCGACGTCATGCGCGACTTTCGAGGTTTTCGGGTCCCACAGCGTGCCGGCGGCGACTGTGCTGTCGATCCACATGCCGCATTTGCCCTGGCTGAACAGCGCGAGATTTTCGGTGAAGCCGTTCGAGGTCACGTTGGGCGGGCCGTATTTCTTTTCGATGTTGACGTAGTAGTTGGCCGCGTTCTTCCAGGCCGCGCTATCGAGCCGGGGCTGCCATTTCATGTTGAACCAGCGGCCGCCGAACGTGTTCACCAGCGTATCGAAATACGCCATGTTCTCGCCCCAGCCGGGCAGGCCGCGCAGGCAGATGCCGTAGACGCCCTTGGCGGGGTCGTTGATTTTTGCGGCGTACTGCTCGATTTCCTTGTAGGTCGGGTGCTTGGGCATGGTGATGCCGGCTTTTTTGAACAGGTCGGTGCGGTAATAGGTGACCGAGCTCTCCGCGTAGAACGGCAAGGCATAGAGGGTGCCCTTGTAGGACAGGCCCTTGCGCACCGAGGGGAAGATGTCGGCTTCGTCGTAGCTTGCCGGGAGGCCCTTGATCGGGGTCAGCCAGTTGCTCTTGCCCCAGATCGGCACTTCGTAGGAGCCGACTGTGACGATGTCGAAATTGCCGGAATTGGTTGCGATGTCGGTGGTGACGCGCTGGCGGAGGGTGTTTTCGGGCAGGACCACCCAGTCGAGCTTGATGCCGGTTTCCTTGGTGAATTGCGGCGAGAGTTTCTGCATCTGCAGCATGTCCGGATTGTTCACCGTCGCGATCGTGAGCGTGGTGGCGCTGGCAAAGCCCATGGCGCCGAACAGGCCGGCGGCGATGCCGCCGAGGGCGAGGATTCCGCGTTTGCGGAGGCGGTGGGTGGTCATCAAGTCGATCTCCCCTTGCGAATTATGGTTCGGTACGGTTTTCGGCGGCATCCGGCCCGCGCCGCGTGGCGCTGACGGCCTCGCGCCGGAGGGCGCATTCGAGGCGCAGATAATGACTGCGCGAGGTGGACCCTGAGGGGTCGTTTCGAATGAAGGGAACGCCGACCGACCCGGCACCTTGTTGTGCGTGATCGGGAGTTCGGTGGTTTCCTCGCATTCGTCGGGCACGGCTGGGCCGCGTCTTGTGAATCGCAGGTAGCTGACTTTCGTTTGGAAAGTCAATCAGAAATTTATATGCCGATTTTGGGATGATTCGGGAGGATTTTGGGCGATTGCGGCGGCGGGGCGGGCATGGTTTGCTTTCGTTTCGAAACCTATGGACTTCACTGTCAATCGCTGGCATCGATGGGTGATGGTTCGTCCGGGACGAAAAAGATGACAATCGGTGCGAAAAGCGCCGCCTTGCAGCGCCGGCTGAAAATCGCCGACTGGATCCGCCAGCACGGGCAGATGCGGGTGGATGAGTTGAGCGCGGCGCTGATGGTCTCCGAAGTCACGATCAGGAGCGATCTGACCTATCTGGAGGAGCAGGGGCTGATCGTTCGCAGTTTCGGCAAGGCGATTGCCGCCAAGACCCCGACCCCGCGCGACCGGCCTGCCGGGATTTCGTTGACCAAGGCGCTGATCGTGCCGATGCTGCGGCGGGCGCAGGGGTTGATCGGGGCGGACCAGACCGTGCTGATCGGGCCGGGGGTGCTGGCGACGCAGATTATTCCGTGGCTCGCCGATATTCCGGGGATTGCCGTGCTGCTCACCAGCGTCGAGGCGATCGCGTTGGCGCGGACCTGCCTCGATGCCCGGATTTACTGCCTGGGCGGCGAGATCGGGGCCGAGACCGGGAGTTTCGATGGCAGCACGGCGCTGCGGGGGCTCGATCATTATCCGCTGGGGTGGGCGGTGCTCGATGCCGATGCGCTGTCAGCCGATGCGGCGCTGCTGCTCGCGTCGAAATCGGCGGAGCGATTGAGCGAGGCGGCGGTGCGGCGGGCGGGGCGGAGCATTGCGCTGGTGGGCAACCCGGCATTGTCGCTGGAGCGGCGGGCGGCGCAGATTGCGCTTTCGGCGGTGACCGATGTGATTTTGCCGGGACCGCCCAGCAATCGGGCGCGGGATATACTGCTCGGGGCCGGGTTTCGGCCGATCGAGAGCGAGCTTGGCGGCGAGGCGCATTTTTCGAGCCACGCGCGCAGTGTGGCGCGGCAGTTGCATGGTTGAGGGGCGCGATACGGGCCGGTCCGGAGTGGGCGTGCCATGACCGGCATGATCCTGACCATGGGGGAGATTCTGGTCGATATCCTCGCCGAGGATCGCGGCCAGGGATTTCATGAGCCGGGGCGGTTGCTTGGGCCGTTTCCGGGCGGGGCGCCGGCGACGTTCATTGCGCAGGCGGCACGGCTTGGGGCGGATGCCGGGATTATTTCCTGCGTCGGGGATGACGATTTCGGCTGGCTGTGCATCGACCGGCTGAAGCGCGAGGGGGTCGATGTCAGTGCCGTGCGGGTCGATCCCGATCAGGTGACCGCGAGTGCTTTCGTGCGGTATCGTGAGGATGGCGACCGGGATTTCGTGTTCAACCTCAAGCGCAGCGCGGCCGGGCAGATCTGCATCGATGCCGTGGCGCGCGGGATGCTGGCGCAATGCGCGCATTTTCACATCATGGGGACGTCGCTGTTCTCGTTTCATATTATCGATGAAATGAAAAAGGCGATCGAACTGGCCAAGGCCAACGGGGCGGTGATTTCGTTCGACCCGAATATCCGCAAGGAAATGCTGATGATTCCCGAAATGCGGGCGGGACTCGAATTCATGCTCGGCTACACCGACATTTTCATGCCCTCGGGTGGCGAGATTCTGCTGCCGACCGAGGCGAAATCGGAGCGCGCGGCGATCGAGGAGTTGCTCGACATCGGCATCCGGATGATCGTGATCAAGCGCAGCCGCAAGGGGGTCAGTTTTCGCAGCCGGACCGAGAGTTTCGACCTGCCGGCGTTTCCGATCGAGGAGGCCGATCCGACCGGGGCGGGGGATTGTTTCGGGGCGGCGTTCGTGACCTGCCTGCTCAACGGCATGCCGACCCGCGAGGCGCTGACCTATGCCAATGCTGCCGGGGCGCAGGCGGTGAGCCGCAAGGGGGGGATGGAGGGGATCGCCGATTTCGCCGGGCTCGATCGGTTCATTGCCGCGGCATCGACCAAATGAAACGGAAGGTCAGGCCATGACGGATCGGGCGCGGGACGCGGTCATTGGTGTCGATGTCGGGACCGGGAGCGCGCGGGCGGGGGTGTTCGGCCTCGATGGCCGCCGGCTCGGCAGTGCCGTGCGGCCGATCCGGAGCTGGCGGCCGCAACCTGATTTCATCCAGCAGTCGAGCGAGGATATCTGGGCGGCGGTGGGCGACGCCGTGCGTGGCGCGTTGGAGGCGGCGGGATCGGGTATTTCTGTGCGCGGCATCGGGTTCGATGCGACGTGTTCGCTGGTGGTGCTCGATGCGGAGGGCGGGCCGCTCAGTGTCGATCCCGGCGGAGATCCGGCGCAGGACGTCATTCTCTGGGCCGATCATCGGGCCGGTGCCGAGGCTGACGAGATCACTGCGGGCGATCATGCGGTGCTGCGCTATGTGGGCGGGCGGATCTCGCTGGAGATGCAGATGCCGAAGCTGCTCTGGCTGAAGCGGCATGCCCCGGAGACGTGGCGCCGGGCCGGATATTTTTTCGACCTGCCGGATTATCTGACGTTTCGGGCGACGGGTGTGACCGCGCGGTCCCTGTGTTCGACCGTCTGCAAATGGACCTATCTGGGGCATGAGGGGCGGTGGGACGGCGATTTTCTGCGGGCGATCGGGCTCGGCGAGTTGGTTGATGAAGGGTTCGCGCGGATCGGCACCGAGATTTTACCGATCGGCGCGCCGATCGGGCAGGGGCTGAGCGATGCGGCAGCGGCGGCATTCGGGCTGCGGGCGGGGATTGCGGTGGGGGTTTCGGCGATCGATGCCCATGCCGGCGGGATCGGGGTGATCGGGGCCGCGCTCGATGGGGTGGCACCGGATGGCGCGGGGTTGCGCGCGCGGCTTGCGCTGATCGGGGGGACGTCGTCATGCCATATGGCGGTGGCGCCGGAGGCCGCGTTCATTCCCGGCGTGTGGGGGCCCTATTTCGATGCGATGATTCCGGGGTTCTGGCTGAACGAGGGTGGGCAGTCGGCGACCGGCGCGCTGGTCGATCATGTCGTGACGACCCATGCCGCCTATGGCGAGGTGGCGCGGCGCGCCGAGGCCTCGGGTCAGACGATCTATCAGGTGCTCAATGCGGTCCTCGACGATCTGGCGGGGGCGGATGGGGTGGCGATGCTGACCGCGGATTTGCACGTGATGCCGGATTTTCATGGCAATCGGTCGCCGCATGCGGATGCGACGCTGCGGGGCATGATCAGCGGGTTGCCGCTTTCGGCTTCGATCGAGGATTGCGCTCGCCTGTATCTCGCGACGATCCAGGGGATTGCCTATGGCACACGCCAGATCATCGAGACGATGAACGATCAGGGCTATGCGATCGATACGATCTGGTTGACCGGGGGCGGCAGCAAGAATCCGGTGTTTCTGCGCGCGCATGCCGATGCGACGTCGTGCCGGCTGATGTTGCCGGACGAACCGGAGGCGGTGCTGCTCGGGGCCGCGATACTGGGTTCGGTGGCCGGCCGGGTTTATCCGGACGTGCGGGGCGCGATGGCGGCGATGACGCGGGCGGGGACCGTGATCGAGCCTGATCGGGGCGTGCGGGCTTATCACGATCGGAAATATCGGGTTTTTCGGCGGATGCACGCCGACCAGATGGCCTATCGCGCGCTGATGGGGTCGTGAACGCGTTGTTTTTGCGTTGCACGGGGTGGTGGAACTTGATAGCGTTGAAAAGTCTCTTATTCGGGATTTAATTGTTTTTTTCAACGCGCCGTTATCTGGTGTTTTTTGACCTGATAACGCATTCGAAAGGATTGTCGTGAGCCAGGCTTCCGAGACGATTGACGACGTTGCGGCCACAGCAGCGGAGGCCGGGGTCGGCGCCGAAGCCGGAGGCGATGATAATTTCGACGAGGATTATTATCTCGCGGTCAATCCCGACGTGCTCGATGGGATCGCCGCCGGCTATTTCGTCGATGGTTATCATCACTATCGGCTCCATGGCCGCGACGAGGGCCGGATGTGCGCGCCGCTGTTCGATGCGGCATGGTATGGGCGGGTCTATCCGATGGTGGCGATGGACATCGAACGGGGCCGGGCCACCGATCATTGGGATCACTGGCGGCGGATCGGGCGTTACCGGGGCTACCTGCCCAACCCGGCGGCACCGCGACCGGAAAATCCCTCGCGGGTGCGTGCGCGGTTCGGCGGGTTGTGGACCGATGCGCCCGACGCCGCGGATGTGATCGCCGGGCGGCATTCGATCGGCACCTTGTCTGATCGCAACGCCGAACTGCTGACTGGATGGATCAAAGATGGGTATGTAATCCTACCGGGAGCGATACCGGCCCATCTGCTCGACGCGGCCGGGACCGATCTCGACCGGGCCTATCAGGGCGGGTTCGCCGCCCTGATGTTCCAGTGCCTGAGCCTGAATCCGAACGATATCTTCTGGCGGCCGGACATCAATGCGAAACCGGCCAAGGCGCTGGATCTGCACTGGCATTCCGAGGCGATCAGGGACCTGATTTTCGCTCCCGCGATCGTTGAATTCCTGCATCTGATATTCGAACGCAAGCCGCTGGCGTCGCAGAGCCTGGGGTTTCTGCGTGGATCGGGTCAGCCGGCGCATCAGGATACCGCCTACGTGGTCTATTCCCATGCACGGCGCTTTGCCGCCTCGTGGATTGCGCTGGAGGATGTGACCGAAGGTGCGGGGGAACTGCTTTACTACCCGGGCAGCCATGAGTTTCCTGATTTCGTCTACGGGGAGCGCTACAAGAGCCTGCACGAGGCGATGCGGATGAATGTCGCGGGCGGCAATTCCTTGCGCGACGCCGAAGAGCAGCATGGCCAAGGCCTGATCAGGCAGGCGGAGCATCGTCGCATGGCTGAGCACCGGTTGCTTGCGAAAGCCGGAGACGTTCTGATCTGGCATGCCGATCTGGCGCATGGCGGCAAGCCGATTTCGAATAACGCGACGAGGCGCAGCGTGGTGACCCATTACTGTCCCGCTGATGTCGCGCCGCTGTCGTTCGAGGCGGGAAAATCCGCGATCCGTGCCCATGGCGAGGCTGGTTATTACAGCACGGTCGTTTATTAGGAGTTTATGCCGCGTCATAGTCTTCCCATACGAATCGTTCTTGGTCGCCCCCGGCTGTTTTCCGCTTTAGCGTGCGGCGTTATCGCCTATCCATTTCTGCCGCAGGATTTGTCGCTGGCGACCCGGCTGGCGCTGAGCTGGGATATTCTCGTTGCGGCGTTCCTGATTTTCGCGGCGGTGCATTTCACCCAGGCCGACCACACGCGGATTGCTGCGGATGCCGCGCGCCAGGAGGAAGGCGAGTGGACGCTGTTTGCCCTGACCATCATCGGGGCGATCATGAGTTTCACCGCGATCGTGATTTTTTCCGGTCTTGCCAAGGCGAAGGAACATCACGGGGAATACGTGGCGCTGGTCGGTCTGACCCTTGCGGCCTCATGGCTGATGACGCAGGTGACCTTCGCGTATCGTTATGCCCACGAATTCTACGCTTGTACTGATGGCGGGCCGGATGGCGGGTTGAATTTTCCCGGGGAGGATTCACCCGATTATCTGGATTTCATTTATTTCTCGTTCGTTCTCGGTATGACCTTTCAGGTTTCGGATGTCGATATCACGGGCCGCAAGATGCGGCGGCTCGCGACATTGCAGGGATTGATCGGATATATGTTCAATACCGTTGTGCTGGCGCTCACGATCAATATTGCCGCCGGCATTTTTTAGGATGGGAATCGCGCCCGGATTATTGCTGGACGTGGGATAACTGACAGCGGCCCTGAAACGACTGGTCCGACGCGTCAGTTATGCCGGAAGGCTACGCAGGATGAATTGATCGGTCGCGGCTGGACACCAGTTTTCGGATCGCGAGATCTCGTAGCAGCGATTTTTTGAAACCGGATGTTAACCATAGGTGAGTATCCTCGGCGGATCGATCCTGATTTCATCTGCGACGAGGCTGCTCCCACCGATGCTCGACCCCCTCCCCCCTCGAAGCCTGTTTCGCGATCGGCATGGGGCATTCGCGCTCGAATTTGCGCTGGTCGGGCCGATTTTCCTGGTGATGCTGCTGTTCATTTTCAACGTGAGCTACACGCTGTTCATCAACGAAGTGCTGAACAATGCGACGCAGAGCGTGGCGCGGGCGATTCAGACCGGCAACGCCGAGGGCGCGAGTGGGGGCGCCAGTTTCGTCAACACCTATTTTTGTCCCGATACCTATGGGTTGCTCGATTGCAGCAACATCTATGTGCGGGTCGAGCAGATCAATACCAATAGCTGCACCGACTTCTACGACGCGACCAGCGGCACACTGCCGATCTCGGGCGGGGTGTTGCAGCTCGGCGATTATGGCGGGACGGGCGCGGCGATCGGGCCGACGGAATGCGCGACAAACAGTTCGGCGGCGGGATTCTGCAATGCCGGTCCGAACGAGGAAATTTTGATCAGCGTGATCTATCCCGCGCCGAGTTTCATGGGGGGATTGCTCGGGACCGCCAATGTTGTCTCCTACAATGGAAATTCGGTCACGCCGCTGCTGGCGACCGCTGGGTTTGAGACGGAGGGGTTTGCGCCAACCACGCAGCCGGACCCTTGTTGATGGGGTCGCGCGTAAAGTACCGGGACGACCGGCGGGGGGTTGCGGCGCTCGAATTCGCGTTGGTGATGCCGCTGATGATCTCACTCATCCCCTCATTACGTAGCCGGCATGGAATTGCCGAATATGCCGCTGCTGCGCAGCATTTCCGTGAACCGCCGCATCAGGGGCAGTAGCCGGTGCTTCGGCATGTTCGGGATCAATTCATAGAGCATGCACCCCTGACGGAACAACGAGTGTGAGCGGGTCTTCGAAGTGTTGGACTTGAGCTGTCGATCCATTCCCAGGCTCTCGCCTGCCGTCCCGAGCATGGTCAGCAGCGCCATCGCAAACGCGCTGATGAGCAGCAGCCGATCGCGCCGCTCTGGTTCGGCGATGCGGATCTCAGCCATCCCCATCCCAAAACGCAAATCCTTGACGTCCCTGAAGCTGGGTTCGATCGTCCAGCGCCGGGAATATTGCTTGATCAATGTCCCTGCAGACGCCACGGCGTCACTGCTCGCCAGGCACCACGGCTCCTTCATGTCACGCGCATGTACGCACACCACGGCACCGACCTGATAGGCGTGCGAGGCGGTGACGCGCGCACCACGCAGTTTGCGCGCCCGGCCCGATTTGCCGACCCAGTCCGCCGCGGTTCGCGTCTCGCCTGCGGCATCGGTGACATGGATGTTGCCGCGGAAGCGAATGATATAGGCAAAGCCAAGCTCCGTAAGATACGCGAACAGCTTGTGGTCACCGAAGCCGCGGTCGGCCAGGATGGTCACGCGGCAGCCGGGCGGGACAACCTCCGACAGGCGGCGCAGGCAAGTATCCTCGATGGCGTTGCGCTGATCTTTCAATTCCTCTTTCCACATCGACAGCCACAACAGAGGCATCGCCCGGCCATGCTTGCTCACCAGGTTGAGCGCCAACGTTGCCTGATCGTCGCCGTCGAAATCCGTCCAGTCCATGGCAACGACGATGTCGGTCTGCGAACCCACCAGATGCGGTACCCAACGGGCGAAGCTTTCCCAGACGTCGATACTCTCGTTACTGAGCATGCGATCAACCTGCTTGATCGCGTGCTTGGTCACCAGCCCGCGCGCCTGTGCCAACGCCTGACCGATCATCGCGACGGCGAGCGACGCGCCGGTCATCACGCCCAGTGTCGCAGCAGACAGGGAGTCAACGCGTTTGGCGTGGAGATCGTGGGCATACAACTCGTCAATGAATGCGCGGATGTCCTTCAACCGCCCACCATCACGCTTTTTCGATGCTGCAATTCCCATGATCCACCCTCATCCATGCATTCCAACGCTTGGTAGAGAATCGCAGCGAATCGGCGCAATACCTGGACCTATGGAAAATGGGGGGATTCCTGAGGCTGATGATCGCTTTGCTGTTCGGCGTCTATGAGTTGTCCGAGCCGATGATGATCTATCAGGAAATCTATGCAGCGGCGCACAGTATCCCGGCCTCCGCAAGTATTGCGGCGGTGCAGGCGGATGGGTCGACCGCGCTGAGCTATTCTCAGGTCGAGTTCGCCGAGTCGACGATCTTTGCGGAGATACCGGCGCTGCGGTCGGGTCAGCAGACGAACACCGCGGGTGATGGTGTGGTGATGTCTTCGGTTGTGTTCGAACCCAGCCCCTCGACTTGTGTGGCAAGTGCGGCTTCACCCTGCAATTATGATGCCTATGTCGTCTGGAGCGTCGCCTATACCGGTGGTGACAGCGGCAGAAGTTTTAACCAGACCACGCGGCCCTGCGGGCTGACGACACAGGTTGCGGCGGGGAACACGACGCCGGGGGATTTGCCGACCATGGGTGTTTCGACGCGGGCGACGGCGTGGCCGGACCCGATCCTGGTGGTTGATGTGTTCTTTTCCTATGAGCCGTTGTTACTGACCTATACAAAGACGCCGATTGAGTTTCTGGCGAGCGGATTCTGGCCGGTCCGCAGTGTCAAGGCTGCGTCCGTCGATGCCAATGGCAACGCAACCCCCCTGCTTCCCGACCAGCAATATACCGTTTTGACCGGGCTTGGCGGTGCGCCGACCAGTTCCTATTGCGTCAATCCGAACTATCCGGAGTCGGGGACATGATCGTGCAATTCCGTCGATTGCTGCACGAGCGGAAAGCTGCGATCGCGATTATCTTCGCGGTCTCCCTGGTACCGATGGCGATGCTGGTGGGGCTGTCGATCGATTTTTCCTTCTATACTCAGGCGCGGGCCCAGATTACCTTGGCCGCCGATGCTGCCGCGACCCATGCGATCCGGGCGGCCACCGAAACATATACGGCTGAAATCAACGAGAACCCGCCGCTCTCGGCAGCGACGGCCATCGCGGATGCGGACATGGCGGGCGAGGCCGCGGGGGCAGCCTGGTTTTCAGCACAGTTAGGCAAGCTGCCGACGGCCAGCGTGAGTGGCTCGAACAATCCGGCGGTGACGGTGCAATCCAACACCAATCTGTCGCCGACCAATCCCGCGGGTTTCACCGCCAGTGTCGCCTATACCGGCACCTATCCGCCGTTTTTCGACCCGCTCTTTGCCAGTTCCAGCACATGGAAAATCACCGGGACGGCGGGAGCGCTCTCGACTTGTAACCGTTCACACCCCCCGGGTCAGACCGCTACCTGGGCAGGGATTGTGGGCAGCAGATTGTTAGCTCGTGCGGCGGTGATGAGGGCGCAGGCATAGGCCCATGGATCAGTGCCACGCTTGCGGCAGGTGTCAATGACGCTGAGCGCGGCGGCATAGAACCGGCTCCCTTCATCGGATCGCGTGCCAAAGCTGATGCGCCTCGAGATCACCGCGTGGCGGAGCGCACGTTCGGCATCATTGTTGGTGGGCGGTAAATCCCGATCGGCGACGAAGGCGACCACTGCGTCCCAGTCATTGAGGATTTCACCTGCCAGCCCGCGAACTTTCGCATCGATCTCATGGCGATTGCATTGACAGTTCCATTTGATGCTCGCGGTCAGGCGCTTGATGGCGGCGGGGTCGTCGCCGTCATGCACGCGCTCGATCAGGCGGCGCAGATCGCGGACCAGATCGCTGCCGAAGCCTGATCCCGCGCCGTAATGCCCCTCTGCCAGCGCGCGGGCCTTACGGATCAGGTGCGCCAGACATCTCTGGCGGCGTGGATGATCGCGATAGGCACCGTAACCGTCGGTGACGAGCCAACCCAGAAAGGCCTCGCCGATCAGCGCGGCCAATTCGCAGTGCTTGCGGCTGCCGATCCGATAGACGATCGTGGTTGCCGTCACCGCAACCCAGAGCCACAGCAGACTTGCCTTTTGATACCACGGGGTTTCGTCGAGATGGACGATGTCAGCCGCACGCACATCTTCGATCAATTGCTCGACCACGGGTTCGCTCGCCAGACCGAATTCGTGAATGCAGCGTTCGATGGTGGCAATCCCGAGCTCAACGCCCAGCCAGTCAGCCAGGAATTCAGCGATCTTGACGCGCGAGAGGCGGAAACGCAGCGACAGCGCCGCGATGAAGGTGGCGAGCATCGGGCCAACCAGGCAGCGCTCGCTCATCAGCAGGTCGCGCCGGCGCCCCTCGACATGTGAGCACAGTCCGGTTGCGGGGCGTGCGATGGTCTCGTGGCCACAGTCGCAGCGTATCGCCAGATAGCAATGTTTCGTGGCTGCGACATGAAGGCTCATGTCGCCGCGGGTGAGTTCAAAGCTCAGATGAGCGCTGACTTGGCGGCTTTGCGAGACGGTGGAAGATCCGAAAACTGCACGGCATGCGTCGCACGCTGTCGGCGCATGCAGGAGTTCACCGCTGACTATAATCGGCAACCGGCGCCAAAACCCTTTCGTCCCTGGCCGTTTGCCGGCCGGCTTGGGTCCAGGGTTGCCGGCGGAAGCGTTGCCGCCCGGCGCGGAACCACCACCCCCATCGGTTTTGTCGTCCCGGTCGGAGCGCTCAGAACTTTGCCCGCTCTTGGTGTTACGCCGGTAGGGATTGTCGCTGGAAGGCGGACGGGAACTGGTTGTTGAATCCTCGCCGGCATGGTTTGCCAGCGCTCGCGCCAATTCATGTAAATCCCAGGTCAGTTCTTCAAGCTCGACGCGCGACATCGCAGATAAATCAGTACGTTTAATGTCTTTCAGGCCGGGGATTCTCTGACGGGGCATCAGAATCGTAGAGTCCGGTTCGGGTGGAAAAGCAAGCCCAGCCTTTCGACATTTTACCGGCCGTTGGCTAACGCTTCATTCGAGGCAAGAAAGGGGGGGTGTGAATGGTTACATGGCGACAGAGTTCCGTTGGTTTGAACGGCCAATAGTCTCGGCAATGCTACCAGTTCAGCTTGGCCGCAAGAGGTAGATGCCTTCGACCGAGCCTGAGAGAGCAATCAGCTTTTTTCTGCATTCATATTGCCAGATAACTAGACAGCGAATCGCTGCTCGCGTTTAATCGCCGTCAATCCGTTTCCCACAATGCCCGCCGAGGTTGCCCGCTTTGCCAAGTCCAGACTTAGGCAATCAGACGAGTTGTCTGGCCGCCCGAGATGAAGCGCTATGCAGCCACTCAGCCACGGTAGGGCGGAAAAAGACGCTGCGCTTCCGCCCTACAATTGCTACTTACCCGGCATGCGCAATGTCGGCTTTCGGGAAAGCGCAAAAACCGCGTGAACGACCACTAGGAAGCGCAAACCTGATGTTCGAAATGGTCGCAGAAATTTAGCAACTATGGGTAATCACAGCGCAAAAATGTCAATTTCGGGTTGTAAAGGTTAATATCAGGTTGAGGACAGGAGGCGAACTGGGGTGATTGACAACCGAAGGCATGACCGGTTCAAACGCCACTCTGACGGTCCGTCAGCGTACCAAATTGAAAACTGGAAATGACCGAAGATATCGGGCGACAACAGTTATTCGTTGCCTTGTTACCCCTACCGAATTTCACCCTGATCGCATTTTCGGCGTTCCTGGATACAATCAGGCTTGCCGCGGACGAAGGCGATCATTCCCAGCCGGTGCGCTGCAAATGGACGGTGTTGGCGCCTGAACTGAAGCCTGTGCGCGCGAGCTGCGGTATCGAGATAATGCCCTGGGAGACGCTTAGGGCGCCGGAACGGTTCGATTACTTGGTTGTCGCTGGTGGCCTGCTGCCTCCTGCGGGGCAAGCTCTGCTGCCGACGCGGACACGCGATTTTATACGGGAATGCGTTACAAAAGGCGTCGGCGTCATTGGCATCTGCACGGGGAGCATGGCACTGGTGGAAGCCGGCGTGGTACCTCAAGGCAGCCCGTGCTGCGTTTCGTGGTATCACCATGCAGACTTGGTGGAACGGTTTCCAGATGTTGATCCGGTCGCAGACCGGCTTTGGGTGGCGACAGGCCGCGTGATAACATGCGCGGGCGGTCTCGCTTCGTCGGATTTGGCGGCGCATCTGGTAAAACGGCATCTGGGCGGGGCGGTGGCGCAGAAGGCCTCGCATATCATGCTGCGGGACGGCTACCGCCCGGCCAACGCGGCGCAACCGCAGCCCTCGAATATCAGGCCAGTCGCTGATCCGCGGGTGCGGCGTGCGATCCTGCTGATCGAGCAAAACCTCTCAGCGCCACTGCGCGTCGATGAACTCGCCGCGACGCTTGCGATGTCGCGACGGCAAATGGAGCGCCTGTTCCGCCAGGCCATCGGCGCCAGCATCCAGGTTTTTGCGCGCGACATGCGGCTTTCATACGCCGTCTGGCTGATGGCCGAGAGAAGGGCGGAACAAAGTGGCCGCATAGACGAAGTCGCTTTGCAATGCGGCTTTGCCGACGTGCGGCATTTCAGCCGGCAGTTTCGCAAGGCGTTCGGTATTTCTCCGTCTACGGCACGGCAAAAAACACCGGCGGAGCTGCACGCCATGCTTGAAAGCTGGTGGCCTTATGGCACCGAAGGCCAATTTCCCTCCCTTCGGCGGCCGCCACCATAAGGCCGGCAGCGGAAGCCGAAGCCGCGCATGACGCAATCAGACCGCGCCATTGCCGCATTCAGACAGGGCGATATCACCGCCAGCCTGCTACACAGCCAGCTGATGCGAAGACAGGGAATTTGGGATGGAATACGACGTTATTGTCGCCGGTCTGGGCGGCATGGGCAGTGCAGCTGCGTGGCAATTGGCGCGGCGCGGGCAGCGCGTGCTCGGACTGGAGCAGTATAACATTCCGCATCCCTATGGCTCCTCGCATGGCGTGAGCCGCATCATCCGGCTGCCTTATTACGAACATCCTTCCTATGTGCCGCTGGTGCAGCGCGCCTTCGCCTTGTGGCGGGAGGCCGAGATGGCGAGCGGACGGGTTTTGATGGTGACGACCGGATCGATCGATGCCAGCCCAGAGGATGATCCGCTGTTCCAGGGCGCGCTGAACTCGGCCATTTTGCACAATCTGCCACATGAGGTGCTGAGCGGCGCCGAGGTGAATGAGCGATTTCCGGGTTACCGCCTGCCCGCCGGCCATCGCGCGGTCTTCCAGCCGCAGGGCGGGCTGATCGCCAGCGAACGCGCCATCGTCGCGCATGCCGAGCTTGCCATGGCGCATGGCGCTGAACTGCATGCGCGCGAAAAACTGCTGCATTGGGAGGTGCATCCGGGCGGTGAGGGCGTCGAGGTGGTGACGAAGAAGGGCCGCTATCGCGCGGCGCGGCTGGTGCTAACGGCCGGCGCCTGGATGGGGGAACTGGCCACGAAGCTGGCGCGGGTCGCGGTCCCGGAACGCCAGGTGCTGGCCTGGCTGCAGCCGCATCGGCCGGACTATTTCGGACCGGACAAATTTCCCGTGTTCAACCTGCAGGTCGAGGAAGGGCGGTATTATGGCTTGCCCATCTATGATGTCCCGGGCTTCAAATTCGGCCGGTATCACCACCAGAACGAGACCGGCGCCGCGGATACGGTGGCGCGCGAGCCCGATGAGGCGGACGAAACGCTGCTGCGCGCCTTCAGCGAACGCTATTTCCCCGACGGCAGCGGGGCCACCATGGCGCTGCGGAGCTGTATGTTCACCAACACGCCGGACGAACATTTCATCCTGGACCATCATCCCGATCACGCCCAGGTGGTGCTGGCCTCGCCATGCTCCGGGCATGGTTTCAAGTTTTGCAGCGTGATCGGCGAGATCATCGCCGACCTGGCCACCGGGGACGGCACAACGGCGCATGACATAGAGTTTTTGAGGTTTGGTCGACTTAGCAAATAGGCCGGAGCGCTGCAGATTTTTTGCAACAGGCACCGCAAAGGCAGGTGAAGTGCCCGGTTTTGGGAGGTTATGGCATGACCGATCAAAGGCCGGGTGAATCAAAAGTTTTTTGGTTACTTTTTTTCAAAAAAGTAACATGCTTTCTCGATGATCAACGTCCCGACGAATCTGCTGCGCGCCCTGGTGATGGTGGTTGACCTCAAAGGCTTCACCAGGGCCGGCGAGGAGCTCGGCCGGACGCAGCCGACGATCAGCCTGCAGATCAAGAAACTTCAGGAATTGATCGGCATTACGCTGTTGGAGCGCGATTCGGGCGTGGCACAGCTGACAGAAGCGGGCGAGGTTTGTGCCGCCTATGCGCGCCGGATTCTGGCGCTGCACGATGAGATGATGAATCGCCTGACGGCGCAGGGTGCGGGGAACCGCCTGCGTGTGGGCGTGCCGAATGATTATGCGGACCATTTTCTGCCCAGGTTCCTCAGCCTGGTCGATGCGGAGGGGCTGGATATCCGCTTCGAGGTGGTTTGCGATATTTCACAGAACCTCCTGCGTGATTTGCGCGAGGGGACGCTGGACCTCGTGGTCGCCATGACCGAGCAGTTGATGAGCGGTGCCATGGCGGCCTGGCCAGAGCAATTGAGCTGGGCCGGCGCGCCGGGCCGCCCGTCGCCCGCCGGCGAAGCCCCGGATCGGCCGTTTGCGCTGGTGGCGGCGCCTGAAGGCTGCATGTACCGCCGGATGATGTTGGCTGTGCTGGAACGCGACGGGCGTCGCGCGGATGTTGTTTACACAACCGCCAGCCTGACGGGGATCGAAGCGGCCGTGCGCGGCGGGTTTGGCGTGACCGCGATGGCCACGCGCCTGGTGCCGCCGGGGCTGGTTGTGCTGGATGATTTGCCGCCACTGCCCAATTCTCAGGTGGGGATTTACCTGAATCCCCGGGCGCAGGGCCGGCAGGTGCGCCGGTTGGCGGCGCTGCTGGCCGAGGTTATGGCCGGTCCCGAGGCCGAGGCCGCTGCCTGACGACGACACGCCGGCGGTGGCGGCATTGGCGTTTCCTATCCGCCATTTCGACTATTGATTGGCGATTTGACCGGCATCGCGGGCAGTTGAGCGGCGACCATACCGCCAGGAGACACATCGATGCCGAACGAGCTTACAGCCATCAACGGGCTTGCGCGCCTCAAGCAGATCGAGAACGGGGAAAAAATCACGCCGACATTTTCGGCGGAAGAGATGGAACGCCGGCTGGCCGCTTTGCGCCTCCATATGGCCCATGCCGGAATCGATGCCGCCATCTTCACCTCGTATCACAACATCAATTACTTCGCGGATTTCCTCTATTGCTATTTCGGCCGGTCCTTCGCGTTGGTGGTGACCCAGGACAGGCACATCACCATTTCCGCCAATATCGATGGCGGCCAGCCATGGCGGCGCGTGAATGGCGAAAACATCGTCTACACGGACTGGCGGCGCGATAATTATGCGCACGCGGTAAAAACCGCGCTGATGCGCGCAGGCGTGACCAAGGGACGGCTCGGCCTGGAATTCGACCATTTGAGCCTGGATCGCGCCGCGGAATTCAAAACGGCATTGCCGGAATTTGACCAGGTGGACATCGCCCGGCCGGCAATGCGCCAGCGCATGGTCAAATCCCCGGCGGAAATCGCGATGATCCGGGAGGGCGCGCGCATCGCCGATATCGGCGGGGCCGCCTGCGTCGAGGCGCTGCGCGACGATGTGCCGGAATATGAGGTCGCCCTGCATGCCACGGGGCAAATGGTGCGCGAAATCGCGCGCCGTTTTCCGCATGCCGAGCTCATGGATACCTGGACGTGGTTTCAGTCCGGCATCAACACCGACGGCGCGCATAACCCGGTCACTTCCCGGCGGGTGAAGCGTGGCGATATACTCTCGCTCAATTGCTTCCCGATGATCGCCGGCTACTATACGGCGCTAGAGCGCACGCTGTTCCTGGGGCACGCTTCCGATGCACATCTGAAAATCTGGCAGATTAATTGCGAAGTCCACAAGCGAGGTCTTGAGTTGATTCGCCCTGGCGCACGCTGCAGCGAGATCGCGTTGGAACTTAACGAAATCTATCGCGCGCATGGTGTGCTGGAGTATCGCACCTTCGGTTATGGCCACAGCTTTGGCGTGCTCAGCCACTACTATGGCCGCGAAGCGGGGTTGGAGCTGCGGGAGGATGTAGAGACCGTGCTGGAGCCCGGCATGGTAGTCTCCATGGAGCCGATGCTGATGTTGCCGGAAGGCTTGCCCGGAGCCGGCGGATACCGGGAGCACGACATTTTGGTTCTGACCGAAGACGGCGCCGAAAACATCACGCGCTTTCCGTTCGGGCCCGAGCACAACATCGTGGGCGCCCCCTGAGACGCCTCCACCAAGACTCTAGCCGTTTGTGAAGGAACAAGATCATGTTAGATGAAATGGGTGGTGTAACCTGACGTCTGGAAATTCATTTTGGGTTGGGAGTTGGTGCCCTTGCCGGGGCATGCCCCGGCAAGGGCTGTTCATTCTGGTATTCCATGCAGTTGTTCACACCAACATGGAGACCGATGAATGGACGCCAAAAAGGATACGATTATCGAGGCACTTTTGGAACATCTGATCGAAAACGGCGCAGGCGATATCGCCACGGTATTTGCCAGGACCTTCGAACTCGCCATGCAGATCGAGCGCGAACGCTTCCTCCACGCCAGTCACTACGAGCGCAACCCCGATCGTCAGGGTTACGCCAATGGCTACAAGCCCAAGCGGATCGATACCCCGGCCGGGTCGATCACCGTCGATGTCCCCAAAACCGCCGGTCACGTGGGCGAACCCTTCTACCCACAGTCCCTCGAACGCGGCCGACGCTCGGTCCGCGCCGTCATGGTCGCCGTCGCCGAAATGTACATCAAAGGCGTCTCCACCCGCGACGTCGAGGCCGTCATGCGCGAATTCGGCATCGAAAGCCTCTCCTCCGCTCAGGTCAGCCGCGCCAGCAAGCTGCTCGATGACGAACTCGCCGCCTGGCGCACCCGACCCCTCGCCGAGATCCGCTACCTCATCCTCGACGCCAGATATGAAAAAATGCGCGATAATGGCGTCGTCCGCGATGCCGCCGTGCTCTCGGCCATCGGCATCGGACCCGATGAACGCCGCCGTGTCCTCGGCGTCTCGGTCGCCCTTTCCGAGGCCGAAGTCCATTGGCGTGCCTTCCTCGAAAGCCTCCATCAGCGTGGCCTGCGAGGCGTCGAATTCATCGTCTCCGATGACCATGCCGGATTGCACGCCGCACGCCGCGCCGTCTTCGGCGCCGCACACTGGCAACGATGCCAGTTCCACCTCGCCCAAAACGCCATCCACCACGCCCCCAACCACGCCATCCGCAAACGCATCGGCGCAGAACTCCGGACCGTCTGGAACGCAAATTCCCTCGCCGCTGCCCAGATCGCTCTCACAACCCTCGTCAATGCCTATCGCGACACCGCACCAAAGCTCGCCGATTGGCTCGAACGAAATATCCCCGAAGGCCTCACCGTCTTCACACTGCCAGAACCCCACCAGCGCCGGCTTCGCACTTCCAACCCCATGGAACGCGGCATCCAGCAGGAACTCAAACGCCGCACCACCAAAATCAGGGTCTTCCCCAACGAAGCCTCCCTCGAACGCCTCGTCAGCGCCGTCCTCGTCGAAATCGATGAAAAATGGGCCGCCGACACCAAGGGCTACATCAAGTGGGACTACCAGGATGCCTGACCCCCGCTCGCCCTATTTTCCAGACATCAGGTTGCTCAATCATGAAATGAGAACCCATGATGAAAATCTGGGTGAGGCTCTTACCTACGATCTCGCATATGACGTTGTCCCGGAGGAGGCCAGGCGCAGCCCACTCGCGATGGGCATGCTATGGGTGGCGACGCTGGCGAATTTTTCGGCCATGTTTGTCGGCTTCGCCGCGCAGCAATCCGGCCAGTCCCTCCATGACCTGCTGATCGGCTGCGGGATCGGTACGGCGTGCCTGTGCGTCTATGGCATTCTGGCCGGCTGTCTGGGTGCCGTGACGGGGCAAATGCAGCCATTTTTGGCGCGCGCCGTATTTGGAAAATTTGGGTCGGTTCTCGTCTCGGTCTTCCTCATTGTCATGGGGAGCGGATGGTATTCATTTCAAGCGGTGTACACGGGACAATTATTGCAGGGACTTTTCCCGGTTTTGACCTCAACCATGATTATAGCCGTTGTTTTCACGCTGCTGATGGCCACCAACAATATCATCGGGTTTAAAGGCATCGGCGTGTTCGGCCGGCTTGTCGCACCCTTCGTACTGTTCATCGTCGTCTATTCACTTTGGGAGGCATTATCGACGACACCGGCGCATGTCCTGTGGGCGACGCCCAAAATTCCCGATACGACATCCATCGTCGCCACCGCGACCCTGATCGTCGGCGCGGGCGTCTATGGTAACGAGCCCGATGTCTGGCGATTCTCGCGCCGCGACTTCAAATCCGTCGGTCTCCCGATGGTCTTGTCCTATGTCGTCGGGCTGTTTCTCTTCCCGATCGCAGGCTGGGTGATGGCATTAACGTCGGTTGGGTCGAACCCTGCCCAGCAGGCCAATGTCATCGTGCACTATCTTTTTGGCTCGGTACCCTTTGCCGCCATCATCATTCTGGTTTCGCAATTCGTGCTAAATGATATGAACTTGTACGAATCCATCAACGCGATGACCAACGTCTTCAATATGAAGCGCTATTATTCCATCGCGATCCTGCTGGCTGGCGGCTGCGCGCTCTCGGCCTGGATGGCGACCGCCGCCAGCCAGACGGTGTTCTTCATCGTCGCCGGTATCGGCGCCTCAACCGTCCCAACGGCAACGACCCTGATGGCGATTGATGTCCTCCTGCTGCCGAAGCTGTTTGGGATCAAGAGAGACCTCTCCGTGGTCCGGCGCTGGCGCGATCTGAAATCAACCAATTGGATTGGGATAGTGTCTCTCATATTCGGCGTGGTGGTTTCGGTCGTACTTTCGATTCCGGGCAATGTCATCCCGAATTTTGGCCTGAGTGTCGGTATTGCACCGGTCGAGGGATGGGCGGCATCCGTGATATTGTATCTTGTCCTCATCCTGGCCATGCGCAGGACGGAAAGCTTTCACCAGATCCTAGGGTTGCTCGAAACCGGCGCCGTGGCGGCGGAGTAGCTGGCGCAGCCGCGCTTCGCCACGGCCCGAAGCGCCAATTTTGAATCGTTCCGCGCACGAGAGATGCCGGTGCCTCCCGTGGTGCCGGCACGTGCCATTTAAGACCCATAGAACAAGGAATAAGACGTTATGAGTATCATGATGAACGAGTTGTCGTGGCCCGAATATAGACAAAGGATTCTGGCTGGTGCCGTTGTGTTTCTTCCAGTCGGCGCCACCGAACAGCACGGGCATCATATGCCTTTGGGAGTCGATGTCTTTCTTCCCATGGCGATCTCAAAGATGATCGCGAAAAATTTGGATGGACTGGTGGCGCCCGGTCTCGCTTATGGTTACAAATCACAGCCGCGCTCGGGTGGCGGCAATCACTATATTGGAACAACGAGTCTGTCCGCCGCCAGTCTCATCGGATCGCTGAAGGATGTATTGCTCGAATTCGCCCGGCACGGCTGCCGTAAGCTCGTGATTATGAATGGCCATTATGAAAATGCCATGTTTGAAGTCGAAGCCATCGATCTGGCTCTGCAGGACATGCGATGCCGGGGTGTTCATGACTTCAAAATTTTGAAAATCGATTATTTTGAGTTCATTCCTGAAAAGACGCTGCAGATGCTGTTTCCGGATGGTTTTCCCGGATGGGCATTGGAGCATGCGGCGGTTTTCGAGACGTCCCTGATGCTGCATTTTCATCCCGAACTCGTGCACATGGACAGGCTAGTAGACGAACAGCCGGCGAACTTTCCGCCCTATGATGTCTATCCGACGAACCTTGGCCCCATTCCACCCTCAGGTGTGCTGTCGAAAGCTTGTTCCGCAACGGCAGCTAAAGGTCTGAAAATTGCCGATGATTTCGATGAACTGATTACGATGAGTATCAAAGAAGAGTTTGGGATAGCTTAATAGACGCTGGATAAAGCCCGCGAATTGGTCCAAATTCCGGGGAAAGCTCAATTTCACGGTCAGATACTGGCAACCCATGGATATCAGACGGAGATCACAATGGCCGGCCAAAATTCGCTAAAAAATGCGTCCGCCGTGCTGGCGAACCTGAGCGCGCTGCTACCCGACCTTGAAGCATCTTATAAAGATATCCACGCCCATCCGGAATTGTCGATGCACGAGACCCGGACCGCGGGCATCGCCGCCGATCGGCTCGCGAAAGCCGGTTACGAGGTGACGACGGGGGTTGGCGTTACCGGTGTGGTGGGATTGCTCTGTAATGGCGAAGGCCCGACCGTGATGCTACGTGCCGACATGGACGCATTGCCGATCGCCGAGAACACTGGCCTTGACTATGCAAGCAAGATTTCGGCGACGGATGCCGAGGGGAATACCGTGCCGGTGGGCCATATGTGCGGCCACGACATGCATGTGGCCTGGTTGATCGGAGCCGCGACATTGTTGTCGCAGGCGCGGGACGCCTGGAAAGGCACATTGATGGTCGTATTCCAACCGGGAGAAGAGACCGCGCAAGGTGCGCAGGCGATGATCGATGACGGTCTCCTGAAACGCTTCCCCATGCCCGATGTGGTCCTTGGCCAACATGTTATGGTCGGGCCGGCTGGCACCGTTGCCGGCAGTGCCGGACCCATCACGTCGGCGGCAGATAGTCTGCAAATTCGTCTGTTCGGCCGCGGCGCTCATGGATCCATGCCGCAGGCAAGTATCGATCCGGTTGTCATGGCGGCGTCTGTCGTTCTGCGGCTCCAGACCATTGTGTCTCGCGAGATTGCCGCGGCGGATGCAGCCGTCGTCACGGTTGGCGTGTTGCAGGCCGGCACGAAGGAGAACGTTATCCCTGATGAAGCGATCATCAAGCTCAATGTCCGAACCTTCGATGCCGGTGTGCGCGCGCACGTGCTCGCGGCCATCGAAAGGATCGTCAACGCCGAGGCGCAAGCCTCCGGCGCGCCGCGCAAACCAGAGATTACGCCGCTCGACCGTTATCCGCTTAACGTCAATGATGAAACAGCGAGCAATCGAATCGCCGCGGCTTTTCGTGATTATTTTTCTCCCGAGCGGGTCAAGCACACCGGGCCGGCGCCGGCCAGCGAGGATTTTGGCTGCTTTGGGACGGCATGGCATGTACCTTCGGTATTTTGGTTCGTGGGCGGGAATGATCCGAAAACCTATGCCGACGCGAAGGCGGCTGGTAAGCTGAATGAACTGCCGGTCAACCACAGCCCGCAATTCGCCCCTGTACTGCACCCGACCATGGAAACCGGCGTTGAAACATTGGTTGTTGGCGCATTGGCTTGGCTTGAGGCAGGCTGAAATACTGTCTGTTGCCGGCTGTTTGCGTTGGGGACTCTTATCTTCGAATGGTCGCTATCCCAAACAGATTCTTTCAAAATAACAAGGTCTCACCTTCGGAGCGACCATGGCAACCGTTCAACTTTTTGTGCCTATTCTTGATCTGGGCGGTACCTTCGTCTTCGCGATTAGTGGAGCGGTTGCCGCCGTCAATCGTCGTCTCGATATTTTCGGAATCCTTGTCTTGTCATTTGTCACGGGGAATTTCGGTGGGATTGCGCGTGACGTGCTGATTGGCGCGGTGCCTCCGGCCGCCCTAAGCGAGATTAGATATTTGCTGGTTTCAGTCATTGCAGGTCTTATTACATTTTTTTGGTATTCCGGCGTCGACCGCCTGCGTAGTCCCGTACTACTATTCGACGCGGCGGGACTAGCATTCTTTGCCGTTGCTGGAGCCCAGAAGGCGATTGAGTTTGGATTAAGCCCAGTTATGGCAGCTCTGCTAGGCATGCTGACCGGCATCGGCGGCGGCGTGACGCGAGACGTTCTACTTGCAGAAATCCCTCATGTGCTTCGCAGTGACTTATATGCTGTTGCAGCATTGGCTGGCGCGTCCATCGTGGTTGTCGGCGATATGTTAGGTATCTCGTATGAAGTTTCGGCACTTATAGGAGGGGCGTTGTGCTTCGGCCTCCGCTTTATGGCGATCAGACACGGCTGGAATTTACCTATCGCGCATCTGTCCGCGCAAGCACGAGCGGGAACAGATCCTTCGAACGATATAAAATCCAACTGAGCTCATTTTTCCTCAGCCTACGGCCTATCGGAGGAAGAAGCGCGTAATTTACGAATGTCTGGTTTCGGTTGGGTCGATCGTGATGCTCTACGATTGGGATGAAGCGCGTAGCTGCCGTAGCTCTGTCAGCAAAGAAAATTCGCTTTATATGCCAGTCTCCCTGACCAGGCGCTTGGCGAGATGGCAACATTGATGGCCGTAAATCACCTCAAGTTCGCGCGCGAAGGCAGTGGCGTCGGCTAGTCGGACATCCGCCAAAAACTCACCCGCCTCGACACAATTTTCGTCGCCATGGTCAGTGTAGCGCCCGACGATCCAAACGGGATCCTCGGGCTCACCGCCGATGTCATGCTCGTAATAAGTAATGAAAAGATAGCTGCCGTCATGGAAATTCTTGCGCCAGGCGAGGCAACCCCCGCCGGTCATTTCCGGCTGGTAGCCATCGGCCAGCATCTGCACCAGCTCCGGTGCTTCGTTGATACGGCGATTGACGATCTCCCAGAAACGGGCAGAAATTTCGTCTGATTTTTTCAGCGTCAACCCATAGAGGCTGACGGCATTCTTAAGCTGAGACCGGGTCGCGCCAGAAGGCGCGACCGTCGCAAGGACGGTCGTTTTCATGGTCACTCCTGTTTTGGTGGTGAGGTGGCCGGCGAGGGCCCGGTCGGTTTAAGCCGCTTCGGCTTCGGGCTCATCCCAGGGCGGCGTGTCCAAATCGGTCTCCGCCTGAGCGTCTCCATCCCCGTCATTGCCAAGACTGTGCGCGAACCGGCCTGCGGATTTGGCACGGTCAGCCAGCACTTCGCTTTCATCCTTGTTCAGCGCGAAACGGGCAGGGGGATAGACATAGGTCTCGTTTTTCAGCCGTTCGATGACGGCTGCACGCGTGGCCTTGCCGGTCTGCCGCGGCAGCACGCCATTGGCCGAACCCACCGCTTCCATCTCGTTCTTCGAGAGGCAGGCCATGAATTCCTCCGTACCCATCGTGGGGAGATGACGATCCGCGTTGACGGCGACACCGGCGACACGTGCGACCATCCCGCTATTGCCCCCATATGTGGTGTCGCGCAGGCTAAGCCCGATCCGCAGCGCATCGCGCGCGGTCTGGCGCAGGGTTTCCGGGTCAGCCGTCAGAACCCCATCAGCCGCGATCCTGGCGGCAAGGATGTCGCGGCCCCGAACGCGGAGGACCTCATCATCAATGCCGGTGCGTACGTCGACATTGTTACCGCAGACTGCGAGGACCAGCAGTCCGATCAGCGTCAGATCATCAATTTCATCCTCGGCAAACGCCTTGTGCAGGGCCGCGGTCCGGAAATCGCCAATCATCGACATGCCGGCCTGGGTGACGGGCGCACGGGTTTTGACGGCGATGCCCTCGATGGGCGCGGCGATAGCATTGGTCTCGCCTTTCTTGCCTGCGGCTTTAGATTTGGCCTGTTCCTCGGGCATCCGATAGGCGATCACCTCGATCTTGCCGGTGCGATCGCTGACATAGTGCCCGAGAATGTCGCCCTTTCGGGGCGGGCCATAGTTGCGCTCGGCTTTCGGCGGCAGTTTCGGATCGCCACTGCTGTCGAGGGTCAGGATCACGCCCTTCTTTGGCATCGTGTTGGACATGTGTTCATGCTGGGCGCCAAGGTAATCATCGACCTGCGTGGTGTAGCGGTTGTCCTGGTCACCTTCAGCGAACAGGTCTTCCAGCCACACGATCCCATGGGCTTTGGCGAGCGTATCGTCGAAAGCAGCATCCCGGGCATAGAGCCGGCGCTGGTCCAGGGCGCGGGAGTAATCCCACCAACTTGTCCGTTCGTTCTTTTTGGGTTTGTGCTTCTTCCAGGCCTCGGCCTGATCCTCCTTGAGCGCGGAGGCGATGGTCCGGAGCTGGCTTTCGTTGGGTTCATCCCCCTTGGCCATCTGGTCCAGCACGGCCGGGTGGATGCTCCCGCAGAGCCGCAGGCGCCGGATGGTGCGCGGCGGGATGTTGAGCGAAACAGCGATGGCTTCCTCGTTCCAGTCCGCCCCGGCCATGGCTTCTATATAGCGCCATGTGTCGACCGTCCCGAGACCAGCGCGCACGACGTTCTCCGCGAAGCTGTGCATCATCGTCGTCCGGTCATCATGCTCGGTGTAGAGGGCGTCGATTTCCGTGAGCCCGGCGCGAATGCAGGCGCGCACGCGCCGCGCGCCAGCAACAATAAGGAATTCGCCATTTTTTTCCTTAAAAATCGGCGGCTGAATTAGCCCAACCGCTTTGATATTCGCGTAAAGCTGATCTTCCAGCGCCGGGATCACTGGACTCTGGCGCGGGTTGTGCGGGTCTTCCTTCAGGATAGAAGGATCAATTTTTCTCAACTCCATTTTTTTATCTCCTTTGGGTTTTTGGGGTTCGGATCATTCCGACCTCCACCACGACCGATGCAGGGCAGGGGGGAGGGCACCATTGCAGGCGAGCGATCCTGCCCGGCGGTGGGCCGGGCCGGATTGCGCAGGCTGCGATGGAGCGCAGCATTGGCCTTCCACCGGCCCTGCGAGTTCGTTTTATTTTTCGCTTTTCATTTTCTTCAGCCTTCAGGCTGAGGGAGCCGCCCGGCTACGCGGCCTCGGCCATTTCGTCGGCAGGCTCAACGTCATCATCGTCGCTGGGCGGGAGCAGGATGAACTGCCCAAAATCGGCGTCTTCGGGCGCTGGCGCAATGCTGGCTGCGTCTTCCTCTGGTTTGCTGGCCAGCGCCTGATCGATGGCTTTCAGCTCATCCCGCTTGGCATCCAGTTCGCCGGCGAGATCGAAGGGCTGACCGAGGCGGGGCTCGTAGTCAGCCAGCCGCCTTGTTGCGTCGGCGAGCCGCTTTTCGCACTCCTCGCGCTGCGCCTCGAACCGACTGAGGGCGGATTCCAGACGGGCAATGACGCCCAAAGCAGTCGGGTCGTCCGGCATTTCCACATTGTCGCGATGATGGCTGCGCTGGATCACGATGTGGCTCGCCATGATCGCGGCCTTCCGGTCTCTGGTGAGACGGACCGAGAATGGGAAACCACCGATCTCCCCGTTGACCTTGGCAGCGTCATCCCAGGCAGCCTCCATGACAGCCTTCAAAATCGCACTTCCCGCGGCTTTGCGCTCGGTAAAATTCTTACCGTTCAGGCGCATCGCAAAATTTTCGCCGCGTGTATCCTGACGCACGGCCAGGTCTTGGGTGATCTCACCAATCCGCTGCTGGTTGAACGCGATGGTCTCGCGCGCATCGGTAATGGTTCGGCGTACCGCGATCTGGTTGTCAATATGCGCGTCATGCAGCCGGACGAGGCGGGCGATTTCCGCTTCGAGACCGGCTTTCTGCATCAGCCGCTGGTCGCCAGATGCGATGGCCTTAGCCATCGCGAACTGATTGCTCTGGCTTCCGGCATCCTCCAACCGGCGGACCGACCGATCACCGCTGAGCGAGGCTTCGATGAACCGCTGCTTGCGCTCGTTGTTCTGCCACATCGTCGCATCCATCGAGGTCAGCGTGGCATAGGCGTAAATCTCGATCTCCTCGTTCTGATTGCCCTGCCGTTCGATCCGTCCTTCGCGCTGTTCGATGTCGGAGGGTAGCCAGGGCACATCGAGGTGGTGCAGGGCCTTCAGCCGCTTCTGGGCATTGACGCCTGTTCCCATGGTCTGGGTGGAACCGATGAGAAAGCGGATTTTGCCGGCGTTGAATGCCGCAAAGAGCCTCTGCTTTTCAGACGTTTTTTTGAAATCCTGCATGAAGGCAATTTCGCTGGCCGGCACGCCGCGCGCGACGAGCTGGGTTTTGATCCAGCGATAGGCGGAGAAGCCGCGCTTGGCTTCAACGCCAAGGGTGCCGAGATCGGAGAAAATCATCTGTCCTGCGCCGGTCACCTCATAGGACACGCCCGGGGCCATTTCGTAAACGTTGGCAGCGTTCTCCTGGTAGATGCGCCAGGCATTTTCGATCAACGCATTGAGCTTGCTGTCCGGGTCATCGGGCAGATGCGCCGCAACCAGGCGGAGATCGACCGCGGCGTGACGCCCATCGGTGATCACGGAGAGCAGGATGTCATCACCTTTCTTCGGCCGGCCGTGACGGCTTTCGATCGCCTTGATGCGGCCATCCAAATGCCGCTGATAGGCTTTGAACATTTTTGATGGCGCCGCTGTGATGACCTGGCGCTTGCCGGTGGCGATCCGGGGCAAGCGCAGATTGTCCCGTAGATCGCCTTTCAGCACGATGTCCGCAAAGCTGCGGAAAATGTCGATCAGTTCGGGAACGTTCACGAATTCCGAGAAGCGCGTCACCGGTTTGTAGGTGCCCGAAGGCTGCAATTCGAGTTCGGTACGAGCGTCACCAAAATTGCTCGCCCAGGCGTCGAAATGATGCAGGCCGGTCCGGAGCAGAATATCGGATGCGAAGAAGCGTTGCAGGGTGTATAGCTCGCCCATCGTATTGGTGATCGGCGTGCCGCTGGCCATGACCAGCGATCGGCCCTGATTGATCGACTCGATGAAGCGGGATTTGACGAACAAATCCCAGGCCCGTTGCGAACCATTCGGGTCAACGCCCTTCAGCGTGCTCTGGTTGGTGGCGAAGGCGAGTTTACGAAACTCCTGCGCCTCATCGACAATAATCTGGTCGATGCCCATCTCGCTGATGGTGAGAAGATCGTCCTTGCGGGTGCCGAGATTTTCGAGCTTTGTCTCATAGCCTTCCTTCTGGCGCTCGATCTGTTTGCGGCTGATGCGGTCGTCGCCATCCAGCTCCTCCAGCATGGACTCGAATGCGGCAATCTGGTCCTCGATCATGCGCCGCTCGAACGCGGCCGGGATCGGGATAAACCGGAACGCGCTATGCGTGATGATGATACAATCCCAGTCCGCGGTCGCCGCCCGCGCCATGAAACGCTGGCGCTTGGGTTTGGCGAAATTCACCTCGTCGGCGACCAGAATTTTCGCGGTCGGATATAGGAGCAAAAATTCCCGGCTGGCCTGAGCCAGGCAATGGCCCGGCACCACCATCATCGCCTTGGTGATGAGGCCAAGGCGTTTTTGCTCCATGATGGCCGCTGCCATCGAGAACGTCTTTCCCGCCCCGACCGCATGCGCGATGTAAGTGCTGCCGGCGGCGATGACGCGCCAGATGACACGCTTCTGGTGCGGGTAGAATTTGATGACTGTGCTCGCACCCGGCAGACTAAGATGACTCCCGTCAAAATGCCGGGGGACCATGTTGTTCATCGTGTCGTTGTAGATGCGCGATAGCCGTTCAGCGCGCTCAGCATCGGTCCAGATCCAGTTCTGAAAGGCGGTCTTGATCTTCCCCAGCTTCTCCTTCGCCGCCTCGGTGTCTTCGGCGTTGAGCTGGCGCATTTCGCGATTGAGCAACCTGATGTCTGGAAAATAGGGCGAGCGGGGGTCAGGCATCCTGGTAGTCCCACTTGATGTAGCCCTTGGTGTCGGCGGCCCATTTTTCATCGATTTCGACGAGGACGGCGCTGACGAGGCGTTCGAGGGAGGCTTCGTTGGGGAAGACCCTGATTTTGGTGGTGCGGCGTTTGAGTTCCTGCTGGATGCCGCGTTCCATGGGGTTGGAAGTGCGAAGCCGGCGCTGGTGGGGTTCTGGCAGTGTGAAGACGGTGAGGCCTTCGGGGATATTTCGTTCGAGCCAATCGGCGAGCTTTGGTGCGGTGTCGCGATAGGCATTGACGAGGGTTGTGAGAGCGATCTGGGCAGCGGCGAGGGAATTTGCGTTCCAGACGGTCCGGAGTTCTGCGCCGATGCGTTTGCGGATGGCGTGGTTGGGGGCGTGGTGGATGGCGTTTTGGGCGAGGTGGAACTGGCATCGTTGCCAGTGTGCGGCGCCGAAGACGGCGCGGCGTGCGGCGTGCAATCCGGCATGGTCATCGGAGACGATGAATTCGACGCCTCGCAGGCCACGCTGATGGAGGCTTTCGAGGAAGGCACGCCAATGGACTTCGGCCTCGGAAAGGGCGACCGAGACGCCGAGGACACGGCGGCGTTCATCGGGTCCGATGCCGATGGCCGAGAGCACGGCGGCATCGCGGACGACGCCATTATCGCGCATTTTTTCATATCTGGCGTCGAGGATGAGGTAGCGGATCTCGGCGAGGGGTCGGGTGCGCCAGGCGGCGAGTTCGTCATCGAGCAGCTTGCTGGCGCGGCTGACCTGAGCGGAGGAGAGGCTTTCGATGCCGAATTCGCGCATGACGGCCTCGACGTCGCGGGTGGAGACGCCTTTGATGTACATTTCGGCGACGGCGACCATGACGGCGCGGACCGAGCGTCGGCCGCGTTCGAGGGACTGTGGGTAGAAGGGTTCGCCCACGTGACCGGCGGTTTTGGGGACATCGACGGTGATCGACCCGGCCGGGGTATCGATCCGCTTGGGCTTGTAGCCATTGGCGTAACCCTGACGATCGGGGTTGCGCTCGTAGTGACTGGCGTGGAGGAAGCGTTCGCGCTCGATCTGCATGGCGAGTTCGAAGGTCCTGGCAAATACCGTGGCGATATCGCCTGCGCCGTTTTCGATCAGATGTTCCAAAAGTGCCTCGATAATCGTATCCTTTTTGGCGTCCATTCATCGGTCTCCATGTTGGTGTGAACAACTGCATGGAATACCAGAATGAACAGCCCTTGCCGGGGCATGCCCCGGCAAGGGCACCAACTCCCAACCCAAAATGAATTTCCAGACGTCAGGTTACACCACCCATTTCGCGGCCGTCTTCCATCCACACATCGAAAATCTGGGGAATGGAGGCGTTCAACGCGTCATCCATCAGCAGCCCGGCGTGCCGGCGTTCGGTCCCCCATTCCGTCGTGCAACTCGCCTCGCCGGCGAACGCGCTGGTGTTCAGGTTCCAGGTGCCGATGCCGGACAGATGACGCACCTGAGTTTCGATGCCGATGATCTCGCGGCAGAAGGCCGCGATGTCGGCGGGTGGAATCCACGGGGCGCCGAGACGCGCTGTGATTTCCGAGGGTTTTAAGTCGGTCGGCTGCGCTGCCTGCAAGGCTTCGACATTGGCGTCGAAGCGGGACTCAATCTCGGCCGCCGTGAGAGCCGCTTTCAGCTTGGTGCGAACCGGGCCGGAGAGGTAAGCATCGGCAGTTTCCCAAAGCCGGGTTTCCGGGTTGAGGAAGATGGCGCCCGCCAGATCAGCCTCGACCTGCTCATGGGTAAGACCGAGGGCTTCGGCGATGAAATCCATATCGACGCGGCCGGTGTCATGAAGGCAAACCGTGAGAGCATCGGAGGCAGTGACGATTTTCGGCGGGGCAGGGGGATGGATCACCCGTTGCGTAAAGATCGCCCCGTGGCGCGCCTTGCCAGTCTCCTGGTCGTAATCCTCGATCGAGGCGACCAGCCAGACATCCGGGTCGTCGGCGAATGGTGCCAGATTCGGCCGGCGCACGATTTCTTTCGTAGCGCCGCTATCTTCATCGGTGATGGTCGTGATTTCGGTGCGGTTGATCGGACCAAAATGGCGCACGAATTTGCTGTGCGCCCGGCGCAGCGCGACCTGGGCTTCGGCGTAGGGGCGGTTATGTTCCTGGGCGCGCAAAATCTCGCGCACGGCGTTGCGGATCGGAATCAGCCCTTCGATGATCTCGGCCGAACGCACCGGAACGCCGTCACCTTTCGACCGTGGCCGTTTAACCGCGATTTCTGTTGGCACACCGTCGATCACCTGGTGAAGGCGGTGATTCGTGACGAGGTAGCTGCCCTCACGGATCGTCGCCCCATCGGCGACGCTAGCGGTGAAAAATTTCAGCGGCTGGTCGGAGGGCCGGCGGAACGAATCCGGCCGGGGCTGGTGGATGCCTTTGGGCAAGGTGTCCAAGACAGCGCTGAGTCCGGCTTCCAACGCCTCACCCGTCGGACCCTCGCAGGTATAGACGAGGCCGAACGGGCTGGTCGTGCAGGTGTGTTCGCCGAGCACCATGGCCGGACGATCCAAAAAATAGCGGTTGACCTGAAACGCGTTATGATCGTTGGTCGCGGCGACGGCCTCGCCGGTCTCGATCCAGTCGACCCCGTTCCCCTCCTCACCACCCATCCGGCGGCGGAAAAAAAGGACGTCGACCACAACGTCGGTGCCGGCGTCCTGGCGCATGGCGCCCGCAGGTAGCCGGACCGCGCCTACTAGGTCGGCCAGTTTCATAATCAGCGCGCGTGCGGTCGGATCGCCCTTATCCATTGTCCACCGGCTGGCGACGAAAGCCGCCAGCCCGCCTGGCCGAAGATGATAGATCGACTGCGCGATGAAAAAATCGTGCAGGGAAAGGGCAACGGCCGGGCTGACTCCGGAGAATCGCTGGGTTCGGTCGGAAAACGGTGGATTGCCGATGACGAGGTCAAAGTCGCCGGCCAGCTTCGCCTTGGTGAAGTCTTCAAGCCGGATGTCACTTTCCGGGTAAAGCAGGGTGGCGATGCGCGCGGTGATCAGGTCGGCTTCAATGCCGGAGAAGAAAGATCTTTCTGCAATCGGCGTGGGGCTTGCCGCCATAAAGAGCCCTGTGCCGCAGCCCGGTTCCAGCACTTTGCCGCCTTCAAAGCCGAGGGCCGCGACCGCGCTCCACATCGCCCGGATGATAAATTCCGGCGTATAGTGGGCATATTGCGTTGCGCGCATCAGGCCGGCTTTCTCTTCGGCCGAGACCAGGGCCTCCAACTCGTCGGCCAGCGCCGCCCAACCTTGCTTTGGGGCTTCGCTGCCGCGGGGAAAGATGTTCTGTGCGAGCTCGGTGCTGCTGAAGGCGCAAAATTTGATCAGGATCGCCTGCTCGTAAGCGGTCGCGGCGCGACCGTCGGCTTCGATGGCCAGCAATGTGCGGATCGCGGCGATGTTGTCCTGAGCGCGGTATTTCCAGCCCGTCGCGAGGTTGCGCTTTCCGTCCAAACGAAAGTTTTTCGCCGACCGACTTGTCTTTTCTCCCAGGCCGAGCGGGATCTGATCTTCGACATGAAGAGCGGCATTCTCATAGGTTTCCGCGGCCTCCTCTTTCATGGGGATGCGGATGAGGCCGCTCGGCGCCATGGCGTCGGAGGACAACGCGGTGTTGCCGAACAGGTCCAAGGCAAATTGGTTCAGCTCGTTTGAGAGAGGCATTTTTGATCTCCTGAAAATGAAAACGCCGCCCACAGGGACGGCGTTCGGGTCGGTTAGGGGGGAGGTGCCCGGCCGCTGAGCGGCGAGGTTCTGGCTATGCGGCTTCGGCCAGCTCCTGCTGGTCCTCGCCGGCATCCTGGCCGGTGACGGCCTCGGCGGCGGCCAGATGAGCGCGATATTCGGGATGGAAATTCAGGATGAAGTCAGCAATGCGCTGAGCATCAGCCGCGGCGCGGAAAATTTCGCGCTTGTCGTCTTTCAGGCGTTGCAGCCAGTTCTGAACATAGGCGGCGGTATTTTCGATGTCCGTGCCGATGCCGATCGTGGAGCACACCATCGAAGCAGCGATATCGACCCGCAGCTCCTCGGCGGCGTAAGAGGCCGACCCGAACGCACCGTTTTTGGTCAGGTCGAGGCGGGGCTTGGCAAAGGCCCAATGGCCTAATTCATGGACCGCCACATGAGCGAACCCTTCGGCACTGCTGAACGCCTCGGCGGGTGGGAGCTGGATATGGTCTGTGGCCGGCGAATAAAACGCCTGAGCGCCACCGTTACGGATGACGGCCTTGCTGTTCGCCATGATGACATCGAGGGCGTCGGGACGCTGCCAGGCGACCGCACCCAGTTCCGGCCTGACGTAATCGGGGATGCCCTCGATCTGCGAGGCGTGAAAGACGGTGGAGCATTTCAGAAGCTGGTAGAAGGATCGTTCGTCGCCGCCTTCGGCCTGATCCCGCTTCTCGACGCGTTTGAAAACACGATCATGGTGCCGCGCTCACCTTTGCGGACCTGCCAGCCTTTCGCCTGGGCCTGGCGGTACGAGCACCAGCGCGGATCGTCCCTGAACCGGACGGCCTGAGCCAAGCCCAGCACGAGATGATTGATCCCGCGATAAGCCTTGCCGGTGGTGACGTTTATCGGCACACCACAGGCACCCTGATCCCATTCCCGCCGCCAAGGGATGATCCCTGCCTCCAGGGCCTCAACAATCTGATTAGTGATGTCCTGATAATGGTCCCGCTGCGACACGCTCGCCGATTTTCTGAAACCCATTTTCTTTCTCCTTTCCCCATCCAGACCCCGACGTGAGGACCGGACAGGCAAAGGCGGCCGCGCCCTATCGCGCGGCCGGGACCAGAGCCACGCGCAGCGCAGCGAGCATGGCGAGGACCCACCCTTTGCCGGGCCGGTCCTCGACGGCGGTAGTCAATTTTCTATTTTCAAATTCTCCCAGTATTAAGGCATCGGAATACTTTGATTAGCTCTAGGACTGAAAAAACAATGACAGACGACGACTGGAAGAACCACGCACGCACCGCTGTACTAGCTATGCAGTCATTCACAGCACCCTTTGTATGCCCGATTTCTTACGAGCGTCCGAATGAATTGCCACGCCTCTCCGGTACGGGTTCTTACATTGACCTATTCAAAAAGAAGTTTTTACTTACAAATCAACACGTGCTGCTCGATGAACACACCAAACAAGAAAAGCCGCAACTTGCTCATGGTATAAGCGGAACTGACGATGTATTCAGAATGATTCATGGTTCCATTTCCGTTGGCTATCCAATTGACAGTGCAATCTATCCTGTGCCCGATGCCGTATGGAAGGCGACACATACCGGAGGCGCGTAACCGTTCACACCCCGGTGGTGTAACCTGACGTCTGGAAATTCATTTTGGGTTGGGAGTTGGTGCCCTTGCCGGGGCATGCCCCGGCAAGGGCTGTTCATTCTGGTATTCCATGCAGTTGTTCACACCAACATGGAGACCGATGAATGGACGCCAAAAAGGATACGATTATCGAGGCACTTTTGGAACATCTGATCGAAAACGGCGCAGGCGATATCGCCACGGTATTTGCCAGGACCTTCGAACTCGCCATGCAGATCGAGCGCGAACGCTTCCTCCACGCCAGTCACTACGAGCGCAACCCCGATCGTCAGGGTTACGCCAATGGCTACAAGCCCAAGCGGATCGATACCCCGGCCGGGTCGATCACCGTCGATGTCCCCAAAACCGCCGGTCACGTGGGCGAACCCTTCTACCCACAGTCCCTCGAACGCGGCCGACGCTCGGTCCGCGCCGTCATGGTCGCCGTCGCCGAAATGTACATCAAAGGCGTCTCCACCCGCGACGTCGAGGCCGTCATGCGCGAATTCGGCATCGAAAGCCTCTCCTCCGCTCAGGTCAGCCGCGCCAGCAAGCTGCTCGATGACGAACTCGCCGCCTGGCGCACCCGACCCCTCGCCGAGATCCGCTACCTCATCCTCGACGCCAGATATGAAAAAATGCGCGATAATGGCGTCGTCCGCGATGCCGCCGTGCTCTCGGCCATCGGCATCGGACCCGATGAACGCCGCCGTGTCCTCGGCGTCTCGGTCGCCCTTTCCGAGGCCGAAGTCCATTGGCGTGCCTTCCTCGAAAGCCTCCATCAGCGTGGCCTGCGAGGCGTCGAATTCATCGTCTCCGATGACCATGCCGGATTGCACGCCGCACGCCGCGCCGTCTTCGGCGCCGCACACTGGCAACGATGCCAGTTCCACCTCGCCCAAAACGCCATCCACCACGCCCCCAACCACGCCATCCGCAAACGCATCGGCGCAGAACTCCGGACCGTCTGGAACGCAAATTCCCTCGCCGCTGCCCAGATCGCTCTCACAACCCTCGTCAATGCCTATCGCGACACCGCACCAAAGCTCGCCGATTGGCTCGAACGAAATATCCCCGAAGGCCTCACCGTCTTCACACTGCCAGAACCCCACCAGCGCCGGCTTCGCACTTCCAACCCCATGGAACGCGGCATCCAGCAGGAACTCAAACGCCGCACCACCAAAATCAGGGTCTTCCCCAACGAAGCCTCCCTCGAACGCCTCGTCAGCGCCGTCCTCGTCGAAATCGATGAAAAATGGGCCGCCGACACCAAGGGCTACATCAAGTGGGACTACCAGGATGCCTGACCCCCGCTCGCCCTATTTTCCAGACATCAGGTTGCTCAATCGGCTAACGCTTCATTCGAGGCAAGAAAGGGGGGGTGTGAATGGTTACCTCGACTTATTCTTACGTCGAGATTCTGATGATGCTGGACAACTCAGGGTCAATGGATATTGGCGCAACACCTAGTGACATCACAAAAATGGAAGATCTGTCTGTCTGTTTGCCCTCGACGATGAACATGACGGATATCAATTCGATGGGCGCGTATGACGAGAGCAATCCATCACTCAACGTCAATATGAACAATGTATTACACTATAACTCAGGTGGTAATCCGAACAATATATCCGGAAAATGCGCGACGAATTATACTAGCCCAAAATCTCCGTGCGGCTTCTCACTCATCCCCTCATTACGTAGCCGGCATGGAATTGCCGAATATGCCGCTGCTGCGCAGCATTTCCGTGAACCGCCGCATCAGGGGCAGTAGCCGGTGCTTCGGCATGTTCGGGATCAATTCATAGAGCATGCACCCCTGACGGAACAACGAGTGTGAGCGGGTCTTCGAAGTGTTGGACTTGAGCTGTCGATCCATTCCCAGGCTCTCGCCTGCCGTCCCGAGCATGGTCAGCAGCGCCATCGCAAACGCGCTGATGAGCAGCAGCCGATCGCGCCGCTCTGGTTCGGCGATGCGGATCTCAGCCATCCCCATCCCAAAACGCAAATCCTTGACGTCCCTGAAGCTGGGTTCGATCGTCCAGCGCCGGGAATATTGCTTGATCAATGTCCCTGCAGACGCCACGGCGTCACTGCTCGCCAGGCACCACGGCTCCTTCATGTCACGCGCATGTACGCACACCACGGCACCGACCTGATAGGCGTGCGAGGCGGTGACGCGCGCACCACGCAGTTTGCGCGCCCGGCCCGATTTGCCGACCCAGTCCGCCGCGGTTCGCGTCTCGCCTGCGGCATCGGTGACATGGATGTTGCCGCGGAAGCGAATGATATAGGCAAAGCCAAGCTCCGTAAGATACGCGAACAGCTTGTGGTCACCGAAGCCGCGGTCGGCCAGGATGGTCACGCGGCAGCCGGGCGGGACAACCTCCGACAGGCGGCGCAGGCAAGTATCCTCGATGGCGTTGCGCTGATCTTTCAATTCCTCTTTCCACATCGACAGCCACAACAGAGGCATCGCCCGGCCATGCTTGCTCACCAGGTTGAGCGCCAACGTTGCCTGATCGTCGCCGTCGAAATCCGTCCAGTCCATGGCAACGACGATGTCGGTCTGCGAACCCACCAGATGCGGTACCCAACGGGCGAAGCTTTCCCAGACGTCGATACTCTCGTTACTGAGCATGCGATCAACCTGCTTGATCGCGTGCTTGGTCACCAGCCCGCGCGCCTGTGCCAACGCCTGACCGATCATCGCGACGGCGAGCGACGCGCCGGTCATCACGCCCAGTGTCGCAGCAGACAGGGAGTCAACGCGTTTGGCGTGGAGATCGTGGGCATACAACTCGTCAATGAATGCGCGGATGTCCTTCAACCGCCCACCATCACGCTTTTTCGATGCTGCAATTCCCATGATCCACCCTCATCCATGCATTCCAACGCTTGGTAGAGAATCGCAGCGAATCGGCGCAATACCTGGACCTATGGAAAATGGGGGGATTCCTGAGGTGCGGCTTCGCATGTCATACCGATCCCAACAACAACGATCTTTATGGACTTGCTCGGAAAAATGGTATCGAATTAAGAATTGACGTCGTCATCAGCGCGGCAGAAAATGTCATATCGTCAATGCAGGCGAATGAACAGGCACCTGACCAGTTTTCGGTTGGTGTCTACCAATTCAATACTGATATATCGCCATTGTTTCCAGACGGGCAAGCAAGCGGGGCGGGCGTAAATCCGGAGGCTTCGACGAATTTGTCTGCCGCTTTATCGGCCGTCGATGCAATCGATTATAGCAAAAATCCGTCGATGATAACGCCGATCTTACCCAATGTAGCGAGTTCGTGCTGCGAGACCGACTTTCCCCAGTCGGTGAACGACCTTCTATCCGGCTATTATAGTAATGGAACACGGTTCGGAAGTCCAATTACCGCTGCCGGGTCGGGCAATACCCAGGCGACTCCCCAAAAAGATATCTTCATCGTGACCGATGGGATGGAGGATTCCGGCTCGGCGGGAACGACGACAAATAGGGAAAATGGAGAAATGACATCAACGGTAGCTGAAAACGCGACTTATCCGTCTAATCTTGCAGTCTGCAAAAATTTCAAAAATCTGGGGTTCACGGTATATGTGCTTTACATTGACTATAATTCTTTACCTAATAACTATTATATGACAGCAGACGTTTCCCAGACACCCTATTTCGATGAAGACTATCCGTTGGTAAACGCAAGCGGGATCACGACTCAGGAGGATGCGGAACCGACCAGTGTTACTAACGGGGGCAATCCTCCGAGCGCCGACGCCATGTCGCCTGACGAAACCGCTCTGCAGTCCTGCGCTTCGTCGCCCAGCGACTTCTATGTTGCAAATAACGCAGCGGCGATCAGCACGGCGATGAACGCCATGCTGAAATCGGCACTCAGTACGACGATCCGGATTACCCGCTGATCACTTCGCCGCCTTATGGGCGGCGGCTTCTTCGGCGCTGGTGACACCGCCATGCGCTGCCGACCAGACGACCGGGTTTTCAAGGAATTTGCGGACGCCGGCCAGCGTGGTTTCGGGAAAGTAATCGCCGCCGCGGCAGGCTTCGAGCACGTCCCACCACGTGCAGAGATGGTGCAGCGAGATGCCCATATCGGTGAGTTTGTTCAGACTGCCGGGGAAAACGCCGTAGAAGAACACGACGAACACATGATCGCAGATCGCCCCTGCATCGCGCAGGGCGTTGGCGAACTGGATCTTGGAACCGCCATCGGTCGTCAGGTCCTCGACGAGAAGGGTGTTCTTGCCTTCGGGGACGTCGCCTTCGATCAATGCGTTGCGCCCGAACCCTTTGGGCTTCTTGCGGACATAGGCCATCGGCAGCGCCATCCGGTCGGCGATCCAGGCGGCGTAGGGGATGCCGGCGGTTTCACCGCCGGCGACGGCTTCGATAGTTTCGAAACCGATCCGCCGATTCAGCTTCTCGACTGCGAGCTCACAAATTTTGGCGCGGGCACGGGGAAAATAGATGATCTTGCGACAATCGATATAGACCGGCGCCTTCCAGCCGGACGTGAAGGTGTAGGCCTCCTCCGGCCGGAAGTTAATCGCCTTGATCTCCAGCAGAATTCTTGCTGCGGTCAAAGCCGCGTCGCGATCCCAGTCGGTCGCATGCCCCATACTCGACGTCATGTTCAGCTCTCCAAATGCCGAATCGGTCCTAAAACACCCCTGCCCTGCCGTCCACTGGCTTGCCGCTGGTTCGATCGGTGATAGAGACGACAGTGTTCGTAGGAGGAGCGAGATATGGCACGGATCAAGGTTCGGAACCCGATCGTCGAGATGGATGGCGATGAGATGACCCGGATCATCTGGGGGTTCATCAAGGAAAAGCTGATCCTGCCCTATCTTGAGATCGATCTGAAATATTACGATCTCGGTATCGAGCATCGGGACGCGACTGATGACAAGGTGACCATTGAGTCCGCCAACGCAACCAAGGAGTTCGGCGTTGCGGTCAAATGCGCGACCATTACGCCGGATGAAGCGCGGGTCGCCGAGTTTGGCCTCAAGCAGATGTGGCGCAGCCCGAATGGCACGATCCGCAACATTCTCGACGGCACGATTTTCCGCGAGCCGATCATCTGCAGGAACGTCCCGCGTCTGGTGCCGCACTGGTCCGAGCCGATCGTGATCGGCCGCCACGCCTATGGCGATATCTATCGCGCCGTGGAGACCAAAATCCCCGGACCGGGCAAGGTCCAGCTATCCTATATTCCCAGCGATGGCGGCAAGCCGATCATTCTGGACGTCCATGATTTCAAGGGCCCCGGCGTGGCCATGGGCATGCACAATACCAGGGCTTCGATCGAAGGCTTTGCCCGTGCCAGCTTTAATTACGGTCTGCTGCGGAATTATCCGGTCTATCTTTCGACGAAGAACACCATCCTGAAAGCCTATGACGGGATGTTCAAGGATGTGTTTCAGGAGATTTTCGATGCCGAATTCAGGGCTGAATTCGAAAAACACAAGCTCACCTACGAGCATCGGCTGATCGACGACATGGTGGCCTCCGCTCTGAAATGGAACGGCGGTTATCTCTGGGCATGCAAGAACTACGATGGCGACGTGCAGAGCGATATCGTGGCTCAGGGGTTCGGCAGTCTTGGGCTGATGACGTCGGTTCTGATGAGCCCGGATGGCAAGACGATCGAGAGCGAGGCGGCGCACGGCACTGTGACCCGTCATTATCGCGAACATCAGAAGGGTCGGCCGACCAGCACCAATCCGATTGCCAGTATTTTCGCCTGGACCCGTGGCCTTGCCTATCGTGGTAAGTTCGATGAGACGCCGGAGGTGACCGAATTCGCCGAGACGCTCGAACGGGTCTGCATCGAGACCGTGGAAGCCGGTTTCATGACGAAGGATCTGGCGGTGCTGATCGGGCGTGAGCAGCCCTGGATGACGACGCAGGATTTCCTCGCCAAGCTCGACGAGAACCTGCAAGCTGCGATGGCTCATCACAAAGCGTCATAAGCCATATACATTTTAGCGTCTGCCGCCGGATCGTTTGCCTGCCTATATCAGGTTCATGAGTCCGATTCCGTTTTCAGTTCTCGACCTGGCCCCGATCCCCGATGGTGCGACCGCGGGCGATGCGCTGCGCAATAGCGCGGCACTCGCCCGGCAGGCCGAGCGGCTCGGCTATCATCGCTATTGGCTCGCCGAACATCACAATATGCCGGGCATCGCGAGTGCGGCGACGGCGGTGGTGATTGCTCACGTGGCCGCGGTGACCAGCACGATCCGGGTTGGGTCAGGCGGGGTGATGCTGCCCAATCATGCGCCGCTGATCATTGCAGAGCAGTTCGGCACGCTGGAATCGTTGCATCCGGGCCGGATCGATCTCGGGCTGGGTCGTGCACCGGGGACCGATCAGCGCACCGCCCGTGCGTTGCGCCGCGAGTTGGCCGGCAGTGAAAACCGCTTCGCCGAGGATGTGCTCGAACTTCAATCCTATTTCCGCCCGGCGCCGCCGGATCAGGCAGTGCGCGCGGTTCCGGGTGCCGGGTTGAACGTGCCGATCTGGTTGCTCGGCTCTTCGACCTACAGCGCCGAGCTTGCCGCCGCACTCGGATTGCCCTTCGCTTTTGCCGCCCATTTCGCTCCCGATCTGTTGGGAGCGGCATTGCAGATCTATCGGGCGCGGTTCACCCCCTCCGCTCAGTTGGCGAAGCCGCATGCGATGGTCTGCATCACAATTTGCGCCGCGCAGACCGATGCCGAGGCGGCCCATCTGTTCAGCTCGCAGCAACAGGCTTTCGTCAATCTGCGGCGCGGCCGGCCCGGCAAACTGCCCCTCCCCGCCCCGATCGACGAGATCTGCTCGCCATTGGAAAAGGCCCAGATCGATCATGCGCTGATGTATGCGATGGTCGGTGGGCCCTCGACCGTCGCACACCGGTTGGAGTCTTTTGTCACCACGTTCCGGCCCGACGAGGTGATGGTCGCTGCGATGATCCATGATCCGAACGCGCGTGAGCAAAGCTACAATCTGGTCGCGAATATTCAGCACCAGCTCAATTTGAAATTGGCCGCCTGACCGATCGCGGTGGCCGGCCGTGCCACGTCGTTCCACTGTCGGGTTTTTTTAGTCGTATCCCTTCAGATGCGTCCAGCGCCAGTGTCAGCGGCGAACGGCGTCAGGACGCCGCCGCCGGATAGATCGGTTGCCAGCCACCGCCGAGCGCCTGATACAGCTTGACCAGATCGGTCGAAACCTGCGCCAGACTTTCCGCTTCCGCCTGAGTGGCGGTCAGGGCGGTCTGCTGCGCGGTGAGCACTTGCAGGTAATCGGCCAGACCTTCGCGATACCGTTCCTGCGCGAGGCCGAGGGCGCGTTCGCTTTCGGTTACTTCGGTGCGGAGGGCGGCGTAGGTGTTCTGCTCCTGGTCGTAGGCGGTCAATGCGTTGTCGACCTGATGGAAGGCGGTGAGGACGGTTTTGGCGTAATCGATCGCCGCCGCCTTCTGCTCGGCGGTGCGCAGGTGCAACTGGCCGGTCAGTTTACCGCCCTCGAAGATCGGCAGGGTGATCTGCGGCCCGATGGCGTAGGTGACCGCCGCCAACTGGTTGAGGTTCGAGAATTGCAGCGCCTGCAGGGAGACCGAACCCGAAAGCGAAATGTCGGGGAAGAAATCGGCCTTGGCCACGCCGATTTCCGCCGTCGCTTCATGCAGCTTGGCGGAGGCTTCGCGGACGTCCGGTCGGCGTTGCAGCAATTGCGACGGCAGGCCAATCGGCACGACCGGGGGGACCGGCGGAACCGAACCCGGTGTGATCAGTTCCGCCCGCAATGCTTCCGGACCACGCCCAAGCAGAAGGCTGAGCTGGTTGATGTCGGCATCGATCGCGGCGTGGAGCGCCGGGAGTTTGGAGCGGATCGAGGCGGCCTGGGCCTGGGCATCCGCGACATCGAGCGCGTTGGCGAGCCCTGCCTGCGCCCGTTCACCGGTAAGGCCCGCGATATGATCGGCGCTTTTGAGGTTGTCTTCGGTGATCCTCAGCACGGTCTGCTCGGCGCGCAGGTTGATATAGGTCTGGGCGACCTCGGCTTCGGTGTTCAGCAGAACCGCCCGGCGCGCATCGCGCGAGGCCTGCACTGCGGCGAGCGAGGCCTCGACCGCGCGGCGGTTCTTGCCCCACAGATCGAAGTCGAACACCGAGGAGAACCCGTATTGGAACAGGTTGAACGGCTGGATCGCCGAGCCCGGAATGCCGCCGCCGCCGATCGAGGAGGCGGAGCCGCCGGCGGTCGAGGCGGCATTCGTGCTGGTGCTGGTGTTCGACCCCGAGCCGCTCAGCGCGGTGAAGACGCCCTTCTTGCTCGGCCCTTCGCGGGTGAGTGAACCGGCGAAATTGAGGTTCGGGTAGAGTGTCGCCCCTTCGATCTGCGCCTGGGCCTGTGCTTCGGCGAGACGCTGGGTGGCGATCCGCACATCGAGATTCTGCCGGATCGCGGCATTTTCGAGGCTGGTCAGATCGGGGTCCTGAAAGCTCCGCCACCATGCGAGATCGACCTTGCCCTGGCTCACACCGTCGGGCGCGGTGATCGCGGGCCGGTTGGTGAGAAAGGAGGCAGCGGTATGCGGCTTCGGCTGGTGGAAATTCGGGCCGAGCGCACAGCCGGTCAGGGCCAGGGCCGTGAGGAGTGCTGCGCCCAGAGTGCTGCTCCGTCGCAAGCGCTGCCGCATGGGTTCAGGCCTCATAGGAAACTCCTTTCGCTGCCGGCTTGCCCCGACCGGCCTTCACCGGCGATCCAAGCAGCAGAATGACCGGCCAGACCAGCAGCGCCATCAGGCCGAGAATATGGAACAGATCGAGATAGCTCATGAATGCTGCCTGATGTTGCACGGCGGCGGCAATCTGGGGAAGTGTCTGGCCGTGCAGGCTGACATACGGTGTGATCGCATCGGCCAGTCTTGAATGGTGAAACTGGGTTCGGTACGCCAGCATGGTGGTGACGAACGAGATGCCGATGCTGCCGCCGATATTGCGGACCTGATTGATGATCGCCGAAGCATCGCCATTGCGGGCGGGCGGCACGCCGACATAGGACAATGCCGATATCGGAATGAACAGGAATGGCAGGGCGATCACCTGGAGGACCCGGTCGAACGAGATGGTGTAGAACGACGCATCGGGTGCAAGATGCGATTGCAGGATCAGGGCGATGCCGGTCTCGACCAGGCCGCCGATCAGCAGGACCTTGGCCGAGACGAACCGGCCGGTGACGATGCCCGCGATCGGCATCAGTCCGATCGTGGCGAGACCACCGAGGGCGAGAGCGAAGCCGGAGGTTTCCGAGGAATAGCCCAGCAGGGTCTGGGTCAATTGCGGCAGCAACTGGGTGGTGCTGAGCAGGATGAAGCCGATCACGAACATGATGATGCAGGAGACTGAAAAGTTACGGTATTTGAACATCCGCACATTGACCACGGGCTGCGGGTGCCCCCACTCCCACACGCCGAGTGTTACGAGCGAGACGGTCCAGACCACGAACAAGGTGCGGATGAAGCTGGAGCCGAACCCGTCATCGAGCGAGTATTTATCGAGGAATATCTGCAGGGCGCCGAATCCGGCGGCGACCAGGAAGAGGCCGAACCAGTCGAATTGCAGTTTGGCCGCGAGCCGGGCCGCACGTTCGCGCACCAGTTGTACCGGCTCGTCGACGAAAATCGCGATGAGGGTGAACGCGATCAGACCGACCGGAAGGTTGATCAGGAAGACCCAGTGCCACGAGAGATGATCGGTCAGCCACCCGCCGAGGATCGGTCCGGTCGCGGGGGCGACGATGATCACCACACCGTACACGGCGAAGACCTGGGCGCGCTTTTCGATCGGGAAGGTATCGGCGAACATCGACTGGGTGATCGGCTGCAAGCCGCCGCCGCCAAGGCCTTGCAACACCCGTGCCACGATCAGCATGGTCAGCGAGGTGGAGAAGGCGCAGAGCACCGAACTCGCGGTGAACAGCGCGATGCAGACCAGAAACAACGGCTTGCGCCCCAGCACGGCGGCGAGCCAGCCGGTGATCGGCAGGATGATGCTGTTCGAGACCAGATAGGAGGTCAGCACCCAGGTGCTTTCCTCCGGGCTGACGGCGAGGGAGCCGGCGATGTGGGTGAGTGCCACGTTGGCGATCGTGGTATCGAGCACCTCCATGAACGGGGCGAGGGCGATCATCGCCACGATCAGCCACGGGTTGTAGATTCCGGCGGCGGAGCGGGGGAGCGGCGGTTCGGTCGCGTAGAGCAGGCTCATTTCCCGGAAATGCGGATATAGGGTTCGACCGACATGCCCGGCGAAACCGGATATTTCGAGAGCCGCTTGTCATCGAAGGTGATCCGGACCGGTACGCGCTGGACGATTTTTACGTAATTGCCGGTGGCGTTCTCAGCCGGAAGCAACGAGAACACGCTGCCGGTACCGCGCTGGATGCTGCTGACGACGGCATGAAACCCGATGCCGGGGACCGCATCGATGTATACCCGGACATGCTGGCCCGGATGAATCCGCCCGAGTTCGGTTTCCTTGTAGTTCGCGGTCACCCAATAGCGATCGCCGACCAGCGCCATCAGACCGCTGCCGGGAGAGACCACGTTGCCGGTTCGCACCGTGCGCTCCGCGATCGAGCCGGATGCCGGGGCGCGGATCGTGGTGTAGCCCAGTTGCAACTGCGCGCTCTCGACGGCGACGCCAGCGGCCCGCAATGAGGCTTTCGCCGCCACCAGCCCGGCTTTCGCGGCGCTGACCTGAGCCTTGGCGGCATCCACCCGCGCCTGGGCGGCGCGCAGGGCGGACGTTGCAGCGTCGAGATTGGTGCGGGTGATCGCCTGGGGGTTCACCCGTTGATAGCGCGTGGCGTCCTGCTGCGCCTTGACCAGATCGGCCTGCGCGACTTCGACATTGGCGTTCGCCTCCATCAGATCGGCCTGGCGGGTGCCGACATCGGCCGCCGCCTGTGCGCGCTGCGCCCGGGCCCGGTCCACTGCGACCTGCTCGGTCCGGTTATCGAGCACGACGAGGATCTGGCCTTTGGTGACGTGCTCGTTCTGGTGCACCGGGACGGAGACGACCTGGCCGGAAATTCGCGCTGAAATCCGATGGATCGGCCCGTCGATCTGGGCATCGTCGGTGGTGGCGAAATGGCGCGCGTGGAGCCAGTAGACCACGCCGGCGATGACCAGGACCAGCAGGACCGCGGCCAGAATCAGGAATGGGCGGCGACTGCGTGGTCGGGACGGCGCATCGCCCGCACTGTCGGGAGCCTGTGAGGCTCCTGCCGGCGTGCGGTTACTCCGGGCCCGCTCATTCACTGCATCCATTGGCCGCTATTCCATCCCTGCCGATGATGTCTGATAGGTCATTATCTCATTGCATAACGCAAGCGATAGGCCCGCGCGACCCCGCGGGTTGAACGGTTTTGCGTGAACGATCGTTCACGAATTCAACGTTGGATGACAATTCGCCTTGCCAAGCAGATGGGATTACAGAATACTACCTTAGGTAGCATATCCGACCAGCCTCGAATAGAAATGGATCAAAAATGATGGGTTTTCAGACACTCGACGGTTTCGTGCGTGAACGCATCAGGGCCTGGCCACAGACGCCGCCGGGGCTCGAAATGGCCGATGCGCGGGGAAAGGGCGTCTGGCTCAAGGCGCGCCCCGGTCCCGCCGCGGAAAACGACGCTCCCTCGCTCAAGATTCCGGGAGCGGCGCGGATGCGCACGTTTCCCGATGGGTTGTGGCTCTGGTTCGGTGGCACGGCAGCGGACCCGTTCGTCGATATCTTCGCAATCGAGGTCTGCGGCAGTTTGCAGAATCTGCTCGACAAACGTTCGCGCTACACGCCGAGCCTGCATTCGCTTCTGATCTCGTGCCCCGCCGTCTGGCTCAAGCGCAGCGTTGCCGAGCAGGACGACACGCCACGCTGGAAGACCATCGGCCTGTTCGAGCGCGAACCGGACACCACGATCGCCCTGCCGGTGCGGGACATGCGGGTGCTCTACGCGCTCAAACCGCGACATTTCGACGAATTCGCCTCGCACAATATCGCTCATGCTCATGAATTATTCGCCCCGATCGATATTCTGGTCGATGAAGCCGGCTGGCAGGCACCGGCGTTACGGCAATTTCTGTTCCATGCCGCCCGCCGGGCCAATTTCTGGGACAAGGCGGCCTATACCTGCCACGAACCCTGGCGCGGCAACGCGCATGCCGGCAGCCTCGATGGCGGTTCGGGCCAGATCCGGCCGGTCGGAAATCATCCCGTCCACGCCAAGCCGGAGCATCCGCTCAAACGCCTCGGGCGTATTGACCGTCCACGGCAGCACAAAGAGGCCGAGCGCCTGAGCCTCACGGAGCTCAGCCTCATCGAGGGTCGCATGAAACGGGGCCCAGCAGTGCGCCCCCGTGGCCGCAACGGCGTGCACCACCTCACCGTCGAATGCGCCTAGATCCATTCCGTCGAGCCAGAGCCCGCCGGCGGCGAGCGTATCGGGCTCGGTGAGGCAGCAGCGGCGAAGCGCCGGTTCGATCGCCGCCGCTTCGCGCAGCACCCGCCAGTCGAACGCGAACAGCACCGCCCGTGCTACCGCGTCCGCGCGGTGCAGCGCGGCGATGACGGCTTGCGCCATGGCCTGCGGCGATGCGGTATCCTCGGGGCGGTCGGGGAAGGTCTTGACCTCGATCAGGAGATCGAGCCCGTCCAGCGCTGCGAGCGCGGCATCAAGGGTGGGAATCCGTGCGCCGTCGTGCGGGATCTGCGCGGGGTAGCGCGCCGCATAGTCGGAGCCGAGCAGCAGACGGCCGATATCGTAGCCTGCGAGGTCGCTGGCGGTTTGCTCGTGCAGCAATGGTTCATCCGCGGGCACATAGGCGCCGCGAGGGTTGCGGGCGAAATAGCGGCTGGGTCTGGGATCGTGATGCACCATCGCGACGCCGTCGACAGAGAGGCCGACATCGAACTCCACACCGGTCACGCCGCATGACCGGGCCACGGAAAATCCGGCCAGGGTGTTTTCCGGCGCCAGACCGCGCGCGCCGCGATGGCCGAATAGGGCGAAATCCTTCATCAACCGGTCTCCTCGATCACCTGCATGGCGCCATCCCGATCCGGGCCGACCCGCGCCCGGCGCGGATGCAGACCGATGATATCGTTCTGATGCGAAATCGATACGATCTGGGTGGCGGGCAGGCGGTCGCGCAGCATCGCGAACAAGGTGCTGGCCGCCGCGCTGTCGAGCGCGGAGAGGGCTTCGTCGAGAAACAACCAGTCCGGCCTTGCGATCAGCGCACGCGCCAGAGCGAGGCGCTGCTGTTCGCCTCCCGAAAGGCGCAGGGTCCAGTTATCGACATGTTCCAACTGTCCGCCGAGCGCGCCGAGCCCGACATCGGCGAGTGCGGCGCGGACGCTTTCGTCAGCCACGTCGTATTCCTGGCGGGGGTAGGCGACCGCGCGCTTGAGCGAACCGAGGGGGAAATAGGGTTTCTGCGGCAGAAACATGGTGAGGCCGGCCGGACGCGTAATCCGCCCGCGACCGAACGGCCAGATACCGGCGAGGGCGCGGAACAGGGTCGATTTACCCGAACCCGAGGCGCCGGTGATTGCCAGCGGTGTGCCGGGTGTGATCGTGAGATGATGAGCATCGAGCAGGTGCCGCCCGTCCGGCAGGTCGAGCGAAAGGTCATCGACCACCAGCTCCGATCCCCGCCGGGGGTTGGACGCCAGCTCAGCGGCATAGCGCGCATGTGCGGTGGCGACCGCGCGTTCGAACCCATCGAGCCGTTGCACCGTCGCGCGCCAGCCGACCAGTTGCGGATAGGCCCCGACGAACCAGGAAAACGAGCCTTGAACGTTGCTGAAGATGTTGTTGATCTGCATAAGAAGTCCGAGCGTGTAGATCCCCGCGAAATATCCGGGTGCGGCGATCAGCATCGGAAAGATGCTCGCGACCTGACTGAACCCGATCGTGAAAAAATTCAGCGCCTTGGTGCGCTTCATGATGCGCCACCAGTTAAGATAGATCGCGTGAAACCGCTGTTTCAGGGCAACGGTTTCTTCGGGTTCACCGGCGTAGAGGGCGATCTGCTCGCTGTTTTCGCGGACGCGGATCAGGTTGAAACGGAAATCGGCGTCGACCTGCTGTTGCTGAAAACTCAGCGGAATGAGGCGCCAGCCGATCACATGGGTCAGATAGGTTCCGATCACCGAATACAGGATCGCGACCCAGACGAGGTAACCCGGGATGACCACACCGAAAAGATGCAGCGGTGGGACCAGGAACCACAGCACGAAGATGAAGCTGAACAGATTGACGATGTTGGCGATGAAACTGATCCCGAGCGACAGATTGTTCGAGACGAAGCTGCGCAGATCGTCGGCGATCCGCTGATCCGGGTTGTCGAGCACGCTGCCGGCGGTGGCCATCAGGCTGATCTGGTAATGTGCCCGTCCGGTAAGCCACTCGGCGGTGAAACGGTCGGTGATCCAGCGGCGCCAGCGGATTTCGAGCATCTGCTGGAGGTAGAAGGAATAGACGCCGACCACGATGTTGAACACGGCGATGCCAAGAAACCCGGGGACGAACCAGGGATAGCCCTTGACCGACTTATAGGTCAGCAACATCGTCCAGAACGCCGGCTCGTCCTTGGTCTGCAACGCGTTGTAAAAAATCTTGTACCAGTAGGAGTAGACGACGTTGAGATAGACCGCGATGAGGTTGAGCGCGATGATGGTCGAGAGCAGGCCCCAGGCGACCCATTTTTCCTCGGATTTGAAATACGGCTTGGCGAGGCGGAAGGCATCGCGCATCGCGGCCCCGATTGCACGGAGAAACTTCATTGCGCGGCGCTCTGGTCCTTGACCACGCGGGCCTCGATTGCGCTGAGCCAGGCTTTCACCCGGGCCGCGTTCACCCCGAAATCGGACTGGCCGTAGATGGAGTGGGAATACAGGATCAACTCGCTGCCGCCTGACGGTGCCGGACGCACCGCGACCTCGATGATATCCGGGAAATTGGCGGCTTTCGACCGTGCGACGAAAGCGGCCTGGAACCGGGCGGGATAGGCGTCGAGCTTATAGGTGCGCGGTTCGGATGCGGCGACCTCACCCACGATGCCGAACAGCTTGCCCTGCGAAACCCGGTAATGCGGTGTGATCACGGTCGGGGGTGGAGAAAATCCGGCGGGCGCGGCGAGCGCCTTGTTCGGGGTTTTCGGCAGGACCAGATGATCGAAATCAACCACACCCGGCGGTGTCACCCCCTGCGCACCCGGCTTGCCGCAAGCGGGAAATACCAGACTCAGCAATAACGGCAGCACGCCGACGCTCATGATTTTTCCTCCTGACCGGGTTTGAGCCGCAACCTGATCACGCCGTGCGCCTGTTCCGGTGCGATCACCTTGCCTTTGCGCAAAATGTCGATCGTGCCGGATCGCGCAAGAGCCAGTGCGACGCGGCGTACCACCGGGAGATACCGACGCCACGCGAGATCGTCGGTTGTCGCTCCGGCCAGAGATCGCGCCGCCTCGGTCGGGCAGATCGATCTGGTTTCGCCCCGGGCACGCAGGAGATCGAGAATGGCGGTCTCGACTGCGATATCGGCGGTGGAGATGCTCTCCGCCTGCATTGCATTCGCTTCGGGCACGTCTTCAACCGGCTCTGTCATGGCTCAAGCCTCTGATCCGGATTGCCTCGGTCAGCAAGCCCCACGCGGGCGCCCTTTTTCTACTGGGCGCTTCTCCCGCGCACCCGGATCGCTTCGGCCGCCATTGCCGGGCCGATCCAGGGGCCCTGGACGAAATCCACCCCGAGCTGCCGGAACCGTTCGAGTTCCGCTTCCGTCTCGATCCCGTCGATCGTGACGGTTATGCCGAGGCGATGCGCAATTTCGACCGCGGCTCGGATCAGGACGCTCTCGTCCGAATCGGCGTCCGAACCGCCGGAATGCGCCAATCTCCGGTCGAGTTTCAGGCTGGTCAGCGGCAGTCGCGGCAGCAGGGCCAGGCTGCCGAAGGTCGCGCCGAAACCGTCGAGCACCACTCCGACTCCCCTGGTCCGCAGCGCCCCCATCGCATGGTGCAGCAGAACACCGCCTTCGACGAGATCGGATTCGTCGATCTGCAGATCGATCCGGCCATCGGAGATGCCGGCTTTGGCCAGGGCCGCCATCAGTATGTCCGCGACCGCGCCATCTGCCAGCGTGCGGGTGGGCACCGGAACCGACAGACGCCAGTTGGCGGGCCAGATGGCGACTTCCGCCGCCGCCGCGTCGAGACTGAATCGTAGCATGTCTTCCCGCAGACCCGGTCGTTCGAGATCGCGCAGCAGGGGAGCGACCGAGACCACACCGCGCCGCCGATTGGGTAACCCAACCCATAATTCGCCCCCTTCGATTTGATCCGCCGCCATACGCGGCGCACCGATGAGTCTTTGGCGGGGAATATAGCGCAGACAGAAACCGTCATTCTCTAACGCTTCGGTCAGACGCACGGCTCGTTTACGTTGCTCACCGGCGGCCAATCGCCGTAGCGAAGCCCGGCTTCGTCGCTCGGCCACAGCGGCACTCGGATCGCTGACCCCGCTTACGGGCGGCTCGCTCGAAGGCGATCCGTTGATGCTGGTTTCGATTACGCTCACGCAATTCGCTCCGTTGGCCCCCGATCGGTCCTGCCCGATCAGGTGGTAACGGTCACAATGCCTGACGGAAGTAAAAATTTCGTTACCGGGCGTGCGAATTCTCCCACGCCAGCGGACAGGTGCTCACAGCGCGAGATTATCCAGCAGACGGGTGCTGCCCAGCCGCGCCGCCGCGATCAAGCGGGCATCCGGTGCGATCCGATCGAGCGGCTGCAATGTTTTTTCATCGACCAGCGCGAGATAATCCACCGCCAACCCGGCCATGTCGAGATCGGCACGGCCTGCCGCCAGCGTGGGGCCAAGCGGGTCGCCCTGGTGGAGTCGCGCTTGGACCGCTTCCAGCGTGCGGAACAGCGTTGGCGCGCGGGCGCGGTCTTCAGCCGAGAGGTAGCGGTTGCGCGAGGACATCGCCAGGCCATCGACGTCCCGCCAGGTCGGTGCGGTCTTGATGGCTACCGGCAGAAGCAGGTCCCGCACCATGCGGCGGATCACCTGCACCTGCTGCCAGTCCTTCGCGCCGAACCATGCCGAATCGGGCCGCACCTGGCCGAACAATGTGGCGACCACCGTGGCGACGCCGCGAAAATGGCCGGGCCGCAATGCCCCTTCCCATAAAAGGGCCGGCCCTGCGACCTCGATCGCGGTGGCTGCATCCGGCGGGTACATGGTGGCGACGTCCGGCAGCCACACCGCGCCGCATCCCGCCGCCGCGAGCATGGCGCAATCGGCGCTCTCGTCACGCGGATAGCGGGCGAAATCCTCGCCCGGACCGAACTGGGTCGGGTTGACGAAAATCGAGGCGATGACCTGAAATCCCGCCGCGCGCGCGGCGCGGACCAGCGAAATATGTCCCTCGTGCAGCGCCCCCATGGTCGGCACCAGCGCCACACCGCCCTGCATTCGGGCCGTCAGCGCGGCACGCGCCTCGATGAGTTGCGCATGAGTTCGGGCAATCTGCATGGATGACCTCCCGCAAGGTTTCGATAATCATCGGCACCGTGCGGTACCCGCGCGCCTTTTGAGCGAAATGGCGCGCGGCGTCTATCGCGCGCGCAACCGGTTAGTCGAACGCCACCGGTATTTCGTTGTTTGTTCTGTCCGCAACTTCACGATTCGGTTAAATTCACGTAATGTTCATGTTTGGATCATGGATTGATCGAGAATTGTTGCCGTATCGCGATAACACGCGAAGTTTTGTTTTCGGGACAAATCGTATCGGGTTTTGGATTTGTCCGATTTCCTTATATGCATAGCTGCATGAGCCGAACCGCATCGTCCACGAAAACATGGATCAGACGAGAGATCAGGGACGGTCGCCGTCGCGCGGCCTACGCCATCACGCTCGGCGCAGGTGGGGTGATCCTGGCGATCGGACAGATCGCGTGTGCCGCCCGCCTGCTCGCGGGGGCTTTGCATCCTGGTACCATGGGTATCGCGCTTCCCGCCATCGGCTTTGCCGTGGCAGCGCTGCTCCGGGCCGGGTTGATCAATCTGCAGGAACGCGAGGCGAGCCGGCTGGGCATCGCGGCGCGCCGCCGCCTGCGCAGTGAGACGCTCAGCAACGTGATGACCCTGGGGCCGGGGCGGTTGCGCGGCCGGCACTCCGCCGAACTTGCGGGCGTGATCATCGACCGGATCGAGGCACTGGACGGTCTGCATGGGCGGTGGATTCCCGCGGCGAGCGTTGCCGGGTTCGGCCCGGGGTTGATTATTATCGCTGCCCTGATCGTGGACTGGCGCAGCGGGCTGATCCTGCTGGCCACCGGCATGCTGGTGCCGGTTTCGATGGCGATCACCGGGATCGGCACCGGCATTGCCGCGCGCAACCAGTTCACTGCGATGACACGGTTGCAGACGCGGTTTCTCGATCGGATCCGTGGGATCGCCACCATCGTGCTCGCCGGACGGGCGGAGGCGGAAGCTGCTGCCCTCGGCACCGCCGCCGACGATCTGCGGCGGCGCACCATGCGGATCCTGCGCGTCGCGTTCCTGAATGCCACGATGCTCGACCTGCTGGCCGCTGCGGCACTGGTCGGCATCGCGATCCGCTTTGCCGCACCGCTGCTCGGTGGCGATGTCGCCATCGCGCCGGTTGCGTTGTTCTGCATTCTGCTGGTGCCCGAATTCTTTGCCCCGATCCGGGCGTTCTCGGCGGTTTATCAGGACCGGATGACTGCACAGACCGCTGCGGAGGACATCGTCGGCCTGCCGCAGCCGGAACCGGCCCCGGTGACGCCGCCGGCGATCCGCACAGTGCCGGCGCAGGGCGTGGCGATTGCGTTCGAGGACGTCACTTTCGGGTGGGATGAGGCGCGTGGCCCGGTGCTGGACAAGCTGAGCTTTCGCCTGCCCGCCAACGAAACAATGATGCTGGTCGGGCCTTCGGGGGCGGGCAAATCCACCATCATCGAGCTGTTGCTCGGCTTCGCGCGGCCGCAATCGGGGCGGATTACCATCAACGGCGCGCCGATCGAAACCCTGGTGCCCGCCGCCCTGGCCCGGATGACCGCGATCATCAGCCAGAGGCCTTTTTTGTTTGCCGGCACGATCGAGGACAACATCCGGCTCGGCCGCCCCGAAGCAAGCGAGGCGGAGCTGCAGGAGGCGGTGCGGCTCGCCCGGGTCGCCGATTTCGCCGCGCAGTTGCCGCAGGGCCTCGCCACACCGATCGGCGATGGCGGCTATGGGCTTTCGGGCGGCCAGGCGCAGCGCATCGCGATCGCCCGCGCCTTTCTCAAGGACGCGAGGCTTCTTTTGCTGGATGAACCCACCGCTCAACTCGACCCGGCCACTGAACACGATGTGCTCGACAGCCTCAAGCGCCTCGCGATCGGGCGCACCGTGATTCTGGCGAGCCACGCCGCGTTCGCGCATGAATTCAAAGGGCGCAAACTCGACCTTGGCGGCGCGCGCAGCCCGACCCTGCAAGGGGTCGCATGAGCGCCACCGGGGCCGCGCCGATCCTGCGGATCATCGCGCTCTGGCGCGACCAGCGGATCGTTCTGATTGCGGGGCTGATCACCGCGCTCGCCTCGTTGCTCGCCGGGATCGCGCTGATGGCTGATGCCGGTGACCTCATCGGGGCGGATGCGATCGGCATAGCCCTCGTTGTGCCGGGGTTTCTCGCCGTGCTCGGTATTGCCCGCGTCATATTGCGGTATCTCGAACGGCTGGTTACCCACGACGGCACATTTCGCGCGCTCGCGAGCTTGCGGATCTGGTTTTTTCGCGGCCTTGCCCACGGTGCGGGCGGCGGCCTCGGCTATCGCCGCGCCGGGGACGTGCTGGCCCGGCTGGTCAATGACATCGAAGCGTTGGACGGGATTTTCCTGCGGATTCTGATCCCTGCGCTCAGCGCGCTGATCCTGATCCCGATCCTGCTGCTGGCGGTGGGCTGGGAGAGCCCGATCGCGGCGGTCGTGGTGCTGGCGCTGTTTCTCGTCGCTGCGTTCATCCTGCCGGTGCGGGCGATGGGAAGTGCGCGCGCGGCGGCCGAAGCCGAAGCCGAAGCCGGCGGCGCGTTACGGACCGCGACACTCGATGCGTTGGTCGGGTTGCGCGAGATCAAGGTATTCGAAGCCGAAGGGCGAACCCTTGCCCATGTCCAATCCCAGGAATCGCGCCTGTTCGCGGCCGCGCGCAGCTTGTCCGAGCATACCGGCGTCATGCAGGCCTGGGCGTTCCTGCTGACCCAGGCCGCCCTGCTCGCGGTGCTGCTGATCCATGGCGCGCATCCGGTGGCGATCGTGATCGCGGCGTTCGTGGTGATCGCGGCGTTCGAGACGATCGGCGGGATGCCGCGCGCCGGGGTGGTGGCGGGGCGTGCGGCAGCGGCGGCGACCCGCGTTCTGGCGGCGGCACAAACCCCGCCCCGCGTGGCTGATCCTGTCACGCCGGTCGAACTGCCCGGGACGGCCAGCCTCACCTTCGATGATGTCTCGTTCCGCTGGACCGATGGGTCTGGTTTGGTGTTCGATCATTTGTCGCTGCAGATCCCGGCGGGCGGGCGGGTTGCGGTGCTCGGCCCTTCGGGTGCCGGCAAATCCACTCTTGCCGCGCTCGCGCTGAAACTGGCGGCTCCGGATCAGGGTGAGATCAGGCTCGGCGGCACCGATATCGCCCGGCTTCGGGCCAGCGATGTCCACACCCGGATCACCTGGCTGTCCCAGGCGACGCATCTGTTCGCCGACACCATCGCCAATAATCTCCGCCTCGCCCGGCCCGATGCCGATGACGCGATGATCTGGGCGGCACTCGATGCTGCGCGGATCGGCGATACGGTGCGTGCGCTGCCGGACAAGTTGAATGCCTGGGTCGGTGAAGCCGGCGGCCTGTTCTCCGGCGGTCAGGGGCGCAGGCTCGCCCTCGCCCGCGCGCTGCTCAGCCCGGCTCCGATCCTAATTCTCGATGAGCCCTGCGCCGGGCTCGACCTTGAGACCGAGCAGCAGTTCATGAGCACGCTGAACGAAACGCTTCAGGGCCGGACCATGCTGCTGATCACTCACCGTCTGACCGGGGTGGAAAAGCTCGACCGGGTGTTCCGCCTCCAGAATGGCCGGGTGACCGCAGCGACGCGCTGAGGTGCCGAAGTCGCCACAATGCTTGCGTCGCCGTAAGGAGACCGCTACCTGAATGGCATTCCTATTCATGCTGAGGATCAGGCAATGGCGTTCAGGGTTGCGGTAGTCGGTGCCACCGGTGCGGTGGGACGCGAGATTTTGAAGACGCTGGCGGAACGCAAGTTTCCGATTTCCGAAATCATCGCTCTCGCCTCGCCGCGTTCGGCGGGTCAGCAGGTCAGCTTCGGCGAGGATCAGGTGCTGACCGTGCGCAATCTCGAAACCTTTGATTTTCACGGCGTCGATTTCGGCCTGTTTTCCCCGGGTGCGGAAGTTTCGGCGATCCACGGACCGCGCGCCGCGGCGGCGGGCTGCATCGTCATCGATAATACCAGCCAGTTCCGGATGGACCCGGACGTGCCGCTGGTGGTGCCCGAGGTCAACCCGCAGGTGCTCGACAAATTCGCGGCCAAACCCGACTGGCGGCGGATCATCGCCAACCCGAATTGCTCGACCATCCAGATGGTCGTGGCGCTGAAGCCGCTGCACGACAAATTCACCATCAACCGCGTCGTCGTCTCGACCTACCAATCGGTGTCGGGTGCGGGAAAGGAAGGCATGGACGAGCTCGAACGCTCGACCAAGGCCACCTACGTCAACGACTACGGCAAGCCCGAGATATTTGCCAAGCCGATAGCCTTCAACGTCATCCCGCATATCGACCGGTTCATGGCCGATGGGGCGACGAAGGAGGAGTGGAAAATGGCTGTCGAGACCCGCAAGATCCTCGACCCCGATATCGCGGTGATGGCGACGTGCGTGCGGGTGCCGGTGTTCATCGGCCATGCCGAGGCCGTGCATGTCGAATTCGCGAACGCGGCGCCGCTGGACAAGGCGCGCACTGCGTTGCGCAATGCACCGGGGATCATCGTGTTCGATGAGCGCGATGACGGCGGCTACATCACCCCCTTCGAGTCGCAAGGCGAGGATGCGGTTTATGTCTCGCGTCTGCGCGTCGATTCCACGGTGCCACACGGCCTCGCCTTCTGGTGCGTTTCGGATAATCTGCGCAAGGGAGCCGCGCTCAATGCGGTGCAGATCGCCGAAACCCTGATCGCGAGAGGCCTGATGAACCGCAAGGCAGCGTGACGGAATTGACGGATGCGCGGTTGTCGGCCTAAACCGCGCACGGCGGCGGACGTAGCTCAGTTGGTAGAGCGCCAGGTTGTGGTCTTGGATGTCGTGGGTTCGAAACCCATCGTTCGCCCCATTTCTCTCAGTCGCGTGATGCGAAGTGGAGTAAGGCAGGCTTCTTTTTTTGGAAAAAAAGAAGCAAAAAAACTTTGCTCCTGCATGCCCGTGCCGTTTGAGGCGCCCGTATCCCAAATTGATAAAAGTTTTTTGCTTCTTTTTTCCAAAAAAGAAGCGCTTCCCTTCCTACCTAGCTTTCCTGCGCGATGATCTGCGCCCTCATCCTCGCCGGCGGCGAAGGGCGGCGGTTGGGGGGGGCGGACAAGGCGCTGACCAGGCTGCACGGTATCCCCTTGCTCGCCTGTGTGATCGCCCGACTGCGGGACCAGACCGATGCGATCGCGATAAGCGCGCGCGGGGATGGCTCACGGTTCGCGGCGTTCGATTGCGCGGTGGTGGATGATGGCCGCCATCGGGGCAAAGGGCCGCTCGCCGGGCTGCATGCGGGGCTGGTGTGGGCGGCAGCGGCACGTGGAACGGCGCTGCTCAGTGTGCCGGTCGATACGCCATTCATCCCAGCCGATCTGGCGGGGCGGTTGCATCCGGCGCCTGCGGTCGCGGCTTGTGGTGATCGGGTGCATCATTTGGTGGCGCTTTGGCCGGTGGCGGCGATTGCCGGGAAGCTCGATGCGTTCCTTGACGGACCCGGGCCTTATCGCGTGGCGGATTTCGCGCGGTCTCTGGCGATGCGCAGGGTCGATTTCGATGCTGTGTCCGATCCGTTTCTGAACATCAACACACCCGAGGATCTCGCTCGTGCCGAGGCGCGACGATGCTGACGCAATTCACCGGCGATTTTCTCTATGCCGTGGTCGCGCTGTTCGTGATTATCGATCCGATCGGCACAGCGGTGATTTTCGCCGCGCTCACGACGCATGACGATGGGCCGAAGCGCCGCAGCATCGCGCAGCGGGCCTCGCTGATCAGCTTTGTTGTGCTGCTGATTTTTGGTCTGGCGGGCGAGAAGCTGCTGCGCCTGCTCGGCATCGGGATTCCCGCACTCCAGATTGCCGGTGGCGCGTTGTTGTTCCTGTCGGCCAAGGACATGGTCACCGCCAAGGGCGAATTGCGCGCAAGCGACGAGGAAAAGGCCGCCGCAAGCAATTCGACCGAGGATATCAGTGTCTTTCCGCTTGCGATTCCGTTGATTGCGGGACCGGGCGGGATGACCACGATGGTGTTGCTCCATGCCAAGGCTGGCGGCCACCCGGCGGCGATCCTTGCGATCACGCTTGCTCTTGGCGCGTTGATCGGGGCCACGCTGATCGCCATGCTTGCCGCGCGGACGCTGGCCCGGCTGATGGGCGCCACCGGGGCGAGTGTGATCGGCCGGGTTCTGGGCATTCTGGTTGCCGCCCTCGCCGCGCAATTCATTCTCGAAGGGCTGCAAACCGCTCTGCATCTCGGCTAGTCGGGAAAAATCCCGCCTGATTTCAACAAGCTAGGGCACAATCCGGTTGACCCCGGCGCTGGTCTCTGGCACCGTCGCGAAAACGGGAGGCGGGGATTATGACACGATCCGAGCTGGTCGCCGCTTTGGCGGCGGATCATCCACACCTTACTTTGGGGGATGTCGAACGCATCATCACCGCCCTGTTCGATGAAATGACCGCCTCGCTTGCTCGCGGTGACCGGGTGGAACTGCGCGGGTTCGGCGCATTTTCGGTCAAGCGCCGACAGGCCCGTGCCGGGCGTAACCCGCGCACCGGGGAGACCGTCGATGTTACCGAAAAGACTGTGCCGTTTTTTCGCGCCGGGCGGGAATTGCGCGAAATGATCAATGGTGGTTCTTCGTCGGACGCCCCGCACGCAAAGCCGCACAAAGGACCAAAACGCTGAAATTCGTCCGTATCCTGTTCGGCGCGATCGTTCTGATCGCGCTGGTGATTTTCCTGCTGTCGAACCGCGAGACCACCGTCATCGGGTTCTGGCCGTTCGGGACGCTCGGCTCGGCTGCACTCGGTGCCGTCGTGTTGATTGCCTTCGCCCTCGGTGTGCTGATCGGCATGGTCCTGCTGGTTCCGCATCGGGTGCGGGCGCACCGCCGGGCGCGACGGGCGGAAAAGCAGGTCGCGGCGATGCAGTCGGCTCAACCTGCAGCGGTACCCCCTGCCGAGCCGACGCTGGCCGCACCCGCGCAAACCCTGCTACCGCCCCGCTGACTCCGATGGACGCACCGATCAAACGACTGATCGCGGCCATCGATACGCCGGATGCCGCTCGCGCACGTGAATTGATCGGCGCGGTCGGCCCGCATTGCGGCTTGATCAAGCTCGGGCTTGAAATCTTCTCTGCGCTCGGTCCCGCCGCGTTCGAGGCCCCCCTGCCCTGCCCGGTGTTTCTGGACGTCAAGCTCCACGATATTCCGAACACGGTTGCCGGTGCGGTGCGCGCGCTGCTGCCGCTCCGCCCGGCGATGCTGACGATCCACGCCGCCGGGGGGGGGGCGATGATCGAGGCCGCACGCAAGGCGGCAGGCAGTGCCGATCATCGGCCGCTCATCCTCGCCGTGACGGTGCTTACCAGCATCGATGCCCGGGACCTTGCCGCAACCGGGATTGCCGATGATCCCTGCGCTCAGGTGCTGCGCCTTGCCCACCTGGCTCTGGCGTCGGGTGCGGACGGGCTGGTGTGCAGCGCCGATGAAATCGCGGTGCTGCGCGACGAGTTTGGCCCTGCGCCGATTCTGGTGGTGCCGGGCATTCGGCCCGCAGGCAGCGATGTGGGGGATCAGGCAAGAATAGCCACGCCGCAGGACGCGATCGCGCGCGGTGCCAGCTACATCGTCGTTGGGCGGCCGATAACCGCCGCCGCCGACCCCGCCGCCGCTGCTGCGGCCATCGCAGGGTCGATCACATGATCCGGGTGAAAATCTGCGGCATCACCACACCACACGCCTATCGCGCCGCGACAGAGGCGGGAGCGGACTGGATCGGTTTCAATTTCTTTCCCCGCTCGCCGCGCCATGTCACGCCGCAACAGGCGGAGTCGATCGCCGGGCTGCGCGGCCCGTCCCGGGTCGGCCTGTTCGTCGAGCCGGACATGGCGGTGATCGAGCAGACCCTCGCGGTGTTCAGCCTCGATATCCTGCAGATCTATGCCGGGGCCCCGACCTGCTGGGCGATCGCGGCGCGGTTCGGCCTGCCGGTATGGCGCGCGGTGGGCGTTGCTCACGCGTCGGATCTGCCGCGTACCAGCGAGGGTCTCGCCGGCTTCGTGATCGAGGCAAAGGCGCCAGCGGGCGCTGACCGTCCTGGCGGCAACGCCACCGCCTTCGACTGGAGCATCACGCGGAACTGGCAATCTCCCGGTCCCTGGCTGCTCGGAGGCGGGTTGCGGCCTGATAATGTCGCCACGGCCGTCGCGCTCAGCGGTGCTTCGGCGGTCGATGTCTCATCCGGGGTGGAGGACCAGCCGGGGCATAAATCATCCGAACTGATCCGCGCCTTCATCGCTGCGGCCAAGGCGGACGCCCATCAGGCCTGAGTGCGCGGGCACCAGAAGGTCGCGCGATTGGCCTGAACCGCGCGAACGATTCCCGGGCAATCGGGCATCCCAGGGCAGCGCTCGCAGGTCTGCCCGGCCCGCCCGTACACTTTCCACGCGTGCTGGAAGTAGCCGAGTTCGCCGGAGGGCTGGACGTAATCACGCAACGACGATCCTCCCGCCGCAATCGCTTCGGTTAGCGTCGCCTTGATCGCTGCGACCAATTGCGCGGCTTCCGCAGCGCCGAGGCTTCCCGCCAGCCGGAACGGGCTGATCCGGGCGCGGAACAGGGCTTCGCTCACATAAATGTTACCGAGCCCCGCAATGATCGATTGATCGAGCAGGGCGGCCTTGATCGGTGTTGCCTTGCCCTGCAGTGCCGCACGCAACACCCGCGCCGACAAGGCCCGCGTCAGCGGTTCCGGTCCCAGTGCGCGGATTAGCCGATGCTCGTCCTCCGCCTCGCGCGGGACGAGATCGAGGGCACCGAACCGGCGTGGATCGACGAATCCGATGACACAGCCATCATCTGTCGTGATCGTCAGGTGCTGATGCGCTACCTTGTCCCGGTCGATCGTCATGCGGCCGGACATGCCGAGATGGATGAGGACCGACATGCCGCGATCCAGCCGCATGAACATGTACTTGCCGCGCCGGCGGAACCCCTCGATGCGTGCGCCGACGATCGCCTGCACGAACCCGTCCGGCACCGCAAAGCGCAGGTCGGCGCGGACCAGACTGGCCGCGGCAATGCGCCGGCCCTGCAGCTTTGCCGCCAGGCCGCGCATGACGGTTTCGACTTCGGGGAGTTCCGGCATGATCAGTTTGCCGCTATAGCCTTTGGCCATGGCCGATACCAGCAGCGACACCGTCGATTTCGGATTCACCACGATCGACCGCGCGGAAAAATCCGCCCGGGTGCGCGAGGTGTTCAACAGCGTTGCCCGCCGCTACGACATCATGAACGATCTGATGTCGCTCGGCGTCCACCGGCTGTGGAAGCGCGATTTCGTCACCATGATGGATCCGCGCCCCAATCGCACCCTGCTCGACCTTGCAGGCGGTACCGGCGATATCTCGTTCCAATGGCGCCGGCGCGGCGGCGGGCCTGTGTTGCTCACCGACATCAACGAACAGATGCTCGGCGTCGGGCGTGGCCGTGCGGAAATGCGGGGGGCCATCGACGGCATCAGCTTCGCCGTGACCGATGCCGAAGCCCTGCCCCTGCCGGATCGCGCGGTGGACCGGGTCTCGATCGCGTTCGGGCTGCGGAACTGCACCAACAAGGACCGCGTGCTTGCGGAAGCGCGGCGGGTGCTGAAGCCGGGGGGACGGTTTTTCTGCCTTGAGTTCTCGAAACTTCAGGTCGCGGTTGCTGCCCCGCTATATGAGCGGTGGTCCTTCGCCGCGCTTCCCGCCATTGGCGCCCGGGTCGCGGGCGATCGCGAGAGTTACCAGTATCTTGCCGAGAGCATCCGCATGTTTCCCGATCAGGAGACCCTCGCGGAGATGATGCGGCAGGCCGGCTTCGCCCGGATTTCTGTTCGCAATCTGACCGGCGGGATCGCCGCGATCCACGCCGGATGGCGACTTTGAGGCTTGCCGGCAAGCGGATTCTGCTGATCGTCAGCGGCGGAATCGCTGCCTATAAATCGCTCGAACTGGTTCGCTTGCTCCGCCGCGAGGGGGCTGGGGTCCGCGCCGTGCTCACCAAAGGGGGGGCGGAATTCGTCACCGCCCTGTCCCTGCAGGCGCTGTGCGAAGACCGTGTCTATACCGATTTGTTTTCCCTGACCGATGAGAGCGAAATGGGGCATATCCAGCTCTCGCGCAGCGCCGATCTGCTGGTGGTCGCACCCGCCTCGGCGGATCTTCTCGCCCGCATGGCCACCGGCCAGGCTGACGACCTTGCAACCACCGTTCTTCTCGCGACGGATAAGCCGGTGCTGGCCGCGCCCGCGATGAATGTGCGGATGTGGCAGCACCCGGCAACCGTCGCCAATCTGGCGATCCTGCGCAGCCGCGGAGTGAGTTTCGTCGGCCCCGATGAGGGAGCGATGGCCTGTGGCGAATTCGGTCCCGGACGGCTCGCGGAACCGCCGGTGATCCTCGATGCGATCAGCGACATGCTGACCCCGCGCCGCCCGCTCGCCGGGCGCCATGCGATCGTCACCAGCGGCCCGACCCATGAAGCGATCGACCCGGTACGTTACCTCGCCAATCGCAGCTCCGGCCGCCAGGGTCACGCCATCGCACAGGCGCTCGCCGAGGCTGGCGCGCGCGTGACGCTGATTTCCGGACCGGTCGCCCTGCCCGATCCACCCGGCGTCACGACGCGCCACGTGGTATCGGCACGCGAGATGCACGACGCCGTCCGCGCCGCGCTGCCCGCGGAAATTGCGGTGATGTGCGCAGCCGTGGCCGATTGGCATGTCGAACCGCAGGCACGGAAACTCAAGAAAACCGGCGTCGCGCCGACACTCACCCTCGTCGAAAATCCCGACATTCTCGCCGACATCGCTCATCATCCCGCGCGGCCCGAACTGGTCATCGGCTTTGCCGCCGAAACCGAAACCCTGCTCGACCATGCCGCGGCAAAACGTATCCGCAAAGGCTGTGACTGGATCCTTGCCAATCATGTCGGTGCCGGGTCGGACGTTATGGGGGGCAACGACAACGAAATCGTGCTGATCACGCAGGCGGGCGCGGACGTGTGGCCACGCATGAGCAAAACCGAGGTCGCTGCCCGTCTCACATCACGCATCATCGAGGCCCTGAAATGAATGTCGACGTCGCGGTCAAGCGCCTGCCCCACAATATCGGGCTTGATCTGCCGGGTTACGCCACCCATGGTGCGGCGGGAATGGATTTGCTTGCGGCCAATCACGATGACATTGCGATTCCTCCCGGCGGGCGCGCGTTGATACCGACCGGACTCGCGATTGCGTTGCCGGCCGATCACGAATTGCAGATCCGCCCGCGCTCCGGCCTTGCGCTCAAGCATGGTATCATGGTCGCCAACAGCCCCGGCACGATCGATGCCGATTATCGGGGCGAAATCAAGATCATCCTGCTGAATGCAGGCGCCGATCCGTTCATCGTCACGCGCGGGATGCGGATTGCTCAAGCGGTGATTGCCCCGTTCAGCCGTGTTGTCTGGCGCGAAACCGACGATCTCGATATCACCGCGCGCGGCGCGGGCGGTTTCGGCAGTACCGGCACCCACACTTCCAACGGAGGACCATGATGGCACGTGACAAGACCGAAGCATTCAAGCGCCTCGCCGAAAACCGCACCAACGAGGCGCTCGACGCCATTCGCAAGATCGGTAATTTGTCGAACCGCAACAATTACAGTTTTTCACCCCAGCAGATCGAAAAAATCTTTGCCGCACTTCGCGGTGCGCTCGATGCCGCCGAGCATCGGTTCAGCGAAACCGAGGAGGCTGCCGAAGACCGGTTCAGCCTCTGATGACGAACTACCCCCTGGTGCCGCGCGCGATCAGCGGAAAGAACACTCCGTAGGGCAGGCTTCGTAAAATCCGCAGCGGCCTTGCTAGTCCTTCGGGAAACGCGATCAGGAAGCGATCGGCATCCAACCCCCGCATGATCGCCTTTGCCGCCGCATCCGCCTCCATCAGAAACGGCATCGGAAACGTATTCTTTGCCGTCAACGGCGATTTGACGAAGCCCGGGCAGATCGCGGAGATTCCAACGCCGTGCTGGCGCAAATCGAATCGCAGTGATTCCGCCAGCGCGATCAGTCCGGCTTTGGTCGCCGAATAGGAGGCCGAACCCGGCAACCCTGCCAGACCCGCCAGCGAGGAGACCAAGCCGATCTGCCCGGACCGCGCCGCAATCATTGTCGGCATGATCGCTTCGAGGCAATGCGCGGTGCCGATAAGGTTGAGATCGACCTGGCGTGCGAGGCGCGCGGCGGTGAATGTATCGGCGGTATCGCGCTCATAGGTTCCGGCGTTCAGGATCGCACGCGCAATCGGTGGCAGCGGAGCCAGTGCAGCGCGCACCGCTGCGGGATCGGTGATGTCGGCCGGGGCCACCAGCACCCGCCCCGGAAATCGCAAGGACAGGGCTTCGAGTTCCTCGACCCTCCGCGCCGTGACCGCGACGGTCCAGCCATGCGCGACATGGGCTTCGGCCAGGGCGAGCCCGATCCCGCTCGACGCTCCGGTGATCCATGCAACGCCCTCGCCCGGTCCGGGTGGTCTCATAGCCGGTCTCCTTCGATCAAGGCCTGTCGCAAGCGTGCCGCCCGCGCACGCAGGGCCTCCCGCTTGGGCGCGGCCATCCGGTTCCAACTGCGCACCGGCATCGCCATGCGCGGATTGCCGGCGAAACGCGCTTCGTGCCGTGCGATGAAATCCCAGTACAGCGCGTTGAACGGACAGGCCCGCGACCCGGTGGCGTCCTTCACGTCATAGGCGCAATCGCCGCAATAATCGCTCATGCGGTTGATATAGGCACCAGAGGCCGCGTAAGGTTTCGAGCCCACGATGCCGCCATCCGCATGCAAGGCCATCCCCCTTGTGTTGGGCATTTCGACCCACTCATAGGCATCGGCATAGACCGCGAGATACCATTGATCGACCGCATCGGGATCGATCCCGGCCAGCAGGGCGAAATTTCCGGTCACCATCAGTCGCTGAATATGATGGGCGTAGGCAAACTTCATGGTCTGACGAATCGATAGGGCCATGCAACGCATATCGGTCGCTCCGGTCCAGTAGAATTCGGGCAGGTGCAGATCCGCCCCGAGCGCGTTTTTGCTCGCGTAGTCCGGCATGTGCAGCCAGTATATGCCTCGAATGAATTCCCGCCAGCCCAGAATCTGGCGGATGAACCCCTCGACCGCATTCAGCGGTGCGCGTCCGGCGGTGAATTCCGCCTCGGCGCGGCGGCACAGATCGAGCGGATCGAGCAGCCCGAGATTGAGCGGGGCGGAGACCAGCGCGTGAAACATGAAGGGCGCACCTGCACTCATCGCATCCTGCCAATCGCCGAAATATGGCAGCCGATTCGCGAGGAAATCGGCACATCCGGTCTCGGCATCGTGCGCCGTTACCGGATAGTCGAAATCTGCGAGCGACCCGTAATGACCGGAAAACCGCGCGGCGACAAGGTCGATTACCGAGCGGGTCGCTGCATCGGGCGGGAACCGCCGGGGCTGCGGTGGCGTGATCGCCGACGGCAGGGCCTTGCGATTTTCGGAATCGAAATTCCATTTGCCGCCGACCGGCTTATCACTCTCCATCAGGATCGCGTGTTTACGGCGCATTTCGCGGTAGAAAAACTCCATCCGCAACTGTCGGCGGTCCTCGGCCCACCGGGCGAATTCATCGATGCCGCAGAGAAATCGTGTATCCTCGCGGATCTCGCAGGCGACCCCTGTGTTTTCCGCCCATCCCCGCATCGCGGTGCGGACCCGGAACTCACCCGGCTCGGTCGCAATGATCCGGGAGGGCTGCACTGCCGCCACGGCGCGCGCGACCTCGTCGTCGAGCGTTCCGGTATTGCCTTCGTCGTCGAGCGCCACGTAACGCACCGTCACGCCGCGCGCCCGCAATGCCTCGGCAAAGTGGCGCATCGCAGCAAGGATCATCGCGATCTTCTGGGGATGATGCGGCACGTAGGTGCATTCGCCCATCACTTCCGCCATCAGCACCACGTCGTGGACCTTGTCGAGCCCCGCGAGTGAGGCGATCCCGCGCGAGAGCTGGTCGCCGAGCACGACCCGCAGGGCGCCGCCGTTCATCCGCCGATGATCGGCTTGTACGTGATATGCCCCTCATGATCGAAAGCGAGTCCGGACCAGGTCTCTTTCTGGTCGTAATAGACCGAGAGCCGGATCGGCCCGGTCAGCTTGTATTCCTCCGCCGTCACCGTGCCGGACGGCAGCGCCGGCAGCTTGAACCATCCGAGTTTCGCGATAGTCGGGGTATCGGTATGCCCGGTCTGCATGTTGATCATCGGCCCTTTGAGCATTGCCTTGTTCCAGTAGGTCAGTGGCAGTGCGTTGGGCGGGGCGGTGTAACGCGGTGTCTTGTTCCCCTGGACGATGACGCCGGTCGCCTGTTTCTCGACCAACAATTGATGTGGTGTGCCATTATCGTTGATTGCGCTGGTCGCGGAGACGAACGCCCCGTCCCGCCAATGCTCGACGATATGCGCGGTGTAGTGGAACACCGGAATCGCCAGCAGCGAGACCCGCAATGCCACGTGATTATCCACCGTGAGCATGTCCCCTGCCTCGATGAAGCGCAGCCGCTGGGTGCCGACCTTGGCTCCGTTGCGGAATACCTCGAATTCCAGCCTGCGCCCCCTGGGCAACGGAATGGCGACGGCGGCGGCCATCGCGATCAGGCTTCGGCGATCGATCGAGGGTGATGTCATGCTTGGTCCTTCATGAGGTTCGCGTGCGCAGGGTTGCGCGGCCGCCATCGACCCCGATGACCTGCCCGGTGATCCAACCCGCGTCGGGAGATAGCAGAAACGCGGCCAGCGCCGCACCGTCCGCCGGTTCACCAAGCCGCGAGATCGGATGCTGCGCGGCGAGCGCCCTGGCCATGGCGTCGTTACCGGTCATGCCCGCCGCCATTTTCGAGCGGGTCAGGCTCGGCGCGATGCAGTTCACCCGCACCGGAGCCAGTTCCGCCGCCAGCGCGACGCACAAGCCTTCCACCGCCGCCTTGGCCGTGCCGATCACCGCATGATTGGGAAACCCGGCGCGCGCCGCCACCGATGAGAACAGCACGACCGACCCCTCGCAGGCTCGCAACCCGGCCTCCGCAGCCGCAACCGCCCGCGCCGCGCCGATCACGTTGAGCGCGTAGGTGGACGCGAAATCTTCCACGCTCGCGCGTTTCAGCGGTTTCATCACGATCGAGCCCACGCAGTAGGCCACCCCCGCGATGCGTGGCCCCGCCGCTGCCACCGCTGCGGTGAGCGCTGCATCGTCGGTACAATCCGCCACCTGGTGCGATGCGCCGAACCGCTCGGCAATCGCGGCCAGCGCCGTGCCATTCCGCGCGACCAGATGAAGCGCCACACCCTGGCCGGACAGCCGCGCGGCGAGCGCCGACCCGACGCCGCCGGTCGCGCCGATAATCACGATGGGATCAGTCATGCATGCCTCCGCCCACATAATTGGGGTGGCTGCACTGGATCGCGAGGGCGGACCGGCTCATAAACATCTCTACGCCGGTTTTCCCGAAAGAGGTTCATGCACCAGCTCATTCTGATGCGCCACGCCAAGGCCGAACGCGCCCGCGACGATGAGAGCGACCATGCCCGCGCGCTGAGCCCATCGGGTCGCGCCGCTGCGATCCGGATGCGCACCAGCCTCAAGGCGCTCGGGATCGAGCCGGATGTGGTGCTGATCTCCTCGGCACGCCGCACCCGGGAAACGCTCGACTGCATCGCTTTCTGGGACGATCAACCCAATATCGACGTTCTCGATGCGCTCTATATGGCCCCGGCCTCACGCCTCCTCGAAATCCTCGCGGCACTTCGCGAGACCGTACGCAGCGTGATGGTGATCGGTCATAATCCGGGTCTGCACGACCTCGCCCTGCAACTCGCCGCCGGCGCCGCGCAGCCCGGCCCCGCGCATCTGCTGCTCGACCGGAGTTTCCCAACCGCACGGATGGCGGAGTTTCTGGTCCTCACCCCGTGGCGGGAGTTGTGCGCGCCCCGCTCGCGGCTGCAACGCATCGTCGATCCGCCGCCTGAAGCCTGAGCAATGCTGCAGGCGCGAAGGTTGCATGACCGTGAGGGTTCGACCTACATTGCGTGCAATCACTCCGGTATCGTTGAACGCCCCCGCTCTGGCAGACGCCGAAACGGAGGCCGCAAAGGAACAGGTCATGAGCAGTACTGAAGCCGCCGTCCCCCGCCACGCGACCATCACCATCGAAGGCACCAATAAATCGGCCACCCTGCCGCTGCTGTCCGGCACGCTGGGGCCGCAGGTTGCCGATATCCGGAAGTTGCAGGCTCAGGCCGGCATTTTCACCTTCGATCCCGGCTACGGTGAGACCGCCTCCTGCGAGAGCAAGATCACTTACATCGACGGCGATGAAGGGGTGCTGCTCTATCGTGGCTACCCGATCGACCAACTCGCGGAGAAATCGACATTTCTCGAAGTCGCTTATCTGCTGATGTACGGCGACCTGCCGAACAATGCGGAGTTCGAGACGTTCAACCGCGGCATCACGATGCACACGATGCTCCATGAGCAGATTCGCCGCTTCTGGGAGGGGTTTCGGCGCGATGCCCACCCGATGGCGGTGCTTTGCGGCGTGGTGGGTGCGATGTCCGCCTTCTACCCCGACAGCATCAAGATCAACGACGCACATGAGCGCGAGGTCAGCGCGTTCCGGCTGATCGCCAAGCTCCCGACCATCACGGCATGGGCCTATAAATATTCGATCGGCCAGCCCTTCATGTATCCGCGCAACGATCTCTCCTATGCCGAGAATTTCCTCTACATGATGAACTCGGTGCCGGCCGAGCCTTATCGCAAGAACCCGATCCTCGAACGCGCGATGGACCGTATCCTGATCCTGCACGCCGATCATGAGCAGAACGCCTCAACCTCGACAGTGCGCCTCGCGGGTTCGACCGGTGCCAACCCCTTCGCCTGCATCGCCGCCGGGATCGCGGCACTCTGGGGACCGGCCCATGGCGGCGCCAATGAGGCCGTGCTGAAAATGCTCGGCGAGATCGGTGACAAAAAGAATATCCCGGCCTTCATTTCAGAGGTGAAGGACAAGAACAGCCACACCAAACTCATGGGTTTCGGCCACCGGGTCTATAAAAATTTCGACCCGCGCGCGAAAATCATGCAGCAGACCTGCTACGAGGTGCTCGACGAACTCGGCATCAAGAACGAGCCCTTGCTCGACCTTGCGATGGAGCTGGAAAAGATCGCGCTCGACGACGAGTATTTCGTCAGTCGCAAACTGTATCCGAATGTCGATTTCTATTCGGGCATCATCCTTAAGGCGATGGGCTTCCCCACCACCATGTTCACTCCGCTCTTCGCTCTTGCCCGCACCACCGGCTGGATCAGTCAGTGGATGGAAATGATCGAGGACCCGCAGCAGCGCATCGGTCGCCCCCGCCAGCTTTATACCGGCGCGCCGAAACGCGATTACGTCGCTATCGGCGGTCGCGAATAACCGGCAGCGGCGCGGGCGCGCCTATCCGTAAATCGCCCGCGCCGTCATCAACTGGTCGCGAATCGACCGCGCATCCTCGCCATCCGCGTGGTCAAGCATGGCCAGCACATGACCGATTTCGGCGCTGCGTGTGGCAATCGCCAGATAACCTTCGGCCAGCAGCTTCATCTCGGGTTCGGCATCGAACCACCTGATCGCCTCACGAAACCGCCCTGCGGCGTCTGCGCGCGCGCCCAGCGCGAGGTCGAATGCGCCGATCAGCCAGGCAGCGTTGCCATGCTGCATCGCGCCCTGTTCCAGTGTTTCAACGAACCGGGCCGATCGGACGGCCAGATTGCGCCCGGCGGTGAGTTCGGCGCTGCTGCGAACGGCCCCTTCCTCCCATCCGGGCCAGATGTCCGCCCCCGCATTGTACCCGATCCGCTTGCCGATTTTCAGGATTTCGATCCGGTCCTCGCCCGAAACCTGCGCTGCCAGTTCCTCGACCTCGCCGATCGCCTCGCCCGCCTCCGCAACCAGCGCGGCGATGTCGCCTGCCCTTCGTGCGGCATTGACAGTGGCCTCCAACTGCCGCGCCCGTTCCAATTCCATCACGCCTCCTTGCCACGCGGCTCATCAACGATGCCGAGTTCCGCAACCATGATATCGCGCATGACGAATTTCTGGATCTTCCCGGTCACCGTCATCGGAAACTCGTCGACGATGCGAATATGGCGGGGGATCTTGTAATGAGCGATCTGCCCGTCGCAGAATGCTGCGATCTCCTCAGGTGTCACGTTTGCGCCTGCGGAGGGCTTGACCCACGCGCATGGAACCTCGCCGTATTTTGCGTCCGGCATACCGAACACCGACGCCCCTGCGACCTTCGGATGGCGGAAGAGGAACTCCTCGACCTCGCGCGGGTAGATATTCTCACCACCCCGGATCACCACGTCCTTGCTGCGCCCGACGATGGTGCAATACCCTTCGGCGTCGATCATCCCGAGGTCGCCGGTATGCATCCACCGGGCCGGATCGATCACCTCCCGGGTCTTGCCGTCCTGATCCCAGTAGCCCAGCATCACCGAATATCCGCGCGTGCAGATTTCGCCGCGTTCGCCGACCGGCACGATCCGTCCGTCCGGATCGACCACCTTGATCTCGAGATGAGGATGAACCCGTCCCACCGTCGCGACCCGACGCTCGGCGGTGTCGTCGATCGCGGTCTGGAAACTCACCGGCGAGGTTTCGGTCATCCCATAGCAGATGCTGATCTCCGGCATGTGCATCCGCTCCATCACCCGGCGCATGACCTCGATCGGGCAGGACGTTCCGGCCATGATCCCGCCCCGCAGCGAGGAAAGATCGAACGAGCCGAAGTCGGGGTGCTCGAGTTCCGCGATGAACATGGTCGGCACGCCGTACAGGTGCGTGCACCGTTCCGCACTCACCGCCGCGAGTGTCGCCCGCGCATCGAACCCCTCGCCGGGATACACCATGGTTGCGCCGTGGGTGACCGCGGCGAGGTTTCCCATCACCATGCCGAAACAATGATAGAGCGGCACCGGAATGCAGATCCGGTCCTCCGACCGCAGCCCGATCCCCTCGCCTACGAAAAATCCGTTATTGAGCACGTTATGATGCGAGAGCGTTGCTCCTTTCGGCGCGCCCGTGGTGCCCGAGGTGAACTGGATATTGATCGGATCGTCGAACTGCAGATCCTGCCGCAACCGCACCAGTGCCGCTCGCGAAGCCGCATCGGCATGGGCCGCGATGTCGTCGAACCGCATCATGCCCGAAGGCGCATCGCCGATCACGATCCGCAACCGCAGATGCGGCAGACGGTCGGCCGGAATCCCTTCCAGCATCGCGATGTAGTCGCTCGACTTGAAACGCGGTGCCAGCACCAGCGCCGCGCACTGCACCGCGTTCAACACGTATTCCAGTTCGGCGGTGCGATACGCCGGATTGATGGTTACCAGGATGAGCCCCGCCTTCGCTGAGGCGAACTGCAACACAGCCCATGCCACGTTGTTGGGAGAAAAAATCCCGATCCGCTCGCCCCGCACCAGCCCGAGGCCGATCAGCCCCGCCGCCACCTGATCGACCAGCGCATCAAGCCCGGCATAATCGAGCCTTACGCCTTCGGCATAGGCCACCAGCGCCTCGTGCGCGCCGTGCTCGCGAGCGGCCCGTTCGAGCGCGGCTCCGATGGTCATGCCGAGCAGCCTGGTTTCGCTCAGCCCCTGGACGTAGCTTTCTCGCATCATCCCCTCCGCCTGTGCGAAGGGTAGCGGATCGCGCCCGCGCCCGCTACTCCCGCACGACGGTCGGCACCGGGCGTGATGCCAGGGGATCGAGCAACTGGCCGTGCAGCGTTGCTGGCATCGGCGCATCGATCCCGTATGCGGTGGGCCACGCCGCAGGGAGATGAAATGTTCCGAACAACTGGTCGACCAGCGGGATCATCGCGGCATAATTGCGATCACGCAACGCATCGTTGGTATGGTGCCACCGATGGAAAAATGGCGTCGCCACCACCCGTTCCAGCACTCCGAACCGCCAGCGCAGATTGGCATGGACGAAAAATCCCCAGATCGTTCCCAGTACCACGACGACCGCCGGCAATGCCGCGCCCTGGGCGAGACCCAGCGCGAATACCGGCACGAAGCCGCATAGGCGGGTGAAGACCATGTCCACCGGATGGGCGCGGGTATTGCTCAGGAAATCCAGATCCTCGGCGCTGTGATGCACCGAATGGAACCGCCACAGCAGCGGGATTTCGTGCGACCAACGATGCCCCCAGTAGAACCCGATTTCGGCGACCACGATCGACAATCCCAATCGCGCCCCGACCGGCCACCCCGCGACCATTGCGAGAAATCGATCCGGCATGAGCTGATGAACCCCAGCCGCTAACAGCGCCAGCGGCACCGCGAGCACCACGCCAATCAGCACCGAGTTCAAGATGTAATAGCCCAGATCGGTCCCGAACTGCCGGCGGAAAATCTTTTGTGGATGCACACCGAACAGCCGCTCCAGCGGCACGAAGATCGCCGCGAGCAAGACCAGCCAAACCGCGAGCCGGAGCGCTTCAAGAATGAATGGGTGCAATGCAAGCCTCCGACCTGTGGAACGGTACAACCGTCCGGGCGGACGAGCCCGGACGGTTCATGTTGAAGCCGACCGGCTCAGCCCTTGATGGACTTGCGGCCATTGCGACGGCGGCGGATCACCAGCCCGAGTCCGACGAGACCCGCGCCAAGGATTGCAAGCGAAGAGGGCTCCGGCACCGGCACCTGCTGCATCGACACACCAGTCAGCACTGCCATCGGCGGTTCACCGGTCGGCGACCCGATCGACAGGAAATTGAGCAATTCCGAGGTGCTGGATGCGGTAAACTGCATCACTTCCTTATACCAGCCGGTGAAGCCTTTGCTGGGATTGTCAAGTGTCGTGGTATATTGCTTCGACGTACCAAGCGACACCTGCAATTGCTCCGTCGTGGCACCGGTCCGGCTCTGCATCTGCCCCGCACCCCAGTAGAAGCTGACATCATAGGTGCTGCCAGCGACGAGATTGTTGATGGTCTGGCTCAGGCTGCTCTGGATTCCATCGGTCTGGTCGCCGTCGAGGCCGACGAAGGCGGTGTTGCCGCCCGGGACGGGGTTCACCGCATACATCTCTTCTTTGCCAGTATAGCTATACTGTCCGACGGTATTTTCCGTCGAAGCCGCCTTCGCATTGGGAAACCAGATCTCGTAGCCATTGTTACCAGTCCAGCCTGTCACGAACTGACCTGCTTTATAGGACGTCCCGAACTGGGTGCTCACCGTTGTGCTCGGTGACGTGCTGGCGAAATTACCGTTGGTCACCAGATCGGTGCCGGCCCGCGCCACAGTCAATGAAGCGGTGGTTGCGACCACTGTCGCTAATAGAAGTTTTGAAATACGCATAGTCTCGTCTCCGCATGTGCTGGGCGCCGGTTGTGCCGAAGGGCAGCCTGACATCCCAACTCTGTTTGTCGTACGACGTCCTTGGCAAATTGCGTGCCAGAATATTTTGACCAAAGATAACAAATGCTTAAAAAATGTTATCAAAATTTAGACGATCGTGTGTAAAATTTTCTGACACGATTTTGAAACGAACTGCTACCTCCAGTCGCAAATCCGCTCCCCGCGTTTGACGTCGCCATCTTTACAGGGCGACGCGATCCTGCATATAAATCGATTAACCCAGTCGGGTTACGTCCGCAAACATGACAAATCAGGCAGTTCGTCCAAATCTGCCCCATGGAGGAAGCAATGGTCCCGCATATCACGCCGCTACGCCGCCGTGCCCTCGGCAAGCAACTCCTCGCCGCTGCCGCAATCAGCGCCGCTGCACTTTGCTCAGCCCTGCCCGCCCATGCCGCACCCGCCAAAACGCGCGTCGCCATCATCGTCCGCGATTTCGGCAACCCTTATTGGCGTGCGTTGCGCGATGGCGCGGTCGCCGAAGGCAAGAAACTCCACATCCCGGTCAGTGTTCAGGCCGGCTCGACCGAAACAGACTCGATCGGCGAAAACGCTAAAATCTCGACCATGGCGAACGAGAACTTCACCTGCTTTGGCGTCGTCCCGGTCAACGCCACCAACATCATCACCCCGCTGATCCCGGTCTCGAACAAACACATCCCCATCATCAACCTCGACAGCGGTCTCGATCCCGCCGCGGTCAAAGCTGCCGGCCTGCACATCACCAGCTTCATCGGCTCGGATAACACCAATGCCGGCCAGATCGCCGGGACCTACATGCTCAAACTCCTTCACGACAAAGGCGATATCGCGATGCTGCAAGGCATCCCCGGCGAGGAAAACGGCATCAACCGCGACAACGCCTTCCGCGCCACCACCAAGGGTAAACTTACCGTCGTTCAGTCCGAAGCCGCCGATTACGAGCGCAGCCGCGCTCTCACCGACGCCGAAGCCATGCTTCGCGTCCACCCCGATCTGAACGGCATCTTCGCGGCGAACGACGAAATGGGCCTCGGTGCCGCACAGGCGATCGCCAACGCCGGTAAATCCAAACAAATCAAAGTGGTCAGCATCGACGGCGTCAAGGAAGCCCTCGAATCGATCAAATCCGGGAAACTTTCCGGAACCGTCTCTCAATACCCCTACGCCGAGGGCGAAATGGCCGTGCAAGCCTGCCACCAACTCGCGATGGGTAAAACCATTCCCGCCCACGTCACCGCCCCGATCAAACTCATTACCCCCGCCAACGCCGCCGCCGCCCTGAAATCCTTCCCCCGCCCGTTCTTCGCCTTCAACGACCCGTTCGGCGCGCCCTGAGAGCAATGGTGATGGGGATGTGTGATTGGAGCGAGCAGGGCCAGGGAGTGCTGCCCGTTGGCCCCCCGCCTGTTTCACTCGAAAGGCCCGATACTCAAGCCACGGATCTCCGGGCATGACCAACCGGTTCGGTGCGGTGCTCAAGGATCCGGGGTTTTGGGGTGACAATGCAGCGCTGATAGGTCTGGTGGTGATCGGCGCGGTTTTTTCCGTGCTGACGCCATTTTTTCTCACCTGGCCGAATATCAGCGATCTGCTGGTTTCGGCGTCGATCCTGCTGGTTCTTGCCACGGCACAGCAATTCTCGATCGTGACCGGCGGGATCGACCTGTCGATTGCGGCGAATCTCCCCTGGGCGGCGGTGGTATTCGGACTTGCCTATAATGGCGGGCTTGGCATGCCGCTCGCCATTATTGCGGCGATCCTCTCCGGCACGTTGGTCGGCCTGATCAACGGCCTGATCATCGCGAAGCTGAAGGTAAACGATTTCATCGCAACCCTGGGGATGCTGGGTGTGATGAACGGGGTGGCGCTGATCGTCAGTGGCGGTCAGTCTTTTGCGGTCAACTCGCATTTTCTCCAGAGCCTTGCGCTCGGTTCGATCGGCCCGATCCGCTATTTCTACCTCATCGCCATTCTGATCGCGGTCGGGGCGCATCTCGTCTTCACCCACACCGCGTTCGGAACCCATGTGCTCGCGACCGGCGGCAACCGCGATGCCGCGCGTAATATGGGCATTCCGACGGACCGGATGAAAATAGCGGTCTATGTGATCGACGGTGCGCTGGTCGGCCTCGCGGCGATCCTGCTGGTCGCCCGCACCGGCGGGTCCGACCCTTCGCTGCAAACCTCGCAGCTTCTCACATCGATTGCGTCGGTCGTCCTTGGCGGGTCATCTCTGTTCGGTGGTCGCGCGGCTGTCCTCGGCACGGTCGCTGGTGCGCTGGTCCTGACCACCCTGCTCAACGGGTTTACCTTGTTGCAGGTCTCGGAATATTACCAGCCGATCGCGGTCGGCATCGTCGTCATCGCTGCGGCAGTTCTCAGCAGGTTGCAAAAGTGATGACCGCCATTCTCGAAATCCACGACTTGAAGAAATCCTTCGGTGCGGTCGAAGCCCTGCGCGGGGCGGAACTGACCTGCCCGGCCGGCGAGGTCACTGCTTTGGTCGGCGACAATGGCGCCGGAAAATCCACCCTCATCCGCTGCATCACCGGTGTTCACCCACCCGATTCCGGCACGATCGCGTTCAAGGCGGCCCCGATCCATTTCACCTCGCCGACTGAAGCCCGCGCGGTCGGAATCGAAACCGTCTATCAGGATCTCGCACTCGTCGAAGATCTGACCGTCTGGCAGAACATGTATCTCAACCGCGAACTCAAACGCGGCCTCGGCCCGTTTCGCTGGCTCGACCGGCGGCGCATGATCGCGGAGACCCAGGCCAAGCTCAGCCGCCTGCTGGTCAATATGCCGCCGGTGCGCGCCAAGGTCCGCCGCCTGTCGGGTGGCCAGCGGCAGTCCATTTCGATCGGGCGTGCCGCCAGCTGGGGCTCGGCGCTGGTCATCATGGACGAGCCCACGGCGGCGCTCGGTCTGCGCGAACGCGGCGCGGTGGAAACCTTGATCGGTAATTTGCGCGGTGAGGGCATCGCGCAACTCGTGATCAGTCACGATCTCGAACAGGTCATGCGCATTTCCGACAGTGTCTGGGTGATGCGCGCCGGTCGTACCATCGCGCATTGGCGTACACAGGAGGTCGATCGCACCCGCATCGTCGCCGCGATCGCGGGCGGCGAGGTCTGAACCCGGTGTCCCGGCCGCGTGGCGCCACCTTGCGGGATGTCGCCGTCCGCGCCGGGGTTTCCACCGCGACAGTTTCGTTCGTGTTGAACGATTCCAAACCGGTCGCGCCGGAAACCCGCGCCCGGGTCGAAGCCGCCCTTGCCGCGCTGGACTATCGCATGAGTTCCTCGGCCCGCGCACTGCGCACCGGACGTCATCAGGCGATCGGGCTGCTCCTGCCTGATCTTGCCAATCCGTTCTTCCCGGCTCTCGCCCAGGCCGTGACCGATGCGGCGTGGGCGCATCGCCACGCCTTGATCCTCGCCAGCAGCGGCAGCGATACCGCAACCGAGGCGGAAGCCCTCGCGGCGCTGGCCGAGCGCGCCGACGGCATCATCTGGATTCCCGGCACCGAATCCCCGGTTCATCGCCCCACCGGTCCTGCCGTGATCCTCGATCGTCCGAGCCCGGCCTTCGCCTCCTATGACAGCATCGCTGCCGATCATCACGAAGGTGGCGCGCTGGTCGCCGCTGCGTTCCACGCTCAAGGCCGCCGCAGGATCGGCCTGCTCGCCGGTCCTGCTAGCTCCCCGAGTGCCGCAGGGCGCGCCGAAGGCTTTCTTGCCAACGCGTCCGGTCTCGACATCATCTGGCATCATGAAGTCCCTTTCGCTCTCACTCTGCCCGAACCCGCTTGCGCCTGGCTGGCCGACCCCCGGCTCGATGGTATCTTTGCCGCGAGCGACGTGGTGGCGATCGGCACACTTCGGCGCCTTCGCGCACTGGGCCGCGCCGTGCCTGATGATGTCGCGGTGATCGGGTTCGACGACATTCCCTGGGCCGCCCTCACCGAGCCGCCGCTCACCACGATCCGCCAACCTGTGGATGCCCTCGGCCGCAGCGCGGTCGAAACCCTGCTCGCCCGCATCGCCGCTCCCACTGCCCCGGTCGTCCATCACCGGCTTGCGGTGACCTTGATCGAGCGAGCCAGCACGTCCGCATCGGGGCATGTCGCATGATCGTCCTCGGCAGCGCCAATATGGATATCGTGGTCCGTACCGAACGAGCGCCCCATGCGGGCGAAACGCTGCTCGGTCACGATTACGCCCTCTACCCCGGTGGCAAGGGGGCCAATCAGGCCGTCGCCGCCCGCCGCGCCGGTGCCGAGGTCCGGTTTATCGGCTGTCTGGGTCGCGATTCCTATGGGGACAAGCTGTACCAGACGCTTGCCGCCGAGGGCATCGACGCCAAAGCCATCATCCGCACCGCCATTCCCACGGGTGTGGCCATCATTACTGTCGAAGGCACCGGCGAAAACCGCATCATCGTGATTCCCGGCGCCAACCATGCGCTTACCCCCGCCGATCTCCCGGAAACGTTCCCGTCGGGCACCATTCTGCTCGCGCAGCTCGAAATCCCGATCCCGGTCGTGCTCGCCGCTGCCGCCGCAAATCGCGCCGCCGGGGGCACCACCATCCTCAATGTCTCGCCGGTCGCGGGGGTCGATCCGGCAACCCTCGCTGCGCTGCGCGACGCCGCCGATATTTTGCTGGTCAACGAAGCCGAAGCGTCATGCCTGCTGGCATCCGACCATCTCGCCTCACCGGAGGCCGCTGCGATCGACCTCGCCGCCGATCGCCGTGCCGCGATCGTCACCCTCGGTGCCGCCGGCGTGGTCTGGGCCGCGAACAATGCCACCAGCGTCGTCCCCGGCCATCTGCCATGCCACCCGGTCACCGTGATCGACACGACCGGTTGTGGCGATGCCTTCGCCGGAGCTTTCGCCGCCGCCATCGAACGTGGTGCCCCTATCCAAAGCGCCGTCGCCTTCGGCAACGCGGCGGGCGCGCTCGCGGCGACACGGCACGGCGCGCAACCCGCCATGCCTCGCGCCGATGAAATCGCAGCCCTGCTCGAACCCTGACCGTTCACCCCTGACGAGGATACGCCCATGCTTCGCGGTATCGATCCCCTGCTCACCGCCGACCTGCTCCATGCGCTCCGGGCTATGGGGCATGGCGACACCATCACCATCGTCGATGCCAACTTCCCCGCAGCCGCCTGCGCGCGCCGCCTGATCACGGCTCAGGGCAGCGACGTCACCACCATGTTCCGTGCGATCATCGCGATCCTCCCGGTCGACGACTTCATTCCCAAACCCTTGCTCACCATGCAGATCGTCGGCGACCCCAGCACGGTTCCGCAAGCCGTGGCGGAACTCCACGAGGCGACCACCGCCGCCGGGCTCGACACTGGAAGCCTTGGTACCGTCGAACGCCACGAGTTCTACCGGCGGGCCCGTGATAGTTTCGCGATCGTCGCCACCGGCGATCGCCGCCTCTACGCCAATATCATCATCACCAAAGGCGTGCTTCGCCCGGTGGGATAACAGCTATCCGCGCCGTCAGGCCAAGCTGAGTTCGGCCTGACTCGCGGCTCGCCGGCTGCTTTCAACCCTCGATTTCGGCCCGGCCAAACCGGCGGAAGACACATCCGGCGGTTGCATTGTCATGGGCGAACGTCTTTTTACGAGATTATGAGCAAGTAACCACACGTTGACTAATTTTATGTTTCATAATATTTTTAATTGAATAATTCGAAAAATTCGTCTTAACGTGGACACGATCCTGAGTTGGTTCCTGATTTATGGACAATCTGCCGTCATTCCTGCCGAACGCGACCGACGGGCGGACGCGTCCCGCGCCAGCGGTCAGTGCATACCCGGCTCCCGCGCCGCTGCCGACCCAGTCGGGGCCGTGCGGAATCCGATTCGATTTCAATGATGGGTGCCGGGTCGCGCTGCCCCGCGGCGATGGCCCCTGGCACGTGGTTTTGCGCGACCGCCTCACCGGCAACATCCTGTTCGATACCGAACTCGATGAAGGCCTCGTCGTCAGTGCCAAGCGCTACGCCGTTCCGTTCCGGATCGAAATCTCGCAATCGGGTCGCGACGTGTTCACACACGATCAGAATTGTGCGGATCGGGCCGTCCACATCGCCTTTCCCGTCGGCACGCTGGGCGACATCCTCGGCTGGTTCCCTTATGCCGCGCGCTATCAGGAAATCCACCGCTGTCGCCTGACCTGCTCGATGGCCGCGAACCTCATTCCACTCTTCGCGGCGACCCATCCCGAAATCACCTTCCTCGACCACGATGCGGTCGATACCGGAAATTTCTACGCCACCTATTATCTTGGCCTGTTCTTCAACGACGATGAACGCCGCCGGCAACCGTGCGACTTCCGCCTCGTCGGGCTGCACCGCACCGCCGGCTATATCCTCGGCGTCGATCCCACCGAAACCCCGCCGCGCATCGCACGCCCGGCCCCGGCACCCAAGGCGTCATCCCCCTATGTCTGCATCGCGGTCCAGAGCACCGCTCAAGCCAAGATGTGGAACAATCCGGAAGGCTGGCACAAGATCGTCGCGTTTCTGAAGGATCGCGGCTACCGCGTCGTCTGCATCGACCAGAAGCGCGTCGGTGGCAGCGGCATGGTCTGGACCCATATTCCTCACGGCGTCGAGGACATGACCGGCGATCATCCGGTGCTCGAACGTGCCGAGCTGCTGCGGGGTGCCGCGTTGTTTGTCGGACTGTCGAGCGGCCTGTCTTGGCTTGCCTGGGCGGTGGGCACCCCGGTCGTGATGATTTCCGGCTTCACCCACCCGCTCAACGAATTCGCCACCCCCTACCGGGTGATCAACTACCACGCCTGTAATTCCTGCTGGAACGATCCGCGCGTTGCGTTCGACCATAAGGATTTCCTCTGGTGCCCGCATCACGCCGGTACTCCCCGCCAGTTCGAGTGCACCCGCCTGATCACCGCCGAACATGTGATCGGGGTGATCAGCACCGTGCCGGGCTTCGCAACCGAAAAATCTCCCCCACCGACCGACAACACAAGAGGATCCTTCGCATGAGCGGAACCACGATCAGCAGCGCGACCAAAGTAGGTTCAGGTACAACGATCAGCGGCGCGACAGTGGCGGCAGGCGGCATTCTGGAAGTGCTCGGCGGCACCATCTCGGCGATTTTGGTTACATCAGGCGGCACTGCGCTTGCGGCTTCAGGCGTTGCCGACGGCGTCACGCTTCAAAACGGTGCGATAGGCGGGTTTGTCCTCGGGGCGAACGTATCCGGTACCGCCGTCTATGCCGGTGGCCGCTTGTTCGATGGATATTCAGGCTATGCCGGTGCCACGATTTCCAGCACCGTAATCGATGGCGGGTCGCTCACCGTTTCGAGCGGCGGGGTGGCGGATGGGAATATCGCTCTTAACAGCGGCTCCATCACGGTCGTCTCCGGCGGCACCGCTTCGGGCAGCGTGATCGAGAGCGGCGCTCACATCACAGCAGATGGTGGCACCATCCTCGGCGTTGACCTTGGCAATTCGGGGATCGAAGTCGTCGTAAGCAGCGGCAGCGCCAGTGGCACGACGGTCTATAGCGGCGGCGTCCAGCTCGTCCTGACCACAGGCACCGTTCAGAATACGACCGTCGACACCGGCGGCATTCAGTATGCCGGTTTCACCAGCGGTAAAACGACGTCTGCCGGCGGAACGCTCATTTCCTCGGTGATCGACGGTGGCAATCAGTCGGTGCTGAGCGGCGGCGTAGCGATCGGAACGACCATCACGGCCAACGGTCAGGAAACCGTCTACAGTGGCGGCACCATCAGCGGCTCCACACTCGGGGTGGATGGGAATTTGCTGTTGAATGCCGGAGCGGTCGTCAGCGGCGCGATCGACTTCACCGGCGCCGGTGCCACTCTGGGGCTCGACGGGATCACCAACCTCAACAACGTCATCAGCGGATTCGATGCGACCGGTCCGAGTGAAGGCGATTCGATCTTTTTCGTCGGGGCCAGTTCCGCGGGACTCGGCACCGCGACCCTCGGCGCGGGCAATGTACTGACCGTGACCGAAGGCACCGCGACCTATACCGTCCACCTCGACCCGAGCCAAAATTTCGCAGGCGATCATTTCTCGGTCTCAGGTGGCGTTCTCAGCGTCTGCTTCTGCCCCGGCACCCGCATCCTGACCGCGCGCGGTGAAATCGCCGTCGAGTCGCTCGCGGTCGGCGAGACGGTGATCACTCACGACGGGCGGCTCGCCCCGATCGTATGGATCGGCCATCGCCGACTCGATGCCACCCGCCATCCGCGCCCCGAGCAGATCCGGCCGATCCGGATCGAAGCCGGTGCCGTCGCCGATCATATCCCCGCGCGCGATCTGTATGTGTCGCCCGACCATGCGCTCTATCTCGATGGCATGCTCGTGCCCGCCAAGGCCTTGGTCAACGGAAGGTCGATCGCCCAGGTCGAGCGCGATGCCATCGAGTATTATCATATCGAACTTCCCAGCCACGACATTTTGCTGGCCGAGGCGCTGCCGGTCGAAAGTTTCCTCGATACCGGCAACCGCGCCTTTTTTGCCGGTCAGCGCGACGATGCCATCATTCTTCACCCCAACATGATGCAGAGCGAGCGCGAAGCCCGCTCCTGCGCGCCCTTCACCGAATCGGGTCCGGCGATCGTCGCTCTGCGCCGCCGCATCCTCGCGCGCCTGCTAGTCGGGTCGCATACCAGCGATCCGGCCATCGTTCTGATTGCGGGCGAGCGGCGGCTTGAGGGCGTCCGGACCGGTGAACGGCAATGGTCGATCAACCTGTCGTCGATGGCGGGGGGGGCACGGCTTTCGAGCCGGGTATTCGTGCCCGCCCATGAAGACCCCGCGTCGGAAGATCGCCGCCGCCTCGGTCTCGATATCGCGAGCCTCACCCTCGACGGCACAAGGCTGAACCTTGCCGATGAACGTCTCGCCAAAGGGTGGTACGCCGCCGAACCGGCGCATCGCTGGACCGATGGCGACGCCGCTCTGCCTGCTTCACTCCTCGCGGGCGCACATCGCCTCACGATCGAGCTTGCGTCGGAGCCGACCTACCCCATCACGCGGGGCGCACCAATCGCCCGCCGTATGCTTGCCGGTCGCGCCCGCTGAGCCAAAAATCCCGGCTTTTCGGACGAAATGTGGTGTTATGACGCAAATGTCTCATAAATTACTGATTGACAATGTTTATGAGATAAACAATAACATTCAAGGTATTATCTTAAACGAGACACAAGGTGATACCCGGGTGAGGCGCAACGTCTACGGAAGCCGACAGCTTATCGGCGCTGCGTGCTGACCTGCCTGATTGTTACGGGGAGCTTGTTGGCAGGTGCCGTCAGCACTCTGGTCTGCGTTTTCAAAATCTAATGGGAGTTGAACCAAATGACGACAATTCGTGAACTTTCGACCACCGAAATCGACGCCGTCTCCGGCGGCACCATCTCCGTCTCCGGCGTCGGAACCCTTCTTGGTGGCGTGCTCGGCGATGTCAGCAGCGTGCTCGGCGGCCTGCTGGGCAGCCTGACCGGCGTTCTCGGTGGCCTGCTTGGCGGCCTCGTCGGTGGTCTGACAGGCTTGCTCGGCGGCCTCGGCCTCTGAGTTCCGGAATGGCGGCGGGTTGATCCCGCCGCCACGCCTCTTGGCGGGCGATCAGGGGAACCCGAAAATACGAAGTGGTGTGAATAATTCATTAGATCCTGGCAGTTGGTTATTGATATATCGATCAGCTCCTCTTGGATCTATTCAGCGGAGATAACGTTATGACTGAATCAACAATTACGGTTCCAACTGGTGCATCGTCCCTAACGCCTGAGCTTAATACAGTATATGATATTACATCTAATTCAACTATTATATTTCCGGAGACACTAACCTCCTTTGGAAATGACGATTACAACATCGCTAGCGGTAGCACGAACGTCACGTTCGTTATTCCTGATATAACGAATTTCTCAAGCATTCTCAATCAAGGAAACCCGCTTGATCCGTCAACCGGTTTTATCAGCAATTTTGATGGTGTGGAACGCCCCCTCTTCCTGGCGTTTAATAGCGGCGGTCTGCGGTAGGATGCCGGACCGTCAACATAGGAGGGCATGGCTATGAGTGAGATTGTAACGATTGGGTTGGATCTGGCGAAGAATGTTTTCCAGGTTCATGGTGTAGCGGCCGATGGCCGTGTAGTTGTTCGTCGGCAACTGCGGCGCTCGGATGTCCTGACGTTTTTCCGGAAGGTTCCCGCGTGCCTAGTGGGTATGGAGGCATGCGGATCGGCGCATTACTGGGCTCGTGAAATTGCTGCATTAGGGCATTCGGTGAAGATGATGCCACCTGCCTACGTCAAACCCTATATCAAACGTGGCAAGACGGACGCGGCGGATGCAGAGGCGATCTGCGAGGCCGTGACAAGGCCGACCATGCGGTTTGTTCCGGTGAAATCAGCCGAACAGCAGTCGGTGCTGATGTTGCACAAGACGCGTGAATTGCTGGTCCGCCAGCGGGTGATGCTGACCAATGCACTCCGTGCTCATCTCGGAGAATTGGGGATAATCGCCGCGCAGGGGCTGGTCGGGATGAAACAGTTGCTCGAGCTGTTCCATGGATGTGGCGCGACATTACCCGCACTTGCTCGGGACGCGCTGAATGGGGTGATCGCGCAGATCGAAAGTAGTGAACGTCAGATTGCGGCGATCGAAGCGAAGATCATGGCCTGGCATCGCGACAACGAGCGGAGCCGGCGGCTGGCGGCCGTTCCCGGCATCGGTCCCATCACGGCCAGTGCGATTGCGGTCAGTGTACCGGACGCGACGGTATTCCGATCTGGAAGGCAGTTTTCGGCCTGGCTCGGTTTGACCCCCCGATCGCACAGCAGTGGCGGTAAGGAGCGGAATATGGGCATCACCAAGCAGGGCGACGGATATCTGCGGCGTCTTCTCGTGGTGGGCGCGACGGCTGTGCTGCGCCACGCGCGGCAAAGTAATCCAAGCCGGGCGTGGGCATCTCGTCTGATCGATAGCAAGCGACCGAAGGTCGTAGCCGTCGCACTCGCCAACAAGACCGCTCGTATCGCCTGGGTGCTGATGGCAAAGGGACAAGAATATGTTGCGCCGTCGATCTGACCCAAAAGGTGGATCGCGTCTGGCGTGATAGAGATCGCGTAATGGTGCTGAGGAATGATGACGAACCGGTCGCATCCGGGAGTTGACGTAATCCGTTGGGCCAATGCGCTTGTCGAGCGCGCAATTTTGATCGGAAATCAACTCGCGGACTTCATCATGGCCAGCGTGGCTCTGCCACGCATTCAATAGGCCGTAGACATGACTGCATGCGATGATCGCCTCGTTCCACTTTTACCCTTGCGCGACGGGGGCGTTCCAGACATGGCCCGACCGACGCGATCGATCTCGGGGGTTTCACATCGGCAGACTTGGTAGGATACACGGTCATCCCTAACGGTGCCAATATCTTGGGCACCGAAGTCACCGAAATTCAGTTAACTCTTGCTAATCCGGCTGGCGGGATCTTAACCGACCAAGTCGAGATCGGCTTCGCCCCGGCGGTTTCCGGCGCCAAAGCCACAGTCACGAGTGGGCCCGGCGGCGTTCTGCAAATCACCGTCTGCTTCCTCCCCGGCACCCGCCTGCTCGGCGCTGCGGGTGAAATCGCGGTGGAAACCCTTCAGCCCGGCGATGAACTCATTACCGCGAGCGGTGCCCTGCGCCCGATCCGCTGGATCGGCCATCGCACGATCGACGCCACCCGGCATCCGAAACCCGAGACCGTCTGGCCGATCCGCATCGAAGCCGGTGCCATCGCCGATGGTCTGCCCGCGCGCACCCTCCATGTTTCACCTGATCACGCCTTGTTCATCGACGGGGCGCTGATCCCGGCCAAGGCGCTGGTCAATGGCCGCTCGATCGTTCAGGAGCGCCGCGACAGCTTCACCTATTATCATGTGGAACTCGACAGCCACGACATCCTGCTCGCCGATTCCATGCCGGTCGAATCCTACCTCGACACCGGCAACCGCAACTTCTTCGACGGTAACGAAGCCCCGACCGTGCTGCATCCCGATTTCGCCCAATCACTTCGGGTCGAAACCGGCTGCGCTCCGTTCATGGAAACCGGTGATCTAGTCCATGCCGTCCGTGCGCGGATTCTCGCCCGCCTCGCGGCTCCGACCATGACGCAGGACGCCCAGACGGTCGCCGTCAGCGCCGGTCTGCGCCTGCCGGTCATCAGCCTCGATCAGTCCACCCTGCGGATCGATCTGCCGGCTACCGCCTGCGATCTCACCCTGTCCTCGCGCGCCGTGGTGCCCGCCTGGATAGATGGCGCTTCGGAAGATCGTCGCAGCCTCGGCCTCGACGTTGCGAGCCTCACGCTGGAGACCGCTACCGGCACGATGCCGATCGACCGCGACAGCGCCGATCTCGTCACCGGCTGGCACGTGCACGAAACCGGCCATCGCTGGACCGACGGCGCGGCGATCATTCCGGCCCATATGCTGGAGGGCGGGAACGCCCTGATCATCCGCCTCAACAGCCTGCCGTCCTACCCGGTGGTCGGCCGCCAGACGGCGGCGATCGGCCAAAGCCTGCGCCTCTCGGCCTGATCACCGGCCCGCCTATCGGATGACACCGGCGCACGGCATGGAATTGACCCCATGCCGTGCGTTTCCATTGAATACCCGCCACGCCAAACCTCGATACCCACGGAAACGCCAGCACCAATGAAGGACCGCCATGCCGGATGATCTGTTCCGCCGCGACGTGCTGGACGGAAGGCAAGGCGAATGGATGGGTACCATCCGCATCGCCAGCCCGACCAGCCACTGGGTGTATGCAGGGCTCGGCGGCGTCATCGGCCTCGTTATTATTCTGTTTCTCGCCTTCGGCCATTACACCCGCCATCAGACCGTGCAGGGCACGCTGGTTCCGTCGCGCGGGCTGCTCAGCATCACCGCCTCGCTCGCCGGAACCGTCACCCGCACCTATGCGCACGATGGCGAACACGTGAAAGCCGGCCAGCCGCTGGTCGAGATTTCCGCGGACCGCGACAGTGCGAAGATCGGCCTGATCGATGCGCTGATCACCCAATCCCTCGATAATCAGGCCGCGCTCCTGCGCTCGGACCTCGATAACGAGAAAAGCCTGGTCGCGACCAAAAAGACCGGCTTGCTCGCCAAGCGGGCGATGCTCAAATCCCAGCTCGCCGAAATCGCCAGCCAGATCACGATCCAGCGGCAGGATGTCGCCAGCACCGAATCGGTCCTCGCCCGGTTCCACAGCATCGGCAACACGAAATTCATTTCCGCCCTGCAGATGCAGCAGCAGCAATCCACCGTGTTCGGTGCCCAGGCCGAGCTGAAGACGCTGCAGCGCGATCAGGTCGGCATCGAGCAGCAACTCGGCGATGTCGATAATCAGCTCAGGCAACTGCCGATGAGCGCCGTGAGCGAATCCAACGCGACGCGGACCAAGCTCGCCGACATCACCCAGGAACTCGCCCGCAACGCCGGTGGCCGTTCGATCATTCTGCGCGCTCCCTCCGCCGGGATCGTCTCGGCCATGGTGGTCGAGCCGGGGCAGGCCGTGCAGCAGGGCCAATCGGTCCTGTCCGTCATGCCCGCCGGCTCCGTGCTCCGCGCCCAGATGCTCGTGCCCAGCCACGCGGTCGGCTTCATCCACCCCGGGATGCGGCTCAATTTGCGCTACAACGCCTTCCCGTATCAGGAATTCGGCCAGCACCACGGCGTCGTTCTGTCGGTCTCGCGCAGTGCGCTGACCCCCGAACAGGTACTGGCCCTGACCCAGATGCAGACCAAGCAGCCGCTCTACCGGGTCATGGTCCGGCTCGACAGCCAGAACGTCGATGTCTATGGCCGCACCGAACATCTGCGCCCCGGCCTCGCCCTCGATGCGACCGTGGTGCTCGACCGTCGCCGCCTGATCCAGTGGGTGTTCGAGCCGCTCTATGGTCTCGGCGACAATCTGTTTCTCGGCAACCACCCCGCCCCGGCGCGAGGAACCCCATGAAACGTCCGAAACTCCGCCTTCCGGCCTGGCTGCGCGCATCCAATAACCACCCCGCCCCCTCCGAGGGTCTGGTCTCCGACATTCAGTTCGGCTTCGGGCGGAAGCTGCCGGTCGTGCTCCAGACCGAAGCGGCGGAATGCGGCCTCGCCTGCCTTGCCATGATCGCGGGCTATCACGGGTTCGAGACCGACCTGCCCAACCTGCGTCGCCGGTTTTCCACCTCCCTCAAGGGCGCGTCCCTCGCCCGGATGATCGAAATCGCGGGCGATCTCCGGCTCGACAGCCGCCCCCTGCGCCTTGAAATGCAGGATCTCGGGCATCTCCGCCTGCCCTGTATTCTGCACTGGAATTTCGATCATTTCGTGGTGCTGCGCGAAGTCGGCCGCACCCATGTGCTGATCCACGACCCCTCGCGCGGGGTCTGCAAACTCTCCCTTGCCGAGGTTTCGAAAAACTTCACCGGCGTCGCCCTCGAACTGTCCCCCGCCGCCGATTTCCGCCCCGCCGAAGCCAGGCAATCCGCCTCGCTCCGTGCGATCAGCGGCAATGTGAAAGGCCTCGGTTCGGCGCTCGCGCGGATCATGGTGCTCGCGCTTGCGCTCGAAGTCTTTGCGGTGGTCAGCCCGTTCTATATGCAATGGGTGATCGATCAGGTGCTGGTCACCGGCGATCGCGCCTTGCTCACCCAACTCGGCATCGGCTTCCTGCTCGTCGCGCTGTTCTCGGCGGTGATCACCGCGCTGCGCTCCTGGGTCGTGGTTTATATCAGCACCGTGCTCAGCGTGCAGTGGGCGGCCAATGTGTTCAGCCACCTGCTCCGCCTGCCGCTCGACTGGTTCGAGAAGCGCCATGTCGGCGATGTCGTCTCGCGCTATAGCGCGGTCAACAACATCCAGCATACCATCACGACCAATCTGGTCTCCGCGATCCTCGATGGCATCATGGCGCTGGTCACCCTCATCGTGATCGCGCTTTACAGTATCAAGCTGACCCTCATCGTCCTCGGGCTGTTCATCGTCTACGCGATCGCGCGGCTGCTGCTGTTCATTCCGCTCAAACGCGCGCTCGAAGACCGGATCGTGTTCACCGCGAAGCAACAGACCCAGTTGCTTGAATCGATCCGCGGGGTGCAAACCCTCAAGCTGTTTAACCTCCAGGAACAGCGCACCGCCCGCTACTCCAACGCCTTGGTCGAAACCGCCAACCGGGAAGTGAGCGTCCAGCGCCTCTCGATCGCATTCAACCTGCTCCAGCATCTGCTGTCCGGGGGCCAGAAGGTCGTGATCGTCTGGGTCGGCGCCCTGATGGTGATCAACGGTCACTTCACCGTCGGCATGCTGGTCGCCTTCATCACCTACGCCATTCAGGTGACCAGCCGGGGCGACGGGCTGGTCAATGCGATCATCGAGTTGAAAATGATGCGCCTTTACGGCGAGCGTCTTGCCGACATCGTGCTTCATCCGCCCGAACGGCACCTCGAAAGCATCTACGAAGGCCCTGCGCCGGACGCCACGATCGAACTCCGTAACGTCAGCTACCGCTACGCCGAGGACGATCCCTGGATCCTGCGCGAGTGCTCGCTCAAGGTCGAAGCCGGCGAGGCCCTTGCGATCATCGGCCCCTCGGGCGTCGGCAAGACCACGCTGGCGAAACTCATCCTCGGCCTGCTGCAACCCACCGAGGGCGTCATCCTGTTCGGCGGCATGGACATCACCAAGCTCGGGCTGAAACGTTTCCGTTCCCTGGTTGCCGCCGTGATGCAGGACGATCAGTTGTTCGGCGGCTCGATCGCCGACAATATCAGCCTGTTCGCGCACGATGCCACGAGTGAAGGGATCGAGGCCGCCGCCCGTCTCGCTGGAATCCATGATGAAATCGCGGCCATGCCGATGGGTTATCGGTCCCTGGTGGGGGATATGGGATCGAGCCTGTCAGGCGGCCAGAAGCAGCGCATCGTGCTTGCCCGAGCCCTGTTCCGCAACCCGCGTGTGCTGGTGCTCGACGAAGCGACCAGTCATCTCGATGTGGCCCGCGAACGCGAGGTTGCCGATGCGATCGCGGCGATGGCGATCACCCGCATCATCATCGCCCATCGCCCGGAAACCATCGCCCGCGCCGACAAGATCGTGGCCCTCGCCGATGGGCAGGCCCAGATCGTGCCGCGGGACGACTACTGGCGCCCGGCACCGGCGAAAACCAGATCCCGCCGCCGCGCCGAACCCTCCTGCACCTGAACCGCCGCGCTCACGACTCCGCAGGCAGCGGAATTCGGCCTGGGTCGGTTGCCGGTGATCCGTACCGTCCTTCAATCGCATCCAGATAGCGGAGGATCGAAAGGTCGAGCACCGATTTCGCGTGGGCGGGCACGATCGAATGCCACCAGCCGCCATAGACCCGTTCAAAGGGCATCTCGGCGAGCATGGCCCCGATACGCTCGATCGCGCGCCGACCCAGCGGCAGATAATTCGGGAAGCTGCGCAGAAAACTGACCTGACGCGGGTCGGCGGCGACGCTGATGACGTCCGCGGTGAGCAACGCGCCGCGCCCCTCAGCCGCCTCGCCCCAATGCAGGACTGCGGCCCCTTCGAAATGGCCGCCGACATTTATCAGCGTCACGCCACCCGGGAGCGCGCATTTATCGCCCGACCAGAACCGGATCGCGGGGTCGGGGCGCATCACATACGCCCGATCCGCGTCGTGGATATAGACCGGTGCGTCGAATGCATGGGCCCACTCGATCATCGCACCTTGGAAATGCGGATGCGAAATGGCGATCGCCGCGACACCGCCGAGCGCGGCAATGATTTCGTGCGTCGCGGCGTCGAACAGGCTGTTGCAATCCCAAAGAATATTTCCGGCGCTGGTTCGGAGCAGGAGCGGACGTTGACCGATCGCGAAATGCGGCGCGGTGCCGATGCCGAGCAGGCCAGGCTCGACCGCAGCGAATCCATTGCGGTGCCCTTGGCACAGCCCTGCCATCGAAGTCCAGCGCTGCCCGGAGGCTGGGACGTACTGCCGCTCATCGAGGCAGATCGGGCACCCGGAGGGTGGTGTCTCGGTCGGTTCTTGCTGGACGCCGCAGGTAACGCAAATCAACGGAGTCGGCATCGCTTGATGTCCTTGCCATCGTGACCGGCTTGCCGGGTTATTGTCGATGCTCATCGCGCCATGTCTGCTCAAGACTCTGAATTGATCGCTCTGGGGGCACCGATGAAGGCAGAAGGAACGATTTTCCGGTGCGCTCGACTACCAAAGGCATCGCGCCGGGTACCATGTCCATGACATCCCCTGACTTGATATATGCCTGCGTGCCGTAAACGAATACCCATCCGAAATTATACTCGCGGGTCTTCGATGTTTCGAGAACAAGATGATGAGTCTCACTTAATGCCGCAATTTTTGCATTTGCTATAGCTTCCGCCGCCTCCCGATCGATCAACTGCATCGCAAATGCTCCCCAAATTGGCTGCACAAAAATCGTAAAACAGAGAACAATGACGGTCGCAAGCCGAATCATGGCTATGCGGATTTTGGAAGTATTGCCAAAACCAAGATATCATTGCCGTTGGGATCGTACCTGCTCACTGCCGCCGCGCTATTGGTGATCGCTTCCGCAGGCTCACTGGCCGACCAATTTTGCCCTTCGACAATGCCAACTGTACCTCCAACGTTGGCTATCGTCACCACATGCGATCCCGAACCACCAGGATATATAATTCCGATCAGGCCGATTGATCCGGGACCTGCCTTCTGAAGATGTTGATAGGCGTCGGCCAGTGAACCAATCTTCCTGAATTTCGTTTTAAATCGGGTCTCAATCTGCGGAAATGTTCCGTCTAGCGTGTTCTTGGCGACCGCGTTCGGGTTGGTCCCCCGCAGTCGCGCCACGACCGCATCGATAATATTGCCGCAGTTATCCTGACCGTTTGACGGATTTACCGCCTTGGCGATTGCGTTCAATCGGGCTTTGGCGGCCGCGGCGTCAACCTGACGGCCTGCCTCTCCGTCTCCCCCTGCCCCGGTCGCTCCTGGTGCCGTGCCGATCAAGACGCTCGGTAATCCCCCGACGATCACACCGCCATGGGAAGTCTGATCGCCCATTCGGGCTGCAGGCATTCCATTGATAAGGACCGTTTGCGACCCCATGGCGATCGTATCCGTTGGTCCGAGGCAGGTAACCGCATCACCAAACCGCGCTGCCGGTAAACCACCGATGAACACATTGGCGGATCCCATGATGACCGGACCGCCCACGTGAGGTATTGGCCCGTCACTCGCAGGACAAGTGTGCATGTCGGTTACGCGCGCTGCGGGCTTCTCTTCGGCCATGGAGCGACTCCAGCGAGCTTCAAAATTTCACTGCGTGAGCCAATCGCCGATCTTTGTATCCCGTGGCGATAACGGTCGGCACCGCCTTATGAAAAAGTATGGGCATGCTTGTTCTCCACAAAACAAACCGCCTGCCTTCACCGACAAGCGGCCACCGCCCGGCGCGCCATGACACCGACCAGATGAGCGCGGTAGGTCGCGCTGGCGTGGATGTCGGCATTCATGGTGGATTCGTCGGTCGAGACGTCTTTCAGAGCCTCCGGAGTGAAGGATTTCGCCAAGGCATCTTCCATCGCTTCATGGCGGAAGACACCGTTGTTGCCGGCCCCGGTGACAGCGACGCGCGGGCCGTGCGCAGTTTTAGCAACAAAAACGCCAACCATGGCATAGCGCGATGCGGGATTGGGAAATTTTTCGTAGGCGGCGGATTGCGGGATCGGGAAGGCGACTTCGGTGATGAGTTCGTCGGGGTCGAGGGCGGTGGTGAACATGCCCTGGAAATAGTCGGCGGCAGGGATGCTGCGTCTGGTCGTTTTGATGGTTGCCCCCAAGGCGAGTGCGGCGGCAGGGTAGCACGCGGAAGGGTCGTTATTGGCAAGCGAGCCGCCGATCGTGCCGCGGTAGCGAACCTGCCGGTCACCGATCATGCCCGCGAGGTGAGCGAGGGCCGGGATGGTCTTGGCGACTTCCGGGGAATTGGCGACCTCGCGATGCGTCGTCATGGCCTTGATCACGATGGTGTCGCCCTCACGACGAATACCGGTGAGGCCGAGAGCGGCAAGGTCGATGACGGTGGAGGGTTTGGCGAGGCGTTGCTTGAGGACGGGAATGAACGTCATACCGCCAGCGAGGGGCTTGGCTTCGGCATCGCTGCCAAGGGTTTTCACCGCGTCATCGAGGCTGGTGGCTTTGTGATAGGTGAACTCGTACATTTCAGGTCTCCGTAAGGAATGACGGGGCGGATTATTCGGCGGCCATGCGGGCCGGGGCGGCGTGGATGATCGACCAGATTTTCTGGGCGGTGGCCGGCATGTCCACATGGGTGACACCGTAGTCCCGCAAGGCGTCGACCACCGCGTTGATGACGGCCGGCGGGCTGCCGATCGCGCCGACTTCTCCCACCCCTTTGGCCCCAAGCGGGTTGTGGGTGCACATGGTGGATTCGGTCCCGACGTGGAAGTTCACCACATTGTCGGCGCGCGGCATGGTGTAGTCCATCAGCGAGCCGGACAGGAGCTGGCCGGACTCGTCGTAAATGGCGTGTTCAAGCAATGCCTGCCCGATGCCCTGGGTAACCCCGCCATGAACCTGACCGTGGACGATCATCGGGTTGATGACGCGTCCGATATCATCGACTGCGGTGAAGTTCACGATGTGAAGCACGCCGGTTTCCGGATCGATCTCGACCTCGCAAATGTGGCAGCCACCAGGGAAGGTAAAGTTTTTCGGGTCGTAGAAGGCGGTTTCGTCGAGGCCGGGCTCGATCTCCTCGATCGGATAGTTATGGGGAACATAGGCGGTGATCGCCACCTCGGCGAAGGCTTTCGATTTATCGGTGCCGGCGACGGTGAATTTACCGTCCTTGAACTCAATGTCGTCCGGTGATGCTTCCATAAGATGAGCGGCGATTTTTTTGCCTTTGGCGATGATCTTGTCCATCGCCTTGACCATGGCGGAACCGCCAACCGCGAGCGAGCGGCTGCCGTAGGTGCCCATGCCGAAGGGTATTCTGGAGGTATCGCCGTGGACCACTTCGACGGATTCAAACGGAATGCCGAGTTGGTCCGCCACCAGCTGGGCAAATGTGGTTTCGTGGCCCTGACCGTGGCTGTGAGTCCCGGTGAACACCGTGACCGAGCCGGTGGGGTGGACCCGGATATTGGCGACTTCGTAAAGCCCGGCACGGGCACCGAGCGCACCCGCGACCGCGGAGGGGGCGATGCCGCAGGCTTCGAGATAGGTCGACATGCCGATGCCGCGAAGTTTGCCGCGTTTGGCGGCCTCTGCGCGGCGCGTTTCGAAACCGGGCCAGTCGGCCAGTTCCATGCAGCGCGCGAGCGTCGCTTCGTGGTTGCCGCTGTCGTACATCAGGGCAACCGGGGTCTGATAGGGATAGGCATCGATCGGAATGAAGTTGCGGCGACGGATCGCGACCCTATCCATGCCCATTACCCCCGCCGCGACATCGACAAGGCGTTCGAGCAGGAAGGTGGTTTCGGGCCGCCCCGCGCCGCGATAAGCATCGACCGGAACGGTGTTGGTGAAGACGGCTTTGACTTCACCGTAGATCGCCGGGGTGGTGTACACGCCGGCGAGGAGAGTCGCGGAAAGATACGTTGGAACCGAGGGGGCGAAGGTCGAGAGATAGGCCCCCATATTCGCCATGGTGTTCACCCGCAGTGCGAGGAATTTGCCATCTTCGGCAAGAGCGAGTTCGGCATGGGTGACGTGGTCACGGCCATGAGCATCGGTAATGAAGGCCTCGCCGCGTTCGCAGGTCCATTTCACCGGACGGTTGATTTGTGTCGCGGCCCAGGTGACCGCTGCTTCCTCGATGTAGTGGAAAATCTTGGCCCCGAACCCGCCGCCGACATCCGGCGCAACCACCCGCAGCTTGTGCTCGGGGATATGCAGGACGAAGGCTCCCATCAGGAGGCGGATCACATGGGGGTTCTGGCTGGTCGTGTAGAGCGTGTGTTCGCCCGAGGACTGGTCGTATTCCCCGATGGCCGCGCGGGGTTCCATCGGGTTGGGGATCAGGCGATTATTGACGACGTCGATCTTTGCGATCTTGTGCGCGGTGGCGAAGGCCGTTTCGACCGCAGCCTTGTCGCCGATATGCCAGTCGAAGCAGATATTGCCTTTGGCATCGTCATGAACGAGAGGCGCGCCTTCGGCGACCGCTGCGCGAATGGTCGCGACGGCGGGGAGGGTTTCGATATCGACGACGAGAGCTTCAGCGGCATCCTTCGCCTGTTCGGCGGTTTCGGCAATCACCATGGCGATCGCGTCGCCGACGTAGCGGACCTGACCCTGCGCGAGGATGGGGTGGGGCGGCTCGATCATGGGCGAGCCGTCCTTGCTGTGCAACTGCCAGCCGCAGGGAACCCCACCAAGCCCGGCTTTCGCGATGTCCTCGCCGGTGAAAACGGCAATGACGCCCGGCATGGCCCTGGACGCTGAGGTATCGACCGATTTCAGGATGCCGTGGGCGACATCCGAGCGTTTGAACACGGCGTGCGTCTGGTTGGGGCGGTTGATATCGTCGGTGTAGCGGCCGCGGCCGGAGAGGAAACGATGGTCTTCGGTGCGTTTCGGGGAATCGCCGATGCCGCCCTTGATGATGACCGGATTTGTCATGTCGTTCATGGATGATCTCCCGAATTTTGTGTGGCCGCCAGCTGATACCGGCGGGCTAGGCACGCACGCTCGTTATTCGGCGGCTTGCGGCAGTTGCTTGTTGTGCATCAGGGGCCAGGCGGCGGCGATCGCCTTGACGATATTATGATAGCCGGTGCAGCGGCAGATGTTGCCCTCGAGTCCTTCGCGGATCTGCTGCTCGGTCAGCCCCTCGGGATGACTCTCGACGAGGTCGATCCCGCTCATCACCATGCCGGGGGTGCAGAAGCCGCATTGCAGACCGTGATGTTCGCGGAACATTTCCTGCATCGGGTGCAGGGTACCGTCGGCGGCGGCGAGACCCTCGATCGTGGTGACATGCGCTCCCTCGGCCTGAACCGCGAGCATGGTGCAGGATTTCACGGATTTACCGTCGATCGAAACCACGCAGGCCCCGCACTGGCTGGTGTCGCAGCCGACATGGGTGCCGGTGAGATGGAGATGATCGCGGATGAGTTCGACGAGCAACGTGCGGGATTCGACCTCGGCATGCGCCGGTTTGCCGTTCACCGTAAGACTGACGTGGGAGAGGTTGTTTTGGGCCATGGGTTCCTCCGTGCCTGAGACCTGCATGATGATGGTGGGGAAATGAATTGGTCAAGAGCGGGCGCGCAGGCGAACAGAGTTTTCCCGGCTCTCTTTTCAAAAAAATGAAGAGCTGGCTTTCTTTGGCGACGACGCCCCCGGACGGGTTTGCGGCGCGGGCGTGGACTGGTATCGGAGACTGTGCTCGTTCGTTTTTCGCCCATCGATCTCGTGTTGTCCCGCCTGCCGGAGCGCCATCGCGCCGCCGGGGGGGAGTTTCTGCGATTCGGCCTGGTCGGGGCGTTCGGGTTCTGCCTCGATGTGGCGGCAGTTTATGCGCTGATCCCAAGTCTCGGCCTGTACGGCGCGGGAGCGGTTGCATATTTTATCGTGGCGAGCATCAACTGGGCATTGAACCGGTTCTGGACCTTCGGGGGTCGTACGCACCGCGCGGCACACACGCAGTGGTTGCGATTTCTTGCAGTCAATCTGTTTGGATTCATACTCAACCGGGGCGCGTATTCCCTTTTGCTGGTGGCGTTCGTGTTGCCTCGGCATTACCCGGTTCTTGCAGTGGCGGCGGGCGCTGCATCAGGGTTCCTGGTTAATTTTCTGCTTTCACGGCGACTCGTTTTCGTCTAGAGACGATTAAACCTTGAGTTGCATTTTGCAACTCATGGGCGGAGTCGGACCGGAATGTCTCACGTGTATGAGAGTCGACTTGCGGGAATGGCGGCAGGTTCGAGCCATGAAATCGGCGCTGAATACAATCGGGGCGTGCACCGGACCGTGTCATGGCGGTGGCTTGGGTTCAGCGCGGCGCTGGTCGGGGTCGATGCGGCAGCGGCGCTGGCGGCACCGAAACTGGCCGGGCTGCTGATCGGAACCGCGCCGACGCTGGCGGCGGGAACTGCCAACTGGCTCGCCTATGCCGTGATCACCGTGGCGGCGATGCTGTTGGGTGGCCAGTATGCCCGCGCCGTCGCACGCGCGCCACAGGATCATGCCTGGCCGATTTTGCGGACGCTGGGGTCAGCCCATGTCATCATTCTGTTACGCTTCGCGCTGCTGCGGCAATCGCCTTCGGTGCTGCCGGTTGATGCCTCGATCATCTGGGCGGGAACCGCCTTCGGGCTGGCGGCGGGAATGATCGTCGCGCTGCGGTTCGCCCTCGGCGCATGGTCGCGCCGCGCCGTGGTGGGGGCACCTTCAGGGGCCACCGCGCTGGTGATGACCGGGCACTGCGACCGGGATTTGCGGGACCGGCTGGACGGGTTGAGCGGGCGGCGGCTGGGGTACATGTTCGCCTGGGGCCTGCCGCAGGCAGCGGGGCTGCGCATGATCGGCGATGCCGAAAGTTTCGTCGCGATGCTCCGGGCTGGCAAGATTGACGATATCATGGTGTTCACCCGGCGGAGCGACGATGCGATCGCGCGACGCAAGATCGATGCATTGCTGGCGAGCCTCGCGGATCAGCCGGTGCGGGTGCGGCTGGCCTTCGACGCCGTTGCCGAAATCGGTGCGGGCGGCGTCGCACGGGGGCAGAGCCTGCGGATGGTCACGGTGCTGGATCGACCGATCGGCACCTGGGGTGCCGCGTTCAAACGCGGGTTCGACCTGATCGGTGCGCTGGTGCTGCTGGGAGTGTTCGCACCACTGATGGCGATCATTGCCCTTTTGCTGCGGATGAGCGGGCCGGTGCTGTTTCGCCAGCGGCGGATCGGGCGGGACGGGGTCGCCTTCACCGTGCTGAAGTTCCGCACCATGCGGCCGGTGCCCACGCGGGCCACGCTGCAGGCGCGGCGGGACGATACGCGGATCACCCGGCTCGGCGCGGTTTTGCGGCGGCTCTCGCTCGATGAACTTCCGCAGATATTCAACGTGCTGCAGGGCGAGATGTCGCTGGTCGGGCCGCGCCCGCATGCGCCGAACACGATCGCCGGGGATTTCACCTTCGAGCAGGCGAGCGCTTTCTATGGCGTGCGCCACCGGGTCAAGCCGGGCTTGACCGGGCTCGCTCAAGTGCGCGGACTTCGCGGCCCGACTGCAGGGGTCGACATGGTGGCGGCTCGGGTCGCTGCGGACCTCGAATATATCGAACACTGGTCCCCCTGGCTGGATTTCGTGATTCTGCTGCGGACGGTGCCGGCGGTGCTGGGGGGCGAAAATGCGTTCTGACCGCGAGGCCATGCCGGTTTTCCTCGCGGGTGGACGGCCCCCGGCCCATGATTATGCGGCGGATGTGATCATTCTCAGTCACTGCCGCACGACTGAGACGATTGCCGCGATCCGGTCGGCGGCGGCGCAGGGCGGTTGCGATCATCATGTCATCGTGCTCGATCAAGGCTCGTCGTCAGCGATGCGAGCGGCCCTGATCGTGGCGGTGACGCCGCTGGTCAACGTGGCGCTGTTCGGGATCGACGGGAATCTCGGCGTGCCCGGCGGGCGTAATCTTGCCGCCAGCCTCGGTCGGGGCCGCGCCATTATCGCCCTCGACAACGATGCGGTATTCACCACGTCGAATGTCGTGGCGCGCGCGACGGCTCGGTTGGCGGTGCTGCCGGATCTCGGGGCGATCGGATTTCGGATCCTGTCCGCCAATGGCGTGGCGCTCGACCGTTCGAGCTGGGGGTATCCCGTCTCGCTGCTCGGGGCGGCGGAGCGGCGCTTCACCGCAACCACCTTCGTCGGGTGCGGCCATGCGTTGTCGCGGGCCTGTTTCTCGGCCCTTGGCGGCTATGATGCCACGCTGTTCTTCGCCTGGGAGGAGTATGAATTCGCGCGCCGGGCGATCGCCGCAGGCTGGCAGATCGAGCATCATGGCGATCTTGCGGTGACACATGCGGTGGCTGCCGAAGCGCGGGTCGGGTGGGCCGACGGGCGCTGGCGGTATTTCGTGAGGAACCGGCTGGTGATCGCGCATGACTGGCACGGCCTGAACGGGATGCTGCCGCGCGCAATGATCTATCTGGCGCGCGGCATGATGGCGGGGCGGCTGCGAGCGACGGTGCGGGCGATTGCTGAAGCGGTCCGGATGACGGCGACCCGCCCTCGCCGTCAGGCGGGTCCGGCGCATCGGAGCTATATTCTCGCGCATGAAACCATGCCCCGGCTGAGGCCGGTCAGTGCCTGGGTCAACGCAGGGATCAACGCCGGTGCCAGCGCCGGGGCCACGGCGGCACCCAGGGCCGGTCTCCCTGCACCGTCCGGTCCGTCCTGATCATCGCCCCGCGCTTCGTCAGCCGAACCGCCACCGCGCCGTCCCGCCACACCGTGAACCGGTCGATCACCACGCGCCCCGGCTTGCGGCACGCGCCGCGCAACGGCCGCGGCGAGATCACAATCACGGCATCGCCGCAGCCCGCGTGTGCGGCGTCACGATCGGCGAGGATCAGCACCCTGCCCTGTGCCGCAAGGCAACGCCCACCATCGCACACATCGCCGATCCGACCGACTTTGGACGTCATCCCGGCCCAGACCGGACGCCACTGATCAAGGGTGAATTTATCGACGCGTCCGGCTTGCACGATGCGGACCACTCCTGCATCGCGCACGCCGATCAGGTTGGCGGTCGGCGAGACCAGAACATCCGGCGGGCGACCAAGTGTCATGGCGACCAGCCCGAGAACAACTGGCACGAGGCCGCTGACACGCGCGCCCGAGCGGAGCAGGCCGAGTAACGCAAGCCCGATCGCGACCAGAGCGACGGCGTAGCCGGGACTCGGGCTGATCTCGATCAACGCATGCGGTAGGCCAGCCACGAACCGTGCGACGCGAAGGATGATGCCGATCCCCCACCCCATCGGGATCAGCGTGAGGCGTTCGAGATGAAGTGGCATCAGCACCAGCGCCGCCATGCCGAGGGGCAATACCACCAGTGCGGTAAGCGGCACCGCGACCAGATTGGCCAGCACGTAATAGGGTTCGATCTGCTGGAAATGGTAGGCCGCGAACGGCATCGACGCACCACCCGCCAGAAACGAGGTGAAAGCGAGCGCCGCGACATGACGGAGAAGTTTCCGCCCATGCCCCTCCCCGCCCATCGCGAACCGCCGGCCCATCGCCTCATACCCGGCGATCAGCGCGAGCACGGCGGAAAAGCTCATCTGAAAGCTCGGGCCCGGCACCGCCTGCGGTTCGAGCAGCATCAGCGCCAGAGCGGCAAGTGCCAGCCCCCGCAGCGACAGGGCCCGCCGACCCGCGATGACCCCCGCGAGTACCAGCGCCGCCATTGCCAGGCTGCGCACGATCGGAACATGAAATCCGGTCAGCGCCGCATAGGCCACACCGCCGAGAAACGCGACCAGCGACGCAACGATCTTCGCCGGGACGCGCAGCAACAAATATTCGGAAAACCCGGCCAGAAACCGCGTGAGCGCATAGAGCGTTCCCATCACGATGCCGATATGCAACCCGGCGACCGCCAGAATATGCGCAAGACCGGCGGTAATGAAAACCTGGCGCTCGGCCGGCGGGATGGCATCCTCGAAGCCGGTGAGAAGGGTTGCCGCGATCGAACCGGTATCGATCGGCAGATCTGCCAGAATCCGCGCCGCGATCGCCTCGCGCAGCTGGCGCAGGGCGCTGAACCAGCTGGGCGATGCGCGCGCCGTGACATCGAGGGGGGAAATCGCGAAGCCGACCGCGCCGAGACCGGAGAAAAACTGGTCGCGCGCAAAATTCCACCCCCCCGGATAGGCCGGACGCGACGCGCCATAGAGCAGCGCGCGCAATCTGACCGTATCCCCGGCCTCGACCGCAACGTCATCGCCCCGGCGCAGCTTGACGCGCACCGCCCGGGCCGCCGGCGCACTGCCGTTCAGCCGGGGTGAAGCAATGCTGATCCGCCGCCCGGTCGGCAGCAGATCGACCGCGACGACCCGCCCCGTGATGGTCACACCATGATGCGGCACCGCGAGCAGGGGCGGCATCGCCAGGGTCTGCAACTGGGCACGCCCGAAGCCGAGTGTGGCGGCAAGAATGAGTGCCGCCACCCCGCGCGCCGCAACCTGCCGCCAAAGTGCGACGAGCAAGACCAGCGCCCCACCCGCCATGGCCACGGACAGCCAGACGGGCGGTTCCCGCGTCAGGTCGAAATAGATCAGAATCCCGGCACCAGCCGCAACCGGCAGAAACAGGAATAAACGCCCCCGCTCGCTCCCGAGCCGAATGCCAGCCCTCACGCGCATTGCCGCCATGACCCGGACTGGCCGTTCAACCGTGATCAGCGCTCCATCCACCGCAACCTCAACCTGTGATTGCGAGAACTTAACGCGGCGATGCCCGTTCGGCTAGTGAAACATGGGCCGAGGCCGGATTATCGCAGGATGACGATGGCGATTACGAGGACAAGGGCAGTGATCGCGGCACTCGCGTGGGCACCGACTACAAGGCCGGATGGGCGCTTGCCGGTCCAGGCCGGGATGGCCACGACAAGACCGAGCAGAATGGCAAGGCAAAGCAGGACCTCCGCGCCGGTTCCAAACCCCGACAGCCCATATGTTGCCAGATGGTGGACCGAACCGAGGGCAACGAACAATTCGAGCAGACCTGCCGCGCCGATCACGCCATGAACGAGACCAAGCATGACCCCGGCAGCGGGCGGCGGCGTACCACGCAGAAATCCAACGGCCAGATAGCTGCCAAGCGATGCCGCCAGAAGCAGAAAAATCAGCGCGATTGTCATAAGAGGGTCATTTATCACGATCGGCGCTGAGGTGAAGGCGGTGCCATTGGTAGGGAAGAGCATCTCCTCAGCCTGCGTCCGACCACGCCTGAAACCTCCTCGTCGCACTTCGCAACACTTCGCGACGTTCTCCCGCGTTATGCCGTGCGCATGGACAGCGACCTTACCCATGCCATGATCCGTTTCGGCTTCGGCCCTTTGACCGGCACCGTGCCGGCCACCGCATCAGCAAGGGATTGGTTACGGAACCAGTTGCGCGGGCCGGACCCGTTTCTTGCCGATCCGCGGTCGGCGGGGTTGCCGAGCGGGGCCGATGCGTTGGCGGCGCGGCGGGATGACGTCCTGACCCGCAAGCGGATTTTAGCTACCGGCAAGCCGCTCAAGGGCAATTTCAAGCCGGTGAGCCGGGCAATGTTTCTGCGCGATGCACAGGCACAGGTTGATTGGGCCCTGAGCACCAAGGCGCCGTTTCGCGAACGTCTGGTGTGGTTCTGGGCCAATCATTTCACCACCTCGATCCAGCAGGGCGGTGTCGCACCGCTGGTCGGCCCGTTTATGCGCGAGGCAATCAGGCCGCATGTGACGGGTAATTTCACCACGATGGTTCTGGCCGCGGAGCGCCATCCGGCGATGCTGTTATATCTGGCGAATGCGTTTTCGGTGGGGCCGGGCAGCCGGGCCGGAATCCGCACCCATCGGGGGCTGAACGAAAATCTGGGTCGCGAATGCATGGAATTGCACACGGTGAGCCTGCGGGCGCACTACACCCAGGCCGACGTCACCAACATGGCGAAGCTGCTCACCGGCTGGTCGATCGATCCCAAGGCGCAGCCCACCGGGTTCAAGTTCCGGCCCATGGCCCATGAGCCGGGATCGCAGATCGTGCTGGGCCGGCGATTTCCACCCGGCGAAGCGGGCGGGATCGAAGCGTTGCGGTTCCTGTCGACGCACCCAACCACCTATCGCGCGCTGGCGCACAAGCTGGCATGGCATTTCATCGCCGATTATCCACCGCAATCGGCGGTCGATCATCTGGCGGACGTGCTGACCGGAACCGGAGGCGATCTCGGGGCAACCTCCATAGCATTGATCAGCCTGAAGGCCGCGTGGACCCCGCTGACCAAGATCAAGACCCCGTTCGATTACGTTGTCTCCCTTGCGCGGGCGAGCGGCATGGCGCAGCCGCCGGTCGGCCTGATGCTCGGCAGCCTGCGCAAACTCGGCCAACCGCTCTGGGCGGCGCCTTTACCCAATGGCTGGTCCGATCACGGATCGGACTGGACCGGATCGGACGCAGTGCTGGCGCGGGTGGATTTCGCCTATACGATCGCCGGGCGGCATGATGGGGCGGCACCGATGGATGTGGCGCAATCCGCCCTCGGTCCACTCCTGCAACCCGCGACCGCCACCGCGATCGCTACCGCCGGTTCGCCGCGCGAAGCTCTGGCCATGCTGTTCGCCGCCCCCGAATTCCAGAGGAGATAGGCCGTGACCCTCGCCCTCACCCGTCGTGCCAGTCTGCTCGGCCTCGCGACCATTGCCGCCGCCGGCCGTGCCAGGGTGGCGCTGGCGGCAGCCCCCACCGACCAGCGTTTTGTTGTTGTCCTGCTCCGCGGCGCCCTCGACGGCATGGCAGCCGTGGTGCCCTACGGCGATGCCAACCTGATCCGCCTGCGCGCGCCTCTCGTGCCGGATCAGGCACAATTGCTCGACCTCGGCGGATTTTTCGCGTTCCATCCGGCGCTGAACAATCTTCATGCGCTGTATCGGGCGAACCAGGTGCTCCCGGTGCATGCGATCGCCGGCTCCTATCGCACACGCAGCCATTTCGAGGCGCAGGATTATCTCCAAACCGGGATCGATCACGCGGGCATCACCTCGGGCTGGCTCAACCGGCTGGTCGGTGAATTGCCGGCAGGCGGTGTCGCGGGGCGTGGCTTGGCCGTAGGGATGGGTGTGCCCCTGCTGCTGCGCGGCAGCACCCGCATCGCTTCCTACGCACCGGCAGGGTTCGCCAAACCCTCTCCCGATCTCTACGCCCAGATCGCCGCCCTGAACCGGCCCGATCCGGTATTCGGCCCTGCCATCGCGGACGGGTTGCGCGCCGCGCGGTTCGACCACGCCGCACTTGCCATTCCCGATGACACGACCGGGACCTTGAAAGCCGATGCCGCCGACGAAACCACCCCGACGCACGGCTACGGTTTTCCCGCCCTCGCCCACGCCGCCGGGCGGTTGCTGGCAAGCACGGGCGGCCCGCGAATCGCCGCGTTCCAGCTCGAAGGCTGGGACACGCACGCCAACCAGATGAACCTGCTCCATGCCCCGCTCGCCGATCTCGATACCGGAATCGCAAGTCTGCGTACCGCTCTGGGGCCGGCCTGGGCCAGCACGACTGTTCTGGTAATTACCGAGTTCGGACGAACCGCCCGGATCAACGGCACCCACGGCACCGATCACGGTACGGCAACCGTGGCGTTCCTCGCGGGCGGCAACGTCGCGGGCGGCAAGGTGCGGGCAAACTGGCCGGGATTGGCCGCCACCCAATTATTCGAAAACCGCGACCTTGCCCCCACCGCCGACATCCGCAGCCTCGCCAAAGGGGTCATTCAGGCACAATTCGGCCTCGATGAGGCATCGCTCGCGCGGATTTTTCCCGATAGTACCGCCGCGCCGGCAATGGCGGGACTGTTGAGAGTATGAAATGAGGGAGTACAGGTGACGCCGGGCTCTACTCTCGATCCGCCAAAGGCTGAGCCTTTGGAGTCCTCTGTTTTCAGTTGTGTTACTGCACGGCCGGCGGCTGCCAGCGGCGTAGCATGAGGGCGTTGGTCACCACGATCACGCTGGAGGCGGCCATGGCGGCCCCGGCGATGACCGGGGTGAGAACACCAAATGCCGCCAGTGGAATCCCGAGTGTATTGAACGCAAACGCCCAGAACAGACCCTGACGGATCTTGCCGAAGGTCCGCCGCGAGATGTCGATAGCGGCGGCGACCAGCGCAGGATCGCCACGCATCAGCGTGATGCCGGCGGTATGCATCGCGATGTCCGAACCGGTCGCCATGGCGATACCGAGATCGGCGGCGGCAAGCGCGGGCGCATCGTTCACGCCGTCGCCCACCATCGCGACGATGCGGCCCTGTTCGCGCAAGCGGCCGATCGCGATCGCCTTGTCCTCGGGTAGCAGCGCCGCCATCACCTCGTCGATGCCGAGCGATCGGGCGGCGGCGGCGGCACTGCCCTGATTGTCACCGGTCAGCAACGCAACGCGGATATCCCGCGCGTGGAGTGCCGCGATCGCTGTAGCGGCGGTGGGCTTGAGGGCGTCACCGAAAGCGATCAGGCCGATCACGCGGCGCTCTCCGCGATCGATCAGCCACGAAATGGTACGGCCATCCGCTTCGAGCGCCTTCGCGCGCGCGGCCAGCGGGGCTTCGAGCACAATGCCGGCTTCGTCGATGAGGCGGATGCTCCCCAGCGCGAGCGCCTGCCCCTCGATCACCGCCTGCACACCGCGACCCGGGCGGGACTGAACTTCGGTGGCTGCAGGAATGGTAACAGTTTCAGCGGCGGCACGGCGGATCACGGCTTGGGCAAGCGGATGATCGCTCCCGCGTTGCAGGCCCGCCGCAAGCCTGAGGACAGTCGCCGGATCGCTACCGGTGGCGGCATCGAGCGCGATGATATCCGGCTTGCCCTCGGTGAGCGTGCCGGTTTTATCGAAGGCGATGGTATCGACCGTGCGGGCGCGCTCGAGGGTTTCGGCATCGCGAATCAGAATGCCGTGGCCCGCCGCCACACCGGTTCCCGCCATGATCGCGGTCGGCGTGGCGAGGCCAAGGGCGCAGGGGCAGGCGATCACCAGCACGGCCACAGCACGCAGGATCGCGGTTTCCGGCGTGAGCCCAACCATCAGCCAGGCGATCAAAGTCACGAGCGCAATGGCGAGCACGGCGGGGACGAATACCGCTGCTACCCGGTCGACCAGCTTCTGGATCGGCGCTTTGGCGGCCTGAGCCGTCTCGACCAGCCGGACGATGCGGGCCAGCGTGGTTTCCGCACCGACCGCCGTGGTTTCGACCAGCAACAGCCCGTCCCCGTTGATCGCGCCGCCGGTGACGGCATCGCCCCGACCACGAGCGACGGGAATGCTCTCGCCGGTGATCATCGAAAGATCGACCTGGCTTTCCCCCTCGCGGATCACTCCATCCACCGCGATGCGCGCACCGGGCCGGATCACCACGATATCGCCACGCCGGAGATCGGCAGTGGGAATGTCGCGTTCGCTGCCGTCGGGCGCACGCCGGATGGCGCGATCGGGACGCAGGGCTGTCAGGGCGCGCAGGGCAGCGCCGGTTTCCCGCCGCGCGCGAGACTCCAGAATGCGACCGGCGAGGATCAGGGTGATCACCACCGCGGAGGAATCGAAATACAGGTCCGGCGTGCCGCCGCCGAGCCATGCACGGATCAGCAGATAGAGGCTCATGAAATAGGCCGCCGACGTGCCGAGCGCGACCAGCACATCCATATTCGCGGCTCCGGCGCGCAGTGCCTTGAAGCCCGCGACGTAGAAACGCCCGCCAATCCAGAACTGCACCGGCGTGGCAAAAGCGAGGGCGAGCCAACCCGGTAGCATCCAGTGCAGACCGGCAAGCTCGGCGATCATGGTAACGATCAGGGGTGCCGTCAGGGTTGCGGCGGCAACGAGGTCGATCACGTCGCGCCGTGCGGCCTGGTCGTGGCGCACGGCATCGTCCGGTGCCGTGGGATCGATGCCGCGCGCGCCATAGCCGGCCTTTTCGACTGCGGCGATCAGAACGTCGCGGCTAACACCATGGCCTGTGACGCGTGCTGTTTCGCTCGCGAGATTGACGCTTGCCTCATCCACGCCTGGCAGTTTGCGCAGGGCGCGCTCCACCCTCCCCGAGCAGGAGGCGCAGGTCATGCCCTCGATCGCGAGATCATAGGAAGTGGCATCACCTTTTGAGGTGGCCTGGATGGCATCGGGTGAAACGGTCTGATCCATCGGTTTCGTCCTCGGTACCCCGCCTATGTAGGCATTCCCATGATCGGAAGGTCAATGGCGGCTAAGAACGTGATGTTGGTCCGAATTCCAATCACCAACTCGTTGCGCAGCGTATGCGCGGGATCGACCGGATCGGGAATGCCGCCGCCGGGTTTGATGACATACTGGATATCGGGCTGGATCTGCCACCAGGGTGTGATCTGGGCCTGATAAGTCGCCTCGATCAGGGTCTCGACACCCTGGTAAGGCTGCGCCGAATAATATCCGATCGCCCGATCGAGGGTGGTGAGTCACTGGGCGATCGAACGCATCGGAGATGACCAGCTTGGTGCCGCGCAGGCCGCGGCGGACCAAGCTCTTAAGGAAGGTTGCCCAGAAGGTTTCGGCTTCGGACGGCCCGATGTGCAGGCCGACGATCTCGCGCTTTCCCTCGGTATTCGCTGCCACAGCGATTATCGCCGCGACTGAGACGATGCGACCCCCTTCGCGTTGCTTAAGATAGGTGGCATCGAGCCAGAGATAGGGCCGGTCGCCGATAAGGGGGCGGTCGAGGAAGGCGTTGACGCGGTCGTCGATATCTTTGGAGAGCTTGCTGACGGTGCTCTTGCTGATCCCCGTGAGCCCCATGGCTTGCACCAGATCATCGAACCGCCGACGATTGCGGCGGCTCCGGTTTTTTGGACAGTTGTTTAAGCTAAGGCTGGCCGGTCGAGAGAGGAGCCAGAGATGGGTGTAAAGAGGAAGCAGCACGGGGCGGAATTCAAAGCTCGTGTGGCGATGGCGGCGCTGTCGGGGGAGAAGACCCTGGCGGAGTTGTCGGCTGAATTTGGGGTTCATGCGACGATGATCAGCGCGTGGAAGCAGGAGTTGGTGAAGCGCGCAGGGGAATTATTCGAGCGCGGCAACAAGGCGGCCGTTGCCGAGGACGCACAGAAGATGATCGATGATCTGCACCGCAAGATCGGCCAGTTGCAGGTTGAACGGGATTTTCTTGCCGGGCAGCCCGCCATCTCCCGACTGCTGAGAGGCGGGCGATGATCGCGCCGAATGCGGAGCTGTCCATCAACCGGCAATGCGCCCTTCTGGGTGTTGCGCGCAGCAGTTTTTATCATCGTCCGCAGGCGGAGCCGGCGGAAGAGCTCGATCTGCTGGCCCGTCTTGAGCGGATTTTCACCGATTATCCGGTCTACGGCAGCCGCCGGTTGCAGGTAGCGTTGGGGCGAGAGGGAATTTCGGTCGGTCGCCGGCGGATACGGCGCTTGATGAAAAACTCGGCCTCTGCGCGGTCCGGCCAAAGCCCGACACAAGCAAGCCCAACCACGAGCACAAGATCTACCCCTATCTGCTGCGCGACAAGGTGATCGACCGGTCCAATCAGGTCTGGTCAACCGACATCACCTACATCCCAATGCGTCAGGGGTTTCTGTACCTGGTCGTGATCTTGGACTGGTCGACCCGGAGGGTTCTGGCATGGCGGTTGTCCAATACGCTCACGGTGGGGTTCTGCATCAAGGCGCTGCGTGAGGCGCTGGCGCGGTTCAGCAGGCCAGAGATTTTCAACTCCGACCAGGGATCGCAGTTCACCAGCGAGGAGTTCACCAAGGTGCTGCGCGAGCACGGCGTGCAGATCAGCATGGACGGGCGCGGGCGCTGTCACGACAATATCTTCGTCGAGCGGCTCTGGTGGACGGTAAAGCATGAGTGGGTCTACCTGCGTCCGGCTGCGACCGGCATTGAACAAAAGCGCAGCCTGAGCGAATTCTTCGACTGGTATAATCGGCGACGACCGCACCAGGCGTTGAACTGGCAGACGCCGGACGAGGCATATTTCGGGTCGACCGCTGCGGCCATGGCGAAGGCGGCGTAACCCGATGGAGGCGAGACGCTGTGAATTTGTGGACAGTCGGCTGCGCCGATCCCCGCCTGACCGCGAAGACGCGGTCCCCTGTGGGCAAGCCGGGAAAAACGAAGGGGGTTTTCCCCGCCTTGCCCACAGGTCGGCGGCTGCCCACAAGCTTCACAGCGCCACAGCAACCGAAGGATTGATTCTGAATTTGTTTCCGGGGATCATGTTCACCACAAACCGGGAAACCAGCTTTAGCTTATTCTCCCCCGGAACCTGTCCAACCTACCGGCACCACCGCAAAGGTCGCCGCCTGGGACGATGAATTCCTCGCCAAACTCGTCACCAGCTAGGGCGTTCACCCGATTCCCCTGATTGGCTATGGTAGGTGGCTTGCCAAGTCGGGCAGAGCTCAGTATCAGAGCACCGGACGCGGGCGTAGCTCAGGGGTAGAGCACAACCTTGCCAAGGTTGGGGTCGAGGGTTCGAATCCCTTCGCCCGCTCCAGATTTTATAAACGAAATCAAGGCATTAAAGCGGTCCTTCGGGGCCTTTTTTGCTTACCTGCCCCCGCACCCGATGCCGGGTAAGCGACGGGGTAATTACCCATCCCCCCTTGCCACGGACGTGGATCTCTGAATCCATGGCGGGATGGACCGCAGTGATTTGCAGCAGCTGAGCAAGGAGCAACTGATCGAATTGGTGCTGCGGCTTCAGCGGCCGGAGAAGAATTCGCGCACGTCGTCCAAGCCGCCGTCGACGGACAAGAAGGAGAAGCGGGAGAATTCCCGGCCCGGTGGGGCGAAGCTGGGGCATGAGCCGCACAATCGGCAGTTGGCCGACGATCCCGACGAGTTTCGTGACCATGTGCCGGGGATTTGCGAGCAGTGCGGCGGGGCGTTTTCGTTGGACGCCGCGATGGAATTGATCGGCGAATACGACGAGATCGAAATCCCGCCTGTCAAACCCTATGTCATCCGCCACCGTCGCTTCGCCTGCCGCTGCGCGCATTGCGGTTCGCGAGCGAAGGTGCCGGCGCCCGCAATCGCGACGACGACGCCGTTCGGGCTGCGCATTCATGCGCTGGCGGTCTATTTCAAAGGCTTCCAGGCGCTGTCCTATGAGCGTTTGAGCGGCTTGTTCCGCGACGCTTTTGGGCTGGTCGTGAGCGAGGGCGCGTTGATGAACATGTTCATCCGCTCGCATATCCGGTTCAAAGTCGAGGCCGAAAAGGCGAAGGTCGTTTTGCGCGCGGCTCAGATCGTGGCCAGTGATGAAACCGGCGTCCGGATCGAGGGGACGAATTCTTATCACTGGGTCTTCCACTGCAAGGATGCGGTGGTGCATCAGCCCGATTATTCGCGCGCTGCCCGCGTCGCCGACGAGATGATGGGGGGTCATAAGCCGGCGGTTTGGATTTCGGATCGCTATTCGGCGCAGCAAAAGCATGGCGAACGGCATCAGACCTGCCTGGCGCATCTGGCGCGCGACACGGCGTTCGCGTTCGAGCATGGTTCCGACGATCTGCCCTTCCGATTCAGGCTTTGGCTGGGACGCGCGTTCGATCTGGCCAAGGAGGTCGCCACTTTCACCGCCTCGACGCTGGCGAGGAAAAAGCGGGAACTGGAAGGTCAGTTGACGGTATTGCTGACGGTGACGACCCAATGCGACCTCGCCCGGCAACTCCAGGCCAAGATCGGGCGCGCGAGAAGCCAGCTTCTCACCTTTTGCGATTATCCCGGCCGGGTCGAGGCAACGAACAACACGTCCGAGCGCAAACTCAGACCGTGCGTGATCCAGCGAAAGGTCACCAACGGCTATCGAGCCATGTGGGCCGCCGAAGCCGAAGCGGACGTCCGCACTACCGTCGACACCGCAAGGCTCAGCGGCGCAAACCCCTTCGCCGTGATCGTCAACGCCCTGACCTAAACGCGGCCCGATACCCAAGCACAAGCCTCATGTTGATAGGGGGTGGGTAATTGCGCCTTAGCTTAAACAACTGTCCAAAAAACCGGAGCCGCCGCAGCGAGCACTGGCGCTTGATGGCGGTACGGCGGTTCCCAAAACGCCAAAAGCCACCCTTGTTGGGGCGGCTTTTGGTGGTGGTTCTGATTTGTTCTTTAGTTCGGTAAAAGTGGTTGCGGGGACCAGATTTGAACTGATGACCTTCAGGTTATGAGCCTGACGAGCTACCGGGCTGCTCCACCCCGCGGGTGTGGGTATATTTGTGTGTTTTGTTGATCGATAGGTTGGAGGACCTGGCGGCGACCTACTCTCCCGTGCCTTGAGGCACAGTACCATGGGCGCTGGGGGTTTTCACGGCCGAGTTCGGGATGGGATCGGGTGCGGGCTCCCCGCAATGGCCACCAGGTCGTCCAGCCTATCGAGGGTTCGATGGGTTGGTGGATTGGGTTGGTGCGTTTTGTTGTTTGTGTGTGTTGATGTCTGTGCATGGTGGGGGTGGGTTGTAGATGATTGAAAGTTCTATCGGGTGATTAGTACCGGTTAGCTGAGAGTGTTACCACTCTTACACACCCGGCCTATCGACGTGATGGTCTATCACGACCCTCAGGGAGACCTATTTTCGAGGTGGGTTTCCCGCTTAGATGCTTTCAGCGGTTATCCCGTCCATACTTAGCTACTCGGCTGTGCCACTGGCGTGACAACCGATGCACCAGAGGTATGTTCATCCCGGTCCTCTCGTACTAGGGACAAATCCTCTCAAGTCTCCAACACCCACGGCAGATAGGGACCGAACTGTCTCACGACGTTCTAAACCCAGCTCACGTACCACTTTAATCGGCGAACAGCCGAACCCTTGGGACCTGCTCCAGCCCCAGGATGTGATGAGCCGACATCGAGGTGCCAAACCTCCCCGTCGATGTGGACTCTTGGGGGAGATCAGCCTGTTATCCCTAGAGTACCTTTTATCCGTTGAGCGATGGCCCTTCCACGTGGAACCACCGGATCACTATGGCCGACTTTCGTCTCTGCTCGAACTGTCGTTCTCGCAGTCAGGCGGGCTTATGCCATTGCACTCAGCAGCCGATGTCCGACCGGCTTGAGCCCACCATCGCGCGCCTCCGTTACTCTTTAGGAGGCGACCGCCCCAGTCAAACTGCCCACCATGCAGGGTCCCGGACCGGGATAACCGGCCGCGGTTAGACATCAAAAGCGCGCAGGGCGGTATTTCAAGGTTGGCTCCACACAAGCTAGCGCCCATGCTTCAATGCCTCCCGCCTATCCTACACAGCACTCTTCTGATGCCACTGCAAAGTTGCAGTAAAGGTTCATAGGGTCTTTCCGTCTGACCGCGGGTACCCCGCATCTTCACGGGGAATTCAATTTCGCTGAGCCGATGCTGGAGACAGTGGGGAAGTCGTTACGCCATTCGTGCAGGTCGGAACTTACCCGACAAGGAATTTCGCTACCTTAGGACCGTTATAGTTACGGCCGCCGTTTACCGGGGCTTCAATTCAGTGCTTGCACACCTCCTCTTAACCTTCCGGCACCGGGCAGGCGTCAGACCCTATACGTCGTCTCTCGACTTCGCAGAGCCCTGTGTTTTTACTAAACAGTCGCTACCCCCTCTTTTGTGCCACCCGCACATGGTTGCCCACATACGGGTCTCGCTTATCCCGAAGTTACGCGAGTAATTTGCCTAGTTCCTTCAACATCGTTCTCTCAAGCGCCTTGGTATACTCTACCAGTCCACCTGTGTCGGTTTAGGGTACGGTCTATACGCTGGAGCTATTTCCTGGAATGCTCAAAAAGCCCGGTCAATCCAATAAGACCGAACAACATCTCGCATTCGTCACTTCCAGCAGGCGGAGGAATATTCACCCCCTTCCCATCGACTACGGCTTTCGCCCTCGCCTTAGGGGCCGGCTCACCCTGCGCGGATTAACCTTGCGCAGGAACCCTTGGACTTTCGGCGACAGAGTTTCTCACTCTGTTTGTCGCTACTCATGTCAGCATTCGCACTTCCGATACCTCCAGGAGGGGTCACCCCATCTCCCTTCACAGGCCTACGGAACGCTCCGCTACCGCGCATGAACCCTGACGAGATCATGCACCCACAGCTTCGGTATGTGGCTTTAGCCCCGTTACATCTTCGGCGCAGGATTTCTATTAGACCAGTGAGCTATTACGCTTTCTTTAAAGGATGGCTGCTTCTAAGCCAACCTCCTGGTTGTTATGGAATTCCCACATCCTTTCCCACTTAGCCACAATTTGGGGACCTTAGCTGGTGGTCTGGGCTGTTTCCCTCTCGACGATGGACCTTAGCACCCACCGTCTGTCTGCCGCGCAAGACACTTCGGTATTCGGAGTTTGGTTAGGTTTGGTAAGACTTTGGGTCCCCCTAGCCCATCCAGTGCTCTACCCCCGAAGGCATACACACGACGATCTACCTCAATAGATTTCGCGGAGAACCAGCTATCTCCGAGTTTGATTGGCCTTTCACCCCTAGCCACAGCTCATCCCCGACTTTTTCAACAGGCGTGGGTTCGGCCCTCCAGTGCGTGTTACCGCACCTTCAGCCTGGCCATGGCTAGATCACTCGGTTTCGGGTCTTCTACCTGCAACTAAGCGCCCTATTCAGACTCGCTTTCGCTACGCCTACGCCTATCGGCTTAAGCTCGCTGCAAACAGAAACTCGCTGACCCATTATACAAAAGGTACGCCGTCACCGCAGATGCGGCTCCGACTGCTTGTAGGCATCCGGTTTCAGGTCTCTTTCACTCCCCTCGTCGGGGTGCTTTTCACCTTTCCCTCACGGTACTTGTGCACTATCGGTCACCAGGGAGTATTTAGGCTTGGAGGGTGGTCCCCCCATATTCAGACAGGATTTCACGTGTCCCGCCCTACTCAAGGACCTGCAATCTCGCTTCGCATACGGGGCTATCACCCGCTATGGCCGGAGTTTCCAATCCGTTCTGCTGCTCGATCACAAGCCACTGGCCTGTTCCGCGTTCGCTCGCCACTACTAACGGAATCTCGTTTGATGTCTTTTCCTCCGGGTACTGAGATGTTTCAGTTCCCCGGGTTCGCCTCTGCAACCTATGTATTCAGTTGCAGATACCCTTGCGGGTGGGTTTCCCCATTCGGATGTCCACGGATCAACGCCTGCTCGCGGCTCCCCGTGGCTTTTCGCAGCGTGCCACGTCCTTCATCGCCTCCTGGTGCCAAGGCATCCACTGAATGCCCTTCATTCACTTACAATCTCAACTCACCATCGCCTTTACCAACCACTTACGCAGCCAATAAATTTGACGGCCCACCATGCACAGACATCATCACGAATGCCTGAACATA